>NZ_CP055263.1:3497500-4697500 GCF_014217835.1 Metabacillus sp. KUDC1714
GTTTTAGTCACTCAACAACTCGTGTAGAAGTAAGTAAAGAGCTACTTGATAATGTTGAAAAGGAAGAGGCTGCTTACTTAGAAAATGAAAAGAAATGGCCTGTTGAAAATGAGGTCTACCGTCGCAAAATTGCGGTGATATTAGCACGTTTAAAAGAAGTTGGTAAATCTGAAATCGGTTATCAAACATCTGAAGAGCTGTTAAAAGATCTTTATTTAATTCAAAATAGTATAAACAATCATCAACCAGCACTTCGTGAATTGAAAATGCTTAAAAAATTGATTCGCCAAGTTCAGTTATTTGGCTTCCATTTAGCTACTCTTGATATTCGTAACCATAGTGGAGAGCATGAAGCAGCTATTACAGAAATCTTACGCAAAGTGAAAGTAACCGATGATTATACGGCACTTTCTGAAGATGAAAAAATTAAAACATTAGAAGCTGTGCTAAAAGATCCACGCCCAGTTCTATTATTAAATGAAGATTATTCAAAAGAGACACAGGAAATGATCAAGGTCTTTACGATGATCAAAAAAGCACACGATACTTTTGGGAAAAAATCAATTCTGGTTTACCTTGTCAGTATGACACAGGCTGCAAGTGACTTACTTGAAGTATTGGTGCTAGCGAAGGAAGCAGGTATTTACAGACTTCATGCAGACGGTACGGTTGAAAGTCATTTAAATGTTGCACCACTTCTTGAAACAATTGACGACTTAACTGCTGGTCCAGTAATTTTAGAGACACTTTTTAAAATGGATGTATACAGAAATCACTTGAGCATACATGGTGATTCTCAAGAAATCATGCTTGGCTACTCTGATGGTAGTAAAGATGGTGGAACGTTAACAGCCAACTGGAAGCTTTATAAAGCACAGCTTGAAATCCATGACATGGCGAAGAATTATGAAATCGGACTGAAATTTTTCCATGGTCGCGGTGGTTCATTAGGTCGTGGCGGCGGTCCATTAAATCGAAGCATTCTTTCACAGCCAGCTGAAACAATTGGAGATGGAGTGAAAATTACAGAGCAAGGTGAGGTCTTGTCTTCTCGTTACTTGATAGAAGATATTGCTTACCGAAGTCTAGAACAAGCTACTTCCACTTTACTTGAGGCTTCTGTTAACCTATCAGAAGAATCAGAACAGCAACATATTCGTGAAACAGCATGGGAAAATGCAATGGAAGAGATCTCAACGATATCTCTAAAAAAATATCAATCACTCGTTTTTGAGGATCCTGACTTTTTAACTTATTTTACAGAAGCAACGCCTCTAAATGAGCTAGCTGAATTAAATATTGGCTCTCGACCTATGAAGCGTAAAAACCGTAATCGTTTTGAAGATTTACGTGCGATTCCTTGGGTTTTTGCATGGACGCAAAGTCGTCAATTATTACCAGCATGGTATGCAGCGGGAACAGGGTTATATAGCTTTATTTCAAAAGATGTAGAAAACCTAAAACTATTGCAACGTATGTACGAGGAATGGCCATTCTTCCGTTCAACAGTTGATAACCTGCAAATGGCGCTAATGAAGGCAGATATCACTACAGCTAAAGAATACATTTCTCTTGTCAAAGACAAAGAAATTGCAGATCGTATTTTCAACAATATTGTCGAGGAATATGAAGCAACGAAAGCGATTCTACTTAAAATAACTGGTGATGAAGAACTATTAGATCATACACCTAATATTAAAGAATCTGTTCATCGTAGAAACCCTTATGTAGACCCATTAAACTTCTTACAAGTGGAACTCATTAAAGAGCTTCGCGAACAAGAAGAACCTAATGAAGAATTGTTAAATGAAGTGTTATTAACAATTAGTGGCATTGCTGCAGGCTTACGTAATACAGGCTGATTTGCGATAATACAAAGAGAGCTGTCATAATTGGCAGCTCTCTTTGCATTTAATCTCAATCGCTTACTAATTCCAACAATTCTTCAATTCTCTGCTCAAAAGTATGTTGAGACCGTTTGTTTTTAGAGGCTGATTCACTATGTATTTGTGTGGTTATGAGTGTTTGACCCTTTGAGTCACCACTGTTGGATTAGGGAACTCAAAATAAAAGTTGTTTTGGATTAATTCCATTTGGAAAAAGCAGGACTTTTTGTTGCTTAACTTGAAGTATTAGGTATTAACCTAAAGAAGTAAAAGGATAACTTTAAGTTGAATATAGGAGTGAAGTTTTTGAAACAGAAGGTCGTTGTCTATAAAAAAGTACCAGAAGATGTATTAATGTTTTTAAGTGAAAAGTTTGAAGTGATATATTTCAAGAATTTAGAAGACAGAAAAGATTCTAATTTTATTCAAGAACTACATACTGCTCATGGATTACTCGGATCAAGTTTGAAAATTGATAAGGAATTACTGGACCATGCACCAAACTTAAAAATCGTTTCAAACATTTCAGTAGGATATGATAATCTTGATATTGAGGAATTGAATAAAAGAGGCATACAAGCAACCAATACTCCAGGGGTATTGGTTGATACTACAGCTGATACGATTTTTGGCTTATTACTTGCTACAGCAAGAAGAATGCCTGAGCTGGACTTCTATGTGAAGTCTGGAAAGTGGAATGGCACAAAAAATGAGGACTTGTTTGGTGTTGATGTTCACCATAAAGTCCTTGGAATAATCGGTATGGGAAGTATCGGGAAAGCCATTGCAAAAAGAGCGCATTTTGGATTTGATATGGACATTTTATATCATAATCGTTCGCGCAATGAGCAGGTTGAAAAAGAGTTTAATGCAGCTTACTGTGAACTTGATGAGTTGTTAAAAACATCTGATTTCGTTTGTCTAATGACACCTCATACTCCAGAGACAGACAAAATGATTGGAGAAAGGGAATTTCATTTAATGAAGGATACCGCCATTTTTATTAATGGATCAAGAGGTAAAAACGTTGACGAAGCAGCATTAATTTATGCTCTGCAAAATCAGCAGATACTTGCAGCTGGTTTAGACGTATATGAAATCGAACCGATAAACAAAGACAATCCATTGTTAAAGCTTCCAAATGTTGTTGCCTTGCCACATATTGGGTCAGCAACAAAGGAAACAAGAGAAAAGATGGCTAGGTTAGCAGCAAAAAATTTAGCGGAAGGGTTGGCGGGGAAAGTTCCGCTGAACTTGATTAAATAACGAAAAGGGACAGATTTAGATCTGTCTCTTTTTTACGGTATGTTTATGTTTATTGATTCTTTCCTAAACTAGTTATATGTGTAACTAGAAAGGGGATCGTAGTCAAGGGTGGAAAATCATTTATTTGTTTATTTAATCGTCGCTTATGTTATTTCTCATGTTCCCTTTCTTGGGCGTTATTTAGCCATATTCAATACTTTAATCCATGAAAGTGGACATGCAATTGCGGCTTTACTTCTAAATGGAAAGGTTTATTCAATAAAATTATTTAGTAATACAGCTGGTGAAGCATTAACAGGTCAAAGAGGATGGATTTCTAATGTCATTATTTCCTATGCGGGGTATACATTTTCTTCAATTACAGCATATGCCTGTTTTATGTTGCTTCATAAAGGTTATATAAGATTTATTTTATATGCATTACTTTTAATTGCTCTGTTGAATTTAATTCTGTGGATTAGAAATATGTATGGAGCAATTTGGCTTGGTTCTTTTATTGCTTTATGTGGCTGGACTTTACATAGCGGAAGTAGCAGCATCCAGACTAACCTTGCATATTTTTTATCATCTGTTCTTTTAACACAGTCTGTTTCATCTGCTCTACAGATTTTTATGTTAAGCATAGTTAGGAGAAGGTCTGCAGGTGATGCAACGAGCTTGGCCAATTATACAAAGATCCCAGCAATCATTTGGGGGTTTCTCTTTTTTGCTCAGGCAGTATATATAGCGTATTTAGCTATTAATCAATATCAAAACTTAAAGGGTATACCTACTTTTACATTGAGTGGCTAACTCACATTTTGTAAATTATGAGTCAGCCTTCTTTAATCATCGAGATTATAGTTTAGAACGATATTCTCTTAACTTGTTTTCAAGCTCACTTAACTTAGCTTCTAATATTCCTGTTGAATGTCCGGTGGCTTCAAGCTTTTCAATATCCCCTTGTACCTTTACATACTCCATTTTTAGTTCGTCAATTTTTTGATTTATTTCTTGTGTGTCCAATGTGATCCCCCTTTCAAACTTCTATTTAAAGTGTATCGAAATGTGAAATCTTTTACAAAGGTCAAAAACTCCCTACATTCCTCCATTTTAACATCAAAAACAAACGAAAAAGGAAATAAGTGAACAAATTTATCCGTTTATTTTAAAAAATGGTAGAGAAAATGCTCGTACATATATATACTTATCGTTATAGAAAGGTTTCTAAGCACAAAGATAGGGGGGACTTAATATGGATGTTGTAACAATAGGAGAATCAATGGTTGTATTTACACCGACA
Source organism: Metabacillus sp. KUDC1714 (assembly GCF_014217835.1). NCBI lineage: Bacteria > Bacillati > Bacillota > Bacilli > Caryophanales > Bacillaceae > Metabacillus > Metabacillus elymi. The sequence goes on from NZ_CP055263.1 coordinate 3,501,935, forward strand.
AGTGACGGATTTATGCGAAATGCAACTCAATTCACGAAAAAGATTGGCGGAGCAGAATCCAATGTTGCGATCGGTCTTGCAAGATTAGGTCATCAAGCTGGTTGGATTAGTAAGCTTGGGGATGATGAGTTTGGAAAAGCTATTTTAGCATCCTTAAAGGGTGAAAATGTTGATGTTAGTAATGTGACCTTTGATAAGCAAGCTCCTACTGGAATTTATTTCAAAGAGCCGCGACGACAAAATAATATGAGAGTCTATTATTATCGGAAAGGTTCTGCTGCTAGTAAGCTAACACCTAGTGATCTTGACAATGGCTACTTGTCAAAAGCAAAATACCTCCATATTACAGGAATCACGCCAGCGTTAAGTGATAGCTGTAAGGAAACAATCTTTGAGGCTATTAAACTTGCAAAAAGCAATGGAAGTACAATTGTGTTTGATCCAAACCTTCGTACAAAGCTTTGGGACGAGAAAACAGCAAGAGCTACATTACTTGAAATTGCGGCTGAAGCTGATATCATTTTACCTGGAGTTGCTGAGGGGGAATTTTTATTCGGTGAAAGTGATCCTCTTAAACTAGGACAATTATTTTTAAACCACGGTGCTTCAGTTGTGGTTATGAAAATGGGGGCTGAAGGGGCTTATTATTTCACTGAAAAAGAGAGCGCTTTAATCCCTGGATTCCCTGTAAAGCAGGTAGTCGACCCAGTTGGTGCAGGAGATGGATTTGCTGCAGGCTTCCTATCAGGATTAATTGATGGGCTGGAACTTAGCAAAGCAGTTGAACGTGCAAATGCAGTTGGTGCACTTGTTACTATGGTAAATGGGGATGTTGATGGATTACCTGAACGAGATGAAGTAGAGCAAGTAATATCAAAAAATGGCGAAGATGTAGTTCGATAAGGAGGATAAAGAAATGAATCATATTGACATAATAAAAGAAACTGGTGTTGCTGCAGTTATTCGTGGTGCAACAAAAGACAATATTATCGCGATTGCAGGGGCGTTAAAAGAGGGTGGAGTAAAAGTATTAGAAATAACAGTTGAAACCCCTGGTGCATGTGCGGCAATTGAAAAAGCTTCACTTGAATTTGACGATGTGTTAGTTGGTGCGGGTACAGTATTAGATCCGGAAACTGCAAGAACGGCAATTATGTCTGGGGCAAAATTTGTATTTTCTCCAACAACGAATATCAAAACAATAGAAATGGCTAAGCGATATGGTGTTGTTAGTATCCCTGGTGCATTAACACCAACTGAAATATTAACCGCCTTTGAAAGCGGTGCAGATTTAATCAAAGTATTCCCTGCAAATGTATTTGGACCAAGCTATATAAAGGATATACACGGACCAATGCCTCAGATACCTCTAATAACAACTGGAGGCATCTCTGTTGATAATGTTGGAGACTATATTAAAGCAGGCGCAGTTGGTGTCGGTGTTGGTAGCTCATTAGTCAATACGAAAAAGGAATTAACAGATGCGTATTTGAGTGAAATCACAGCAACAGCATCAAGGTTTATCCAAGCCGTTAAAGAGGCACGTGGGTGAATTTACTAAAGGGTATTTATGATAATCCTTTTACAATACAAAATTAGTTTTACTAAAAGATAGACCAAAGCAGATCATCACGCTATGGTCTATCCTTTTTTTTATCATTATTTTAAATGTAGTTAAAAATTTTCAAATAAAATACTGCAAAAAATACGGAAAGGATTAGTGCCCACAATTTTTTTACATGATGAAGTCTAACCATTGGAAACATGATGATGACAAATAAAGCTGACCATCCAAAATGCCATCCATTATGATAAGTTAGTATCCCAAAACGTTTACATACCCATTCGACTAATAAAAAAGGAATAATCCATTTTAACATGTAAGTCAATTGTTTCTTAAGTTTGCTGGGATAATTAGACAAAAAAACAATTGCTAATAAAGGGTTTATAATAAGGTTGTGTGCAAAATGAACATTCATAAGAGTAAGGATAGAGGTTTCTTGAAGCTCCCACAAATGGAAATGACTGTGTGATATAAACTCATAAAGGAAAGTTGCTAAAGAAATATAAAGCATTGTAGGGTAGTAATCTTCCCAGTTTTTCCAATCTCCCTTAAACAAGGCGAATAATATCACCAATATAATAACGATTATGTGCATCTACAATTCTCCTGATTACATTCTGTTACATAGTATCAACAAATCAATTACAAATAATACCATTTAGTCTGAAAGGTTAATTTTATCAAAAATACTGTTTGTTTTTGTTCGAAATTGTTCTATAATAAAAACTAAATCGATTTTAACGGGGGAACAATTAATGCTTTCAGTTGAAAGGCATGAACGAATATTAGATCAATTAGATCAAAGTAAAATTGTTAAAGTTTCGGAACTTAGTAAGTTATTAGAAGTTACCGAAAAAACAATTAGAGGTGACCTTGAGTTACTGGAGCAAAGGGGTCTTCTTAAAAGAATTCACGGTGGTGCAGTCATAGTAGAAGAAGAAGGAAGAATGCTACCAATTGCTGAGCGACAATCTAGGCATAGTGAGGTTAAGCTTGCGATTGCGAAAGAGGCTGTTAAGCTTATCAAACCAAATGAAACAATTCTCATGGATGGCGGAAGTACGACGATTGCAATTGCTGAATTACTTGGAGAATTCCCAATAACGGTAATCACGAATGATTTAAAAATAGCCAATATTCTATTAGGAAAAAATAATGTCCAATTGATGGTCCTAGGTGGAACAAGGATTGATAATTCATCCTCATTAATGGGAGCACAAGCAACAGAAATGCTCCAAAGAATTAGGGTCAATAGGTTGTTTTTTGGGACAACTGGTGTTTCAATTGAACATGGTTTAACTGTCATTAACAGCATCCATGCTGATTGGAAAAAACAAATTATTAATTGTGCGGATCATGTAACATTATTAGCAGATTCTACGAAGTTTGATAAAGTTGCACTTATTCGATTCGCATCACTTGAAGAAGTTAATGAGATTATTACCGACTCAAGGTTGGATGAAAACATAAAGGTGAATTTAGAAAATAAAGAATTAGCTTTACATCTTGCGAAAATTTTGTAAAAAGCTTTGGATGGCAACACAAATATGAAAATGAGGGGAAGTCAAATATGGTAGTGTGAACAGATCTAGAAGAATGCTTCTATATTAATCAAAATTCACCAATTTTTGATCTAGGATCGTGTAAAGTGCATAGTGCATAATGCTATTCCTTTTTCCCTTATAAAACAAATTTAGATGACAAACGAACATTTAACCGTTGTCATCTTTTTTATTTGTGTTATAATCAAACCATAACGAACACAAATAAACATTTACATACAGGTGTAGAGGAGGCTAGGAAATGGAATCTCTTTTTTCATTAAAAGGTAAAGTGGCATTAATAACTGGTGCTAGTCGTGGTTTAGGACAAGGGATGGCAGTTGGTCTTGCTGAAGCAGGAGCAACAGTTATTGGTGCAGGTATGAGTGATATGTCAGGAACGCGAAATAAAATTGAAGCAATAGGTGGAACGTTCCATGAGGTGAAAATTGATCTATCACAAGATCAGGCTCCTCAGAAACTAGTTTCTGAAGCTTTAACATTAACGAACAAGATTGATATTTTAGTAAACAATGCGGGAATTATTCGTCGTGAAAATGCAGAGAACTTTTCAGATGATGATTGGTATGAAGTTATCAAAGTGAACCAGCATGCGGTGTTCCAACTATGTAGAGAAGCTGGAAGACATATGCTTGAAAATGGGTCAGGAAAGATCGTCAATGTGGCTTCAATGTTATCATTCCAAGGTGGCTTAAGAGTTCCTGCCTACACAGCAAGTAAGCATGCTGTTGCAGGATTAACAAAATCACTAGCGAATGAATGGTCAAGTAGAGGTGTCAATGTAAATGCTATTGCACCAGGGTATATGGAAACAGACAACACAGCACAGCTACGCGCAAATTCTGAGCGAAATGAATACATTACTTCAAGAATCCCACAAGGGCGTTGGGGTACACCAGAAGACTTAAAAGGAGCTGTCGTATTCTTAGCATCAGATGCTTCAAATTATGTGAATGGTCATATCCTATGTGTTGATGGTGGATGGATGAGCTCTTAACAAATACCAATGGGTCTTAACCCGACTATGCTAAACATTGAATTTTGAATACTCTCAAATTTGAAAGGGGAATAATAATGGAAATCAGACATGCGACAAATCCAGCAGACTTCAAATCATATACGACTGAAAGATTAAGAAGTGACTTTTTAATGGATTCTTTATTTGTACAAGGACAAATTAATATGACCTATTCACACTATGATCGTGTTGTAACAGGTGGGGCAATTCCGACAGCACAAGCGCTTAAGCTTGAAGATCAAGAAACATTAAAAACAGAATACTTCTTAGAAAGACGTGAAGTAGGCATTATTAATATCGGTGCTGAAGGAACGGTTTTAGTTGATGGTCAAGCTTATACATTAAATAAAAGAGATTGTCTGTATGTTGGATTAGGAAATAAAGAAGTTTTATTTGAAAGCAGCAATGCTTCAGATCCAGCTAAATTTTATATCGTTTCAACACCTGCACATAAGCAATACCCAACGAAAAAAGCTCCAATCGAAGATGCTGAACCGAATCACTTAGGCTCTGATAGTGAATCAAATAAACGTACGATCTATAAATACATTCATGCTGATGGTATTCAAAGCTGTCAATTAATGATGGGTATGACATTATTAGAACCAAACAATATGTGGAACACAATGCCTGCACATCTTCATGATCGCCGTATGGAAGTTTACCTCTATTTCGATATGGATCAGAATTCTAGAGTATTCCATTTCATGGGTGAACCTAAAGAAACTCGCCACCTTGTTGTCCAAAACGAACAAGCCGTTCTTTCACCACCATGGTCAATCCATTCTGGAGTAGGAACTAGCAACTATACATTTATCTGGGCAATGGCAGGAGAGAACTATACGTTTACTGATATGGATGCAGTTAAAATGGAAGAATTAAAATAAATAATCAAATTATAAATAGTGCCCGTTATCTCTTAACTTTGAAAACAAAAGTTAAGGATTAGGGCACTATTTTTCATTTTGTAGAAACATATAATAAGATGAAAATAAATGATATAATAAACGTAACAGAATACAAAGATAGAAAGCGGGATGTAAATGACAGATTTAATGAGTGGACTAAATCGAATACTAGAATGGGTCATGCGGTTGTCCGTGATAAATTTACTTTGGATTGGATTTAATCTACCAATCTGTTATTTGGTTCTTTCCTTATTATATGCAAATGACTCATCCGCATTATTTATGTTATTAGCAACCATCATTATTTTAGCACCTTTTTTCTTTTTCCCTGCAACAACTGCCATGTTCGGGGTTGCTAGAAAGTGGGTAATGGGTGATCATGATGTTCCTCTAGTAAAGTCATATTGGAAATATTACAAGGAAAACTATGTTCGAAGTTTATGTGGAGGAATCATCTTTACTCTGATTTGGATCGTTTGGGGAGTGGATTTCTACTTTTTTTCAAAAGTAAACATCATCATTAGTTCTCTCTTTTTAGTAGGGTTTTTCTTTCTTTTTTTAATTACACTATTCTTTTTTGCAAATACAGTACATGCTGACTTAAAGTTATTCACAAGCATTAAAAATTCGTTTTTCCTATCATTAGTATATCCATTAACGAATCTCGTGATTGTTGTTATTACTGGAATCATCATCTATGTCAGCCTAACAATGTTTACATTTCTTATCCCGTTTTTCATGGGCACGTTGATTGCTTTTATAGCTTTTGCTGGATATTACCAAAAGGTAGTGAAGATTCACGGTGACAATAGGGAAGTAACGGAATAAAAATAAATTCAAATAAAACTTGGTTTGTCTATGAGGCAGCCAAGTTTTTTATACTATAAAGAAACAACGAATATTTTATAGTTCATCCTGTGTTAATAGGCACGAAAAGGTAGTATATCCTTATAAAGCAATAAAGTTTTTTGTAATTAACATCTTTTCATACAATCTATAGAATTTAGAATTATCACAAATTAACTACCATATAGAAAAGGCTTAGTATTTTGTTTTGCTAAGTCATTTTCTTTTAAGTACTTCATATTTTAGAGACAAACCTAAAAAAGACGCTCAGATAATATTAGAAGAAAACTAGATAATTTGAGACCATGAATATACTTATTATTTACACTATAATGATAATAGTTTTATTGGAGGTTTGAGTGATTTGAATGAAACGCTGACAGCAAGTTATCGAAATAAGTGGAAAGGGGAGCATCCCTTTCACTATCATTCTCATCAAGATTATGAAATTTATTTTTTCCATGCTGGGGAATGTAGATATCTGATTCATAATCAAATTTATGACCTTGAGCCTGGGGATATTTTAGTCATGGATGGTCTAACTTTGCATAAGCCGAATGTTAAACCAACCACCGATTATGTTCGTAGTGTGATTCAATTCTCGCCTCTATGGATTAAAAGCCTTCTAATGGAAATGGGAAGTATGTATTTACTTGAAACCTTTCAAACGTTACACAATTGTTTGATACGAACAAATGAAAATGAGCAATCAAAGGAATTGGAACATGTTTTTTGTCGTCTTGCTAAGTTAAAAAGAACAGCTAAATTACCTAACATTCAAGCTGAGACAGAAATGAAGGTTTTGTTACTCCAAGCATTAATTGTCTTACATAGACTTGGACAAATGAATTCGATTGAGATTCCAAATCAAAAAGAGGATAAAGCGGTACATGCTGAAAATATTGCAGAGTATATTCAGCAGCATTATATGAACAAATTAACATTGCAGAGGATATCAGAAAAACTGAATTTGAGCAGATCCTATGTTGCACAAGTGTTTAAGACAATGACAGGCTATACTGTTATGGAGTATGTCATGGAGTGCAGATTAACACAGGCAAAATATTTAATTGAAATGGAGCCACTAAAACCGTTAAAAGATGTTGCTTATGAATCTGGATTTGAAAGCGCTACACATTTTAGCCGTTATTTCCGAGAAAAGGTAGGTGTGTCGGCAAAAGAATATCGCCATATCCGCCTCAATAATAGATAAAGGAAGTGTTTTGTAGTGGAGCATAAATTTGCAGCACAATTATATACATTACGAGAAGAGTTAAAAGAAGGAATCCGTCCGTTATTCAAAACGCTTAAAGATATGGGGTGGGCAGGGGTACAAATTTCCGCCTTGCCAAAAGACTATGATCAAAACGAAGTTGCGATAGCTCTGAAAGAAAATAACTTACAAGCAGTAGGAATCCATATATCGTTAGACCGTTTGAAAGACAACTTGAATGGTGTTTTGAAAGAAGCAGATTTATATGGAACGAAAGACATTATACTTCCATCAGTTGCTCCGGAATTACAAAACCAATCTGGATTTAAAGAAATCAAACAAACATTAAATCGAATTGCAATGGAAGCCCCAGAGTATCGAATTTCCTATCATAATCATGCATTCGAATTTGATATTGAAATAGATGGGCAAGATGCACTTCGTTATCTACTTGAACCTACTAATGATAATAAAATTTTAGCAGAAATTGATGTGTATTGGCTAAAAAAGGCTGGCAAAAATCCGCTCGACTATATAACTCTTTATGCCAATCGGATGCCGATCATTCATTTAAAGGATATGACGAATGATCAACGCCAAACCTTTGCTGAGGTGGGAACCGGTGTCATTGATTTCGTTCCGATTTTAGAGTGGGGTGAAAAGAATGGTATTGAATGGTATGCCGTTGAGCAGGACATATGCGAACGTTCTCCTTTGGATTGCTTAGAAACTAGTTTACTAAACTTAAAGAATTTCGCAAAACAAGTGAAATAATATAAACGGGGTGAGGTATATGAGTTTGATTAAAGTTGGTGTAATAGGTATTGGGAATATGGGAAGCTCTCATGTAAAGCTTTTGGGTAAAGGTGAAATAAGCGGAGCTACTCTTACTGCAGTATGTGATCCAAATTCTGATCAACTCGAATTGATAAAAACTAAAGCAAAAGATGATGTACAGATTTTTCGAGATGAAGATGCATTTTTGAATGAATCTGGTATTGATGCAGTTCTTATTTCGACGCCTCATTACGATCATCCAAAATTAGCGATGAAGGCATTCGCTAAAGGGATGCATGTTCTTATTGAAAAACCAGCAGGTGTCTATACAAAAAATGTGGCTGAGATGAATAAAGCAGCCAAAGAAAGTGGAAAAGTCTTTAGCATTATGTATAACCAACGGTCTAACCCAATTTATCAAAAATTGCGCGAAATTATTCAAGCTGGTGAATTAGGCGAGATTAAACGGACAAATTGGATTATTACGGACTGGTATCGCTCACAAAGCTATTATGACTCAAGCGAATGGCGGGCAACCTGGCAAGGCGAAGGTGGAGGTGTGTTATTAAATCAGGCGCCTCACCAGCTAGATTTATGGCAGTGGACCACAGGACTTATGCCAAAAAGAGTTCAAGCGTTTTGCAACTATGGAAAATATCATGATATTGAAGTAGAGGATGATATCACAGCATACGTAGAATATGAAAATGGTGCTACAGGTGTATTCATTACGTCTACAGGTGAAACACCAGGAACAAACCGCTTTGAGATCGCTGGTGATCGCGGGAAAATGGTTGTTGAAAATAATAAACTTACTTTTTACCGTTTAACCCAATCAGAACGTGAATTCAATGCAACCTATACCGGTGGTTTTGGAAATCCTGAATGCTGGACAATCGACATCCCCATTCAAGGTAAAAGCGCTGAACACCAAGGTATTATTCAAAATTGGATTGATTCCATCATAAAGGGTACACCATTGTTGGCACCAGGTGAAGAAGGAATAAAAGGCTTGGAAATCTCAAATGCAATCTATTTATCCTCCTGGTTAAACCAGCCTGTTGAATTGCCAATTGATGCAGACCTTTATTATGAAAAATTACAAGAAAAAATAAGCCAATCAACTTTTCAAAAAAAGAACGTAAAGAAAGTAAATTTAGACGTTGCAGGTACTCATTAAGAGAGGGGAATCATGATGACGAAAGATGGAATGAACTATGCTCCAAAAGGGAAACCAAATCCTGTGGTGGAAAAAGGGGCTTTTCAATTCGCAGCAGCTGCCCTTGACCATGGTCATATTTATGGGATGTGCAATGGGTTAGTTGAAGCGGGAGCAACATTGAAATGGGTATATGACCCTGATCCCGAAAAAGTAGCTCAGTTTGTCAAGGCTTTTCCTAATGTGCTACCAGCTGAATCTTTAGAGCAAATTTTAGCAGATCAATCAGTCATGCTTATCGCCGCCGCTGCAATTCCTTCAAAACGGAGTGAACTCGGAATTCAAGTAATGAATGCGGGTAAAGATTATTTTACCGATAAAACACCCTTTACCACTATTGAACAGTTAGAAGAAACAAAACAAGTGGTGGAGCAAACGGGACAAAAGTATATGGTTTATTATAGTGAGCGCCTTCATGTAGAGGGAGCAGTTTTTGCTGGAGAATTAATTGAGAACGGGGCAATCGGGCGTGTTATTCAAGTTACTGGTTTCGGCCCACATCGACTTAATGCTTCTAGCCGTCCTGAGTGGTTTTTTAAGAAAGAACAATACGGTGGTATTTTATGTGATATAGGCAGTCATCAAATTGAACAATTTTTATATTATGCTGGCTGTAGCGATGCGAAAGTATTGCATAGTAAAATAGGAAACTATCATCATAATGAATACCCTGAATTAGACGATTATGGGGATGCAACGCTGCTAGGAGATAATGGTGCAACTAATTATTTTCGTGTCGATTGGTTTACACCTGACGGGTTAAGTACTTGGGGTGACGGAAGAACCTTTATTATTGGAACAGAAGGGACAATTGAAATCCGCAAATACGTTGATATTGCAAGAGAAAAAAACGGAAATCACGTCTATTTAGTAAATCAAGACGGAGAACAACATTTCAACGTTTCTGGAAAGGTTGGCTTCCCCTTCTTCGGGAAATTAATACTTGATTGTATGAACCGTACAGAAACAGCAATGTCTCAAGCCCATGCCTTTAAAGCGGCTGAATTATGCTTGCGGGCTCAAGAGCAGGCAATATTCATTTCAGAACAAAGAAGTGTAAGTGAAATTAAATAAAAACAGCCCCAGCTCCTCGTAAACAGGTGCTGGGGCTGTTTTATTCTATAATAGAGAAACTCCCTAAAACTTGTATTAAAAGTTTGATATCCTAAGTTCAATCGATATTTCAAAAGAATTCAATTTCAATCGTTAAAAGTAAGATTGTTCGGATAGAAGTTGTTAATAAAAACAAATTGAAACCTTTGTTCATGTAAATACGTATAAGATACAAAATAAAGAAAAGAGGGACAGTATGTTGATGGGATATTACATCCTAACTAACTCAAGAAAAAATATGCGGACTCCAAATCTGACACAGTGATATCTTTCTGGTATTTATTAATTCATCAATTTTTTACACAAAAATCAATTAAAGATAGAGGGTATTAAAAATGGAATTTTTATGGTGGGGATTAACGATCCTCTTATTTGTATTAAGCTTTGTAGGAATAGTCTATCCTATTATTCCTTCGGTTGTAGCCATTTGGGGAGGATTTGTTGTTTATCAATTTCTGATTAATTCGAATGAGCTATCCGTATGGTTCTGGATCAGTATGACAGTATTAAGTGCAGTTTTAATCGCGGCAGACCTTATTGCCAACAGTTATTTTGTGAAAAAATACGGTGGTTCTAAAACGTCTGAGAAAATAGCTGCTGTTGCTACTATTGTTGGTTCATTTATACTCCCACCTTTCGGGATTATTCTCGTACCTTTTTTAGCGGTTCTTGTTACAGAGTATATTATTCATAAAGATACTACGAAGGCCATTAAAATTGGGTTTGCTACCATCGTTGGTTTTTTAGGCGGAAGCTTAGCCAAAATATTAATTCAATTGTTAATGATCATTTGGTTCATTGTGGCTGTTGTTTTTTAACTAATAATGATTGAATTTTTCTCCAATCAACTTAATACAGTTGGAATCCGTGTAATTTAACATACGAATAATTTCAGCGAAATAAACAAAAAGTCGATTTCTTATTTATCTAAGAAAATCGACTTTTTGTTCATTTGTTAGGGTTATTACCTCTCAAAACGGAACCAGCCAAAATCAAAATGGCATCCAGGCAGGAAGATGAAGGTGACTTTTTGTTGGTTGGTTACTTTATTCAATTCAAATTGTTGTTCTTCATATTCATCTGACTGTGTGAATTCGATGAGTTGATTACTTTCTTCTTCATCATTCGCAAAACGGATCTGAATGGTATTTTTATCATTATGTGACTTACCAAAAATGATTAGTTTCGTTGTACCATCACTTGTAAAATCCATTTGTTCAAACTCTAGAGATACATTGTTTCCAATTCCTTCAACACTATTTTCTGTTAAGGTAAATGTATCCCCATAGATGTGGTCACATTCTGACGTGATATTTTTTTCAAAGGCTCTATTCTTTTTCTCAAATGAAAATCCTTTAATATGCACCTTCTGTTGGAGAACAAAACAAATGGTTGTAATACCTTTCAGTCTTTTTGACAATTGATAAGTTTCTTCTTGATACACATTCCACTTGGATTCCTTTTGGTAGGTCACATCAGCTAGTAATTCACATCCATCTTCATTTGGAATTCCTTCCCAAATCTGAAGAGAATACTCTTCACTTGTTAAAGCGAAAATTGGAATTGTTATTTTATCAGAGCCGTAAGGACCAAAGTCAATTTCACGAAAACCTACTTGAGTCTCACCGTCTCTACTTGTCGCTACTCCTCGTTCGTTACCGTTTCCAACTTCCCCTTTACTATAATCATAGAGTCCTGCGGAAATAAATCCATAAGGATCTTTGTAGGCTGTACCTAGACCAGCTGCCTTAAATTCTAGCTGGGAGATAATTTTTGTCTTGTTACTACCATTCTTGCTTGTACAGCGAAGTAGAAATTCTCCATCACCAAATGCGGTTACTTTGGCCTCATCACCAAATGCTTCTACTTTTGCAATATTTGACACAATCCCTGTAGCATTAACTACACTCCATTCAACTTCTTGATAAGAAGTATCTACTGGGTACAATCTTGCTCGAACAAGAATCTCTTTTTTTGATTCATCAAATACTTGTCCAGAATCACTGATTATTTCAATCTTACGAACAGGAATCTCCTCATTGCCACCCATGACAACAGGTAATTCTTGATTTTTCATACTGGCAGAAATCCCATTTAAAGCTAGGTTATTCATTGCTTGTGACTCAAATTCAACGATTTTAGTTTCCAAACCTTTTGATGAAACTTCAATTTGGATTTTCCCAGGTTCTAAAGTTGCCCCTATGATCGCCATTAATTTTCCACTGAATAATCTTCTGCTTACTCCTTTATATTGATCATAATCTGTGCTATCGCCATTATCGAGACCAATAAGACGTCCAGCTCCTGAGACATGTACATTTACTCTATTCGTTGCATTCTCAACTGGATTCCCATCTTTATCTTTCATTGTTATTTCTACAAAAAGTATATCCGTACCATTAGCAAGAAGTTTTTCTTTATCAGTATTCAAGCAGATTTTTTTAGCATCTCCGAAGGATATTTTACGATCTGTCGCAATGATGTTGCCTGTTTCATCATAAACAATAGCCGTTAACTCACCTTCTTCATAAGGAATCTTCCACCATCCAACAAGCTGTGTTCCATGTTCATGGTCAATATCATAGATTCCGATTGTATTCCCATTTAATTGAAGTTCAATTTTTGGCGCATTCGAGCATACTCTAACATCAATCATTTGCCCTTTATTAAAATTCCAAAAGGGGAAGATATGGACCATTGGTTTTGTTTTATAATCTGTCCATGCTGCTTGATAGATGTAATACGAATCTTTCTTAAAAGTAGCAGTGTCAATCTGTCCAAAATAAGAGTTTTTTGTATGATAAGGTGTAGGTTCTCCAATATAGTCAAACCCAGTCCATATAAACTGACCGAGTGAGAAGGGGGTGTCTCTTTCTGCTAAAATACAAGCTTCGGCTGATTTTGCTCCCCAACTGGTTGTACTATTTCCAAGTGCAGAACATTGTTCGTCATCGTCTGCAAGAATTGATTTATCAAATGGGAAATGATAGATCCCTCTACTTTGCACAACAGATGCTGTTTCACTACCATAAATAATCCAATCGGGATGTTCTTCATGATGTTTTTGATAATATTTTTCTGCATAGTTATAACCTGCAACCTTAACAAGATCAGCACATTTTTGTGCATTCTCCCACGGCATATAATTTGAACCGATGGTAACGCTTGCATTTTCTTTCGGATCATATTTTCGTACATATTCGATAAGCATGCTTGTAATTTTTTGTCCTCGATCATCTGCATGGGTATCATAAATTTCATTTCCAATACTCCACATTAGCAAGCTCGGATGATTCCGATCCCGCTTTACCCAACTTTTCACATCGATATGAGCCCAATCCTTAAAGAATCTAGCATAATCAAAAGGAGTTTTTGCTCTCTCCCACATATCAAAAGCTTCCGTGACTACAAGCAAGCCCATTTCATCCGCTAATTCCATAAGTTCTTTTGCTGGCATATTATGGGCAGTTCGAATAGCGTTAACACCCATTTCTTGCAATATTACCAATCTTCTTTTTAGTGCAGCTTTATTAAAGGCTGCTCCTAGGGCTCCTAAATCGTGGTGTTCACAAACCCCATTTAATTTCATCTTTCTACCATTTAGTTGAAATCCATTATGAGGGTCAAGTTCTATTACTCGAAATCCGATATTCTGTGAGATTGTTTCAACTTCTTCTAAACTCTGATTTTTATCGTTATTTATCACATGTAGGTGGGTTATAAGCTGATAAAGATTAGGGTCATCTGTGCTCCATAACAATGGATTTTCTAGAAATAACACTTGTTGATTAAGTGTACTAGAATCACTGCCCGCAATAACTCTCTCTGATGTAGATGTAATTATTTCATCCTTATAAACGAGACTATGCGAAATTTGTACTTCATCATAGATATCTATTTCTGTGTCGACTTCTAACTGCCATCCATTCTCTTTCTTTTTTGTTGTGCTGTATATTCCATCTGTAACTATATGATTCTTATCCCTTGTTTTTAGCCAGACATTACGATAAATTCCAGCACCAGAGTACCATCTGCTATTTGGGCTTTGATGCACGACCTTTACAACAATTTCATTTTCTCCTTCAACCAATGTATCTGTCATATCGTGTTCAAAAGAGGAATACCCATATTTCCATTCTCCGATAAATTGTTGATTCACATAAAGGGAAGAATCCATGTAAACCCCATCAAAACACAAGAGAATCTGTTTTTGTTTTTCATCTTTCGTATATATAAATTTCCTACGATACCAACCTATACTGTTTTCATATAAGTCTAAAGTATTGTATATTAGCCAATCATGAGGTAAATCAACTGGTTCAAATGTCAAAGTAGCACTTTCGCTAACTTCTAAACTACTTTTGGAAAACTCCCATCCATCATTAAAAAGTACTTTTTTATTCATGTTTGTAATACTCACTTTCTTCATTTATTTTTTTGAATGTCGAAAAAGATTGAATATACAAATAAAATAGCATGAACTTAGTTTATTGACTATACTTACTATATAACAATCTATGTAGATTTGCAATTTAAGATGGATTAATGAATGGTTTAACATTTCCATTCAAGAAATGAGAGTGCAAAAAAAAATAGTGTAATAAAACGAGGGAAAATAAAGAAGATTCGCTATAAACATTCAAGAGGCTGCTAATTAAATGTCCATTGAAATTTAAAGGATACACATATCTTATGAGCAGAAGTGTTTCTTATACTAAGGTTAATAACATAAAAAGGTGTAAAAACATCATAATTAGTCATTTTTATATCTTGATACACATGATAAAATTTTGTAAATGCTTTCATATTTGAAGGGTCATGATGAAATGTAGAAAACTTGTAAGAACTAATCTAGAAGTCTCATTTATTTATTACCAATATGGACTGACAATTGGGATGTGGATTTTAAATTACACGCTCCTTTTAAAAAAATGATCAAAGGACGTTATCAGAATGGAAAGTTAGATAATTGAGATCTCCTCTAAAGAACCATTGAAGGACATTGTTAATATGAAAGAATAAGAACTAAGATTATTGTTGATTTTGCTGTCGGTAAATGTTCAATTATTATCCTATTAATTATTATAAAAGGGGGACATTCATAATGAAGTTAAACTATCAAACTAGTGCAAAGACATGGACAGAGGCACTTCCTATCGGAAATGGTCGACTTGGAGCAATGATTTTTGGTGGAGTTGAACTGGAAAGATTACAATTAAATGAAGATACTTTATGGTCAGGAAGCCCGAAAGATTTTAATAATCCAGAGGCAAAAAAGTATTTACCTGAAATTAGAAAGCTTATTTTTGAGGGGAAGTATGAAGAAGCTGATCATATTGCAAAAAACATGATGGGTCCCTATACCCAATCCTATCTACCTTTTGGTGATTTATTAATAAAATTTGCTCACGATGGAAATGAAAAAAATTTTAGACGAAGTCTTGATTTACAGGATGGTATAGCTCGTGTCCAATATGATATTGATGATGTAACCTATACACGCGAAATGTTTTCATCTTTTGAGGATCAAGTAATTGTTATTCACCTTAGGGCAAATAAACCGGGCAAGATTAACTTTACTGCTAAATTAGAAAGCTTACTTCAAACCGTAATAGAAAAGTCTAATGAAGAACTTATTCTTAGAGGGATTTGCCCGGAAAATGTAGATCCAGGCTATTTCCGAGATAATGAGAATCCCATTATTTATGAACAAGAGGGAAATGGTAACTCACTAACATTTGAGGGGCGGTTAGCTGTTCAGAAAGATGGTGGTGTATCCTATTTAGATGATGAAGGTCTTACTGTTTTAAATGCGACAACAGTAACACTGTTCTTTTCAGCTGCTACAAGCTTCAATGGATTTGATAAATCCCCTCGTAAAGAAGGGAAAGATCCTTCAGTTACAGTCATGAAACACTTATATGAAGCGAAAAAAAGTACATTTGAAACACTTCGAGAAACTCATATTAAAGACTACAGATCACTGTTTGATCGTGTTGAGCTTGATTTAGGTCCATCATTAGTTACTAATGAGATTATGACAGACCAATGGATTGAACAATATGGAGCAAGTGATCCTAAATTAGTGGAGCTTCTGTTTCATTTTGGCCGATATTTAATGATCACAAGTTCCCGTCCTGGAACACAGCCTGCCAATTTACAAGGCATTTGGAATGACATGATTCAGCCACCTTGGAGTAGTAATTACACACTCAATATTAATGCACAAATGAACTATTGGCCTGTAGAAACATGTAATTTAGCTGAATGTCATCAGCCATTCCTAAATTACATAGAGGAATTAGCCCACAATGGAGAAAAAACAGTTCAAACAAATTATGGTCTGCGAGGCTGGACTGCACACCATAATGCAGACATTTGGCGTCAATCTGCTCCTGTAGGGGCATATGGTCATGGTGATCCAGTTTGGACGATTTGGCCAATGGCTGGAGCGTGGCTTTCACAGCATCTATGGGAGCATTTTGCATTTAGCCGAGACAAACAATTTTTACGTAATAAGGCTTACCCAATTATGAAAAAAGCAGCATTATTTTGTATGGACTGGCTAATTGAAGATGAAAAAGGATATTTAGTGACAGCGCCTTCAACTTCCCCAGAGCATAAATTTGTAACGGAAGATGGTAAAATGGCAGCAGTTAGTATGGCGACAACCATGGATCTGTCATTAATATGGGACTTATTCACAAGTTGTATCGAAGCAACAAAAGAGTTAAATAATGACATCGAGTTTAGACAAGAATTAGAAGAAAAAAGATCAAAATTATTTCCACTTCAGGTTGGTCAATATGGGCAACTACAGGAATGGTATAAAGATTGGGATGATCAGGAACTTAACCATCGCCATGTTTCACATCTTTTTGGGGTTTTCCCAGGGAGGCAGTTTACTGAAAAGGAAACACCTGAATTATTTAAGGCTGCTAAACATTCTCTTATGCGTAGAGGTGATGAAGGGACTGGCTGGAGCCTTGCTTGGAAAATATCATTATGGGCTCGTTTTAAAGATGGAAATCGGGCTCTAGGTCTAATAACTAACCTTCTTCAGCTTGTAACTGATGAGAATAGCACAAATTATCAGCGTGGTGGAGTGTATTCCAACTTGTTTGATGCACATCCACCTTTTCAAATTGATGGGAATTTTGGTTTTGTCGCTGGGGTTGCTGAGTTATTACTTCAATCTCATACAAAGGAAATTCATTTATTACCTGCATTACCTGATGCATGGCCAAATGGGCATGTTCGTGGCCTTAGAGCACGTGGTGGATTTGAAATAGCTCTACAGTGGGAGAATAAGAAGTTAAAGCAAGTCGAGATACATTCATTACAAGGAGAAAGATGTGTTCTTAAAACAGATGTCAATGTGGAAGTAAAAGTAGGGGAAAAAGTTGTTGAAATTGAAAAGATAGGATATGGCGCCATTTCTTTTGCTACTGTTGCAGGAGTATATTATACCATTCTCCCAATAAAAGCAGCTACTGTTTAGTTGAGAAATAGATTTGATAACTAGCTAGAGGGCGACTTAAAAGGGTCTGACAACTACCAACATCACTAATATATAGCTCCTTTCAACTTTTAAGGAGCTATATGTTGTGATGGAGGAATTCGAACCTTTGGTATTGGTTCGCCCATTTATATTTTTCCTGGAAGTGATCCGTACCTTTTGATAGATAACATGAGAAGATATAAAAGCATCAGAATAAGTCATTTTTATATCTTGATACTCGTGTTAAAATTTTGAAAACGCTTTTAAAAAAGAGAGACCATGATGAAATATAGAAAACTTGGGAATACGAATCTAGAAATCTCTACTCTAAGTTATCGGGCCTCATCATTAGGAAAGAGAGGGATCAGTCAGTTATGAAAATAGACGCACATCAACATTTTTGGATTTATAACGAAAACGAATATAGCTGGATTAGTGAAGACATGTCTGAATTACAACGTGACTTTTTACCAGAAGATCTTGAAGGACTGTTACAATCTCTTGATTTTAATGGAGCGATTGCTGTTCAAGCTAGACAAACATTAGAGGAAACAAGTTGGCTTTTAAAACTAGCACAAAAATATGATTGTATCAAGGGAGTTGTTGGCTGGGTTGACCTCTGTTCGCCTGATGTAACAGAACAATTGAAACATTTCACAGATAATCCTTATCTTAAAGGAATTCGTCATGTCATCCATGATGAAGTAGATGATCAATTTTTGTTAAGAGAAGATTTTCAGAGAGGCATCAGTGAACTAAACGATTTTGACCTCACCTATGATCTACTGCTTTTTCCAGTGCATATCCCTTATGCCATCGAGCTTGTAGAAACATTCCCGAAACAGCAATTTGTATTGGATCATATCGGCAAGCCTGATATAAAGAATAAAGTGATTTCGCCATGGAAGGAAGATCTTACAAAACTAGCAGAACACCAGAACGTCTATGTGAAACTATCCGGCATGGTGACTGAGGCCAATTTGAAGAATTGGAGAAAAGAGAACTTTGAAGCATATTTAGACGTAGTATTTAAAGCCTTTGGACCAAACAGAATCATGATAGGCTCTGATTGGCCCGTTTGTACTGTTAGTAATCGCTATGAAACGGTCATGGAAATTGTCTTGGATTATGTTAAGCGATTTGCTCCAGAATCGGAGAATCTGATCCTTGGTGAGAACTGTGCAAAATTTTATTCGATAAAATAAGAAAGGTGAGAAGCCATCGGTTTGAGAAGGTAGTAGTTCTATTCTATAAGTTGGGTGCAAATAAACAAGAGTGATCCTTTTATAAAATAAAAAATAACGGAAAAATAGATTTTTAAATGAAAATAATAAAATAATCTGTTTTCCTACATAATGAGAAGGTATTTATACAATAAGTGTAAAATAATAAACTATGAAAGTAATAGATATCTTAATTTTTAATAGAGAATAAGGAGATTAGATAATGGCGAAAAAAATTTTATTAATAGGGGATAGTATTACAGATTGTGGAAGACGAGAAGATCAAGAGGGTCTAGGATATGGGTATGTAAGAATTTTACATGATTACTTGGTGACAACGTATCCATATGCTGACTATCAAATTGTGAATACAGGAATAGGCGGAGATAGAGTCACTGACCTCGCTGCAAGATGGCAAACAGATGTCATTGATCATCAACCAGATTATGTTTCGATTTCAATAGGAATAAATGATGTATGGAGACAGCTTGACCGTCCTGAAATAGAGCAAGTAACTTCAGAGACATTTCACCAAGTTTACGTAAAATTGTTAACTCAAGTAAAAGAAGAAACCAACGCACAAATTGTATTAATGGAACCAACAATTATTGAGGAAGATACAGAATCCACAGGAAATAAGATGTTAAAAGACTATGTGGAGATCATAACTAATCTTGCACAACAATTCGATGCAACAATCGTGCCTACGCATCAAGTATTTATCAAGTATTTACAAGCTGAAAACAATTATAAGCTCACGACAGACGGCGTTCACATGAATTCCGCGGGAAACATGTTAATGGCAACTACTTGGCTTAGAGCGTGTGAAGAACGACTAAAATAAGATTATAGGGATAAGAGGCTGGCTCATAAAAGGGTCAGCTTCTTTTTTATGTTTTCCTGAACCTAAAAAGGAATGAGCAATATTCAGCGAAATAATGATTTCCTCAACAATGGGCATAGAAAACGCTAAGGCTGTATGGTGGAATTTTAGTAAAATTAAATATTTTTTCAAAAAATTGTAAATTAATCAAACAATTTTAGCATATATACCGTCTTATAAAGTGTATTCACAACTAAGGGGGGAACAGAGTTGATTAAAAAATGGTTTTATCTATTTGTATTGGCAATTCTGATGTTTTGTAGTATAGGGATATCTTCTGGTTCTGCAGCAGGTAGCAAATTTATTATCATTAATAAGTCAAACAACCAACTTGCTTATTATGAAAATAATCAACTAACTAAAGTGTTTAAAGTCGGGACAGGGAGGAGTCAATCCTTAACACCAGAGGGAAAATTTAAAATTGTAAACAAGATAAAGAATCGACCTTACTACACTGATGGCATTCCAGGTGGTGACCCACGTAATCCGCTTGGTAATAGATGGCTTGGAATAAATGCAAGGGGAACATGGGGCACGACTTATGCAATTCATGGTAACAACAACCCTAATTCAATTGGTGGTTATGTGAGTAGCGGTTGTGTACGGATGTATGATAACGAGGTGGAATGGCTGTTCAATCAAGTGCCTGTCAATACACCTGTTATAATCACAACTTCAGGGAAATCATTTGATTCAATAGCGGTTTCTTACGGATATAAAGTAACTGAAAGCTCAGTTCCAGTTACTGTAAATGGAACCGCTCTCAAAAAAGGGAACAGGGGACCTGCTGTTGAAGAGCTTCAGCGGAAGCTTACTTCTCTAGGGTTTAGTACAAAAGGGATAGATGGTGTATTTGGTCAAAATACAGAATCTGCAGTCCGCTCATTTCAAAAGGCTCGACGTCTTACTGTAGATGGCGTAGTCGGTCCAGCAACAAGAAAAGCACTTGGAGGAACAACAGTGACAAAGCCAACATCTCCTTCTTCACCATCAAATGGGTCAGACCTAGCCAAAAGTGGCATCCTTAAAAAAGGAAGCAAAGGTGCTTCTGTAAAAGAACTTCAACGTATCCTTACTGCTAAAGGGTACAATACAAAAGGGGTGGACGGAATTTTTGGTTCAAACACGGATCAAGCAGTCCGTAAATTCCAAAAGGCACGTGGTCTAGCAGTAGATGGAATTGTTGGACCGAACACTAAAAAAGAACTTAGATAATCTTACACAATTACTCGTTTCACCTTTATCCTCATGGAAAGGAAACTATTTCCCATGAGGATTTTTTCACCTTTTAATGAACTAAGGCAAATTATCAATCATCTTTTTTTTCTGTACTCAGAAGGGGTCATCGACGTAAGTTTCTTAAATGTCCGAAAAAAATGGGGCATACTCGTAAATCCACATTGCTCAGCCACAGTTGAAATTTTCTCATTATAACTACTTAGTAGATCTTTTGCTAATAATATCCGCTTCATTGTAATATAATCGGTAACATTAATGCCAATCAACTGTTTAAAGACACGGCTAAAATGAGCGGCTGAAACGGAAAAGCGTCTTGATAGAGAATTCAAATCTAAACTAGTATCTAAATGTTGATCAATATAAATTAATGCCTCTTTAAACCATTTTGGTCCGAAGGAAGACTGCTTTTCTA
The DNA here is from genome assembly GCF_014217835.1 of Metabacillus sp. KUDC1714. Taxonomy (NCBI): domain Bacteria; kingdom Bacillati; phylum Bacillota; class Bacilli; order Caryophanales; family Bacillaceae; genus Metabacillus; species Metabacillus elymi. The sequence continues at coordinate 3,523,413 of NZ_CP055263.1, forward strand.
TTCCTGTTTTCCAAGTAAGGCAATTTCGATTAAGGTGAAGCATAGTCACGTGCAACCATAATAGGATCGCATTCACTTGATCTGGGCTTTCTGTCTCCACTTCATGCATAAGGGTATCAATGTAGTCATTTAATTTAGTTTGGTGATTATGCTCTAACGTATATTTATAATTCTTTCCTTTTTTTGATTCACCAAAAATCTTCAAATATAAAAAACCATTACCAAAAGTAGAATGATTAAGTAGGGCAGGACTAAAGAAGATAGCAGTAGAAGTAAGGGAATGATCCTTATCAGGTATGGTACGGTGAATCGTATTACTTGGAATGATGATTAGATCATTTTTTTGTATGTCATAAAAAGTTTGATCTATGAAAAAGGTTCCTTTTCCTTCATGAATCATCACAATTTCTAACCATTCATGTGTATGTTCTGGAAGCTCATCTTGAAGATCTTTCGTTTGTTTATAGACGATATGAAATGGGAAAGATTTTTTAGATTCAAATTGTTTACGAATTGGTAACATTTATTCAACCACCTCACTTAATCTCTCCTTTCTATAATATCAAAATATGTTACAAAGAAGTCAATTCAGGCAATTTTTATAACAATTAACAGGTGATAGAATGAAAAAAAGCAAGTTTGAAAGGAAGATAAAAGAATGGAAACAAAAGAGAAAACGTTTGGTGCAGGTGTTTCATGTATTGTCATGAATCAGAATGATAACGTTGTCACATTGCTGCGCTCGATTAATAAGGGTGAGGTATTAACATTTCAAATTGAAGATCAAACATGTACATTAACAGCTAAAGAGGATGTTGCTTTCGGTCATAAACTGGCACTTAATCAAATTAAAATTGGTGATACAATCCTGAAATATGGAGAGTCTATTGGCATCGCTACAACCACTATTGAAGAAGGTGAGCATGTTCATGTACACAATCTTATCGGTGTTCGCGGTCGAGGTGACCAATAATTTTAGAAAGAGGAGTGAGAAAAAATGACAATGATCAAAGGATATCGCAGACCAGATGGAAAAGTAGGGATTCGGAATCATTTGCTGCTTTTACCAACAGTGGTGTGTGCAAATCAAGTAGTTAATCGAATTCAACAGCAGGTACCAGGATCGGTAGCTATTCCACATCAGCATGGCTGCAGCCAAGTAGGTGATGATAAAGAGCGGACACACAAGGTTCTTGTTGGGATGGGGAAAAATCCAAATGTTGGTGCTGTCCTAGTTGTAAGCTTAGGCTGTGAGGTCATGAATGCTGAACAAATACGTGACGAAATTGCTGAGACGGGAAAACCAGTGATTTGGATTGATATTCAAGATGAAGGTGGCTCGGTCAATACAATTAAAAAAGGAACAGAAATAGCAAAAGAACTTGAACAAAAAATTGCAAGTATTCCATATGAAAATATTTCACTTTCAGAGCTAATTGTTGGTGTTAAATGCGGTGGTTCTGATGCAACATCAGGTTTATGCAGTAATCCTGCCTTAGGAAGAACGTCAGACATGATTATTGATAAAGGCGGAAGCATAGTGATGGGTGAAACGACTGAGATCATTGGAGCAGAACACATCCTAGCTGAAAAGGCAGTAAATGAAGAAGTGACGAAAAAATTATATGATTCGATTGCGAAATTTGAAACAGAGATCGAACGAATGGGTGTTGACATGCGAGGTAGTAACCCTAGTCCCGGAAATATTGAGGGGGGATTATCTAGCATTGAGGAGAAATCATTGGGGTGTATAAGTAAAGCTGGCACAGCACCATTACAAGGTGTCGTTGACTTTGCGAGTGAAATACCTGGAAAAGGCTTTTATTTTATGGACTCGCCCGGAAATGATATTGAATGTGTCACAGGAATGGCAGCAGCAGGCATTCAGCTCGTTTGTTTTACTACAGGCCGTGGAACGCCGACTGGAAATCCAATTGTACCTGTTATTAAAATTTCTGGAAACGAGGTTATGGCAAAGCGCATGGCTGACAATATTGATGTTGATACAAGTCCTGTATTGCAAGGAAAAGAGTCTCTTCAACAAGCTGGGGAACGGATATTTAAAGAAATTGTCAGTGTCGCATCTGGAGAACTTACAAAAGCAGAGATTCTTGGTCATCAAGAATTTAGTATTAGTCGAATAGGAATTAGTCTGTAGGAAAAAGGAGGACATTTAGTGAAGCGCTTACTTAATAAAATTGCGTTAGTTACAGGTGGAAACCGTGGAATCGGTGAAGCTATTGTTTTGCGACTTGCTGAAGAGGGGGCAGATGTCGCAATTAATTTTAACTCTGTCCGTTCAAGAGAACAAGCTGAAGAGGTTAGGAAAAAGGTAGAGGGGATTGGTAGAAGAGCAATTGTAATTAAAGCCGACGTTGGCAATAAACAAGATGTAGAAGCAATGATCAAGGCAGTAGAGGAACAGCTTGGAGAAATTGAAATTCTGGTTAATAATGCTGGAATTGCTCCTTTTGAGCCTTTTATGCAAGTAACAGAAGAAACATGGGACCGTACCTTTAATACAAATGTGAAGGCTATTTTTCTAACATCCCAATTAGCGGCCAAGCGAATGATTCCCAAGCGCAATGGAAAAATAATTAACATTTTATCCACTGCCAGCCTCATGGTTACGAGTCCAGTAATTCCTCATTATCAAGCCTCAAAAGCAGCAGGACATATGTTAACTAAAGGATTGGCTATCGAGCTTGGAAGATACAACATTAATGTAAATGCAGTAGGACCAAGTACAGTTGATACAGATATGTGTACTGATTTTCTAGCAGATCCGGAAATACGAAGCAAGGAAATTGAAGCAAATCCGATGAAACGGCTAGGAACTGCAAAGCAAATAGGGGATGCAGTTGTGTTTTTAGCATCAAATGAAGCAGAACAAATCAATGGTCATTTAATGATGGTTGACGGCGGATTAACAGTTAAAGCAGCACAACCAGAGGATCATATGGAACATTAACAGACAAAGGGAGGGGATATAAGAATATGAGATTGAGAGATAAAGTAATTCTAATTACGGGTGCAGGGTCTGGAATTGGGAAATGTACAGCTTTATTGTTTGCGAAAGAAGGAGCATCAATCATTGTTAATGACTTAAATGTTGAAAGCGGGACGAACACCGTAGCTGAAATTAGCGAAGCAAATGGTGAAGCCTATTTCATTCAAGCTGATGTTACTGATGCAAGCTCTGTTAAAGCAATGGTTGATAAAGCGATAAATAGATATGGGAAGATCGATGTTTTGTTTAATAATGCTGGTATTAGCGGTGTAGGCAAGCTTCATGAGGTTGATCTAGATGCCTGGAATAAAACATTGAATGTTAATATTAATGGTGTGATGCTGCCAAGTAAATATGTTATTCCTCATATGATGGAACAAAACAAGGGTTCGATCATTAATATGTCTTCATGTATTGCTGAAATGGGACTAGCTGACCGTGCCTCCTATTCAACGACAAAAGGAGCGATTTTAGCCTTAACTAAATCGATGCAGGTGGACTATGCTGCCTATAATATTCGAGTAAATGCTATTTTGCCAGGAACCATTCTAACGCCTTTTGTAGAGCATTATTTAAAACAATCGTATGAAAATCCTGAGGAAGCGATTGAAAAGATTAAAACCCGCCAGTTAAGTGGGGATTTAGGAAGACCTGAAGATGTGGCCTATGCAGCCCTTTTCCTAGCATCTGATGAATCAAGGTTTATGATGGGCTCTCCGCTTTATATTGATGGTGGCGTTGTATTTGGTAAGGATGCGTAAAAACGAAAGAGGAGGATTTTTCTATGAAACTATTAACATTTATAAAAGAAGGAAAGCAAGCATTGGGAGTAAAAATTGACAATGGTATTATCGATCTTGAAGCAGCATTAAATGAAAAACCAAATGCTCAAATTCAAACAAATATCATGGAAATCATCGCTGGCGGGAAGGAAACCATTTCTGTACTCGAAGATTATCTTTCTACACTTCCAACATCAAATGAAGCATCATATCTAAAAACTGAAGAAGAAGTCCAATGGGGACCTTGTGTCACACAACCAAATAAAATCATTTGTGTCGGATTAAATTACCGCAAGCATGCGGATGAAACAAATGCTCCATATCCAGAAGTACCGATCTTATTTAATAAATTTAATAATACTTTGACAGGTCATAAAAGTGAAATTGCTGTACCAAAAGTAACGAAACAATTAGATTACGAAGTAGAGCTAGGTGTCGTTATTGGGAAAAAAGCAAAATATGTAAGCAAAGAAGAGGCGTTGGAACATGTATTTGGCTATTGTACGGTAAATGATTTATCAGCACGTGATTTACAATTAAAAACTCCTCAATGGTTACTCGGAAAGACATGTGATGATTTCAGCCCGATGGGACCATATTTAGTAACAGCTGATGAAGTTGGAAATCCTAATGATCTCCAATTAAAAACGTATGTAAATGGCGAAGTACGTCAAGATTCAAATACATCAGATATGATCTTTTACGTAGATCAAATCGTTAGTTACATCTCTCAGCATATGACGCTTACACCGGGAGATGTTATCTTAACAGGGACTCCAGAAGGTGTTGTATTAGGTTACCCAGATGAAAAGCAAGTGTACATACATCCTGGAGATGAAGTTACTGTTGAAATTGAAAAATTAGGTTCGTTAACCAATATCTTTATTGAAGAAAAATAATCGATTGTAGGTTGATAATATGTTAAAAGGGATCCCACCAATCTTGTCTCCAGATTTATTAAAAATTCTTACTGAAATGGGACATGGTGATGAAATTGTTTTAGCAGATGGTAACTTTCCAGCAGCAAGCCATGCGCAAAGATTAATTCGAGCAGATGGACATTCTATTCCCGATTTACTTAAGGCGATCCTAACGTTATTTCCACTTGATTCGTATGTCGAACAGCCGATCACACTAATGGCAGTTGAGCCAGGTGATGGTGGAGAACCAGTTATCTGGCAACAGTATCAGCAGATTGCTAATGAAAAAGAAGGAAAGCCTATCTCAATTGACATGATCGATCGTTTTTCTTTTTATGAAAGAGCGAAAGAGACGTATGCGATTGTTGCTACTGGAGAAAGGGCACTTTACGCAAATGTCATCTTGAAGAAGGGAGTTATTGGATAGTTGAAACAATCATCACTTACAGAGACAAACATGAACTCGGGAATGTGAAAGTTCCACAATATGGAGCATATTTCTGTAAGGTAATGGAATCTACTTTCCCGATTGGTGGCATGCTTTATAGTGCTGTGTTTAAAATTGACTATAGTAATACATGGATGATATTGTAAAAAATGGGAGGTGATAAATAGATGGGACTAAAAGCAGCTCAAATTTATGTTAATTTACCAGTTAAAGATCTTAATAAATCAGTTGAGTTTTTCACAAAAGTAGGTTTTGAGTTTAATCCTCAATTTACCGATGAAAATGCTACGTGTATGGTCGTAAGCGAAAACATTTTTGTTATGCTGTTGGTAGAAGAATTTTTTAAAACCTTTACGAAAAAAGACATTGCTGATGCTACGAAGAGTACAGAGGTTATTGTAGCGTTTTCTGCTAATAGCAAAGAAATGGTTGATGAGATTGTACATAAGGCTTTAGCAGCTGGAGGGATGCCTTCAAATGAACCAGTCGACCACGGCTTTATGTATGGATGGAGTTTTCAGGATATTGACGGTCATTTGTGGGAACTTATGTACATGGATGAAAGTGCAGGCAATCAAGATTGAGAAGGAACGTTTTGAGTTAAATATTAGACGGTAACCTCCTTGCACTATGGGAGGTTTTTTTGTGTAAACAACAGCTTGTAATATACTATTTTCTATAATAATATCTATGGGTTGTAAATAGTGAGAGCGATGGGAGCTTTTGATTGTGGAGAAAGTTAAATGATTTTTGGATCCTGGAATTGAAGCTGGTTTAGAAGGTGTCCGTTGAGTAGAGAATTGTGTGCGCTCGGCTGATGAATGATGATCTTCACCACATAAAAGATTCGGTTAAGCTATAATTTATATTAACGGATAAACACCAATCCAATATTGCTAGTTATTGAAATAGGAGGGACTAAAAAAGTGAATACAGAAAATAAGCCAACAATTTATTGGACATTGCTTCATCATAAAGATTGGAATATTTATCTAGCCGCCACATCGCAAGGACTTTGCTACGTAGGGTCGCAGAATATGCCAGTCGATGAATTAATAGTATGGGCTGAGAAGCATTTTCCAGGAAGACGGCTTACTCAAGATCATGAAAGGCTTAAGCCTTATGTGAATGAACTAATTGAGTATTTTGAAGGGGAACGGAAAAGCTTTACTGTACCATTTGATTACCATGGGACAGAATTTCAAATGGCCGTATGGAAGGCACTTTGTGAGATTCCATATGGGGAAACTATTGTCTATTCAGATATAGCAAATACAATCAATAAACCAGCTGCAGTACGTGCAGTCGGAGCGGCAATTGGAGCGAATCCAGTGTTAATTTCAATCCCTTGTCATCGTGTTGTTGGAAAAAATGGAAAACTTACCGGCTATCGTGGTGGATTAGAAATGAAGACAAAGCTCCTTGAGTTGGAGCGGTAACGTTATGTAAAGTTAATTGTCCTATGAAATTTCAAATGCTGAAGAGGATGATGATTTATGAGCAATAAAACAAACGCAATGAGAATGCTAGATAAGCAAAAAATAGTTTATGACATTTTGACCTATGATGTAGGCGATGGAATGATAAATGGAATTGCTGTTGCTGAGAAAATAAACAGATCACAGGAAGTGGTCTTTAAAACCTTAGTTGCTTACCGAGAAAAAAGTTTGTATGTCTTTGTCATTCCTGTAGCTGAGGAGCTTGATCTAAAAAAAGCCGCAAAAGCAGCAGGTGAAAAAAAGCTAGAAATGCTTCCAGTAAAAGAGCTTCAAAAATGGACGGGATATATTCGTGGAGGTTGTTCTCCTGTAGGTATGAAAAAGAACTATTCAACGTTTATCGATCGTCATGCCAACGGTTTAAAAAAGATCGTTGTAAGTGCCGGTAAGATAGGTATGCAGATCGAAATTGAGCCTCAGTTGCTTGCAAAATGTGTTGCAGCGAAGTTTCTAGAATTAACAAAATGAGACCTATCTGTTTAAACTACTCCCAAAAGTTCCAAAACTATGTAATCCATCAGAAATTATGATAATCTTAAAATATTATTGAAAGGAGTGGTTGGTTGTGGACAAGTTAGTTCCAGAAATAACGCTTAATGATGGTGTTACTTTGCCGGTTATCGGTTTGGGTACATATTCACTTAAGGGGAATCAAGGTGCGAATGCTATCCAAAGTGCTATTGATGATAAAGGATATCGACTAATTGATTCAGCCTATAATTATGAAAACGAAGGCACTGTAGGTGAAGCTGTTAGACGTAGTTCGGTTCCGAGAGAAGAATTAAGAGTTACATCCAAATTACCTGGACGCTACCAGCAGTATGAAAAAGCTGTTACTACCATTCAAGAATCCTTATATCGTGCAAATCTAGATTATTATGATTTATATCTCATTCATTGGCCTAACCCTATACAAGATCATTATGTGGAAGCTTGGCATGCATTAATTGACGCTAAAAAGCAGGGCCTTATTCGTTCGATTGGTGTTTGTAATTTTTTGCCTGAACATATTGAGCGTTTAGAAAAGGAAACAGGCGTTAAGCCGAGTTTAAACCAAATCGAATTACATCCATTTTTTAATCAAGCAGAGCAAAGAAAATGGCATGAACAGAATAATATTAAGACACAATCCTGGAGTCCGTTAGCTCGAGCTAAGGAAGTCTTACAAAATAGTACTCTTCAACAAATTGCCAACGACCATAACAAATCTATATCACAGGTTATTTTGCGTTGGCATTATCAACTAGGGGCCATTGTCATTCCTAAATCTTCATCTCCTACTAGACAACTTGAAAATATATCAATTTTTGACTTTTCCCTAGATGAAGCAGAAATGAGCCTTATTTCACAGTTAACTCGACATGACGGCAGAATTAACAATCAAGACCCTGCTATATATGAAGAATTTTAGGTTGTTAGATTTTATTAAAGTTTCTTAAAGAGAAAGCTCTTCAACAATCGGGAACGTATCTTAGAATTAATAAATCCTAATCTCTCACGTAAGATAGTGAGAGATTAGGATTTTTAGAATATACAAACTTAGCGCCTTACTCGATTGTTTTATGATGAAACAGCTGACGATACTCTGTAGGGGTCTTACCTTCCTGTTCTAAAAATCGTTTATTAAAATAACTAATACTCGGATAGCCAGCCTTTAAAGCAATTTCCTTTATCGTCATCTCTTTATTGTCTAACAACCATTGCTTACTCATCTGTAGTCGGCATAACGTAATAAATGCCATTGGTGTCATTTGTGTAGCGCGTTTGAATAATCGGCAAAAATAATAGGTGCTCACACCAGCTTGTTCCGCCCAGTAATCCAATTCAAATGGTTCACATGCTTTTCTCTGCATTAATGGCAGTAGAGGGTGAATGCGATCATCTAACTCTTGTCTTCTATCAGAAGTTCTGGGCACTGTACTTGTAATGAACTCCATCAAAAACGTGTAAGTTAGAGTTGATAATCGAGACAAATGTAAAAAACTATTCTTTTCTGCTTCGATGAGAAGTTGCTCGTGGGCTTCCTCTAATGGTCGAATATGTTGAACATTCCAAAGTGAATACCGATGAAAACCTCTTTCAGATAAAAATTGATTTAGGATACTCCCGTAAAAATGAACCCAACGAATATCCCAAGGATCATTTTTGCTGCTATAATACCGCTGTTCCTGCATCGGAAAATATAAAAAGGCGTCTCCACGTTTTAACGAAAATTGCTTTCCTTCGATCTCAACAAATCCAGATCCTGATAAAACAAAATGAATACTAAAATTATTTAGTGTGCCTACTTTTCGATCTACCTCATGTTCAGGTGAGTCCCTATACCATCCAATTGATTCGGGAAGGACCATATATTCATGGTCATTTAGTGTTGGTAATAAGTATTGTCTAAGCATTAGTTATCACTCTTTCACAGCAATATTCTTTTATATATAGAGCAATAAGATTCTATTTTTATTTTAATACGAGTCTTATATAATGACAATATAGTATTAAGTTAACAAAAAGGAGAGGAACGGAATGGAGAAGATTCGTTGGGGAATTATTGGATGTGCAGGTATCGCAAAAAGAGCTGTTATACCTGGTATTCAACAATCTGAAACAGGGGTAGTCTCTGCAATTGCAAGTCGTGGCCTAGACAAAGCAAAGCAAACTGCAGAAGAATTGAATATTCCAACTGCTTATGGGAGTTATGAGGAGTTACTAGCTGATCCAAATATTGATGGCGTTTACATTCCGCTACCAAACCACTTACATAAAGAATGGGCGATTCGTGCAGCAGAAGCAGGAAAACATGTATTATGTGAAAAACCTTTAGCAATCAATGCAAGTGAAGCGGAGGAAATGGTTGAAGCTTGTGAGAAAGCTGGCGTTGTATTTGCTGAAGCATTTATGTATCGTTATCACCCTCGTTACACAATGATTCAGGACATTATCAAATCAGGTGAAATCGGTGAGCTGCGTGGCATCCATGGAAACTTTACCTTTAACAATGCGAAAGACATGGCGAATGTTCGTTATAAGCAAGAATGGGGCGGTGGTTCATTATATGATGTTGGTGTTTACCCAATAAGTGCAGCGCGAATGCTGTTGGATCAAGAACCACAAGCTGCTACTGTCCATGCTTTATTTTCTGAAGAGCATGACAATGTAGACATGATGGCATCGGGAATACTTGAGTTTGATAAAGGTGTGGCACTAACCTTTGATTGTGGAATGTGGGCTGCGTTTAGAAATAATCTTGAGATTCTTGGCACAGAAGGCCGAATTGAAGTTCCTTCAGCATTTGTTGTTAATCAGGACGAAACAGACAATATTTATGTGGTTACGAATGACGGACGTAGAGAAGTAGAAGTCCCACGTTTGAATCAATATGCTTTACAAGCGGATGCATTGGGAAGAAGTATTCGAACTGGTGAGCCGCTTCCTTTTCCAGCAACAGATGCGATCCATAATATGAAGGTTCTTGATGCTTGTTTAACATCGGCGAAAGAACGCCGTCGTGTAGAAATATAATTTCAGGAGGTATGCATTATGAAGACGATTATGATTCCAGGCTTAGCAAAGCCAGTAACAACCTTAATTCAAGGTTCAGACTATTTTAGACCAAGTGTATATGATAAGGTTTGTAGTGTATTAGATCGGTATTTTGCGATAGGTGGAAACACTATCGACACCGCACATATTTACTGTGGTGGTGAAAGTGAAGTTGCAATCGGTCAATGGATGAAAGATCGCAATAATCGCGAAGATGTCGTAATCCTTACAAAAGGTGCACATCATGATCAAAACGGTCCTCGTGTAAATCCTGAGGCAATTTCTAAAGATTTATTTGAAAGCCTAGAACGCCTTGGAACCGATTATATCGATTTATATGCACTACATCGTGATGATCCTTCAGTATCAGTTAGCGTTATTATCGATGCGTTAAATGAACATATCAAAGCGGGACGTATCAATGCAATAGGTGGATCAAACTGGACTGTACAACGATTACAAGAAGCAAATGAATATGCTGCTGCAAACGGATTAATTGGCTTTACCTTCAGTAGTCCAAATCTTAGCTTAGCGAAGGCAAAAGAACCATTCTGGGCTGGCTGTGTTTCTGCTGATGCATCTGATTGTGCATGGCATGAAGAACATCAGCTCCCAATTCTCTCCTGGTCTTCTCAAGCAAGAGGTTTCTTTACAGGCCGATTTACGCCAGAGGACCGTAGCAATGAAGATCTTGTCCGTGTTTTCTACAGTGATGAAAACTGGGAACGACTTCGCCGTGCTGAACAATTAGCAAAAGAAAAGGGTGTTAGCACAATTCAAATCGCTCTTGCTTATGTGCTTAATCAACCGTTTCCAACTTGTGCCCTCATTGGTGCTCAAAACGAAGAAGAATTACTATCTTGTGAAGAAGGATCCAATATAGTCTTGACGCCAGAAGAATTGAACTGGTTAGAACACGTTGAAAAAAGTGTACGTTAGGTAGTTTGCAATTAAAAAGAATCTGGTGTTTTCCTCTTTTAGGGGTAGCACCTGATTCTTTTTTTTTTTTGGCTCTTTTCTAAAAGATTGTTGTTTTTGAACAAAACTGATTAGGGTGATTGGAACGGATATGCGAGACTCCTGTGGGAGTAGCGGGACAGATGAGACCCCGCAGGCGCTTCGCGCTGAGGAGGCTCATCGCCCGCCCCACGGAAAGCGAGCATCCTGGAGTGCCAATCAACCAACCCAATACTATTTTAAAAGCAACAAAGTTTGCGAAAACAGCCTTTTTTTTAGGTGAACCTAGTAATTGTATGACCTATATAGGTTTACTTCTTTAAAAAATTATTAAGGCGAAAACACCTTAGTTTTGTACAAATCTAAATGAGTTTCGTCTATGTTTTTACAAATTTACCTCTTTTATAATAATCATGTAGCTTCAACTAACGATTAGAGGAGGCAATATGGGATGGAAAGACAAAGTAAACCACTTTTATTAACAGATGAAGAGATGAGAAAGTTTATTACAGAAGGATTTCTAATTTTAAAAACCGATTTTTCTAAGGGGTTTCATGAAAAGTTAAATGATCAATTATTGAATGTTTACGAAGAAGAAGGTAATCCTGGAAATAATTTATTACCTAGAGTAACTGAGCTTCAAAGAGTATTTGAACATCCAGTAATTACTGGTGCACTAACAAGTGTACTTGGGCCTGATTACATGCTACATGCACATCGACATGGACATTATAATGCTTCTGAAGTAGCTGGTGAATGGCATAAAGATAGCTATTGGGGATATAATCGCATGAGAAATCACCATCCATGGTGGGCGATGATCATGTATTTTCCACAGGATACACCAGCGGAATTAGGGCCAACGGGAATTCTGCCTGGTACGCAGAATTATGATTCGCGTGTATTTGAGGCTGACGAATTGGACCAAGAGGTAAAAGCCTGTGGTGAAGCAGGAACGTTTGCCTTAATTCATTATGATATTTGGCATCGTGCAACACCAAATACACTAGGAAATCCTCGCTTTATGCTGAAGTTTGAATTTATGCGTACTCAAGCTCCGACAAAGCCAAGCTGGAACAATGCAGAAAGTGAGTGGAAGCTTCCCGAATCAACAAGCCCTTTATTTGCACAGCATGAGGTGATGTGGGAAGAAACATGGAATTGGTTAACTGGTAAAATTGGCAGCATGTCAGAGAAAGCAACGAACGATTCGAATTTTATAGAAAATAAGCTTAATGCTTTAGAGGATGACTATGAGCCGGTAGCACTGAATGCAGCATATGAACTTGCATGCTGTGGGAAGTATGGCGTGCAAAACCTTTTATCAGCACTGCATCACGAAAAAGCTAATGTTTCTCGACTTGCAGCATATGGGTTATCAATTGCAGGAAAAGATGCGATACCAGGTTTAATTATTGCATTGAATAGTAGCCGTACGTCCACGGTGATACGTGCTATTTTTGCCCTAAGTGAACATAGACATTTGGCTGCAGAAGCTGTTCCTGCTTTAACTCAATTAGTAGAGCACCCTTCTGTCATTATACGCAGATCTGTTACTGAAGCACTTGGTATGATTGCTACTCCAGCTAACGAAATTGTCGCTGGGTTAACAAAATGTTTACAAGACCCAGACGCCCAAACTCGCTTTATGGCTGGGCTTTCATTAGCTCGAATCGGTGCTCCTGCTGATTCAGCAGTACCTCAATTGGAAGTCGCATTACAGGATGAAAATAGATATGTCCGTGCACATGCGGCAGAAGCACTTCGATATATAGGAACAGAACAAGCAAACAAAGCTCTGATCACATTTTTATTTAATTCAAGATGGTGTCCGACTACCACACCTGCGAATACGTTTTATCCTTGATCAGTTTAGGTGTTGGCTAGAGGTTTATCTAAGATTTTTCGCCAAATTTCGAAAAGAAGTTGGCGAGAATCCAGTTAGTTCCTTAAACAATCGAGAAAAATAGGATATTTCCATTCCAAGCGAGTCTGAAATGTTAGAAACAGTAAGCTCACTGATAATTAATAACTCTTTGGCTTTCTCAATACGTCTTCGATTCATGTACTGTATGGGAGAATAGCCAGTGAATTGTTTGAAAACTGAAATGAAATAATTTGGATGGAAATTAGCTATTAATGCTAAATCTTCTACTGATAAATTTCCATCCAAATGTTCTTCTATATATGTAAGAATGATATCCATTTTATTAAAAGAAGGAGATGTATCCACTTTTAATTGAATGTGATCACTTCTTTCAATAAACAACGCAATAATTTCCAATAATATTGAATGAACCCGGAAATGGCTTGATAACTTGTCACTTTGCCAATTGGAAATAAGTTGCTCGAATTTTTCCTTCAGTTCAAAATCATCTAGTTTACTAAATACCGGTGTTTTCATCAGTTGAAATAAATCAAAATCCCCGATCTTAGCAGTGAAATGACACCAATATTTACCGAATGTATTTTTGCTGATTGTTCCATAAGATTGTACAGAACTTGAAGGGAGGAGATAAAGTTCACCAGGTTTAGGATAGTACGTTTCATCATTCACTTTGACAAATCCCTCACCTTCCATTATGTAATAGAACTTATTAAAATCAGTAGTGTATCGATCTTCATTCCAAGTGATAGGGACTTTCGTATAAGCCGCAATTGTAACGTCCAACTGCACATTCGCAAGATACTTCCCCAAAAGCCTTCCTTTATGAGTTTCCATATTATCTATCCCTCGCTTTCGATTATCCTTTGTTGAATAGAAAAAGAGGACGACTCATTTCGTTTGAGCCATCCTCGTCATCGTTTAGAACATCATTGTTGGGTATATACTAAGTTGCTTGATTAGAAAAAGGATATCCTAACTGAAAAATATGTCAGAAAGCGTTTTCATAAATAACACCTTTAAATTTAATTTTTAAGGTTGAATTACTGTCTTTCTTTAAATGATTCTTTATATCCTTAATACGATTCACGGCATCCGTCATACCTGATGCTGCTATTTTATGTTCTCTTGTTTCATTACCTGTATCTATTAAAAAGACAAACTGTTTCATGATGATTTCTCCTTAGATGTTTAATTATGTTTTGTTAATCCTATTATAAAATAAATCTATCAATTTGTGAAAGCGTTTTTTTAAAATAATTGTGTACATAGTGTGAAAGTGTTTTCATAATGCTTTTAACAAGATAAGTGAGTGAGAAAACTACATTTCGATCTACTAAAAAAGTTCTCCTTATAAACATAAGAAGAACCTTTGTCATTGATTAAAAAAGATAAACTGCGAATGCAATAACAACAGCAATTCCAAGAATAATATAAATCCAAGAAAGGCGAGAGATGTTTCCTTTTGTCGCATTGTCGTAGTTATGATCACCTTTACCACCTAAAAAGACAGTTCCAACAAGAGCTAATAAACCGATAATAATGACTAATATAATGGCTATATTCATGGTATTCCCCCCAAGAAAAAGATGTTTGATATAAGATATATGTTTGTTCCTACTAATAATAACCGATTAATAATTACGTCTTGAAATTTAGCTTATCATTCTAACTACATATTATATTAGTCTATTGTAAATTTCTATACTTCAATTGGGTAAGGCCAATAAACTCTCTAAACAATTGAATAAAGTATGACGAATGTCAAAAAATAAAAATCAATTGATAATAAGGTCGAACAGGTGACATGCTTCTATTTTTCGTCTGCTATTAAATAGATAATCGGTTATATGGATGCCTAGCTAAATCATGTTAAGATAATGGAAAATACAAAGGAGGAAATTACCTTGCCACATATCGTATTTCGCGGAATAAACATTCAACAATTAAAAAACATCAGTAAACCACTACTAGAAGAACTTGCAGACATTTGTGAATGTGGGACAGATAATTTCACATTCGAGCTACCAAGCTCTGTGTTTGTATTTAATGGTGAAGAAACCGAAGCATTCCCGCTTATTGAAGTGAAGTGGTTTGAGCGTGGACAACAGATCCGTAATCTATTTGCCCAAGCAGTAACAAACTATCTTCTCGAATTAGGGTTACCTGAAGTAGAGGTTGTCTTTACTGCATATTCTGAAGAAGCGTACTATACTAATGGAAAGCACTGTGCAGAATAAATGGACTGACAAGAAGCACTTGACTCATGAAATGGCCCATCGTTATTGTTGTTTGTTGTTGGGTCTTTTCATTAATGAGCATTAGGAGTTTAATTCAAGAAGAGACACAATGATGAAAAGGCTGTTTAAGGGTAAAAAGATTTTCAAGTTTAAGCCCTTGAAAAGGCAGTTGTTCTTTCTAAAACTCATTAAAGTCAAAAAATAACAATGAATAATATTGACATCTATGAAAATAGATCATATCATTATGGTGAAAAGATACATATTGATATGATGAATAGAGGGGATGATCGTTGGAAAAGAGAAAAGTTTTCGATGAGACATTGGAACTTGTAATGGAAAGAATAAAGAATGGCATATGGAGACCAGGACAACGGTTACCCACTCTTGTAAAACTTACAGAGGAACTGAACGTAAGTACATCTACTTTACGTGAGGTCTTACGAATATTAGAAGATAAAAAAATCATTTCCATTGAACATGGTCGTGGAATTTTTGTTCGAAAAGATATGATCTATTCTGAAAAAGCTCAAGAAAAAATAAGTACAGAATCCCTCTTTAAACTATTTGAAGCAAGGCTACTTTTAGAAACAGAATTTGCATATTTTGCAGCACAAAGAGCATTTATTCAAGAAATTGAAGAAATTTGTCATTCTTCTGAAAAAATCGCAAAACATATCGAACGTTTTGAAAGTTTTGCAGACGAAGATGTTTATTTCCACTTTTTAATCGCAAAAGCAGCACACAGTGACTTCCTTTTTGACATGTTTAGATCACTAGAACCTCAACTACTAGAATCTCGTAAATATACAAATCTAATTCCAGGTGCAATTGAAAAAGCAGCACAATACCACTTAATGATTGCGCAAGCTATACGTGATCGCGACCCAGATCGTGCAAAATTACTCATGAAATCACATCTAAATGATACAATTTCCGATATTAACTTTGGCGGAAAATCATCTGTCTAAAGATAATTAACTTGAATCAGGACAGGTCAAGCGTAATAAAGGCCTGATCTTGTTTTTACATTACAAAAGTACATAACATTTCTCATTAATAGAATGGTGTTTAAACTACAAAAAGAATTTTCTTTACTAAATAAATGTAAGCGATTCCACTACTAGTGGATTCTATTAAAATCTTTTTATAAGAGAATTCCTAAAAGGAGTGTAGCAAATGAAGGAGTCAAAAGACTTTCTTGCATCATTAGGTTTTGCATCCGGTGATTTATACGATTTGCCAACATCAACAAAGCGTTTTCCTGATGGTGCACAATATCGAGTAGAAATTCCTAGTGTGGAGGGACCAAGAGCACTTGAGGCAACTCTTGAGGAAATTGAACGCTTAAAATTAACAGTACATCGCGTGTCACAAGGAAGTGGCATCATGCTCTTAACAGATGATGAAATTAAAGAGATGTGTGAGATGAGTGCACAGAAACAAATGGAATTAAGTTTGTTTGTTGGACCACGAGGCACTTGGGATATTAGTGCACAACCATTAACAAGTGCAGGGAAGGTTGTGGCCCTACGTCATGAAGGTGCTGATCAGCTCGTATATGCAATGGAAGATTTAAAACGTGGAGCAGAGTTAGGTTTACGCGGAGCTTTAGTAGCAGATGAGGGATTATTGATATTAACAAAGGAAATGAAAAAGCAAGGTATCCTTCCGCAAAACTTTGTTGTGAAAGTATCCGTACAAATGATGGCCTCAAATCCTGTTTCGATTAAATTAATGCAGGATTTAGGAGCTGATACATATAACGTGCCTACTGCTCTTACTCTTCCAAAATTAGCGGCAATCAGACAAGCAATTGATATACCAATTGATCTTTATGTTGAAGTTCCAGATAATTTTGGCGGATTTATTCGTCATTATGAAATTCCAGAATTTATCCGAGTCTTAGCACCTGTTTATATAAAATTTGGATTACGAAATCATCCTGATGTGTATCCATCAGGAACACATCTCGATTCAACAAATATTGCTTTATGTAAAGAAAGAGTACGTAGAGCACAACTAGGAATGCAAATCATTGAGCGCTATTGCCCAGATGCGATCATGTCCAAATCAGGTGCAGAAGGACTAGGAATTCCTGCTATTAGTGAAAATGCTACATTTAGAGGTTAATAAATTAGTAAATTAATAAAAATACGGAAGGTGATTAAAATGACAACATTAGCAGACGTGAAAACATATTTGAATTACATTAATGGAAGTTGGGTGCCGTCAACAACAGAGCAAGTATGTGCGAGCATTAATCCTGCATATAAGAACGAAATAGTCGGATATGTGCAAACATCTGATAAAGAGGATTTAGATAAAGCTGTAGCAGTAGCTAAACAGGCACAAGTTAGTTGGAGAAAGCTATCTGCACCTGCAAGAGGTGAGTTTCTCTTTAAAATTGCTAATGCGATTGAAGCTCGTATTGACGAAATCGCAGAAACGATGACAAAGGAAATGGGTAAAACATTCCCGGAAGCAAAAGGTGAAACAGCTCGTGGAGTGGCCATTCTCCGCTATTACGCTGGTGAGGGAATGCGTAAAGTTGGCGATGTAATTCCATCAACAGATAGTGAAGCATTAATGTTCACCAGCCGTGTACCACTTGGTGTAGTTGGTGTGATTACACCTTGGAATTTCCCGGTAGCCATTCCAATTTGGAAAATGGCACCTGCTCTTGTCTATGGAAACTCAGTCGTATTTAAACCAGCGCAAGAGACAGCGGTTACTGCAGCTAAAATAATTGAATGCTTTGATGAAGCAGGCTTGCCAAACGGTGTTGTGAATATGGTGACTGGAAAAGGTACTGTCATTGGGCAAGGAATAAGTGATCATCCAGATATAAATGGTATCACATTTACAGGTTCTGACAGTGTAGGTAAACGAGTTGGTCAAGCAGCATTAGCACGCGGTGCAAAATATCAGCTTGAAATGGGCGGGAAAAATCCAGTAATTGTAACAGCTGATGCTGATCTAGATCTGGCAGTAGAGGCTACAATTAGCGGTGGTCTACGCTCAACAGGACAAAAATGTACGGCAACTAGCCGCGTCATTGTACAGAAGGAAATCTATAATGAATTTAAAGAAAAATTAGTAGCAAAAGTTAGTGAGATAACAGTTGGAGACGGATTACATGAGGGAATCTGGATGGGACCATGTGCAAGTGAAAGCCAGCAAAACACAGTTCTTTCTTACATCGAAAAAGGGATAAATGAAGGCGCTACTGTCCTTTATGGTGCAAAGAAACTAGAAGGTCCTGAATTTGAAGATGGCTTTTACGTTGAGCCAACACTCTTTGAAGATGTCACACCAAACATGACTATTGCACAAGAGGAGATCTTTGGTCCTGTACTAGCTTTAATCAAAGTTGATTCGATTGAAGAAGCTCTACAAGTTGCAAACGATGTTCAATTTGGACTAAGTGCGTCAATCTTTACTACTAATATCGGAAACATGCTTTCATTTATCAATGATATTGAGGCAGGTCTCGTTCGAATAAATGCAGAATCTGCAGGAGTTGAATTACAAGCACCATTCGGTGGAATGAAACAATCCAGCTCCCACTCACGTGAACAAGGCCAAGCAGCAATCGAGTTTTTTACTTCTATTAAAACAGTGTTTGTAAAAGGGTGATTTGATTATTGATCGGTTGATTGGGGACAGTCCCTACGCATTGATGGGGGACAGTCCCCAAACTGCATCTCCTAAACCATAAATGGAGGATAGCCCCTACATATAAAGAAAATGGCCCTATATAAAGATATTAATATAAAAAGAGGGACAGTCCCCACACTTAGATGAGGGACAGTCCCCCACCACAAGGGAGGACTCAAAAAATGTCAGTAAAGTATCCATATATCAACAATAGCATCAACCCGTACCGCGACAATGTGCAGGGGAAGGCTAATGAGCCGATTTGTGTTGCTGGTTTGCTAGATCGTTCCAAACAAATTTTAGGCGCAGCGTATGAAGGTGATAAGCCTGATTGGACATTAGAAGAGGTATATAATCGTTTACACGAGAATGCCCCTAGGATAGCGATTATCGGTGGATCGTCGGACCATCCTGCACATATTATGGATTTTCAAACGTCGGCACGAGCGGCTATTCGCATTTGGCAAAATGGCGGTGTACCATTTTATTTTTCAACTCCTGTTATGTGTGATGGAACGGCACAAAGCAATCAAGGAATGAGCTATTCTCTACAAAGTCGAAATGCTGTAGCACAAATGGTTGTCAATCAGCTAGAGGCACATAGTTATCATGGAGCTTTTGTGATTCAAGGCTGTGATAAACAACCTTTAGGAGTTGTCAGTGCGCTTGCTCATTTAGACCGGGTGAGAAAGGACCGTGGAGAGGCACCATTTTTTGCAACCTTTGCTCCAGCACATGTCCTTCAGGGTGGAACAATACCAGAGAAATTGTTTGCAGAGTTAGAAGAAGTTGCTAAACGAGCGGAATCACAAGGTGCAGAGGATATTGCATTCGACCTCCGTGATACTATGGCCTATATATTACAGTGCTCTTCAAACACAGCGTTTCAAGGTGTCCTTCAACGAGCTAAGGAGCATGGTTTTATTACACAGGCAGAGCATGATGAATATGAAAGACAACTAGCGGTTCATACATGTGATGGTCAAGGTGGTGTGTGCGCATTTAATGGTACTGGTAATAGCTCACGACATCTTGTAGCAGGTATGGGGCTTGTTCATCCCGAGCTTGAGCTGCTGGCAGCACCACCAACACAGGAACAAATAAATAAATCAGTTGATAGCTTAGCAACGATGATTAATGATCCTATATATGGTGTATCAAATATACTAGCTGCTAATATTAAAAATGCTATTCGTATCCACAGTGCATCAGGTGGATCGACCAATCTCATGATGCATATCGTTGCAGCAATGCTCTATGGCGGATTTAAATTTAGTTTGTGGGATTTGGATGAGATTCACCATGAAGTACCAATTCCAGATTTATTTAATTATAGCTTAACAGAAGGCAGAGATATTTTTGCATTAGCTACTCAATGCTGTTCGGGATCAAGCCGCGGGATGGAGACGCTTTTCCACGAATTGCTAGAAAATGGTGTACCAATGGATGTTAACGCACCTACGGTTACTGGTACGACTTGGCTTGAGCGCTTATCAGATGAAACAGCTGCATTATCGGCTAAAAATGTTAGAGATAATCCTGTCATTTTATCAACTCCGAAACGTTCCTTTAGTGGTGTTGATGTACTTAAAGGGAACTTCTTTGAAAGCGCTGTCGTAAAAATTAGCGGAATGACGACAAATCAGCTGAATGTGTTTGATAAAAAAGCAGCATTTGTGCTCTATTATGAAAATGAAGATGATGCAAATCAAAGTTTATTGAATAGTAAGCTTCTCGAGGAATTAAAGGATCAAAGAAGCTTTTCATTTAAAGATATGATCGCGATGGTACGTCATAACACACCTGAGTTATATGAAACTTGTAAGCTCTTAGAATATGATGAGTTATTTGAAGTGATGGTAAAGGAAGGTAGTTTAAAAATATCTATTATAATTTCGGGGCAGGGTCCACTTGCCTTTGGTATGCCAGAAATGTTTACGCCGATGCAGCATATTAATGCAAATCGAAATTTAAAACGTCTAGCAACCTTAATCAGTGATGGTCGTTACTCGGGAGTCACATACGGTGCTGCGATTGGACATATGACACCAGAAGCTAAAGATGGAGGAGGCATTCTTTATTTACAAACAGGAGATCTGCTTTATCTAAATTTCCGTGGACACAGCATTGAGTTTCTAGATCAGGCAGCATTTCGTAATGGAGAGGTATGTTTCTCTTTTGAATCAATAAAATCAACTCGTCATGATCTTGGTGAAGAACGTCTATCACGGATTAAGAAGCGCCAGAAGTTAATTGCAGCCAGCAATCGAATGCTTGGACACACTGATGCAGCATACGGAGTTGTTCCACTGGCAGTATCGAGTGATGCTGAACTGGATTATCGCGTAGACGTTAGCATCCCTAATGAAAAACAAAAGAATAGTTAACTAACACATAAACTATTAAGAAGATGGATTCTATTCATAAAGAGAATCCATCTTTTTTTTGTTGATTAGCGTAAATTATAAAATTCTTGTACTGTGGATAACACTTTGAGATCCAGCTCCAGCGCCCAACGACTAGTGAACTTCACACCCCTTGTACGCTAAGTCAACATCGATCGCTTCTTGCGCTTTTGTTTTTTGAAAAACTATTGTTTAACCTAGCCTCAAGTGTGGAACAGTTATTATATAGAACGCTCATGAGTTTGGAAGTCTCTAAATCTAACTCTTTAAAGCGTTTCCAATCATATTGTGTTTTTTACACAATGATTGAACCGAATCTTTGTATTTCCGATACATTGTTACAAATTGTTCACAATTGTAAAATTATCAGTAAGAAAACATTATGAAACTTTTATTCATCTATATCCTCTGGGGGTGTATGCAGTGCAGGTTATTACAAGAGACTTTTTCTTATATCTATCAAAAAACAAAGCGTTGAATCGAGCAGCCCAAAATTGGGGAGGGAATATTGCTGCTGGCAAAATTGTTGGTGGTCTAGATTTTCCTAGCTCAATTAAGTTTATTAAAGAGCTAAATGAGGAAGGTTTATCCGTTACAGTGGATCATTTAGGTGAGTTTGTGACAAGCCATGAGATAGCAAGAGAAAGAACAGCTGAGTGTATTCAGACGATTGAGAATATCACAGTACAAGGTTTAGATTCACAAGTATCACTAAAAATGACGTCATTAGGCTTAGATATTGATAAGAAACTTGTTTATGAAAATATGACTAGAATCCTTGACATCGCGGAAAAGCACCACATAATGGTCACAATTGATATGGAAGATGAACAACGTTGTCAAAAAATACTTGATATTTTCAAAGACTTTAAACAACGCTATACCTATATTAGTACTGTTCTACAAGCCTATTTATATCGTACGGAAGATGATATGAAGGATTTAAATCAATACAATCCATTTCTTCGTCTAGTAAAGGGTGCCTATAAAGAATCAGCTAAAGTTGCATTTCCTGATAAAGCGGATGTTGATGAAAATTACAAAAAAATTATTAAAATGCATTTATTAAATGGGAATTACACAGCCATTGCCACACATGATGATGCAATGATTGACTATACAAAAAAACTAGTAAAAGAACACCATATCCCAACAACTCAATTTGAGTTTCAAATGCTATACGGAATGCGCACGGCAACACAAAAGGAATTGGTCAAAGAGGGCTATAAAATGCGTGTTTATGTTCCGTACGGGAATGACTGGTATGGCTATTTTATGAGACGGCTTGCTGAGCGTCCATCAAATATTGCTTTTGCTTTAAAAGGAATGACACAAAAATAAGAAGAGTCTTTGAATTTTTTCGGTAAGGTCTTACTGTCCGTTAAGAATGGGAAAATTAAAATAGAAGGAGTCGATTGATATGACAACAGCTTACAAGCATGAACCATTTACTGACTTTAGCATTGAGGAAAACCGTATTGCGTTTGAAAAGGCACTTGCCAATGTAAATGAAATAATGGGAAAAGCTTATCCACTTGTGATAAATGGAGAAAAAATTTCAACAGAGGATAAAATTGTTTCTTATAATCCCGCTAATAAAAAAGAGGTTGTCGGTATTGTATCGAAAGCGAACAAAGAACATGCGTCCATGGCTATCCAAGCTGCAGCGGAGGCATTTGAAGAGTGGAGATATTGGAATCCAGAAGAAAGGGCGAATATTCTATTTAGAGCTGCTGCGATTATTCGTCGTAAAAAGCATGACTTTTCTGCTCTACTCGTTAAAGAAGCTGGTAAGCCATGGAATGAGGCTGATGCGGATACGGCTGAAGCAATTGACTTTTTGGAATACTATGGTCGCCAAATGATTGAATTAGCAAAAGGAAAGCCAGTGAATAGCCGAGAAGGTGAGATCAATAAATATATTTACACGCCAACAGGAGTAACAGTTGTCATCCCGCCATGGAATTTTTTATTTGCGATTATGGCTGGTACAACTGTTGCACCAATTGTGACAGGAAATACAGTCGTTCTAAAACCTGCTAGTACTACCCCGGTAATTGCTGCTTTATTCGTTGAAGTGTTAGAAGAAGCAGGTTTACCGAAGGGGGTTGTAAACTTTGTTCCTGGTAGTGGCGCTGAAGTCGGCGACTATTTAGTCGACCATCCAAAAACAAGTATTATTACGTTTACAGGTTCTCGTGAAGTTGGTACACGTATTTTTGAACGTGCTGCAAAGGTTCAACCAGGGCAAATGCATTTAAAACGCGTCATTGCTGAAATGGGTGGAAAAGATACAGTCGTTGTCGACAAAGACTGTGATTTGGAACTAGCTGCTCAATCCATTTTCGCTTCTGCGTTTGGATTTGCCGGTCAGAAATGCTCTGCAGGCTCCCGTGCTGTAGTTCATGCAGAAGTTTATGATCAAGTGCTTCAACGTGTTGTGGAAATTACAGAACAAAAAATCACTGGCAACCCAGAACATGCAGACACGTATATGGGTCCCGTTATTGATCAAAGTTCTTATGATAAAATTATGGATTACATTCGAATTGGCGGGGAAGAAGGCCGCTTAATGAGCGGTGGTAAAGGTGATAATTCGAAAGGTTACTTTATCGAACCAACAATCTTTGCTGATTTAGATCCTAATTCTCGCCTCATGCAGGAAGAAATCTTTGGTCCTGTTGTGGCGTTTGCAAAAGCTAAAGACTTTGATGAGGCTCTAAAAATTGCAAACAACACTGAATATGGCTTAACAGGTGCTGTCATTACAAAAAACAGACAACATATTGAGCGCGCAAAACATGAATTCCATGTAGGGAACTTATATTTTAATCGAAACTGTACAGGTGCAATCGTTGGCTATCATCCATTTGGCGGCTTCAAAATGTCTGGAACAGATTCAAAGGCAGGTGGTCCAGATTACTTAGCTCTTCATATGCAAGCAAAAACAATTAGTGAAATGCTGTAACCATTTTTGATAGAAAGTAGATAAACTGAGACTTCCATCAGAGGGGGGCTTCATCCCCCACTGATGGTTAGCGACACTTATCGGATCTATACGGGCAGTTAGCCAAACTTATCTTCTTTGCTTCTCTCAAATCTTGAAGTGGGGGTTTTACTGCCCGTTAAGATGTGATATTAAAATCTGCTTTCTATTATTCTACTTTTGTAGTATATTTATACAATATTTTATATAAAAATTAAGGGAAAGTGGACGATGGGGGAATAAGATGGTTAATTTACAGCTGATTTTATCGATTTGCGTTTATATGGTTGGGATGCTTTTAATTGGTTATTATGCGTATAAACGTACTTCAAATCTATCAGATTATATGCTCGGGGGAAGAAACCTTGGTCCGGCAGTAACAGCGTTAAGTGCTGGTGCATCGGATATGAGTGGCTGGCTTATGATGGGCTTGCCTGGTGCTATGTATTCGACTGGCTTATCAGCTACCTGGATTGTCATTGGTCTAACATTGGGGGCATGGGCTAACTGGCTTTATGTTGCACCGAGGTTGCGTACATATACTGAAAAGGCAAATGACTCAATTACGATACCAGCATTTCTAGAAAATCGTTTTAATGACACAACAATGATTCTGCGTTTATTTTCAGGAATTATTATCATCATCTTTTTCACCTTTTATGTTTCTTCTGGAATGGTATCAGGCGGGGTATTGTTTAATAGTATTTTAAATCTTGATTACCATACCGGTTTATGGTTAATTACTGGGGTAGTTGTAGCCTATACATTATTTGGTGGATTCTTGGCGGTTAGTTGGACTGATTTTGTACAAGGAATTATTATGATTGTTGCATTAATATTAGTGCCTGTTGTGACATTGCTTCACGTTGGCGGTCCAACAGAAGCTGTTACTGAAATTCGTTCGATTGATCTTGATCTGCTAGATATATTTCAAGGAACAAGTTTACTCGGCATTATTTCATTATTTGCCTGGGGTCTTGGCTATTTTGGACAACCACATATCATTGTCCGTTTTATGGCGATTACATCAGTAAGAGAAATAAAGAAGGCCCGTCGCATCGGAATGAGCTGGATGATTTTTTCAAGTATCGGTGCAATACTAACAGGTTTTCTTGGCATTGCCTACTATTCAAAAGAAGGTATGAAAATCAGTGATCCTGAAACGATTTTTATTGAATTAGGAAATATTCTGTTCCATCCAATCATAACCGGCTTTTTAATTTCTGCCATTTTAGCTGCAGTTATGAGTACAATTTCGTCACAATTACTAGTGACATCAAGCTCATTAACAGAAGACTTATACAAAACCTTTTTCCGCAGATCGGCGTCTGATAAAGAATTAGTCTTCATGGGACGTTTATCTGTATTAGTTGTATCCATCCTGGCTTTATGCTTAGCGTGGACCCAAAATAACTCGATACTTGGTCTTGTAAGCTACGCTTGGGCTGGATTTGGTGCTGCATTTGGGCCTGTTATTATTTTAAGTTTATATTGGAGTAGAATGACAAAATGGGGCGCCCTTGCTGGGATGATTATTGGTGCGGTAACAGTTATTGTTTGGTCGAAATTGGGGTTATCTGATGTGTTATACGAAATTATTCCAGGGTTTGCTGCTAGCCTTTTAGCTGTTTATATTGTGAGTTTACTAACTTCTAAGCCCTCTGTGCAGGTAAGTGAGAAGTTTAGTGAGATTACGAAATCGATGTGAAAGTAAAATCAAAAGAATTATCTTAAATCGAGGCTCTGTTTGTGTAAAAGCGAATAGAGCTTTTTTCAAGCAATAAACACTTTGAGTGACAATTACTTGATGGTTTTATTGATGTTACAATGAATAAGAGCCATTTATCCTGGTGAAATAACATTAGATAGGAGAAACGAAAGCAATGGTCAATTTAAGTACACCAAGTCCGCAACGTTATGATCAAATGAAAGAGAGAAAAATACGGTACGACTCCACAGTTGTAGAACATAGCTGTCTAGTGTTAGAAACAAAAAATCAAAATATCGTGCTTTTTCATAAAATAGTAGATTCTTTTACAATGAAAGCAAATGAAACAAAATTAACCATACCCAAAGGTAGTTATACAATTGCATATTACTGGAATGATCGTCCATATAATTTGTACATCTGGAGAGATAATAAAGGAAATTATTTAGGTGCTTATTTTAATATTATAAAAAATACTTATATGAATGATCATTTTGTATCTTTTGAGGATTTGATTATTGATATTATGGTTCTCCCAAGTGGAGAATACTTTATTTTAGACGAGGATGAGTTACCAGAGCCATTAGATCATTTTGAAAATGGGTATGTTCAACATACTCTAAACTTATTAACAGATACAATTGATATTTTTCTATCCAAAGTTATTTCAGAAACTGAGAATACTTATAGTCATGAAGAACTTTTTCCTTGGCTGAATAGAGTTAAAACCTAGGTAAATAAAAATTAGATGTTCATGTCAGGGATAAATAGATTTTAGTGTTTCCATTTATGTAAAAATGGATGAGGGCACATAATTTTAATGAAGCAGTTTGTTTTTATACGAAGGAGCATTAAAGATAATTTTAGTTCTTTATAAAGTAATTCCTTTCAACTTAATAACATGATATACCCAGTTTAATGATCTGAACGGGGTTTTTGTCATTTTTATAAACAAACTCTAGTGTCGCTGAACACATCTTTCCTTAGAGAGATGCTTTTTTATTTTATGAATTAATACTATTTCGCGAGGTCCATACGTTGAAAATCGTCCGACATAGCAAGTTAGATATTGACAGTTTTAATAAAGTCCTATATTTTTTAAAATGAATGAACAATTCATTTTAAAAATACAATCTTATAAATTCAAAGAAAATAAATAAATGAGGAGAGTAGTGGAATGGCTCCGCTAAACGAAGAACAGCTTCATCAAATTCGTGATGATCGTAAAGTACAAATCAAGCATGTAGCGCTTAAAGTCTTTGCAAAGTATGGAATTAATGGTACTAAAATGAGCATGATTGCTAAAGAAGCAGGGGTTAGTCAAGGACTCTTCTATCGTTACTTTAAATCAAAAGATGAACTTTTCATGATGCTTATTCAGGAGGCAATGGAAGAGTCGGTTTCTTCAATAGAGAAAATCTATAGCCTATCTGTCCCGCCTAAAGAGAAAATTAGAACTTTGACTGAGGTTATTCTTGACGATGGTGGAAAGTATTATTTCATGCTTATTCATCAAGCACATACTTCTAGTGGAGTTTCGGAAAAAACAAAACAGTTACTTGAACAGTATCCATTAAAATTGTATATTGACCTTTTGCTTCCCTTATTCAGGGAAGGTCAGCGGGTTGGCGAAATCGTAGAAGGG
Source organism: Metabacillus sp. KUDC1714 (assembly GCF_014217835.1). Taxonomy (NCBI): domain Bacteria; kingdom Bacillati; phylum Bacillota; class Bacilli; order Caryophanales; family Bacillaceae; genus Metabacillus; species Metabacillus elymi. Next base: position 3,551,095 of record NZ_CP055263.1, read on the forward strand.
GATTTGGAAGAAATGATTTCTAGCTATTTATCAATTCTTTCTGGAGTAATGGTAATAAATTCGCAAGAAAATAGCTTCTATCAGATACCAAAAGTCGATCTTTTAATGCGGATATTAACCAAGTCTTAAAAAGAAATGTACAGCTTGATAATGTCTTGTTTTGGGTTATTCGTAGTTTTATCCAGAAATCGGCTTCCAAAAAGCTTCTTTATGGGGAATAAAAGCACCTTTTGATGTTCCAGATGAAGTGTTAATGGCTTTAGAATTGGAGATAAAGTAGCCCTTAGAAAATATCGAGAGTAGTTAAATATCCTAGCGTTTTTTTAGAATGAAATTTCAAAAAAATTGCATCAAACAATTTAATATGAATAAAAAGGGTCGTGAAAATATGAACTCAGTAAATGAACATGCAATGGGAAATTGGAAAAAGAATATTATTCTCTTTTTAAGTAGTCAGACGATCTCACTTTTTGGTTCGGCCTTAGTTCAATATGCGATTATGTGGTATGTAACGCTAACTACGGAGTCAGGTGTGATGATGACGTTGTTTATCATTTGTGGCTTCATTCCAACCTTTATTTTATCCCCTATAGCAGGGGTATGGGCGGATCGCTACAATCGAAAAATCTTGATTATTTTATCAGATGCACTAATTGCGCTTGCGACATTGATACTCGCAATTGTATTTTTAATGGGGTATGATGCGACTTGGTTACTTTTTGTCATGGCTGCTATTCGTGCAATCGGGACAGGAATTCAAACCCCAGCGGTCGGTGCTATTTTACCGCAAATCGTGCCAAAGGATAGGCTGACGAAAGTAAATGGTACTAATGGAAGTCTGCAAGCAATCATTATGTTCGTGGCTCCAATGGTTAGCGCGGCACTATTGTCAATGGCTTCCATCGAAATAATTCTCTTTATCGATGTCATTACTGCGGTGATTGCAATTTTCACGCTACTTGCATTTTTTCAAATTCCTCTGCATGAGAAGGCATCCGAAAAACTAACAACTAGCTATTTCAACGACTTTAAACAAGGCGTAATATATATTAATAAACATGATTTTCTAAAGACGTTCTTTCTGTTTTTTGCCATTTTCTTTGTCTTAATGGCACCTGCTGCATTTTTAACACCACTGCAGGTTACCCGTAGCTTTGGAGATGATGTTTGGCGACTAACAGCAATCGAAATTGCTTTTTCAATTGGCATGATGGCTGGTGGAGGAATAATCGCGTCTTGGGGAGGTTTTCAAAATAAGGTTCATACGATGACATTTGCAAGTCTTTTAATGGGTGCTTGTACATTTGCACTAGGTATTGTTCCTATCTTTTGGATGTATTTAATATTTATGGCCGTATTTGGACTTGCGATGCCTATTTTTAATACGCCAACAACTGTATTATTACAGGAGAAAATAGATGAGAATTATCTAGGACGGATTTTTGGTGTATTTGGGATGATTTCTACTTCAATGATGCCGATTGGGATGCTCATTTTCGGTCCAATCGCGGATATAATGAAAATTGAATGGTTACTGATAGGAACAGGATTACTAATCTTAATACTTTCTTTTTTCTTAGGCAGGAACAAAGTATTAATAGAAACAGGAAAGCCTGTTTTAAAGGTTCCCTCTCTTGATAGTAAAGGGTGAATATGAGTTCAAAAAGGCTCAGCATGGTAACTGAGCCTTTTTGAAAAATAAAAGGGAAATAATAACAGTATCTATAGAAAACAAATCTCTTTACTCTATTTCTTTTAAAATAGAAAAGTAATTAGCAACTAGTTGAGCAAGCTTTTCAACTAGTTCCTTTACTATAGTATCCTGAACATTTTTTAGTGGTAACAGGCTAGTTTCAATCAGAAATTTTCGAGGTTTCTTTGAGTGTAATAGTTCATCTTGGATAAAGTCTATTAACTCGTTGTAATTTGCCTGTCCTTCATGTAAGTATAGACTTTTTTTCAAAGTTAATATCGTTTCAGAAATCTTTTGTTGAAGTGCCTGGTCGGTTCTGTTGTTTTCTGGAATCCAGTTCTCTAAAGTCTCAGGTTTGATTAGTTGCTCTCCAGATGCTGCCACTTCATTGACGATGTTCGCAACTCTTTCAACACTATATGAGACTACTTGATGCATGCTGGAGTTTGAACCATGTGCCATGACATAATACTTTACGTTATGATGCAAAATTCCCATGAACATTATTGCACAATCTAATAAATATTTTCGTTTATTTTCACCAAAGATTTCTAAGAAACGCTTGTATATCCACTGAAGATTTTTTAATTGCCCCATTTTAATAAATTGTTTGAGCTCTGGGTCGTTGGAGACAAGGACTTCTTCAAAAAGCGCAATCAATTTATTTTTTTTATTTGTGTTCATTTGTAATTCAATTTGCTTTATGAAGATTTCAATTGAAGTAGGATCTTGGCCAATAAGTAGCTCATTCCGGTCTTGTTCCATCTTCTTATAAATGGCTTTAAATAAAGCGATTAATAATTCACTTTTAGATGAAAAATAATTATAAAATGTACCTTTTGAAATACCACTGTAGTCCAATATATCTTGAATAGATGTGGCTTGAAAACCTTTGTCAATAAATAATTGATGCGACATTTTTATTACATGCTGTTTCCGATCGTTCATATATATCACCTACCTTCTTATTTATTATAGGCTCAATTGACTTCTGTATAAAGACACCAAATGACGCTTCTATGGCCTAAAAAACCACAATACCCATCCCTTTAAAAAATGTCGATATTTTCTTCTTCCTTCTAGTTTGCTTTAATAAGATACATTATTATACTGCTAGTATAAAAATCATCGTACCTCACTTTTTAATTTTAAACAAACCCCTTAAATAAAGGAATAAATTATCATTGCATTAATTGAACTATTGGTATATGATATTGTCTGTGTAAAATGACAGTACAAAATAATGAACTCGAAGTATAGAGGGGGAACAACGATGGATCATTCCATAAATAAGCCTGATCGTCCAAAATACGGCATCCTTGCTGTCTTGATGATAGGTGCGTTTATTGCATTTTTAAACAATACATTACTAAATATTGCTTTACCATCAATTATGATCGATTTAGATATTGAAACAGCGACTGTCCAATGGTTAACGACAGGTTTTATGTTAGTAAATGGAATTATGATTCCAACAACTGCATACTTAATTCAAAAATATTCTGTTCGACATCTTTTCATAGCTGCAATGGGATTGTTTACGATTGGAACACTTATCGCAGGGATTGCAGAAATATTTCCTATATTATTAGCAGGTAGAATGCTACAAGCTTCTGGTTCGGCCATTATGATGCCGCTCTTAATGAATGTTATGCTAGTTAGCTTTCCGGTAGAAAAAAGGGGAGCAGCGATGGGGGTTTTTGGCTTGATTTTGATGGCGGCACCAGCAATTGGTCCGACTTTATCAGGCTGGATTATCGAGCATTATGACTGGAGAATGCTCTTCCACTTTGTCACGCCAATTGCGATTATCGTTCTTTTAATTGGTTTTTTCTTACTTAAAGATAAAAAGGAAAAAGTCGATATCCGTCTAGATATATTTTCACTTTTATTATCAAGCATAGGTTTTGGTGGTATCCTCTATGGTTTTAGTTCCGCTGGAAGTAAAGGGTGGGCTAGTCCTCAAGTTTACTTAACAATTATCGTTGGGATTATTTCATTACTATCGTTTATCGTACGTCAAACAAAATTAGAACGACCAATGCTTAACTTCAGTATCTTTAAATATCCAATGTTTGCTTTATCTTCATCAATTACGATGGTCTTAAATATGGCGATGTTTTCAGGTATGCTGCTTTTACCAATTTATGTCCAAACAATTCGTGGCATATCTCCATTTGATGCTGGACTAATGATGCTGCCAGGAGCGCTTGCGATGGCCCTCATGTCACCGATTACTGGAAGATTATTTGATAAATTTGGTGGACGTGTATTATCAATTATTGGTTTAAGTATTACAACAGTAACGACATATTTTTTTAGTACATTATCACTAGATACGACATACACGTACCTAATGATCTTGCATGCTGTTAGAATGTTCGGAATGTCAATGGTTATGATGCCTGTCTCAACAAATGGCTTAAATCAATTACCAGCACGTTTTTATCCGCATGGTACTGCCATGAACAATACGTTAAACCAGGTTTCTGGAGCGATTGGAACAGCGTTATTGGTTACAATCATGTCTAATCGTACAGAATCAACTACAACAGAGTTAGCAGTTGATGCAACAAAAAATATCGTTGGCGAACCAACAAAAGCTGCACTTGCTGACATGCAACAACAAATTGCTATCCAAGCCATGTTAGAAGGTATTAATTTTGCATTCTTTATCGCAGCATTTATTGCAGCAGTAGCACTGATTCTCTCTTTCTTTATTAAGCGAGCAAAACCAGCTGAAGATCTAAATGAACAAAAATCTTCTTATGAAAAAGTAGGTTCAGCTGTGTAAGCTCACGCGTATTTATAGTTTATAATATTTTAATTTACGAAACATATATAGACTGGCCAAAAAACATTGGAGCTTTTATCTAGTGGTTTTTGGCTTTTTTTCTAGAATTAAAAAATTAACAAGTTTAAAAAATAAAGACTGTTTTTCGCTATAAGTATATTGTGCCTATAAGGTAAATTCCGATAAAATGTAAATGTAATACAGTTTAACCAAGTAGATATCCTTTAAATGTTCATCCTATTAACAGACTTTCGAAAAGAAAAACATTTCTTAGAACAGGCCACTCTTATATGGTGTTAAACTACTAATCTATACGATGTGAAGGGGATGGTGCACATGAAAGTAGGTTCAGCTCGAGCTGCAGCTGTTGAGTGGGTCATGCAGCAAGCAAGTCAGATGAATGAATTTCTTGGGGCTTATTTCAGCGGATCGACGGTTGGATTGCCTGATGAGGAAGAGTTATCGGTGGGTTCTGATGTCGACGTAATCATTGTCACTGCACATTCGGAGCCTCCACCTAAGCTTGGGAAGTTTATCTATCGCGATGCACTGGTTGAGGCCACGTATTTGACTTGGAAACAGTTAGCTTCTGTAGAAGAGGTCCTAACATCCTATCACCTTGCAGGCAGCTTCCGAGTCGACACGATTATTTCCGATCATACCGGATGTCTGAGCAGACTACAAAAACAGGTGTCTCGTCATTTTGCTGAAGAGATGTGGGTACGACGAAGGTGTGAGAATGCCCGACAGAGGGTAGAAAACGGACTAAGGGCAATTGATATCTCAGCACCATTGCATGATCAGATAATGTCTTTGATCTTTCCGGGTGGTGTGACTACTCACGTCCTCCTCGTAGCCGCACTCAGAAATCCAACCGTTCGGCTTCGCTATCTTGCTGCTCGCGAGATGCTTATGGAATACGGTTATGACAGTCTTTACGAAGATCTGCTAAAATTACTTGGTTTTGCACATCTAACTCCCGAGCGCGTCGAACAGCATCTTGATGAGCTTGCACAAACCTTTGACGATACTGCTAGTGTTGCGAAGACACCGTTCTTTTTCAGTACAGACATAACCGCGAAAGCAAGACCGATTGCAATTGATGGTTGCCGTGAACTCATCCGTGCTGGTAACCATAGGGAAGCTGTCTTTTGGATCGTTGCAACCTTTGCACGCTGTCACAAGATCTTAGCGGCAGATGCTACACCTGAGCTACGCCGCGCACACTATCCAGCATTTGCAGCAATCGTCGCAGACCTTGGTATCACCTCGACTGCAGACATCATTCGTCGTGCTGAAGATGTTATGAAGTTTTTACCTAGGTTATGGGAGATAACCGAGAAAATTATATTGGCCAATCCCAATATTGTGGCCAAATAGTATAGAGCTTGTTCATTAGATGAGTTTGATGAATTTGTGAGAGCATAAGAGGAAATTCATTGAATATAAAAGAAGGAAAAGTCAATAAATCAAGGGAAAAATCTCGAAGAATTACAAAATATAACTGGAATCGATAAACCTCAGCATATAAATAAGCGCTTTACATTAGTTTCAGAGTCTGAGAAATACGGTAGTTATAATTGGGTAGGGTAACCTGCCCAATTATGTTTAAAGCATCGTAAACGTGGCGTTAATCCATGTAAGTTCAATCTGAGTGAGCCTAAGTTTCGTCAAACAAACATAAGAAGTAATACATAATTATCTAGAAGCCACAACTTACTTTCTAATAGCATATTAATTCTTGAGGTTCATTTCATCGCAAAGTAGTAGTATGATAATAGATATTGAGGTGAACATATGGCACGCGAGCGGAAATTTTCGACAGAGGATTTATTCAAAGCTACAAAAGAACTACTTCTTGATATTGGCTATGAAGGTTTTACATTTAGTCTCCTTGCTGATCGTTTACATGTAGCTCGAGGGACTTTGTATAAATACTATGAGAATAAAGATGAATTAATAACAGATTTTATGATTTATGAAATGCAACAATTTTTATTAGAACTAGAACAAATTAAGGATGTTAAAGGTTTTGAAGCACAATTTGACTTCCTGTTAAATCTCATATTTAGTCATAGTGAAGTTCAGCACCTAATAGGGATTGCTCAACAAATTCCAAAAGAATCAAATGAAAAGGTAAGAGCAAATATCAATCATTTAGAAAAACATCATCTGGATATGTATCACCATTTACAAGCATTTGTTGAACTCGGAAGAAAAGAAAACGTCTTAAAACAAGCAATACCAGACGGATTGGTATTAGGTTTTATATTTCAAACGATCGCCATTCCGAACCATTTCGGAGTGCCATACAATGAATGGGTGGAATCGATTAAGCATATTATTAGTCATGGAATGTTCACACCTAGATAATTGACACTTGCATCATTCTTAATGATAATTAAAGGTGACAGTAGTGTCATTTTATTTTTAACTAAAGTGACACTACTGTCACTTTTAAGTTGTATGTATACCAAAACGGCGAGCATTTAAGTACTTAAAAAAGGAGGAAAGAAAGATGAAAAAAGTAATTAATTATATAACCGATTTTGTTTCAACAAGAAAGGGGATGTGGCTAACACTAGGTGCTTGGTTAGTAATAACTTTGTTATTAGCAGGACTTGCACCGAGTGCTAAGGATTATGAAGTGTCAGGCATCAATTCACTACCTGATGATGCAAAATCTGTAATTGCACAAAATAAAGTTGATCACTATTTTAAGGATAATGATGGGCTTCCAGCGTTGTTAGTGTTCCAAAACAAAGAAAACAAGATCGAAATAACCGAGTTGACAGAATTATTAGCAAAAGTGGAAGAGGAAGATATTGAAGGTGTAAAAGAAATTATTCCTTTAAGTGAGTTACCGCCACAGGCTGCTGCTGGGTTCTTTTCAGAGGATGGAACCACAGCTGTCATACCATTAACGTTTGAATCATCACTCGACACAACGGAAATGAAAGAAGCTCAAGAAAAAATTCAAGAAATATCTGAAGCATCGACAGATTTAACATTGTATATTACTGGACCAGCAGGGATCGCTGTTAATACCTTAGATCTCTTTTCTAGAGCAGACGTAGTTCTGATTTTATCAACAGTAGGAATTATTTTAGTTTTATTAATCGTTATTTATCGCTCACCATTATTAGCATTAATACCATTAATAGCTGCAGCTATTGTATATGAGGTAGTAAACCAAACTCTTGGATTAATGGGTAAGGCTGGATTGGTTATGGATAAACAAACCTTGTCAATTATGAGTATTTTGTTATTTGCTGCCGTCATTGATTATTCATTGTTTGTTTTCTCACGTTTTCGTGAGGAGTTAAAAGATCATGAAAATAAATATTTGGCAATGAAATCGGCAATGAGAGAAACCGGAATACCAGTTTTCTATTCGGGTGGAACAGTTTTAGCTGCAATGCTCGTATTATTCTTTGCTGAATTTGGTGATTATCGAAATTTTGCTCCAACGTTTGGAACGACAATGGTTGTTATTATGTTAGCATCGATAACATTGGTACCTGCCCTATTTACTCTTTTCGGCAGAAAATCATTTTGGCCTAAAGTACCAAAAGTAGGGGCTGAAAAGGTTGCAAAAAGTTCATTTTGGGGTAAAATTGGTCAAATTGTTGTAAAAAAACCAATTGGATCGGCAATAGTTGTTGGTTTCATTCTTTTAGTATCTGCAAGTAATATGTTTCAATTGAACTATCAGTTTGATACATTGAAGTCATTTCCAGAAGATATGCCTTCTCGCCAAGGCTTTGAAATTTTAGAAGACAAGTTTGAAAAAGGTGATTTAGCACCGACAACTGTTTTGCTTGAATCACAAAAAGCGGTCTCTGCTGAAGAACAAAAGGAATTGTTAAATCAGCTATCTGCTCAATCACTTGTTAGTAATGTTCGAATAGATGATAGCACTGACGATAAAAAAGTCATTAAATATAGTCTAACTTTTGAAGAAAATCCTTATTCAACTAAAACGATGGATGCATTAGTGACCATGATTGATGAATCTGAACATCTGTTAACAGAGAGTCATCTTGAAGGGAAGCTATATTTCGCTGGAGAAACAGCTACACAAGTAGATGATCGATCAGTAAATAATCGAGATCTTGTAGTCATCGTCTTACTAGAGACCATTTTAATCTTTATCATGTTAATTTTTCTAACGAAATCAATTAAAATGCCATTATATATGATGGGAACCATATTACTATCCTTTTTGGCTGCACTTGGGTTAGGAATGTTCTTAACTAGTTTGTTCTTTGATATTGATTCGATCAGTAACAGAGTACCGCTTTATTCATTCGTTTTCTTAGTAGCACTTGGAATTGATTATAATATTATTTTAATTTCAAGATTTATGGAAGAAAGAAGAAAGCATTCTGTGCAGAAATCAGTAGAAATAGCTGTTTCATCAACAGGTGGTGTCATTTCATCTGCTGGAATTCTTCTTGCATCAACATTTGCTGTCTTGATGACACAACCGATTGAAATTTTATTCGTATTTGGCTTTATTGTTGCAGTTGGGATTTTATTAGATACGTTTTTAATAAGAGGGGTTTTATTACCAAGCTTGCTTGTATTATTTGAAAAAGATAAAGAAGTGAGTAAAAACGTGTAAGGTTTTAATACAAATAAACTTATGGTTCTAAAGGGTAGTATTATATTAAATAATACTGCCCTTTTTTACAAGCTTGTAGCAGTAAACCAAAAGGTACCATAAGTTCACGGTAAAGGTCGAAAAGTCTCTGAAGATTTCCTAACAAACCAACTATACATTCAACGAATTGCAAAGTATGATAAGGATAAAACCGTGTAGGAGATAGTGTGTGTATGAACGAATTATTAGAAAGAATTTTCTCTTTATCTGATATAAATGAAATCATTGATCATATTAGTAATAGCTTAAAAAAGCCAGTCATACTAGAAAGTGATCATTTTTTCCTATTAGCATACAATTCCTATTATGTAGATCACTTTGATTTAGCGAATCAGCAAACGATTTTTTCAAAAAAATGCCCGCTAAATATTTTTGAAAAATTTGTTGAGACAGGAGTAATAGATCAGCTTAAAACAATTCCAACACCTTTTCGAATTAAGGAAATGACAGAAATTGGTTTAAACCAACGTGTTGTTGTAAGTGCTAAATTTAAAGAAACGATCATGGGGTATATTTGGGTACAAGAAATTGATGAGAATTTAACTGACGAAGAAATGGAGTTTTTATATGACGTTTCTTTTCATGTTGGGAAAATCATACATAAAAGGAATAAAATCAAGCAGCAAAAAGAAGAAGCGATTGAACATTTATTTAGAAAAGCGATTAATAATGGATATAAAAGCGAGAAAGAGCTTAGATGGGAAGCAGCACAGCTAGACATCATCTTACCTTCTATATTCAGTATCATGGTTGTTAATGCGATAAATGCAGAAGAAGAGCTTGTTGAAGAATTAAAAGAAACGATTAGATCCTACCTAAATTTAAAGGACAATACGAGTCATGTTGTAATTTATCAGTCTAGTATCGTGATTATCGTCGGCTGCTATTCACTTAAATATTCTCCAATCGAAGCAGGGCTCCAAATCGTTGAAAATTTATTAACGAATTTTGATGAGAAACGCTATTCAAATATTTATATTGGAATTGGTAATGAATATCAGCAGTTAGGCTCGCTTTATTCTAGCTATGAGGAAGCACTTGAAGTTGTTGATATTGCAGAAAAGCTAGGAACACAGGAAAATGTGCCATACGAATATGACAAATTAGGGATATTCCGTTATCTTGATGTGATCAACTATAAAAACAAGAAATGTAATTATTTAAATAAGAATTTACAATTGTTAAAAGCAAAAGATAGGGAAAGCCAAACAGAATTACTAAAAACACTTGAATACTTTTTGGTTAATAACTGTAAACTTAAACCTACTGCAGAACAAATGTTTATCCATCCTAATACATTGAACTATCGAATAAGACAGATAACGGAGCTCACAACGATTGATTTTTCAGACTTTAATCAAAAATGCCAGCTTTATCTTGATCTAATGCTAATGAAAGGGATTAAGCATCTTGAGAATTAATAAATACATCAGTGAGACAGGTTTTTGTTCAAGGAGAGAAACAGATCGATTGATTGAGTCACAACGAATTATGATAAATGGTGTGATTTGTGTAGCAGGTGCTACAGTTGAGGAAGGGGATCTTGTGTTAATCGATGGGAAACCATTGGGTAGCAATGGGGAACTAGTTTATCTTGTATTAAATAAACCGGCGGGAATCACTTGTACTGCCGCAAAGCATATTGAAGGAAATATTATCGATTTTATCAATTATCCAGAACGTATTTTTCCGATTGGTCGTTTAGACAAAGCTTCAGAAGGTCTGATTCTTTTAACAAACGACGGAGATATTGTAAATAAAATAATGAGATCAGAAAATAATCATGAGAAAGAATATGTTGTCACAGTGGACAAGCCTTTTAGTAACTCGTTTATTGATGGGATGGCAAACGGGGTTGAAATTCTTGGTGTAAAAACAAAGCCTTGTAAAGTAACTAGAATAAGCGACAACATCTTTAGGATCACTTTGACGCAAGGCCTTAATCGGCAAATTCGGAGAATGTCTAAGGTTTTCGGATATAAAGTCATCAAACTTGAGCGGATTCGAATTATGAATATAGCACTGGATAATTTGCCGAGAGGGAAATGGAGAGAGCTTACTCAAGAAGAACTTTTTCAATTAAAAGGAAAGTTACAGTAACACTGTTTTCAAAAATTAGGTAATTATTAAAACTATGGGTAACACTTTGACATCCAGCTCCAGCGCTAAAGCAGAAGTGAACTTCACACTCCTTATACGCTAAGTCAACATCGAACGCTCGTGCACCTCGTGTTTCCTTTGCCCCACCTTAACGGGCAGTAAATGATAATAACTGCCCGTAAAGGTCCGATAAGTCTCGCTATCCATCAGATAACCCACTGATGGAAGTCTCGCTTTATCTCATACGGAGTGCTCTTGTTTCTCGTCGTTAAACGGGCGCTTACGCTTTTGTTAATATTTACTTTTATTTCGTACCATAGGTGTATCAGAGTGTTTTTTCATTTCTTCACAAGATTTTAATAGCTTATTTGTTACATGGTCTAAATTACTTAAAACATAACAATATTCAAGATCAGAGAGGTCATCTTTTGTTAATCGTGTTAAGTGCAAGATGGCTCTAAAAAGGAGATTTAGGTCAGAGCTGTGAATTTCAATTGTATCTCTAGTATATAGAAAGGTCTCTTGAGCAACAGAAACAGTCTGCAATAATCTTTCTTTCGCCGATTCATTTTCGAACATTTCGATCTGTAATAAGGGATCCTTCGTAATATTAGCAATCCTCATTCGTTTTTCCATGAATTCTATATCATTATTGTTGGTATTATTTAACATGCATATAGCTCCCTAAAGTTTTTACCTTTAATATGTACAAAATAATAGATAATTATTCAATTTGGATATTCGATACTTTCGTATGACGTTAATCAAGAATTAGACCACTGCTCTAAACATCTAGCAGAGATCTAATTTTTTAGAAATTAAGGCCTTGTCCATCCTTCTTCCACACTAAATACCCCAATTTGACATGTGCCGGGGTATTAATGATGTTTTAGTCTAACCCTTGTTAGGTAGGTGGACTGATTTCACATGTCGAGCATTTACATAAGTTACTTCTTCCCTAGCAGTCACCAATTCTAACATATTGTTTTGAAAGCTGCGGAGCTGACCAATTTTCCGAACATTTTCACCTAAGTCGAAAATAACAATGTTACCAAACATTTTTTTAATTTGGGCATCAAGGGACCGTGCTAGGGAGAGAGTTGAAGGGTAGCTAGTAAATGTAGATCTTTCTAATGCATAAGGGACTTGGTTGCTGTTATATGGAATTAGCCATTTTAAATGCTGCAATGAAATGTACATCGTATGAAAAACGGGTGAATAGAAAACAAAATAATCATTCATGATATTCGTGACATACCCGTGAATTGCTTGATTATTCGCGACGACAATTTCAGAAAACATGCCTTTAGAATTATTTAATATTTTTCTTACGGATAATGTATCTGATTCAGTTTCTAATGGTAATTCTTCTGGAAACTCGATTGATTCATAATTTTCTTCATCTAAATATAAGAGGTGGATGTGAGCGATAGGAATATAGATAAAGTCTTTTCCATTGAATAGAACAATCAGATCTGTACCAGTATCTACTAGTAATCCTCTTGTATGGATTTGTCCTGGAATTTCCACGCAGATGTTTTTGCCAATGTATACCTTGAAATTGTTCATATAGCCTCCTCCTTTTCTAATAATATAGCCATTCTGTCCAGAGATATAAAGCAAGTAATGTAATGATTAAACCGATTGGGATAACAAGGATTGTCACCTTAACATATTGTCCCCAGGAGATCTGAATCTTGTTTTTACGCAAAATAAACATCCAAATAAGTGTTGCTAATGTCCCCATTGGAGAGATAAGTGCTCCTATATCACTACCGATAATATTAGCTAAATAGGCAAGCTGTAAGGTGTGTGTATCTAAACCCATTTCAACAAACGATAACGTGCCGATCATGACAGCAGGTAAGTTATTAAAAAGATTTGAAAGGACTGTTAGTAATACTCCTGAGATCATGATTGTGTTAAACCGATTTGTAATCATATATTCTTTTAACGAATCAACAATTAATGTTGTTGCTCCAACGTTATGGAGACCATACACTAAAATGTACATACTAAACGCAAATAATAATACATGCCACGGTGTTTTTGTCAAAATATCCATACCACCGATTCCTTGCCTTTGCCAGCGGATATAGATTAGTAACAAAGCACCGACAATGGCTATTATCTCAAGTGGTACACCGAACGGAGTAAGGGCAAAAAATCCCCCTCTAATTAATACCACTACGATGATACAGATACGAAATGTTGACCAGTCAATGTCATGTAAGGGATTACCCTTGTCAGCTAATGGATGTTCAAGAAGAATGTTATTTTGAGAGTGAATCCCAAAGGGAAGGTTAAACGAAGGGATTTTCTTCGGTATATCCTTTCTGTAATACAGATAAAGTAAAAGTGAGATTGCCACAATACCTATCATAGAGGGGACAAACATCATAGCAACATAGCTGTTTAAATCAAGACCAACAATTTTAAGGGCAATTAAATTTGCAATATTACTTACCGCAATGGGTGCACTTGATGCCGTTGCAATTAAAGCACCAGATAGTAGATACGGAATTTGTTGATGTGGCTTTAACCTTAAAAGTGTGACAATTCGTATAATAATGGGGGTTGTAATTAATATGCTGCCATCATTATTAAAAAATAAAGTGGTTAAATAACATAGTGTTAAGATGTAGACATATAGAATGATCCCTGAGCCACGGGATTTTTTTACTAGATTGTGAGCAACCCATTTGAAAAATCCAACACTTTCTAAAACAATTGACATGACAATTGTAGATATTATAGTAATAGATGCTCCGCTAACAATATTAAAAATTTCTTTTACATCAGAAAGAGGAACAATCCCTACTAATAGGACGATAAAAGCACAAATCGAAGTTGGTACTGTTTCACTAATTCCTCGGGGTTTCCACACAATAAAAGAGACTGTTAATACAAAGAGCATCAACATAAACATAGCTTGAAAATCAAACATGTTGTTTCGCTCCTCTTGTTAAGGGAGAATCATTACCTTTTATATCTAATTTTTGATTTCTAACCATCGTTTCCTTTTCTTGTCTAGGTGGACATAAAATCGTGTAGAATAGAGAACCAGCTAGAATAAAAAAGAGTGTTATCAGCATTTCATCACCCTCTTCCATTTCTTTTTAGAAAGCCGCACAGCTTATTATTTGTACGGCTATGAATAACAGTGATTTTCACAAATAACAAAAAAATGCATAATGATACGCTCTGCTAGTTACTAAGATTTTTTGCCTTTTTTAATGCTTCCTCAAGGTTTGCAGAGACTTGAGACATAAGCATATCGTAAATGGCCTTTTTCTTATTAGACTTTTCTTCGTTACTTTTACTAACGTCTGTGTTCATTTGAACAGATTGACTATCGTCCGTTTGTTTCGCTTCTTTTTCACTATTTTTTGCAGAATTTTTGCTGCTCGATTTGTTAGAGCTTTTTTCTTTGTTAGATTGTTTTGATTCTTGTTTACTTGTTTGCTCAGTGTTATTATCTTTTTCTTGTTTTGTATCATTTTCTTGGTTCTTATCTTTTTCATTAGTGGATTCTTCGTTCTGATTATTTTGATTGTCCTTGTTATCCTCGTTGTTCTCGTTATTTTCGCTTTCCTGTTGTTTCTTTTGATCATGTTTTGATCCATGGCTTATGTTACGAATGTGGTAATTCGTGATACGAAAAACTTTTTCATGATGAATGACTGTTACATAATCACTTGTTATATCAGCTAATACACCTTCAACACTTTCTGGTCCGCCACGGTTAATTGTTACCCAGCTGTGTTGGAATCCTTTTAACAAATCAGCAAAGACTTTTGCAGTTACTTTAGGTAAACTTAGGTTTGAATTTTCTTTTGATGGACCATTATCAACACTAATACTCTTAATGTGATGGATTTGATAAAAGACAACACCATCTTTTTCTGTTTGTAATGTTAAAAAGTCATCGTATACATCTAATAACTTACCTTTTAGACTTTCAGGACCACCTCGATCAATTTGAACATTTTGGGACTTCAATTGACCTAGCATGTCTTTAAAAGACTCAGATTTAAGGACCTTAGGTTTCGTGTCCGCTTCTGTCGTAGATTGAAAGTTTGCTTTTGTATCTTCTACAACACTCTTTAGATGCATTGTTTGATAATAGACGACTTCGTTATTGTCAGTTAAAAGGGCAATAAAATCAGATTTTACCTGAAGTAATATACCTTCCCTTGATTCAGGTCCCCCTTTATATGTGCGAACTTTTCGACCTATTAATGATAATAAATATGACAAATTATTTTTATTACTCATAGATTTTTCCTCCCTATCATTTTCACTATAATTATGTTTGTAATGTAAGTATATGTGGTGGGGGTCTCTTTGGTATTAAACTAGTACCCTATTCCGCAAAAATCCATTAACGACTCAAGGACATTTAACCTATTCTTCATCATATGGTTAAAAATTCAGGCAATCAGTCTAATTATCATTTTTTGTGCTATATGTGGATAGCAAGTATGGATAAGTTCTCATAATTTAATAAGAAAAGAGAATCAAATGGAGGTGATAGCTACGTTAGAGGAACATGCATTAAAAGAATACAAGTGGGAAGATGAAGAACTCTGGATCTCAAATTATGTGGCCAGGGCAAGAATTAAAACAGACTATAAAGTAAACTCATTACTGCATCATGAAGTATCTCCATTCCAAGAAATTAGCATTGTCGATACGAAGGGCTTTGGGAGAATGCTAGTTTTAGATGGAGTTCCACAAGTTTCATCTAAGGAAGGCTTTATCTATAATGAAATGATTAGCCATATCCCAATCATTACTCACCCCGATCCGAAAGTTGTTGGGATGATAGGAGGAGGGGACTGTGGTCCTGCTCGTGAGGCAATGAAGTATTCAGGAATTGAAAAGATCAGTGTAGTTGAAATTGATCAGCAAGTGACAGATGTATGTAGAACTTGGTTAACGCCATCCTCCCATTATGATAGTGATAAGCGCTTCAGTATGATCCATAAGGATGGAGTGGATTGGATACAAGAAAACAAAGGTAACTATGATGTATTAATGATTGATCGTTCAGATCCAGTTGGTCCAGCAGCAAAATTGTTTAACCAAGGATTTTACAAGGATGTATTTGAGTGCCTTACTGATGAAGGTGTTGCAGTATTTCAGTCTGGATCTCCTTTTTATAACACCTCGACTCTACGAAAAACGTACCATTCATTATGTGAACTATTTCCAATCGTTAGGACCTATTTGGTGACAATTCCCCTCTTCCCATGTGGATTGTGGAGCTTTACAATTGCATCAAAAAAATTCGATCCTTTAGATGCCGATTTATCTAGACTAAAAGCTGAGGACACAAAATATATTAACTCTGAGATTGTTTATGCTTCATTCGTTTTACCTAATTATGTGAAGGAGATATTAGAATCGAATTAGGGGGATTCTATGATTTAAGATGGAATCCTAAAAAAGAAGTTAGGTAGCCATTAGGCTACTTATTTTTTTACTTTTTTAATCCATATCCCCAGTCCTTACTTACTCACACATGTAGTCTGGAAGTCGATTATTATTTCTGAAAAGATATCGATTAATTGAGGTCGGTACTCTTTCCGCATTGTTCGGGATAGTTCAATTTGAAAGGTGTGAAAGTGGGAACCAAACCCTTGATAACGATTTCCATCTCCAAGTCTATGATAGGTAATAGACTCATTCCCAACAAATTTTTGATCAAAGATAAGGTTGATGTTAGGTAACAATTGTTTTGCTTTTTTCGTAAGTGTTTCTTCAAACCAATTTTTTATTTCTACCGAACAGGAGCGCCCGCGAACAGTTCCAATTTCCACACCGTATGGACCATAATGGTCATCCTTCATCCCATGAAATGATACATGTAGGAATGGATGTGTGAGATGTTGTTGATCATAATCGACAATGTTCAGAAATTCCAAAATATCTTTTAGGGCATGCCTATATTCTTTTATGGCTAAATCATTATCACCATTTGGACTCCGATTCAAATCTGCTAGCTTTCTCGAAACGGTACTAATAATGCCTGGACACCCTGTTCTTTCCATAATGCCTTCAACAATGTTGTCGGTAAATACATCTGCAGCTGGTGGTGTGGCATGTAAGGCATCGGAAAGACAACAGATATACCCATTCCCTTTATTGTATTTTACATAGTTTTGTTGAATGTATTTCAATGGCATGATGAATGCTCCTTACGTATTAATGTCTATATTCCACCTATACTAACAAATGCAAAAATGTTGAATAATGTGAACTATAACAAACGATTTTAAAGTAAATATTGTTGCCATGCTAATAGTGTGAGCATTTAGCTTAAAAGGGCGATAGCTCTAGGGTAAACATACTGGAAAATTATTAAGAGTGTCATAGTATATAAAAACTACTTTTGTCTAGTATGAGCGGAAACAAATTTCTTTCTTTAAACAGAGTGTAAAGGTCTGTAAAGCGTACTGGAACGATAATAGAAGTTTCCTAGATTTTTTAGTATTGGAGGTTTTTTGTGTGGATTTGATGAAGGAGAGATTCTGGATCGAATCTGATAAGGAATTATTGCTACAAATCCTAAATTTAAACAATGTTCCATCCATTGAATTAGTAGATCCAAAAACGTGTATGTATCCGATCATTGGTCGAAAGTATGGAAAACATGGTGGGAAAGATGTTTCAATGATTCATACAAAGGAACAAGCGATAGATGAAGGCTATGACTTTTATACGAAATTATATCCCATTGAAACAGAATACTGCTTGGAAGTTGAAGGTCTTTTCATAAAAGGGGTGGAACTCGCTTTTGTCCAACAGGCGATCTTCAATGAAATTCCAATTCGAACCGCATCATTTGGATGGGAGTGGAGAGAGGTTGACGAAAGCTCAATCCCAATTGAATGGAAGATAATGGCGATTCGGGCACTCTATGTGACAGGACTAACACATGGCTTTGTAAAGATAGGTGTTCTACCAAATGAATCAGTCGTAGTCTTAGATATTAATCCCTCAAATAAGACGTTTTTAGAGGATATTGTTGAACCAAAGCTCCCCTTTTCAATTGGAGCGGACATTGAATTTATGCTGAGTTGTGATCATGAGTTATTACCTGCATCAACCTTCTTTCCAGTAGATGGGGATGTTGGCTGTGATGAAAGACAGATCGAAAAAGATAGTGGGGAATATGCATTAGTAGAAATAAGACCAGAGAAGGGAGAGTCCCCGCAGGAGTTATACATTCATGTTAAAGATCTTGTAGAAAAAGCATCTCAAATGGCCCCCTATGAAAATATTGAATTTCTTGCAGGAAGTATGCCTTTTAGAGGTTATCAATGTGGGGGACATCTCCATTTTGGTATTCCAGCATCATTATCATTATTACGAGCGCTTGATCACTATCTTGCTGTACCATTCGCGTTGATAGAGGAACCAAGGACAGCAAAACTAAGAAGAAGAACGAATCACGGAGGATTAGGTCGGTTCCGTAAAAAAACATATGGATTTGAATATATATCCTTAAGTTCTTGGCTTGTGGATCCTAAGCTTACGAAATCAATTCTATGTCTTGCTTACTTAGTAGCTGCCCATCATCATGAGCTGCAAAGTGAGTTCTTATTCCACCAGACAATACAACGAGCGTATTACCATGCTAACCTCCCTATACTCAAAACACTTTGGCCAGACATAAAAACAACACTTATGAACACATCAAGTTATTCAAAATTTGAAAGTGAATTAGTCTACCTTTTTGAGATTATTGAAAACGGAAAGTGCGTTCATGAGGCATCTGACATGCGTCAAAACTGGGAGTTGACAATTCCGAATCAAACATATGATACCGGTCTTATTATACAAATTCCGAAAAAAATCAGGCAAAAGTATAACCTGAAAGAAGGAGATTCAACCTTTGTTTGCGCAGGGAAAAATATGTCGCCGGCAACCATTCATGCGTATCCTTTTTCATTCCGCAATTCAAATATGATTCAGCTTTCAAAATCATTGCGCGCAAAATTAACTCTTCCAAAAGACTGGAATCCTAAACTAGTATCTGCTGGTGGCGTCATTACACTGGGGCCAATTATTGGGATATTAGCTGCACGACCTTTTGATCGGCAAACCACGTACTTTCATCATTTATTTAGACTTGCCAAAGAAAAGCAAATGTTTGTTTATGTATTCGAACCTAAGGATATCAATTGGGATCAACAGGTTATTAAAGGAACAACACTTGATGGTGAAGGGATTTTTCCTTTCCCCGCAGTAATTTATGATCGATTTTTATTTCGTGGAAAAACAAATATTACCTATGATATCGATGAAATTAGAGTGAAGCTGCAAACACTTTATAAAATCCCGTTTCTTAACCCACCAGCATTATTTCAACTGACAGGTAACAAGTGGGAAACACATCAACTTTTATTGGATAAACATGAAGAATATTTACCAGAGACACGTCTAATTGAACATTTAACAGATTTAACAGAGATGCTTGATCGCTATGGGGAAGTGTATATAAAACCGGTGTTAGGTGGCTCGATGAGTAAAGGAGTCATTCGGATTATTAGGCGCCCAACTGAAATCTTGATGTTTCATTTGAATACGAAAACACTGCAACAATTTAGTCGGGAAGATGAGTTATTTGAAGTTATATCTCCACTTATTGAACGAACTCCACATCTAATACAGGAAGGAATTCGTCGGAAAAAGTACAATGGTAAAAATTTGGAGATTCGTGTGTATATGCAAAAAAATGAAAAGCATACTTGGTTTCGAACAGGGATGGTTACCCGACTCACGAGTGAAGAAGTGATGACAGAGGATTTAGAGGTGAACTTGCGGTTAAGCAAAGTGATGAATAACTTGTATCTAGATCCAACTGAACGGCGATATATGACAAATCAATTAGGTAAGGTGTCCAAAAAGATTGTCGCAACTGTGGAACAGGAAATTGGAAGCTTTGGAGAGCTGGCAGTAGATTTATGTATTGATCAATATGATTCAATTAAGCTCCTTGAAATCAACGCAAAGCCAGACAACTTATTCTCACAAATTAGAGCTTATAAACTGCGCTCTCTTGCTGGCATTCGTTTGCTTAATTATGCAGCTTCACTTGCTGGCTACAGGGATCAATAAAATTTAAAGTGAGGAGTGATCTACGGTGATTCATCTACCTTTAAGTACGATTCTTTTACAAATCGGTGGTGTTGAGTTCCTACAGGGGTATGGGAATCCAGTGATCCACTATGTCATGAATGTGTCAAAAAGGGAAATTGATGACAACACATTGGTATTTCATATGGATCATGAAAAAATAAACGGTAAGTATTGGAAGAATAACGAATCAATCGTTATTGTAACAGATCGACCAGATTTATGCACCGACCTTGGTGATTCCATTTTTTTAATTAAGACGGAAGATTTAGATGAAGCCTATTGGAAATTTGTCACCTATTATCGCGGGCTTTTTGATATCCCTGTCATTGGTGTAACAGGTACATGTGGGAAAACTACAACAAAAGAAATGATTCGGCAAATTCTAAAATATGATTTTAACGTAAAAGCAACATGGATGAGTATGAATTCTATGTCTGTTAATCTCCGTTATTTAATGAAATTAGAAAAAGAAACAGAGATTGCAGTTTATGAAATGCCTGTCGCATATCCAGGTTATTTAAAGGTAGCCTGTACGTATTTTCAACCACAAATTAGAATTTTACTAAATATTGGTGTGCATCATCTTGCTGACTGTGAAACACCTGAAGAATATATGAAGGCAAAGGCAGAAATTGTTGATGGTTTAGATCCTGAACATGGAGTACTCATCTTAAATGCTGATGATGAAAATATCAAGAGAGTAGTGAATGTTAACCACTTAAAAAGAGTAGTTTATTTTGGAAAGAGTGAGCATTCTGACTTTCGAGCAACAAATATTCAATATGCTAACGATGGCATGATATTTACATTAGCATACCTAGACGATGAGTATGATGTCTTCGTACCAGGATATGGAGAGCACAATATTTATAATGCTCTAGCATCGATTGCAGCTGTTTCATATGCTGGTGTTACGATTGAACGGGCAATTGAATTGTTGGCAAGCTTTGAACAGGTAAAAGAGCATTTAGAATTTAAAGCTGGAAAAGGTGGCTGTACAGTGATTGACGATACGTGGAACTCTGCACCTCTCTCAATGGCAACAGGGCTGCAAGTGTTAAGTGATGTATCGAAAGACAAGAAGTCAATTGCCCTTTTAGGCTATATGCCACAGCTTGGTAAAGGACCATATGCAGTTGAACAGTATGAAGAAATGGGAAGAAAAGCCGTAGAAGCTAATATTGACATGCTTGTCGTGGTAGGGGAGAAAGCGAAGTATATAGGCCTTGGAGCAATTAAGCATGGGATGGATCCAAACAAGATTCACTACTGTGAAACAGGTTACGAGGTGTTTGACCTTATAGAGCCATATTTATCAGTCGACACAAATATTCTTTTAAAAATTACTTATCGGGTGATGAAGCGAGAAAGCTTTAAAAAACTTAGAAAAAACCTCATTCAACATGATGATGAGTAAAAGGGCAAGGGAGAATGGCGATGAAGAAAACAACACAACTTAAAAAGTTAATAAAGAGTAACCAGCTTGAATCCATTATGGAGGCTCATAATGCCTTGTCTGCGAAGATCGTGGAGGAAACTGGTTTTAAAGGAATATGGGCAAGTGGTTTGTCAATGTCTGCGGCATTAGGTGTTCGTGATAACAATGAGGCTTCCTGGACACAAGTTTTAGATGTGTTGGAATTTATGAGTGATGTGACAACCATTCCAATTCTACTTGATGGTGACACAGGTTACGGGAACTTTAACAATGCAAGAAGATTAGTGAAAAAATTGGAGCAACGAGACATTGCTGGTGTATGTATTGAGGATAAGCTTTTTCCGAAGACAAATTCATTTATTAGAGGTGAGGCTCAACCCCTCGCTGATATCAATGAGTTTTGCGGGAAAATAAAAGCGATGAAGGATACGCAAAAGGATGAAGATTTTGTTGTTGTCTCAAGAGTTGAAGCATTTATTGCTGGCTGGGGATTAAAAGAAGCATTAAAGCGTGCCGAAGCCTACCGACTAGCTGGGGCAGACGCAATTCTCATGCATAGTAAAAGATCGGATACACAAGAAATTGAAGCATTTATGAAGGAATGGGGAAATCGACATCCTGTTATCATTGTTCCGACGAAATATTATACCACTCCCACAGACCTATTTCGAGAATTGGGTGTCAGTTTGACAATCTGGGCTAATCACAATCTACGTGCTTCCATTAAGTCCATGCAAGAAACCTCAAGTCGAATTTTTCATGATGATAGCTTGTTACATGTCGAAAAGGCAGTTGCTCCATTAAATGAAGTGTTCCGATTGCAAGGAGAAGAAGAGCTTGCTGCTGCAGAGAAAAGGTATCTCTCCTCTTCACAGAAAAATGCAAATGCGATGATTCTTTCCAGACAATCCACTGCAAATCACATTATAACAGAGCAAATCGATCAATTTAAAGAGTGTGGTGTGAAAGACATCGTAACAATTGAAGGCGATACTGGAGAATTACTATCGCTTTATAACGCCAAGGATCATATCGGTGAGAATACGATCATTAGCTACAATGATATCATCTACAAATCTTATATTCTCCAAGATCTAATCGAAATGGATAACGAAATTGCGATTGTTGTAGACGCTGACATTGAAAAAACAGGTGAAAAGCGGGAGCTTGTTTCTGCATCTCAACCTTATTCAAAGTATTTGTACGGTAAAACAGTAGACTTAGTAGCGATGGCAAATAAGGAAGGTATGGATGATATTCATGGTGAGTTTATCGGCTTATGGAAGGTGTCCGAAAAAGGAGCAGCTGTAATTAAGGGGGCATTAGAAGATCTAATAAATAAGGAAAATAGTATTGACCTAACGATAGGTGATTTGTTAAATCATGTTTTAACTTTACATCCGATTACAATAAATTATATTAAAGGATCTTGGCTAGATTTGGAGGCTTATGAAAAGAACCTAAAAGCAGGTGATCAAGTATGATGGACACCGCACAGTTTGGCTCTTTGTTAAAAGAGTTAGGTTTTGATTTTTATAGCGGAGTACCTTGCTCATATTTAAAGAGTCTTATAAACTTCGCGATTAATGAATGTGAATTTATCATGGCGAACAATGAGGGGGACGCTGTAGCGATTGCTGCTGGAGCATCAATTGGTGGAAAAAAGTCTGTTGTACTTATGCAGAATTCAGGATTAACCAATGCCGTTTCGCCGTTAACATCTCTCATTCACCCCTTTCGAATTCCAATCCTAGGTTTCGTAAGCCTCAGGGGAGAACCAGGATTCCCTGATGAACCACAGCATGAATTAATGGGTCAGATTACACCAGAAATGCTAAATTTAATGCAAATTAAATGGGATTATTTATCCTCAAACATTGATGATGCAAAACAACAGATTCAGTGGGCAAATCAATGTATCGAACAAAATCAACCATATTTTTTCATTGTGAAAAAAGGAACATTCGCGCCTGTTACCCTTCAGGATAAACAACTGAATAAACAAAAGGCAATACAAGCAATTAAACGAGAGAAAGTGTTTGATGATGAAAAACCAACAAGATACGAAGCATTGCAAGTCATATCAGCCTTGAGGGATGATAACACGATTCACTTGGCGACAACAGGAAAATTAGGTAGAGAGTTGTATGATGTAGAAGATACACCGAATAATTTTTACATGGTAGGATCAATGGGCTGTATTAGTTCAATTGGTTTAGGCTTAGCTCTAGTAAGAAGAGAAAAGGCAATTATTGCTCTGGATGGTGATGGAGCACTCCTTATGAGGATGGGCAACTTAGCAACAAATGGCTACTATTCTCCAAATAATCTTCTTCATATACTGCTTGATAACCATATACATGACTCAACGGGGGGACAATTCACTGTATCACCAAATGTTGATTTTGTTGATACAGCTGCAGCATGTAAATATGAACAGTCAATCTATGTTCATACACTTGCAGAATTATCGGAGTATATCAAGGAGTGGAAACAACATCAAAAATTGACCTTTTTATATATGAAAATTGCAGAAGGCTCTAAAAAAGGACTTGGACGTCCAACGATCAAGCCATTCGAAGTCAAAGAGCGATTGCAGGTGTTTTTAGATGATTGAAACAGCCGTTATATTAGCAGCAGGGATGGGGAGTCGAATTCGTGAACGAACTGGGTACAATCCTAAGGGGTTTTTACAACTTGATGAAATACCTTTAATTGAACATTCTATTTCAAAAATGTTAACTGCTGGAATTAAGAAAATTTTCATCGGCACAGGTTTTATGAAGGAAGCATATGAAAAACTTGCTTACAAATACGAGCAAATTCAATGTGTATATAATCCAGACTTTGAAACCACAGGAAGCATGTATACGCTATATAGGTTGAAGGATGTTATAAACGAAGACTTTTTACTAGTTGAATCAGATTTAATCTATGAAAGGTCTGCATTATCTATTTTAATGAATCATGGATATAAGGATGTTATTTTATCAAGTAAGTTAACGGACTCAGGTGATGAGGTTCTAATTGAAATAGATGAAAAACATCATCTTGTCAACATGTCGAAAGCGAAAGCGGATTTAATGAACATATCTGGAGAGCTAGTTGGAATAACGAAGCTCTCTTATTCAACCTTTCAAAAAATATGCAGCCATATAGAGCTTCTTCCTAATTTTCACAAGATGGATTATGAAAATGGAATTGTTGCAATTGCAGATCAAATTCCTTTTTATGTGCATCAAGAAAACGATCTCGTTTGGTGTGAGGTTGATGACGAGGGACATTGGACGAGAGCTGTTCAGTTTATTTATCCACTAATAAAGGCAAGGGAAAATGTTTTGAAGTCCATTAACCGAACGATCTTATTAAATCCAGGACCGGCAACAACAACAGATACTGTGAAGTATGCTCAAGTTGTAGAGGATATTTGTCCGAGAGAAGAAGAATTCGGTCGTGTTATGGAATTTATCTCAAATGAATTAACAGAGTTTGTTGGGAATCTAGAGGAATATACAACAGTTCTATTTGGTGGATCTGGTACAGCAGCAGTTGAATCCATCCTAAGCTCAGTAATTGATGATCAAGCTATTTTGATTATTAATAATGGGGCATATGGTAAGCGCATGTGTAAAATTGCTGATGTATATGGGCTTGAATTTTTTGAATATGCAAGTCCTGTTGATGAAGCAATTGATCTATCTTCTCTTGAACAATTTATTAACAATGTCCCAACAAAACTTTCACATCTTGCCGTTGTTCATTGCGAAACATCAACAGGTCTATTAAATAATCTTGAAGCTGTTGGAGAGCTGTGCCAAAAATATAAATTATCGATGATCGTTGATGCAATGAGTTCCTTTGCAGCCATCCCAATCGATATGAACAAAATGAATATAAGCTATCTTGCTGCAAGCTCAAATAAAAACCTTCAAGGTATGGCGGGTGTTTCATTTGTCATTGCTGATAAAGCGCAATTAGAAAAAACAAAGCAATATAAACAGCGTAATGTGTATCTAAATTTATTTACACAATATCATTATTTTAAACTAACAAATCAAATGCAATTTACTCCTCCTGTACAAACTCTTTATGCCTTAAAGCAAGCGATCCTTGAAACAAAATGGGAAGGAATTCAGTCGCGCTATAAAAGATATACAAAATCATGGGAAACATTAATAGAAGGGGTTAGTCGACTAGGATTGAAGCATCTTGTTGATAAAAATAGCCATTCTAGAATCATCACATCGATTATCGAACCTTCCCAGCCAACCTATGATTTTAATGAGATGCATGATTATTTTTACAGAAATGGTTTTACGATTTATCCTGGAAAAGTGAACACGCTACAAACCTTCCGAATTGCGAATATAGGCGACATTTCATACCTGGACATTGAGAGGTTTATCAGACTACTTGAACGATATCTCGAATGGCTGAGGGAGGGGAATAAACATGAAACGATATAAAGTAGCTGTTGCTGTCATGGTAATAAATGCTGAAGATGAATTTCTTCTTGTTAAGAGTCGGAGAGGCTGGGAATTCCCTGGTGGTTTTATTGAAGATGAAGAAGCAATCAAAGATGCTGCAATAAGAGAGGTTAAGGAAGAGTCAGGAATTAACATCGAACTGATGAAGTTTTTAGGATTAGAGCAGGATATAGAAAGAACAACATGTGTTTTTTTGTTTAAAGGAAGACCAGTTAGCGGAAAGCTTACAAGCTCTTACGAAACAGAGGATGTTGGCTACTATCCTCTTGATGAAGTTATGAATATGATCTCAATAGAGCATTTCAAAGAACGAATCTTTCGATGTTTAAATGATGAAGAAATCCCTTCGATTATTACACGATAGATTATTAACGGTTTCGGTTTTCGGGTACAAAATATTAAATAACATACCAATTAGCAGTCCAAAACTTGTATTCATTGGACTGCTTTTATTTATTAATTTGTTAAGGGGGAAAATCAGAATTTTAGTTGAAGAAGGAATATACATAGAAAGTTTGTATTAGGACAATTAAACTCAACATATTTATATTAAAGGAATGTTAGGAAAATAGGAGGGGTCAATATGGCTAATCCGATTGTTGCTAGGTCATTAGATGAAATAAAATTTTGGTCTAGGATTATGAAAGAGCATGCATTATTTTTGAGCTTGGGTTTTACTTATGAACAGAAACAATTAATTGATGAAGCAAAACATTTTATCACGCTTTTTGAAAGAATAGAGGAAAAGTTGACTAATTTTTCGATAAATTCTGATTGGCAACAAATCCAGTCTTTTAATAACGAGGTTTACCAAGCTGCAGCTGCAATATGGAGCTATAAGAGAAAAGTATTGGGTTTAACTTTACGCTGTGAAATTCGATCAAATAACTACCCTTTATTGGTAGATCATATTAGTAGAGAAGCAGCTTATTTTGCCAATCGATTAAAGGAACTTAATCAAGGAGTACTAGATCCAAAACCAGAAGCAATTATCGAAGAAAATGTATTCTTTCTTAAAATCATGGCAGACCATGCAAAATTTATAGGGCATCTTTTAGACCCTTCGGAAAGAAAGTTAGTAGAACAGGCTAGAGAATTTAGTCATGACTTTGACCAATTAGTCTTTCAGGCAATAGATTTGGATTCAATGAGACCTCAATCTGAAACTAAGCCTTTACTAAGTCAGTTTTTAAACCAAAATAAAGTATCAGTTGCTTCTTTAAGGGATTTTAAGAAAACAGCAAGAGAATTGATAGAAGAATGTCGTATCAAAAGCAACATTCATCCACTTTTAGCGGACCATACATTTAGAGAAGCTGAAAGGTTTTTGGAAATCATTGATCTATTTGAAGCTAGTTTGAAAAGATAAACTAACAGTTGAAATGAGGGTGGGGTGCTACAGCAACCCCATCTCTAAATACGAAATGATATTTTGTACGGTGTTTTGTATCGTTAAGATTGACTTTTGGAAGAGCTGAATTTTTTGCGAATAAATGCAATGCAAAGCAATAAAATCGGGAACATAATTTGCAAAGGTACATGTACGTATAAAGTGATAAAGTCCAATCCCAATTCATTATATGCTACCTGATTTGGCGAAGATACGATTGCAAGTGGAACGATAATGGTACCTAATCCAAGGAATACTGATTTAGTCTGTTTTAATTTAAACAGGTGAGAAATCCCAATTGCAGCACCAAATGTCCAGCCCCCGACCTTAAAAAACACCCCAGCTACCATCATTAAAATAATTAAAGCATCAAATCGTTCAAGAAAATCAGCGATCGACACCATTCGAGTTGCCGAAAGAAGAGGGAAGAAATCCTGACTATATATTTCTGGGCCTAAAACGGCTAAGGTCATGATTAAATTTAGTGTCATTAAAACACCTGTAGTTAGAACAATTGCCATTCCAATTTTTATTAAATTCTTTTTATTATTCAAAAATGGAAAAAACATCATAATAATGATCGACTCTCCAAAAGGAAAGGTTAATACGGTTGGGAATACCTCTTTTATTATCGGGGTCAGTCCATTTCCTAAAATTGGTGTCAAATTATTAATAGTGAATTCTTTTACACTAAATAATAGAATCCATATGACAAACATGGACATGACGTAAACTGGAAACACAGCTTCTCCCATTCTCCCGAAGGTTTCCACTCCACCTCTTAGACAATAAACCATTAATACCATAAAGCTTCCAATGACAAAGACCAATGGAGTATCAACTAAGATTGTTGCTGCGATGAGTTCTGCAAAATCCCGACAAGCTCTTGAAGCTAGATACGTAAAATAGATGATGTAAGTTAAAATAAACGGATAGGTAAGGTATTTACCGATTATTTTAGGGATCATTTGAAGCAATGTATCCTCTGGATAATAGGATGCTAATTTTATATAGACAAACATTAAGATTAAACCACCAAGCATCGCAGTAAAAGTAACAAGCCAAGCATCCTGTTTTGCCCCGCCTCCTAATCCGTAAACTAAGGTGTTTCCTATTTGAAAGCCAACTATGACATAAAATAGCTGAAGAGCATTTATTTTTGTTTGTCCCATTTGATCACCCTATAAAAGTGAATGATAAATATTCTTAACCTTTTTTCACATTTTAATAGTATGTACATTAAAGGAAATGATATACAGTAGGGTAGTGACATATATATAGCTCTTTTAAAAAGTGTATTGAAATACTTTCTTGATTCATAAAAAAAGTGCCAATTCATAAGTGAATTGCACTGTTTTTTATTGTTATGAAAATGGCAGAAGGCAATGACCACTTATAATAGAAGTGAGGGTTTTTTGTTCAAAGGTAAGAAAGTATAAAAGTTTGTACTTATTTTTGGTTTCTAGCTCCAGCCCCTAGCCTCTCGGGGGGCTGATTAAGGCGCTTGCGCTTTTGTTCTTAGTTAACAAGGCCAAGTGATTTCAACCCATTATAAATACCAGAATCCGTTACTTTTGTTGTTTTGTGCTTTGCATACTGAAACAGATCAGGGTGCCCATTTCCCATTGCAAAGCCTTCACCTACAAAGCTAAGCATTTCTTTATCGTTCATACCATCGCCAAATGCAATCGATGATTCTCTAGGAATCTGGAGAAGTTCAAGTATGTGTTGAATGGCAATACCTTTGTTGACATTATCCCTAATCACGTCAAAACAATGACGTAATCCATCAACATTTACTTGAGATAGATGAATATTGTGATCGTTTTTTTCATAAAGTGCAGGTTCGTTTTCACTTAAATTAATTAGCGTAATACCTAGAATTTGATTAATAACATCTAAAGAATAATGGTCATTTTTCTGTAAATGAAATGCGTGAATAAACTCTTGTACAACAGAGCTTTCTAGATCTGAAAAGATATTTTTTTCATGAGTGTACAAAACAAGCTCATGTCCGTTGTTTTTTGCAATGTCGACAAAGCTTTTAACCGAATCTGCGCTCATTGGTGACTTGAAAATATCCTTTCCTTGATAAATCGCATATGCACCATTATAGCCAATGAAGGATTGAATGTTCAACTCTTCTGCAATATGATCAATTTCATGCAAGGGTCTACCAGTAGCTAGAAAAACCTCGATCCCTTTTTGCTTTACCTCAGCTACAGCTTGCTTCGTTGAATCTTCGATAGTATCATCAGGTTTTAATATGGTTCCATCAATGTCTAGAAATAAAATTTTATAATTAGTCATTATCTACTCCAGCTCTTTATTATTTGTTTACATTCTATAATCAAATTTTATCATAAAAAATCCCATAAGTGAAAGTTTCCAGACTTTAGGAATGTGTATTTATGGATATTAGAAGGATTATACACTTGAGTTTTGTTCTTATTTTCAGGCACTTTTCTAAGAAATTGTTGTTTTGAAGCGAAAACTGATTAAGGTTGATTGGAGCGGAAATCAACCACACTACACTACTAGGTAAATAGCAAAAAAAAGTTTGCGAAAATATCCTATTTTTAATGAAATAAAAATTTTTATCAAATTTAGGTTTATTATGTTTCCTGGCGGGTATAATAGTAATCGAAATTATCATCAAACGTGTTTTGATTGATTTAGGAGGAAATAGTTAATGGCACAAGGAAAAGTAAAATGGTTTAATTCAGAAAAAGGTTTTGGATTTATTGAAGTTGAAGGTGGAGAAGATGTATTTGTTCACTTTTCTTCAATTCAAGGAGAAGGTTACAAAAGCTTAGATGAAGGTCAAGAAGTTTCTTTTGATATTGAGCAAGGAAACAGAGGACCACAAGCTGCGAACGTTCAAAAAATATAAAACCAAATGAACCATACAAACAGGCCCTCACAATAGGGTCTGTTTTTGTATGTCCATTAATATTAAAAGTGTAAAGACAAAAGGGCTGACTCAAGATATGAGCCAGCCCCCAGTGGAGAATCCATCTACAAAACAGGTATTGAAAAAGGTTTATTTACATTATACCCCCATTAATTTTGACTTATACAAATGATCTGTTTAATAAATTTGTTTTGTAAATGTGACTATATTTTTAAATTAATACTTGAATAAGTTGGTAAAAAACGTTGGCAACTGGTTCAAGTGATTAAAACAGCTTCCTAAGGAACATTATTTGCAAGTTATTATTTATCGCCCCATCGAATAGGTTGTACTATGTAGAGTTATTGAATGGGGGCAAGAAAATGAAGATAGTTGACCAATTAAAGGAATTTATCGTCAATCAAGATGTGATTCCAAAATCAATTAAAATTCATCCAGATGCAATTTCTGAGCTAGAAGCTGAAAAGTTTGTTTATATGATAAATAACAGTTCGGCGAACCCAGTGAAACGTTTTATGGGAATCGAGCTTATTCCAGCAGAGGATGTAGTGGGCTTCGACATTGTTGAAAAAGAGGATAAAAGTGAACGATGGATTGTGAAAAAGGAAGTTAAAAAAATTAGAGAAAAATATATCCATCATGATGGAAATTTATCAAAAGATATTAGCTTACTATTTGCTTATCTCGGCTACCTAGAACGAGAACTTGAGGATAAGACAAACTACCTAAACTATATAAGAGAAAAGGAAACATTAAACACATCGGGTGAGTAGGGATGGAGATTGTCTTTAATAATAGGTCAAACAAACAAGTCCTGTAACGTACAGGGCTTATTTTCATTTTGAAAAAACTTTGTAACTGACTAATCACTTTTAATCTATGTGAAAATTTAATACTCTTTTTCCGATCTTTGTGTGAAAATTTAGGATAGTTTCTTAAAATTTTGGGATTATCCATCTAACAGAAAGCGTTTACAATTAATTTGTACGAATGATACAAACAGTTCATAGGGGGTAAGGAATTATGAAAAGTCTCAAAATAAAAGCTTTAGTTATTCTCATGATCATGGTTTTATCTATCATGACAGCATGTTCTGGGAATAGTAATGAAAAGTCTTCGGGTAGTTCAAAGGAAAATGGGGAAAAGATTGAATTAACATTTTGGAACATCTGGACTGAGCCATCACCTCAAAATGAAGCAAGTTTGAAACAAGTAGAAAAATTTATGGAGGAACATCCTAATATCATCATTAAGCAACAAAACATACCACATGATCAATTTAAGGTAAAAGTGAAAACACAAGCAGCTGGTCAACAGCTTCCAGATTTAATTCAAGTATTCCCAGGTGCGGAATTAACACCATTAGTTGATGGTGAACTGATTCAACCGATCGATGATATTTTAAGCCATTGGGATGGATTAATTAATGAAGGGATGTTAGGTGATTATAAGGTTGGGGATAAACAATATGCATTACCAGCTAACGTTACACCTACAAGCCTTGTCTATTACAACAAAGCCATGCTAGCTGAACTAGGTTATGATGAGTTTCCAAAAACATATGAAGAATTTAAAACATTAGTAACTAAAATTCAGGATAAAGATATCATTCCGATCGCACTTGGAAATAAAGCACAGTGGGTGCTACAGTCTAGCTATATCTCAACAATTGGAGATCGGATGACTGGCAGTGATTTCTTAACTTCTGTTTTAAATGGAGAAAAGAAATTTACGGATGAAAGATTTGTTAGAGCAGTTGGTGTAATTAAAGAATTGGCAGATATGAAAGCGTTTAATGAAGATTTTAACTCCATAGACAATATTCAGCATCGTGACCTATTTGTATTAGATGAAGCTGCTATGATGATTGATGGAGCATGGTCACTTGGACCATTATTAGAAGCAATGGAAGATGATGAAAATCTTGGTATTGCTCCATTTCCAGCCATTGAAGGTGGAGACGGAAATCCAGAGGCTGTTTCAGCAGTAACTGGGACAGGGATTTCTTTAAATAGCAAGCTTGAAGGTGAAAAATTAGAAGCTGCACAGGAATTTTTGAAAAGCTTTTATGATGAAGAATATTACTCAGATTTAATGAAAGCAGATATTTTAGTAGCAGCTGACATTGAAGCTCCTGAGGGTGTAAGTGACGCATTAAAAGAGGTATCTGAAATCGTTAGTAAACAAACGTCACCTGTTTACGATGCAACTGTACCGGTAGATGTTACAGATGCGATCAATTCCGGACTTCAAGAAGTTTCAATTGGGACGCTGACACCAGAAGAACTAGCTGAAAAGCTCCAAGCAGCAGTGGATAAACAGAAGTAAATGAAGATAAGGGAATCAAGTTATCGTAATACTTGATTTCCTTCTTTTTCCCCATTCTTAACGGGCATTTAAAAAGGAGGGAATTTCATGCATTTATTAAGTAGAAATAAATGGCCAGCTATTATCGGGTTAGCTCCTGCTTTCATCATATATGTATTGTTTGCGATTATCCCTATTATTATCTCTTTCTATTATTCTGTGATGGAGTGGGATGGATTTACCGAAATGAGGTTTATTGGATTAGGTAACTTTAAAGAGGCATTATCTGATCCGATTTTTTGGCAGGCTCTGAAAAACAACCTGTTTGTTGTCGTGGCATCTGTTTTTGGTCAGGTTCCAATTGCATTATTTTTTGCTCTTTTGCTAAATAGAAAAATGAAGGGCGGAAAATTATTTCGAACAATTGGCTTCATGCCTGTCGTTATTTCAACTGTCATTATCTCTTTAGTATGGGGAATGATGTATAACTCTAGACGAGGGTTGTTTAACCAGATGCTTGAAGGAGTTGGATTAGAAAACTTAACCCAAAACTGGCTAGGAGATCCAAAATGGGCGATGATTTCCGTTTGTATCACAATGATTTGGCAGTTTGTTGGTCTATATTTAATTATCTTCTTAGCTGCATTGCAAAATATTCCACAAGAGTTGTATGAAGCAGCTGAGATTGATGGTGCTTCTGGATTTAAACGAACGTTGCATATTACTCTCCCAATGATGAGAGAAACAATCATTGTAGCTGTTATTTTATGTATTAGTGGAAGCTTGCGGACGTTTGATTTAATTTACGTCATGACAGCTGGGGGACCAGGTCATTCAACAGAGGTTTTAGCTATGTATATGTTTGATCAAACATTCTCTTCCACACGATATGGATATGGAAGTACGTTATCATTATTTATCTTCTTCTTTAGCTTAGGGCTCGTCTATTTATCAACACTCATTCTAAGAAGAAAATCCGAGTAGAAAATGAGGGGAGGAGTTACTTATGCCACAAACAATTATCTATAACCAGAGAAATATCAGTGTGGAAGATCGAACGTTGAAGGCAAAAAAGGTCTCGAAAAAGACGATTATCTATCTTCTACTAGGTGTATATGCTTTAATAAATGCTTATCCTATTTTGTGGATGTTCCTAAATTCATTTAAAGACAATATGGATTTTGCGAAAAATCCTTTTGGATTACCGGTGCAATGGATGTTTGAAAACTATAAAACTGCTTGGGAGACCGCAAGACTTGATACGTATTTTTTAAATAGTGTCATTGTATCTGTTGCAGCGGTTATTATCACAGTATTTGCAGGTGCCCTAGCATCTTATTTTCTCGCTCGTTTTACGTATAAGTGGGGAAAGGCAATGTATGGATTCTTTGTTTTTGGAATGCTAATACCGATTCATGCAACATTAGTACCCATGTTTATCCTAATGAAGAATATCGGATTACTAAACACACATATCGGGTTAATTTTACCCTATATTGCCTTTAATCTACCGATTACGATTTTTATTTTAGTTAGTTTTATGAGGGCTTTTCCAAGTGATATTGAAGAGTCTGCAATTATGGACGGATGTGGAGTATTTCGCATTTTTTGGTCAATCATACTCCCGATGACAAAGCCGGCAATTGCAACAGTTGTCATTTTAAACTTTATTCATAACTGGAATGAGTTTTCGTTTGCACTAGTGCTTATTAATGATGAAGCACTTAAAACCCTTCCATTAGGGCTAGCTAATTTTGCTGGACAGTTTACAACAAATTATGGTGCACAAATGGCAGGACTTACAATTGCGATTATTCCAACCATTATTATCTATATGCTTTTAGAAGAACATCTCGTGAAAGGGATGACAGCTGGTGCAGTAAAAGGGTAATCTAATAGAAAACAAGTATAAGAGGAAGATTGTATGAAACAGCTCCTGTTCTTTTCTAATTGGAAACTTATTTGGAAGTTTTTATTTATATTCATTGTCTTAATTATTGTCCCAATGCTGGCATTTAGTTTGTTTATTAATTCCAAAGCCAATCATGCCATCCAGCTGCAAGCAATTGATAACACAAAAAGTCATCTAGAAAAAACTGGAAAGAATTTATCTGCTGTTCTACAGGATATCGAGGATATTTCTTCTTATATGATTTATAGTGAGGATTTTAGAAGTTTTTTTAATACTAGTAATACAGCTCAAAATAGAATCACATTAAATAATATTGAGGATCGTATAAATGGGTATTCCGTTTTTCATCTCAATTCAAAGCCGTACATGGACTCAATTACCATAGAAGGTATGAAAGAAAATCGGTTTCATATTGGCCCCCTCTAGTTTCATCTGATGAGAAAGTTTGGAAAAGTAAAGCCATTGTCCTAAAGGGTATGGTGCAATGGAGTGGGGCATATACCGTTACTGACTATTGGGATAGAAAAAACAAGGTGATTAGCTTGTTTCGTGTCATAAATGACATCAATAATGTGTCTAGCCCAATTGGCTTGGTAACGATCCGGCTTGATGCTAGTAAGTTATATGATTTAATCGAAACGAATTCACGCGGAAAAAAACAAATGTTTGTCTTAGATCAAAATAACGATGTTGTTCTTCATTATAATCAAAAATACATTGGTAAGAAATATCCTGATAAAGCTCTCTTGGTATCTATCAAAAAAATTGATGATAAGGTAGGGGCTATTAATTATAAGAAGAGTGGAGAAGACTTTACTGTTGTAACACAGCCATTAACTGGTACGAATTTATCACTAGTTGCTTTAGTTGACAAGGAATCTGTTGCAGAAGGATTAACAGGTCTACAAGCTTCGATTAAATTGATGATCATAGTATTAACCTTATTAGGAATACTCGCGATGATTGGCTTTTATCATTTTAATATTAAGCGCATTCTTTATTTAACAAACCAAACTCAACGAGTTGAAAAAGGAGATTTTTTTGCTAGGGTTCCTGATATGTCAAGTGATGAAATTGGCTTATTAGGTTATAGGTTCAATCAAATGGTCGACCGGATAAGATTTCTAATCGATAGTAAATATAAAATGGAAATTAGAAATAGAGAATCTGAATTAAAATTATTACAAAGCCAAATCAACCCTCATTTTCTTTATAACACACTAGATATGATTCGCTGGACTGCAAGACTTGAACATGCAATGGAAACGAGCAAATTAATTGAACAGTTATCAAAAATGTTCCGAATTAGTTTAAATCGTGGAAATCACTGGATTTCTCTTAAGGATGAACTAACCTATAGTCAAATATATTTAGAACTGCAAAAAGGTCGGTTGGGAAATCATTTAACATTTACATTTTATTGTGATCATGAGGTACTTAAAGCAAAAGTATTAAAACAAATGATTCAGCCTCTCATTGAAAACAGTATTCATCATGGATTTGAAAATTTTCGTATTTCGAGGCATATCTATATTCGTTGTTTTCGAGAAGCGTCTAAGGTCATCATTGATGTGATTGATAATGGAAAAGGGTTTCCAAGTGAAGATTTTCAAGCGTATATAAGAAATGGATACGCGCTGAGTAATATTCAAGATCGGTTATATTTAGCATTTGGAGATGATGCGCAAATTTCGATCATTCTAAAAGACTCTCCTGGTGCGTGGGTCAGAGTTATGATTCCTTATCAAGAAAACGGCTTGGATAAAAAGGTGTAGGTGAAAACAACATGAAGCTAAAACTGTTGATCGTAGACGATGAACCAATCATTTGCCAAGGGTTGAAAATGACAGTACCATGGGATGAGTTTTGTGTAGAAGTGGTTGGTGAGGCGTACGATGGTGAAGAAGCACTTAGCATATTAGAAGAGACCCATGTTGATATCATTATAACGGATGTAAACATGCCTGTAATGGATGGATTAGAGCTAGCAGAGAAGGTTGCAAAGCGTTTCCAACATATTCGCATGATTATCATTAGTGGGTTTGATGAGTTTGAATATGCAAAACGTGCAATAAGGTTGGGAGTAAGTGATTACTTATTAAAGCCAGTTGATATTGATGAACTGATGAAACTAGTTAAAGTGATCCAAAAAGAAATGGAAAAGGAAAGAGATAAAGCATCGATTTTCAGTATGAAGCAACTGCTTTCTTCAATTGTTATGGGGCAGGAAGTGGATATAAATGTAAACCTAAAAGACAATAATTTCAGCGGATATCAGTTTCTTTGTAGTGAAATAGACGACTATGATTCAACCATCTCGCAAGTAAATGAAGACGACCGGAAACTTTTAAAACAGAGATGGAAATCCAAAATAAGTGAGGAGCTTAGAATAAAGGGCTTAATGTCTGTATCACTATTTTTGGATGAAAATCGCTTACTCACCTGTTGTAAAGTGATGAACGATCTAAGTGATTTTGCTGAACTCTTTTATGAAGTCGTTGAAAGAGTTAGTAATCAATTAGGGTTTAGTTTAAGTGGATGCTATTCGTCATTGGGAAAAGAGACACATGATATTTTGAAATCTTATCAGCTCGTTACTGAAGGAATAGAAATTGTACATTGTATACCAGAAAAGGTGTATCACGCTAAAACACTACCAACACATATAACTGATCTTGAAATAACAAGATTTGAAAAATGTTTGAGCAAAATGCTAAGTGATGAACACCCAGAAATTCAAAAGATTATTGGTGATCTTTTTACTCATTTTGAGAAAAATCAAATGTGTTTATTGAACGATGTTGTCAATGTACTAAAAAAGCTAGAAAAGAAACTATTTACTAATCTACCGGAATACCAGTATTTAAGATTTTCGGAAAACGTTAATATAACAATCTATAATTCTTATAAAGCAATTAAGTGCCTATTTATGAAAGACATTGAAGATTACATTCGTTTTCAATCTACAACACAAGGTGGTCAACATTGGTTAATTATGAAAGCGGTTAATTATATAAAAGAGAACTATGCAAGTGATCTAAAAGCGTCTGAAGTAGCAAATGTAATAAATGTTTCTCCAAATTATTTTAGCCAACTTATAAAACAAGAAACAGGGACTCATTTTAACGATTATTTACATGATGTTCGTCTAAACCAAGCAAAAGTCTTGTTAAAAGAAACACCTTTTCGTGTATTTGAGATTGCTGAAATGGTTGGGTACAAGGATTATAAATATTTTGTTCATATTTTCAAAAAAAGTACTACGATTACCCCTACTAAATACCGGAAGATAGTAACTGATTTCAATAGTTAAAGCTAACTGGGGAAGGATTCACAGGCATACCATCGAATATAGAAGAATCATGAATTATTCTATGCTCAAACAGGCAGAGAGGAGGAGTTAAGTTAAGCATCGAACACACCGTGGAAATAAGCCATGTACTTGTGAGGCACTTATTTGTAATCACAATGATTGCTTGCCAAGAACAAGCTGGTTATTAATTAATTATGAATAATTACCAAAGGCTTCTTTCTATTATGCAAAGAAAATTTTTGATCCAGTTATGGCGTCTTTAGATCATGATCCTGATATACCACTAAATTATTGATATTTTACAAAGTGAAGTTCAATGTTCAGATAACTTCTTTAATTTATCTCCAGGCGAAACAAAATCGATTCAATTACGTCATTTGGAAGAAGATAATAATTACTGCAATTAATAGTGAACAAATATATTAAATGGTAGTTCAATTAAAAAGATGTTTTTGTCAAAATAAACTAGGAGATTCAATTTGTAGACAAGATAACTCACTAGTCTCTAACTATAAATAAGGAGGTACAAGCATGAGAATGGGCTTTCGATGGTTTGGTGAAGGAAATGATACGATATCTTTACAGGATATTAAACAGATCCCTGGAACAGAAGGAATTGTATGGGCTCTTCATGATATCCCGGTAGGTGAAGAATGGCCAATGGAGAAAATTTTAGAAGTAAAAGAACAGGCAGATAAGTTTAACCTAAATATTGATGTAGTGGAAAGTGTAAATATCCATGAAGATATAAAACTTGGATTACCAACGAGAGATAGGTATATTCAAAACTATAATACAACCATAGAAAGGCTGGCTGCTGTTGGAGTAAAGGTTATTTGCTATAATTTCATGCCGATTTTTGACTGGTTTAGAGTAGATTTATATAAACCATTAAGTGATGGTTCTACAGCTTTATTTTATGAACATGCAAAGGTAAAGGATATCGATCCATTTGAACTTGTAAACCAAAATGCAAACAATTTGGAATATAAAATGCCAGGGTGGGAGCCAGAAAGATTAAAAGATTTGTCTAATCTTTTTGAAGCCTATAAAAACGTCTCAGAAGAAAAGCTTTGGAACAATCTTGCGTATTTTTTAGAGTCAGTTATCCCTGTAGCAGAAAAACATGATATAAAAATGGCGATTCATCCTGATGATCCACCATGGTCTATATTTGGTCTTCCGCGAATTATTACAAATAAAGAAAATATCCGTAAGCACTTAAATTTAGTAGATAGTCCTTACAACGGGGTTACTCTCTGTAGTGGCTCCCTAGGTGCTAATCCGAGTAATAATATCCCTGAAATGATCAGAGAATTTGCAGATAGAATCCCATTTGCCCATATTCGGAATATAAAAGTATTTGAGAATGGTGATTTTGTTGAAACTTCTCATCGTTCATGTGATGGGTCAGTTGATATAAATGAAATTGTCAAAGCTTATCATGAAGTTGGTTACACAGGATATGTCAGACCTGATCATGGTAGACATATTTGGGGAGAAAAATGCCGACCTGGCTACGGGCTTTATGATCGTGCTTTAGGAATCATGTATCTTTGGGGGATATGGGATACTTTAGAAAGAATAAAGGAATCAAGATAAGGTAATTAAATAAGAAGTTCTGAAATGAATTAAAAAGACACTAGATGAAAATGCAATATTTCCTAGTGTCTTTTTATATGTTATGCTTTTTATCATAGATGAGAATTCGGTTACTTTAAAAATAGATAAAACGACAATATTAATACTTACTATTTAAACTCGAAGGAAGTTTTCAAATGTTAACAAAAAATCCGCTTTTCCCTTTAAGGCTATTTATGTTTTTTATTAGCGCCATTTCCTCAATGGTGATCAGCTTTTTTCCAATCTACTTTCAGAACAAAGGACTTACGAGTTCACAAATCGGTTGGTTTTTAGCGATAGGTCCATTTGTTGGTCTTATTGCTCAACCAATATGGGGATATACGAGCGATAAATACAAAACAGTCAAAAAAATACTGTTTGTTTGCTTACTTGGCTTAGTTGTTAGTGTGATTTGGTTGTTTCAAATCGATTCTTTTCTCTGGGTACTTATTGTAGGCTCAGTTTTTTTCTTCTTTTTCTCACCAATTATTCCCCTTGCAGACAATCTTGGGAAAAGACTATCTCAGCTTCATTCCGTAACATTTGGTTCCATTCGAATGTGGGGATCAATTGGTTTTGCTTTAATCTCACTTGTTAGCGGGTTTTTACTTTCTAAGTTTGGCATAGGGTTTTTAGTGATTCCAATTACAGTATTTGCGATTGTAACATGTTTGTTAGCATTGCTATTATCAGATGCTAAGGCAGGAAATAAAAAAGTAAACTATAAAAATATTGGTCTACTATTTAAGGATCCGACACTATTAGCATTCTTTTTCTTGATTTCACTAATAATGCTTACACATAGGACTAGTGATTCCTTTATTAGCTTGTATTTATTTGATCTAGGAGGAAATGAAATGCTTGTGGGCTGGATTTGGTTCATTGGTGTTTCAAGTGAGGCGCTATTATTCTTTTTAAGCAGCAGGTGGTTTAGATCCTCTAGTCCGATTATTTATATGATTATCGCTGGGTTTCTTTACAGTGTCCGATGGATTTTAACAGCATTTGTAGAAGATCCGACCATGCTATTATCTATTCAAATCCTCCATGGAATCTGCTTTGCTATTGCCTTTTTAGGTGCACTTGAGTATTTGTATAAAGCCATTCCAGAAGAATTGCAGGCAACCGGACATATGGTATTTGTCGGAATCTCCTTTGGAATAACCGGAATTATCGGTTCATCGATCGGTGGTATTGTGTTTGAAAATTATGGCGGAACAACCTTATATCTATTATTAGCGGGATCCGCTTTTACAGGAATGATTGGGTTTATTCTGTTTTACTTGAAAGATAGAAAAGCAGGATTAAAGCAAATGAAAGGTGTAGAGGGAGCTAGTTAGATAAGCTAGGGACAGTCCCCAACAACAAAGGGACTGTCCCTTATAATTTATTTGAAAAATGCCCCTTTTTTCTTCCCTTTTAAAAGGTCACCTGTCCAACCTTTCATTTTAAGGTAGACATACACAGAAACCATCGAGATTGTGATTATTAATAGGGAAACAAAATATCCGTATTTCCATTCTAGTTCAGGCATAAATTTAAAATTCATCCCCCAAAGGGCACCCCATGCCATAACAGGAGTGAATATAGCCGTCATTACAGTTAATGTTTTCATTATTTCATTTCCGCGATGTGAAGAAATGACTTCCTCTAAATTAATAATTGCATCAACCTCATGCTCATATTCATTAATTAAATAAAGCGCTCTTTTTATCCGTTTATCCGTACGCATAAAAATTTTATTATTATGTATTACATCAAGATAACTTTCTTCTATTGCCATGATCAGCTCATTTATCGGAATGAGCAAATTACTCCAAACAAGTAAATCATGTCGTCGTTTATAAATTTTTTCGAGGATACTCGTTTTATTCTTATTGTGAATTCCCCAAACAAGTTCACGTAGCTCTCCTTCAAAAACATCAATTTTGATTAAATACTCAGCAAGTATTTCCTTTAAAATTAGTAGGAATCCTTCAATAGGATTTTTTGAATTACTAATGTGACGTAGGATCTGTTCAATATCACTATTTTTAAAGATAGAAAGGTCTAAATCAACTGTAATAAATGTTTCTGTCGTTAGATAAAAATGAAAGATCTTATATTCACGTTCATCATTGAAATTTTGGTCGTAAACGAGCGCTCCTTTAAGCAGATAGTTATCTTCGTTGATTTGTTCAATTTTTATGCAATTTGATTTGTTACTATTAATCTCACTGAGCCATTTACTTATGAAATGGCTCTCTCCAACATTAATAAATTGCTGCATTTTCTTCACATCTTCACTATTAGTGAATCTGTGCCACTTCCAGTTTTTTTGATCCATTTTAATCCCTACTTATGGTTAGACTTTTAATGTTGATAATGCCCGATTTCTATATCTTTAAAACCTTTAAATTTTTAATAGAAAAATGTTTTACTAGTTTTGAAAAGGGTATGTAAGATAAATAATTACACCTGCAAAATGGTAAAGGCTATAAATATTGTTTCACAAAATCCTATTTTAAAGAGGAGTGAGTGTTATGAAACGTATAATTGGGATTAAATCTATCATGGCCGTTGGAATGGGAACATCTATTGCACTTTGGGTGTCATCAAAACCAAATCGTATAAAAGTGGAAAATACTTTACGGGAATGGAAGCGTAAAGTGAAGCCTTCAGCAATTGATAATTGTGAAAGTCTTCCAGTTGAAAAAGGGGGCCATCCACATCCTTATGATCTAGAGGATAATAATATGGTAAGTGAAGGTGCTATGTACTCTGTAAAATTTTACAATGAGAAGAAGCAGTAATAAACTGTTTATTAGTTGGTTGGGATGCAAATAATCCCAACCAATTTTTGTGGGGTGAATGTATTGACACTACTATTTTTACTCATTTATTTTGCAATAATTATGACGGTTATTGAAATTCACGTGATTTTATTTCATTTAACTGGACTAAAGAAGAAGGTGTCAAGATTCCAGGTTATTTCCATGATGACGGGGACAGGATATACAACAGGTGAATCAGAGTTCATTTTATCCCACCCATTCCGAAGAAAGCTTGGAATCTTTTTAATCTTGTTTGGCGCATTTTCCTTAGCGGTTATTATCTCTTCTGTTAGTAGTCTTTTAGAGGATGATCTAAGAACAAGAGCCATCCTCTATATAGCAGC
The DNA here is from genome assembly GCF_014217835.1 of Metabacillus sp. KUDC1714. Lineage (NCBI taxonomy): Bacteria > Bacillati > Bacillota > Bacilli > Caryophanales > Bacillaceae > Metabacillus > Metabacillus elymi. Next base: position 3,594,039 of record NZ_CP055263.1, read on the forward strand.
ATTTGTTATTTGTGTTTTTAGTATGTTAAAAGCACCGTTTGTTCAGAAATTCCTCTTAAATAAACTTGAATATAAAAGTAGAGAAATCGAAGAAGATACGACTACATTACCAATTAGGGAAGTCTCGTTAAAGGAAGAGGATGAGCAAGTATTTGAATTTCAAATAAAAAGTGATTCTCCTCTTATTAATAATAAAATGACAGAGATCATAAAAGAGCAAGATTCAGTCGATTTTGATTTCTTGATGATAAAAAGAGAGGATGTAAAGATTCGAAAAAATATTGAGGAAACAAAATTACAATCAGGTGATCAGCTTTATTTATTCGGGAAAAAACAAGTAATTGAAAAGACATTCACAAAAGAAAAATAGTAACTAGGTTATTCATTTCTTCTAATCACAAATCTATTTAAAAATTTTTTAGAATAATAGTTTAGGACCTAAGAGAAGGGGTATTTAACTATCAACAACATAAATTTAAATCTAAAATATAAAAGGAGTGTTGAAGATGGAATTTCTTTGGGCATTAATTATTGGAGGTATAATTGGTTGGTTAGCTGGATTAATAGTAGGTAAGGATATACCAGGAGGAGTTATTGGTAATATCATTGCAGGGTTTATTGGGGCTTGGCTTGGTTCACTTGTATTTGGACACTGGGGACCAGAGGTTGGTGGATTTTATATTATTCCAGCATTAATTGGAGCGATCATCTTAGTATTCATTGTTAGCTTTATTATGAAAAACATGCGAAAACACGCTTCATAATGATTTATCAGAATAATAATAATTTTGCAACTTACACTAGGGTCAGACCCAATCATTTTGGGATCTGACCCTTTTTTGCTAACATTAGCTTCTCTATGACATCTGAATAATAGTAGTTCATTACAACTGGGTATGAAACACTTACGCAGTTTTTTTGTGCAATATAGAGTATGAATTAGAACATTTTCGAATTTTTAGTTGCATCTTACTTAATCGTTTTATCTCTACTACCTGTCTTCGGAACTCAAAAAACGTATTCCAACTATTCTTAAATAATTTTTCATCATCAACTTACAATAAACTACATAATTCTCCTTCCTTGTATTGTTAAATACTCAACCAACTAATAAAGATAATAAATACGTGTCAATTATTGTTGGAGATAGTAGAAATAAGTCGAAGCTTGTAAAATGAAAACCCTTACAAAAATATTTACAATGGCGAATTATCAGAATATAATTAAAGACAAGTAAGTTAGTTTAATGGTTAAACTTAAGGGGAGAAGGGGGAATTTGGTATGGTAAAAAAGTTTGGGGTGCAAAAGTTAGTCCTACTCTTGTTTAGTGTCATGCTTTTATTTGGTGCTGCAGCTTGTAGTAGTAACAACACATCTAGTGATGAAAAAGAAAGTGGTGGAAAAACAAAGCTGACGATTTGGATATGGCCAAACATGGGGATTGAAAAACAGATTGAACAATATGCAAAAGATAATAATATTGAAGTTGATATACAAACATCAGAATTTGAAGATGTACATAGTAACTTAACTACTGCGTTGGCTGCAGGTAGTGGTGCTCCTGACATCTCTGCTATTGAAGTAAAAGGAATCGATAAAATGAAAGCGAATCCAGATCACTTTCATAACCTTCTTGATTTAGGGGCAGAAGATGTAAAAGGCGATTATTTAGACTGGAAATGGCAGCAAGCATTAACTGCAGATGGCAAACACTTGCTAGGTTTACCAACAGATATTGGGCCACAAGCAATGGCGTATCGTGCAGATGTTTTTGAACAAGCTGGTTTACCAACAGATCGTGAGGAAGTAGCAGCACTGTTTAACACATGGGATGACTACCTTAAAGTTGGTGAACAAATTAAAGCAAAAACAGGTAAGGCATTAATTGATTCTCCTAATGGCGCTTATACTGTCTTGGAGGGACAAGGTGACGAAAAGTATTATGATAAAGACGGAAATATCATTGTACAAGATAATGCTCAGATCAAAAAAGCATATGATTTTGCAATGGAGATTATTGATAAAGATTTAACTGCAGGATTTGAACAATTTTCATCAGAGTGGGGAACAGGAATGTTAAATGGTGATTATGCAACAATTCTTGCTCCTGCATGGATGATGACTTCCATGAAAGCTACTGCACCAGATGCTTCAGGAAAATGGGATATGACATTACTTCCTGAAGGATCAGGTAACTGGGGAGGTTCATTCCTAACCATTCCAAAACAATCTAAGAATGCTGAAGAGGCATATAAACTAATTGAGTGGCTGTTATCACCTGAACAACAATTAGTAACATTTAAGGAATCTGGTAATTTCCCTTCTACACCTGGTATTTACGATTCTGAAGAAATTCAGAGTTTTACTAGTGAATATTTTAATAACGCGCCTGTAGGAAAAATTTACGCAGAAGCTGCTCAAAATGTAAAACCTATCATTGAAGGACCAGAGTCTATCCAAGTTGAGCAAATTATCGGTGATGCCATTACTCGAGTGAAGGACGGGCAAGCAAAACCAGATGCTAGCTGGGATAAAGCAATGGAACAACTTGAACGTGAATTAGCTCGCTAATAGGAAAAGAGGAAGCGAAAAAAGATTTATGTAAGCATTTTATATATCGTTAGTTTAAAAGTTCAAAAATGAGGGACTGGTTATTTATCAGTCTCTCATCTTTAAGATGTTACTTAAAAGGGGGAAGAGAAGCGTGGCCTCAAATTTAGAAGTGAACAAGAACGGAACAATCGGGACAGTCACGAAATCTAAAAAAACGATGAAACAATCGACTAAGGATCATATTTCAGGATATTTATATATTTCTCCGTTTTTTATCATTTTTGGTGTATTTGGTCTATTTCCGATTATCTTTACAGCCTATATTTCGTTTCATAAATGGAACATATTAGGCACAAAAGAGTTTGTTGGCTTTAATAACTACCAACTCCTATTTACAGATCCTCTCTTTTGGAAGGCGTTAGGTAATACATTTAGTATTTGGTTTATATCCACTTTACCCCAACTATTTCTTGCATTAATTTTTGCTTTTATTTTAAATTCTGCCTTACTAAAGGGAAAAGAATTTTTCCGCTTAGCTGTTTTCTTACCAAATATAACCTCTGTTGTGGCTGTAGCGATTATCTTTGGGGCCATCTTTGGAGAACATTACGGAATTTTAAACTACCTCCTATCGTTTATAGGTGTTGAACCAATCAACTGGAAGGCTTCCTACCTAGGTACTCATATTGCCATTTCCGCAATGGTCATGTGGAGATGGACAGGTTATAACACAATTATTTATTTATCTGCCCTTCAAAGTATTCCAAAGGATTTATATGAGGCAGCTACAATTGATGGTGCGAATAAAATGCAGCAGTTTTTTTACATAACGATCCCAATGATACGTCCTATGGTGATTTTTACAGTTATTTTATCTACAATTGGCGGAATGCAAATCTTTGCTGAGCCACTAATGTTCTCTGGAAACGGAGGAGGAGCATTAGACCAAGGACTGACAATGACTCTCTATTTGTATGAAGAAGCATTTGTACGGAACTCATTTGGTTATTCATCAGCAATTGCTTGGGTACTTTTCCTAATTATTGTTCTTTTCTCTTTAGTCAATCTATATGTGACAAACCGAATCAAATCTGCTGAATAAGGGTGTGAATAAAAATGAACGAAGTAGGAGTTAAACGGTACAGTCCTGGAAGGATAATTACTTATTTATTGCTTACTATTATGGCATTTCTATCGATCTTTCCGTTTTATTGGATGTTTGTTATTGGATCTAACCATACATCTGCAGTAAATAAATTTCCACCAGCAATGTTGCCAGGTATGAATTTTATGGAAAATGCGCAAAAGGTTTTTGTGAATATTGATTTCTTTAAGGCAATTATGAACTCAGTGATTACGTCTACAACGATTACAGTTTCTGTTCTGTTCTTTTGCTCATTAGCTGGCTTTGCGTTTGCGAAATTAGAGTTCAAAGGTAAGAATTGGTTGTTTATTTTTATCATTGCGACAATGATGGTACCTTCTCAATTAGGGATTATTCCTTCCTACATGATTGTTAGTAAATTAGGTTGGATCGATAGTTTAAATGCCGTTATTGTCCCAGCAATGGTCAATGCGTTTGGGGTCTTTTGGATGAGACAATATATATCAGCTACTATTCCAAATGAACTTTTGGATGCAGGAAGAATGGATGGCTGTTCAAACTTCACGTTATATTGGAAAGTCGTATTACCGTCTGTACGTCCAGCGATGGCGACATTAGGCTTAATTACTTTTATGAATGTATGGAATGATTTCTTATGGCCGTTAGTTGTATTAAAGGATCGAAGCATGCATACGATACAAATTGCCCTAAGAACATTAAATGGAGCATACTATCAAGATTTTGCGATGATTTTAGCCGGAACATTTATGGCAACCCTTCCGATATTAATTGTTTTCCTCATGTTTAGTAAACAATTTATCGCAGGATTAACTGAGGGGTCTATTAAATAATATTATGAAAATTAAGGAAAAGAGAGTATGTTTGCTCTTTTCCTCTTTTAATTTATGAGATTAGGAGTTTTATTTCGAAAAGAAAACAAACAGGAGGTGACTAGCGATCAATACTGTTGTTGAACTAAAGGATGTTGAAAGGGTATATGGCGGAGGTAATCAAAAAGTACAAGTATTAAAACAGATTAATCTTTCCATCAAAGAAAATCAATTAATAGCCTTAAAGGGAAGATCTGGTTCTGGAAAAACAACCTTGTTGAATCTTATTGGTGCACTTGATCGACCTACAAACGGAGAAATCTATTTTCACGGGGAGCCTCTAAGCCTGTTAAATACGAAACAGCAAGCTGAATATCGCAGAACGAAACTTGGTTTTATTTTTCAATCTCATGGACTTGTTCCACTTATGACTGTTGAAGAAAATATTGAATTTGGACTCCGTGTTACTGGTGCTCCAAGAGAGGAATGGGATTCAAGAGTTCAGGAGGCTATTGACGTAGTAGGATTAACAAATCGAGCAAAACATCGTCCGTATGAACTTTCCGGAGGTGAGCAGCAAAGAGTGGCAATTGCACGTGCAATTTCAACTGAACCATCGCTTATTTTAGCAGATGAACCTACAGCAGAATTGAATAGTACAATGGCCTATCAAATTGTTCAAGTTTTTAAAAAGTTGGTAAACGAGAAAAAAACGACAATGATTTTGACAACACATGATCCAGCTATTATGGAAATGCTGGATTATGTGTATACATTGGAGGATGGAAGAATTGAATGAAACGAAAGGGTTTCGATTTGTCACAAATTCATGTTTGTCATTAGCCCTACTGATACCTTTGTCAGCCTGTTCACTACTTCCCAAAGAGGAACCTGTCCTTGCTCCTCCATTAGTAGAGCCTGCTAAGATTGAATACGATACTGTTGAAGTGAAAAAAGGCGATGTCATTAAACGTGTAAAAGGCTTAGGCACATTAACACCTGCAGAAAATCAACCTTTAGCTTTTTCACAGTCAGGTAGCCGTTTGAAAAAGGTGAGTGTGAAAAAGGGAGAGATAGTAAAAAAGGGACAGCTCATCGCACAATTGGATCCAGGAAGCTTAACTGTTGAATTGGAGTTAGCAGAAATTGAATTAAAAAAGGCAGAAATAAAGGTTAAGCAATTACGTGCACAGGCAGCTGATTCATATTCGATGGAATTGGCTGAATTAGATATTGATGGCCTGCAAATTCGGGTTGAAAATCTTAGAAATGAGCTAGAGAAAACAAAAATGATATCACCTATAAATGGGATCGTTACATTTATTACTGAAAAAAAGGCAGGGGATTCTGTAGAAGCATTTGAATCAATTGTTCATGTTGCCGATACATCAAATCTTCAACTAGTTTACTCGGCCATCAGTGGAGATGAAGTAGTGGATACAAAGGTTGGTATGAAAGCCGAGATCTTAATTAATGGGAAAACAATGACAGGAAAAGTGGTCCAAACACCTTCGGAGGTTCCGATCGAAAAGCTTGAAGAGAATCCTGATTTGTATCAACGAAGTATTTTTATGGCCATTGAAAAGCAACCAAAGGATATAAATGTAGGAGAATCGGCTGACTTTGAAATTATTACTGCGCAGAAAAAGGATGTCCTTATTATTCCTAAGAGTGCCTTAAGAACCTTAGTTGGCCGTGATTACGTACAAATATTAGAAGGTCAAGCAAAGCGAGAAATTGATATTGAAAAAGGGCTTGTTTCAGCAACTGAGGTCGAGGTTATTAGTGGCTTAGAAGTGGGAGACACAGTCATTTTGAAGTAGGAAGAGGTGAGCGAGAGTGGCATTAATTAAAATTATCATTCAAAAAATGTTGAATAATAAATGGTTAACCTTCAGCTTATTCCTTGGGCTTTTAATGACTGTTTCACTTGTCTCAAGTATACCCACCTATACCTCAAGCGTGTTACATAAGCTATTAGTAAAGGAATTGGAACAACATCAAATAGATAAAAAACAATTTCCGGGGGAATTTTCTTTTTTAACAAGCTTTACAGAAGGGAAAAACTCAGTAGATGCTACGAAGGAAATCGAAGCAATAAATGAAAGGCTTACTACTGAAGTGAATGTACCGATCTTAACGAATACCACAGTGCTAAATACGGTCCCTTTTAATATCTATAAGGAAAACATGACAGAAGCTGATAAGCATGGTAGATTTGTTAGCCTCACAAATATTGAACAGCATATTACCATTACAGATGGCAGGCTTCCATCAAAAACTGAAAATGGGATTATCGAAGTATTAGTACCAGAGAGAACATTGAAAAAAAGAGGTATTGTCTTAAATAATAAATTACGTGCAGAAGAAGGGAATCAGAAGTTTTCAGTCATTCCAGTCGGTACATTTCGTGCAAAAGAAAAAAATGATCCTTATTGGTCGATTCCACCTGAACGATATACCGATGATTTTGTTGTGTTGGAGGAAAAGTTTAAAAATGAGCTTTTAAAAGAAGAGTTTCTTGCTTCAGCACGTTTTTATTCAGCTTGGGATTATCATGCTATCGAAAATCAGCATCTCCCCTCCATGCTTCAATTAGAGGGAAACGTAAAAGCTGAAATTAGCGATGTGATTGACGCAAATGTAATTGTCAATTTTCCGATTGCTGATATTTTAGCAACATATGAGAAAAAAGAGGAACAATTAAAGACAATGCTATGGTCCTTAAATGTACCTGTCCTTGTTATGCTGTCACTCTACCTCTTTATGGTTTCACGCTTAATTGTAAATCGACAGCTAAGCGAAATATCCGTCTTATCTAGCCGTGGGGCAACAAGATTGCAAATTATGTTTATCTATTTAATCGAGATTGGCATTCTAGGGGGCATTGCATTTCTTCTAGGACCACAGATTGGGATGCTGATGTGTAAATTATTAGGTGGGACAAACGGCTTTCTTCAGTTTGTACAAAGAGAGTCCCTACCTGTAAGAGTGGGAGCTGAATCATATCTATATGGTGCAATAGCCTTATTAACGTCAGTTTTTATGGTTATGATCCCAGTGTATCAAGGATCGAGGCAAAGTATTGTTCATCAAAAACAACTTGCTGCAAAGTCCATGACAAAAACGAACTGGCTGACACTAATCCTAGGACTAATTCTGATTGTAATTTCAAGTTACGGGTTATATGTATTTAATAATCGAAAGCCAGTAGCAAATCAAGAATTATTTGTTGATCCGATTTTATTTTTCATTCCAGCTTTATTCATCATTGGACTTGGACTAATACTGTTACATCTTTACCCGCTTCTATTAGGGTCAATATACAAGCTAGGAAAAAAATATTGGAATCTTTCACTCTACAGTACATTTATCCAAGTAAGTCGCTCTATTAAGCAGTATCAATTTCTAATGCTTTTTCTCATCATGACAATTGGTGTTGGCGTATTTAGTGCTAGTGCAGCAAGAACACTTAATGAAAATTTTGAGCAGCAGCTGCGCTATGAAAATGGTGCTGATCTTACTATAGATGTTAAGTGGGAAAGTAATGAGATTCAAGCAACATCAGAAGTAGCTTCTCCTACTGAGACGAATGATACAAATGGAGCACCAGAAGCAACAGAAACACCTGTTTCAGCAGCAAATGAAATCGTTTATACAGAACCTTCATTTGAACCATTTTTACAAATAGAAGAGATCGATCATGCAGCAAAGGTGCTACGCGTGAATGGTATGAAGGCAGAAGCAAAGGGGAATAGCCTCTATTCCTTCGAGGTGATGGGTATTGAACCGAAGGAGTTTGGGCAAACAGCCTGGTTTAAGCCTTCCTTACTTCCACATCACTGGTACGACTATTTAAATTTATTAGCTAAAGAACCAAGCTCGGTATTGATCTCAAGGTCTGTGGCAAAATCACTTGGGGTAAAGGAAGGAGATTACATTAAGCTTGATGGGGATCAGACAAACACGATGGAAGTTGTCGTGTATGGAATTATTGATTATTGGCCGGGTTTTCTCCCGAAAAAAGAGGAAAAGGATGAAGAACAGCCAGCGTTAATCATAGCAAATTTACCTTACGTTCAAAATGCGATGGGGCTTGAGCCATATGAAGTCTGGGTAAAAGTAAAGCCTGATGCATCTAGGGAGAGTTTATATGAAAATTTAAAACAGGCAAATCTTCCAATCTTGGAGATTAATGATGTTCATCCAGAGTTAGTAGCGTTAAAAAATAGTGCCTTTTTATTAGGTTTAAATGGAACGCTTTCTCTAGGATTTATCATCTCGATTTTAATTGCTTTTATTGGCTTTCTATTATTCTGGATTTTAACGATTAAATCAAGGGTTCTTCAATATGGAGTGTATCGTGCAATGGGGATTCCACTCCGTAAACTGATAGGAATCCTTGTATATGAACAAGTATTCACATCAGGTATTGCATGTTTACTAGGTTTATTAATCGGAGGAATGACAAGTGTCCTTTTCGTACCACTTTTCCATCTCTCAATGGATAACCAATTACCATTCCAAGTATTGTTCGATCCAAGTGATGAACAAAAAATATATTTATTTGTATCGTTCATGTTAACGGTAGGTTTATTGATCTTAGTCGTACTTGTGAAAAAAATAAAAATCTATCAAGCAATTAAGTTAGGTGAGGATTAACATGATTCAGTGTAAAGATTTAGTCAAGATATATAAAGTGGATGATGAACATGAAGTCATGGCACTACAGGGTTTAGACCTTGAAGTGCAAAAGGGCGAATTAATGGGGATTATCGGTAGCAGTGGAAGTGGAAAGTCTACACTATTAAACATGCTTGGCGGCTTAGATAGACCGACGGCTGGAAAATGTGTCGTAGATGGCAAGGACCTATTAAGGCTGCAGCCTAAGGAGTTAGTCAGCTATAAGTTAGAATCAGTTGGCTTTGTTTGGCAAAACAATGCACGTAACATCATCCCTTATTTAACGGCAATCGAAAATGTAGAGCTGCCCATGCTATTAAAAGGGCGCCATAAACGAGAGAGAGCAAAAGAATTACTCGAGTTAGTTGGTATGGGACACCGTTTTCATAATAAGTTGACCATGCTTTCTGGTGGAGAGCAACAACGTGTTGCCATTGCCATCTCACTCGCCAATGATCCTAACCTCTTATTAGCTGATGAACCAACAGGAAGTGTAGATTCAAAAACAGCAGATGTTATTTTAGGTGTTTTTAGAGAATTAAATCGAAGTCTTCAAAAAACAATTGTGATTGTGTCCCATGATACGGAATTAACGAAGAAGCTTGATCGTGTCGTTGCGATAAGAGACGGAAAGACGTCCAGTGAAATTTTGCGGAAATCCTTTTATGAAGCTGAAGATCTACTAAATGAAAAAGAGATGAAAGCGGAAGAAACCCATGTAGAGCTTGCCGTCATTGATCGTGCCGGAAGAATTCAAATCCCTCGCGATTATTTAGATTCGATTGAGCTTGGAGACGCAAACAAGCTGCGAGTTGAGCTAGAAGATGGGAAAATTACGTTGGTGAATCCGAAAAGTTCATGAGGGTGAAATTGTCATTTTTTGTCGAATGGTCGATATTCTTCTCATTCTACCCAATAAAATAAAAGATCTAGACAATAAAATGAACCAGTCAGCAATAGGATGAAATTTCGGACAATTAGTCATTTACATGCCTTAGCACAGTAGTTGGACTCTTGCCGATGAAAATAAAAAAACGGCTCAAGAATAGCCTGTTTTAAACTAGCATGAGGTGATAAACAATGAATGTAATGAATGGTAAATTTACACGCGTAATGGAAATTCTATCAAACTTCTTTTTATTAAACCTGACCTGGCTGCTGATGTGTCTACCGATTGTTACGATCTTCCCAGCAACAGCAGCGATGATTGGTGTTGTAAGACAATGGATTTTACATGATGATACAGCTGTATTTTCTGTCTTTATGAAATACTTCAAGGAAAATCTGAAACAAAGCATGGTAATTGGTATCCTCTGGGGGTTCTTTGCATTTATTTTATATATGAACTTTAATGTTATGGTTCAGCTTGAAGCAATGAAATTCATCCTATTACCATTCTTGGTTCTATTTAGCGTATTGATGGTTTTTACAACCGTTTATATTTTTCCGGTAATGGTTCATTACAGGCTAAATGTTTTCGGGATTATTAGAAATTCATTTTTATTGTCGATGAGCTTTTTGCCAACTAGTTTACTTGCTGCTCTTGTTCTCTTTGGAATATTTGTTTTGTTTTTATGGCAACCTTTTACGGTTTTTATTAGCTTTAGTGTAGGCGGTTATCTTATTTTCACACTTTGTAATAAGGTTTTTACGAGAAAAGAAACTCTCAATTAATCAACATAACGATGGAGGGATTGGTATGAAAAAGATTCATGTAAATGGTTTAGATAAAGACTGTTCGCAAATTGTCCTTGGTTCGATGATGTTCTCACCAAGTAATATGGAATTTGCAACAGAATTATTAAACTCATATGTTGAAGCAGGAGGCAACACAATTGATTTAGCACATATATACAATAGTGGTGAAAGTGAAAAGGCTGTGGGTTTATGGCTGAAAGAAACGAACCTACGAGACGAAATCGTAATATTAGATAAAGGGGCCCACCCTGATGCAAACGGACCACGTGTTACACCTGAAGCAATTGAACAGGATTTGCAAGAGAGCTTACAACGATTACAGGTTGAACATATCGACATCTATATGCTACATCGCGATGATCCTACAATTCCTGTTGAAGTTATCATTAACGCATTAAATAAACATATTCAAGCTGGACTTGTTCAAGCAATTGGTGTCTCAAATTGGACAACAGGCCGTATCCAAGAAGCAAACGCATATGCTGAAAAGAACAATTTAATTGGATTTGCGGTCAATAGTCCGAATCTCTGCTTAGCCAAAGCAAATGAGCCAAGATGGCCAGGCTGTGTATCAGTAGATGAAAAGGACAAAAAATGGCACACCGAAAACCAGCTGCCTTTATTTGCATGGTCATCACAGGCAGGGGGCTTTTTCACAGGGAGGTTCACACCAGAAAATCTTGAAAATAAAGAAATGGTCCGGGTCTATTATAATGAAGTAAACTGGGAACGCTATCGCCGAGCAGAAAAGCTAGCATGGAAAAAAGGAGTGACGACAAACCAAATAGCATTAGCATATGTCTTAAACCAGCCATTTCCAACATGTGCACTTATCGGACCAAGTAATATTGAAGAACTCCAATCAAGTATAGTAGCTAGCAATGTGACTCTTACTGTGGAAGAAATGGCAGAATTGGAGAATGGCTAAATAACAAAAACAAATAAAAACAACGATAAAAAGAAGAAACGTTAATATTCACACTAATTTCAACTATAATTGAATGGTTAGTGGTCCAGGTAGGGTATATGAAACTTACTCATTGGAACCATATGTTTAGCCTACATATATTCTTTATTGTGTATAGTTTCGTCCTACCGTTACACTTTAGGATAATAAAATGTAATATAGATTAAACTAATCACTACTTCTAGCATAACTCTAAAGTAGCATATTTCAAAAATACTAGCAGGGACCTATTCAAATTGATGAGTAGGTCTTTTTTTCTTTGGTATAGATCTTTTCGAACTTACAAAATAAAAATATGCCTCCCCATATGATACAATCGTGATGTTCATAATTATTTCTTGTCGAATTCGTGCTCATGCAATGTGTATAAAATCCCACAATTACCAAACCATTTACTATAAAGCATTTTAATGTAAAAGCCTTTATAACAGATGCGAAATGTCCTCAGGAAGGAGAAAGGCATTTGAACATACATTTAAACCATAAAATTATTATAGAAAAGTGCGGTTCCGCCTCCTTTAAAAGAGGGGATGCTTTTTATCGCGCAAATAAAATAACATTTGAATATTTCAGTCATGAGGGTTGTGAAGCAACGGTTTCAGGTACGGAAGATTTCTATGTAACCGTTGATCAGGAAAAAGGTGGAGATTTTCACACGAAATGTAGCTGTCCTAAGCTTGCTTCCTTTCAAAAGGATTGTCAGCATGTTGCCGCTGTTTTACTATCGATTTACGAACATCAGTGTAATGGAACTATTCCTATTAGTAGGAACAACAATCAGTCTGAGTCTACAAAAAATTCATCATTATCAAATGATTTATTGTCCCTTTTCAATGAACAGCCTTTAAGGGCAAGTGGCCATCAGCGCCACTTTGAAAACAGGCAAGTACTTGATACAGAGCTTTTATGTAAACCGGTTATTTTAGGTAAGGGACGTCATATGTTTGGAATAGAAATGAAGATCGGTCCAATTAATGTCCAAAATATTAGGGGATTTCTCGAGCATGTGAAGACTGGTAGACCATTCTTGCTTTCTAAGTTATTCACATACAATCCAAACCTTCATTGTTTTCAAAAAGAGACAGATGAAGTGATTAAACAGCTCATTCAAATAATTTATGATGAAAAAATGTATCTTGCGGCATTGCCTGAAACTGCAGATTATGTAAGTCATAATCATCTCTTAGTAATTCCTCCATCTTCTTGGGACAAGCTTTTTCCTTTACTTGAGAAAGCACCCTCGGCGAAACTAGAAAATGATGGGTATGTGTATGACGGTATTCATTTATCAAATGAGCCTCTATCCTTACAGTTTAATTTTGCTGATACAGAGAGTAAGGGATATCAGCTGAAGATCAAAGGAATGAATCAAATGGTTGTATTGGAATCATATCATTCTGTCCTTTCAGAAGGAAAACTAATAAAGCTTAAAAGTGAGGATTGCAAACGACTTTCACACCTAAAAGAGATGCTAGATGAATCAGGAACAAATCAAATTCCAATTCCTCAGGAGCAAGTTGGTGTTTTTCTTGATAAAGTGGTGCCAGGCTTAAAAAAAATTGGCCATGTCCAATTATCGGGAAGAATGCTTGAGCAGCTTGATAAGACACCGTTAATAGCCAAACTATTCTTAGATAGGGTGAAAAATCGTCTGCTTGCAGGATTGGAGTTTCATTATGAAAATGTGGTGATTAATCCATTGGAGAGTTTTTCTAAGCTCCAAGCAAGTTCTATTCTCATAAGGGATGTAGTGAAGGAAGAGGAGATTTTGCAGCTAATGGATAACAGTTCGTTTGCCAAGACGGACGGCGGATATTTTTTGCATAACGAAGAGCTGGAATATGAGTTTTTGTACCATGTTGTTCCAAAGCTCCAAAAGCTTCTCCAACTATATGCCACTACAGCAGTGAGAAACCGAATATTTACAGGAAATGCTCGTCCGAAGATCAGGATAAAGATGAAAAAGGAGAGAACGAATTGGCTTGAATTCAAATTTGAGATGGACGGAATTCCGGAGAAACACATTCGTGAAGTACTATTAGCTCTTGAGGAAAAGCGAAAGTACTACCGCTTAAGAAATGGATCGATCCTTTCGTTGGAAACAAGGGAGTTTGAAGAAATTAAACGTTTCATGAATGCACTTCCTGTACAGAATGAAGATCTAGAAAGTGGTTTGAATGTACCAATTATCCGAGGTTTACAGTTATTAGATTCAGTTGATGACAATTATACCTTTACGGTAGAGGAATCGTTTCGTCAGTTTTTAGAAAATATCAGAAATCCAGATAGATTGCAGTTTTCTGTGCCGAAAAGTCTGGAGCCGATATTACGCGACTACCAAATACATGGCTACAAATGGATGAAAACTCTTGCTCATTATGGATTTGGAGGAATCCTTGCAGATGATATGGGATTAGGGAAAACGCTGCAAAGTATTACATTTGTACGATCAGAGCTTGCTAACATCCGTGAAAAACAGCTTCCAGCTCTTATTATTTGCCCTTCATCTTTGACGTATAACTGGCTTAGTGAATTTATGAAATTTGCTCCTGATATACAAGCTATTGTCGTTGATGGTAATAAAACAGAACGGAGCGATATCCAGAAGAATGTAAAGGATATAGATGTAGTCATTACATCTTACCCATTGTTGCGAAGGGACATTAAATGGTATGAAAAACAAGCTTTTCACACTGTGTTTTTTGATGAGGCACAAGCCTTTAAAAACCCCGTTACTCAAACAGCAAAAGCGGTGAAGAAACTTCATGCAGATTATCGCTTTGCCCTAACAGGTACACCTGTAGAGAATTCGCTTGAGGAGCTGTGGTCGATTTTTCACGTTGTCTTTCCTGAATTATTCCAAGGATTAAAGGATTACAGTAACCTCACAAGAAAAACGATTGCTAGAAGGATCCGCCCATTTTTGCTTCGAAGGCTGAAAGAGGATGTCCTTTCAGAGCTTCCTGAAAAAAAAGAGTCGATCGAATTAGTAGACCTACTTCCTGATCAGAAGAAGCTTTACACTGCTTACTTGGCAAAACTAAGACACGACACGCTGAAACACCTTGATAAGGATACACTTCGGAAAAATAAAATCAAAATCCTCGCTGGTTTGACCCGATTACGACAGATTTGTTGTCATCCAGGCTTGTTTGTCGACGGCTATAAAGGAAGCTCAGCGAAATTTGAACAGCTACTGAAAATCGTAGAGGAATCAAAGCTTTCAGGAAGAAGGGTATTGATTTTTTCACAGTTTACGAAAATGCTAAATCTCATTGGTAGAGATTTAACTGCTAAAGGGAAACCATTTTTCTACCTTGATGGACAAACTCCTTCAGATGAGCGAGTGGAGATCTGTCAGCGGTTTAATGCAGGTAAACGTGATTTATTCCTCATTTCCTTGAGGGCAGGCGGAACAGGTCTTAATCTGACGGGTGCCGATACTGTTATCCTCTACGATATTTGGTGGAATCCAGCAGTTGAAGAGCAAGCAGCAGATCGTGCCCATCGCTTTGGCCAGAAAAATGTGGTGCAAATCATCAAACTTGTTGCCAAAGGCACAATCGAAGAAAAAATGAATGAACTTCAAGAGAAAAAACGCCATCTTATTGAAGAAATCATCGATTCCAAGGAGAAAAACTCATCTACTCTTACTGAAGAAGATATTCGCGAAATATTAATGATATAAAATGTTTATAAAACCTCCTAGTATTTTAGGAGGTTTTCATCAAGATATTCACATAAAACATAGAAATTCTAAAAGGCATTAAAACAGGGAAATTACATTCCCGTTTCTCCATCGTCATAGTTTAATTGCCATTGAATGCCAAACTTATCTGTTACATTGCCGTAGCATTTGCTCCAGAATGTTTCCTGCAGCTCCATGCCTACATTACCGCCATCTTTCAATTTATTAAATGCAGATTTAATTTCGTCCAAGTTTTTACTAACAATTGCAAGGCTTATATTATTTCCTTCAACGAATGGCATACCTGGGAAAGTATCAGAAAACATAATTGTGCTTCCGCTAATCGTAAGTCGTGTGTGCATTACTAAATTTTTTGCTTCCTCTGGAAGAGGATAATCTGGATTTTGCGGTGAATCTCCAAAGGTCGAAATTTGTGGTTGTTCAGTTCCAAAAACCTCTGCGTAAAACTCTACTACTTCTCGACAGTTACCATTAAAACTTAGATACACTTCAACAGCCATTTGCTTCACTCCTCAATTAAATCGCTAAACATTGTTAAATGCCACTCTTTCATTGTAGCCTATTAACGAAAATTAATAATAGTTATTTTTTTAAAAAAGAAAACGAAAAGTATGAGGGAAAAAAGTGAATAAACAACGATATAAGGTCAATTCTATATACATAGTAAACATTGATATAAAGGAGATTACAGCGCGTGAAGCCATATGAAATAAAAAATATGATTATTGATGACGAGTTTGATGGTGAAGAATTCGTGACAGCCGATATTACTCACAATCAGAAGGATTATAGTATTACATTTAAAAAAGCCGATCTTGAAATCATAAATACCTGGATTTTTGAGAATGGTTCCTCTCTTCCTGCAAATTTATCAGATACGATCATTGAATCAATAAGAGAAGATGTTAAAAAGAAAATCTAGGTTTTTGTACTAGATTTTTTTGTTTTAGTCAGAAGAACTTTACTGCTAAAGTGGCGATGAATAGTTAGGGGATTAAATGTTTTACATTGGTTAGATTTTTCGAGAGAATAAAGGTAAGATATAATAATATTTAGTCTTAGTAATAACAAAAAGATAATGAGGTAGGAAAAAACAATGATTGCAAAAACAGAAGAGGATTTTAATGGTTTAAAGGAAATTGGTAAGATTGTAGCCGAGATTAGAGATGAAATGGTACAGAAAACAATACCGGGAATAACAACAAAGGAGCTTGATGACATAGCCGCTAGGCTTTTCGAGAAGGCAGGTGCTGTATCAGCTCCAAAGGGCGAATACGATTTCCCAGGCTACACATGCATAAGCGTAAATGATGAAGTGGCACATGGAATACCAGGAAAGCGAGTGATTGAAGCAGGTGATCTTGTAAATATTGATGTTTCTGGCTCGAAGAATGGGTATTTTGCAGATACAGGCATCTCGTTTGTGGTAGGAGAAGGTGATGAAGTTTTAACGAAAATATGTGACGTTGCGAAAAAGGCCTTTGAAGCAGGCCTTGAGAAAGCAAAACCAGGCTCCAAGAAAAGTAGAATTGGAAAAGCTGTCTTCCAAACTGCGAAGCAACACGGATTTACTGTCATTAAAAATCTTACAGGACATGGTATAGGGAGAACAATACACGAAGCACCTGACCATATTTATAATTATAATGATACATGGGATGATGAAATATTAAAGGAAGGTATGGTTATCGCATTCGAACCATTTATCTCTAACCTTGAAGAGGAAGTATTTCAAAAAGATGACGGTTGGACATATGCTACAGAAAAAAGCTATGTTGCCCAATTAGAACATACCATTATCCTTACGAAAAATGGTCCAATTATTTTAACACTGTAAATAAAAGCTGAAAAAGACTCGGTTATATGAGTCTTTTTTTGTTGTTTGTCAATCAGCATCCGATAAACAAAGAATTAGTCAATTCATATTACCTGCTTTCCAGATTTTTACGATTTGTAGCTTGTGGGGGTTTTTCTAACCAACCTCGATTTACCATAATCGAAAATCCCGATTCGGCATAAAGTAATATTTCTCCAATGACTTTACTATAAAAAGTTGACAAATCAGCTCTCATTGACATTGAGAGGGCATGGCCAATAAGTGTAATATCTATCGAGTTTAAAAAATGAAATAATGACATAACAAGTTTATCTGAAAACGGTGAAATCGTTGAATCTGTTACTTCCATACTGACGGAAATTATGCCTAGAAAATCTTCTTTTTGCAAAATCTCGTTAAAAAAGTTTATCTGTTTTTCAGAAATTCTTTTGCCATCTTTTATAAAGTTTTTAATTTCCTTGTCTTTAACCACTTGAATTAAACCTAAACAGAATAAAATCGAAAAGTAATTACGCTCAATGTTAAAAAAGATTTCTGTAAGCTCAACAGCGTTTAATGTTCTTTTTTGCCCGATAAAACCTGAAATATAAGACTTTTTTTGTATGTATTCTATCTTTTTTGGATAGCTAATTTTAGGAGGTCTGTCATAAATCCCCTTTGATAACATCATCGTAGTAGCATCTGTATAAAGCTCTGTAACTTGGGCTAAAGCATTGGTGAAAAAGCTAAGAATGTCTGAGCGAGCAATATTGGCAGTAATGAACGCGTAGTTGATCATGCCCATTCGGCTCATGATGTAAACATAACTTAAAGCAAAAGGTTCATTAAAGAGTGGTGGTGCTGATAAATCAATATCCTTTTCTGAGAAACCATCAGGTAATGGAATATTCTCTTTACTATATATTTCTTTGATTTTTTTAATGTTTAAATGAGAAAAATCTAATGCTTTGGTTAGAACAATCTTAATTTCTTCATCCTTTATGTGGTGTAGAAAATATTTTAATAAACAAACAGACATTGTTTCTTGAAAAAAGGCTTCCCACAAGCCACCAATTTCAGCACTTGTTAAGCCGATATTATGTTTAATCACCGACACCCCCCTATACAATTGGCTATCATTTAGACTTCACTTTATTTCAAAAGTTATTCATTATTAACAGATTATCCGTATATTAAAATTAGAAAGTGTTATAAGGTGCAAGGAGAAATGTGAAGATTTTGGTATGAAGGTTTCTTGCATTTACTGGAAGGGGTATTACTTTTTGTAGCGAATATAAATTAAAGTTAAATAGCTGAGTCAGGATGATTAGAATGAGAGAGGATGAGATGAATAAATGGGACAAATAAAAATTTATGGCCTTAAGGAAAGATTAAATCCAATTAAAGAGTCATTTTCGAATATTATTCATTCATGTTTAGTAGAGGCATTTGAAATTCCGACGGATAAAAGATTTCATCGGTTTTTTCCGATGGAGAAAGAGGATTTTCACTATGCCAATGGACGGACAGAATCTTACACGGTTATTGAGGTTAGTATTTTTGAGGGGAGAACGGTTGAAGCGAAAAAGAAGCTGATCCGTTTACTATATGAACGAATTAATAGTGGATTAAACATTTCCTCACAAGACATTGAAATAACAATTTTTGAGACACCGAAGCATAATTGGGGAATAAGAGGTTTACCAGGAGATGAATTGTCATTAGATTATAAGGTTAATGTTTAAAATTGTCGAGTAATACTTGTTTCATAAATTGCGAAGAAAACCAGGGATGAGAGAACCATCAAGTATTAACTATTATCTATGATTGGTATTTATGGATGGTGGTAAAAAACGATTAAATAAACAAAAAAAGAGGCGATAATATGGATGTTTCACTACGTGAAACTATTACGATTTATCATCCTAGTTATGGGGGTTTTACAACAAGTTGTGTTGAGTTAATTCAACATGTAGCTAACCATGGTACATATCATCGTGGAAATCTAACAGCTATGTTGAGACAACTAGGACATCAAGGAAAGCCTACTGATTATGTTTCTTATTTGTTTGAAATAAAAGGATAACCTGTATATCAAAGGGTAGTAATACTTAGGAGTATGCTGCCTTTTTTCTATTCGATATTCAATAGAAATTTTACATAAAAGTTAATTTAACTCAGAATTCAAGTATAATGAATATAGTCAGATTATGCATATGATATTTCTATCGAGAGAATCCTATATATATGTCGGATAATAAAATAAATCGAGGTTATTAGATGAATGAAATAAGTTTTAAGAATTACGAGTTAAGCGATGAAATAAGAAGAGCTCTTTCTGTGTTAAAATATGAAACTCCCACAGAGGTTCAAAGTAAAGTCATACCAAAAGCAATGGAAAATCAAGACCTTGTCGTAAAATCTCAAACAGGTAGTGGGAAGACGGCATCCTTTGGTATTCCGATTTGCGAAATGATCGAATGGGAAGAAAAAAAGCCGCAGGCATTAATTCTTACACCAACTCGAGAGCTTGCTGTTCAAGTTCGAGAGGATATAACGAATATTGGAAGGTTTAAACGAATTAAAGCGATGGCGGTTTATGGTAAGGAACCTTTTGCGAAACAAAAAGAGGAATTGAAACAAAAAACTCATGTCGTCGTTGGTACACCCGGTCGTGTAATGGACCATATTGAGAGAGGAACTTTAGTTTTAGATCAAATAAAGTATCTTATTATTGATGAAGCAGATGAAATGCTTAATATGGGTTTTATCGACGAAGTAGAAGCGATAATAAAAGAAGTCCCTTCTAGCAGAGTAACGATGGTCTTTTCTGCGACAATGCCTAAGGATGTTGAGAGTCTCTGTCATAAATATATGGAAAATCCACTGAATATTGAGATTGCTGCTACTGGGGTAACAACAAACACAATTGAACATCGTATAATCGAAGTGAAAGATAATGAAAAGATGTCACTGCTTAAAGATATAACGGTCGTTGAAAACCCAGAAAGCTGTATCATCTTTTGTCGAACGAAAGAAAATGTCGATAACGTATTTACCGAATTGGATCAAGCTAATTATTCATGTGAAAGACTCCATGGAGGATTGGAACAGGAAGATCGATTTGCTGTTATGGATGGTTTTAAAATGGGGAACTTCCGTTATCTTGTGGCAACAGATGTAGCGGCTAGAGGCATTGATATTGATAATGTGACCCTTGTTATTAACTATGATATTCCAATGGAAAAAGAGAGCTATGTTCACAGAACAGGGAGAACTGGGCGTGCAGGTAATAAAGGAAAAGCAATTACATTTGCGACACCATTTGAAGGGAAATTTATTAAAGCCATTGAAACATACATTGGCTTTGATATACCTACAATGGAAGCGCCAAGTCCCGAGGAAGTTGCGAGTGGAAAAGAAGCATTCGAAGAAAAAATCCATGGCCGTCGCGTCGTTAAAAATAATAAGACAGCTCGAATTAACAAAGATATTATGAAATTACATTTTAATGGTGGAAAAAAGAAAAAGCTAAGAGCTGTCGATTTTGTTGGAACGATTGCAAAAATTCCTGGAGTTACTTCAGAGGATATTGGCATTATAACCATACAGGATCAATTAACCTATGTTGATATTCTTAATGGAAAAGGCTCATTAGTCCTACAAGCGATGGAAAAAACAACAGTCAAAGGGAAGAAGCTGAAGGTTAGCCCGGCGATTAAGTAATAACTGATTAACAAGGACGATTATGCAACCATAGTCGTTCTTTCTCATTCTATTATAGAATAATTGAATCATGAGATAGGAAAGGAGTGAGCAATCAGATGAAATATGTAAAATCACAAATGAAACAGTTGGTCAAAGACAATAAAGAATTGCAAATTCGTTTAAAAGAGATGATGGAGGAACACGATCTTGAGAAAAACTTTGCCTTTAAGGCATTGTATCATTCAGAAGTTGCTGAAGGCGGAAAGTACCAGTTAGCATACCAAGCTCTTGACTTACCTAAAGGGTAAGACTCAGATTGTCGACAAAGGGGTTCGGATTTTTTTACATTCCGAACCCTTTTGAGATTGGTTTTATTTCTTTATGATGACGGTGATGTTTAGCTAATGACAAAATCAATTGCAGCCTCACTTTTACGAACCAAACGGTTGCTGGTACTTGTCGGTCTAAAGCAATGATTTCAATTTGATCTCGTTGAAAGGAATTATGTTTCAAAATCATAATTATCACCTCAAGCTTTTCTTAATTCCAGTTTAAATCAAAAAAGAGGCTGACTCAAAAGGGTCTGACACCTCCCAACATTACTAATATATAGTAGCCTTTAACGTTTAAGGTGCTATATATTGTGTTGGAGGGGTCTGACCATTTGGTTTTGAGTCACCCTCTGAGGTATCGAAACTCTAATGGTTTTGATACCTTTAACTATTTGTTTTGACGAAACCTTTCTTTTCTTTGAAAGGTTTTATTTTTAATTGACCAATTCCAAGTTCCTTCGCTTCCTTATTTAGAGCCTTAAGTAAACTTCCTGCCATTAACGCAATGATAACTGAAAAAGGTAAAGCTGCGATAATCATTGTATTTTGTAGTGCCTGCAATCCACCGGAATATAAAAGTACTAATGCGGTAATCGCCAGAAGGACACCCCAAATCACTTTTATGCTTGAGCTAGGATTTTGTGATCCATTTGTTGTCATCATCCCTAAAACAAAGGTACCTGAATCAGCAGATGTGACAAAGAAAGTTACAATAATTATGATTGCAAGAATGGATACAACCGTTGGCAATGGATAATTAGCTAATAAAGCAAATAACGAAACTTCACTCGATAATGAAGAAATAGTTGTTCCTGCTCTTTCTGTTAAAATGGCTGCACTACCAAAGGTCGAGAACCAAATGAAGCTAATCAATGATGGAACGAGTAACACGCAAACAACAAATTCTCGAATTGTTCGTCCTTTTGATACTCGTGCAATAAAGATTCCAACAAATGGTGACCAAGCAATCCACCAAGCCCAATAGAAAATGGTCCATCCGTCTATCCAACTACGATGTTCAGGATTTACAGGTGCAATACGGAAACTCATATTGACAAAGTTTTGAATATAAGTGCCAATAGTATCTGTAAATATATTAAGGGTAAATAATGTTGAGCCGAAAATAAACACGAATAAGAAAAGGATAAATGTTAAGCCCATATTTAAGTTACTAAGAATTTTGATTCCTTTACTTAGTCCTGTTAATGCCGACATCATGAATAAAATGGTAAGACCAAGAATGATAAAGAACTGTGTAGTAATATTCGTAGGTACATCATATAAATAGGATAGTCCACCATTTATTTGTACCGCTCCAAATCCAAGTGTTGTTGCTATACCAATAACAGTCGAGACAACTGCTATCGTATCGATTGTTTTACCAATGACACCATCGGCATGCCTTCCAATTAACGGTCGTAATGTTTTACTGATTAAGCCTGTTTCTCCTTTTCTGAAGGTTGCATAAGCGATTGCTAATGCGACAATGCCATAAATAGCCCAAGCATGAATACCCCAATGGAAAAAAGTAAATCTCATCGCATCTTTAATTCCCTGATTTGTTCCTACTTCACCTGTTGGAGAGCTGAGAGCGTAATGACTTAACGGTTCAGCAGTACCATAAAAAATTAAACCAATTCCAACTCCTGCACTAAATAGCATGGCAAGCCAAGTTGGACGTGAAAACTCAGGATGTTCATCTTGCTTTCCAAGTTTAATGCGGCCTACTGGACTGACTAATAGATACATACACACCCCAACGAAAATGGTTACGATAATTAAATAATACCAACCAAATGAATCCGTTAAAAATGCTTGCAGATTTCCTGTTGCAGTTTCTAATGTTGAAGGCATTGTTACACCTATAAAAACAAGAAGTGCCATAATGGCTAATGAAATGTAAAAGACAATTGATGCATTCTTCATATGATAATAAAAAACTCCTATCTATTATATTCTTGCAAAATAGCTTTGTTTAATTTTGATAAGTAAAATAAAACGACATCAGTTTACTTAAAAATAAAGCTATTCTTACCTATGTAATGTTACTGGAAAACCAAAACTAAACGCTCTGTGAACAAAGGGATAGATACATATTTTCAGGATTTTTACAGTCTGAATTTAGTAAGTGTTTTTGTGTGTCTCGTGAACAGTCCGCTTCGAAGAGGCTACCAAGAGTTAGGTAAGAGGTATAAATTAATTATATCGTAATTAAAACTATATTGATAATCCCATATTCATAGATTAAGACATGTCTAGTACAAGGATAACTTCTATCAGTAAAGGAAGTGCTAGTATCCTTACTTATCCTCAAATATCCGAGAGATTCTTTCGATATCCTACATATTCCCCATAAATCTATCCCGTTTTAATCATATATTTTAAATTACTTCAATTTATTTTTTCATTCTAAGAGAGGGTGATTCCTAAAGTAAAAAGAAATATAATAAGAGGCTTTTCAGCAAGGCTATAACGCTTATAAAGGTAGGAGGTGGTCAGTAATTGTAGTAGAGTCATTCTGATCATTTTAAGTAGACGCAATTATGTGTTCTAATAAAGAACGTTCGCACTACATATTTCAAACTAACTGTTAGTTCACTTCACTTGAAAACTCCTCTAAAATTTAGCTAGAGGAGTTTTTACTGTGTCTTATTTCAAAATGTTCTTTGTGTTCAAAGCTTTTTTATTAACTGATGAATGAATAGTAAACACGGAAAGTAAATGAGTCGAATATTGAATTATTATACTGTTTTTATACCCAAATAAAAAGTTGATAGAACGATTCCTTAATGATCAATAGTATTTAAATGGTTTGCTGTTTTTTCATTACTTTGTCTCTCAGCATAGCTATTAATTAGCTTATACAAAGACCGCACTACAATAAAAGTAAAGAAAATGGAGCATAAACTATGTACCCAACTCCAATTCCTTTTGTAATTAATGAGTTTTGTGTTTTTCTCGAGAATATTTTCAAATAAAGCCATTGGAACACTAAAGGCTATGCATGTAAATAGTGTGCCCACAATCTTTGACTGTTTAGTTAGTTGATTAAAGTAAATGCATGTTATTGGAAAGATAAGATAACTAAAAATAACACTTATATCAAATGATTTAAATAATTTCACAGGGTATCTAATATACCCGTTTCTTACTGCAAGATTATCTAAAAACGTAGCAATATAACTTTTAATAAGAAAAATCATAATCCAATCTTTCATTGGTGGTTTTCTCATTAAATTAAAAAAACTTAAAATTCCACTAAAAGTTAAAAGTTTAAGTATGTTCAGTTAGAATTTATTTTTCATTGTTAATTTTCTCCCTATTGAAAATATGCGAGACAAGAATATAGTAAGCGAAAAACAAATCAATTGGTGATAATTAATAAGATCATTTTTTTTAGAGGTGTAACTTTTGAAAATTTTAAGGTGTATGATGTGAAGCGAAAATAAAATAGGATAAGTAATAGCAGAATGCCAGTATTCCCAACCATTGTGATAAAAATATCCTGACTTTATCGAGAGAAACTCGAAAATAAGACAAAAAATAGTCCAACAAAAGATATACAAAAATTGATAAAGTATTGATTTTTTAGATGGATAGAAGTTCATGAATAATACGCCTGAACAAGGAAAAAGCACTAAAATAGGTAAAAAACCTTCAAACTGGACACCGGTAGTAAAATAGCCATAGAGATTATATTTAAGATCAAAGGTTATATCAGTAAAAAACCCCAAACCGATTGAAAATAAGGCAATCGCATATAACTCAGATTTTTACCAATATGAAAACTAGTACAGAGATAATTAAGAAAACCATAAGCAATTAATTCCCTTTCCAGTAAGACGATAGATATAGTGTTTCCAAAATGTAACTGGATAATCGATAACGTGTAAAAACGAAAAAGGGTTTGGAATTTTACAGTATGCTACTTATTTATGCATGGGAAAATCGATTAAACCTGACTTAATAATTAGTATCAATAATAAAGAGTCAACTTTAATGTAAAAGCAAACTTTTTATTTGCTAAACTCGTCTAAGAACTAAGAGAGGGGAGAAATTGTGGAAGACGTAATAGTAGAATTGATTGAAACGGAAGATAAAGAAATGATGATCAATGAGATTATGAACAAATATGGGCAAGAAATATTGCAGCTTGTTTATTCTTATGTAAACAATAAAGCCTTGGCTGAGGATTTAACACAGGACATATTTGTTAAGTGTTATAAAGCTCTTCATACATACAATAAAAAATCAACGATAAAAACATGGTTGTGGCGAATCGCAATTAATCATTGTAAGGATTATTTGAAAAGTTGGTATAACAGAAATGTTTACATAGGTGAAAATGACTGGTTGAATAGGTCGACTCAAAATACTACTGTTGAGCAGACAATTATTCAGAGGGAGGAAGATTCTCAATTAGCACAAACTGTGATGAACTTGCCAATTAAATATCGTGAGGTCATCTATCTTTTTTATTATGAAGAATTATCGATAAAAGAAGTCGCAGAGGTAACACAGGTGAAATTAAACACTGTAAAGACTCGGCTTAAACGTGCTAAAGAACTTCTGAAAATACAATTGGAGGGCTAAGCAATATGGAAGATCGTATAAAAGGACTTCGTATAGCGATGAAAAAACATACATTTAACCAGTTGGAATTTACTGAACAGCTTCAAAAGAATATCAAGGAAAAAATAAACAAACAAGAAACGAAGGAAGAAGAAGTTGTTTTTGCGATTATGAATCTACTTTCCCAAGAAAAATCAGGCTACGAACTAGCTAATTCAATACGTAGCAGGGGGATTCGGAATTTTGAGGATAATGATGGTTTTTTATATTCGTTGCTACATCGATTAGAGAATGTTGGTTACTTACAATCGAGATGGGATGAGACAGAGATCAAATATTATTTATTAACTGAAAAGGGAAGAAAAATTTTGCGAAAGCTGGAAAAGAAACAAGCAAGGAAACGATTTGTATTAAATGAATTGTATGAGGGGGGATGGAATTGAATGATGTAAGAGGAACCTTTTTAAAACAAGTAACAGATCAAATCAAAGCGAAGGAAGCGAAGAAAGCTGTATCAGTAGAATTGAATCATCACATTAAAGAAGTAAAAAACACGTGGATTAAGAAGGGATTACCTGAACTTGACGCAGAGAAAAAAGCTGTTGAACAAATGGGTAGTCCAATAAAGCTTGGACAACAACTTAATAAACTTCATCAACCAAGGGTTGATTGGATGATGGTTAGTTTACTGATAACAGTTCTTTGTGTGGGGTTTTTACCATTAGTCCCCCTTGGCTACGTGGATGAAAAACATTTCTTACTATCTAAAATGATTTTTGTCGTTCTAGGTGGAGTAACAGCTCTAGGACTAATGTTGATTGATTATCGGAAATTAATGAAACACGGGTGGCTTTTTTATTACATTGGAATGATCATCTTGTTTGGAATCTGTTTTTTTCCGAATTCTATGGTAGGTGGAATACTAGCCATAAGAGTAAGTCCGTTAACAATTGAAAGCATGTTGGCTGTACCGATATTTTGGCTGGCATGGGCTTCCTTTTTCCATTGTAATAAATTAAAAATCTGGCAGTTTGCCGCTTTGTTTTCAATGTCATTTATTCTCTTTTTTGAAGCAGGAAGTATCACGACCACTGCTATATACTCAAGTATGGTCTATGTCATGCTATGTTGGAGTATAGGAAGTAGAAAAAATGTGCTGAAGATTACATTCATATCTATTTGTATAGCAATCATTGCTGGATTCATATTTTGGTTTTCACTAAATACAGATCAGCTGGAACGATTGCTAGGGTTTTTGAATCCTGAGGATCATTCAAGTACTGCAGGATACACTTACTTACATATTAAGGAGTTGATCTCAATCGCTGGGTGGTTTGGAAATACCGGTAATAATGAGTTTATCCCAGGGGCACATACAGACCTCGTTTTCGTAAGTTTAACCTATTATTTCGGTTGGCTGTTTGCATTTGGACTTATTATTATGTTGTCGTTCATTTTTGCTAGAATGTTTTTTATTATAAAAAAGGTCCACGATCACTTTGGCAATCTTCTTATTATTGGAGGGATGACTCTATTTGTTGTACAAGTTTCATATAATATAGGAATGACCCTAGGTTTATTCCCGATCATAGCTGTATCATTACCCTTTATTAGCTACGGATTTATGCCAGTCATGTTAAACTCAATTATTATTGGAGTTATTTTAAGTGTTTATAGGAGGAAAGATTTTTCATCGGTAAATAGTCTTATATAACCCGAGTAAGTCGTTTAGTATATCAGTAAAAGCAGGCAGGAGTATTTCTCAAAATACATAACCTGCTTGCTTTTTTATGGTAAGTTAATAGTTATGATAACGAAAACTTATTCATCACATTTTTGGCAAATGATGATTTTGATAATATATTAATAAGCAAATACCCTAACACACTCCCAAGCGTATTAGCAATCAAGTCGTTTATATCCGTACTCCTGGCACTTCCTAATGAAACCCTGATCAATAATTGGATGACTTCTATTGAAAAACTGAGTGAAAACCCAAGTTTAGCAACACTTTTTACGCTGTCAAACCTCTTGTTTATAAATGGCAAGTACATTCCGAATGGTATCAACATCATGATATTTAATAGAAATGTTTTTAAGTCAATTGTTAAGATAGGTATGATATTCGTCGAGCTATACCATGGTGCTTGATTAGCATACTTTCCAAAATTTACATCTATTGGTAGGAACACAAAGTATATGACACCTAATATGTAAATGACAAACGATGTTAATAACGTATATTGAAAAATACTATATGATTGCTTTCTAGACTTTGCGAAATAAATCATGAATAGTACAAAGATAAAGAATAATGGTACAAGAATAAACCATGAATTAATTGTGAACATGATAGACATATCGTTAAAACCTCCTAGTTTGTTTTTTTATCTCAAATATGGATATGTCTTTTAGTATAGCGATGAAATCTTAAGATTTATTAAAGGAAAAGTGAATGTTTTCTTATGATCGTAACCTAAGTAAACAATCCTAAAAAAATGCCATACAACCCTTTATTTTTCATATATATAAATGAAGGGGGTTGTTCGGTGAAGTCAAGAGGGCGTTTCTGGATAAAGGCTGCGTATGTACCGATTCTATTGATTATTTTTGTGTTTTGTTTGATTGGACTAATTATTACGATGAATGTAACGATTGATTCCAAAAATATTCAGAGAACAATTGGTGAACTAAATACAGAAGACTTGTTTGTTCATTTTCTTCAAGCAGAAAATCATTACTTTTATCTCGACCAAGAGGATCCCTTATTTACGACATCTTCTCTATCTTCTTTAGCGATCCAGTTAGCAACTAGTATTAAACCTACTGATGCAAGAACATTTCTTGGCAATGAATTACCTGGATTAAGGCTATATGATACAGAAATAGCTGTTGCTGGTGAAGGAACGAATTTGAGCAACATTCCTTATGAATCTCCACCACCTACAGAGGTCTTACTTAATGAAAGAAAAGTTGCAGAAGAAAAATTGCAGGAGAGACAAACGTCTGAAGAGGATAAAAAGCCTGCAACAAATCCTGATAAAAAAACGGTCTTTATTTATCAAAGCCATAGCTGGGAATCATTTCTTCCATTATTAGAAGGTGCAGAAAATCCAAACGATGCAATAAGCTCAGATGAGAGGGTAAACGTCATAGGTCTAGGCAATCGTTTAGCTCAAAATTTAATGGAAAGAGGAATTGGGGTAGAACATGATAAAACAAATATGACACAAGAACTACATAAAAAGGGGTGGAAATCAACGCAGGCATACACGGTATCAGGTACGATTGTTGATGAAGCTGTAGTAGCTAAAAATAATGATCTTGATTATTTTATTGATATCCATCGCGATTCTGCACGAAAGAATATTACAACGAAAACAATCAATGGAAAGAGCTATGCGAGGGTTTACTTCGTAGTTGGAAGAGAACATGAAAATTATTTGGAAAACCTTGATTTTGCCAAAAAACTTCATGCTGAACTAGAGAAAAAGTACCCTGGTATAAGTAGAGGAGTTTTTCTAAAATCAAAAAGCGAAGGAAATGGGGTTTATAACCAGGATGTTTCCACAAAAGCGATGTTATTGGAAATAGGTGGAGTTGATAATAATCTGGATGAGCTTGAAAGAACAGTCGATGTCTTTTCAGATGTGCTTGCTGATTATTATTTTGAAGGGAATGAAGCAAAAGAGGTGAATGGCAATTGATAACCATTTGCCATCCTTGCTTATATCATAACTTTTATTAGAAGTTTGTTAGGATGAATTTTTAAAAAGCCGAACTTCAGCATATGAAAAGTTCGGCTTTTAAATGTTCTATAGCTATTTTTGCCTACTAATAATACCGAATCTTACTTTTCGTTTTTTTCCAACCCTTTTTCATTTTCAAGCACACTAAACCAATAATTGCTATAAAAAGTAAACTTACAAAGAACCCAGGGCGAATTGCTTTTTCTAGTAAAGTTCCGCTAATAGCAGCCAAAATTAATGCTAGCCCAAAAAAGGCAAAGATTTTATTCCATATTTTAAATTCGAGGATTCGAAATGAAGAAATAATGATAAAAAACCAGTTGTATAATAGCAAAATCCCGGCTGCAGTTGTGATATACTCATATATTTTTCCAGGCAGCAGTAAAGCGGTAATGATAGATGCAAGTAAACCTACTGTTGCCAATCCTAATGATGGCAGAGGCAGGCTCTTGAACTTATCTAGCTTTTTGGCAAATATTGCAGGTGCATCACCGCCATTTGCTAATGTGACAAGTAAATTAGTCACGCCATACAAGGAAGCTGTCATCGTTGAAAATCCAGCGATGATGATTGCCCCATTAAACACATGAGGAAAAAACGATATATTGTAATTTGCCAAAGCTGTCACAAATGGGCTTTCTTTCTCATGAAAGGCTTCGAGTGATACAAGCGTTACAGCAAGTGCTAATGATAAGACATACACAAAGGTTAAGCAAATTAGCATCACTGTACCTGCCTTTGGAGCATCCTCTTTCTTTTTAAGCTGCATTGCCATAATCCCAATAACCTCAATTCCACCATAAGCATAAAATGCGTAGATGAGAGAAGCCCAAAATCCTTTAAATCCACCTGCGAACAATTCACCTGCAGAATTAGGGAGTCCAGTAGGCTTAGCATTGTCTGCATTTATCCATCCGAAAAGTGCAGCAAGAGCAAGAATAATAAACATAATGATTGCTGCAAATTTTATTATTGCTAGGAGATCTTCGATTTTGTCAAACCCCTTGGTCCCAGTTAATACTACAAGAATGGAAAGAATCGCATAACCCGCTGCAAAAATCCACAAAGGAACATTAGGAAACCAAAATCGTGAAAGAATAGAAAGGGCTGTCAATTGACTCCCCATAATAAGAATATTCGAACACCAATAATTCCAGCCACAACTAAACTCTGCCCATTTTCCATATGCCTTACCGGCATAATAACAAAACGAACCTTCCTGAGGGTCTTCAGCAGTCATTTTTGCCAAAACATTAAATACGATATATGTTCCGATTGCTGCTAAAAGAAATGAAAAAACGATAGAGGGACCTGTAATACCGACTCCGATACTAGAACCTAGAAAATAGCCAGTACCTATGGTACAGCCGATACCGACTAATGATAATTGCCACCACTTTAAATTTCCCTCATTTTGGCCTTTATTTGATTTTTGACTAGAGCCACCTGGACTACAACTTGCGTTACTCATATAATACCTCCTCGTATTCCCTAAGTATTATTGTTAGAAGGAAGCGGCCTATTTATGTATAGAATACAACCAGATGGCTAGTTGAATTTCGTAGTAATTTTACATAGTGGGAACTATTCTTGTCCTTAAAAATTACCCATGATCAAAATGTACCTGATTAATATGTGTTACATATAAAAAAACCCTCGAACTATATTCAAGGGAATTTTTCATATCAAATTAAACAAGTGAGTCAAAGGAAAAACCATCTATAGAGGAAATTCTTCCTCTCCACCATGTGCCGCTAGATGGAATTGGTTGACTGCTTGTACTAAGATATTTAGCATCTTTTAAATGAATAAATGTTAGTGTGTTTTCATCTGATTCTTGATCTGCTTCATCTTGTTTTTGTTTTGCATAGGCATCTTTTAAATCTCCGAATTTTTTTGAGATGATTTTTGACATCGTTGTATCAGTTAGTTTCTTAGAGGATTCTGTTATTCCTTCATAATAGGCGTTTGCTCCAATTAGAGTGCCAGACACAATTGTGCCCCTTACGCTTAGTGTAACTTCTACTTCAATACCGTCTTCTTCAACTAAATTTAAAAACATAAGAACAATGGCATCGTCTGTACCAGCTTGTTCTTTCTCTTTCTCTTTATTTGCCATATATCTCACCTCTTCATTACTATGTATGTTTATCTTGTCCTTAATTTTTAAGTTAAACCAAAAATAAATAGCAGACTTTGACTTGTCCAATTGGGATTAAAAGTCATAGGAAATCACTCAGTTCATATAATGTACAAGTTATTAATTATGGAAGTGAGTGGTTTTGTTGAGTATTGGTATTCTAATTAGTTATATATTTTTAGGGTTATCTTTAGCAGCACCTATAGGACCTGTAAATTCTGCACGTTTAGATAAAGGGATAAAAAATGGATTTTGGCATGCATGGATTGTAGGCGCAGGATCGATGGTTGCTGATGCCTTGTTCATGCTTATGGTATATTTTGGTATGGTTCAGTTCTTAGGAATACCAATCGTTCAAATTTTTCTTTGGTTGTTTGGTGGCTTTATTTTAATCTATTCAGGTACTGAAAGTATTTTAGGTGTGAATAAAGTAAACCTAACATATACCAGGAAAAAAGACTCTTTATCAAAATGCTTTCTAACAGGATTTATCATGTCTGTTACAAGTCCATTATCCATTTTATTTTGGTTAGGGATATATGGATCAATATTAGCAAAAACAGCGCAAACAAACGGTACAAGCCAGCTGTTAATTTATAGTTGTATGATCTTTATAGGTTTAACATTATGGGATATTTTTGTTGCTGGCTTAACAACCGGCTTTCGTAAGTTTTTAAATGATGAGAGTTTAAAAGCAATTTCGATTATATCTGGGATATCATTACTTGGCTTTGGTCTGTACTTTGGATATCAAGGATTAAAAGCGTTATTTGGTTAGTAGAGGATGACTCAATTGGTCTGATCTTTTTGAGTCATCCTCATTTTTTAGTGGGAATCATTAAAAGGTGCTTCTGTATCCTTATCTTTTTCATCATGTGTTGGGTGGGCCCCTGGGAATTGTCTAGGAACATCTTCATGCATATTACGGTATTCGTAAGTAAAGTTGCTATAGTATTGCTGACCTTCCTTCCATGGGGTGCTCTTATTTTCTACGGGTTCATCTTTACGGAAAGGAGAACCATATGCACCTTCAGGGAAATCCTCATGTGTTAAAAAGTTCCTTTGTTTTTCAACATTCGAAAAGTCTGTATATTCTTCTTCATTATCGCTCACGTTTACACCTCCATTAAATTCTTTTTGTTAGTTTGACCTTATGATCTAAAATATAATGATGGAGAATTATATGAAAAGTTTACTATTTTGGGGAAAAGAGGAAGTTTTTTGTTAGTTAGATTCGTGGGAATGGAAATGGGAAAAATTGCAATAGGCTCTACTTACTTATGCAGAGTCTATTGCTTAATAGATAAAATTGTTACATTTCCTCAGGCGCCTTTATCCCAAGTAATCTTAGTCCTTCACTCAAAACAATCGTCACAGTTTTCACTAAAGCTACCCGATTCTGTTTTTGATTATCCTCTGCTAAGATTTTGACAAGACCATAGTATTTATTGAATTCCTGTGACAAATCAATCAGATATTTTGCGATTTGCGATGGTTCGTATAACGTAAGGCTCTTTTTAATGACAGTTGGGAATTCCATAAGGTGTTTCACCAAAGCCCAGCTTTCCTCTCCTTCTAAACCTTCAGCTTGTAAATCATTTGTTTCCTTTACTTTTCTTAAAATTGAGCATGCACGGGCATGTGTATATTGAACATATGGTCCAGTTTCACCTTCGAACTTTAACATCTCTTCTAAAGAAAACTCAATATTATTTAATCGCTCATTTTTTAGATCATGGAAGATAAGTGAACCAATCGCAACATTTTTTGCAACTTCTTCTTTATGTTCTAACGTTGGATTTTTTGCTTCAATATTTTGATTAGCCAGAATAATCGCGTCATTAATGACCTCTTCCAAAAGAACAATTTTCCCTTTTCTTGTCGACATTTTTTTGCCGTCCTTTAATATAAACCCAAAGGGAACATGGACTAATTCTTTTGCCCAGCTATAACCTAATTTTTCAAGAACGAGGAATACTTGTTTAAAATGAAGGCTTTGTTCATGGCCAACGACATATAACCCTTTTGAAAAATGGTATGTTTCTTGTCGATAAAGTGCTGCAGTTAAATCTCTAGTAGCGTAAAGGGTCGCACCATCAGTTTTTTTTATTAAACAAGGTGGTAAATCGAATTCTTCTAAGTTGACTACTTCTGCACCATCTGAGTATGAAAGAATCTCTTGATTCTTTAATACATTTATGGTTTCTTCCATTTTATCGTTGTAAAAGGCCTCACCATGGTAAGTATCAAACTCAATACCTAAAAGGGAATAGATTTTTGAGAACTCTTGAAGGGATTCTTTTCTAAACCATTTCCAAAGTGTCTTAGCTTCTTCATCGCCATCTTCGAGTTTTTTAAACCACATTCTGGCTTCAGCTTCTAAGTGTGAATGACTTTCTGCCTCTTTATGAAATTTCACATAAAGATCGAGGAGTTCTTTTATTGGATTTTGCTGAACACTTTGTTCGTTACCCCATTTTTTATAAGCGACGATTAATTTTCCGAACTGTGTACCCCAATCACCTAAATGATTTATTCGGATTGCCTTATAGCCACACTTTTCAACAATATGCGCGAGAGAATTTCCAATCACTGTTGATCTTAGATGTCCCATTGAGAAGGGTTTTGCAATATTAGGTGAAGAAAAATCAATCGTAATGTTTTCACCATTCCCAATTTGAGTCGAGCCGTATTTTTCACCCTGCTGTAAAATTGAATGAATAACTTCCTTGCTAATGATTTTCTTATTGAAGAACCCATTCACATAGGGTCCATCAGCGACTACCTTTGCAAATAAAGGATGTTTTACGTTGTTTGCTAGCTCAATTGCGATTTGGTTTGGAGATTTCTTTGCGATCTTTGCTAATGTAAAACAAGGAAATGCGATGTCACCTTGGTTTGTATGTCTTGGTTTTTCTATTAACTTTGTCACGTTACTAACAGGGAGAATGCCTTTTAAACATTTGGTTAATTCATTTGCAAATATGCTAATTAATTCCATATCCATCACCTTTCTTCTGAAAAATAAAAAAATCCCGTCTCTAAATTAGAGACGAGATTAACCCGCGGTACCACTCTTATTGTTCATCATGAACCATCTTTGCCATTGATAACGAGGTTTTCCCCGGCTAGACCTACTTTGAATTTTCGGATTAGCATCTCAGAAGTGCGCTTCATTTTATTGAATCCATTAGGCTCCCACCATCCCTAACTCGCTTTTGGCATCATATAAAATTACTCTCTTCGTCGTCGAACAGTATAGCTTTTTAGTGATTATAAAGAAATAATGAAGAGAAAGCAATAAGAATATACAAAATAAGGTATCAGTTTATTTGGGATTTAGTCATGTAATATCAATTGTGTAAATGGTAAAATTTAATAATATTTTGTAATATGATAAAAATAGTAGCTTAAAAGTTTTAGATTAATCCGAGGTGGATATAAATGGAAAAAATAGTTGAACTCGAACAAATATCCTTAAAAAGAAACGGACACTGGCTTTTAAAGGATATAAATTGGAGTATCCATAAAGAAGAGAACTGGGTACTTTATGGATTAAATGGAGCGGGAAAGACAGCTCTATTAAACATGCTTTGTGCTTATTATTTCCCTACAGAAGGTCGTGCAACAGTATTAGGAAAAGTATTTGGACGAGATTATTTAGCTGAGAAGCTCCGTCAAAAAATTGGACTTGTATCATCCAAGTTACAACAAAAGTTGTATCAATCTGATACAGCGTTCCAAATCGTTTTAAGTGGAGCATTTGCTTCGATTGGTTTATTTGAAAAACCGACCGATGAAATGAGAGAAAAAGCAATTAGATTATTAGAGGAATTGCACTGTTTATCTTATGCAGATAGAGCATATGAAACTCTTTCTCAGGGGGAAAGGCAGCGTGTGTTAATTGCTCGTGCGTTAATGGCAGATCCTGAATTGCTAATATTAGATGAGCCAACAACAGGACTTGACTTTCTTGCTCGAGAACAGCTTTTGGAAGGACTCGAGTCGATTAATAAGAGGGAAAATGCGCCTACATTTCTTTATGTTACCCACCATGTTGAGGAAATATTGCCGATCTTCACACATACCCTTCTGCTGAAAAATGGAGAGGTATTTGATTCTGGTCTAACAAATGAGATGATATCAGAAGAAAAGCTATCAAAGCTTTTTGACTGTGATATTTTGGTTACATGGGAAAAGGGTCGTGTAAGCTTAAGGAGAAAGTTTTAAAAGTTGAAACTATTTTAATTAATTGGAGTTGCAGCAATGAAGATTCTCATGGTAGCAAAAGATGCACTGGAAGCACAGGGGATTCGCTGGATTTTACAATCACATTTCACAGGAATTCAATTAACAGTTTTGGATAATATGAAAGGGCTTTTAAATACAATACAGTACGAAAAGCCAGATTTTATCATTGTAGATATGGATAAATGGACATGGGAAAATGACACACTTAAAGATGCCTTACAAACTAATAAGATACGTTGGCTCGGAATTTCATCTGAAAGGGTTTTTCGGGTTGCCTATCTTGGACTTTGCTTACATGCAGAGGACATTTTGTTTCGGCCGTTTTCTCCTTCAGATTTAATTAAACAAATTCAGCAAGTACGTTTTCAAATAAGGAACGAACAGCACCAAGTCCAAAATAGCAGGAATGAAAAATTAGAAGGTGTTGACGTAAACTACGCTGATTTTTTCATGACAGAAAGAATGTATAACCAACCAGTTATCATGTCGGCTTTTTTAACTCCACATGTAAATACACTACCATTTGTTTATGACACCATACAAGGTTATCACTTTACTGGAAAGCATCAATTTTTTGCATTATCTCACTTTATATTAGGGGTACATGAAACGGAAGAATCAACGCTTCTTAAGGAGGAATATCGCAGGTTTCTTACACACTGGAAAGAGAAAATGGAGGAGCCACTTGCACTTATTATAAATGCATCCACAAAAAAGGCCACAATAAAAGAGATTTACCAACAAACAAAACAATTAACGGAACAAGTTTTCTTCGAGGGCTATGACATAATTTTATCCGAAGATGATCGTTCAGGCTGGCAGGAATTGGATCCGTTCCTTACACCACTTGAGCAACGACAATGGATTGAAATGCTTGAGAAGAGGGACATAAAAGCAATTCGTGAATGGGTTGAACATGAATTTTTTACATATAGACGGCCATATCCTAGTCCCGACATGGTCAGAATCCGACTTACAAGTGTTCTAGCTCAAATCCGTCGCTATATGAAGGCTTACAAAACAAATGAGGTAGAATGGGAAGCGGCATATCATAATGTCTTTCAACAAATCATCCGAAAGCCTGTAATCTATCAAATCGTTTCAGAACTGCTTACATTTATCACACAGCTACTAATACCAGGTCATGACAGTTTACAGGAGGGTGCTGGTACACTTGTCGAAAAGGTAAAAACAATGATCGAATCGAACTATTGGGATACCCAGTGGAATTTAGCTGCATGTGCTGAAGGACTTCGTATGAATAAAAGTACCCTAAGTCGTCGCTTTGCTGTAGAATCAGGACAGTCCTTTCGAGAAACCCTACATCAAGTACGTATTCGGGAGGCAAAACGTCTTTTGCAGGAAACAGATTTATCTCTAGAAGAAATTTCCCGTTTAACAGGTTATTCTCATCAAACCTATTTTAGTGCGAAATTCAAACAGCTAGAAGCTTGTACACCATTAGCCTATCGATCCGGGATTTAAACGGATTGATAAGTAGGAAAAGTAAAACGATAATAGCTCTAATGATTGGGATTTATGTCTTATTGACAGCTGTTGTCATCAATGTGTATTTAAGAACATTTACAGCTTTCTTTACATAAGCTAGCATAAGAGGTGGAGCTTCATAGAAAACCATGTAGTACTAATTCATGAAACTTATGGTTGACACGTTATCGTTGAAGCGCTTACAATTAAACTAGTTATTAGACATTAGAGTATTTTAGATGAGTAGGATAAAAGAAAGAGTTGTTTATATGGCATTGAATAAAGATCGTCGAATAGGTCGACACGCCATTCTTCTATTGCTGTCAGATAATCCGACTGAACAGTTGGCAAAGCTTGAGCAGTCAAATTGGAAGGGTTGTTTAGGAAAAGTTGGATCGATGGATGCTCAAAAAATAGTTGCAGCTATTGAAACAGCAGCTAAAAAAAATGAGATCGTAAAAACAGATGTTTATCGCGAATCACATGCTTTATACCATGCGATTATTGAAGCATTGCATGGTGTTACAAGAGGCCAAGTGCAATTAGGATCAGTACTTAGAACCGTTGGTTTATCTTTTGCTGTTTTGCGAGGCAACCCATATGATAATGAGCAAGAAGGAGATTGGATTGCTGTTTCCTTATATGGCACAATTGGTGCACCTGTTAAGGGATCTGAGCATGAAACCATTGGTTTAGGTATTAATCACATATAATTTGCCCATAGTATTTTAGTTAATAGGGGGCTATATCTTGAAATCCTTTTGGATTTCATTGATATAGCCCCCTTTTCTATTGATCCTTTACTTAGCTAAAGGGAAATGAAGGGAGAAAAAATAATGGTTACATTAAATGGTCAAACACTAAGTTTTTCAGAGGTTGAGAAGGTTCTTTTTGATCGTGAAAAGGTTGTTTATTCAGAAGAGAGTATGAGAAAAGTTCAAGAAAGTCGAAAAGCTGTTGATAAGATTGTTGCTGAAGGAAGAATCGTTTACGGCATTACAACTGGCTTTGGAAAATTTAGTGATGTGTTTATAGATAAAGAGAATGTTGAAGCATTGCAACTAAATCTAATCCGCTCCCATGCATGCGGAATTGGCGATCCTTTTCCAGAAGTTGTTTCAAGAGCAATGATCCTCCTGCGAGCAAATGCATTACTGAAAGGTTTTTCTGGTGTACGCCCAGTTGTAATTGAACGATTGTTGGATTTATTAAATGCGGAGATTCATCCAGTGATTCCACAGCAAGGATCACTTGGTGCAAGTGGTGATTTAGCACCACTCTCACATTTGGCGCTTGTCTTAATTGGTGAGGGCGAGGTCTTTTATAAAGGGGAGAGATTACCTGCAATAAATGCTTTAACGAAAGAATCAATTTTTCCAATCACCTTAACAGCAAAAGAAGGGTTGGCTCTAATTAATGGAACACAAGCAATGACAGCAATGGGGGTTGTTGCCTATTTAGAAGCTGAAAAACTAGCATATCAAACAGAGTTAATCGCATCTCTTACAATTGAGGGGTTACGTGGGATTATTGATGCGTTTGATGAAGATATACATCTTGCACGAGGTTATAAGGAACAAGTAGAAGTAGCTGAGCGAATGCGTACTCATCTTGTGGATAGTCATTTAACGACAAAACAAGGGGAAATACGTGTTCAAGATGCTTATTCAATTCGCTGTATTCCTCAGGTACATGGGGCAACATGGCAAACGTTAAACTATGTGAAGGAGAAATTGGAAATTGAAATGAATGCAGCTACGGATAATCCGTTAATTTTCGATGACGGTGAAAAGGTTTTATCTGGGGGAAATTTTCACGGACAGCCAATTGCATTTGCGATGGATTTCTTAGCGATTGCGATTGCGGAACTAGCAAACATTTCAGAACGTCGAATTGAACGCTTAGTAAATCCTCAATTAAATGATTTACCACCGTTTTTAAGTCCTGAACCAGGCTTGCAATCAGGTGCAATGATCATGCAGTATGTCGCAGCATCTCTTGTATCTGAAAATAAAACATTAGCACACCCAGCAAGTGTTGATTCCATACCATCATCTGCAAACCAGGAAGATCATGTTAGTATGGGAACAATTGGATCAAGACATGCTTACCAAGTAATTACGAATACACGCAGAGTATTAGCAATCGAAGCAATTTGCAGTATGCAGGCAGCCGAAATACGTGGTAAAGATCAAATGGCTACAGCGACGAGTGAATTTTTAGAAAATGGAAGAAAGATCGTTCCCTTTATTAGTGCAGATCGGATATTCTCTAAGGATATTGAAGCAATGAATGCGTGGTTAAAGGAAGGGGAATTTCACTTTGATACTAGTGTAACAAAGGGAATTCACTCATAATAAGAGTGATGCTATTTTAAAATAGTAGTTTACTAGAAATAGAAACAAAATTGTAACAGGCTAATTCTTGATTAGTAGTATTTTATGGGGAGGCTATGTAAGTCTCCCTTTGTAAACATCACTAAAGACAAGAGAGAGGTTGTGATAAGCATTAATAAATTTCTACACCTATTTGAACTTTCGACTATTAATACATAAGGGGGACGAATGTTTGATAAATGCTGTTCTTATTTCCGTGGTTGTCATGGTCGTTTTAAGTCTTTTAAGGGTAAATGTTGTGTTAGCAATTTTATTCGCTGCATTAACAGCTGGATTGACTTCTGGATTATCCGTTGTCGAGACAGTAGATATCCTTGTATCAGGAATGGGAGGACAAGCAAATACGGCATTAAGTTACATCTTGCTAGGGGTATTTACCGTTATGATTGGATACTCAGGTATTACTGGGTTTCTCGTAAACTATTTAATAAATGTGTTGAAAGGGAAAAAAGCAATTATGCTGTTAGCGATTGCTGGGGTTGCTTGTTTATCACAAAATGTTGTTCCAGTACATATCGCCTTTATTCCGATCTTAATCCCGCCTCTGCTTCATTTATTTGACAGGATGAAATTGGATCGAAGAGCTATAGCTACTGCTTTAACATTTGGGCTAAAAACTCCATATATCATGATACCAGCAGGGTTTGGCCTTATTTTTCATGGTATTATCGCAGAAGAAATGAAAGCGAATGGAATGCCAATTAATATTACTCAAATTCCAATGGCTATGCTTTTACCAGGGCTAGGAATGATTGTTGGTTTGTTCATAGCCATTTTTATTACGTATCGAAAAGACCGAGTAGTAAATGTCGAAAACGAAAGCATCGCTGAAATTGCTGTAACTGTCGAGAAAAGTTTAACATTCACAAAATATCATATGTTTACAATCATAGCGATAATTGCTGCCCTTGCCATACAACTAATGACAAACTCATTAATTATGGGAGCACTGACTGGAATTGTCATTATGTTCGTACTAAGAATTGTTCCATTCAAGGATGGAGATCACGTTGTTAATGAAGGGATAAAGATGATGGGGATGATTGCTTTTGTCATGTTAATCGCCTCAGGTTATTCAACGATCTTGAAGGAAACGGGAGCAGTTGAAAATTTAGTAGAATCTACAATAAGTTTTCTTGGTGATAGCAAGTTTATGGCAGCTTTTTTCATGCTGTTAGTAGGATTATTAATTACGATGGGGATTGGCTCATCTTTCGGAACAATTCCAATTTTAGCAGCGCTGTTCGTCCCGTTATGTGCAGCACTAGGTTTCTCACCTTTAGCTACAGCAGCCTTAATTGGAACTGCAGGAGCATTAGGGGATGCTGGTTCGCCGGCTTCTGATAGTACTCTAGGTCCAACTTCAGGATTAAATGCAGATGGAAAACATCATCATATTTGGGATACTTGTGTTCCAACGTTTATTCATTTTAATATCCCATTATTTGTATTTGGTATGATTGCTGCGATGTTTTTGTAATTTTGGTTCTTTCTAAACGTTTGTGGTTTAAGACCTATATTAATATTAAGAGTAATAGAAAGAGAATTGAGATCATTTATAAAAAATAAAAAGAATAAATGTAAGTTGAGATAAATTATAAAAAAATCATCAATTTATAATATTTTTCTTAAATTTTCATTATAAAATGAAGATAACACAACTAGGAGGGGAAAAAATGAAAGCGATAACAAATGGTAAAATTACTCAATATAAAGGAACTGAATTAAATACGAAAGGCTGGCAACAAGAAGCTGTACTTCGTATGTTGATGAATAATCTTGACCCGGATGTTGCTGAAAAACCAGATGAGCTTGTTGTCTACGGTGGAATTGGCAAAGCAGCACGTAATTGGGAATCATTTGATGCAATTGTAAAATCACTTAAAGAACTAGAAAATGATGAAACCTTACTTGTGCAATCAGGAAAACCAGTTGT
This sequence comes from Metabacillus sp. KUDC1714, assembly GCF_014217835.1. Classification (NCBI taxonomy): domain Bacteria; kingdom Bacillati; phylum Bacillota; class Bacilli; order Caryophanales; family Bacillaceae; genus Metabacillus; species Metabacillus elymi. The sequence goes on from NZ_CP055263.1 coordinate 3,635,972, forward strand.
TATTTTTAAAACACATAAAGATGCCCCGCGTGTTTTACTTGCAAATTCTAATCTTGTACCAGCTTATGCGAATTGGGAGACCTTCCATGAACTCGATAAAAAAGGATTGATGATGTATGGACAAATGACAGCAGGCAGTTGGATTTATATTGGTTCCCAAGGAATTGTTCAAGGTACGTATGAAACATTTGCAGAGCTAGCGAAACAGCATTTCAACGGGACACTAAGAAATACGATTACTGTAACAGCAGGTCTTGGAGGAATGGGTGGTGCACAGCCACTTGCTGTAACAATGAATGGCGGTGTATGTATCGGAATTGAAGTTGATGAGTCAAGAATTGATCGTCGAATTGAAACACGTTACACCGATGTAAAAGCTTATACACTTGAAGAAGCCATTCAGTTGGCTGAAGAAGCGAAATTTGCTGGGAAAGCATTATCAATTGGTTTGTTAGGTAACGCGTCAGAACTTCTTCCTGAGATGATTGCAAGAAACTTTATCCCTGACGCATTAACAGATCAAACATCTGCACATGATCCACTGAATGGATATGTTCCATTAGGGATGTCGCTTGAAGAGGCAGCAAATTTACGAAAATCAAATCCAGAAGAGTATGTGAAACTTTCAAAAGCATCCATGGCAAAGCATGTTGAAGCAATGCTTGTGATGATGGAAAAAGGAGCAATCACATTTGATTATGGTAATAACATTCGTCAGGTTGCAAAAGATGAAGGCATAGAAAATGCATTCGATTTTCCTGGCTTTGTACCCGCCTATATACGCCCGCAATTTTGCGAAGGAAAAGGACCATTCAGATGGGTAGCATTATCTGGAGATCCAGAAGATATTTATAAAACAGACGAGGCAATATTACGTGAATTTAGTGATAATGAACATTTGTGTAATTGGATCCGTATGGCACAGGAAAAAATACAATTTCAAGGGCTACCTTCTCGTATTTGCTGGCTTGGCTATGGAGAACGTGCTCGTTTTGGAAAAATCATCAATGACATGGTTGCAAATGGTGAATTAAAAGCTCCGATTGTGATTGGGCGTGATCATTTAGATTCAGGCTCTGTTGCATCACCTAATCGTGAGACAGAAGCAATGATCGATGGATCAGATGCAGTGTCAGACTGGCCGATTCTAAATGCAATGGTAAATGCTGTTGGTGGAGCAACATGGGTATCAGTTCACCACGGTGGTGGAGTAGGAATGGGTTACTCACAACATGCTGGTATGGTTATTGTTGCAGATGGTACAGAAGAAGCGGCCTCACGTATAGAACGAGTCTTAACAACAGATCCAGGTATGGGTGTTGTTCGTCACGCTGATGCAGGATATGAACTAGCTAAGAAAACAGCACGTGAAAAAGGAATCAACATGCCAATGCTTGATAAAGGGGCTGATCAGTAATGTCAAAACCGATCTGGATTAAGCATGCAGCTCAATTAGCTACTTTAGCTTCTGAAGGAAAAGGTCCGCGTTCCAAAGAAGCGATGTCTGAGCTTGGTTTAATTGAAGATGGTAGCATATGGATTGAAGAAGGGATGATAAAAGCTGTTGGTACGACAAATGAGCTTGAAGAACGTTATGCAGATAGAGTTAATGAAGCGGAAGTTGTAGATGCTACAGACCATTTAGTTACTCCAGGACTCGTGGATCCTCATACACATGTTGTGTATGGGGGAAGTCGTGAACGTGAATTTGAAATGCGACTTGAAGGTGCAAGCTATATGGATATTATGAACGCGGGTGGAGGGATTCATGCAACCACCCGCATGACAAGAGAAGCATTAGAAGAAGAGTTAATTGAACAAACCACTCTCCGTCTCGATTCGTTTCTTGCACATGGTGTAACAACAGTGGAAGGAAAAAGCGGTTATGGTATGAACCTGGAAACTGAGCTAAAACAGTTGCGAGTAATGAAAAAATTACAGGAACAACATGCAATTGATCTCGTTCCTACATTTATGGGTGCACATGCGGTTCCAGCAGAATATAAGGGACGAGAGGATGAATTTGTCGATCAATTGATAAATGAAATGCTACCTGTAGTAGCTGAGGAAAAACTGGCTGAATTTAATGATGTTTTTTGTGAAAAAGGTGTGTTTACCCCTGAACAAACTGAACGAATATTAGATGCAGGAAAAAGGTTTGGATTGATCCCGAAAATCCATGCAGATGAAATTGAGTCATATGGTGGAGCAGAATTGGCTGCAAAGATTGGTTCAATTTCTGCTGAACATTTATTAAAGGCTTCAGATGCAGGAATTAAAGCAATGGCGAAAGCTGGAACAATCGCTTGTTTACTTCCAGCAACAGCGCTTTATTTACGTGAAGAAGCAGCGGCAGGTAGAAAAATGATTGATGAGGGTGTAGCTGTGGCCATTTCAACAGACTGTAATCCTGGTTCTTCGCCAACAACATCTATGCCACTCGTGATGAATTTAGCATGTATCTCAATGCGGCTCACACCTGCTGAAGCTTTAACAGCAGCAACTTATAATGCAGCCTGTGCAATTAACCGCGAGGAAAAGGTGGGGTCGCTTGAAGTTGGAAAACAAGCAGATATCGTTCTATGGAATGTGAAAAATTATCAGGAATTACAATATTTATTCGGCGTAAACCATGTTAAAGCAGTATGGAAAAAAGGTGTAAAGGTGGTGTAGGCTGTGAGTGAACATTTTCTTCAAGTACCTGAATGGTCTTGGAATCATCCTGTTGAAGATGAACCAGCATATGTCCATCATTGGGTTAAACCGCTTCATGAAATGGAACAACCACCGGATTTAATTCTTTATGGAGCACCGATTTCCCGGTCCTCAATCAGTGTATCTGGAGCTTCTTTATACCCATCAGAATTTCGGAGAATGTGGAAAGGATTCGCCACATATAACTTGGACGAAGATATTGATTTAAGTACGTTTCAAGTAGGTGATGCAGGAGATGTGGCAATGCATACGACCGATATCCTTTTATCACATCAACGCATTCAGAAAACAACTGCCTATCTTGCTACACACTATCCTACTACTCGAACATGTATGATTGGCGGCGACCATTCAACGACAGCTTGTGCTGTCCGTGGGATAAAAGAAGTCTTTGTCGGGGAAAAGATTGGGGTCTTACAGCTAGATACACATCTTGATGTGAGGGATCCGAAAGAATTAGGACCAGCAAATGGAACACCAATCCGTCAATTAATCGATGGCAATATCGTAAAGGGAGAAAATGTCATCAATATTGGATTGCATGGTTATTACAACGCAAAGCCTTTAATCAATTATGCAAATGAACATAGCATTCAAATGGTCACATTAAAGCAGGCTCGTAAGCTGGGTCTAATTGAAACGATTAAAGGGGCGCTTAAGCAGTTATCAGAAAAAGTTGATCGCATTTACGTGACAGTCGACATGGATGTTCTAGATATTTCTGTTGCACCTGGTGTTCCAGCATCCACTCCAGGTGGAATGTCGGCAATTGAACTTTTTGATAGTTTACTAGAAATCGGCAAGCATCCTTCGGTTCAGCATATTGATTTTGTTTGCCTCGACCCGAGCAGAGATTCAGCAGTATCTGAAACAGTTAAGATTGGGGTATATGCATGGCTGCAATTTATTACGGGCTGCATAAACCAGATTAGAATATAAACATAATTCAGCATAGAGAGGAAGGAACTGGGATGGAGTTAAATCAACAGCCGAGACAGAAACCAACAGTTGAGAAAAAGTTGGGAACACCTCAAATGTGGAAATTTTTTGTCTATAGCTTTATTGGTGCTTTCATTTTCTTTGTACCAGTCACAATTGATGAGAAAAGCTCAATTATGCTTGATCATATTGTCACATATATTCAGTCGCACACTTCACCCTTTTTGCCGTATTATGCGTTACTTGTCATTGCAGCAGGTGCTATTTATCCGTTTTTGACTGGAATATGGAAAAGGTCAACTGTTAATCTTATTTTCTCAATTTTTAAGATGCTTGGTTTATTTGTTGGTATAATGCTTGTATTTAACTTTGGACCAGCTTGGCTTTTTGATCCTAACATGGGACCGTTTTTATTTGATAAACTTGTTATTCCTGTAGGATTGCTCGTCCCAATTGGAGCTGTTTTCCTTGCGCTTTTAGTTGGATACGGTTTACTTGAATTTATCGGTGTGTTGACACAGACAGTTATGCGACCGATATGGAAGACTCCAGGTCGTTCTGCGATTGATGCAGTAGCTTCTTTTGTTGGTAGTTATTCGATTGGACTTCTTATTACCAATCGAATATATAAGGAAGGGAAATATAGTGCAAAAGAAGCTGCGATCATTGCAACAGGTTTCTCAACGGTTTCAGCTACATTTATGGTTATCGTCGCAAAAACACTAGGCTTAATGGAAATCTGGAATATGTATTTTTGGTTGACACTTATTGTCACTTTCACAGTAACTGCAATCACGGTACGAATATGGCCATTATCTAAAATGAAAGATGAGTACTATGAAGGATCAACTCCACAGCCGGAAATAAAGGTAAGCAGCAATCTCCTTGCAGCAGCTTGGAATGAGGCAAAGGAAACAGTCGCTAGTTCTCCTCGCTTACTAGATAATATTTGGATGAATATGAAAGATGGATTACAGATGGCTATGGCGATTCTTCCATCGATTTTATCGATTGGACTACTTGGATTGGTCCTTGCAGAATATACACCTGTTTTTGATTGGATTGGCTATATTTTCTATCCATTTACTGCTTTACTTCAATTACCAGAACCAATGCTTGTAGCAAAAGCAAGTGCCCTTAGTATTGCTGAAATGTTCTTGCCGGCTTTATTGGTAACTGAGTCTGTTCTTATCGTAAAATTTGTGATTGCTGTTGTTTCGGTTTCAGCGATTATCTTTTTCTCAGCACTTGTACCATGTATTGTTTCGACAGAGATTCCTATTTCGATACCCAAGTTGATCATTATTTGGATTGAACGTGTAATTCTTACACTTATCATCGTAACACCACTTGCATTTATCTTGTTCTAGTAAGGGAAGAAAAGATTTAAGGGCTTCCTTTAAGGGATCGCCCCTTCCCTTTTATATAGGTTACAAAAATATTCAAGGATTTTCTCATTAAATTACATATACATAAGAGGTGTATTGCATGAAAGCGCCAGCCCCTGTAAATCGTCATCACACTGAAAAACCAGAGCATAAGCAAAGTGAATCCCTGGATCTATTATGTTCAACACAATCAATCATAAAAGCTGCAGTAAAAAGGTTAGGGTATACCGAGGAGATGTATGAATTATTAAAAGAACCACTTAGAGTGATCACGGTGCGTATTCCTGTACGCATGGATGACGGTTCAATTAAAATTTTTACAGGTTACCGTTCTCAGCATAATGATTCAGTAGGCCCAACAAAAGGCGGTGTTCGTTTCCATCCAGAAGTCAATGAAGAGGAGGTAAAAGCATTATCGATTTGGATGAGTCTAAAGTGTGGGATTACAAATCTTCCTTATGGCGGTGGAAAGGGTGGGATTATCTGTGACCCAAGGAATATGTCGTTTGGCGAACTTGAGAGGTTAAGTCGTGGATATGTTCGTGCAATTAGCCAAATAGTTGGCCCGACTAAAGATATTCCGGCACCAGATGTATATACAAACTCGCAAATTATGGCATGGATGATGGATGAGTATAGTCGCCTTCGTGAATTTGATTCCCCAGGCTTTATTACTGGAAAGCCGCTTGTGTTAGGTGGCTCACAAGGTCGTGAGACAGCAACTGCTCGTGGTGTAACAATCTGCATTGAAGAGGCAGTCAAGAAAAAGGGAATTAGCTTACAAGGAGCACGCATTATTGTTCAAGGCTTTGGAAATGCAGGAAGCTTCTTGGCAAAATTCATGTATGATGCTGGAGCGAAAGTAATTGGTATTTCAGATGCAAATGGTGCTCTTTATGATTTAGATGGACTTGATATTCCTTATTTACTTGATCGTCGTGATAGTTTTGGGACAGTGACGAATTTGTTCTCTGATGTTATCACGAATCAGGAATTACTAGAAAAGGAATGTGACATTCTTGTCCCTGCTGCTATCTCTAATCAGATTACGGCACAAAATGCAGATCGTATAAAAGCAAAGATCGTAGTGGAAGCAGCAAATGGACCCACAACCCTAGAAGCAACAAAAATTTTAGATAGTAAAGAAGTTCTCCTTGTACCTGATATCCTAGCAAGTGCGGGTGGTGTAACTGTCTCTTACTTTGAATGGGTTCAAAATAATCAAGGATATTATTGGTCAGAGGAAGAGGTTTCAAGGAAACTTCGAAAAGTAATGGTTGATTCATTTGATGCGATTTATTCTATGTCACAGTCGCATAAAGTTGATATGCGATTAGCAGCATATATGGTAGGCATAAGAAAACACGCTGAAGCTTCACATTATCGGGGATGGGTATAGAAAACCATCTCTCTAATTTTCTACTAAATGGAGGGGATCTTCTTGTGGATCATCACTACTCATTCAAAGAACAACATTAAAATGTATGAATTTGACACTGAAATGGAAGCAAAAGAAATATTTAAGAGAATGCCAGGTAGTAAAATCCTTACTGAAGTCATTTATTTTAATGATAGGTTAATTGTTGGTCTGTAAAAAAGGAAAATAAATTCTTTTTTATAGAAATGAAGTAATTCTTTAAACCTTATCGTGTTAAGTATTTTCATATCCCTTGTTTTTTCCTTCTAGTTTAAGTAAACTACCTGTAAATTCAATTTTTTTCGGGGGCTGGTGGAAACTGGCTGAGATTGTAACTATTCCGTTACTGACCGTGATAACCTGTTGGATAATGCCAGCGTAGGGAATGTGATTAGGGAAACTAAGAGCACTTTGCGTAGCATAAGCAGAGTGTTCTTTTTTGTTTACATACGCTAAAATTTTAGAACTTTTGCTTTAACCGTTTAGTCAACAAAGAAATTTTCAAATGAGAGGGACTGAGTAAATTGACACACGAAATCGTTGATAGCGTACTTCAATTTCTAAAGAATGAATCCACTTCTGATATAGCTTTTAATGATCAGGCATTGCGTCTATTCAATTACCAATATAAACATAATCTACCATTTCAAATGTATTGTCGCCAAAAAGGGAAAACACCAAGAATGGTCAAAACGTGGAAGGATATTCCTGCAGTACCGATCAATGCGTTTAAAGATTTAACCTTAAGTTGTGAAGACCCAGAAAAAGCTGAAGATATTTTTATGACAAGTGGAACAACAAAGGGAGTTAGGGGGAAGCATTTCCATCCAACGCTACAGGTTTATGACAACTCAATGCTTATTAATTTTAATGCGCGATTCATGAATGGATATGAGAGCATAAGAACGGGAATTCTCTTTCCGACTGAAGCTGAGATGTCTAATTCTTCGTTGTCTCATTACTTAGCATTAGCTTTTAAACACTACGGGACCAGTGAAAGTCGTTATTTTGTTAATAATGAGGGATTACAGGTTGAACAGTTGTTAGCAGAACTGAGAGAAGTTGAAGAGCTTGGTGAACCATATGCGCTATTAGGGGCAACCTTTAGCTTTGTTCATTTATTTGAAGAATTACAAACTCGGGGAAAATCTTTCAACTTACCAAAAGGAAGCAGAATTTTGGATACGGGTGGTTTTAAAAATAAGTCAAAGGAACTTGAATTAGGAGCATTTTATACACAACTATCAACATTATTAGGTGTTGAAAAGTCAAATTGTATCAATATGTATGGAATGACAGAACTAAGTACTCAATTCTACGATTCTGGTAATGAAGTAGTTCCATCTTTAAAGTCAGGTCCACATTGGATTAGAACTAGGGTTGTGAATCCATTGACTGGGGGAGAGGTTGCAAAAGGAGAACGCGGCGTTCTTGTACATTGTGATTTAGCGAATTTTAATTCTGTGACAACGATTTTAACTGAGGATTTGGGAATTGAGAAAGAGGCTGGTTTCCTATTATTAGGCAGGGTGCAGGGAGCAGAAGCGAAGGGTTGCTCGATCGCTGTTGATGAATTTATACGAGCTGCAAAAGGGTCTTCATTATGATGGAAATAGCAGGCTATCTTCCAGCAATTGAAGGTGAGGAGTTTGCATTTAAAACCTTAACATTTGAAGCGAAAGATGAAAAGCTGGCTGTTCAGGTCCCTGTTCTGACAAAAGAACAAATGGATAAAATTACTGAGAGAATAAAAATAGCTAGCGCAAATGTATTAAAATCACTTACCATTACTGAAATTGTTCAAGTGATAGATCGTGTGATTGAACAACTTCTTGATAGGACAAATCCGTATCGTCAAAAGGCAGAACAGCTTTTGCCTATTATTACAGGCTATGATGAAGAGTTGGTTAGACTAGGATTAACTGCTTATTTAAAAACATTTCGCAAGCAAAATCTACAGCGATTTCTCGTAGAAGATTTCGGGAATCCTTTGCTTATTGACGATTTTCAACCGAGATCTAAAAGGGGATATTCGAAAGCAATTGGTCCGAACCTAATCGTTCAAATATGGGCGGGAAATGTACCAGCTCTACCTTTATGGAGTCTGATTTCTAGTCTTCTAGTTAAATCAGGATCAATTGGAAAGGTACCGAGTGCTGAACCACTATTCGCAGGTTGGTTTGCCAAAATGATAGTAGACGTTGAACCGAAATTGGCTGATTGTATGGCGGTGGTCTGGTGGAAGGGCGGGGACGAAGAAAAGGAGAGACATCTGTTTCAACAGGCAGATGTTGTACTTGCTTATGGTGGAAATGAATCCTTAGATTCTATTAAGAGTCGAGTTCCTATAACAACCCGTTTCTTGCCATTCGGACATAAAATTAGTTTCGGGATTGTTTCAAAGATGAGTCTGGACTCTCGTAAATCATGGAAAACGATCCATCATGCCGCATATGATGTGATTCGCTATGATCAGCAGGGCTGTTATTCCCCACATGTCTTTTATGTGCAAAAGGGTGGGAATGTTTCTCCAAGGGAGTTTGCTAGATTGTTGGCACATGAGTTGGAGGGCTTTGAAAAAAGATATCCTCGTCGGGCTCTATCTGTCGAAGAAGGAGCGAGTATGGCTGAGTGGAGACAAAGTGAAGAGCTTAGTATGTATATAAATCGTGAAAAGGAAGTCTTAGGTGAAGTAAGTGGTGCATGGACAGTTGTGTATGCGGATAAGGAAGGAGAGCTTGTACCTAGTTGTTTAAATAGAGTGATCAAAGTGACCGAAATAAACGAGCTTACTGAGGTTATTCCATATATAGATACGCATAGAGCTTATTTACAAACAGTGGGTATAGCTAGTACCCCAAATGAACTTTTTGCTCTTTCTGATTTATTGGGGAAAGCAGGTGTAACACGCATTACAGGGTTAGGTTCTATGACTTCACCTGAGGCGGGATGGCATCATGATGGTCGTTGTAATTTACTGGATCTTGTCAATATGGTTGATATTGAACATAGTGCAGAAGAGTATGCAGAAAGTCTCGCTTCTTATGTAGATTAGGGGATGACAAGATGAGTTTTTTGGTTATAGACGGAGTGACATATAGCTACGAGAATAAAAAACAGATTATCAAAGATACTACTTGGAAAATAAAAGAAGGAGAATTTCATAGCTTATTAGGTAGAAGTGGCTGTGGGAAGACAACCTTATTAAAAATTGCTTCAGGACTTTTGCAACCCGACCAAGGAGCAGTATTTTTACAAGGTGAGAAAGTATTTAAGCCATCCCCTGAGGTTGGGTTTGTTTTCCAAGCCCCTACTTTATTGGAGTGGAAGACAGTCATTGACAATGTCCTCTTGCCTATTTCACTTAAAAGAAAGCCAACGATAGAGGAATGTGAAAGAGCAAGCTCTATATTAAAAATAATGAAGCTTGATGATTACCACACACACTATCCAACAGAGCTTTCGGGTGGGCAGCAAAGTAGGGTTGCGATAGCACGTGCTCTTATTAAAAATCCATCCATGTTATTTTTGGACGAGCCCTTTGCTGCACTTGACGCGATGACAAGAGAGGAACTACAGGACGATCTGTTAACTCTTTGTCAAAACCATATGATAACCGTGCTGTTTATTACACACGATATTTCAGAAGCGGTTTACTTATCTGATCATGTTGCAGTAATGATAGATGGCCAAATTGCTTATGATCTCAAGGTGACATTACCAAAGACACGTAAGGGTGAGAATAGATATAGTTCAACCTTTAACGCACTTTGTTTAACTGTACGAAATGTTATGAATGGAGGAATGACATGAAGAGCTATCGTTTTTATTCATTTCTCCTATTCCTTTGTTTGATCATTGGTTGGGAGTTTGCGGCAAGCTCGATGTCAGAGTTAGTTTTACCAGCGCCTTCCGTTGTTCTTGTTGTCCTATGGGAAGGATTAACAACTGGGTATTTATTGCCACATATCTATCGAACAACTCTGGAAGTCTGTCTCGGCCTATTTTTCGGAACTGCTTTAGGTCTTCTAACAGGTATTTTAATGGGGGAAGTTGACTTTTTACGTCGGATTCTACTCCCATATGTTATCGCGACTCAAGCTGTTCCGAAGTTAGCCCTGGCACCATTGTTTATTTTATGGTTTGGATTCGGGATGACATCAAAGGTTGTGATTACAGCACTTATTTGTTTTTTTCCCTTACTTGAAAATACGATTACGTCTATTCAACAGACAGAATCAAACAAGAAAGAGTTGTTTCGTGTATTAGACGCAACGCGATGGCAAACATTGATCCATCTTAAAATCCCAGCCGGTTTGCCAGGGATTATGGCAGGATTTCGTGTCGCAGTTGTATTAGCTATTGTCGGGGCAGTGGTTGGTGAATTTATTGGTGGGAGTGAAGGGTTAGGAGCGATGATTGTTGCTTCTCAAGGAATGATGGATACGCCACTTATGTTTGCTGTACTTATCTTACTTACTGCTCTAGGAATGATTCTATATGAGTTCGTGAACATAATAGAAAAATGGTTTTTAAGACCATATACAAAGGAGAAAAAAAGATGAGATTTAGACTAGTTTGTATGGTTGTTTTAATAGGCTTACTTACATTATTAACTGCATGTAATCAAGATTCAACTTTAAAAAAAGAAACACCACCAAAAGAAAAAACAAACGAGAATATTCGTGTGGCTAGCTGGAGTCAACCGATTACTGAACAAACTAACCTATTAGTTGATGAAGAGAAACATTTTTTCGAGGAACAAGGGCTAAATATGACATTTATTCCAGGTGCTGGTGGAGGGGATGCGATAAAAAATATCCTTTCTAGGAAAGCCGATATTGCCTTTACAGATCCTGGTTCGCTTTTCTTTGCTTTAGACAAAGGCGAAAAACTGAGAGTAATCTACAATATTTATCCGCAAAACGTCTTTAATATCGTGTCATTAAAAGAAAAAAACATCACAAAACCAGAAGACTTAAAAGGGAAAACCATCGGAGTATATAGTCTCTCGAGTGGTACAAGGCAAAATCTACTGGTACTGTTACACGAAGCTGGCTTAACCGAAGAGGATGTTAAAATTGTTGAAACAGGTCTGTTGAATTTTGCGCCATTAATGCAAGGCCAAGTCGATGCAACAGCTGCTACAGACACAGGTCTTTATACTGGTAAACAAAAGGGCCTTGGAGATGTAAATGTGATGGAGGTAAAAGATTACTTGAATTTTCCAAGTGATGTATTTGTTGTGACTGAGGAGACATATCAGGAGAAAAAAGAGCTTTTGCAAAAGTTTTTAATAGGATATAAGAATAGTGCTGAATGGATGATAGAAAACCCAAATGAAGCAGCAACACTGGCTGTTAAACATGCAATTGATGGTAAGGCCGAAGAAAATAATTTAGAGATCATTAAAATCCGAAAAGCATCAAGCGTCTCTCCGACAACAGATGAAAGAGGCCTTGGTGCTTTTGATCGTGATGTCCTTCAAGAAGCGGCAGATGCGTATCAAAGATTAGGCTTGATTGAGAATAAACTAGATATTGAAGGGATTGTAAGTGAAGAACTTCTTCCAAAGAAATAATGGGGTGAGATCAAATGAAGTTTGAAAGCAAAGTAATCCTTGTTACTGGGTCAAGTCGTGGGATTGGTGCTTCCCTTGCCCGTGGATTTGCCAGAGAAGGAGGTACGGTTGTTGTAAACTATTTGCAAAATAAAACAGCTGCTGAGGATGTTGTTTCTTCATGTATTGATCTTGGCGGAGATTCCTGGGCAATCCAAGCCGATGTCACGTCAGAGCAAGCTGTTATTGAGATGGTAGATGAAATCATCCTAGAAACTGGGAAAATTGATGTGGTCGTAAACAATGCGTTTAAACCATTTGTGTTTGATCCAGATCAACGTAAGTTGGCGTGGCAATTAACTTGGGAGGATTATCAAGGACAGATCAATGGAGCAGTTCGCTCTACCCATAACGTTTGTCAAGCTGTTATACCTGGAATGAAAAAACAAAGCCAAGGGAGCATAATCAATATGGTAAGTAATTTAGTAGAAAGACCAATTATTCCATATCCAGAGTATACAACAGCGAAATCAGCTCTAGTAGGTTATAGTAAAAATTTAGCAGCAGAACTAGGGTCCTTCGGAATTCGCGTGAATTGTGTTGCTCCAGGCCTCGTTTATCCGACTGATGCAAGCCGCTATACGAAGGAAGAAGTAAAAGAAATGATTATCTCTCAAACTCCGTTAAGACGACTAGCATCTCCAAGTGATATAGAAGGACCTGTCTTATTTTTAGCATCAAAATGGAGCAAGTTTATGACAGGCCAGACGCTTTATGTAGATGGCGGACTTGTCATGAAGTGAAAAAATAATGGAAGGATGAAAAGAAATGAGTAATGAGCAAATCGTGAATACATTGGAAAAAGTGAGACAGCAAAATCCGCTTGTCCATAATATAACGAATGTAGTGGTAACAAACTTTACTGCAAACGGTCTTTTAGCATTAGGAGCATCACCTGTAATGGCATATGCAAAGGAAGAAGTTGCAGATATGGCAAAGATTGCAGGGGCACTCGTTTTGAATATTGGTACATTAACACAGGCAGAAATTGAGGCAATGCTGATCGCAGGAAAATCGGCAAATGAGCATAACGTACCGGTCATTTTCGATCCTGTTGGTGCAGGTGCGACACCTTTTCGAACAGAAACAGCACGACGTATTGTAGGGGAACTATCAATTTCAATCCTTAGAGGAAATGCCGCAGAAATCGCTAATGTCATTGGTGAAGAATGGACTATTAAGGGCGTGGATGCTGGAGAAGGAACGGGGAATACGATTGAATTAGCACAAACAGCTGCAAGTAAGCTAAATATTACAGTTATTATTACCGGGAAGGATGATGTGGTTACAGATGGGCAAAACACATATATCGTTCACAATGGCCACTCCATTTTAACTAAAGTAACTGGAACTGGGTGTTTACTAAGTTCCGTAATCGGTGCCTTTGCAGCTGTAGAAAAAGACTCACTACATGCATCTGTTGCAGCTCTTACAACGTATGGTGTTGCTGCTGAGATTGCTGCAAATCAAATAGAAGAAGCAGGTCCGGGGAGCTTTCAAATTGAATTTTTAAATCAATTATCCAACGTTTCTTCTGAAGATATAAGGGAGCTTGGCAAGATCACTCAACTGTAATAGAAATGAGGAGAGAATGAAAATGGCGATTAATAAGGCACTAACAATTGCGGGTTCAGATAGTGGTGGAGGTGCTGGAATCCAAGCTGATTTGAAAACCTTTCAAGAATTAAATGTGTTTGGAATGTCGGTAATTACTGCTGTTACTGCACAAAATACGCTTGGTGTTCATGGCGTATATCCTCTATCTGTCGAAGCGGTCATAAATCAAATAGAAGCAATCGGAACAGATCTTGGAACCAATGCAGTAAAAACAGGAATGCTGTTTAGTAGTGAAATTATAGAGGCAGTCTCAAATTGTATAAAAAAATTCAAATGGGAAAATGTTATTGTTGATCCCGTTATGATTGCAAAGGGTGGAGCATCATTACTTCAAAATGAAGCAGTAACCGCGTTGAAAAAACATCTGTTACCGCTTGCTATGGTGATTACACCTAACATTCCCGAAGCTGAAGTGTTAGCAGATATGAGTATTCATACATTGGATGATCGAATGGAAGCTGCAAAAAGGCTTCATCAGCTAGGTACTAAATATGTCATCATTAAAGGCGGACATGGTGAAGAGGAAGAATTAATAGACCTTTTATATAACGGTGAAGAGTTTTCCTATTTTACAGGTAAACGAATAACTACGAAAAATACACATGGAACAGGATGTACGTTTGCAGCAGCTGTTACCGCAGAGATCGCAAAAGGAAACTCAGTTCAAGGTGCGGTTGAAATAGCTAAAAGCTTTATCCAGGCTGCAATTGAATATGATTTAGAACTTGGAAATGGTCATGGTCCAACAAATCACTGGGCGTATCAAAAGCGAGAACACTCCACGATTCGTCAGTAAAGGAGAGAATGTTTTTGACTAGAATTGCAAAAAAAGATATGCGTGATTTGCTTCGATTATATTTTATAATGGGCAGTAATAATTGCCAATCGGACCCTAAACACGTGCTAGAACAAGCAATCAAAGGTGGAATTTCGTTATTCCAGTTTAGAGAAAAAGGAAACGCTGCTTTTTCTGGTGAAGAAAAGTACCACTTTGCCAAGGAATTACAAAGCATTTGCAAAAAACATATGATTCCATTCATAGTTAACGATGATGTGGAGTTAGCCTTAGCACTTAATGCAGATGGTGTTCATATCGGTCAAGATGATGAATCAGCAGAAGCAGTCAGACGAAAGATTGGGGACAAAATTCTTGGGGTTTCTACTCATAATCTGTTAGAAGTTGAAAAAGCAATTGCCGAAGGAGCAGATTATGTAGGAATTGGTCCTATCTATTCCACGGAAACAAAAGTGGATGCGAAAGCTGCTCAAGGTACGAAGCTAATTCTAGAGGTTCGAAACAAGGGTATAAATGTTCCTATCGTTGGGATTGGTGGGATTACCTCAGAAAATGCAGCTCCTGTAATGAAAAGTGGGGGTAACGGTGTATCAGTCATTACAACGATTAGTCTTTCAGCAGACCCAGCAAAAAGTGCTAGAGAACTGAAAGAATTAATTGACTCACTAGGTTAAATATTAATAAAACGAAGACAGCATAACTTTAATTAGTGATGCTGTTTTTTTATGGAGGAATATTGAGTATTGTAGTAGAAAGGTTTATACCATAAATTTATCATAGTTAAAAGTGACGAATTTAATAAAGACTCTGACAACTATCCTTAAAAATTGAACTGTCTTTTATCGTTGCAACGTAAAATAGTATAGAGAAAGTAGTGAACAAAGATGATGCATCTTCCAATGACATTAACGAAATTAGTTAATGGCTACACATGGGAGCAGATAACGATCGGGCTCTCTGAATCGAAAACCTTCCTTTTGAAAACCAATAACCACAATCAATATTTAAAGATACAATCGATCAAGACAATTGAAAATCTACAAGATGAAAAGAATCGCTTAGAGTGGTTACAGGGGAAGCTCCCTGTACCAAAGGTTCTTCATTATGAAAAAGATGAAGAAAATGAATACCTATTACTTTCAGAAATAAAAGGAAAAGATGCCTCCAACCAATTCTATGAAAACAACTTACCGCAGTTAATGAAATTGTTGGCTATAGGTGTGAAAATGATGCATGGGATAAGCATCAAAGACTGCCCTTTTAATGAGAAATTAGAGAAAAAAGTAGAAGAAGCGAGGCGGAGAGTTAAGAATGGGCTTGTGGATGAAGAAGATTTTGATGAGAAAAGAAGTGGTAAAACAGCCAAGCAACTTTTTCAGGACCTTATCATAAAGAAACCTGTAAATGAGGAATTGGTCTTTACTCATGGCGACTATTGTCTTCCAAATATCATAATGGACAATGATAAAGTCAGTGGCTTTATTGATATGGGGCGAGCTGGAGTTGCTGATAGACATCAGGACTTGGCTTTGGCAATAAGAAGTATAAGGTATAATTTTGGCGAAGAGATGGTTCCTTTTTTTCTAAATGAGTATGGTTATGAAGCTGATGAGACAAAAATCGAATATTATCAACTTTTAGATGAGTTTTATTGACTAAGAGTAAATTTGGTTCCATTCAATCTATATCTGCATCGAGCTATAGGGGGTGTAAGGTAACATGTTTTCAGATCTAGAACTAATGGAAATTCAGGCCGAGGTTTTATTTCAATATGATATATCTGGACGTATGGAACAAATAAATGATCCTCTAAAAATGAATGCTCCCTTATTCTTTCTTGGACGAACAAAAGATGGAAATGTTACAAAATTTCATTCAGCTCTATCTAATACGAAAATAGACGAGATAAAAAAAGTTATTGCTAAAGATTCAACAAATGTTAACTTGTCTAAGCTAATCACAATACTCAAGAGCAGTACTCAATCTATAAGAAACTTATGGATTGGCCCTGCATATGTTTTTCCAGACAACATCAATAGACCTTCTAGTGCTATAAGAATGACCAAGGAGAACAGACATTTACTTTTGGAAGGTTTCCCAACTATTTTTGAACAACTAGAGTGGAGACAACCATGCTTTGGCATAATAGAAGATGGGTTTGTTGTTTCAGTATGTTGTAGTGCGAGGAGAAGTTCATCAGCTGCAGAGGCAAGTGTGGAAACGATGGAAGAATTTCGAGGTAGAGGCTATGGTGTTCAAACTGCAATAGCATGGGCAAATGCATTGCAAGAGGAGGGGATTATTCCTTTGTATAGCACATCCTGGGACAATTTTTCTTCACAGACAATTGCAGGGAAATTAAAACTATATTCATATGGGGTAGACTTCCATATAAGCTAGAGAACAAAATCTACGAGAGAGATAAAAATAGTTTGCCTGGTGAAACTTTTTTGCACAAACATTACTAGTATAGAATAGTGAAACAAGATTGCTCTAGACCCACACGATTGTTACTTGTTATTATGTTCAAGTAATTGAAAAGTGGAGGCTCAAACATAAATGGAAGAACAAAAATATAACGATTTAAAATTGGGTGAACGAGGGGTAATGATTAGTATCATTGCTTACATTTGTTTATCCTCGTTGAAATTAATTGTCGGATACTCAGCAAATTCAGAAGCCCTAAAAGCCGATGGTTTAAATAATGCCACAGATATCATTGCCTCGGTAGCAGTTTTAATTGGACTTAAGGTATCACAAAAACCAGCTGATAAGGATCATCCTTATGGTCATTGGAAGGCAGAAACGGTTGCTTCAATGGTCGCATCGTTCATCATGATTGTCGTAGGAATTCAAGTATTGTATGGAGCAATTTTATCTGTTTTTGCGAACGAGCATGAAGCTCCGGATTTAATTTCTGCATGGACAGGGATTTTTTGTGCAATCGTTATGTTTTTGGTTTATCGATATAACAAAAATTTAAGTAGAAAGATCAATAGCCAAGGATTAATGGCTGCTGCAAAAGATAATCTTTCAGATGCGTTGGTAAGTATTGGAACAGTTATTGGGATAATTGGTTCACAATTCGCACTTCCTTGGCTAGACCCTTTAACAGCTGTAATCGTGGGATTACTTATTTGTAAAACAGCATTGGATATTTTTCGTGATGCCTCTCATCATTTAACGGACGGTTATGATACAGATAAGATTCAGTCATATAAGGATACTGTTCTTTCTCAATATGGTGTTAAGGGTGTAAAAGATATTAAGGCGAGGAACTATGGGAATAATTCTGTCGTTGACATTGTCATCCTTGTGAACTCAAATCTAGGGATTCGCGATGCACATGATATTTCAACAAAAGTTGAAGAAGTCCTAAAAACCAAACATGGTGTTTATGACGTACATGTCCATGTTGAGCCTAATTAATTGGATATTGAAACAAAACATGAAATTCTAAAAAATAGTGAGCTAGACTGGACCCTAGTGCGTCTACCGTTTGTAGTTGAAGGACCATAGACAGGATACATAAAGGAAAATACTAGAGACGTGCCAAGTACCAAAATAATGAATGCTGACATTGCGCATTTTCTCATCCAGCAAATTCATGATAACAAGTATCTGTTGAAAACCCCTTTTATTGCGAATTAAGGAAACAGTTTAAATGGCAAGGGTAAAGTAAAAACTTTAGAGTTTCTTTATGAGGAAAAGGTTTAAGGAAACAATTAATAGGGTTATGTAGTGTCAATTTAGATGTTGCCTTAGAATAGAAAATTGAATATGGAGCACGATAATTATGGGGCAATTCTGTACCCGATTATAATTATTGGAGGCTAATCCTTATGGATCAAAATCAGCAACAGAAATTCCAACAAGCGCAACAAGATGTTCAAAAGGCTCATCAACAGCTTCAAACGGAAAATCAACAATTACTACATGCTCAGCAGCAGGTCCAAACAGAAATTCATCAACTAAAACAAGCTCAACAAAAAGCTGAGCAAGAGCAACTCGACGTTCTAAATGCACAACAAAAACTCCAACAAGCACAAGCTACGGCAATGATCTATCAAAACAATCCACAACAATAAAATAAGAGCAGACAAAATGAGCTATCATTATTACATGTGGCTCATTTTTTTATTTTGAAACTTCTGTCCAAACTATTTTCCTTTTATTTTTTTACTGTTGTCATAACATCTACTATTATTACAATACCGTAACTTTACATATTTATAACAAGCATTTACTATAAATTGGTAAAGGTAGGGAGAACAATACAATAATTAGTAAGTTTAAACTAAACGAAAGGAGCAAAAATATGGTATTGAAAATAGAAGAAATTAAAGTAATCGACAAAGAAATTGATGAGCTTTCGGAATTATTGAAGCTTGTAGTGGATGATGGTGCATCGATTGGTTTTTTACCACCAATGAAACTTAACAAGGCAATAAATTATTGGCGGACTGTATTAAAGCCGGATGTGATTTTATTTGTAGCAAGAATAAACAATCAATTGGCAGGTAGTGTTCAATTACATTTAGATACAAAGGAAAATGGAAGGCATCGAGCTGAAATTGGCAAACTTATGACCGATCCTCAGTTTAGACGAAATGGAATCGGTCGTTCACTAATGCAAAAGGCTGAGGACAGAGCAAAACTTGAAAATAGAAGTTTAATTGTTTTGGACACAAGAGAAGGAGATCCATCTAATAATCTATATCAGTCACTTAATTATATTGAAGCTGGAAAAATTCCATACTATGCTAAATCGGAAAATGGGGAATTCCATACTACTGTTTTTTATTATAAAAAGATCTAAGCGTTAAAGCTATATTTCATTTTAAATAATAGATTGAAGGACACAATCAAAAATTTTGATAGTGTTCTTTTTTTTAGGCCCTGATAAGGCTAATTTATTTACTTTTAATAGCTAATCGTTTACCCTATTTATCGTATATTTTCATTCTGATCAGAACTGATATTTAGAAATAATTTATCTTATATATGAATATACCTACTATTTTACTAACTTTATCGAATGCCTAATAAAATTATTGACTCAACATGAAAGCGCTATTATTATTAATGCTAGCAAATAATATATTTGTTAATGAGTAAGTGACTGGAGGGATGATTACAGGTATAGACAGTTGGATTGATTCCATTCTGAGGAAGTATCTTTCATGAGAAAGGTAAACATTACGACCTTTGAAAAGAGACATTTGTAAGAAAAGTAGAATGAAAGTCCATCAGACTATACCATTCTTACTAATTATGTTTTATTAAAACAAAGAAATGGGAGGTTTTTGAATGAACAAACCTAAAAAACAAGTAATTCCAGCACTTTTATCAATTCTTTTGTTATTCTCCATGGCGATCCCAACATATGCTAATCACCAGGAATCAGAGCCTGTTTCAACGAAAAAACAATCTCCAAGTTATGTTGATTTAGTAGATCAAAAGGCTACTAGTCAAACAAAATCACTTTTTGCGTATTTGGAGAGTGTTCGTGGAAATTCCATTTTGTTCGGTCATCAACATGCGACAACAGAAGGATCGACCATTTCTGTAAATGATGGGACAGAATCAGAGGTTAACAAGGCAGTTGGAGATTTTCCAGCAGTGTATGGCTGGGACACTTTAAGTCTTGAAGGAAAAGAAAAACCAGGAAAATGGGAAGGGACTCAAGCTGAAAACAGAGATGCATTAATTAATGTAATGAGAATTGCCTATGAAAAGGGTGGGGTTCTTAACTTAAGTGCCCATATGCCAAATTTCGTTACCGATGGCAGCTTTTACGATACAACAGGAAATGTTGTAACTCACATTTTACCTGGTGGTAATAAAAATCAGGAGTTCAATGAATACTTAGATATGATTGCTGATTTTGCTAACAATCTAAAAGATAATCAAGGAAATGCGATTCCGGTTGTTTTCCGTCCTTTCCATGAGCAAAATGGTAGTTGGTTCTGGTGGGGAGCAGCATTTACAACTCCAGCTCAGTATAAGGAAATCTATCGATATACGGTGGAATATTTACGAGATAAAAAGCGAGTACGTAACTTTTTATATGCGTTTTCTCCGGGGAGTCCATTTAATAATGAAGAAGCTAAATACTTAACAACCTATCCAGGTGATGACTATGTCGATATTCTAGGCTTTGATACGTATAACAATGGTGAAGGAACTGAATTATGGCTCAAACAGGTTGTTGAAGATGCTAAATTGATTTCAAAGATTGCCGATTCAAAAGGGAAAGTTGCAGCCTTTACTGAATTTGGTTATAGCAATATGAAAGTATCTGGGAATCCAGATATAGAGTGGTTTACAAGATTGTTAAATGCACTTAAGTCTGATTCAGATGCAAAACGAATGGCTTACATGTTAACATGGGCAAATTTCAGTGCTGAAGGTTCTTTTACACCTTTCCGTGACCACCGAACCTATGGTAATCATGAGTTACTAGACGATTTTATCGCATATTACAATGACAGTTATACAGGCTTTAACCGTGAAGTGAGTGGTGCTTATAATATTGAGGTAAAAACAACAAAGGAAGATGGTATCATTCATACAGCGTCACCAACTGATAAGGCGACGATTAAAAATGCAACAACAACTATTCGTGTTCGTGCTATCGATTCTACAGTATCGAAGGTTGTGTATTCTGTTGAAGGTTCAGATAAGGAATATACGCTCAAGTTTAATGCGAAAGAAAACTACTATATGGCTGACTGGCAGCCAAAGGCTAGTCAAAATGGGAAAACTGTTCAGATAACTGTAAAGGCATATTTAGGAAATGAAGTAGTGTATGAGGAACCGATTTCGGTGAATGTGGAAGCTAGCGATGTTGTAGCGAAAACCTATGATTTTGATTCTTCGATTGCAGGAATGACATCAGAGGGAACCTATCCTGAATCGATCTCAATGGAGTTAAGCCATGATAAAAAAACGCTGAACAATGGTGCAGTGAGGTTAGATGTAAATATTCCAGATGCTTCACAAACATGGCAGGAATTGAAGCTTAAAATGGAAAACCTAGAACTAACCAATGTTAATAAACTGAAGTATGATGTCTATCTCCCAATTGTAGGAAATGAATCAGCTACTATTCAAGGTGTAGCAACTGTTCCTCCTAATTCGTCAGAAAAATATGGAATGGGACAATCTAAACGATTAGCAGATTTGGAAAAAGTCAAGATCGGCAATGATGTTTACGGTAAATATCTAGCAGAAATCGATTTGAGCTCAGTTGAGGAGCTGGAAGCAGTAACAGAACTTGGGTTATCAATTGTAACAAGTAACTTAAATTATCAGGGGCCAATATTCGTTGATCATGTTCAATTATTGAATGATTATAAGGAGCCTGTTCTAGATCCGTTAGTTGTTGATGAATTTGAAGTCTATAATGGAAGTAATGCAAAGCTTGATGAAAAGTATACAGTTGCGTCACAAGGAGATCCGATAAAGCTTTCTCTTGATCAAGATCATAAAGAATCAGGGGATTATGGATTGAAATATGAATATAACCTCGGTGGCTCGGGTTATGGAGGTGTGACAAAAATACTTGGTGGTGTAGATTGGTCTGAACAAAATACATTGCAATTTTGGTATACTCCTGATGGGAATGACCAAAAGCTTGTTATCCAAGTAAAAGCAAATGATGTTTCCTTTGAAGCTTACCCTTCACTAGCAGGTGATGAACCACAACTCATCCAGATTCCATTCAGTACTTTTGTTGTGGCAACATGGGATACATCCCACACAGGTGAAAAATTAGATGCAGTGAATGCGAAGAAAGTTCAGGAGTTCTCTATATATGTAAATGCGAAAGAACCAGGAACGACTTTGTCTAGTGTGCTTTATTTTGATGATATTCGTGTTATAACGGAATAAGTTTTTAAACCCCGCTAGGTTCTTAGCGGGGTTTAATTTTAGAAGCTTATTTTTAGGGTGTTTTTACCTATAAAAGAACTACATTGTTGATGAAAAAAAGATAACAAGGTATGATATTCTTTTCTAATAATGGTGATAACTATTATCTTGTTTTTTCAAGTACTGCTTTAAGGAACATAAGATAAGTGAGTGAGGGGGATTAATATGAAAGATAAACGATTTAAAGTTGCCCATAAGGAAGCGAAAATAGGTATTGCACTTGTTATCTTTAATTTTATTTGGTGGTTCGGCTTTGCTTATGGATTAGGTTCTGGTGATCCAGCTCATTATAATTACATATTTGGACTACCTGAATGGTTTTTCTATAGTTGTGTATTAGGGTTTATTGTTATCGGGATTCTTGTTATTTTAGCTGTGAAATTTCTCTTTTCAGATGTACCTTTTGAAGACGAAGAGGAAAGTGGTGAACGTACTTGAATTGGGGAGTTATTTTTCCGTTATTATTATT
Organism: Metabacillus sp. KUDC1714; assembly: GCF_014217835.1. Lineage (NCBI taxonomy): Bacteria > Bacillati > Bacillota > Bacilli > Caryophanales > Bacillaceae > Metabacillus > Metabacillus elymi. Next base: position 3,658,868 of record NZ_CP055263.1, read on the forward strand.
TCTCATTGTAATTTTTTTAATTGGGTTTTGGGCAAACAAATTTGTTAAATCAACTGATTCATTTCTTCAAGAATATTTTTTAGGAGGAAGGCAGTTAGGTGGATTTGTTTTAGCGATGACAATGATTGCTACGTATGGAAGTGCTAGTAGCTTTATCGGAGGACCGGGTGTTGCTTATACGAGAGGGCTAGGATGGGTCCTTCTCTCAATGGCTCAGCTTTCGACAGGATATTTTGTCCTTATGGTGTTAGGTAAGAAGTTTGCGATTATGGCTCGGCAATATAAAGCGATCACCTTAATTGACTTTTTAAAGGAAAGATACCAGAGTCATGCGGTTGTAATCATTTCTGCAGTAAGTATTATTGTTTTTTTATTTTCAGCAATGGCTGCGCAATGGGTAGGCGGGGCAAGGCTGATAGAATCATTGACAGGGTTATCTTATACATCCGCATTGTTTATTTTTGCTGTATCTGTGCTTGTTTATGTCATTATTGGAGGATTTAGGGCAGTTGCGTTAACAGATGCGGTTCAAGGTGTCATTATGTTTATTGGAACTGCTGTGTTGTTAGTTGCTACAATAATTGCTGGCGGTGGAATCCCTAATATTATGGCTGACCTAGTGGCAGAGAATCCCAACTTAGTTTCGCCTTATGGGGCTGCTAGAGACTTAACACCACTTTATGTTTCTTCATTTTGGATATTAGTTGGAGTCGGGGTTGTTGGTCTTCCGCAAATTACGGTCAGAGCGATGTCCTATAAAAACTCTAAAGCAATGCATAAAGCGATTGTGATTGGTACGTTAGTCATTGGATTTATTATGCTGGGAATGCATTTAATCGGAGTGTTTGCGCGACCGATCTTGCCAGGAATTGAAGTGGGGGATACGGTTATGCCTACACTAACCTTGAAAGTTTTACCCCCATTACTTGCTGGACTTGTCCTTGCAGCACCAATGGCGGCAATTATGTCTACAGTAGACTCATTACTAATTTTAGTCAGTTCAGCCATAACAAAGGATATTTATTTGAATTACATTAACCCAAATGCATCAGAGGAACAAGTGAAAAGGACAAGTTTTTGGGTAACGACTATCATTGGCGTATCAGTTGTTTTGTTTGCATTAAGTCCGCCAGATTTACTAATATGGTTAAATCTGTTTTCATTTGGTGGATTAGAATCAGTGTTTATTTGGCCGGTCGTGTTTGGACTTTATTGGAGCAAAGGCAATAAGTATGGTGCAATTTCATCAATGATAATTGGGATGGGTTCTTATATTATGTTTGACCGTTTATTACCAAATGCACTAGGGATGCATACAGTCGTTTTACCGATTTTCTTATCTCTTATCGCTTATGTCATCGTAAGTTTAATTTCTCATAAATCTATTCGTACAAAAAAGGCCATTGATTTTTAATCACTGCCTTTTTCTTAATTGTTTACCTTATCACCTCATACTTAATTTTATGAATGGATCGTGATATGATATTCATGTAGTAGTTCTCTATTTTTAACTAATTAACTAAGTAAAATATTCAGAAGGTCTACAAGCCTTTTTGTGGAATAAATATAGAATGGTCTTTTTAAGAGTATGGAATTGTTCCTGAAAATAATTGTTATACGCTTACCGGTCATTCACAGCTAGAGAAGGGAGGAATCGAGTTGGAAAAGAAAGACGTTCCTGTTCTTTGGACGAAATCGTTTATTTTACTTATCATAGGAAACCTATTTCTATTTATGAGTTTTATGATGCTAATGCCAACCATGCCTCCTCAGGCGAAAGCGCTTGGTGCATCTGACTTACAGATTGGACTTGTCACATCACTTTTTGCTGTTGCAGCAATTTTTGTCCGGCCATTTGTTGGTTTTGTGTTAGAGTCCAATAGCCGTAAATGGCTTGTTGTTGTTGGAGCTGTAGTTCTACTAATTTTAACGATTAGTTACTCCTTTACATACATGATTCTACTATTCCTTGCGGTTCGTTTTATTCACGGGTTTGCCTGGGGAGTGTCAACAACCGTAAATGGTACAGTAGCGGTTGAACTAGTCCCTTCAAAGAGAATTGGTGAAGGAGTAGGGTATTTTGGCTTATCCGTAACTATTGGGATGATTGTTGCTCCTAGTGTGGGTATCTTTTTATATCAAAACTTTGGCTTTCAAACACTTATAATTGGTTCTGCAACACTAGGTATGATTGCGATTGTTACATTGGCACTCGGTAAGTATCATACTCCAAAGTCTGTTCAAGAAAAGACTTTTAATCCTAAGGAGTTTTCTTTTATTAGCGCTTTATTCGATAAAGATAGCTGGTTTCCAGCGGTTGTAACAATTCTATCTACATTTGGCTACGGAGCAATTGTTACATTTATCGTCATTTTTGGAGAAGAGCGTGGTATTGATCAAATCTTTTTATATTATTTCTGTAATGCGATTATGGCTACTATTGCTCGCCCTATTTCAGGGAAATGGTTTGATTCTAAGGGACCTTGGTCATTGATTGTTGTCTGTGCAGTGTTAACAATTGCAGGGCTGTGGGTTTTATCATACACTTATTCTGTTGGGATGCTTATTTTAGCAGGGTGTATATTTGGGGCAGGCTATGGATCAATGCTACCAGCACTCCAAGCTTGGGTATTATCAAAAACCAAGCCTGAGCAACGTGGTATTGCCAATGGCATGTATTATTCATCTATTGATTTAGGAATCGGTTTAAGTGCCATTCTTTTGGGTGTTGTATCTTCATATGTAGAATTAGGTACTGTCTTTCAAATTTCCAGTATTTGTTTTGTCATTGTCATAATGATGACAATGATTGATTACCGAAAACAAAAGCAAGTTAAGAAAAAACAATCAACAGCTACTGTTTAAAAATGTTAACGAATTACAAAAAGAAGGAGAGAACCAAGTGAAAATTGGTCCTCTCCTTCTTTTTAATTTCCCATTAATTTTTTAAGCCGCTTATAATCAGAGGTAACAGAGTGTTTGACCATTGCCTTCAATAAACCTTCAGCAACTTTAAAAAATTTACTTGCATCACCTTCGACAATAGCTGATACTTTTGTACCAGCAGCTTTAGGTTCAACAATCCGTGTTACCGTAATCGGGAATGAACTCTCAACACTATTAATTTTAATCAAATGATCTTTTTCAAACTGAATCACTTCAAAAGACGTATAAATTTTTTTACCTAAAAATGTAGCAACTTGTTCATACGTTGAGCCCTTTTGCAAAGGACCATCTGATGTAAAAGTAGCTTCAAGCATGCCACCTTGCCATTTAGGGTTGTTTTCAAAGTTTGCAATATAAGCAAAAATCTCTTGATGTGGTTTATTGATGTTAACCGACACATTTACTTTTATCATCTGATCACCTATGATTGTCTTTCTTCAGGAAGTTTGCCAGTTTCAACATACTCCTTTAAAAAGCTACCTAATAATTCCTCCCAGCCATGACTATGCATATCTTTCCAATTCGGATCTAGCAGACCTGCTGCTGTATGAGAAAGCTTTAATAAAGTAGAGTTTACTTTTTCCTCTAATTTAAATGAGTAAGCACTGTTAACCGCACCACGCATTCCTAATAAACCATTTAAACGAATTTCTTCGTAAGCTTTCACATACGTAACAGTCCCCCAAATTGCACCTTCGCCATTACCTGCATCTTCAAGAAAGCTTCCTCCGACTTTAGGATCAAGGGTCAATATAGACTCTTGTCCAAATAAACGATATGCCCACCATTGATTGATATCTTTCGTTAACGAAGTAAATACCGTTTGACGATCTGCCTCAATCATTACCTCTTGCTCAATTTGAAAAGTATCATGCTTTAATGCTTGTTCCATTTGTTCATTTCTCCTCTCAGCTACTTGTTTTAATTTTAAAATTGAAGCGACATCGCTTGCTTGATATTTACTTACCCAGCGATCGTACATCTGTTGAAGGGGGACGACATTTATGAAGTTTAGTCGTGTGCGACCCTCTCTTCGAATTAAAATTAAGCTTGCCTCTTCTAATAAATTTAAATGCTTCATTACTGCAAATCTCGTAACATCCTGAAAACAGTTATTTAGCTCACCTGTTGTTCTTGGTCCATCCTTTAAAAAGTCTAAGATTTGTCTTCTAATCGGATGACCAAGTGCTTTGAAAATGTTCGTAAGTTGCTCGTCAATCATGCTACTCATCCTTAATTTTAAAAATAAGTTACCATTTGGTCACATTTAATTCGTGACTAAATAGTAACATAAAAGGGGTTTGTAAAACAAATGGGAAAAAATGGTGAACTAACTCAACCCAATCTGCATGAAAAATGATTTATATGTAGGAGTATTTGCTTATTAAAAAAGGGGAATAAGGACATAAAAAAGACCGTCCACTGACAGTCCTGTACTAAAATATATTGATTAGATAGCCGTTTTTATTTCTAGGTGTCGTTCTAGTTTCCTTTTTACTCGCTGAAGAGCATTATCAATCGACTTTATATGAGTGTTTAATTCTTCAGAAATTTCCACATAGGATTGACCATCCATATATAAGGTCAACACTTTTCTTTCCAAATCACTAAGCAATTCTGCTATTTTTAGTTCGATATAAGCAGCTTTTTCTTGATTAATAATTACTGCTTCCGGATTCGTTATTTTTTCTCCAGAAATCATATCCATAAGTGTGTATTTTGATTCCTCATTAGAAAGAGGCTTGTCCAGGGATACATACGAATTTAGTGGTCCATGTTTTTGACGAGTTGCGGTTTTGATTGCCGTTATTATTTGTCGTGTGATACAAAGTTCAGCAAAACCATAAAAAGAGGCCATCTTGTCCTCTTTAAAGTCACGAATCGCTTTATATAAACCAATCATTCCCTCTTGAACAAGATCTTCTTTATCTGCACCAATTAAAAAATAGGGTCTTGCCTTCATACGAACAAAATTTTGATATTTATTTATTAAAAATGCCAATGCCTCACTATCTCCACTTTGAGCCATCTCTATCAAAATTTTATCACCAATCTTAGCATAATTATTACTCTGTTGTACTCCGATGTCTATACTCACTTATACCCCTCCACAATTAACTCTATCTGATTAATGTTAATAAACTGATAGAGAAATTTTTTCGATTTAAATACTAGTTATATAGAAAGTAAAAGCGCATAAATTAAATAACGCTTGTTTAATCTTGATATCATATAATCAATTCTACATCTAAACTAAATTATAAAGAACAATAATTAAAAACGTTGTCGAAATATAATAGTGTTTAAAAAAAATTAGAACATCTATGTATTATGACATGTAAAGTTCGCATCATTGGGTTTTATTTTTAATAAAAACTAGATTTCCCATCTAATATAGGAGTATCAGGATTTTAATTAGTTTATCAAATAAGGGAAAAGGAAATAATTTAAAAACAGCATCATCGACGAGAAAAAACAAATATTTTCAAAGTCTAGTAAATTCGACTCGTTTTTTGTTTATTAAATGTATTTCTATGAAATTTTACATTCTATTTACAATACCTAAACAATACTATTGTAAGTTTAGACATGTATGAAAACAAATTAGGAGGCGAAATAATGGGGGATAAAGGAGTATATAGGATTCTATCATTTTTCATGATTCTAGCATTAGTACTACCAAGTCTGTTATTAAATTTTACACCAGAAGTAAAAGCGGAGGAAGCACCACGTACTGTTGCAGAGGCTATTGCAAGTAATTCAAGTATTGAGAATGTAACTGTAGAAGGATATATCATAGGATATACGACTGGCACAACTTCATTTGATTTTGAAGCACCGTTTGCTGGTAATACGAATATTGCGATAGCAGATGTATCCTCGGAAAAAGATGGCGCTAAAATTATGCCAGTACAGCTCCCTAGTTCCCCTAGTACTATTAGAGAAAACTTTGGACTAGTAACAAATCCTAGTATTGTTGGGAAAAAGGTTAGAATCACTGCAAAAATCGAAACCTATTTTTCTAAACCAGGTCTGAAATCACTAACCTCTATAGAATTTGTGGATGGAACTGACCCAGTTGATCCAGAGCCTGTAACACCAGGTGAACCTATTTCAATTGCGGATGCCCGGACAAAAACAGGACAAGAAGTGACCGTCATAGGTACAGTTACGGCTGACAATTCGGCTATTGGTGGTGGTAGATTATCTACATATATTCAAGATGAAACAGCGGGTATAAACATTTTTGCGTTAAATTCAGCTAGTTTTCCAGAATTAACTGAAGGCAAGCAAATTAAAATTACCGGTACGATTACTTCGTATAAGGGCTTAACCGAAATTGCACCAATCGCAAATGGGATTGAAGTTTTATCAGAAAATAATCAATTGCCACAAGCGAATGAAATGACATTAATAGATTTAAATAATGAAAGTATAGCAGAGCCAAAAGAAGGACAAATTGTTAAAGTAAAAGGTTATGTTAACAGTGTTCCAAGTTCACCTGCTGGTGGCGGATACAATGTTTCTGTAATTGACGAAGAATTTAATAGTACAACAATTCGAATTATGGAAGCAACGAGTGCGATTTCAGCAGTGGAAGCTGGAAAATGGTATGAATTTACCGGCGTGTTAAGTCAATATGATTCATACCAGGTATTACCTCGTAAGCAAGGGGATATTCAATTACTAGATCCACAACCAGAAGCACCACAATCTGCTGGAGAGTATTCTTCTACAGTGAAAAGTGTTGTTGATGGTGACACGATTCATTTAGAAACACCTGTTTTAGGATCAACAAAGGTTCGATATGTAAACATTGATACACCAGAAACCTATCATTCTCCACAAAATGAAGCAGATCAAAATCAATTAGATCATGGAAACAAAGCCAAAGCTTATTTAAATGAGCTTTTAAAGCCTGGTGATGAGGTTATTGTTAAACTTGGAGATGAAGTTACAGATGATTATGGGCGTTTATTAGCACAAGTCATTCGAAAAAGCGATAATTTGAACACAAACTTAGAGATGGTGAAAAAAGGATATGCATCAACTTACTTTATATGGCCAGTAGGTAATGAAGCTGATTACAATATGTTTCAAACAGCGGTAAAAGAAGCAAAAGCTGCAGGATTAGGCATTTGGAATCCAAATGATCTGTTAATGGAATTACCTTTTGCCTTCCGTGCGAGAGAAGAAGGGAAAGGGTTTACTAGATTTGTAGGAAACTCAGATACAAAGAAATATGTGACTCCAGAAGAATGGGAGAATGTACCGGTAGAAAAAAGAATTTTCTTTGCAAGTGCACAAGAAGCAGAAGTAAATGGCTATTCTGCAGGTAGTGGCAATGAAGAAGCTGACAATATTAGTGTTCAGTTATTAGGTGTGAATGACCTTCACGGTAAAGTAGATATTACGGGAACCGTAAGTGGTGTGAACTACGGCCGTATGGATTATCTAGCAGCACACTTACGTCAGCGTGAAACAACAAATCCGAATACTTTAATTGTCCATGCTGGTGATATGGTTGGTGGAAGCTCACCTGTATCTGCCCTATTACAAGACGAGCCAACAGTTGAAATGATGGAATCCATTGGATTTGATGTAGGTACTGTAGGAAACCACGAGTTTGATGAAGGTGTCGATGAAATGATGCGACTTATTAATGGAGGTGACCATGAAAATGGGACACCAAATTATGATGGAATTGACTTTCCTATGGTTGCAGCAAACGTAGAGTATAAAGAATCAGGTTCCTTAGTTTTGGATCCTTACGCAATTAAAGAAGTAGATGGGGCGAAAATTGGCTTTATTGGGGTAGCGACTGTCGATACACCAAACATGATCATTTCAAAAGGAAATGAGCATATTCAATTCACAGACGAAGCGGAAGCTATAAACAAATACGTACCAGAGCTTCAAGAACAAGGTGTTGAAGCCATCGTCATTTTGGCGCATGTACCTGGAAACCAATCAGGTGAAACTGCTTCTGGTGATATCGCAAGCATCGCAACGAAAGTAAATGATGCAGTTGACGTTATTTTTGCAGCACATAACCATGTAAAGCTAAATGCTGTTGTTGATAATAAATTGATTGTCCAAGCATGGGAATATGGAAAAGCATTTTCTGATATTGAGCTTGAAATCGATCGTTTATCAGGTGATATCGTAAAAAAATCTGCTGATATTGTGGATGTTGTTCAAACTGACATTACTCCAGATACAGAAGTGAAAGCCATTTTAGATAATTATTTAGAAGCAGTAGGTCCTAAACTAAACGAAGTAATTGGGGTAGCAGAATCAGAAATGGCCGGAGGATATACACAAAAAGGATTAATTGGTGACAATGCACTTGGAAACTTAATTGCAGATGGTATGGCTGCAGCAATGGATAGTGACTTCGCCTTAATGAATGGTGGGGGGATCCGTGATGATCTAAATGCGGGTGAGATAACATGGAATGAACTATTCAACATCCAACCATTCGGCAACACATTGGTTAAACTTGAAGTAACAGGTTCAGATATGCGAGCGATTATCAATAGCCAATTTAGCAGCTACGGTCCTGACGTAAGTATTGCTGGGTTTAGCTATACATGGGATAGCATAAAGGGATCCTATGGTGAAGTGATTGATATGTATTTACCAGATGGTTCAAAGCTAGATCCAGATAAGACATATACTGTTACGGTAAATAACTATATGTACCCTCATACTAGTGACAAATACCGTATTGCTGAGCTTGGTGAAAATCCTGTACAAGGTCAAGAAGACTTACAGGCTACAGTTGATTATGTGAAAAGTATCGAAGGGTCGATTGAGTATACCGCGGAAGGTCGTATTTCGGAAGATTTCACAGCACCAGTAACGACACATACTTTAACAGCACCAGATAAAGACAATGGTGAATACTCAGAAGAAGCAGGAATAACTCTAACTGCTTCAGATGCTGGTGTTGGTTTAGGGCATATTGAATACAAACTAAATGATGGTCAATGGACAACATATGAACAGTCTATCACCGTAAAAGATGAAGGTGAAAACACTTTATCTTATCGTGCGATTGATAAGGTTCATAATGTTGAAGATACGAAGACAGTAACATTTTTAATTAAACAGCCAACGATTGATGATGTGAGAAAACTCATAAAAGAAAAAGATTTAAATTTCGGATTAGAACGGGCTCTTTCCATTCAAATTGGAAGGGTTGAAAATAACCTAGAGTTAGCTGAGAGGTATCCTCAATTTGAGGAACTTTTTACAAACCGTGCAATTTCTATTCTTGGCACTTTGTCAAAAATGGTTAAACACTTACCGAAAAAGCAAATATCAGATCAAGAGAAGCAAGAAATTGCAGATCTTCTAGATGAAGTTATTTTTAGTATCGAAGATAAATAACAAATAAGTTTTTGGACTACTAGTCTTATTACTAGTAGTCTTTTTCTATACTTAAAGGGGATAAGAATAGTTGTAAAAAGTTTTTAATATCAATAGATATAAAGATGAAGTTCTAGTGAGAGATCTTTCTCTTTCTAGAAAGAATTGAGGTGTCCTCATATGTTTTTAGAGTCTTTTGAAACAAAGCAAATGCTTGAAGCAATTTTAGGAAGTATTGACGAAGCGATTCATGCCGTTAACTCTGAAGGCATAACGATTTTTTATAATAAGGTCGCTGCAATTCATGACGGAGTCGAGATTGATGAAGTACTTGGGAAGCATGTACTTGATGTATTTCCATCATTAACAAGTCAAACAAGCACGCTTTTGAAAGTCATCGAAACCGGAAAACCGATCTACCAGCAATCTCAAACCTATAAAAATAGTAAAGGACAATTAATTGATACAGTAAACACAACGATACCGATACATGTAGGGGAACGAAATGTTGGAGCGGTTGAGATTGCAAAGGATTTATCAAGGGTAAAACAATTAGCTGAGAAGCTTATTGAGCTTCAACAAAAAGTGAATAATAAAAAAGCGAAACCGTCATCTACTTCAGGAGCAACATATAAATGGGATGATCTTATTACGAACTGTGATTCAATGAAAAATGTAAAGATGTTAGGAAAACGGGCTGCAGAAAGTTCATCTCCTGTAATGATATACGGTGAAACAGGGACAGGAAAAGAATTACTTGTTCAGTCTATTCACAATGAATCCTCGCGTAAAAATAGACCGTTTATCGCACAAAACTGTTCATCTTTACCAGAATCCTTACTAGAAAGTATATTATTTGGAACGAAAAAAGGTAGCTTTACGGGGGCTGTTGATCGAGCTGGTTTGTTTGAACTTGCCCATGGTGGTACGCTATTTCTTGATGAAATTCATACGATGCCATTAGACTTTCAAACAAAGCTTTTACGTGTACTAGAGGATGGGATAATTAGGAGAGTTGGGGGCATTGAGTCGTATGTCGTTGATGTGAGAATCATTGTTGCAATGAATGAGCATCCATTTGAGTGTATCGAAAAGAAGCTATTACGTTCTGATTTATATTTCCGCTTGAATGTCTTTTTTATTGAGCTCCCACCCTTAAGAGAAAGAAATGGGGATATCCCTATATTGGTGGATCATTTTATTAAAAAGTATAACTATCTCCTCAATAAGCTCGTCATCAATGTTGATCAAAAGGTACTTGCCAAGCTTGAAAAACATCATTGGCAAGGGAATGTCCGTGAATTAGAGCATACAATTGAATATGCAGTGAATATGACAGACGGTGACATGATGACATTGAATGATTTGCCCGCTTTTTTTAAAGAATCGGCAACAGACGAAAGGATTAACTTAAAGCCATTAAGAGTAACTGTTGAACAGACTGAAAAAAGGCTAATTCAACAGGCATTAAGAGTAACGAAAGGAAATGTCCTCAAAGCCTCATCCATCTTAGAACTCCCAAGACAAACACTTCAATATAAAATGAAAAAGTACAGTATTCAAGCAGAACAAACATAGAGGAGGGTGGGCATGAAACCAGCCTATGAAACGAAAAGTATAAAAACCTTGGATTATTCAGTCCTGCTTTATCTTGATTTTTTTAATGAACGACTACGTGTCGATAATTACCGGGGAAATATGTCAAGGATACTTCATGAGCTTAATCAAATACTCGACAAAAACTCGTTTACGAAAGTTATCTTTTTTGCAAGACCTGAGCATTGGCAGCAATTATTAACAAGAGGATTTGAACTAGAAGCGATAATTAAAGGTTTTTTCAATGGCACGGACAATTATGTAATGACCTGTTACAAAGAGATTAGCCGAAGAACGAATAAATATTGGATACAAGAAGATACAATCCTTCATACAATCCAGGAAAAGGAAAGAAAACAAATAGAAGCGACGATACCTGATCACTATCATTTCCGAAAAGCAACCAGTTTAGACGCGAAGAAGCTTGCCGAGCTTTATGCTTTGGTGTTTGAAATTTATCCAACTCCGATGAATGATCCAAAATATGTAAAAAGTATGATTGAGGCCGGAACCATTTTCTATATTGTTGAATGTGACAAACAGCTTGTCAGTGCAGCTTCAGCAGATATAAATCGTGTTTTTCATCATGCTGAAATAACCGATTGTGCGACATTACCTGAACATAGAAAATATGGATTGATGAAAAAACTACTTATTCATCTCGAAGCAGATCTAAAGAGTAGCGGCATTTTTTGTGCATTTTCGATTGCACGAGCCCTTTCGTTTGGGATGAATGCAGCTTTTTATCAGCTTGGCTATCAGTACAACGGAAGATTAACGAACAACTGCTATATTTTTGATAAATTAGAAGACATGAATGTTTGGGTAAAGGATCTGTCCGGATAGGTGAAAAAATATAGAAAAAAGTAAAATGCCAGTTTTTAAGCACAATGCCAATTTTCAGGCAGGATAGATGTAGAACAAATATAAGAGATCTGCCAGTTATTCGGCAGTTATACTCAGTTACATGTACCACCTTAGGTTTATTTATAAGATGGTACGATTCAATTGTCATGACTCTCAACTTTTTCGAAGAGCTTTCATAGGATTATCCCCCCCTTTTAAGTTGTTGGCACGATTCTTGCAATATAATTTGTGAACAGCAAACTAAGGGGGAATCTAACATGTTACATGATTTATATAAACCGAAACGGCATTGGAAAGACATTGGATTATGGAAGGATGTTCCAGAGGGAAAATGGAATGATTGGATTTGGCAGTTAACAAATACGATTCGCACACTTGATGACTTAAAAAAGGTTATTGACTTAACACCTGAAGAAGAAGAAGGAGTACGAATTTCTACAAAAACAATTCCACTAAATATTACCCCATACTATGCAGCTTTAATGAACCAAACTGATGTAAGATGTCCAATTAGAATGCAATCCGTTCCGATAGGGGAAGAAATACACAAAACGAAATATGATTTGGAAGACCCGCTTGAAGAGGATGAAGATTCACCTGTTGCAGGCCTAACACATCGATACCCTGATCGTGTTTTGTTTCTCGTCACAAACCAATGCTCAATGTATTGTCGTTATTGTACCAGAAGACGCTTTTCGGGTCAGATTGGCATGGGCGTTCCGAAAAAACAGCTAGATGGAGCGATTGACTATATTCGCAATACACCAGAAGTTCGCGATGTATTACTTTCAGGTGGAGACGGATTATTAATTAATGACAACATTCTTGAATATATTTTAAAAAACCTAAGAGAAATTCCACACGTCGAAATTATCCGAATTGGCACAAGAGCGCCAGTTGTCTTCCCACAGAGAATTACGGAAAATCTCTGCTCAATATTAAAAAAATATCATCCAGTTTGGCTTAATACCCATTTCAATACGTCAATTGAAATTACGGAAGAATCAAAACGTGCTTGTGAAATGCTCGTTGATGCAGGAGTCCCTGTTGGCAACCAGGCAGTTATTTTAGCGGGTATAAACGACAGTGTTCCAATTATGAAAAAACTAATGCATGATTTAGTGAAAATTCGTGTCCGTCCATATTATATTTATCAATGTGATTTATCTGAGGGGATTGGACATTTCCGAGCACCGATATCAAAAGGGCTTGAGATTATTGAGGGGTTACGTGGACACACAAGTGGATATGCAGTACCAACCTTTGTCGTCGATGCACCTGGTGGTGGAGGTAAAATTACTTTACAGCCAAATTATCTGATTTCTCAAAGTCCTACAAAGACAGTTTTACGCAATTTTGAAGGTGTTATTACCACTTACCCAGAACCAGAAAATTATGTTGCTGGGCGTGCAAATGATTATTTTAATGGAATTTATCAAAGCCACGATATGAAACCAACGAAAACAGGAATTAGTGGCTTATTAAATGATGAGCAATTTAATCTTGTTCCAGATTCACTTGATCGCTATGATCGCAGACAGAGTTTTCAACAAAGCCCAACTTATTCAACATTGAAAGAGAAGCGTGAAAAGCGTGATGAATTAAAAGAGAAAAAGTATCAAGCACAACTAAAAAAGGAAAACAAAGACACGGAGTAACTAACTTAGGAGGTGTGTGAATGACATGAACTGTGAATGGTGTGATGAGTCAACAGTCGAAGAAATCACCTGTACCGTTTATTGGGAACTTCCAGATGGAACACGTGCAATTGAAATAACCGAAACACCTGGAATGAAGTGTTCTTCATGTGGAATGGAATATCAATCAGAAGATACGATTGAGGCGCTCGAAGATCAGCTTTTATTAATTGATACGAGTAAGCTTGGAAAAGAAGTTTCTTATGAATCATTGATGGCTCAACCGAAATTGTTAAAAAGAAATTATTTTAAATTTTAGTTTAAGCTAATTTGTAGCTTCAGTGCGGTTGAGAAATATGCCTAAAATTGTAGATTGGTCGATATCTTGTTGATGTCGGACAATAAAAATAAAAACTAGATAATAAAACGGTATGTTTAGACAATAAAAACATCACATTCAGACAATATATCTTAATTATGAAAACCGCAAAGTTGAAAGAGGTGATTCGTATGAAACGTTCGTTATTGATTAAACCAATGATGAATGACATGTACCCAACTGCTACCCATGGTGATGGGATCTATCTGTATGATGATACTGGAAAGAGGTATATAGATGGGTCCTCAGGTGCTGTCACAGCAAGTATTGGTCATCGGGTGCCTGAAATTATTGAAGCGATGCATGAGCAAGCAAAAAAGATCTCCTTTGTGTATCGTTCACAATTTACATCAGAGCCAGCAGAGAAGCTCGCCCGAAAATTAAATGAGCTAGTAGATGCCAATCAGGACTATTGGTCATTCTTCGTCAATAGTGGCTCTGAGGCAACAGAAACGGCGATGAAGATTGCCATCCAGCATTGGCAGGAGCAGGGAGATTTTCGGAAACATAAAATTCTATCACGCTGGGTAAGTTATCACGGCATCACGCTTGGAGCCTTGTCAATGTCAGGGCATGTCAAACGACGGGAACGGTTTGTACCATTATTAGAAGACTTCCCAAGCGTATCACCTCCATATTGTTACCGCTGTCCATTTAAGCAAATATATCCTGATTGTCAGTTGTTTTGTGCCAATGAATTAGAAACAGCGATTACCCGGATCGGTGCCGAGCATATTGCAGCATTTATTGCTGAACCAATTATAGGTGCTGCTGGTGGTGTCATTGTTCCACCAAAAGGCTATTATCAACAATTATCAGACATTTGTGAACGAAATAACATTTTATTTATTGCTGATGAAGTGATGACAGGCATTGGCCGTACCGGGAAAATGTTAGGGATGGATCATTGGGGAATAAAGCCTGATATTATCGCTCTTGGAAAGGGAATGAGTGCAGGCTATACAGCGATCGCAGCTTCGCTTGCTAGTGAGAAGGTTATGAAACCCATTTTACTTGGTTCAGGGTCGATTATGAGCGGTCATACCTATAGCGCTAATCCGCAATCGGCTGCGGTTGCCTTAGCGGTACTTGAATATATAGAAACGAATAGATTGGTAGAAAAAGTGGAAGAAAGTGGCGTCTACTTGCTACAAAAGCTACAAGAACTAAAAAACAGGGTTGACATAATTGGTGATGTTCGTGGAAAAGGTTTAATGATTGGTGTGGAGTTTGTCGCCGATCACAAGACAAAGCAACCGTTTAGTGCAAAAGCTGACATTACAAGTAAAGTTGTTGAAAAAGCTAGAGACAAAGGACTGCTTATTTATCCGGCATCTGCGGGGAACGAGGGAGCTAATGGTGATGCAGTGATAATTTCTCCGCCGTTTGTCATTACAAAACCAGAAATGGATCAATTAGTTGATATTTTCAAAGAAACGCTACTTGAGGTTCAGCATGACCTTAGTTAGGGGGATGAGGATGTGATGACAACACCTCCAAAGAGATCAATCAATAAAGTTGGCAGCATTGAAGATGCAATGGTCCATATCCAAGATGGATGTACCATCATGTTCGGCGGATTCGGAGGAATCGGTAATCCTCCAACAGTTATAAATGGAATCCTTGAAAAAGGAGTTAACGATTTAACCTTGATTGGAAATGATAGCGGATTTCCTGACATCGGAATTGGCCGGCTGGTGAGTCAAGGTAGAGCAAATAGACTAATCGTTTCACATATTGGCTCAAATCCAGTCGCAGGTCAATTAATGATGGAGGGGAAAATGGAGGTTGAATTTTCACCACAAGGAACTTTAGCTGAACGGATTCGTGCGGGCGGCGTTGGTCTCGCTGGGATTTTAACAGATATTGGGCTTGATAGTATGGTAGAGGAAGGGAAGCAAAAGGTGACGGTTAACGGCCGGGAGTATTTACTTGAATCAGCACTAACAGCTGATATCGCAATTGTCTACGCGAAAAAGGCCGATACTTTTGGCAATCTAATCTATGAAACGAGCGCCCGTAACACCAACCCATTAGTAGCAATGGCAGGGAGATATACAATTGCCGAGGTCGAAGAAATTGTTGAGATAGGTGAGCTTGATCCAGAAAGGATCGTTACACCAGGGATATATGTGGATCTTGTTGTACAGAGTTCTGGGGTTGATTGGAAGTGGGCGTGGGAATAAGTGAGTGCCTGTCACCACCCGAGTTTTGTAAGAAATTGTCGAAGAAAGGCAGTGTAGAACTTTGTGCATAGGAGTGATAGGAAATGAGCATGGGTCATGATATAAGAAACCGAATTGCAAAACGAGCAGCAAAGGAAATTAAAGACGGCATGATTGTCAATTTAGGAATTGGGATTCCTTCACTAGTTCCTAATCACCTTTCACATAACGTTTATGTGATGTTCCATGCGGAGAATGGAATACTTGGAATGGGTAAATCACCAGATAAGGGTGAAGAGGATCCAACATTATGTAATGCTGGAGGATTTCCAGTAACAATTGTCCCTGGGGCTTCTTATTTTGACAGTGCTACTGCATTTGGGATGATTCGTTCAGGTTATTTGGATATAACGATACTTGGTGGGCTTGAAGTAAGTGAAAAAGGTGATTTGGCAAATTGGATTGTTCCAGGAAAAAGAGTACCGGGAATTGGTGGGGCGATGGAGCTTGCTAAAAAAGCGAAAAAAGTAATTGTGGTGATGAATCATTGTAATAAAAAAGGTGAACCGAAAATTTTGAAGACCTGTACTTTGCCTTTAACCGCAAAAGAGTGTGTCAGTATGATCATTACAGATATGGCTGTAATTGAAGTAACAGATAAGGGGCTGTTATTAAAAGAAGTTATGGCACCCTTTACAGCAGAAGAAGTCACGCTTAAAACGGACGCACCATTGATGATTTCTGAAGAGATCAAAACTGTTACCTAAATTGGAACTCTTATAAGGAGGAGAGTAGAGTGAGTGATGAGCGTTCAATGTTACAAACTCAGATTAATCAATGGCTAACATCTAACCGAGAACATGGTGTCAAGCTCCTACAGAAATTAGTGCAAGCTGATAGTATACAGGGAAATGAACAGCAAGCACAAAAGGTTGTCATTAAAACATTGCATAAAATTGGATTAAAGGTTGATGTCTGGGAGCCTGATGGGAACGAATTAAGCAAACATCCTGATTTTTCCTCGTCTCGGCAGGAGTTTATTGGCAGTCCAAATGTTGTCGGCATTTTAAAAGGAACAGGTGAAGGACGTTCCCTTATATTAAATGGTCATATAGATGTTGTTCCTGAAGGAGACTTAGAACAATGGGAACATGCCCCTTATAGTGGAAAAATCATTGATGGGAAACTATATGGACGTGGTGCCACCGATATGAAAGGTGGCAATGTTTCACTTCTTTTAGCTTTATCTGCGCTTCGTGCCCTTGGAATTCCTTTAAAAGGAGATGTTATTTTTCAAAGTGTGATTGAGGAGGAAAGCGGCGGTTTAGGCACATTGGCTGCAATTTTACGAGGTTATAAGGCAGATGCGGCGATTATTCCCGAACCGACTAATATGAAAATCTTCCCTAAACAACAAGGGTCAATGTGGTTTCAAATTCAAGTGAAAGGCCTTTCAGCTCATGGCGGTACACGCTATGAAGGTGTAAGTGCAATTGAAAAAGCATTTCTTGTTGTAGAACATATTCGCGAGCTAGAAAAACGTAGAAATGAGAGGATTAATGACCCGCTATATAGTAACATTCCAATCCCAATTCCGATCAATATTGGAAAAATTGCGGGCGGAGATTGGCCCTCATCTGTTGCTGATCGTGTGAAGCTAGAAGGGCGAATGGGTATCTCTCCTGAGGAATCGATGGAAGAAGCAAAACATGAGATGGAAAGCTGGCTCTTAACATTAAAAGAACTGGATCCATGGTTTAATGAACATCCCGTTACTCTCGACTGGTTTGGTGCAAGGTGGGTTCCAGGTGCAATTGACATCGAGCATGTATTAGTTGAAAAATTGACATCTTGCTATCAAAAGGTTTTAGGTTTTGCACCAATTGTTGAAGCATCTCCATGGGGGACAGACGGAGGTCTATTAACTAAGGTTGGATTTACTCCAACAATCGTTTTTGGACCGGGTGTAACTGAAAAAGCACATTTTCCAAATGAATATATTGAAATTGACAAAGTGTTTGAAGTTGCAGAGATAATTGCATTAACCATTGTTGATTGGTGTGAAGTAGGATAAGTGAAGATGTTTACCTATTTTATAAATTCATTAGCCCTTGATTATTCCATGTGGAGTCCATTAAAAGTAAAAAAAGAAACTAACAGCCTACAGTAAATAGTTGTTTTTGCATACGGGTATGCATATTAATTAGAAACCTTTACGTCACATACTTATCTCCTACTTTTTAAAAGAAATAAATGAATCGTTTGAAAAATAGTACTGTTGAACGTAGGAAAGGTAAGGAAAAATGGTTCATGTGAATAGTGGAAACACCAATGTATAATTGTATCTGAAGATCAAAGAAGGGAAAGGTACCTGTGAAAGTTTTTGATGCAAAGACATTAGTAGATTCCATGGAAGCAAGGGCTAGGCAGTACCATGAACTTCATGATAATCTTGAACAATTAAAACAGAAATGTCAGGATGTTGTGAATCTTGATGAAAACTTTACGGGAGAGGGAGCTACTGCCATAAAAGAATTTTATCTAGCACAAATTGACGTTATAGAAGCATGGATTTCTCTTATAACTAAACGAATCTCATTTTTTAATGGAATCGGTGGTACAACCGAGGCTAGGGACTTAGCTGGAGACACAATGATTCATATCCCATTTCTTGAAGATGGACTACCCCATTCTGCTAACCTCTCAGAAGAAATCGTTTTAGCCCAACACTCCACACTAACTTCTATTTTTAAACAAATTGATGACCTGATTGAACTTGAAGTATTTTCAAAAGCCCGTTTTGAAGAGAGTACTGATCGTGCAGAAATGATGCGCAGAGACACGATACGTGCATTGGATAACTTAGATCATGAACTTAAAACAGAATACCAAACAACTGAAGCAGACGAACAATATGTCACAACCTTGTTTCGGCAACTCCAAGAATCATCTCGTCAAGGAGTTCAAATCTCACCACTACACTTTAACAATGAAGTCTACAAGACAAGCGAAGTCTATCAATTAAAAAAACAAGCAGACCTCAAAGCTAAGGAATATCTAACCTTTAAAGACGAGCAAGAAAAATTTAGAGAAGAGCTGAGGAAGCAAAAGGAATTAGAAAATCAGCTATCAAATGATAGTTAAACAGATCCTAATGAGATTACTAGTGATTAAAAATGATATTAAAGTAGCAAAATACGAGTTGAATCTAGTCCCTAAAACCTGAACCATTATCTTTAGAAATTACAGATAATGGTTCAGTTTTTTTATACTATCAGAAATTATATTTTATGGTTGATAATATAAGAAAAACTAAGGGCTTTTTCCATTAAGACTTGGCGACAAGCCAAGTTTTTCTAATATGCGCTTAAAATTTGAGGGACAGTAGCGCCAGACATAGAAACTGTAAAAAACAAAAAATAAATATTCTACTTGAAAAGCGCTTACACTTATTTTATACTGTTTATAAACCGATTTACTAAACCGATTTATAAACGATTAGAAAGGATTTACAAATGAATAATGTAATAGTTCCTTTAAATGCTTTTAATAGAAATGAAGTTTTAGAGAAAGGGCAGGAATCATTTATTGAAGAAATTGCCCTTGCAGGTTCTTATGGCATTGAGATTCGTAGGGAATTGTTTCCTGAAGGATATCTGCCACTTGAAAAAATAAAAATGGAGGTTGAAAAATTCAAGCTATTTACCGTTTTTTCGGCTCCAATAGAATTATGGAATTCAGGTGCACAATTAAATGAAGAAATCCTTCGAAGGAACTTTGTAGAAGCAAGAAATCTTGGAGCATCATGGGTGAAAACCTCTTTAGGTCATTATCAAACTGAAAGATCAAATTGTATTGAATTAAAACAGTTTTTAGAAGAGCTTAATGATGAAAATGAACCCATACAATTACTTGTTGAAAACGACCAAACGATGCATGGCGGAAATGTAGAACGATTAAAGGCTTTCTTTGAAAGCGCTTCGCTTTATGGAATACCTGTAAAAATGACATTTGATACAGGCAACTGGTATTATACCGAACAAAATGTTCATTATGCTGTTGAACAGCTTGCCCCATATGTTGTGTATCTGCATCTCAAACATGTTGAAACGGTTAAGAACGGACTAGTTACTTTGCCACTTCCAGATGACAAAAATGGAGAGTGGAGACAAATCGTCAATCAATTTCCAGCATCCTTGACAAAGGCAATTGAGTTTCCAATTGATCCTATCTCTAAAACAAAACATTATATAGAAATGGTTCAAAATGCAGTAGAAAGAGAAAGTGGGGAAATCATATGCAAAATTTAGATGTTATTACATTTGGTGAAGCTATGGCAATGTTTATCGCAGATGAGCAGGGGCCATTGCATGAAGTGAATCACTATACGCGTAGTCTAGCTGGTGCGGAAACCAATGTCGCAATCGGCTTGGCTAGATTAGGATTCGGCTCAGGGTGGGCTAGCAAGGTTGGCAATGATTCGTTCGGGAAATTTATTATTCAACGACTGAAAGAAGAGAATGTAAATATTGACCATGTTTTAGTGGATGAACACTTTCCGACAGGCTTTCAAGTAAAATCAAAAGTGGTTGTTGGCGATCCTGAGGTTCAATATTTTCGTAAAGGCTCTGCTGCAAGTCAAATGGGAGTAAACGACTTTCAAGAAGAGTATTTCTTAAGAGCGAATCATCTGCATATGACTGGAATTCCCTTAGCCCTATCAAATCAAACGAGAGAATTTGCGAAATACGCTCTTGAGTATATGAAAAAGAACAATCGGACTGTTTCATTTGATCCAAATTTACGTCCATCGCTGTGGAATTCAAAAGCAGAAATGGTGAAAGCGATAAATGAAATTGCGTTTAAAACAGACACTTTTCTTCCGGGTATATTAGAAGGTGGTATATTAACTGGCTTTAGTGCACCTCAGGACATTGCCTCCTTTTATTTGGATAAAGGAGTGAAGTTAGTCATTATCAAGCTTGGTGAGGAAGGGGCTTATTATAAAACCTTAAACCACGAAGGTACAATTAAAGGGTATAATGTTGAGAATGTTATCGATACTGTTGGTGCAGGTGATGGATTTGCTGTTGGGGTTATTAGTGGTTTACTGAAAAATCTCCCAATCCGTGAGTCTGTCATGAGGGGGAATGCGATTGGAGCATTAGCCGTTCAATCTCCTGGAGACAATGATGGCTATCCTTCTAGTCACCAATTAGACCAATATATGAAAAAACATTTACAAGGAGTGAATTAACATGCAGAAAACATTAGCAAAACAAAGATGGCTTCGTTTAATTCCGATTGTGTTTATTACTTACAGCTTAGCATACTTAGATCGTGCAAACTATGGTTTTGGTGCGGCTGCAGGTATGGCTCAGGACTTGCAAATCACTCCTGCGATCTCATCCTTATTAGGCTCCTTGTTTTTCCTAGGCTATTTCTTTTTTCAAATTCCAGGAGCACATTATGCGGAAAATAAAAGTGCAAAAAAACTTGTTTTCTGGTCATTGATTTTATGGGGAGGACTTGCGACAGCGACTGGTCTTGTTAGTAATGTTGGTTGGCTATTTGTAATCAGGTTTACGCTTGGGGTTGTAGAAAGCGCTGTTATGCCAGCAATGCTTGTGTTCTTGAGCCATTGGTTTACAAAGGCAGAAAGGTCTCGTGCGAATACATTTTTAATTCTAGGTAATCCAGCAACTGTTTTATGGATGTCGATCGTTTCTGGTTATCTTTTAGAAGCGTATGGCTGGAGATGGATGTTTATTATTGAAGGTTTACCTGCAGTCATTTGGGCGTTCATATGGTGGAAAATTGTCAATGACGAGCCTAAGGATGCAAAATGGCTTTCAGAGCGTGAGAAAGCACTTCTGCATGAAGAACTTGAAAAGGAGCAACAAGGATTAAAACCAGTTAAAAACTATGCTGAAGCGTTCAAGTCTAAAGCCGTTATCTTGCTGTGCGCACAATATGCGTTGTGGAGTGTAGGGGTTTACGGATTCGTTATGTGGCTTCCATCAATTCTAAATGCCGCACCAAACATGGATATTATTAAAACTGGGTGGTTATCTGCGGTTCCTTATATCTTATCAATTGTTTTAATGTTAACTGCCTCACATTTCTCAGACAAATTGCAAAACAGAAAAGCATTTGTTTGGCCATTTTTATTAATTGGAGCACTTGCATTCTATGGCTCTTATCTAGTCGGAACAACCAACTTCTGGTTATCATTCGTCTTGTTAGTAATCGCTGGTGGTGCAATGTATGCTCCATACGGACCGTTCTTTGCGATCATTCCAGAAATTCTTCCTCGTAATGTTGCTGGAGGTGCGATGGCCTTAATTAACAGCATGGGAGCATTAGGATCATTCGCCGGATCCTATGTTGTCGGGTATTTAAATGGTGCAACCGGAGGCTTTGGCGCATCCTATATCTTTATGGCAGGATCATTATTTCTTTCTGCAATTTTAACAATTTTGGCGGTGAATGCTGCAAAAAAGCAGATTGATGCTAAAAATGTTAAAGCGATTGCATAATTGTCAATTTAAACAAAATGGATAATAGAAGAGGATGACTATTTTTTGAGTCATCCTCTTTTTATGTTCTTGCTGGCTAAATCCACCATTAAAAGATAAAATGAAAGAAATAATAGTAAAAAGAGGAAGATTTCATGGCAATTACAATGGCAGATGTTGCTAAAAGGGCAGGAGTTTCAAAAAGCACGGTTTCACAATATTTAAATAAGCGATATGAATATATGAGTCAAGAAACAAGAGTCAAAGTTGAAGCAGCAATCAACGATCTAGGATATCAGCCTAACCATGTTGCAAGAAGCTTAAAGCAAAAACGCACGTCAATGGTAGGCATTATTGTCGCAAATATCATGCATCGTTATTCAACAGAAGTGTGCCGGTCATTAGAGGATTATTTTAATGAACATGAGATGAACGCGATTATTTGTAATGCCGATAATGACCCAGAAAAGGAACGTAAATACATTGAAATGCTTCGTGCAAAACAAGTGGATGGGTTGATCATTTTTCCAACCGGCCAAAACGTGGAGCTATACAAAAGTATGCTGAAGACTGGTTACCCAGTTGTCCTTATGGACCGCAAAGTAAAGGGGATTATTGCTCCATCAGTTGTCGTAAACAATCGGGAAGCTACGATGCGTGCAGTAGAGCATTTAATTGAAAAGGGTCATAAGAAAATCGCAATTGTAACTGAGTCACTAACGATTTCAACTAGACTCGAACGGAAACAAGGGTATATGGATGCGCTGAAGGAAAATAATATACCTATTATAGAAGAATATATGATTAGCACTGAGATAAAGTCTATGGGATCAGAACTTGATAACCTTTTTTCATTACAAGACCCACCGACTGCTTTGGTTGCTGGAAATGACCTAGTCTTTTTGGAAGTGTTGAAATTTGCTAAAGCAAGCAGGATCAAAATTGGTGAGCAGCTTGGTTTAGTCGTTTTCGATAATATTCCATTTGCTGACCTCGTCAATCCATCAGTAACAACGATAAGCCAGCCTTCACAGGAAATGGGACTGAAGGCAGCAGAACTGCTATTAAAACAAATTAACAAAGAAGAAGTAAATCCAAAAGATACAGTGTTTTCTTGTGAACTTTTCATTAGGGAATCTACGAAAACATCGTTCGAATAGTGTTACGAAACTGAATGGGAATAGAATGAAGTAAAATGAGACAATCTATTTACAAATACTGTAAAAGGGGCGAGCTGATATGTGGGAAACAAGAGGTAATCGGATTTTAGAAATCTCAATCATCGTCATACTTGGAGCAATCGTTTCTATCCTAAACACACTGTGGTTAAGAGAATCACTAATCGAACAAATAAAAATAATTGCTAAGGATAATGAGAATAACATCATAAAACAAAGCAACGTAACTGATATAGCCACTAAGCTACGGCAACAAACATAATGAAAAGTAACAGTGCAAAAGGCTTGAATGCTAATTACTTCAAGCTTTTTTGTTTGTCTTTTTGTTCTATAATTTATCGAAAGGTTTTTAATATATTAATAACCTTTCCTTGGGAATACATGTAAATAATATAATTCTAGCTAAACTATGTACAAATAAATCCTATATAATGTTATTTAGAAACTTTTGCCCAATGGAGGTTCCATATGAGAATACGAAGCAGAATTAACTATTATTTTAATAAATACATTCTCGAGAGCATTAAGCGTAAGTTAATGGGAACCCTGCTTCTTGTTATGATGGTTCCTCTTTTAATTTTTATGCTGATTTCAACCCATATTTCTAGAGGAGCAGTTGAATCATCGGAAATCAGTTCGAATCTCTCAAGAATGGAGCTTTCTAGCAGCTACATAGAAGAACAAATAAACTGGTACGATGAATTTTTGTTTTCAGCTCTTGTAGATGAGAAATTAGTACCAAGTATTACGACTGTTGATAACCTTAGCACTTTGAATAAATTTAATACTCAGTCTTATATTAAAGATAAACTATTCGGACTATATAATGGAAGTAATGATATTTTATCAGTATCACTAGTGTCCTATGAAGATCATTTATTATACAAAGTTGAAAAGAACGATTTTTATATAAGCAATAACTTGGAATCTCCGAAAAAGCAGGATAATAAAGATGCTGTTTTTGATGTCGATCTTGCAAAAAACAGTTTTTCTTTTACACGTAATATTTATCGTTTTGAAGATCAAAAGCTTGTAGGGGAAATTGAAATTCAAGTGATGTTTTCATTTATGAACCATATTGCAGAAAACCTGCAGAGTAATGAAGGTGAATACGTATTAATCCTTGATTCTCAGGGGAATCCTCTTTACAATCCAGGTCATCTCAGTTTAAAGAAGTTTACCAGAGAAATTGGCGAGCAATTAACTACTTCACATGGAGAAAAATATATAATAAAAGACAAGGATTATTATTTTATCCAACACATGATGAATGATCAGATTCATTTATTAAAAGTGGTGCCGAAAGAAGTGATGATGATAGGGGCCGTTTATATTGGTCAATCAGGGGTTGTTATACTTGTTATTTCTATTTTATTAACGATTCTTTTATCAATTATTGTTTCAAATCAAGTCGCAAAACCCATAGTAGCCCTTTCTAAAACAATGGAGCATGTTGAAGAAAATAACTTTAGTGTGAATATTGTAGCAAATCGTTCAGATGAGATTGGTCTCCTATATAGAAAATATAAAGATATGATCGAACGTATCAAAGACTTGATTGAAATGGATTATAAGCGTGAAATGGAAAACCGAGATGCACAGTTTCTCGCTCTGCAAGCCCAAATTAATCCACATTTTCTATACAACACACTTCAAGTTATCGGGGGGATGGCATTAAAAAAAAATGCAAAGGAAATCTATGATATGACACAGCGACTTGCATTAATGTTTCGCTATATTACAAATAAACGAGGCGACCTAGTATTTATTCGTGAAGAAGTAAGCCATTTGAAAAATTATCTCTATATTCAAAAGGTAAGATTCGGTGAGAGTATATCAATCCAACTTTTTGTGGATGAAGCTGTTAATCAAGTAAGCATACCACTTTTATCTCTCCAGCCTATTATTGAAAACTCATTTAAACACGGCTTTGAGTCTAAAATTGAAAGAGGAACGATTAAAATTGATATTCAAAAGGTATTTGATGATATTGAAATTGTGATAGAAGATAACGGTGTTGGCATGTCAAAGCATACATTAGATGAAGTAAATAGAAAACTGGCATTAGATGTTGATACACAAAATAGAAGTATCGGATTGAAGAATGTAGATGCTAGAATGAAGCTTTATTTTGGAAAGGAATATGGAATAGAACTTTACAGTAAGGAATCAGAATATACAAAAGTAATTTTAACAATCCCTTTCAAAAATCTAATGGAGTAATTATTCTACGATCTAAGAAGTGGAGTATACGACAAGCTTAATTTTGATGAAGCATACCTATCAAGCATTCAACTCAACTATCATTTAAATGATTTTCATATAGAGGGAAAGGGGCGGTCACTATCCTCTATCTATCATAAAAAATGGATGTGAACGAAATGAGTACTTTATTAATAGTCGATGATGAAATCTGGACTAGAGAAACAGTCAAAGCGGTAATTGATCTAAAGTCATTAAAAATTGAACATATAATTGAGGCAACAAATGGAGAAGAAGCAATTGAGATAATGAAGACAATACGGCCAGATTTTGTGATAACAGATATGAAAATGCCAGGTATCGATGGTATCAGGTTACTTGAAGTGCTAGAAAAAGAATATCCGGATCTTCCGGTTATTGTATTGAGTGGTTATCAGGATTTTGTATATACGAGACAAGCCATTAAGTCACGAGTAATTGAATATTTACCAAAACCAGTGGATGAAACTGAGCTCAATAATGCCCTGATGAAAGCTTTATTTGAAAAGGGAAAAATGGAGCAGCAGAAAATGGGGTATCAATTATTTGCAGTGACACGTCCTGAAATAGAAGAATTGATTGAGCCTTTTCGTCATACAATTACTTTTTCTTTAAAGGAATTAAATGTCTCTCAGTTTTCTAATAGTATTCATCAATTTCTTAAGGGATTAGATGATGAATTAAAGCAGGATACAGCGTTTATTTTTCATTTGCATCAAGAGTTTCTATTACTTCTAGAAGAAGTAATGAAAGTCCAAAAGCTAAGTTTAGAAGATTTAGGATTAGACCGGAATCAATTAAGCTACCAGCAAAATCGAACAATTGAAGATGAACTGAAGACTCAACTTATCATTGGTGAACATGTCATTTTAAAAATAGTAGAGATCAGTAAACAAAAAACAAAAATAAATTTGGACGATATTAAACAATATATTGATGATTATTTTACCTCGTCCAATATGTCGCTTGAAATTATTGCAAAGAAGTATTTTGTTAGTAAGGAATATTTAACAACTGCTTTTAAAAAAAGGTATGGATGTAATGTTACAGAGTATATTATCTCTTCACGGATGGAAAAAGCTAAAGAACTCATAACGACAACAACGCTTCAATATAAAACAATTGCTGAAATGATTGGCTATGAAGACGTTTCTTATTTTTATCGTGTATTTAAAAAGTACTATGGTACGTCTCCAGGAGGAATTCGGAAAAGTTAAAATAGTGCAAATGTAAGCGTTAATATTGTCAATTTAATAATAGGAAAAAACAGTTTATGATTAAAAAAAGAAAGGGGAGTTACTAATGAAAAAAGCGCTTACATTATTTTTAGTTACTGTTTTATTCGCAAGTCTACTAGCAGGTTGTAAAGCACCGGGGAGCGGTTCTTCGAGTGAAGCAAGTGGGGGAGATGGAAAAAAAGTAGAATTAAAAGTATTTATTGGACAGCCTCGTTTTAAAGAACAATATGAAACATACATTGATCAGTTTGTAAAAAAACAAAAAGAAGAAAATGGAATAGATGTCACAGTTAAGCTTGAATTACCAAGTGTTAACGAGGCAGATCAATTATTGAAAACACGACTTGCCTCTGGTGACAGTCCGGATGTATTTGGTCTTCATGCAGTCAATGATATTCCAGTATATGATAAAGCAGGTTACTTAGAGGATTTATCAGAAGAACCATTTGCAGAAAAGCTATATGACACTGTTTCTCCTGCAGTCACAAAAGATGGTAAAGTTCTTGCAGTGCCTTTGGAAACACTACAATGGGGATTTATTTTCAATAAAGATATTTTTGAAGAAAATGGTATTGAGATACCAAAGACAATCACAGAAATGAAAGCGGTTATAAAAACTCTTGAGGACAAAGGAATAACGCCATTTATTCGTGCTTATAAAGATTCATACATTCCACAGCTGTTCCTTCCATTAACAGTAGGTGCCCTTGAAAGTACAACAAACAAAGGGTTTGTTGACAGTATGAATGCAGATAAAGGATCATTTGCTGACTTGAAAGACATGTTTGAGATTATTGATCTTGTCGATGCTCATGGAACGGACAGACCATTTGAAGTAGGCCAGGATCAGGGTGCAGCAGCTTTCGCAAGTGGTGAAGCAGCAATGTGGGTTCAAGGACCATGGATGGCAGAATCAATGTTAGCGACAAATGAAAAATTTAACTTTGGTGTCGCTGCATTACCGATTAACGACGATCCGAACGCAACGCTTATCGATTTAAGTACGTCTACATCTCTAGCAGTTTCAAAAGTAAGTAACGTTAAAGACGTAGCAAAGGATTTTGTGAATTACATTCTAGATGAACAAGATTCGAGTGCTTTCTATGAAAGTTTAGGATTTAATCCAATTTCAGATGTTCATACATTTGAACCATATCCGTGGTTGGAAGATTCAATGAAATATGTTGAAGAAGGTAAAGTATATCAGGATCCAATAATTCCAGCAGCCGTTAAATCTGCTTCTGAAAAATTGCTTCAAAGCTACTATGCTGGCGATGCCTCTAAAGAGGAAGTTATTGAAGGATTGGATCGCGCGTGGCAGGAATATAACAAAATAAACAAATAATAGATTATCGATAAACAAGTGAGGGGGCTGTTTTAACTTAGAATCAGACCCCTTCTCCTTATGTGAGAAAAATAGAATGAAAGGAATGAAAACAAATGCAAGTACAAGAATTGAATGTACCTATTAAAGAAGTGACAACTAAAAAGAAAAAGTTAAAAACAAAGAGCGGTCACCTAAGTTTAATTTTATTTGTTTTACCTGCCTTCATTTTTTATCTAGTCTTTCTTTTAATACCGACTATTGGTGCTGGAGTATATAGCTTTACGGATTGGAACGGATTAAATCCAACGTTTAATTTTGTGGGGTTTAGTAATTATATTGAAGCCTTTAAAGATGATCCCGCATTTAGACATTCATTTTGGTTTACGTTACGGTATACTATTTTCATTTTTGTCATTCAAAATGTTGCTGCACTGTTATTAGCCTTATTAATTGAATCAAGAATGAAATCAAAGGGATTTTTTAGAACGATTTTCTTTATGCCAAATATGATTAGCTTAATTATCAGTTCATTAATGTTCTCATTTATTTTTACAAATGTGTTTCCTGAGCTTTCGAAGCAGGCACTATTTTCTATACTTGACCAATCATGGATTGGGGATGCAAAAGTATCCTTTTACTCGATTCTAATTGTATCACTTTGGCAAGGTATTGGATACATGATGGTCATATACATGGCTGCATTACAAGGTGTTCCAAAACAATTGAAAGAAGCATCAATGATCGATGGTGCCAATGTGTTCCAGAGATTGAAACATGTTGTTATTCCAATGATTATGCATGCGATTACAATATGTTCGTTCTTAACATTAAACGGAGCGTTTAAAGTTTTTGATGTTGTATATGCCCTAACACAAGGTGGTCCTGGTACCTCAACACAAGTAATGGCACTGAATATTTATGAAGAAGCCTTTTCAAATAACTTCCGTTTCGGCTATGCCAATGCCAAAGCAATGATTTTGTTCCTCGTTGTATTAATTATTACTCTTATACAAGTGAGTATCTTAAAGCGCAAGGAGGTTGAAGCATGAGGGAGAACCGTGCTGCTTCGATATCGATCAATCTGATCTTAACTGTATTTGCAATAGTTTCATGTTTCCCTATCTATATGGCGTTTATAAACTCATTTAAATCACAGGGAGAAATATTCAGTTCTGTATTAGCCTTACCTAAATCATTCTCACTAGATAACTATATCGGTGTTTTTACAGAATTAAACCTTCTAGGAAGTAGCTTTAATACATTAATTGTTACATTTATTGGTCTTGCTGGTATTGTGTTCTGCGGGTCACTTGCTGGATACAAGCTTGCTAGAACGTCAGGTAAACTTAGCACTCTGATTTTTACACTTTTCATTGCATCCATGCTTGTTCCTTTTCACTCCATTATGATTACATTGAGCCAAATGGCAAAGGGTCTAGGATTACAAGGTTCACTTTACGGACTTGGTCTAATTTATATTGGCTTGGGAGTTAATATGGCAGTCTTCCTTTATCATGGGTTTGTGAAATCGATTCCTAAGGAGCTGGAAGAAGCAGCGAAAATTGATGGATGTAACGACTTTCAAATATTCACTAGAATTATTTTTCCTTTACTTAAACCAATTACAGCAACCATTTTAGTATTAAATGTACTCTGGCTTTGGAATGACTTCTTATTGCCATTGATTATGCTAACAGATGTTAATAACTATACGTTAATGCTTTCAATAAATATGTTATTCGGACAGTATGTTGCAGACTGGCCAAAAATCTTGGCAGCACTTGTATTAACTGCTTTGCCAGTCATCGTTTTCTATGCATTTTTCCAGAAGTATATTCTTGAAGGAATTGCCGATGGTGCGATTAAGTAAAGTAGAGAAAGGATAGAGGAAGATGAAACAATTGTTATACGGTGTGGCATATTATGATGAATATATGCCTTACGATCGACTAGAAACAGATATTCAAATGATGAAGGATGCAGGTATTAATGTTGTTCGTATTGCAGAATCAACATGGAGTACACATGAACCTCAAAATGGTGTATTCGATTTTACTTCTGTGAATAGAGTGCTAGATGCGATGCATAAAGCGGGGATTTCTGTCATAGTGGGCACACCAACATATGCGGTACCGACATGGATGGTGAAAGAGCATCCAGAAGTGTTGGCTGTTACAAAACAAGGTGCGGGGAAATATGGTGCCAGACAAATTATGGACATTACAAGCCCAACCTACTTATTCTATGCTGAGCGGATTATCCGAAAATTGATGGAAAATGTAAAAGACCATCCAGCCATTATCGGCTATCAAATTGATAATGAAACGAAGCACTATGATACAAGTGGACCAAATGTACAATTGCAATTCGTGAAGTATTTAAAAGAGAAATTTAAAACAACAGATGCGTTAAATAAAGCGTTCGGACTCTCTTACTGGAGCAATGACGTCCATGCATGGGAAGATATGCCTTCTGTTGTTGGTACAATCAATGGAAGTTTTGGGGCGGAATTTTCTAAATTTCAGCGTACACTCGTAGACGACTTTTTAGCATGGCAAGTAGAAATAGTAAAAGAGTATCGTCATGAAGGACAATTTATAACACAAAACTTTGATTTTGAATGGAGGGGCTACTCATTTGGTGTCCAGCCAAACGTAAACCATTTTACAGCTTCAAAACCATTTGATATCACAGGGGTAGATATTTATCATCCTTCACAAGAGGATTTGACTGGAATCGAAATTTCGTTTGGTGGTGATGTTGCACGATCAACAAAGCAACAAAATTACCTTGTTCTTGAAACGGAGGCTCAGGCATTTAGTCATTGGACACCTTTTCCTGGTCAACTGCGTTTACAGGCCTTCAGCCATGTGGCTTCAGGTGCTAACATGGTAGCATATTGGCATTGGCATTCAATCCATAACTCATTTGAGACATATTGGAAAGGTCTTTTAAGTCACGATTTAAAGCCTAATCCTGTGTACAATGAGGCAAAAACTATTGGCGCAGATTTCAAACGTCTATCACCAAAACTAGTAAATCTTAAGAAGAAAAATAAAACAGCTATTCTCGTTAGCAATGAATCTCTCACAGGAGTAAGCTGGTTTAAATTTAATCAAAGATCAGAGCTAAATTACAATGATATCCTTCGTTTGATTTATGATGAGTTGTACAAATTAAATGTGGAGTGTGACATCATTCATCCTGAAACAGAGAATTTGGAAGACTATTCATTGATCATCGTTCCATGTTTATATGTTGCTTCTGATCAATTGCTGGATCGGCTAAACCAATATGTTGATAAAGGAGGCCATGCGGTCTTTACCTTTAAATCTGGATTTACAGATGAAAACATTAAAGTTCGCACAACTAATCAGCCTGGTATCATTGAGAAGGTCTGTGGTGTTCAGTATCAGATGTTTATAGAGCCAAAGCGTGTTCAACTAGCGGAAAATCCGTATGGAGTGGATGAATCAAAGAATGAAGTGCACACATGGATGGAGCTACTTACTCCCACAACAGCAGAAACTTTTGCCAAATACGATCACCCAGCATGGGGCGAATATGCGGCGATTACAGGTAATGAGTGTGGAGACGGATATGCGACATACATCGGATGTATTGTTTCTAGTGAGGTTATGTCTGGCATTCTTGCTCAAGCGCTAAAACGAGCGAGCATATGGGAAACTGAACAGGAGATCCGTTTTCCGATCATAATAAAAAGTGGAGTAAATGATGAAGGAAGAAAAATTAAGTTCATTTTTAATTATTCTGCAGATATCGAAATGATGAGGTATCCTTTTGAAGAAAGTGAGGAGCTTTTATCGGAAAAGCATTATAAACAAGGTGAAACGATAACATTAAATCCATGGTCATTTATGATATTTGAACTGTAATAGAGGAGAGGAAAACGTGGGTTATTATTGGATTTCAAGTACTAAAGAACAAAATTGGCAGGAGCAGATAGCAGAACCAGCGAAAACAGGAAAGCCTAATTTAGTGTTAACTGATGAGACAAAGCGTGTCATTGACGGATTTGGTGGCTGCTTTAATGAACTTGGCTTCGATGCGCTGAGTCATTTATCAGAGGCTGGACGCACCCAAGTATTGGATGCTCTGTTTTTGCCAGATGGAGATTGCCAATTTTCGATTTGCCGACTACCAATTGGTGCAAGCGACTATGCACTTGAATGGTATAGTCATAATGAAACAACAGATGATTATGAAATGGAGCATTTTAGCATTGAGCGAGATAGAAAATATTTAATTCCCTATATTAAGGAAGCATTAAAACGTAATCCAGATTTAAAGCTGTTTGCTTCACCATGGAGCCCGCCAACATGGATGAAGTTTCCGAAAGCGTATAATTTCGGCACATTACGCTGGGAGCCAAAAGTACTGGAGGCATATGCGCTTTATTTCGTAAAATTTGTCCAGGCGTATAAAGAGGAAGGGATCACACTTCATCAAATCCATGTTCAAAATGAAGTAGTCGCAGATCAGAAGTTTCCTTCATGTGTATGGACAGGTGAACAGCTACGTGAATTTATCGGAGATTATTTAGGTCCAGCATTTGAAAAATACGGGATTGATGCTGAAATCTGGCTAGGAACCATCAATGCCCCAGAACCCTGGGAGGAGTGGATGAAAGGAACAAGCTCTGATCATGATGCATTTGCACACACTGTCCTTAGTAATCCAAAAGCCTACGAATATGTAAAGGGTGTTGGTTATCAATGGGCAGGAAAATATGCAATTCAACGTACTGTGCAAAGCTATCCTGAATTGAAATATATGCAAACTGAAAATGAATGCGGAAACGGGGAAAATACATGGGCGTATGCCCAATATGTTCATAACTTGTTTCGTCATTATTTCGTGAACGGAGCAAATGCGTATATTTATTGGAATATGGTACTTGAACCAAAAGGAAGAAGTACATGGGGTTGGGAACAAAACTCTATGATTACGGTAGACCCTGAATCGAAAAAGGTGACCAAAAATCCGGAATATTATGTAATGAAGCATTTTTCTCATTTTGTGAATCCAGGTGCTTTACGAATTGAAACAAGTGGTCCTTGGACGGGGAATACGACAGCATTTCTAAATCCAGACGGTACGAAAGTAGTTGTCATTGCCAATCCATTTAAGGATACAAGGGAACTAGAAATGGATGTTAATGGGGAAACATACTCATTTAAATTAAAAGCAGAATCATTCAATACGATTATTATTTAAGATTACTATCTTAGTAAGCTCAAAGATCACATGTATTTTTTAAACAGTATATTAAACTTAGACATATCATCAAAAAGTGCTTGGATTTTCGAGTAATGTGAAAAAGTGGTCTTTTTCATTACCCTCGGATATCCAAGTTTTTTTAGTTTGTATTCAGCAACCAAGCAGCAGTTAACACTGAGAAAATAACCGAGTGAAAATTAAAAAGTTTAGGTATAAATCGATTATTGTAAAGTGCTTACATTTCCTTTATAATAAGTTCATAAATCGGTTTAGTAATCTAGTAAATTAAAATAAGACAAAGAGGAGATTAAATGAATATTCAACTGGCATTAGACCGTTATACGATTGAAGAGGCTATTGAAATTGCAAAATCGACAGAGGGTTTCATAGATTGGATTGAAGTTGGCACTTCATTAATAAAAGAATATGGAATGGTAAGTGTTGAGAAGCTTAAAAATGCCTTTCCAAATAAAGTGATTGTAGCAGATATCAAGACAATTGATAACGCATATTACGAATTTGACATGTGTTTTCGTTCTGGGGCTGATGTCGCGACTGTGATGGGAGTATCACCTGCAGCGACGATTAATGCATGTATTGAAACTGCCGAAAAAGCAGGGAAACGGGTTATGGTTGACCTTTTAAATACAAATGATAGTCAGCAAAAAGAATTGTTTCATTATAAACAAGCAATTTTCTGTGCACATGTCAGTAAAGATGAACAAGAGATTGCTGGAAAGCAAAACATCGTGACAGAACAAATATATGATCCAACTGTACAACTCGCGGTTGCTGGGGGAATAACACTCGATTCAATTGCTAGTTTTAGAGAGTTGCAGCCTAATGTAGTAATTATTGGCTCAGCCATAACGAAAGCGAAAGATAAACGATTGGCCGCTAAACAGTTTAAGAAAGTATTGTTACAATGGAATGGAGAGAGAAAACATGAAAACATCAGATAAAATCTTTTTGGAAATTCAAGGCGTTTTAAGTCAAATAAAAGAAGAGAATTTACAAGAAATTGCCACTAAACTAGTAGATGCAAAAAGGATTTTTGTTATTGGAGAGGGGCGTTCAGGCTTTATGGGGAAATCATTTGCGATGCGATTAATGCATTTAAATGCAAATGTTTTTTCTGTTGGTGAGACGATTACGCCATCGATTGCAGAAGGAGACATCTTACTCGCAGTTTCAGGTTCAGGTACAACAAAGAGTGTTGTTTGGACAGCTGAAAAAGCAAAAGAACTAAATTGCCAAGTTATTGCGGTTACAACAAATTCTGAATCACCTCTTGCAGCGGCTTCTAGTGATGTACTACACATACCAGCTGCTACAAAATATAGAGCTGATGGAGAAATTCAATCAGTTCAACCACTCGGTTCATTATTTGATCAATCTGTCCACATTGTCTTTGATAGTATTTGCTTAATTTATTCTAATCTAAAAGAATATGGTCATAACGAAGCTTTTAGTCGTCATAGTAATTTGGAATAAACCAAACAAGCTACCAAGTCGAAAAAAATACAAGTAGTGGGGACTCTCATATAGATGAATCTCACTACTTTTCTTTATATTAGATTGCGTCATCCTACTTGAAAGCTAGCTGCTTCAAGGGCTGAAGCATATATTCATCAAAAATGATAGTTTTAGAAGAATAGCAATAATGCTCTTCATAGGTTAGCAGCAAATCATGATAGAAGGACACTAAATGTCCAGCAATTAATACGTTCTCTTCGGTAAACAAACCAGAACGATTTAACAAAACATTTTCATATTTTTCAACGATCCTTCGAATTGGTTTTTTTATTTTTTTTACATTCCGCATTCGATACACTTCTCGTAATGGTTCAGTTACTAGCATTGCATCTTGTTTTAGGCGATCGTTCAGTTTCTCATTGATTTGCTTCACATCAAGTGGGACCTCTTCTTCAAAGAGATATTGCTTTAGCATGATTAAATCAGATTGGATAGGTTTATTTAAAAACTGTAAATAGATCCTTAGTGTATTATAGGCATCATACATAGGATGATGTTTTTCTCCAATAAACTGTAATCCATATAACGCTAAAGCATCTGCAACTGAAACGTTTCCCTTCGAGACTCTCTGCTTAAAAATCATCTGGAAATCAATATAACGTTTTTCAATTTTGCTAATGGTGCATTGTGGGATTTCGTGTTTTGTTGCATCGATTTTTAAACGAGATAAATCACTTGGCGACCACGAAAAATAGCGAGTTTTTTTCACACCACCAACCCATACAAGGAAGGCATCAAAGACCACTTTAAAACCACTTGCATTGATAAAATCACAATCCTCAATCCCGGTTAATGTTTTACAAAACTCAGTTAGAGGCTCCTGATTTTCGGGTTTTATAAAACGATCAAAATACGTAATTTCTCCTGTTTCAAGATTATATTTTACAGCTCCTAAACGAATGGCCTCCATATTCTCAAAATCCATACCTGAATCAGAACATAACATTTCAAAATCGAAAAAGACATATTGCTTATAATCAGCCATTCATATCCCCCCTAACAGGTAATTATATGGGGGATATGGTGAAAGTGGAAGATCCAATAATTGTAAATTCTTCACCAATCCTCACCCGAATCACTTTATTCAATTGCTAATCTGAATAATAAAAGTGCTAGCAAACAGGTTATTGGAGTCATTACCATTTTTTCCAAGACAGAGGCTGAAGCTAAATTGCCCATTGTATTAAGCGCCATAAGTCCAAACATTACCCATGTTCCAACATTCACAGTTTTTTTGAACTTTCCGTTGAAAACATATCCTGCTTTTACAGCAACAATTGTCATAAATAGTAGTTGCACAACTATAGATATGCTTTCAAAAATGATTAAATCTACTTCATTCTTTAAACGTCCTCCCCATACAAAATCATATGGTACAACTTTTAGAAGTATCAGGAGATGCATGAAAAGCGCAATTGTATTAATGGTGATTATTATAATACTTGCCAGTCTAATGCTGATTAACTTTTTCATTTTCTCCTCCATTTTCAATTGTGGTATTATAAGCTGTACCAAATTTAAATAACTCTAAATGCAATATATTCAACCATTTGAGAATTATGATGAATGGTAAAGTAGGTAGAAAAGCTGAAGTGCTGTTTAGCTATTATTTTGTAAAACAAGCATCATAACTAATAATCAATTATTAATTTTTCTATCTTTCGATTTTTCACCTCGAAAAAACCACATTCACCTCGAAAAAACCACATTCGAGGTGAATGTGGATTTTCGTTAAGGATTGTTCATTAATATTGTATCAAGTTTGTAATTTACATCTTCAAAGGTTAATTGAATTAATCAATAATTATTAATTCCAATAGAGCAGCAAATTGAATTGCCTGGTGAGTAGAAACTTTACATCCCTTTAGGTCAGTTATAGAAACTGTAAGTGATTCAAAAGTAGATGTACTAATGTCTATCCCCTTGAGTGATGTTCTTTCAAAGCTAACACTATTTATGTTGCACGAATTAAATTCGAGTTTTTTAAATAAACATTCATAAAAATCGGAACTCTCTAAAGAAGTATCTAGAAATTTAACTTTTTCTAGCCTAGAATTCCCGAAAGAAGCCAAGTTAAGTAAAGAATCATTAAACTCAACATTACCAAAGCTAGACTCAGTAAAATCCACACCTAGTAATTTACAATTCGTGAATTTTACTCTGTGTATGGAAGAGTTTCGCATTTTAGCATTCGAAAAATCGCAGTTATCAAAAAATACATCGGTTATATCAATATTTGAAAAATCAGTATTGTTAAACTTACAATTACTTATGATCATTTTATATAAACGCACCCTAGGTAACATCTCGTTATCAAAAATAGAATCATTTATTTGACACAATTCTAATTCGGGATCTTCCTCATAAAAAATATCATTGAAATTTTTTAAAGGTAAATCATTAGGTATTTTAGGTGATTCAATTTTCATAAAGCTACCTCGCTAATTTATAGTAGGAATTCATATAATTTTAAAAAACAATTCCTCATAAGTTAACTATAAGGAAATATTAAATCTAATAAAAGTCTTTATTTTTAAGAGGGAATATGTGCAATGAGCTACATTTCACCAATTATGATAAAGCAACGTGTAGATTTTACATTAAAATATTCCAATACGAAGTATAACCAAGTCTTTAAATCAGAGCGGGGTTATGCTTCGTGTGAGGTTTTGTAAAAATAAATAGCTATATTTTTACTTAATGCTGTTAATTTGTCAAAAGCTTTTCAAATTGTAACCTTTATTTGCATATGCTACTAAAAACGAAGGAGAATATAGATGCTTGTAACATTATTATTGCCAATCGTAGTTCCATATGGAAACCCAAGGACTATTTTTAACCCAAGAATCCATTATTTAAGAAAAGCTGAATTTTTCAGATGGATAGAATCAGTTGATAGTAAAAATAAAAAGTATCAACACGTTCCATTATTATTTGCTGAGGGAATAAAAAACATGAAAATATATTAATAGTCGGAGAAAAAGCAACACAAACTAATTTTGTACCAAGTAGTGGAGGGGTATAAGTAACGAGATACACGATAGTAACTTGATAATAAATGAAACAAATCTTCTGTGGGTAGCGTTTTAAAAAATGAATCGCTATCTTTTTACGTCGATTATAGGTAGACTAGTTGAAGGGATTAAAGTAGTTTAGCTTTGAAATTGGTTTGTTTTGCTTATATACACAATGAATATAGAAGTGAAAAGGGTAAAATTAAGCAAAAAAATAAAATTAAATAATAATGGAGTGATGATATGAGTAAAGCTAAAAGTAAAAGTGGGACAGGTAGAGGAACAGGCAAAAAGGGTTGGACGCGTTGGAAAGCAAGTGAAAATAAAGCGAAAAGCAACAAACCGTATAAAAGCAAGGGTGTGAAACGGTCAGACAATGCAGATTCGTCGAATCATAAAAAAGGGGATAACACATAATTAAAAAATGCGACCCCTATTTAAAAATAGAATAATTTGACCTCTTAGGAAGTATCAATTGTGGGAAACGAAGTAGGATAACCAATTAGCTTTCACTTTTCATATGAAATAGATCAAAAAATATCAAGAAATATCAAGAAAACTTTTTTGTTACATCTTATGAAGATCTTCCCTACAAAAGGTTGATATCTCTTTCTTTACATTCACTAATAATTTGCTCATTCCAAACAGAAGCCTGAACTTTCTCCCAATCCCATTGATCAACATACATCGAGTGCAGATTATCTAATACCTCACCTCTTCGAACAGCATTCATATTTGTATAATGTCCTTCACCAACGGTAAATTTATATCTAGTAAGAGCCATCCTTTTCCACTTCGCCAAAGATTGCACCATTTCAATTTGCGTATGCTTAATATCTATAGCTTCATAAGAAAAAGAGCCTAGAGTGGTAACCAAAATCTTGAGCTTTATTATCCATATCCTTTCATTTTTAACAAATACATCTTTCTACTAAAGAGAGGCATAATAATAACATAAATTGTTCGGGAATCATCACTTGGAAATGAGGGGATTTTAATGGAGCTAGATTGGGTTTGGAAGGCAATCCTTATTGTCATTGTAGGAACTTTGCTTTTAAGAGTTGCAGGAAGAAAGTCAATTTCGCAAATGACGCTTGCTCAAACCGTAATCATGGTCGGAATTGGTTCATTGCTTATACAGCCTGTTGCTGGAAAAAATCTTGCTACTACATTTGGAGTTGGGGGCATCCTTGTAGTAACGCTTGTCATAATAGAATACTTGGAATTGAAAAGTGATCGTTTTGAAAAATTCATAACTGGCCAATCAAAAATTGTCATTGAAAATGGAATTCTAAATGAAAAGAATTTAAGTAAACTTCGTTTAACCGTAGACCAATTAGAAATGAAATTAAGACAACAAAATGTAAGTAAAATAAGTGATGTTCAGTGGGCTACATTAGAACCCAATGGACAATTAGGCTACGCGCTAAAACAGGATGCACAACCAGTTACAAAAAAAGAATTTCAGCAACTTCAACAATCGATTAGTAGCTTAATCTCCAATAATCCGCAATTAAGTTTATTAACTGAGCAATTAAACCAATTAAATGAACAACTCAATCTACCTCTAAAGCAGGAAAACCTTTTTACTGAAATAAAGAAAAATAATCATAATATAATACCACCAAAGCATTTACAGTAACGTTTTATCTCATGATGATAGAAAACTTCATTCCGAGTTTATCCTGTTAAGACAGGGGAGCTAAAAAGTAGCTCCTCTATTTCATTTTCACAAAAAACGAACTGACTAAAATAAAAAGCATTAAAAACATTAAAGAAATCATTCCCGTAACATTCTTGTCTTTCCAGCAAATGCGACAATGGTAACCTGTATACACGTGATAGTGATGATATCAATGATGATGCGGTGAGGGTGGGGAATAAATTCAAAGATCCTTTTTTTGAATGTACCGATTATGTAAACGACTAAACAGAAGAAGTTCATACTTTTTTTAGAAAAGAAATAGAACATTCCAAGCTTAAAATGATTTTTTACTCTGAATAATTCTAATCAACCCAATAAACATACGAACAAACAGCATGATGAATGTTTCTGATAGTAGGGTATGATACCAATGCCAATTTTTATTAAATTTAATAAGTTTTGTTTTGCGTTCAAAAAAAACTTCAGCTAATGTCATTGGAATACTAAATAAAAATAACTTCAGTAAGATTCCCTTCAAATTTGAGCGAAAGGTTAGTTGATTATAAAAGACACAAAGGATCGGAAACAATAAATAGTCAAATAGTATATTTATTTTAAAATATTAATGTAAATAGAGGCTGACTCAGGAACCATAAGTTCAGACAACTCCAAATCAATATATAGACTCTCAATGCCTGAAAGACCTATATAAAAGTTGGATTTGACTAGCTCAGATCTCCTTGAGTCATCCTCTACTTTTTTATCCAATCATAATCTTCTCTTCCACATATTTAAAAGGAAGTTTTTTATTTTCCTTAGCTAAAGCAAAGGCTAAAGTAAGTGGGCCTACTCTACCTATAAACATCAGAAGGGATATGATTACTTTACCTGGTGTACTTAATTCAGGTGTTAACCCTAGCGACATTCCAACTGTTCCAAACGCTGAAACCACTTCAAAAAGTAAAACATTCAAAGGAGCGTTTTCTGTAATCGTTAAGATAAACAAAATCAAAAATACAACGGCTGTCGAGTAAACAGTGATGGAAAAGGCTCTAAAGATTAAATCCTTTGGTATGCGCCTGTTCATGATGTTAACATCTTCTTTTCTTTTCAATACAGTCCAAACAGCAAGGATGAGAATGAAAAACGTGGTCACTTTAATTCCTCCAGCTGTACCTCCAGAGCCTCCACCGATAAACATAAGCAAAATCGTAACAAATTGGGAACTTAGCGTTAATTCCGGTAAATTCAACGTGTTAAAACCTGCTGTTCTAGGAACTACCCCATGAAAATAAGCACCTAACACTTTATCCTTTAGAGATGATAATCCACCCAATGTTCCGGGGTTATTGTACTCCAAAGTAAAGATCAGGACTGTACCAAGTAAATTAAGAATTAATGTCATTAAAAGGACTAATTTTGTATGTAAGGAAAGCTTCTTCCATGATTTCTTCTTGAAAATATCTAATATGACGAAATATCCTATTCCTCCAATTATAAACAAGGAACTAAGTGTTAAGATAATTGTAGGATCACCAACATATCCTGTGATACTGCGAAACTCTCCCATTAGGTCAAAGCCCGCATTATTAAAGGCAGAAATAGAATGAAATAGGCCATAGAATAAGGATTTTGGAAATCCAAAATCGTGAGACCAGCGTATGGCTAAGATAACAGCTCCGATTCCTTCAATTATGAACGTGAACCCAACAACAAACTTAACAAGTCTAACCATTCCTTCAATATAAAGTTGATTTAAGGATTCCTGAATCATGAGTCTTCCTTTCAAACCTATGTTTTTCCCTAATACAATCGCAATAATGATTCCGAAAGTCATAAAACCAAGTCCACCAACTTGGATTAATACCATTAAAACAATTTGACCAAAAAGCGTAAAAGTTGTTTCAGTATCTACTACCACTAATCCTGTTACACAAACAGCAGAGGTTGCTTCAAATAATGCATCAATAAAAGATAAGTGATGTCGATCTTTTGTAGCAAAGGG
Organism: Metabacillus sp. KUDC1714; assembly: GCF_014217835.1. NCBI lineage: Bacteria > Bacillati > Bacillota > Bacilli > Caryophanales > Bacillaceae > Metabacillus > Metabacillus elymi. The sequence continues at coordinate 3,700,776 of NZ_CP055263.1, forward strand.
TAACATGAGTAACAATGTACCTAATCCAATGAGGCACAAAAATCCTAGTGATAATGTTTGTGCGGGATTAATTTTTACCCATTTAAACGGTTTTATGATTCTTTTCATTTTATTGGACTTCGGCATAGATATAAATATCCCCTAACATTAGTCGTTCTTTTGCATATAGAAATGATAACCTATTTGTTGTTATTTACCATCTAATCACTTAAATTTAACATGGCCGTTCTTTAAAGATTAGTATAAAAGTGGTGGTGATTTTTGGCAGAACTAACTCGTGAAGTTGTTTTTATTATGCCAAAATATATAAAGGCCATTCCTTTAAGAATGACCACTTTTCTGTTTTGATGATTTTTAAATGATTCATAAACTTATCATTTTAGGATAAATTTTTAATCTGGGTACGTTTCTTTTAGAAATATTACTGATTGGTTAATTAACGCTTTTAGAACTTCAATATCAATATCTGCTACTTTATTTATGTATACACACGCTTTTCCGCTTGTATGTTTCCCAAAATTTTTTAACAATTCCTCACGTTTTGTGTCACCTGTTGCAAAATACAAACTGATTTTTGCTTTTCGAGGTGAAAAGCCTACTAGTGGTGCATCGCCTTCATGACCAGATTCATATTTATAATGATAGGCACCAAAGCCAATAATACTCGGCCCCCACATCTTCGCTTTAAAACCTGTCGTTAGAGTGAAAATATCTAACAATTTATAAGCATCTTCACGTTTTTTAGGGCTGTCCACAAGTTCAATAAACTCTACAACACTGTTGTCGGTTTCTTTTGTTTTGAGTTCGTACATAATAATATATTCTCCTTTGCTTACGGGATTGTAAGCTAATAATGATGTTATTATCGATATTCTACATTAATAGTGTTTATCCTTCCCCAACGGACCTCCTAGAGTAATGAAAAAGGGTTCAATTCCTATTCGAATTGAACCTTTTTTTGTCATTAGTATTTATAAAATGCACTTACATCATTTTTTTGGAATTAAACCATTTTAAGAGAGGATGAATTTCCTTATCAACAATTTTTAATTCATTCATTACTAATTTTTCTTGATGGTCAGTTATCCAATTTTTTAGTTCTTTTTTATCATTTAATTGGGTATAGTATGTTTCTCCACATTTACCAACCGCATTGACAACATACCTACAAGTATTCCCCATAATCGACCACCTTTTATATAATGTCATGTACTCAATAAGCATTATAACAAGGTTTGAAATTTTTTCTAGTCTTTTTTTAATTTATTTTTTCTTTTGTGAATAGAATGATGAAATCAACCCTTCGCTACCTTAATTCTTTATAAAAAAACTTCTTCCACTTCAAGAGGATTAAGAGCATTCGTATAATTAACATAAACAAACGCATCATACCGGTCTGATATTACTGAAGGAACATAATTACCATAATGTTCGAATTTAGGATTATAAACGACTCCAATAGCTCTGTGACCTATTGTTCGATTAAATTTATGATGGTTTTCATTGTTGAAGATTAATAGCTTGTCATCCGAACCTGCCTTATGCAAAGCATCCTCAAAGCTACCGGCTTTAGCTGGTGGAATAATCATTTTATCAAAATTCACACCCCATTGATCAGCTGCAATTACAGTCCCGCGGTGTGTTCCAAATCCAACAATAAAGAGGGCCTCTTTCCCTTTTTGTTCTCTTAGTAATTGTCCAACGTTTACGATACCTTCATCAGCCATATCAGTTGCTCGTGCATCACCAACATGAGTATTATGTTCCCAGATGATTCCTTTTGCTTGGTTGCCGTAATATTCACTAATTTTATTGATTACCTCAACCATATGCCGATCGCGAATATTCCAGGATTCGTTATCATTTACTACCATTGTTCTGTAATAATTTTCAGCATTTGCTGTAATAAGAGCATTTACTTCAAGGTTTAAACGATTCTCTTCGAAGTCAAATTGTTTATTCTTATTTAAACAAATTTCTGTTAAAAGTTTGATGACCTCATCATGGCATCCTTCTGAATAAAGGGCGGCAGATACACCATATCTTTCTGGTTGGCGATTAAAGGGTTCAAAACAAGCAAATGCTTTTTTTGCATCGTCTAATTGGGGAGAATGAGTTTTTTCTAAATAATTGATGATTTCATCCATTGATTCCCATAAAGAATAAATATCAATTCCATAAAAACCAACCTGTTTATCTTTTGGCTGCTTTTGATTATATTCCTTTAACCATTCGATAAGCTCAATCATTTCTTCATTTGCCCACATCCAAGTAGGCCAACGGTTAAAGGATTGTAACACTTCTCTGGCATTTGGAGTGACTTGATCAAAGCCTTTTATATAACGGTTTACATATTGGCATGCAGGCCAGTCGCCTTCGACAGCCAAAAAGGTGAAGCCTTTTTCTGCAATAAGCTTTTTGGATAGTTCAGCACGAATTTTATAATATTCAGACGTCCCATGTGATGCTTCCCCTAATAATACAAATTTTTGCATCTCAATCTCATGAAGAAGGGAGTTGATGTCATTGGGATTGTTTAATGGTTGTGCATAATCTTTAATGGCTTGTATAAGTTCATTGTTCATAGTTTCACCCCTCGATATTTGTTCTTGTTTATAGATTTACCCAGTTATTGTAAATCCTGAAATCTGCATTTTATTGTTGTTTATATTCAGCATTGTATGAATTTTCACCTGAGTGAACAGATAATAAAGTGTCCGCATATCCAACAAGGCGATTGACAATTTCATCTGAAATCGCATAAACAAGCCGATGTAATTCGCTTTTATGCAATGCAGGATCATCAAAAATAATCGTCGTGTTAATAAAGATATGTTTTGTATCGTAAAGATTGTAGTGGATGATAGTTTTACCAGATGCTCCACCTGTCACGGGATCTTTATAGTTTGGTAAGAAAATATACCATTCTTCAGCAGTTGGAGATCGAAAATTTTTTGTGAAAGTCATGCCATTAATTTCTTTTTCAATTTGGTTTTTTAGATCTTCATCCATCACATCAATAATGTTAGTATCCATGAATTATTCCTTCTTCCTAACAAGTTAATCTGCTGGATTTGCTTCGACTGCAATTTCATATGCATCAAGTACCATAGTTTTTTTGCGCGGATCATTTATGCCGATAAGATACTGTTCGTCATCTTCATTCTCGACTTGCATTACAATCGCATGATCAAGCTCATGCTCTGATCTTAATAAAGCGTAGGTATCTTCTTCAATTGCCAATAATGCTTCTACGACAAACTGCTTTTTGTTACCGTCATTATCCTCAACAGTAATCCAATCTCTTTCGTGATCATGGGACAAAGTTATCACCTCCACATGCTTTTTAACGTTATTATTTCCTCAGAATGTTGTTTTAAAGAGTGGGGAAAAATTACCAAAAAAGCAAGTTAGATTCCGGTTGTTTAAGACTTTCAATTAAGTGCATAAGATTTACGTTAAATGGATGATAAAAATTAAAAGATTAGGAGTAAAAAATCATGGGTGAAGACCAGAAAACACATTTTGGTCATTTGAAAGAAGTACAGCTTAAGCATACTAATTTATGGTTTGATTATTGGCAAAACTTTTCAGATTATGATACGTGGCAATTCTGGGTTGTTCTTTGTTTATTGATTTTACCGCTTATTCTATTAATGGTAGTTGTTGACAAGCGAAAGGCACTTCGTTTGTAGCTAAAACTGTGAAAAATGTGTCCAATCTTAGACATGACAAAGTTGTTAGTTAAACTGAATGTTTGAACCATTAAAGTAAAGGAGATGTGAAAACAACTCCTTTTTAGTATGCTTTCATAAGGTCTCACATTCCTTTTGAAAAACCATCCATTTTATGGCATAATTACATCCAATAAAGGGGAGACGGATATGCAAAAAATTATGATTGTTGAAGATGATCCTAAAATTGCTGAATTGCTGCAGACTTACATAAGTAAATATGGTTATGATGTATTTTTAGTAAATGATTTTCAGCATGTGATGGATGTATTTTATGAAAATAAGCCTGATCTAGTTCTGCTAGATATCAATCTACCAAGCTTTGATGGTTATTACTGGTGCAGACAGATTCGCACGCAATCGATTTGTCCGGTTATCTTTATATCTGCACGGACAGGTGAGATGGAACAGGTAATGGCACTGGAAAACGGTGGGGATGATTTTATTACCAAGCCGTTCCACGCTGAAATTGTTATGGCGAAAATTCGCAGTCAGCTTCGCCGTGCTTATGGTGAATATGCAATGAAGGCTAACGAGAGGGTTTTAAAAATCAAAGGACTGGAGTTGTATCCTGAAAGGTTAGAATTGAAGCTGGGTCATGATAGTGTATCCCTGACAAAAAATGAAGCTGATATTATTGAGAGTTTAATTGAGCGTTATCCACGTATTTCTGGTCGTGAAGATTTACTTGAAAAACTTTGGGAAGATCAATCTTACGTAGACGAGAATACACTGAATGTTAATATCACACGAGTTAGAAAGAAATTTCAAAAAATAGGCATAGAAGAAGCGGTGGAAACAGTTAGAGGGGCAGGTTACAGATTAATTGTCTCATGGGGAGAGCGTGTAAAAACATGAAGCTATTTTTCCGGGAGCATTACCTGTTAATTGCTGTACAATGTGTACAGTTTTTTACTATTTTCTCAATCTATTGGCTCGAAGGCTACCAGCAACTCAAACCAGCTCTATATGCTGCTTTTCTCGGTTTTTTCTTTTTAAGTTGCTACCTGATTTATCACTATTATAGTCGACGCAAATTCTACAACCGTCTTAGCAAACCACTCGTCTCACTTGACGACTCCTTTCAAAAACTGGAGCAAGCGCCAATTACAGAAGCATTGGATCAGCTGTTAAAAACGCAGTACAAGCATTATCAACAGCAACTAATGAGCGTGGAACATCAGCAAAAAGAGCATCTAACATTTATGGATCAATGGGTGCATCAAATGAAAACACCGCTTTCTGTCATTGAACTAACAGCACAAAACCTAGATGAACCGGAATCCTCTGATATTCGTGAAGAAACAGAACGAATAAGTACAGGGTTAAATACCATTCTCTATATGGCCCGCCTTAGGACTATTGAACAGGATTTTCATGTAAAACAGGTTGACTTGGTGAAAATAGTGAATGAGGTAAACCGTGCCAATCGACGGCTTTACATCCGAAACCAGGTATATCCAAAATTACAAGAAGAGCAGGAAGGCATTCTTGTTGAAACAGATGAAAAGTGGCTCTTCTTTATCCTATCACAGCTTATTAATAATGCTGTTAAATATTCAGCTGGTAAAAGTAATAAAATCAATATTTCTATCTATGAAAAAGATCACGAAGCAGTTCTACAAGTGACCGACTTTGGTGTTGGAATCCCTGATACTGATTTAAAACGTGTATTTGATCCATTTTATACAGGAGAAAATGGCCGGGAATTTCGCGAATCTACAGGCATGGGGCTATATTTAACGAAAGAAGTAGTAAACCATCTTGGACATAGAATCGAGCTAGTTTCAAAGGTAGGCAGGGGAACAACAATTAGACTTATTTTCACTACATCACAAAACCTTACAGCCTCGTAAGGAAACTGAAAGGCGAATCGATAGTTTGGATACAGTAGATTGGTTACACTAATCACAGATCAAATGATAACGAATTGAAAGGAGATCTTGTGATGCTAGACGTAAATAAAGTGAGTAAAATCTATGAAGGGAAAATTCCATATCGTGCTTTAACAGATATAGATTTAACAATTGAAAAGGGGGAGTTTGTTGGAATCATGGGGCCCTCTGGAAGTGGGAAAACGACGCTACTTAATATGGTTGCGACAATTGACGAACCTACAACAGGAGAAATTTTGATTGATGGAAAAAATCCTCACTCTCTGAAAAAAGATGCATTAGCAAAATTCCGCAGACGTGAGTTGGGCTTTGTCTTTCAAGACTTTAATTTACTCCACACCCTAACAGTAGAAGAAAACATCGTCTTACCTTTAACATTGGATGGGCATCAAGTTAGTGAAATGAAACAAAAAGCAGGAGCGATTGCTGAAAAGCTTGGAATTACAAACATAATGAAAAAACGCACCTACGAAATTTCAGGTGGACAGATGCAGAGAGCAGCGATAGCGCGAGCAATGATTCATCAGCCTAAGCTACTACTTGCAGATGAGCCAACTGGAAATCTGGATTCTAAAGCATCAAAAGATGTCATGGAAATGCTTGAGTCCATTAATCGTGAACTACAGACGACGATGATGCTCGTAACACATGAGCCACTTGCGGCTAGCTACTGCAATCGTGTCGTCTTTATTCAGGATGGAAGGTTTTATTCCGAGATCCATCGCGGTGACAATCGTCAGGCCTTCTTTCAGAAAATCATTGATACTCTTTCCCTGTTGGGAGGTAATGCAAATGACCTTTCGTCAATTCGCGTTTAAAAATGTTACTAGAAATAAACGTTTATATGCCGCCTACTTTCTTAGTAGCATGTTTACTGTTATGGTCTTTTTCACATTTGCAATCTTTGCGTTTCACCCAGCGTTAACTGGACCAGACATGAATATACATGTGACGACTGGTCTAACTGTTGCAGCTGGGATTATTTATGTCTTTTCGTTTTTCTTTGTCTTATATTCAATGGGCTCCTTTATTCAGTCGAGAAAAAGAGAATTCGGGATTTTAATGATCCAGGGGATGTCAACGAGACAAATTCGTTCAATGGTGTTTCTAGAGAATATGCTTATTGGATTTTTTGCTACATTAGGTGGAATTGCACTTGGTCTGGTATTCTCAAAAGTGATTTTACTTATTGCGGAAAATGTCCTAGTCATCGGTACTGATCTTAACTTTTATTTACCTTTAAAGGCTATTTTAGCTACATTTACTTCCTTTATCGTACTTTTCTTGGTTATCTCTTTTTCAGTTTCGTTTTTATTACGAAGTGGAAAGCTAATCAACCTTATTAAAGGAAGCAAAAAGTCAAAAGGTGAACCAAAGTCCTCGATCTTTTTGACAATCATCGCGATTCTTCTACTTGGGGGCGGCTACATTACAGCCTTACTGGCAAAAGGCTTGGCTGTTACAGTCGTCATGGTACCAGTTGTGATCGTTGTGATTATTGGTACTTATTTGTTATTTACTCAATTAAATGTGTATGTCATTCGAAAGCTTAAAAACAAGGAAACAATTTTTTGGAAGAAAACAAATATGGTTCTCTTTTCAGATCTATCCTTTCGTATGAAAGACAATGCACGGACATTTTTTATGGTTGCGATCATTTCAACTGTATCCTTTTGTGCAATCGGATCACTTTTTGGGTTTCAAACGTTAATCACAGGTGGATTGAAGGAGAATAATCCCTATTCGATTACGTACACATCATTTGCTGGATCAACGACAAAAAAGGATGATATCGCGTTAATTGAAGAGGAACTAAGCAACGAGAAAGTAAAAGTAGAGAAGGAAAATATGACGCTAAGTTATTTTGAATTAAGTGATGGGGATGCACCTACACTTATCGTAAAGCAATCAGACTATAATCGACTTAACAATCTATTAGACACTGATTCCATTCAGCTTAAAAATGGTCAAGCAATCGTAGTAGGTTATGTACTTTTTAATAATGAGCTAGCAAAAGAAATGATGAATCAACCAATTGAGTTAAAGTCTGGAACTGCTAAGCCAATAGAAATAATCGAATCTGCATCTATGCCTGGTAACCTAGCGTACTATGTGGTTACCGATGAGGATTTTAATCAACTAAAAGAACCAATTGAAGAAGATGATCTCTATATTTGGAATGCAAAAGGTTCTCAGCAAGAATTGGTTGAAGTTGGGAAAGTATTAGCGAAAGACCTTAAGAGATATTCTGAAGACTATCAGTATACTTCTGTTGATTATGAAGTATACGAAATAAACAAAATGTACGGCCCTATCTTGTTTGTTGGATTATTTATCGGAATTGTCTTTTTCGTCTCAGCAGGAAGTTTTCTATACTTCCGTTTATACACCGATCTAGATGAAGACAAACAAAAATTCCAGTCAATTGCGAAAATTGGTTTAACAGAGGGTGAACTGAAGAAGGTACTGAACAGACAAACAGCTATATTGTTCTTTGCACCAATTATCATTGCTCTAATTCATGGGGCAGTTGCTCTTACCGCCTTATCCAATATGTTTCAATACAATCTGTTCAAAGAGTCTGCGATTGTACTGAGTATCTTTTTCTTGATACAGGTTGTTTACTTTTTTATTGTAAGGTTTTTCTATACGAAGCAGATTCGAGCTGTGATTTAGACCGGTGTTCAGCTGATGTTTTCTTATAAAAAAGGATCTTCGATGAAGATCCTTTTTGCTTTACTTTGAAATAGAAGATACTAATTTGAATTCTCACGCTTATGTTAAACTGGGCATTCTTATTAAAAATTTTAATTTAGCGTTGTAATTTTTAATTAAGAATGTAGCTTTAATTATCAAAGTAATCAAGGCTGAAAATAAGCTATTTAGTGAATTCAAAATATATCCCCCCACATTAAAGTTTTAGTGTTAAAAATAACACTAGGATTATTTTTCCCTTAAAAGCAAAAAATTATCAATTATTTTTTATTATATTAGCCCTATCTTCCATTTGTGGTGGTTCCTCAAACCATCCGTTTTTAATCTTAATTTTGACTCCCTCTTGTCCGTAGAAATATACATCTTTAGCAAGTAGTGTTAATTTCATGGAAATGTCATTTCTTAAACAAAAAAATGATCCAAAACTACTAGCCACAAGTCCAAATCCATTGAGAAGGTAAACGCAATGCATCATGAGCTTATCAGAAAATGGAGCAATAGTTGAGGTAGTTACTGTGCTTCCAGAAGTAGCAGAAAATTGAACATCGCTATCTAAAAGAATTTCTTCCATTGTTTTAATTTGTTTTTTTGCAAGCTTTTTTCCTTTTACAAAATATTCTTTAACCTCTTTGTGCTTTGCACATTGTGCAAAACCAGTTATCAGCTGCATTCCAATATTATTTGTCTCAATTCCATGGTGAAGAAGACCAAGCTCAATATCATTTAAAGCCCTTTTGTCACCAACTATTTTAAATCCCTTCATGTAGCTTTTGTTTTCAATAAACTCAGTTGTTTTTGGCATCGTAACTTTTGGTGGTAGAGTGAGAATCCCCCTTTCAAGAAGATAAAGGGTAGATAACTTATATATCTTTTGAGTAACAGTCGTAAGCCCTTCATAAATCTGCATAACTTTATCATTATATGCCATGTTCATATTAATGGTGTACATACCCATGCTAACCTCTTTTAAGATACGAAGAAACATAACGTCAAATCCATTGTCGAATAACTTAGGAGCTTCTAAGTTAACATCTTCGCTTGAATATCCAATAGGTTTCACCATACCTTGATCTTTAAAAATCTGTTCCATCTGTAAAACATAAAAATTCAGCTCTTGCCACAAACCGCCCAAAAGATTTTTAGCCTGTTGGTCATCCGATTTCTCTATAAAATATTCTAACATTCTCATGATAAGGGTCTTTTCTTCGTATGTAAGCCAAAGTGTTCCCACCTCAGATGCGCTTATAGGATTCGTTAGAATCAAAAAAATCACCTCCACGACTTTTTAATAGAAGTATTTTGCTAATAAGTGCAAATTATTCAATATGCTTAAATTCAATTTCGGACGTGTTCACTGATGCTTTAGGATACTCACTAACGTTACCCTAACGATCGTAAACAGACTTACAAAATTGGATCAAACAAAGCAAACAGACTGTCCCGAATTCATATATAAATTTGGATAGTCTGTTTTTTTATACAGTGACAATTAACTAGATTAATAACAAAATAAATAGTATAATAATCGTTCTTTTAAAATTAATTTTATATCTTAATATAATTAGGTTTTTAAGAAAAATCAGCATGGAGGTAAAAAATGAGAATAGCAATCTATCTAGTTTCAATCATCTTAGCAAACGTCATCACAGCAGCTTTCGCACCGCTACAATTTTGGGTTTTCATTGTACCTATGGGCACATTGTTAATCGGTGCAACGTTTATTTTTCGAGATCTTGTTCAAAACAGATATGGTAGGAAGAAGACGTATTTGTTTATTGCGATAGCATTAATCCTCTCAGCACTAGTATCTTTTCTATTAGGTGATACATTAATTATAGTTTTAGCTTCAGCTATTTCTTTTATACTTGCTGAAACAGCGGATACAGAGATCTATACACGTTTGAAATTGCCAATGAGTTGGCGCGTTTTTTATAGCGGTTTGGTTGGAGGATTTTTAGATTCTGTTGTGTTTGTCGTCATTGGTTTGAGTCCAATCGGTGCAAATTTTCTCCCATGGGAAGCTGTTCCTTCTGCAATTATTGGGCAAATAATAGTAAAGACAATTATACAGGGACTTGGGGCGATCGTGTTAAGTCAAGCTCATTCGCTTTTTGAAAAAGGACATAAAACAAACTAAAAAAGAGAACGAATGTCAGTTAGAAGTCTGGATATCAAAATGATGCCCAGACTTTTATCTTTTTGTAGAACTAAATATGTTATATCTTCGAGATCGTGCATCCATCCTATGTTTGGTTAAAATTATTAGGCCATTTTTTATTTAATGCGTGGATAAATGTTTTCACATTCTTTTTATCTTGCATGATTGGAGAATATACATAGGAAAGGGTTCGATTAAAGGGCTGATTTTTTAATTTAATGATCGCAAGATTTTTGTGCTGCACATCCCTTTCAATTACACTGCGGGATAAAAGCGAGAGTCCCGTACCATTTATTAGTGTTTCTTTAATCCCCTGATTACTGCTTATCGTTAAAAGTGATTTGACCTTCAAGCCATTTGATCGAATGAAGTGATTAAAATATTCACGTGTACCTGAGCCGACTTCCCTGTTAACCCAGTCTTGATTCTGAAGGTCAGTAATTGTCACTTCATCTTTACAGGTGAGTGAATGATTGTTGGATGAAACAATAAATAACTCATCCTGCATAAAGGCGTGTACAGAAACTTCCTTTTCATTTGTATGTCCTTCAATTAACCCAATATCTACTTGATATAACCGTACTGACTGGACGATTTCCTCGGTATTTCCAATGATAACTTGAAGTTCCAGCTCTGGAAAATCTTTCTGAAGGTCTAAAAGTAAAGAAGGCAAAATATACTCACCGATTGTAAAACTTGCACCTATCTTTAATTCTCCTTTAATAGAGTTATGATGCTCGAGAATATCTTGTCTTGTTTGCTCGTAAATTGTGATCATTTGCTTCGCACGTTCGTATAAAATCTCGCCAGTTGGGGTGATTTTCAAGGACTTAGGAGAGCGTCGAAATAATGTCGTATTGAATTCTGTTTCTAAATTTTTAATATGTAAGCTGACACTTGGCTGTGACATACGAAGGATTTCTGCTGTTTTTGTAAAGTTTTTAACTTCAACAAGAGTAATAAATGTTTTTAACGTATCATAATGCAAAGAAAGTCCACCTTATTATTAGGAATTTTAATAGTTGTGATAATTTATATTTATTTTACTAATTTTATGTTTTCCGGTAAAGTTTAATTATTAAACTTGTTTGGATAGGTCAAAAGGAAGCATTTTAAAGCACTTATAAGGGTAAAACCAACTTGACTTATAGGAATAGTAAATCTATGATGAAATTAATCATATTTTCTGTAAAAAGTGAATTGCAAGAATTGTAGAAATCAGTCATTATTAATAGAATAATGACTGAATAAGTTTATATTCTTTTTGTGAGGTGGATATTGTTGCAACTTCAGGTATTGAACAGTCCGTTTAATCAGGAGCAGGCAGAGCTCCTTAATCGCCTTCTGCCAAGCTTAACAGAATCACAAAAGGTTTGGCTTAGTGGGTATCTTGCTGCGAGCCAGACCTCAGCAGCCGTTCAGGTAACAACAGAAGCTCAAGTGACAGAAGTTCCAGTCGCGAGCACAGGGCAGACAATTTCAAAAGATGTGACCATTCTTTATGGTTCACAGACAGGTAATGCACAAGGACTTGCAGAAAATGCAGGCAAGACACTTGAAGGGCAAGGCTTTAAAGTAACAGTCTCGTCTATGAACGATTTTAAACCAAATAATTTGAAGAAAGTTCAAAATCTTCTTATTGTTGTCAGCACACACGGAGAAGGCGATCCGCCGGATAATGCGCTAACTTTCCATGAGTTTCTTCATGGCAGACGTGCTCCAAAACTTGACGATCTCCGCTTTTCAGTATTGGCGCTTGGAGACAGCTCATATGAATTTTTCTGTCATACTGGAAAAGAATTTGATCAGCGCTTAGAAGAACTAGGTGGCACAAGGCTATCTCAACGTGTAGATTGTGATCTAGATTATGATGAGCCTGCAGCAGAATGGCTTGAAAGCGTGCTTGGCGGCTTAAGTGAAGCACAGGGTGGAAGTGCTGCACCTGCTCAAGTTACAACAGCTCAGACAGGTCAATCAGCATATTCTAGAACAAACCCATTTAGAGCAGAAGTGCTTGAAAATTTAAATTTAAATGGTCGCGGATCAAATAAAGAAACACGTCATCTTGAGTTATCGCTTGAAGGATCTGGTCTTACATTTGAACCAGGTGACAGTCTTGGTGTTTACCCTGAAAACGATCCTGAACTAGTACAATTACTTCTTGAGGAAATGAAATGGAATCCGGAAGAAAGTGTGACAGTTAATAAACAGGGTGAAGTTCGCCCGCTTAAAGAAGCACTCATCTCTTACTTTGAGATTACGGTTTTAACAAAACCACTTCTTGAGCAAGCTGCAAAGCTTTCAGGAAATGAAGCATTACAGGAACTAGTATCTCCAGGCAATGAAGAACAAGTAAAAGCATTCTTGAAAGGTCACGATTTGCTTGATTTGGTCCGTGAATTTGGTCCTTGGAATGCTTCGGCACAAGAGTTTATCTCTATTCTTCGCAAAATGCCGGCACGACTTTATTCAATCGCCAGCAGCATTTCCGCGAATTCAGATGAAGTGCATTTGACAATTGGCGCTGTCCGCTACAATGCAAATGGACGTGAACGAAAAGGCGTCTGTTCAATTTTATGTGCGGAACGTCTACAACCAGGGGACACACTGCCGATTTACATTCAAAATAACCAAAACTTTAAGTTGCCAACAAACCCAGATACACCAATTATCATGGTTGGTCCAGGGACAGGTATTGCGCCATTCCGATCGTTTATGCAAGAGCGTGAGGAAATTGGTGCTGAAGGGAAATCATGGTTATTCTTCGGTGATCAGCATTTCGTCACAGACTTCCTATACCAAACAGAATGGCAAAAGTGGGTAAATGACGGTGTTCTGACGAAAATGGATGTTGCGTTTTCTCGTGATACAGAAGAAAAAGTATATGTACAGCACCGCATGCTTGAGCAAAGCAAAGAATTGTTTGCTTGGCTACAAGAGGGAGCAGCTGTTTATATTTGCGGAGATGAGAAAAACATGGCACATGATGTCCATCAAACACTTATTGATATAATCGAAAAAGAAGGCGGTATGAGCCGTGACAAAGCGGAACAGTATCTTGCCGACATGCAACAACAAAAACGCTATCAGCGTGATGTATATTGATTTTGAAGTGAAAGGAGTTTTTTCAACATGGTGAACAAAATTTTAAAAGCACCTGAAGGAAAGCCAAGTGATGTTGAACGCATTAAAGAAGAAAGTGACTATTTGCGAGGCACACTGGCAGAATCAATGCTAGATTCGCTCAGCGCTGGAATTTCTGATGATGATAATCGCTTAATGAAGCATCATGGAAGCTATTTGCAGGATGACCGTGATCTTCGTAATGAGCGCCAAAAGCAAAAACTTGAGCCTGCGTATCAGTTCATGCTACGTGTTCGATTGCCAGGTGGTGTAGCAACACCTGATCAATGGCTTACTATGGATGATCTTTCTCAAAAATATGGTAACGGCACCTTAAAACTAACGACACGTATGACGTTCCAAATGCACGGTATTTTAAAATGGAATATGAAAAAAACGATCCAGGGAATTCATGCTTCCTTAATGGATACGATTGCGGCATGTGGTGATGTAAACCGTAACGTAATGTGCAACTCAAATCCATATCAATCTGACGTTCATTTAGAAGTATATGAATGGGCAAAAAAATTAAGTAATGATTTATTGCCACGCACCAGAGCCTATCACGAAATATGGTTAGATGAAGAAAAAGTGGCCTCTACACCGGAAATAGAAGAAGTCGAGCCAATGTACGGACCACTTTATTTACCGCGTAAATTCAAAATCGGCATTGCTGTTCCGCCATCAAATGATATTGATGTCTTTTCTCAGGACTTAGGATTAATTGCAGTCGTTGAAGATAGCAAGCTTGTTGGCTTTAACGTTGCGATTGGCGGCGGAATGGGAATGTCACACGGTGATAAAGCAACATATCCACAGCTTGCAAAAGTAATTGGCTATTGTACACCGGATCAAGTTTACGATGTTGCGGAAAAAATAATTACGATCCAGCGTGATTACGGAAACCGTTCTGTACGTAAAAATGCTCGATTCAAGTATACAGTTGACCGTCTTGGACTGGAAACTGTCAAGGAAGAGCTTGAAACCCGCCTTGGCTGGAGGTTAGGAGAAGCTAAGCCATATCATTTTGACCATAACGGAGATAGCTATGGTTGGGTGAAAGGTGTTCAAGGTAAATGGCATTTTACGTTATTTATCGAAGGTGGACGCGTTACAGATCTTGATGATTATAAATTGATGACTGGTATACGAGAAATCGCAAAAATTCATACTGGTGATTTCCGTCTAACACCTAACCAAAACCTTATTATTGCAAATGTGACTAGTCAAAAAAAGAAAAAGATCAACGAACTAATTGAGCAATATGGTTTGACAGATGGTAAGCATTTTTCAGCGCTTCGCCGCAGCTCAATGGCGTGTGTTGCTCTTCCAACGTGTGGATTGGCAATGGCAGAAGCAGAACGCTACTTGCCGGGTCTAATTGATAAGATTGATGCGATTGTTGATGAAAATGGCTTAAGGGATAAAGAAATTACGATTCGTATGACGGGCTGTCCTAATGGCTGTGCTCGCCATGCACTCGGTGAAATTGGCTTTATCGGTAAAGCCCCTGGAAAATACAATATGTATTTAGGAGCAGCCTTTGATGGTAGCCGTCTTAGTAAAATGTACCGTGAAAACATTGGTGAAGAAGAAATCTTAAGTGAACTTCGTGTACTTCTTTCTCGCTACGCAAAAGAACGCGAAGAAGGCGAGCACTTTGGTGACTTTGTCATCCGCGCAGGAGTAATTAAAGCAACGACTGATGGCACGAATTTTCATGATTGATTAAGATATTTGAGACAGGGAAAAACACCCCTGTCTCTTTTTCACTTTCGGAAAAAGATTGAAGTGATATATTGAAGCTAAATAGTAGCAGACCAGAACTTTTTTAAAATAAGGAGCTAATTAGGATGTCAAAAGTCACGCCATTCTTAATGTTCCAAGGCAATGCTGAAGAAGCTATGAATTATTACATATCATGTACCAGCCCAAATTCTGTACATCCTCTAAGGGACAGCTCGTTAAAGGTGATTGGTTTATATGATGCAAGTAGGAAACTTGTTCCTTTCCTTTGTTCATTCACCTATTTTTTTTTGAGTGTAATTGGAATTTTATAACAAATAGAAGGGATTAGTAGAAAGAATGACGAATAAAACAAGTAAAGTTGCCTACTGATAAAAGTGAAAGGAATGAAAAACATGGAGAAAAGACCAGGATTCAAAGAATATGACGCCTATTTTTCAAGATATGTGAACTTATTACCTGATGGAGATATAGTAGCAATATTGGAGCAGCAAATTAAGGAGACGAACATTTCACTTCAGAATTTAACAGAAACACAGGGGCTGTTTAGATACTCTCCTAATAAATGGAGTGTAAAAGAAATAATTGGCCATCTTACAGATACTGAGCGGATTTTAAGTTATACACTTCTTTGTATAGCGAGAGGAGAAAACAAGGAGCTTCCCCGTTATGATAAGGATGTTTATGTACAAAATGCCGCGTTTGATAAACAAACGATAAATGAGCTTTTATTAAATTTAACCATTGTTAGAAACGCTACATTGCAATTGTTAAAGAGTCTGAATCCAGAAGATTGGTTGAGACAAGGTATTGCTAATGGATCAGAAGTTACTGTCCAAGCACTTGCTAGTATTCTTGCTGGTCATGAACTTCACCATTGCAATATAATAAAAGAAAATTATTTTGGTTCTGATTACTTTCCATTATGTAGAAGATAAATGTGGTGCTTTGTTATTTCTACACCTGAAGGTACATGGAATAAAGTAGAAACACTTCAAAACGAAGGAGCTTTTGGTAAGAGTACTTCTCCAAATTTATATTAGTAACGTTTGTAGGTGTAGCTATGATTTGCGGAATGATCCTATTTTTATATAAAAAATTTCTAAATTGACAGAAAGAATTATGCTTTTTTCTTCATCTCCTCCCGGTCAACAACCCCGTTTTTAATGAGAGCAGCATGTTTCCCTTCAAAAATACCCCGAGAAAATAAAGACTTTAGACCAAGATTCTCTACATAAAAAGTAAAATTCTCCATAAGGACATAGAATAAATAAAGTAAGCTACTCCAACCTTTTGATCATATAAAGCATTTCCAAGTAGTTCCCCTAATACAATGGCAGCAACAAAAGTAAACGGTGTTATTTGGGTGATGATTTTTCTACCAACAAACTTTACTAGAATAAACAATAAGAAAAAGCCAACGATAAGTTCAAACATGAAGAGGTAACCTACCCTAATTTTAATATAGGGTAGGTATTTATCTTTTTATAATCTTTGAAAACCTCGGTACTATACAACTCATTTTCCATTTTCCAATAAATTACTATATTCAAAATCCACATAATTACCTTCAAAACAGAAACAATAAATTGGTAAGTATTCAATAAATGAAAGAAGGAACTTAAAGTGACAGTAATAAATGACGTTAAGACGACTCTAGCAGGATTAAAAAGTGCGCAAGCAAGCTTAGAAACTTTTGCACTAGGTACGGATAATCAACAAGCGAAACAGCTTTACCAACAAGCTGCCCAACAAACACAAACGATTGTTGACAGTATTTCTCAACGTGTTCAAGAAATTGAACAAGAAGAACCACAATACAAAGATTAGAAAGATTTACATCAAGAAGGTTGGTTGATTCAATCAACCTTTTTTATAACTTCGATTTATGGATAGAAACGGATAGGTGATTCCATGAAAAATAAGATGAAACTAGGAAACATTGGACTTTTTATAGTGGTGATTATCGGACTAAGCTCTGGATGTGCCGTAAATCAGAATCAGTTTACCAACAACAATGATGATGCAAAAATCGTAAAAGTGAGTACAAGCAAGCAGATCGATCAATCAGTTGCTAATCATGCTAAAGAAATTGTTATCAAAGAAAAAGAGATTTCAGGTGTTAAGGCTGTGAATACAGATCAGGAACTTTTATTGGCAGTAAAAGTCGATCACTTTGACCGATTTCGATTAAAGAGCATTGAAAAGAAAGTGAAATTAGACTTAGAGAAAGCATATCCCGATCATAAAATTATTATCTCGACCGATTCAAAAATGTATTTGGAACTGGAACAATTGGAACAAAAGTTACAAAAAAATAAAACAGAGAAGAAAACATTAAAAAAAGAATTCAACAAAATCAAAAGCCTAATGAATGAAAAAGCATGATGAAAGAAGGGCAGATATGTCAAATAAGCAAAAGAAACAATTAACACCTGTACAACAGGAGTATCAAACCCTTGAAAATCAACTTGAAACAAAAAGACCCGTATTTAAGAATTGTATAAAGGCTTTTATAACAGGCGGAATCATTTGCATCATCGGACAGGCGATTCAAATGTTTTATATTTATTATTTTGATTTCACAGACCAAACAGCTGGGAATCCAACGGTTGGTACCTTAATTTTTATCTCCATGCTTCTTACAGGTTTTGGAGTTTATGATCGAATTGCACAATTTGGAGGGGCAGGTTCAGCTGTTCCAGTTACCGGATTTGGAAATGCCGTCATATCAGCTGCCATTGAGCATCGAACAGAAGGGTTTGTGTTAGGTGTAGGCGGTAATATGTTTAAATTAGCTGGTTCCGTGATTTTATTTGGTGTATTTTCCGCATTTGTGATTGCTACGATTAAAACGATACTTATAATGTGGGGTGGTCTCTAATGTTAATGGGGCATCGTACATGGGTCTTTGAGCAAAAGCCAGTTATTATCTCTACTGGTACTGTTGGTGGACCATTTGAAGCCGACGGATTACTTGCTGAAGATTTTGATATCCTCCATTCAGACTTATGGCTTGCACAAGATTCCTATGAAAAAGCACATAAGGTTCTTATCGAAGAAGCCTGTCAAAGAGCCATCGAAAAAGCCAAGCTTCAAAAGGAACAAATTCAATTTTTTCTTGGAGGAGATCTTATTAATCAGATTACTCCTACAAGCTTTGCTTGTCGATCATTAGGAACACCTTATCTAGGATTGTTTGGTGCCTGTTCGACCTCAATGGAGGGATTGGCGCTTGGTGCCTATCTTGTAAACACAAAAGGAGCCAATTATTTGTTAACAGGTGCTTCAAGTCATAACACTTCGGTTGAAAAACAGTTCCGTTATCCGACTGAATACGGGGGGCAAAAACCACCTACTGCACAATGGACGGTGACTGGTGCTGGAGTCGCATTGTTAAGTGATTCTGGTGAGGGACCATGTGTTACGTCTGCTACAATTGGTCGTGTTATTGATATGGGATTGTCTGATCCCTTTAACATGGGAGGTGCGATGGCACCAGCAGCAGTTGATACGATTGAGGCCCATTTAACCGAACGAAATCTTGATCCTTCTTACTACGATTTAATTGTAACTGGGGATCTCGGTCAAATTGGACACGAAGTTTCACTAGAATTATTTAAAAAACATGGAATCCCAATACATGAAGAAAATTATCAAGACTGCGGAATGATGATTTACCGGGAAGGACAGCCGGTCCTAGCAGGAGCTAGTGGCGCTGGCTGTTCAGCAACTGTTGTATATGGTCATTTGTTAAACCGTATGAAAAAGGGTGAATTTAAACGAATGTTAGTTGTAGCGACAGGGGCTTTATTGTCGCCATTAACCTTTCAGCAAAAAGAAACCATTCCATGTATCGCTCATGCAGTGTCGATTGAATACGGAGGTGAACAACGATCATGATTTTCTTTTGGGCTTTTGTCGTTGGTGGATTGATTTGTGTTGTTGGTCAAATTATGTTTGATGTGTTTAAACTTACACCAGCCCATACATTAAGTACATTCGTTGTTATTGGTGCCCTTCTTGATGGATTTGGTTTATATGAACCGTTTATCGATTTTGCAGGGGCAGGAGCAACAGTCCCAATAACAAGTTTCGGAAATTCCCTTGTACATGGGGCAATGGCAGAAGCAGAAAAACATGGGTTAGTTGGTGTGATCTCGGGAATGTTTGAAGTGACAAGTGCCGGAATTTCAGCTGCCATCATTTTCGGAATGATTGGAGCCTTACTTTTTAAACCAAAAGGATAGGAGGATATTGGATGACAATTGCATCAGAAGTAAAGCAATCTCTTGCAAGTCTAAAAGGTATAGAAGCTGATTTATCCAGTTTAGCCCTACGAACTCAGGACCATCAATCAAAGCGTATCTTACATGAAACCATGATGGTCGTCCATGAAGTAGTGACAGATTTAAAAAAGCGAATTGGGGAATTGGAGAGGGAAGAGTTTCAATACAAAGGCTTTTAAGTTCATATTTTCTTTTACAGGAGGTGTAAAGCAGTGCCTGATTGGTTAGATATCGTCGTACGGTCTTTAATATTTGTTGTGGTCTTATTTTTAATCACGAAATGGTTAGGTAAAAAACAGCTTTCTGAACTTTCATTCTTTGAATATGTCACCGGAATTTCTATTGGAAGTATTGGTGCAGAAGTTGCTATGGGACTTGAACGGAACATTATGAACGGAATAATTGGAATAATAATCTTTGCAGCAATTCCCTTTTTAGCCGGTTTGCTTTCCTTGAAAAGCAAAACCTTTCGTGATTTTATCGAAGGGAGAGCAACTGTTTTTATTAAAGATGGGAAAATCTTGGAGGATAATTTAAAAAAGGAAAAATACACTACTGATGAATTGCTAGAATTACTTCGAAAAAGGGATGTCTTTAAGGTAGCTGATGTGGAATTTGCGTTATTGGAACCAACAGGAGACTTAAGCGTAATGCTGAAAAAAGAAAACCAACCATTGACCCCAAAAGATGTAAACTTAACTGTTGCTTCTGTTAAGGAACCGCAAACAGTCATTATGGATGGAGAAATCTTAGATGAGCCTCTGTCCACGATTGGACGAAGCCGAAGTTGGTTAAAAACAGAACTAGAAAAACAAGGTGCAACAATTGAAAATGTTTTTCTTGGACAGGTAGATTCATACGGACAATTAACAATTGACCTTTTTGATGATAAACTTCAAGTCCCGTCCCCACAAGAAAAGCCTTTAATCCTTTCTACGATGAAAAAATGCCAAGCGAACTTAGAGCTGTTTGCTCTTGGAACGGAAGCACAGGAAGCTAAGCAAATGTATAGTAACAATAGTAAAAAACTCCAAGAGGCGATTGATAAAGTAACTCCTATTTTAAAAGGGTAGATGGGTGTTCGGAAATAGACATAATAATAGAAGGTAAACTATTTATATGAGGGCAGTAACTACTCTTTTAAAGTGGATATGACTAGGGATAGAGCTAATAGAAGACACAAACAACTGTACAGCCCATTCTCTATAGATTTATGAGATGTAATTCTAATATTAATAAAATGAGAACACATTGCTTAAGCGACAAAAATAGTTCTGTTATCTTTTTTAGAGGTACCTTCTTATTCGAATTAGGAGGTATCTTATTTTAGTTTCTACTAATATGAAAAATTATTTTTTATAAGGTTTACATATTTTTTGTTTTTTCATAAGTGAAAATAGGAAGCATTACCATAATAAATACAAGATGCAAATTGTTATTACAGGAAGATTATATTAATAATAAACAAAACGAGTTTGGTTACTATATAGAGGTAAGTAATTTCAAAGATTAAAAAGGAGCGATACTAATGACTCAACAAATTAATGTAGACCAATTAAATCAAGCTAAAGCAAATGTAACTCTTACACAAAATTTATTAAATCAAGCGATCGAAAAGTCCGCATCAGATCCAACTCTAGCTCAAGAAGCAATTAAACAAGCTGCAAATGAGATAGCACAAGCTCAAACAGCAGTTAGTCAAGTTCAAAGTGCCTTTATTGTACAAAAATCAGAGTAAAGATATACTGTACTCATTTCTCCTCACGATAGAGAAGAGTTTATAAAAATTCTCTCCAAATGTGTAATAAACAGCAAGCAAGCCATCAAAAATAGCTTGCTTGTTTTTACATGGTTAATTCTGGCTTTTGTGTCAATGGTTTAATGAATTTAGCTAATAATTTACGTGAGATTGGTCCAACAATTAACAACTGAGATGGAAGCGCCACGATGAAGTTTAGACCAACTGTTTTAAGGTAAGCTGTGAAAATGGAACCTTCAATTCCGATCATTAACTCCGTTAAAATAAGTCCGTATACTGACATAATTAGAACCATCATAGGAACCATACAAAAAGATATTACCATAATAAAGTTGATTTCTTTTGATTTATCATAAGGTAGTGATAAAGCTAATTTACGCGCTTTCGGTTCAACGAATGACTCGACGATAAAAGCGACGATAAATGTTACAACAAATTGAATGAAAGCACTCTTTACTGTAAACGATGAAAATCCATGTAAAGCTGTGTTGTAAACGGTCATAATAAGAACCATTCCAAAACACATAAAAATACCGAAAATAATTCCTTCTTTTCGATTACTAGGCAATTAAAAACATCCTTTCTTATAAAGCATAAATTTTATTATATATGCACAGATTTTTATTCATAAGTGACATTTTTGTGAACTTTTTTCAAGCAATTCCTTCCACAAAAGTAGCTTTAGCTTTGTTTTTCATAAATTTCAATCAAAGCTTTTGCATTCATACTTAAATATCGTTCTTTGTTATATGTAAAAACTAATGTACGGGTAGGATTTGTATCTAATTTAATATAGGAAAGGGAGGATTGCTGAGCACTTCGGTGAACGATCATTTCAGGAACTATTGTTAGACCAAGCCCATAACCCACAAGAGATTGAGCGGTTTCAATGCTACTTGTTTCATAGGCAATCTGCGGTTCAAATTTACCTCTTGCACATAATTCTAATACTGTCCGACGAAAGCCGTAGCCTTGTTTCAATAAAATAAATGGACAATTGGCAAAATCCTCAATAGGTAAGGCGTATTGTTCCAACAAATTAGTAGAAGCTAGAATTTGTTTTAATTTTTCTGGCATCCATTGTTTTGTTTTCTTTGGTAATACAAGATAAAGTGGCTCTGTAAGCATTATTTTCGTCGCTAAACGAGAATCTTCTATCGGGAGTGACAATAAAGAAATATCAACTAATCCTCTCGCGGTTAAGTCTATTAGCCGTTCTGTTGATTCTTCAACTAGTTTAATACAGACATTTTGATACTGTTCTTGATAGATTTGCAGAAGTGGTGGTAAAATATGTCCACCTGTAATAGCTGTTGAGCCAATCTTTAATTCCCCTCTGATTCCTTCTCTTCGTTCAAGGATCTCACGTCTTAGATCATCACGCATTTGTAAGATTTTCTCTGCTTGTTTAACAAAACATAAGCCATCAGGAGTTGCTTCTACTGAACCAGGCTTTCGATCAAACAAGTATACACCAAGTTCTTGTTCCAGTTTGGCAATTTGTTTACTTAAAGATGGCTGTGCAATATGAAGATTGGAAGCAGCTTTTGTAAAGCTCTTTGTTTTATATATTTCCAATGCATATTCAAATAGTCTCATGTCCATAATATCCCTCCATAGCCTGTGGCTATCATTATAATAGATTATATATCTTAGTCGAATAGATGTTTATAGATTATTATGAAAATAACAAAATTTCAAAAAAGGAGTGTTATGACATGAGTTCCTCGAATGTTTGGAATGCAGAATTGTACGATAATAAATTAAGCTTTGTATCCAGTTTTGGCAAAGGAGTAGTCGAGCTACTTCAACCACAAAGGGGAGAGAAAATCCTTGATTTGGGCTGTGGAACGGGTGATCTTTCATACGAAATTTCCAAGTCAGGTGCGATTGTGAAGGGAAGTGATTTCTCAAGGGGAATGGTTGAGCGGGCACGTAAAAAGTATCCTCAAATCCTATTCATTGTTGAAAATGGAGAAACATTTAGAACAATTGAAAAGTATGATGCAGTATTTTCAAATGCAGCCCTTCACTGGATGAAACGAGCTGACAAAGTGGTCGAATCGGTTGAGCTAGCATTACAACCAGGAGGTCGCTTTATAGCTGAATTTGGTGGACAAGGAAATGTTCAAACTGTTATTCGAGGAATCACAGAAGTACTCTCAGGAGAATATGGAATAAATGTTGCAGGAAGGAACCCATGGTATTTTCCAAGTATAGGAGAATATAGCACTTTACTTGAAAAGTACGGATTTAAAGTATTATATGCTCATCATTTTGATAGGCCTACCCCATTAACAGATGGAGAAAAGGGGTTGTATCATTGGTTAGATAGTTTTGCGGATGACTTTTTCCCTGAGTTTTCTAAAGAAGAAAAAATGGTTATTTATAAAAAAATAAAAAATAAAATACAATTAGATTTATATAAAGATGGTATATGGGAAGCTGATTATAAGCGTATTAGAATTGTTGCAATTAAGAAAGAAAGTTAAGGAGCCTTTATTTGTTGTTCCATCTATTTATTTATTTAATTATTGAACGTTTTTAATTCAGGTAATATTGACCTCTTTCTGCCTTAAACAAACTGAAAGCTATACTTCATGAAGAAGTATAGCTTTCTTTGAAAACAAGCATATTCTCTATTATTTGATCTTCTTGACCTTTATCAATCACAAGACCTTTCTTTAGGCTTATGTAGGGTTTACCATAACTAGCATTGAAAAGAAGTTAATAGATAAGAACATATTTATAATATCATAAAAAAAAGGAACCCAACTTCAGAAAAATGTGTGTTTATTGAAAAAATGTAAATTTTTATAAATAATTCTTGACGGAGGCTATTAAAAGGCGAAAGATTAAATTAAGCATTCTAAAAAAGGAAAAGGAGCAAATAGGCTCTAAATTTAACTTGATTAAAGAGAGTAGGTGGAAAAATGATTAAAGCTGCTATCTTTGATTTTGATGGAACTTTATTAAATCGAGACGAGTCAGTAAGGCTGTTTATAGAGGGGCAATATCGTAGATTGAACAACTTGCTAGGCAATATTTCAAGAGAGAAGTATGTTTCTAGATTTATAGAATTGGATAACCGTGGATATGTTTGGAAGGATATAGTTTATCAACGAATAGTCAAAGAATTTGATATTACTAAAATTACTTGGCAAGAACTCCTTCAAGATTATATGAATGAATTTAAGCATAATTGTGTTCCTTTTTCTAACCTCATTAATATGTTAGAAAAATTGAAAAATAATAATCTAATTTTGGGGATAATTACAAATGGAATAGGGAAATTTCAGATGAATAACATAAAAGCGTTGGGTATAGAGAAGTACTTTGAGGTCATTTTAATATCTGAATGGGAAGGAATTAAAAAACCGGAGCCCAAAATTTTTAATAGAGCAATGGAGCAACTTAAAATTCTACCTTTTGAAGGTATCTTTGTGGGAGACCATCCAGTAAATGATGTAAAAGGTGCTCAAAATGTAGGAATGAAAGGGGTTTGGAAGCAAGACTCCCAATGGAATCATGTTGAGGCAGACTTTATAATTAATGATCTGGCGGAATTACCTTCGATTATTGCAAAATTAGGCAATCTTAATATTGAATCCTGTTAACCTTAAGGCTATTTTCGCAAAGTTTGCTGCATTTTACCAACTAATGCGGAGTGATTGATTGGAGGTGGAACACTTGAGACCTTTTCTTAAAAAAGGGATAAATGTAAAAGATTTTCGCAATTTCTATTGGTTGAAAGAAGAGTTGCAAGCATTTTGTAGAGAGAATGAAATGAGTGCGTCTGGTTCTAAAACTGAAATTGCTGACAGGGTTGCGATATTTCTCCAGACAGGAGAAAAGCAAAAGCCGTTGAGGAAAAGTAAATCTCATACAAAAGTAGCAATATCAACAGATTTAAGTTTGGATACGGTCATTACTGAAAATCATCGATGTAGTCAAGCTGTAAGAGCCTTTTTTAAGGCAGAAATTCCAAAGTTTCATTTCTCCACTTATATTCAAACCTTTTTTAAAGAAAACGTAGGGAGGACATATCGTGACGTTGTAAATGCGTGGTGTGAAGAAGAGGAACGAGAAAAGGATCCATCGTATAAGAAACAAATTGGACCACAATTTGAATACAATCGATTCACAAAAGATTATTTCGCAGATCCAAATAACAAGGATAAAAATCGAGAGGATGCAATCAGAGCTTGGAATACGATAAAAAAACTACCAGGTAACAATAAATACATAACAAAGAATGAGCCGGATCCAAGAGCTTAAAATTATATTGTCTAAAAGATCTTATTACAATATTGGAGGCATCTATGTACACATACGAATCGTTTGAAGAATATGGAGCATTTACGTTATTAAGACCGATTTTCATTACATTTTTATTAGTATCATTGATTTTATTCTTAATCGTAATACTTCCAAAAACTAAAAATAAACTAATCAATGGCTTCACTGTTACAATCATATCAATTATATCTATACTTGTATCAGCACAACTTCTCTTTTATCACGGTATCATCGTTGATGAGATTAATTTAGCAGGTGACCCTGTTTCTTTTAATATGTTTTTAGTGATTGTTGGTTTGGGTATATTAAATTCTATTATTTATTTTGTAAGACATGGTGAAAGAGAGGGAAATAAAATTTAAAGGTGTTTGATTTTTTACATAGAAGGTGGAAAAAAGTGAATCTATTAGAATATGAACGTTTTTATGATAAAGTTGGAAGATTAAACGGTTGGGATTTTAGTAAAGTGAAGTCTATTTCAGAAGGTGTTAAATGGGGTTTTTACACAGAAGTAACTAAAAGATGTAAAAACACAGATGTCCTTTTAGATATTGGCACTGGTGGAGGAGAAAATATATTGAAAATTGCAGGTTCATTACAATTCTTGGTTGGAATTGATTTATCCAACGGAATGATGGAAACTGCTCTTTCTAATCTTAGAAAATCCAATTTGTTAAACGTACGATTTTGCCAAATGTCTTCTGATGATTTACAATTTCCTACTGGTTTTTTTGATGTAATCTCATGTTGTCACGCCCCATTTTATTCAATTGAAGTTGCCAAGGTTTTAAGAAGTGGTGGGCTTTTTCTTACTCAGCAAGTAAGTGAAGCCGATAAATTAAATGTAAAAGAAGCTTTTGGTCGAGGTCAATCTTTTGGAGAAATTGATGGGGCATTAAAAGAGAAATATATTCGAGAATTAATAGAAGTTGGTTTTTCAGACGTTAAATCCTTTGATTATGATGCTATGGACTATTATCAAAGACCTGAAGACCTTATCTTTTTACTTAAACATACGCCGATTATTCCTAATTTTGGACAGGAAAAGAAGGATTTTGAAATATTAAATGATTTTATTAAAAACAATCAAACTGAAAAAGGGATTCGAACAAATTCTAAAAGGTTTCTCATAATAGCTAAAAAGTGAGAATGTATTGTAAGTTATCAGATTAATAAACTTCGTTCCTAAATAAATACATTAAATAATGAGCCCTTTGAAATCAATGAAAAAACCTCGATACTAATGTAAACGAGGTTTTTTCCGTTACTTTGCTAAATGATAAATGTTTAATACATCTTCTTCATTTAACTTAACAAAGTTCCCTAAAGGTCTATTCTCAGTTCCCTTCTTTGCCATTTCTTCAAAGTGATCTGAGTCAATATTAACTTCCTTCAATGTGATCGGCATACCGATTGAGCTGAAAAATTGTTCTGTTTTCTTGATTCCTGCTAGGGCAGTTTTTTCAAGGTTATTTAAATCAATTTCAATATCCCATACTCGGTTAGCGAATTGGACAAAGCGATTGATGTCATGTTTATAAACGTATTTCATCCATGCTGGGAAGATAATGGCTAATCCGGCTCCGTGTGCAATGTCATAAATACCGCTTAGCTCGTGTTCAATATCATGACTAGCCCAAT
Source organism: Metabacillus sp. KUDC1714 (assembly GCF_014217835.1). Lineage (NCBI taxonomy): Bacteria > Bacillati > Bacillota > Bacilli > Caryophanales > Bacillaceae > Metabacillus > Metabacillus elymi. The sequence continues at coordinate 3,728,135 of NZ_CP055263.1, forward strand.
CACCGATTCTCCCTACTCCTAATGAATCATTATGAGCGATTGTTCCCGACCACATAATTTCAGCTCTTGCAGCATAATTCGTTGGTTCTTCAATAACAATATGTGCATTATTTATGATTGTTTTTAGTGTCGCCTCACATAAACGGTCAGTTACTTCAACATTCTTTTCATTTGTAAAATATCTTTCTAAAATATGGGCCATCATATCTGTAATCCCACATGCTGTTTGATAGGAAGGTAATGTATATGTAAGCTCTGGATTCAAGATCGCAAACTGTGGTCTCATCGTAATATGTCCTGTTGATCGTTTATACCAGCCATCTTCATTTGTTATCACTGTTCCAGAACTTGATTCACTTCCTGCTGCAGGAATTGTTAAGACAACTCCAATCGGCAAACAAGCTTCTATCGTGCTTTTTCCTTCAAAGAAATCCCATACATCGCCATCATAGTGAGCACCAGCAGCAATCGCTTTTGCAGAATCAATTACACTTCCTCCTCCAACAGCAAGGATAAAGTCGATGTCATTTTCCTTACAAATTGCGACACCTTCTCGTACAAGACTAACTCTAGGATTTGGTTTAACGCCACCTAATTCAAAAATCTCAATATTTTGTTCTCGTAAAGAGGAAACAACTTTGTCATAGAGTCCACTATTTTTAATACTGCCTCCGCCATAATGCAAAAGTAGCTTTTTACTATAAGAAACCGACTCTTGTCCAACTAATTGTTCTTTATCTTTACCAAAAATAAGTTTCGTACTATTATGAAAAACAAAATCTTGCATGTTTTTCCCTCCCATACTAGTTATACAATTTTATATATTACGTTTTATAGCATATAAAAACAAGCGCTTTCATGTCGAATCTAAAAAAATAAGTACCAGCTGAAAATTTTCACTAGTCTCTGTACAATTCAATCTATGATACACAACTTTTGTATCATAATTTTCACAAATAATGTAACAAACACAGTACTTTTTTCGTTATAAAAGTATTAAACTATTTATGATCTATAAATAAGGGGATTGGAAAAATGCATAATGAAAACAACTTGAATAGAACTAGAGTTAAAAGAAAACACAGGAGATTGAAAAAGTCTGTTAGGCACTTTATCCTTTTTAGTTTTTTGATCATCATTGGAGTTTTCATTTTTAACCTATTTAAGGTTGAAGAAGTTTCTACTGATCTGACTAAAACGAAGCAGGAACAGAGCTTAAAAGATAGTGAAAAGCAAAAGCAGGAACAAAGCACAAATGAGAATAAAAAGCAGGAAACCGTAACAGAAACCACGATTAAAATAAGTGCTGCTGGGGATTTTACACTAGGAACCGATGAACGTTTTGAGTATACAGATTCATTTGTCGATGAAGCTAAAACAAATGGACTTCCCTACTTTGTTGAGGGGTTGGGGACGACCTTCTTAGAAGATGACCTAACAACTGTAAATTTAGAAACGACTTTAACAACTGCTACGGAGAAGGCAGATAAGACATTCACTTTTAAAGGAGATCCTTCTTATACACAAATTTTAGAACTTGGTGGCATAGAAGCTGTAAATCTAGCAAACAATCATATCTTTGATTACTTAGATAAAGGTTTTGATGATACGATATCAGCACTAAAGTTGCATGAAATCGGATATTTTGGATATGACCATCATTTTATAAAAACGATTAAAGGGGTGAAAATAGGTGCGTTAGGATATGAGGGATGGGGGGATAACCCTGAAATACGCAATACTGTTGAGCAGGATATTAAGGCATTACGCGAAAATGATGTAGAGATTATTTTGGTTCATTATCACTGGGGAGATGAAAAACAGTACGTCCCAAATGAAGAACAAAAATCATTGGCTAGGTATACGATAGACAGTGGGGCAGATCTTATCCTTGGACATCATCCACACGTTGTACAAGGAATCGAAGAATATAAAGGGAAATTTATCGTCTATAGTCTCGGCAACTTTATGTTTGGCGGAAATCGAAATCCAAGTGATAAGGATACCTTTGTATTTCAACAAATCTTTCATTTAAAAAATGGGGATCTCACAAACAAAAAAGAAATCAACATCATACCTTTCTCAATTTCATCAGTTTCCAATCGGAATGATTATCAACCAACCGTTTTAAGTGGATCTGAATCTGATCGTGTATTACAGAAAATCATTGATGTTTCCAATCAAATAAACGGGGTTGATTGGCTTGTATATGAAAGTGATGTTAATGAAGTTAATATAGGACAATAGAAAGTACTGAGAAATCCTCTATTACATTCCGATTTGGAGTGCAATAGGGGATTTCTTAGTTTAAGTACCATAATTATTCATTAAGATCCAAAGAAATTTCAATTAAGACTTTAGCCCCTTCGTCGTGTAAAACTTTAATATCCTCACATGATAATATAGTACCCTTTTCAAACAGCAACTCACCTGACTTGCTAAAGATATCCTTTTTGATTGAATTTCCTTTTAATAATTCAATTAACTTGGCTTTTAAAGCTGCTTTTCTATCTGTGTTGTTCTGACTTACTGCTCCAGTTTGTATAGGAGTAGCTTGCTGCAGATTCATCATCTGTTCTGAAATTTGGTTGTTGATTTCTTGTAAGGAATCATTTATGATTACATGTTCTTTCCCTAAAGAGATAACATTTTCAATCGGAAAATACGTTTCTTTGTTACCAGACAATATGAGTAGATTTTCTAATTGACCAGTTCCCTCATTGAAATAATAGTCAGAAACCTCACCTGAGAGAAATCCTTTTCTTGTCAGCACTTGTGAACCAATAATATGAATCTTTTTATTTAATAATTGATTCACAATAGGAATCTCATCTAAGTCGATAACTGAATTGTCATGTTCTACCATCACAGCAGTTTCTCCAATTCCAACAATCTTTTTAAAAGGAACCGCTTTTACACCAACTTGCCAATCTTCCTGTTCCACCGTTAAAAAATCTACAGAAAAATTATCAGGATTGATAATCAACCCTTTGATTTTTCCGATTTTTTTAACCCCGGAAATACTAATAATGGGTAGATCTAATAATTCATTGCTTTTTTTCATTTCCCCGCACTCCTGTTCCATAAATATGATTATCCTATATCACAAGGAAGTTTATTTGAAATGCTGTGGTTAAAACATTTATTTATAAAGCAGGTATATTTCACTTGCATTTATATACAAAAACTGTATTAAATTAAGTAGACCAATACCCTAATTCACATTTATATACTTATATGTTTTTTAAGTATAGTTGTGACTGAAAAAAAGAGTTTTAAAGAGACTTTTAATGAATGAAGCCTAGATTGAGTTGTGAAATGAAATGTAGATGTTTAGCGAGGATTGAGTATCTAAGCTAACTATTCTACTCGATAACAATGGGAAATTCAGCTATTTTCCAAAAAAAGAAAAACAGCATATTTTCTATATGCTGTTTAAGTGTAGGGGTATTATTTTACCTCAATTTTTCCACTATTTACATCTAAATCTAGATCATGCTGACCTGAACCATGCTTTCCTTCAATCCTATCTTTTTCTTCTTTAGAATCTATAAGTGAAAAATCAGTTGAGATTGCTCCACTACCTATTTTTCCGTTTAACGTAAAATCAGCGTTGGATGGTAAATCAAGTGTTGCAAAACCAGAATTTAGTTTAACTTTAACAGAGTCCGATAATTTGTTCATTTTTAGAGTGAGTTGACCAGATGTAACCTGTGCCTCCACTTCTCCGGAATAATCCTTTACATCCAATTTTCCCGAGCTCATGTTAAAGGAACCTTTCTTTGTAGTGAAGGATTCAATTCCCACATAGCCTGAAGAGCCATCTTGTTCGAAGTATTCTGTATTAATATTGCTTAATTGCACATGGCCTGAGCTCATATTTAATGTAAGGTTTTTTAAATGCATAGGCTCATTTTTTGATTCTCCAGAAAAGGAAAGTTTCCCTGAACCACTATCAATCACCATATCACGATCATAATCTTCTGGAATGTAAATTGTTAAGTTCTTTTTATTAAAAAATGAAAGGAAATTGAACTGATTTTTTGATTCAAACTTGACCTTAATTGCATCACCATTTTCCTGCACTGTCACTTTTCCCTTTCCTTTGTATTCAGCTTTTACGTTGTTTCTTTTTTCAGGAATTATTGTTGTACTCACACTTGATACATCAATTTCAATCAAATCAATTTTTTCTGTTACTTCTATTTGATTATTGCTCTGCCCGAATGATAACCAGGAGGTGTTTGTGACAATGAGTAATAAGAGACCGACAACAAAAAATAGTAATACAAAAAGTTTTTTCAATGAGATACCTTCTTTCTAACACTATATTTTCAATTGGATTTGCTAAAGAATATCGATAAGTTAATATTAAATAATTAAGGAAATACTTACAATGAACTAAGGTTTTATTTGCATCTAAGGCTTGAGGCGTATTGTAGAAAATTGAGAACGATCGCCGAGGCAGACGATAGCGAAATACAAAAAATAAGCTAAATCATATTCCTTAAATATTAAAAAGTAATCTTGACAAAAATTTCAATTTTTAATAAGATTTATTTATTGATCAATAAATAGATAAAAGGATTGATTCTAGTGGCTGTCCGTGAAGATAAGAAGGAACAAATAATTGATAATGCAGTAGGGGTATTTGCTGAAAAGGGATACTACAAAGCAACAACTGCAATGGTGGCAAAGGCTTCTGGAGTAACACAGCCATATGTGTTTCACTTTTTTGCAAACAAGGAAGAATTATTCAAAGCTGTTATTGATCGTGCCTTTAGTCGAATATATGACACATTTGCCGAAGTCAATGGACCAGCTGATCAATTAATCGAAACGATGGGGCGTGCATTTACGCAAATTATCAAAACTCATCGTGATGAAGTTTTGATGGTCATGCAAGCTCATACTATTTCAGATGTCGGCATTCGTGACCATGTACGAAAGTTGTTTCTTACCATTTTTGAATCATTAACCATGAAATTTGAAAGAGCGGGAATTAATCAAGCAAAAGAAACAGCAGCACATTTTATTGGCACGGGATTGCTGATTACTGTTGCAGAGGTCTTAAATTTACCACAATTATGCAATGGAAAAAATGAGGTAGAGTGAAAAAGAAGGAGTAATTAATCTTTCTTTTTTTGTAACATTATTTATTGACTGATAAATAAATAAAACCCAAATTGAAAGAAGGGAAAAATCTTGGCGAATTCTATGAGATCTGGCCGACATGATACGTATGAACCTGTAATTAAGCTATTTGAAGGAGAAAAGTGGCTTGTCGTTACGAGTAGTATTGGTTTTATACTTGCTGCAGGGATTGGAATTTATCTTTTTTTTCAAGATCCAATTATTTTACCTGAAGGTAATGTAAAGGATGCCTTTTCATTTAATGCAGCAATCGGTGTCTTTGTACTATCAATTGCAGCGATTTTACCTTTTGCGCAGTTTAGAGATCGAAGTCGAAAGATGATGCGGTGGCTCTTTATCATAACAGCTTTATATGCCTATACAGTCGAGACGATTCAAAATTTCCGCGGGCTAAATCCACGATTTTCTCGTGATGGATCTGTTTTTGATATAATCGCTGGAATCCTATTTGGCGTTGATTCACTAGTGCTAGTGACACTTGCCTTGTTGCTTACGATTCAGTTTTTTCGACTTAATGCTCCTGTTGAGCGCCCATTGCTTATCTTAGGGATTCGCTATGCCTTACTTTCTGTTTTCATAGCAAATCTTGGGGGTGTATGGATGATTTTGCTTCAAGATCGATTTACAGGTGATGCAGGAAATTTAATTGTATTACATGGAATTGGCTTTCATGCTTTACAAACATTGATTGTGCCTGGATGGTTTTTGGAACGAGCCCAAATAAATGAAAAGTTAAAAAAATCACTCATTCACTATGGTAGTATTGCTTGGATGCTATCAATTATTGTCATAGGTATTCAAACTGGATTAGGCAACACTGTTTTTGAATTTTCAACATTTCCAATCCTTGCGATCATTTTGTTATTTATTTGGCTAGGGACGACGATTTTTGCAGGTTGGCTGTTTCTTAAAAGGGTGAGGAAATCAACTTTCTTAAAACAAGATAGATCTCTTTAGGGAAAGGAGAAGAGTAAATGTTTGAGCTATTGTTTTCACTCGCGAGTATTGGGATAGTGGTTTGGTTGCTGATGATCGTTCTTCCTACATGGAGAGTGACACGTTTTATTGCAGATCTAAAAATATTTCCAATCTATTTATCAATCCTATATATTGTCGGAATTATCACAGTTATTTTTATGAATGGCATCGGTTTTATGCAGTATTTTAGCTCTGCAACTGGAGTTATTCAATTACTGTCAGAACCTAATTTTGCCTTATTGGTATGGATCCATCTTCTTTGCTTCGATCTATTCGTAGGACATTTTATTTATCAAGAAAATTTGGAGTACAGATTTATCCCATTACCACTCCAATCAATAATATTATTTTTGACACTTATGTTTGGGCCTTTGGGATTGTTGACCTATGTTGTGTTAAGAAAGGCAAGAAATCGTGAAGGAAGTTAGGGTTAATTGCTTTACTATTATTTATTAATTCATATTCAAAAGGTAAGTAAGGGTTATTTTCATTTTTATCTAAAAGGACGTGATCCAGTAGGATTAACGTCTTTTTTAAGTGCGCCCAGCATGGGTGCAGTCTATAGGGTGAAAGTCCCGAACTGTGAAGGCAGAAGTAGCAGTATCTTAACGCAAGGGTGTCTGTGGTGACGCAGAATCTGAAGGAAGCGAGCGGCAAACCTCCGGTCTGAGGAACACGAACTTCATATAAGGCTAGATACCATTGGATGAGTTTGCTTAACAAAACAAAGTCCTTTCTGCCGAAGGTGGTATAGAGTAAATGAAGCAGATAGATGGAGTGAAAGACTGTACTCTTACCTGGGGAGGTCTGACTGATAAGCCAAGCACTCTTGGTAACCTATCTAGTGATAGATAGCTGAACAGTCAGAAGTCAGCAGAGGTCATAGTACCTTTCAAACTCGAGAATGAAAGGGAAGGACTGAACAAGTTAGGAAGGATGAGAACTAGGCGTTCATAAGTAGTGTAGAAGCAGACAATCTCTTACGAGACTTACTTGAAGGAAGAAGTGGTGAATACACAGGGGACTTCAAGAGGGTGGAGCTACTAATGGCACAAATAGAACATCTCATTCACGTAGAGAGGATATATCTTAATGTTAATGGAACGAATTCTATCACGAGAAAACTTACTGAACGCTCTTAAACGAGTGGAACGTAACGGAGGCAGTCACGGTGTAGACAAGATGTCGACCCAATACCTGCGTTCGTATATTGTCGAGCACTGGGACGAATTGAGAAAGTCTCTCCAACAGGGAACCTATGAACCTCAACCCGTTCGTCGTGTCGAAATCCCGAAACCAAACGGCGGAGTTAGATTACTAGGAATCCCTACCGTGATAGACCGTTTCATTCAACAAGCGATTACTCAAACATTAACCCCAATTTATGACCCAACATTTTCTGAAAACAGTTATGGGTTTCGTCCACAAAGGCGAGGGCATGACGCTGTACGGAAAGCGAAAAGATACATCGAAGATGGTTATAGGTGGGTAGTCGACATAGACTTAGAGAAATTCTTCGATAAAGTGAACCATGACAAACTCATGGGGCTACTGTCAAAGCGTATTGACGATAAAGTTCTACTAAATCTTGTTCGAAAATATCTCAATGTCGGGATTATGATGGGTGGCGTGGTCTCACAAAATACAGAGGGAACTCCACAAGGAGGTCCGCTAAGTCCACTACTTTCAAATATCATTCTAGATTTGTTAGATAAAGAATTAGAGAATAGAGGGCATAAATTCGTGAGGTATGCGGATGATTGTAATATTTACGTGAAATCTAAGAAAGCTGGCTTACGAACAATGGCGGGTGTAACGTCTTTCATTGAAAAGAAGCTTAGTTTAAAGGTAAATCGTGAGAAATCAGCCGTAGATCGACCATGGAACCGAAAATTCTTAGGCTTTAGTTTTACTAACAGAAAAGAGCCGAAAATACGTATATCCAAACAAAGTATCAAGAGATTTAAACAGAAGGTTAGGGAAATAACGTCAAGAAAATCACCGATACCAATGGATGTAAGAATAAAGAAATTAAATCAGTATTTAGTGGGTTGGTGTGGGTATTACGCATTGGCAGATACTCCAAGTATCTTTAAAGGTTTGGAAAGTTGGATTCGAAGAAGACTGAGATTGTGTTACTGGAAACAGTGGAAACTTCCTAAAACAAGGATAAGGAAACTTATAGGACTAGGAATTGATAAACACAAAGCATATGAATGGGGAAATAGCAGAAAGGGCTACTGGCGAATAACCAGTAGTCCAATCCTTCACCGTGCCCTCAATAACTCTTTCTGGAGAAAAGAGGGTCTCAAAAGTCTATCTGAACGATACGAAACTTTACGTCACACTTAATTTGAACCGCCGTATACCGAACGGTACGTACGGTGGTGTGAGAGGTCGGGGGTTAGTCACCCCCTCCTACTCGATTTCCACTCGGTTTTAATTAGTCAGATTATAGCAAATACTATTTTTGTTCTTCTATTTAACTATTTTAAGAAGTTTATGTAGTCAAATATTGAAAAAAAGTATATAATCACTTTAAATATTTGTACCAATAAATATAATATATAGTAATGAATAAAATTGGTTGGATTAAAAACGGAGGGTATAAAATGAAGTTTCCACATGATTTTTTATTCGGAGCGGCCTCTGCTTCTTATCAAATAGAAGGTGCATGGAATGAAGATGGTAAAGGATTAACAAATTGGGATGTCTTTTCAAAGATTCCAGGTAAAACGTATAAGGGAACAAACGGAGATGTAGCCATAGATCATTATCATCGATACAAAGAAGATATTAAATTAATGGCAGAGATGGGTCTTGAATCATACCGATTTTCCATTTCATGGGCACGTATTTTGCCAACAGGAGACGGAGAAGTCAATGATAAAGGTTTGGAATTTTATAATAATGTAATTAATGAATGTTTAAAGTACGGTATTGTTCCATTTGTCACACTATATCATTGGGATTTGCCTATTACGCTTGAAGAAGATGGGGGATGGACGAATAAGCGAACAGCTGAAGCCTTTATTAAGTATGCTGAAGTTTGTTTTCGAGCATTCGGGGATCGTGTCAAACATTGGATTACGTTTAATGAAACGGTTATGTTTTGTGGGTTAGGCTATTTAAAAGGAGCACATCCGCCTGGTATTCAAAATGATGAGAATAAATATTTTCAAGCGACACATTACGTGTTTTATGCACATGCAAAAGCTGTAGAGGTATATAAGGAAATGAATCATTACGGCGAGATTGGTATTACACATGTTTTCTTACCAGCTTTCAGTGTAGATGATCGTCATGAGAATGTAGTAGCTGCTCGACATGCCAATGAATATGAAACCCTTTGGTATTATGACCCAATTTTAAAGGGAGAATATCCTTCATATGTGGTCGAGCAATTAAAGGAGAAAGGTTGGACGCCAAGTTGGACGGAAGAAGAACTTGCTACCTTAAAAAGAAATGCAGGAAAAAATGATTTTATAGGACTTAATTATTACCAACCGATTCGAGTAGAAAAAAATAACGAGACTGTTTCATCCATGGAACATTCAAGGGAAACGTCTACTCTAGCGCCAGGCAATCCTTCTTTTGATGGTTTTTATCGGACCGTAAAAATGGAAGATAAAACATATACTAAATGGGGATGGGAAATCTCACCCCAAGGATTTATAGATGGACTGCATATGTTAAAAGAGCGATATGGTGATATTAAAATGTATGTAACAGAAAATGGACTTGGTGATGAGGATCCGATTATTGATGGAGAAATAGTAGATGTTCCTCGGATTAAATATATTGAGGAACATTTAAAAGTGATTAAACGTGCAATCAAAGAAGGCATTCATTTAAAAGGGTATTACGCATGGTCTGTCATTGATCTATTAAGCTGGTTAAACGGATATAAAAAGCAATACGGATTTATCTATGTGGATCAACAAAACAATTTAAACCGCAAGAAAAAGCTGTCTTTTCATTGGTATAAGCATATTATAGAGACGCGAGGAGAAGAGCTCTAAGAAAAATGAAAACCTCTTGATTTTAATCAAGAGGTTTTGTGTATAATAGAGGCAGTAAATAATTGAACGAATAATAGGGAGATTATATGGCTGTAAAATATAAAGAAATAGCTGATTGTTTAGAACGGGATATTAGGGATGGGAAATTCGATACAGCAAAAAAGCTGCCAACAGAAGAAGAACTGATAAATAATTTTAAAGTGAGCCGAAATACGATCCGAAAAGCAATTAATCAGCTAGTCAATCTCGGGCTTATCTATCAGGTACAAGGTAGTGGAATGTTTTTACGGGAAAAATCCATAACAGATTATATAAATTTAGGCAGTCTTAGAGGATTAACAAAAGATTTAACATCTAAAATAATAGAGACAAAAATTCTGGAATTACATGTGGTAGAAGCAGAGGAAGTAATAGCAAAACAATTGCGTTGTGAAGTGGGGGCAAATCTTTATTATATTAAGCGGCTGAGAATTGTTGATAAAGAACCCTTTTCAATTGAAATAAGTTACTTTAAAAAAGACATTGTGCCATATTTAAATGAAGATATTGCATCGAGTTCTATTTATAGGTACCTTATTGAGGATTTAAAATTAAACATAGGATTTGCTGATAAAGTAATCAATTGCGAAAAAATTGGTGAAGCAAATGCGGAATTATTGCATGTTAAACCATTAGATCCAGCATTGATTATTGAAAATACAGTATGCTTAACCAACGGAACCATCTTTGAATTATCTAAATCAGTATTTCACTATGAAAAAGCAAAAATCTTAAATCGGATTAATTTTAAATAAAATAAGAAATCGGTTAAGACTTCTGTTCTTAATCGTTTTTTTATGATGACTTCAGTTCTGCTTGGTTTATCACGGGAAAACCATGCTAACTATCTATCAGGTAATAGAAAAAAATAAGCTTTTCATAAAGAAGTGGTAACATTTGACTTAATACCTTTATTGCATTCTTTTCTTATTTTTGATAATATCGTTTCATAGCTAACGATTATGAAAATTCAAAGAGGTGATTCAAATACATTCATTTAATGATGCTGGAGAAATGCTTCCTGAAGAAATAGATACAATCAATCAGTTAACTAAAACCCCTATAGAATCGCTAAATCTAGATGCAATTGCAGTTGTTACAAATCTTTATCGCGTCGCACAAGGATTAAGAAACAAAATGGAACAGGAAGTCTTATCTGAATATGGATTATCATGGACGGCATTTTCAATTGTTTATGATTTGTGGATATGGGAATCAATCGAGACAAAAAAATTAGCCGTGTCAGCAGGGGTCTCAAAAGCCACGGTTAGTAATATAACGAAAACACTTGAACGAAAAGAGCTATGTTACAGAAAAAGCGATAACAGAGATAGACGAATTACCTACGTCGTTTTAACAGATAAGGGAAGGCAAGTGATGGAGACTCTTTATCCAAGATTCCATAAAGGAGAAGTAGAGATTGTTTCTGGTTTGTCAGTAGATGAACAAAAAAGTATGACAAAATTACTTAGAAAAGTAATTCGGGAAAATCATTTTTGAAGATCAACAATAATATATTGAAAAGCTATGATGGGAAACCCAGTAGTAGTTATCTCCCTGTTAACAAAGAGTCGATGGATGGTGCAAATCGATACAAAGATAACACGAATTACATTCCTTGAGTTTTCTTTGTGAAACAAGTAGCAAAGAACGGACGAGCCGTTAATCGTTGAGTGGAGGGATTATGTTATCAATTAGGGTGGTACCGCGTGAACAAGAAGACCACGTCCCTTTTATTATTGGGGATGTGGTTTTTTATATTTATATTAGGAGGAACCAAAATGAGTAATTTAATAGAACAATTGAACGAGGAACAACGATCAGAGGTAAATAGACAAATGGCTATTTACAGCCAAGGAACAAAAGAAATTATTCCAACCGAAGAGTTAGAAAATAAAATTGCCAAGTCCATTTTAGAGAACAAACCTCTAAAAATAAAATTAGGCCTAGATCCTTCTGCTCCAGATGTACATCTTGGACATACGGTAGTACTTAACAAAATTAGGCAATTTCAAGAGAATGGTCATATTATCCAACTAATTATTGGTGACTTTACGGGGAAAATTGGAGATCCAACAGGAAAATCCGTGGCTAGAAAACAATTAACAGATGAAGAAGTTAAACATAATGCTAAAACATACTTCGAACAATTTGCAAAGGTTATCGATATGGAAAAAGTCGAGCTACATTATAACTCTAAATGGTTGTCAAAATTGAATTTTGAAGATGTCATTCAACTGGCAGGGAAAATAACTGTTGCAAGACTCTTAGAAAGGGATGATTTTGAAGAAAGAATTGCTTTTGGAAAGCCTATATCCCTTCATGAATTCTTTTACCCTTTAATGCAGGGATATGATTCGGTGGTATTAGAGTGTGATATAGAACTAGGTGGAACAGATCAGCATTTCAACATTTTGATGGGCAGACATTTCCAAGAAAAATTTGGAAAAGAAAAGCAAATAGCATTGTTAATGCCATTATTAGAGGGACTTGATGGTGTAGAGAAGATGTCGAAATCAAAGAAAAACTACATCGGTATTGATGAAAGCCCACAAGAAATGTACGGGAAAGCGATGTCTATTCCAGACGAATTAATGAATAAATACTTCGAATTAATAACAGATTTAACTCCTGAACAAATTCAAGCTATTAAAGTTCAAATTAAAACAGGGGAGCTACACCCTAGAGATGCGAAAATGTTACTCGGTAAGACAATCGTTAGAATGTACCACGGACTTGAAGAAGCTGAGAAGGCTGAACACCATTTTATTTCGGTCTTTCAAAAAGGGTCTATTCCTAAAGAGATTCCAGTAATAGAGTGGCAAGGTGAGATGAAGATATCAATCATCGAGTTACTCGTTAGCTTGCAAATGTTTAGCTCAAAGAGTGAGGCTAGAAGAATGATAGAAAATAGAGGTATAAAAATAAACGGAAACACAGTGGAAGATACAAAATTACAGCTTACTATCATTGACGGCTTAATTGTTCAGGTAGGTAAACGTAAATTTGTAAAGATTAAGCTCTAAAAAAGAAATCAGAGACAAATGGTCTCTGATTTCTTTTATTATCAACAATTAAAGTAAAAATAATGATTATTGTATTGAAAATAACATAAAGTCTTCTCCTTTTCCTTCACATTAATTTCTAAAATATATGAAGGAGGAAATGAACCTTATAAGATTGATATAAAAAAGGAGTTAGTATAATTGGAAGTAGCTGAGGAAACAATCACTAAACAAAACCCAACCTCAAGATCGAGAACAGCTCTCTTTATAAAACACTTTGGAGATGGCACTTTTATGCTGGAATTTATTTTTGCACCGTTTCTTATAATTCTAGAAGTAGATGAAAACTTTAGGATACTCAGAGCATTATATGGCCTATTAATGTAGAATTAGATATACCATCTATTTACGAGGGAGAATTTGTAATGAACAAAATTTTTTCAAGATATTCACACTGGCTAGCTCTTATTATAATTGGTTTTAGCTTTATTACAATGTTTATAAATTTCAAAATTGCCCCATCTGACATTATAGCTGTTATTTTTGGGGGAATAGGGCTGCTATCTGTTGGTTACCTTGCTTATGTCGTAGAAAAACACATAAGAAAGCAGAGAGAAGAGAAATAAATTTTATTCGTTAATTCATCAGTTACATGAGATTGGCTTCAATTCCTATGTAGCAGTTTATTTATTGTGCTTATATAGCATGATTGTCCAACATGAAGACCAACGACCTTTTGTTGGTCTTCTCGATTTCACTTTATTAATGTAGTAAATGTTTCAAGTGTTCAACATGTCTTCGGTTATTATCAATTACTTCTTCAACAATTTGCTTACTAGTTGGATCTAAATCACCCTTTACAAGTTCCTCTGAATATTGCACACCATAGTTATCTACTCCTTTTAGAGCATCTTCAATAATTTTTCTTGAATCATTAGGGAGCATGATTTTATGCATAAAGCTGTGCATTGATCCAGAGACACCTTCATCGTCAGCTGGAACTCCGCCTAGATTCTGTATTCGTTCTGCTATTTTCTGGGCATTAAGCTTTATGTCCTGTTGCATTGATTGAAAGTTATTCTTTAATTCATCATTTTCTACCTCTTGAATATAGTGTTCAAGTGAACGTATACCCATATATGTACCCCTTAATAAAGTGTTTAGTTCCACTATAATTGTCTCATTTGTCATAAACACACATCCTTTCTACCCTATTATGATGCCTGTGCTTTGAATTATTCCTAGTTTGTATCTTTAGATGAAGTACTCATTTCGCCTCTGTAACTTATCTTAGTTATTTTTCTTTCATTAGTCCCACAACTTACGATAAGAAGGAGAAGTGTCCATTTTTGTTGAATTATTGTAAGCAAAATACTTTTTCAAATAATTGTTAAAAGAAATGAGAGGTCCGTGATGAAAACTAAGAACAAGTTAGTTCGGATGTCAAAGGTACTATCTATGGCTTTTATCATCTTCATACAAATTTATTGGTATAAAATTCGAAGAAAGCCTGAAGTAGAATGGGAAAAGTTGTGGGAGAAAATAGGGGAGAGGTTTCGCAATACACTTTTTGAATTAGAGGGATTGCTCATTAAAATTGGTCAGATTCTGAGTATTCGCGCCGATCTACTTCCAAATGCATTTATCCATCAAATACAAGATCTTACAGATAAGGTTCCCCCATCTAACTGGAGTGAGATTCAGATGATTTTAGAAAAGGAATGGGGGAGTTCACTTGATCAACACTTTCTATTAATTGAAAAAACTGCAATTGCCTCAGCGTCGATAGGAGAAGTCTATAAAGGTATTTTGAAAGATGGTACAGAAGTTGCTATTAAAGTTCAACGTCCTAATATACAGTCAATTGTGCAAACTGATTTCCGGACTTTGGGTATCATCATTTGGTTTGCTGATCACTTTGTTCCTATTCCAAAAGGATTTATTAATTTTAAAGTCCTGTTTAAGGAACTAAAACAAGTGATTGAACGAGAACTTGATTTTACGAAGGAGCTAAAAGCCCTGCTCTTTTTTAGCGAAAGATTTAAGGATATGGAAGTAGTACAGGTTCCTTCAGTGTATTCGGAACTCAGTACTTCAAAGGTACTGGTGATGGAATGGGTTGAAGGAATAAGGCTCACAAATGAGGAGGCTTTAGATCAGTTAGAAGTTAGCCGTCAAGAATTGGCTGGGCGACTCCTCCAAGTATTCCTTCCACAATGGCTTGAACCTGGTACATTCCATGCTGACCCACATCCAGGAAATATACTCGTTTCAAAGGAAGGAAAAATCATCTTACTTGATTTCGGAATGGTAGGGGAAATTACCAAAAAGGATGCTACTTATTTTCAAGGTTTAATTGAAAGCTTTCTTAGTAAAAATTATACAAAAGCTGTAGATTGCTTGTTTCATTTAGGATTTTTGCTCCCTGGCGCTGAATCAAGAACGATCGAGAAGCTACTAGCTGAATTTATGTCCTTTCATCCTGACCAGTTAAAAGAAATGGATGTTATTGCATTAAAATTGGAAATGAATGATATGATTCAAGCCCTACCCATTCAGGTGCCAACTAGATTTGTCTTTTTAGGTCGCTCTTTTGTAACGATAGAAGGCATACTCCTCAATTTGGCACCAGAGGAGGAGCTTATTGATTTAATGAAACCCGTTTTTATGGAGTGGTTGAATAAACAAGGGAATAATAAATGGTCATTTGTTTGGCAATGGCTTCAATCACAGCCGATATTTAAGCTGTTTCATTCTGTTACAGAGTTTTTAGATGCTCCTAAAAAATTAGAACAAATAAAGGAAATCGAGCAAAGAAGACAATTTCAATTCATTATCTATGAAAATCATAAAAAACAGTTATTCCAATTAACTATATTTGGCTTCATCGGAATTGCTGCAGGTATCTATACCATACATCCCCTTATATTGAAGCTATCAATTGGAGTATCTTTTATCGCTAGTGTAGGGTATTTTATTTGTAGTTATAAGCTGAAGAAGTGGATGAAGTACATGCATGAAAAACGGAGAAGTTAGAGTTATTTGTATATACAAAAGCCTCTTGGTTATTGTCCTAAGATCTTGCATGAAAATGGACGAATTAATGCCAAGAGGCTACTTAAGTGATTATACGAATTAAAACTTTAGAAGTGGGTCTAATTCGCTATGGTGGTGTACTATTAGAATTTAAGAGTAAAAGGGTAATAATCAGTCTTTTGTTTCATCCTTGTCATTTGCAATCTCATCTTTATTGAACCATAGTGGTTCGTTGTCATCAACTTCACCATTGTAGTTAATAAGAATCTCTTCCCCAGCTTTTATATCTTTGTATGCAAAGAAATCAAATGTATGGTTTTTAAAATTGATATCATAAGTAGCATTAGGCTCATACGAATGATTAAATAGCATACCATAGCCTAATAATATCGCAGTGTGGTTTAGTCCATATTCAAACGCATAATCGTCAAGTAGCGTTTTTTCGATATGAACATGCTGCTCATTTGGATAAGAAATGACGGGTGCTTCATGAAGAAGAGTACCTTTTGCTATATCAGTCGTTGCAAATACTCCTCTATTGAATTCCCCATCACTGAGTGGGGATGTTTTAATTTCGATAATGTTAATCACCTACGAGTTCTTTAAAAGTATTTTATCTTCACTATCTTGACAGTTTATAATGAAGAAAGCAACTGTTTTAACGAACCTTATTAAAAAAAGATCTTCAATCTAAAAGATTAACATAGGATTTTGTGTAAATAATTATTTATGCTCCGCCAAATTTTCTCGGTTAGAAGCTAAAGGTGGTTGTTCCAACCATCCGTTACTTATTAATAGTTCTGCTCCATCTTCAGCATATAACCCTACCTCAGCCATAAGACGTGTGTATTCAAAAGCAAGGTCTCTTCTTTGAGAAACAGATACCCCAGCTCCAAAATATCCGACCGCTGAGGATACTAAGATGACAATATGATTTAACATTAGTTTATCTGAATAGGGCGGAACAGTTGAATTTGTTACCTCAGATACCCATGAAGCTGGAGATGCTAAATTATCTTTCGTTAAAGTGGAACTAAGAATACTGAACTGTTTTTCACAAATATCTTTTCCTCTTTGGAAATACTTTTTAACTTCTTTTGATTGACAGGCCTGTCCAAAGCCAATTTCTAAAACAACCTTAGCGATAATCTTTAGCATGTTAAAATTAATCCCACTAATTTCTATGGCATTTAAGGGACGTTTTTTCCCAAACCACCCCGATAAATATCGTTGATGATCTACAAAGTCAATTTGATTTGGTGTATTAATACGCGGGGGTTTACTGTAAATGCCTTTATTCAGCATAACATCTATGGTCCGTTCGTATAACTCCATTGTTTCTTTATTACATTGAATGAAATAGGCTATTTGGTCTTTGCGGGAAGAAGTGCCTACAGCACCAGCATAGCCAGTTAAACCTAGTAATGTCATCACGTGCATATATACTAACATAAAGGTATCTGTAAATAGAGGAGGGGCATTAAGGTTAACATCTTCTTCTTTGGTGAAACCCTTTGGAACGGGAAAATTCTCTTGTTTCAGAAATTCCTTAATTTTGTCAATATGGTTTTCAGCTATCTTAAGAGCAAATTTGAGTACTTCCTTTATATCTTCATCTTGTGCCTTATCAATAGAATGATAAAGAATACAAATTGATAAAGAATCATTCATATATTGAGTCCAAAGATTTGCTATTTCTGCTGAAGTAAGTTCAACATTATGATTGATATTTTCCACGAAAAAACCTCCAAAAATTAATAACGCTACTCTTCATTTGCTTCATTAAGATTAATTAATATATTTAAATTCACCTATTATTTGTGGGAATATGTATCTAAATTCTAATTTGTAAGGTTGAGCTTGCACTTGGGAATAAAAGAATAAAGTGACTAAGACCATTTCAAGTTGAATGCGAATATGCGGATTAAGCGTAGGTATCTTATAATTTCTACGTTAAAAAATAACTTCTAGACATAGAAAAATAAACGCAAAATAAGATTAAGAGGAAGGGAACATACCCTAAAGGAGGATAGCTTTTGCGAACCGGAGACAACATTGGAATTCTTGACCTTCAGACAAGGACTACTTTCCGTGCACTTGTTCAGATGATTATTCAACCTATAGAATACATAGCTTCAACAAGAGGAGCCGTTCAAGTAGAAGATGCAGTGCTTGTAAAAGTATATGAATATGTTATATGGACACTTGATCATTCATTGGCTTATACAACAGAGGAACAGCTAAACTTAAATAATTCTTCAATGTCAACTGCTACAGCGCGTTTGCTGAATACTGCAGCTGCTTATTTAATTCAGTCAGGGCAGGCAAAATGTCCTCTAGACATGAGGGTGTTTACGAAAAGGACTCCGTTTACTTATCTATCGAGAAGTGATAGATTGCGTGTTATTACCTTATTAGATTGCCTTGACATTAATCTTGCAAGTTTGCCAACACCTTATACGAATAACCCTGGACTTATTCGTAATATGATGGATGTGCTAAACCAACTCACCCTATTTGGTTATTATTCAGAATGGACGGCTTATGGAACAACCCGTTTTTTACCGCCTGATAATAGACGATTAGAGTATTTTCCAATCGGTTGGTGTCAATCAAACTATCCAGGGGTAGCATTTGGATATCGTGACTTACGAGGATTTTTATTAAAATATCCGCACAAAAGGAGTGACCATAATGGCTGATCAGGATGTGATTGTGATTGGAGCAGGCGGTGGAGGTGCAGTTATCGCGAAGGAACTTGGAGAGATGGGATTAAACGTTCTAGTTCTGGAAGCAGGTCCATGGTATGGTAACAAAAAATGGCCACACCCTAATCAACAGCCAGGAGCCAAATTTAGCTCTCACTATAATGATTTAGATATAAGCCTGTACAGACAATTATTTAACAAGTATGAAGCAAACATGAATGATTTGGTTTTTGGTAGATTACGCTGGGGACCAGCAAATCGCAGTCTTCCACAGTGGTTCCGGAAAACGAATCAAAAAGCGCTAATTTGGCAAAATTCTGGTATAGGGGGAACAACACAAACATATACAGCCAATTCTCCTCGTGCGTTTCCAGAAGCAGTTGATCATGTATGGCCTCTTTCGTATCAAGAATTGGTTCCATATTATGAAAAGGTTGAAGCTATTTTACCTGTTAATTTTGCGCCAACAACTGCAAAAGAAGACTTATTCTACTTTGGGGCGAAACAGGCTGGCTGGGAGCTGATTCCTACTCTAAATGTAACAACCCCTGGGTTTCGTCCGCAGCCTAACGCTATATTGCCTCCTAATAAGAATCTTACTAATCCTACTATTCCACTTGAACAGTTATCATTATTGGAGGGCTGTACACTTGCAGGGCATTGTATAAATGGTTGTCCGCATGGACCTTCAATGGATAAAATTGCAAAGCGTTCAACAAATGTGAGCTACATTCCGCTTGCATTAAGGACCGGTAATGTCAAAATAAGACCGAATGCGTTTACGATAAAAATCATAACTGAAAATAAAGCTTCTTCAGACTCAAGTGCCATAGGAGTAATTGTTCGAGATGTTTGGACTGGAGAGCAGGAAGAATTACTGGCAGATGCTGTTGTAATGGCAGCAGGGAGCATTGAAAGTCCTCGTCTATGGTTAAATTCAGGGTTGCCTAAGAATCCATGGGTAGGAAAAGGCTTGGTTAATCATTACATGGACTGGTTAACGGGAATATTTGATGAGAAAGACTTGAATTTAATTTTAGGATGCGAAACTATTGATCCCTTTGTTGGACACACTTGCGGTGCAAGGCTAGATTATCCTGGACTAGGTTCATTGCAGACCGTTGGAATGAGTCCAGGCTTAACTGCTTCTTTTTATGGGATGAGTGAATCTGGATACAATATTTTACATCCTACTATACCAAATAGGCATGAGGACTCACAGGGGCGAATTATTGGTTATGAATTGAAAGAATTAATGACAAACTATCGTAAAACGTTAAGTATCGTATTATGTACAGATGATGAAGTGGATCAACGAAATGGAGTTACGGTCGATCCGTTTATTAGTGATGAACATGGACCTATTCCTATCGTACAATATAAACCTACAAAACGATCAATTAAGAGACAGAGTGAATTGGCTAAGATGGCGGCTAATATTCTACGTAAAGCAGGGGCAAAAAAAATAATTAGATCTAATTGGCCTTCAGGTGTTATGATCCATTTGGAAAGCACAATGAGAATGGGCTTTGTTGTTGACCAGAATTGTGAATCATATCAGGTAAAAAGATTATACATTGCTGATAACAGTGTACATTTTAATAGCATAGGTGGGGCGAACCCAACCCTTACAACACAGGCACTTGCTACTCGAACAGCGGAAAAGCTTTTCGAAAAATATTTCAGTAAGTAGCATTTTTTTATGTCTATTGGAAACCATATGATTAGAACAAATTACATCTTATGTTTGGTGGGATAAATAGACGTGAACTTATTTGAAATAATTCATGATGCATTTGAACCATTTATGGATGATGAAAAGAAGCCATTGAATGTAATGGAGGTAACCAATCTTTGGTTTTTTCTACTAGGTACTGAAACGACGATGAGGAATGAAGAAATTGGCTATAATCTTTCTCAGGATGAAGAATTAAAGCTAATATTAAAAGATGTAAAAGAAAATTTACATATTCCTATTAAAAAGGAAATTGCCGAGTTTCTAAAGAAGGAAGGAGTTCCTTTACCACAATCAACTCCGGAAAAGCCTACTTTCGAATATCAGAAAATTCCAGAGGGTGCTAAATTAAATGACGAAGAAATTGCTAATTTAATGTCATATAATTTGGCAATGGGTGTTAACTATGCGTCAAGAGGACTTACAGAATCAATTCGGTCGGATGTCGGTGTGATCTTTATGAAAATAATAATGAGAAAAACTATATATGGCTTAAAAGTAAAACGATATCTGGAACAACATGAGTGGCTTCGTATTCCCCCTTCCTTTAAACCTTAACGGATTTTTAATAAATAGATGAATAAGTAAAAAACACTGAAGCATAAATTATTTATCATTGTCATTTCCAATAAAAGTTAAGTATAATATAATAAATACTTACCCTTAACTAAACAAGACCGCTGGTGCTGTAACACCAACGGTCTACAATAGTCGGTTCCTATAAAGGAGTCGGCCAATAAGGTAGAAAAAAAATAATCCACCTGAGCCGCTAACTCAAGGGTGGATTATTTTTTTGAGTCAAATGATAGGATCGCTACGATTAGACTAGCAAACGCAACCGCAAACATCAAAGATTCAAAAGTCGTCAAACGGCCTCACCCCCTTTACTAGGAGTGTGCCGACACCCTTGAGAAAACCGATTCTATTGTTCGTTAATTGTAACATGATATCAATTATGAAAGTAGATGGATTAGACAAACGATTGCTTGGGGCAAAAAGCGATCATCAAATCCTCCATTCTCCCGCAGAGAAGGATTTATCTATTGCATATAGCTTTTGTAGCGTACTTTTCCATTCCCGTTAGAGTAGATTAAACATTTAATAAGCCAAACGGCAGCGTAGTTATACGCTGTCGTTTTTTTTCTTATAGAAATAAGATTTTTAAGTAACCTTATTAACAATGTTTTTATATCGAAAAAAATAATCGATATATTTATTGTGAATATTCTATATATCGATTAATATTAATCGTAATAGATAAAAATGTATTGGAGGTTTCGTATGACAGTCTTTAAAAAACAAGATATTCTCACCATTCTTACTCATATAAGCCGCAAAGACATGAATAGGATGGAATTGCTACATATTCTTAGTGACGAAATTCAAAATGTGAATCATGTAATTGATCATTTGCTTAATGAAGAATTGCTCCGCAGCAAGGAAGGGATGTTATCACTTTCAGAAAAAGGTTTAAAAAAAGCCCGCCACCTCTATGAAAAGCCTCCACACTTAAGAGAAAAAATTAAAACAAAATTCTCAAAACGAAGAGGTCTTATTCAACTAGCAATCCTCCAGCTTCTTAAGGAAGAGCCAAGACATGGGTATCAGGTAATGAAGCTATTGGAAGAGAGAAGTGATGGTTTGTATACTCCTAGTGCTGGGACGATCTATCCTGCTTTACAAGATTTGCTTGATAAAGACTTGATTTCAGTTGATGAGCAAGCGGACAAAAAAGTGTACACCTTAAATAATGTCGGTGTGGAGTTTCTTTCAGACATTATTCATGATGAGGATGATGTTTTTTGGGAGGAATGGCGCGTCCGTTTAATGTGGAAGCAATCAAAGGAAGCGGCATTAGTACGGGAAGAGATGGAGAAGTTCCAATTAGAGTTCCAGTTTGCGATGAAGAATGTATTGCATGATCCGTCACTTGCACTTGAGCTTGTGTCAATTATTAAAAATGGACGGAATGAGTTGATTAACTGGTCTGAAAAGCAGGGAAGGAAATAACCAAGTACAGATAGGAGTTTGATAAATGAAATCCATTAGGAAGTTGTTATTATACACAGAGCCCTATAAGTTTTTTATTGTACTTGCACCGTTATTAATGGCGTTAGAGGTAACGATGGATCTCTTACAACCATTGATTATGCAAAAAATAATAGATAACGGGATAGCAAATGATGATATGACATATGTCGTACAAATGGGACTATTTATGATTGCTGCTGCAATTATTGGGCTAGCTGGTGGGGTAGGATGTACGATTTACAGTACAAAAGCAGCCGTGAATTTTGCAACAGATATAAGGCGTGATGTGTTTAAAAAGGTAGAAGATTTTTCAAGTGGAAATTGTGACTCGTTTGGCGCTGGAAAACTAATTACGATCGTGACAAGTGATATTTCATTGGTTCAAACAGCGTTAATGATGACATTGCGAGTATTTGTAAGAGGTCCGCTTCTTTTTATCGGTAGCATTATTATTGTCTTTTTTCAGGCTAGAGAGCTGTTTCCGCTTTTATTTTTCCTAATCCCTATTTTGTTATTTTTCATTATTGTTCTGTCAAGAAAAGCAGGTGTATGGTTTAAACGAGTACAAGAAGGAATCGACCAGCTAAATACGAAACTACAGGAAAGCATTGCTGGGATAAGAGTTGTAAAAGCGTTTGTGCGTAAGGATTATGAGATTGGCCTGTTTAAGAAGGTAAATGATTCGTTAACGAAAACGACGATGACAGCTGATCAGATTATTACGATCCTGATGCCGATTTTATTGTTTGTGATTAATTGTGGAATTGTTATTGCACTCATACTTGGAGTGATACGTGTGGAAGAAGGATCAATCCAGGTTGGGATGATTCTTGCATTTATCAACTATTTAAATATTATATTAATGGCGTTAATGTCGAGCAGTATGGTTCTTATGCAATTAATGCGCGCATTTCCATCAGCCGACAGGATCCAACAGGTATTAGAAACAAAAAATGAGATTGAAAGGTTCGAAGATTTGCGGCAGGTTACTTCTGTTGAGGGAGATATAGAGTTTAAGGATGTATCTTTTTCCTATAGTAAAAATGGTGAACACGTGCTAAAACACCTCTCATTTACTGTCGCCAAAGGAGAAAAAATTGGCATAATTGGACCAACGGGAAGTGGGAAAACGACGCTAGCAAAGCTTTTGCCAAGATTGTACGATGTTGGCCAAGGAGAAATTCTCATTGATGGCGTTAATCTGAAGAATCTCAATCTAGAATCCCTTCGTTCGTCGATTGGCTATATTACACAAAAGCCGATCTTATTTTCTGGTAGTATCGAAACCAATCTTAAATATGGTAAAACTTCAGCAACTAATGAAGAGCTTAAAAATGCAGCTAAACATGCTTGTGCTACAGAGTTTATCGAGGGGTTTGAGGACAAATATGCCCATCAACTAACCCAAGGAGCGACAAACCTGTCAGGAGGTCAAAAGCAACGATTATCGATTGCGAGAGCCTTTATTAGAAAACCATCAATCCTAATTTTAGATGATGCTACATCAGCAGTTGATGCTCGATCAGAGGCAACCATTCTACAAGCCTTGGAATCTGATTTTCATAACACAACCACATTTGTGATTGCTTCGAAGATTTCATCGATTATTAAAGCAGATAAAATTCTTGTCATGGATGATGGAGAAATTATTGGCAATGGGACACATCAACAACTGCTTGAGAACTGTCCTTTATACCAAGAAATTTACAATACACAAGCTGAGAAAGGAGGGGTAGTTGTTGAGTAATCAAACCAATAGTGTAACCAAAATGCAGCAATTAACAGGTGGGGGAGGTCCAAAAGGAAGAATACCTGGTCCACCGGTTAAAACAAAGGATCCGAAGGGGACCTTGCTTCGAATTTGGAACTATATGGAGAGACAAAAGACTGGTTTGTTGTTATCAACACTATTTGTCATCCTTTCTTCTTTATTAAGTTTACTAGGTCCATATTATATTGGGGTGATCATTGACCACTATATTATTCCCAAGGATGTGTCTGGTACGATCAGAATGGCTGGTCTACTGCTTGGGATTTATTTTTTTACATCCCTTTTTACTTGGCTACAGGCCTATATAATGGTTAATGTTTCATTAAAAACGATAGGTTCCCTTCGTGAGGATTTGTTTACAAAGCTTCAGACACTATCCTTACATTTTTTCGATCGCCATAAGCATGGGGATCTAATGAGTCGATTCACGAATGATATTGAAAGCCTTAATCAAGCGCTAAGTCAAAGCGTCATCCAGATCATTTCATCGATTTTAACTGTTATAGGTGTGACGATTGCTATGTTTTCCTTGAACTGGGTCTTAGCAATTGTATCCTTTATAACAATTCCCCTGATGCTTTTTGTGACGAAAAAAATCGTTAGTATAAGTCGGAAGAACTTTTCAAAACGACAAAAGGATATGGGGGAACTAAATGGATTTATTGAAGAATCAATTAGTGGTGGAGAGGTTATTACGCTGTTCGGTAAGGAGGATGATACGTTTTCTGAATTTCATGTGGTCAATGAACGACTACGTCAATCTGCGATGCGCGCGGACATGTTCTCAGGATTTCTTGGTCCGTCAAATAACTTTCTCAGCAACTTAGGTTTAGGGCTAGTGATTGGTGTGGGAGCGATTATGGCGTTAAAAGGAATGACAACCGTTGGAATCATTGCTTCATTTGTAACGTATTCACGGCAATTTTCAAGACCGATTAACCAGATGTCAACCTTACTTAATGCGATTCAAGCAGCACTAGCTGGAGCTGAACGTGTTTTTGAAACGATGGATGAAGTGCCTGACTTAAAAGATAAAAAAAATGCTATCTCTATAAGCAAGTTTCTAGGGGATATCGAGTTTTCGGATGTTGAATTTAGCTACGACAATGAAAAAAAGATTCTTAAAAATATTGATTTTTCAGCTAGTGCCGGTGAGATGATAGCCTTAGTCGGGCCAACTGGCTCTGGGAAAACAACGATCATTAATTTACTTATGCGTTTTTACGATAACGATTCAGGTGAAATTCTTATAGACGGCAAAAATAGTAGGGATTATAAACTAAGAGATTTACGAAAAAGAATCGGAATTGTGCTACAGGATCCGTATTTATTTTCTGGAACAGTCATGGAAAATATCCGTTATGGCAGACTTGATGCAACCGATGAAGAAATTATTCAAGCTGCCAAAACAGCATCTGCTCATGGGTTTATTAAGCATTTGCCAGCGCAATACCACACAATGATTACTGCTGGTGGATCCAATATAAGTCAAGGGCAAAAACAACTGCTATCAATCGCAAGAGCAATCCTAGCAGATGCCGATATTCTAATTCTAGATGAGGCAACATCTAATATCGATACGCGAACTGAGGTTGAAATTCAAAAGGGACTTCGCAATCTAACAAAAGGAAAAACCAGCTTTGTTATTGCTCATCGATTGAGAACAATCGAGCGTGCGGATCAAATTTTAGTCATTAAAGATGGGGAATTAATTGAGCAAGGAAATCATGCAGATTTATTAAAACAACGTGGATTTTATTATGATCTTTACGCAAATCAGCTTAGTATTTAGATTAATAACAAATATGGATTTACGACCGAAAAATAAGCATATTTACTAACGAACAAGAAATTATTTTGCAAAACAAGTAAATGACAAACTACAATATATAATTTGAAAGGATGATACAAATGTTTGTAAACACAGCAACCTTTGAAATTGAAAAAGCGTACGAGGAGCGTCTTGTAAATAAGCGTAAAAAAGACAAAGCACAGATAGAGGAGGCGAAAGGAATCCTTTCCTTTGAATGCTGGCGTAGAGAAAACAAAGACACAGTTGAATTTGTCTATGTATCAAAATGGGAATCACAAGCTGCCTTCAAAGCATGGATTTCAAGAGATGAACATGTTAACGAGCATAAGGAAATGAACAAGCGAAAAAAAGACAATGAGGAAAAAGAGCAAGTGAAAATGAAAAAGACTTTACGAGCATTTGAGCTTTATGATAGCTCTGATAATTAAATGAAGGTTGTGCTTTACGGTGTTGCTTTTTAGAGCAATGCCGTTTTTTAATTATAGGATAAACATTAACTATTTGTTTTCTTAAAATAGAAAAATTAACTAAAAGGGAAAACTTTAGTAAATTAATGGATTGCCATTTCTTACGTGGTATGGAAAATTAGGTGAGGTAATTTTAGAAAAAGTTTACTAATGTTTTTTGTAATTATTCTTATAATATTAAATATATTACTATAAACCTTTGTTGTATTACGGTAAATTAATTATTAAAATTATAAAAAAATATGTTGAAAGCGCTTTAATAATTTGATAACCTTTAAATATAAAGTAAATATTTGGTGAAAAAATACATGGCATTGCCTTTAAATAATTCAAATGTAGTGAGGTAATTCAAAATATGGCAACGATCAAAGATATTGCAGCAAATGCGAATGTCTCGAGTTCAACGGTATCAAGGGTATTAAACAATGATCCTACGATATCGGTAACTCCTGAAACAAGGGATCGGATTTTAGAGGTCGCAAAGCAATTAGGTTATAAAACGGTAAGGAAGCGAAAGACTGAACAAAAGCTTACACAATCAAATAGCCCACGGATTGGAATTTTTTTACCACATACCCTTGAGGAACAAGAAGATGGTGTAGATGATCCTTATTTAACTTCCATTAGGCAAGGTGTTGAGAGTGAGTGTCTCAATAGAGGGATTTTCACCAACAAGGTCATGCGTTTATCTGATGACCATCAAGAGCAGATCATTGACGACATTGATGGGTTGATTGTGATTGGTAGTATAGATATTAATGTGATGCACTTAGTAAGAAAATGTTCAGACAATATTGTATTTGTTAATTGTTCTCCTGATGAGGATAAGTTTGATTCGGTTGTCATTGATTTCGAAAAAGCGACTACCAGCGCATTAAAACACTTATTAGACCAAGGATATAAAAAAATTGGTTATATCGGCGGGAAAGAGAGATTTAAGAATCAGGTAATTGAGGATAAGCGTCATACGACTTTTGTGAAAATATTGAAATCAGAAGGGCTTTACAACGAAGATCACGTTTTTATTGGCGAATATACAATGACACATGGATACGAGTTAATGAAAACGATCATTAAAAAGGGAAATCTTCCTGAAGCGTTTTTTATAGGGAGTGATTCTATGTCAATTGGGGCTATGCGTGCTTTGCGTGAGGCAAACTTGAAAGTTCCTGAGGAAATCGCGATTGCAAGCTTTAATGATGTTCAAATGGCGAGATTTGCAAGCACGCCATTAACAACAGTTAAGGTTTATACCGAGCAAATGGGACGGACAAGTATTCAATTGCTATTAGATCGCATCGCTGGTCGTGAATTACCACTTAAAGTAACGGTCCCGACTAAGTTAATCGTTCGTGATAGCTCAGGGCTAAAATAGGAAAGTAACATTAGAGCCTTTTTAGGAGGTGATGTTTGGCGTTGAAAAAGTGTCATTTTACTAGTAAGCAAGGGGGATCCTGTCAACAGAAAAAAGAGATCAAGTGGTCATAGAATACGAGAAAATCAATTTGGTAGAATTAACGCGATGGGGGCTGTTCTCCATTTTGATTATTTTTCGTCCTTCTGCTTTATATTTCTGAAATCTTCTTCTTCAGCAACTCTGTGGGGAACGAATTTAAGGTGGTGATGTACATACAAGGAGTAAGCAATGAACAGGTAACGTTTCTGTTTCACACTATAGTTATTTAACATTAGATTGAATCGAATGCTATATTGAATTTAAATTGGGGGGAAATGTATGAAGAAAACGAAACTTGCATTTTTATTTCTTGCTTTATTGCTAGTAATGGTACCAGTTCTACAAGGTTGTAGTGATTCTAGTAGTTCAAGTTCGACAGGTTCCGATTCAAAGGATTCAGGTGAAACAGTTAATTTAACGTTTTCTGCTTGGGGAAATCCAGCTGAAATCAAAGTATATCAAAAAGCTGTTGATGGCTTTATGAAAGAAAACCCAAATATCAAGGTAAAACTTGTACCAATCCCAAGTGATGGTTACATTCAAAAATTACAAACACAACTTCAAGGTAGTCAAGCTCCAGATGTTTTCTACGTCGGTGACGGTGATATTTCAAAAATCATTGAAACTGGTAAACTTGCTCCACTTGGTGAATTCATGAATAGCTCTGAAAGCTATGCAAAACCTGATGAATTTGCTGAAGGTTTATGGGGTGCCGCAAAAAAGGATGACGAAATTTATGGGATTACAGTTGATTGTAATCCAATGTTACTCTACTACAACAAAAAATTACTTTCAGAATTAGGTATTAAATCTCCACAAGAATATTTCGATGCAGGTGAATGGAATTTCGCAGCAATGGAAGAAGTAACAAGTCAGTTACGTGAAGGCGGAAAATATGGATTTATCGCTGATAATGGATGGGCTTCATTATTTAGCTGGATCTGGGCAAATGGTGGAGAAATTTACAATAAGGAAACAGGCGAATTTGTATTAGATCAAAATGAAAAAGGTATGGAAGCAATGGAATTCCTTGCAAAAATGGTAAAAGATAAAAACTTTACGTATACTGGGTCCCTACCAAAAGGACAGGGGGCAGAGGCAATGTTTATGTCTGGACAAGTTGGTATGGTAGCTGCAGGTAGATGGTTTACTCCTTTATTCAATGAAAACAAATCGTTAGAGTGGGATTATATTTCTTGGCCATCAAACACTGAAAATAAAACTGAGCCAGTAGGTATCCCAACTGCTTATCTTGCTGCAAACAATGATTCAAAGCATAAAGAAGAAGCAATGAAGTTCGTAACATACTATACATCTAAAGTTGGCCAAGAAATGCGTCTAGCTGGTGTAGGTAATGCGATTCCATCAATTGGTGGTATTGACGAAGCTGTAACAGATTCGAAGGTTCCTGAACATGTTGACGTAATCATTCAAGCGCGTGAACAAGGTTTTGCAAATGCTATCCAATCGACAATTCCAGGATTAGATAAAGAGGTAAATGACATTATGGACTTAATGTATCTTGGAAAAGATGATGCGCAAACAACAGTGACAAAATTAGCTGAAAAAGCAAACACAATGATTGCTGAGCATAAAGGTGAGTAACTAATTCAGGTAAATAGGTGGAGATCGATGTTTAAATAGGCGCCTTTCTCCACCGCATCTATTACAGAAGAAGGTGAAATCATTGGGAAAACGTCAAAATCTTTGGGGTTATACGTTTTTAGCTCCGCAATTAATTGGTTTACTAGCATTCTCTTTAATTCCAGTTCTTTTTACATTAGCTCTAAGCTTTATGAAATGGGATGGGTTTGGTGCAAAAGAATTCATTGGTCTCGCAAACTATATTGATCAATTCACAGAACCTGATTTTTGGAAGGCATTAGTAAATACAGCTTATTATACGATTTTAGTTATTCCATTTAGTATTGGGATCTCTTTAGCCGTCGCGATTGCCCTAAACAAAATTAAAGGGAAGGATTTTTATCGCCTGTTCTATTTCATGCCTGTTGTAACAAGCTCAGTATCAATCGGTGTGATTTGGATGTGGATTTTAAACGGTGATTTCGGAATTTTGAACCAAGTTTTAGCTAACATTGGAATCGATGGACCGATGTGGTTAACGGATACAAAATGGGTGATGCCTTCAATTGCCATATTAAGTATATGGTGGGGATTAGGTCATAATATGGTTATTTTCTTAGCTGGTCTTCAAGGAATTTCAAGGTCCTATTACGAAGCGGCAGATATTGATGGTGCAAATAAGTGGCAGCAATTCCGCCATATTACATTACCTTTATTATCACCAACCACTTTCTTTATTACAATCATGGCGATCATTTCTTCGTTCCAGGTGTTTGACCAAGCTTTCGTCATGACAAGTGGTGGACCGGCAAAATCGAGCTACACATTTGTCTATCATATTTATGAAGCTGCATTTGTAGACTTCAAAATGGGTGTAAGCTCTGCAGCTGCGATGATTCTTTTTGTTATTATCTTAATTTTCACATTAATCCAGTTTAAGATGTCGCAAAGGTGGGTTCATTATGAAGATCAGTGATGCTCAAACGAAAACGATCCCAAATCAACAAGTATCGATAAAGCTAGGGAAGAAAATAAAACCAACAAGAATTTTGCTTCATATTGTGTTAATTTTCGGGGCATTTTTGATGGTAGCTCCATTTTTGTGGACAATAAGTAGTTCTCTTAAGGATATGTCACAAATTTTCCTTGTACCACCAAAATGGCTTCCAGATCCAGTAACATTTCAAAATTATCCTAACTCATTAACTGCGATGCCATTTGGAAAAGCATATTTTAATAGCTTTTATATAACAGGATTAGTCGTCTTTCTTAATATTCTAACATGCTCTATGGCTGCATATGCATTTGCAAAAATCCGTTTTTACGGCTCTAATGTTTTGTTCATTTTGTTTCTAGCAACAATGATGATTCCTAAGCAGGTTACAATGGTTCCGCTTTATTTGATCATGGATAAGCTCGGATGGATTGATACTCACTTAGCGATCATCGTTCCTGCTGGTTTATTTAATGCATTTGGAGTGTTTTTATTACGACAATTTATTAGAGGGATTCCAAATGAATTAGAGGAAGCAGCTGTGCTTGATGGAGCAAATCCATTACGGATTTACTGGAGTGTTATATTACCATTAATTCGACCAGCATTAGCAGCATTCGGTATTTTTTCATTCATGGGTATATGGAATGGCTTCTTAGAACCATTAATTTACCTGTCAACACCTGAAAAGTTTACTGTACCTTTATTATTAAACACGTTTAAAGGTCTTTACTTTACAGATTGGTCACTTATGATGGCAGGAACGACAATTTCTATTATTCCAGTAATTGTTGTGTATATCATTGCACAGAAACAAATCATTGAAGGTATCGCTTTAACTGGTTCGAAGGGTTAAAAAGAACAAAAGTGGAACGGGGTGGTTCGTGTGAATAAATTAATGTTATTTTTTGATTGGATCTATCGTTTACTCTACTTAAATGCTTTGTGGGTACTGTTTACTGTTGCAGGTTTGGTTGTTTTTGGACTATTCCCT
The DNA here is from genome assembly GCF_014217835.1 of Metabacillus sp. KUDC1714. NCBI lineage: Bacteria > Bacillati > Bacillota > Bacilli > Caryophanales > Bacillaceae > Metabacillus > Metabacillus elymi. Next base: position 3,759,922 of record NZ_CP055263.1, read on the forward strand.
TCCACTACTTCAATGTTTTATATTGCAAAAGAATGGTTAAACGGAAACAAAGATTTTCCCGTCTTTAAGACATTTTTCACTAAATTCAAAGAAGAATTTGTAAGATCTGAAATAATAGGAGCGATTGTAGTAGGAATAGCCGTTTTACTTTATTTTGATCTTCAATTCTTCTTTCAAAAAGATGGAACAATCTTTTACATCTTAAGATATCTCATGCTAACTGTAGCGTTTTTATATGTAATGATTCTCGCATTTTTGTTTCCACTTTTTGTCCAAATGAAAATACCACTTGGAGAATTTTTTAAGAATGTCTTGTTTATTAGTATCACACGAATCCTACATAGTGTGATAATGGCAGCCGGGTGTTTCACAATATTTGTTGTTTTTGCAAAGTTCGCTGGGTTATTTATCTTCTTCTTTGGAAGCACTATTGCTTTCTGGTTAACTTGGAACGCGAAAATTGCATTAAACAAGATACACCAAAAGCGGGAGATTTATCAATAAGAATGTAAAATGAAAAATGGAAGGAAGATGAGCATTGTCAAAAATTACTTTTATCGGCGCAGGTAGCACAGTTTTTGCAAAAAATGTATTAGGAGATTGTATGTTTGTTCCTGCATTAGCAGGCTTTGAATTTGCCCTTTTCGATATCGATGAGCAGCGTTTAAAAGATTCAGAAAATATGTTAAATAATTTAAAGAATAATTACAACAGCAACATCACGATTAAATCCTACTCTGATCGTAAAGAAGCGTTACGAGAAGCGAAATATGTGATCAATGCAATCCAAGTTGGTGGCTATAAACCGAGTACAGTAATCGATTTTGAAATTCCTAAAAAATACGGCTTGCAGCAAACAATTGCTGACACAACGGGTATTGGTGGGATTTTTAGAGCACTTCGTACAATTCCAGTTATGTTGGATTTTGCAAAGGATATCGAAGAGGTTTGCCCAGACGCTTTATTCTTAAATTACACAAATCCGATGGCGGCTCTAACTGGAGCAATGCTCCGTTATACAAATGTAAAAACAATTGGCTTATGCCATAGTGTTCAAATCTGCACTGAGCATTTGTTTAGAGATTTAGAAATGGACCATGAAGGAATTGAAGAGAGAATCGCAGGAATTAATCATATGGCGTGGTTATTAGAGGTGAAACGAGACGGGAAGGATCTCTATCCAGAAATCAAACGTCGTGCAAAGGAAAAACAAAAAACAAAGCATGATGATATGGTACGTTACGAATTAATGGATAAGTTCGGCTACTACATCACAGAGTCGTCCGAGCATAATGCAGAATACCACCCATATTTTATTAAGAAAAACTATCCAGAGTTAATTGAAAAATTCAATATTCCGCTTGATGAATACCCACGTCGCTGTGTTTCTCAAATTGAGAGATGGGAAACGATGCGTGAAGAAATGGTTAATAACAGTCAATTAACCCATACTCGTTCACATGAATACGGCTCACGCATCATCGAGGCAATGGAAACAAATGTCCCATTTAAATTTGGCGGAAATCTCCTAAATACAGGTCGTTTAATTAGTAATCTACCAGAAAATGCGGTTGTAGAGGTACCATGTGTCGTTGATCGTAACGGGATTATGCCAACATACATTGGTAATCTACCAGAGCAATTAGCAGCTCTAAATAGAACAAATATCAATACACAGCTATTAACAATCGAAGCAGCTATTACAGGGAAACGAGCGCATGTATACCAAGCAGCAATGTTAGATCCGCACACAAGCGCAGAACTATCCATGGACGACATCATCGCAATGTGTGACGAACTAATTGAAGCACACGGTGAAATGTTACCACAGTTTGTGAATAATAAAGTAGAAGTTTAATTGATTTTGTGATTTTGGGGACAGTCCCTCACCACTTTAAAGCTTTAAAACAGTGGGGGACTGTCCCTATTTTTTTAAAACACTCATTTTCTTCAGCAAATTTCAAGGATTCCTAGTATACTATTAAATAGTAAGATATTGGATGAAGGGATGAAACAATGCGACTACTTAAACATAAGTGTGTTGTCTCACAGAATAATCTTATTGCTTACAAAAAACACTTATTAGGCAGGTCTACATAAAATGAATATTGAAACAGTTCAACAAGTTCGTCCTAAGAGAAAATACATACCCCTTCCTTTTCTAGTAATATTTATTGGTTATTTAGTTTTCGGATTCTCAGAGAATATTAAGGGTCCTGCAATTCCGCGTATACAAACTGATTTTGCAATTGATGAATTACAAATTGGTATGCTTTTAGCTTTTAACTCGCTCGGGTTTTTACTCGCTTGTAGTTTTACTGGGGTATTAACATCAAGGTATGGGATAAAACTATCTAGTCTATTGGCGTTTGGTTCTATGACAGCAGCTGGAGTATTTATTTATTATTCAAGTCATTATTTTACGTTTTCACTTTCTTATTTCTTTATGTATATTGGAAATGGCATGCTTGAAATTGCGTTAGCGATCTTAGCGGCGCGTGTTTTTACGAAGAATACAGGATTTATGATGAATCTATCACATTTCTTCTATGGATTAAGCTCCACTGTTGCTCCAATTATGGCAACTGGATTAATGGGGATGCATGTTTTTGGAGGTGAATTAGGGTGGCGTGGGATGTATGTCCTTATGCTTTCCTTATGTCTTATTCCGATGATCCCGACTATTTTTAGTAAATTCCCAGAGAATAATGCAACGGTAGAAGAAAGGATTCCATTAAAAGTGTATATTAAGGATCCTGCTGCTTGGTTCATTATTATCATTCTTTCTTTAGGGGTAATTGCAGAGTTATCAATGGCGGGTTGGCTTGTTAATTTCTTGGAAAAATCCTATCATTGGAGCTCAACTGCATCATCAGCAATGTTATCTGTATTTTTTCTCTGCTTTATGCTAGGGAGACTTTTATTAGGAGTAATTACAGATAAAATTGGGTTTATGACATCACTTATCATTTTTTCTGCGATTGCAGGAATTGCGACGATTCTTGCTACTTTGATTGGATCCTCTGGAGTATGGTTATTTGCTTTGGCGGGTATTGGGATCGCGCCGATCTATCCAACAGTCATGGCGTTATTAGCAAAGCGCTACCCCAATGGAATTGATGCTGCAATTTCATTTACAGTTACCTTAATGGGAATTGCGGTTGTGTTAGGTAATTTTATGATCGGGGCGATAATCGACTTTTTCAAGGAATGGTTCAGTAGCCTCCATGGGGCCGAAATCGGCTTAACACGTGGATTTCAAGCAGGGTTTATTTTTATCGGATTATGTGCTTTGCTTTGTTCGGTAGCGAGTGTTATATTGTATCGTTATTTGCAGAGAAAAAACGAAGTGATTTAAGTAGGGTGCATACTTATATAAACAGTCTAAAATCTCATTGATTTTAGGCTGTTTTTTATTTTACGCTCAAAAGACTAGTATCCATAAATATTTCAATTAAGTTGCGAGGTTATATATAGGTACTTATGAGGGATAAGAGAAATTAGTTAAATTGTGAAATAAAGAATGTAATAAAGAATAATTGTATTTTTAGAATAGTAATATTCACTCGCATTCTTGTAAATGGGTATAAGTGAAAAGTGTTAAATAGTTTGTTTGTTATGAATATTAAGATTAATATTGCTGTTTTAATTGAATTTTACAAATTTTTAATAACTGTTAAAATTTTATTTTAATCATGTAATTATTATGTTAAGATACTTTTGTACATAAGAGGTGGTTAGGTTTTCTGGCCTTTTATTTTTCATTCTTTCTGAAAGCGATTACAGAGTAAAGGAGTGTTTGAGTTTGAGAGATCATAATAAACCAATTTTTGACTTGGCAATTCGGACAGCCGATATGCTAGTGAAAATGTATGGTACAAGATGTGAAGTGGCTGTTCACGATTTTAAGGATTTAAAAAAATCACTCATTTATTTAGCTGGTAATGTGACGGGAAGAAAAATTGGATCACCGATTACCGATTTAGTCCTAAAGGAATTAGCGAAACCAGAAGAGGGAATTAAGGATATTCCTAATTATAAAACCCAGACCCCAAAAGGTCAGATTATGAAGTCGTCAACCGTCTTTTTACGAGATTACGAGGAAAAGCCGATTGGTGCTCTCTGTATTAATTACGATATTAGCCTTTTTGTCCAGTTCGGTGGTGAAATTGAGGAATTTATTCATTTTGACACGAATGAGACAACAACAGAAAGTTTTTATTCTACTGTTCAAGATGTTATTCATGGCATGGTAGATGAAGTTCTTCTTAGCTTTAAAAAGGCTCCTTCAAGTATGACGATCGAAGAAAAAGTTGAATGTGTCCGGATTCTTGACAAAAAAGGAACGTTCTTGATTAAAGGTGCCACTGAATATGTTGCACACGCCTTAGGTGTTTCAAAGTTTACAGTCTACAATTATCTTCAAAAAATAAGAATGATCAATGACTATCAACTTGGGGAAGCTGAAAAGGCAAAAATTTAAACCTTAAATAAGCGAATTCACTAAAAAATATAGATTGTAAGAATACAATATAGAGGAGAGAGACACATGGAAATTTTAAAAGGTACTGTTTTATTATTACTTGTTTTAGCTTTCTTTACATTATTCAGCTACAAAGCTCCTAAAGGAATGAAAGCGATGGGAGCACTTGCAAATGCAGCGGTAGCAGCCTTTTTAGTTGAAGCATTTCAATTATATGTAGGTGGAGATTTATTAGGCATTGAATTTCTTGGTGAGGTAGGAACTGCTGCTGGAGGTATGGGAGGAGTTGCTGCTGCAGCACTTGTTGCTCTTGCTTTAGGTGTTTCTCCTGTGTATGCTTTATTACTTGGCGTTTCTTGTGCAGGAATGGGTTTATTACCTGGTTTTATTGCAGGCTATCTCGTAGCCTTCCTAGTGAAAATCATTGAAAAGAAATTGCCAGCCGGTTTAGATCTAATTGTAACGATACTTGTTGCAGCACCACTTGTACGTTTAATTGCTAAATATATGAGTCCTGTTGTAGATGCAACCTTGCTTAATATTGGAGGAATTATTTCTGAGACAGCAAATAGTAATCCAATTTTAATGGGGATTATTTTAGGTGGAGTTATCACAGTTGTAGCAACAGCACCTTTAAGCTCAATGGCATTAACTGCGATGCTCGGATTAACAGGCCTACCTATGGCAATTGGGGCGTTGGCAGTATTCGGTTCTTCATTTATGAATTATGTTTTATTTGATCGTTTGAAATTTGGAAATAGAAGAACAACGATCTCTGTTGCGATTGAACCGTTAACACAGGCAAATATTATTTCTGCAAATCCGATCCCGATTTATGTAACAAATTTTATCGGCGGTGCAGCTGCAGGTATTGTTGTTGCGCTGGCAGGATTAATTAACAATGCACCAGGGACGGCAACACCGATTGCTGGGCTTGCGGTTATGTACGGATTTAATGATCCTTTAAAAGTAACCATAACAGCATTAATTTGTGCGACAGTTGGTGCGCTTAGCGGATTCCTAGGTTCAATTATTTTCAAAAACTTTAAGATCCGTACATTGGCTGAATTGACTAAAGAGGAATCACAACCTGTACAAGAGGTAGCATAAATTACAAAAGGGTGATAAAGAAATGAAATATAGATCAGCTTTTGATATTATCGGGCCAATTATGATAGGCCCTTCGAGTTCACATACAGCTGGGGCAGCTCGAATTGGTCGTGTCGCAAGAACATTATTCGGAAAAGAACCAAAAAAAGCAGTAATTTCTTTATATGGTTCGTTTGCGAAAACATACAAAGGCCATGGAACAGATGTAGCTATTGTTGGAGGTTTACTGGATTTTGATACTTTTGATGAACGAATTCCACAGGCGATCCAATTAGCTGATCAAGCAGGAATCGAAATCGAGTTTATTGTTGAAAATCTAGTGACTGACCATCCAAATACAGTCAGAATTCATTTGTTTGATGATGAAAAAGAACTCGATGTCGTAGGCATTTCGATCGGTGGTGGAACGATTGAAATAACGGAATTAAATTCCTTTAAGCTTAAATTATCAGGAGAATATCCAGCCATACTCGTCGTTCATCAAGATCGATATGGTGTGATTTCAGGTGTGACAAATATTTTAGCAAAGTATCAATTAAATATTGGACATATGGAAGTATCTCGGAAAGAAAAAGGCAATATGGCAATGATGGTGATCGAAGTTGATCAAAAAATTGAAGATATCGTTATTCAGGAAATTGAGAGTTTACCAAATATTACTCAGACAATCAGAATGGTAGAGTAATTATGGGGAACAGGGAGGTTTAGTATGTTTAGAAACGTAGCAGAGCTTGTCGCGCTTGCAGAAAGCAAACAAGTGAAAATAGCAGAAGTGATGATTCAACAAGAGATAGAGGTTACGGGTCTTACACGAGAAGAAATAATAGAAAAAATGGACCGAAATCTAACTGTCATGGAGCAGGCGATTGAACGGGGTCTAAAAGGTGTCCAATCTTTTTCAGGACTTACAGGTGGAGATGCTGTATTATTACAAAAATATATAAAAAGTGGAAATTCTTTAACTGGAACTATTTTGTTAGATGCAGTAAGTAAGGCGGTTGCCACGAACGAGGTTAACGCAGCGATGGGAACGATTTGTGCAACACCTACAGCAGGCTCAGCAGGAGTGGTACCAGGTACATTATTCGCTGTGAAGGAAAAGTTAAACCCAACTCGTATGGAAATGATTGAATTTTTGTTTACATCAGCAGCATTCGGATTTGTCGTAGCAAATAATGCTTCCATCTCAGGTGCAGCTGGTGGCTGTCAGGCAGAAGTGGGTTCGGCTAGTGGAATGGCAGCTGCAGCAATCGTTGAACTTGCTGGTGGAACACCTGCACAATCTGCAGAAGCAATGGCCATTACACTGAAAAATATGCTCGGTTTAGTATGTGATCCTGTTGCTGGTTTAGTTGAGGTGCCATGTGTCAAGCGTAATGCAATGGGTGCTTCAAACGCAATGACTGCAGCCGATATGGCATTAGCGGGGATTAAAAGTAAAATTCCTTGTGATGAAGTCATCAATGCAATGTATTTAATCGGACAATCCATGCCATCTGCCCTAAGAGAAACAGCAGAAGGCGGCCTAGCGGCAACACCAACAGGCAAGCGACTCGAAAAAGAAATATTCGGATAAACCCTTTTAATGATGTAGAAGATGAATATAAAATCATAAAAAAAGGATATTTATTATAAAGTATGAGGGGTAGCTGGTTGTTAGGAAACTTTTTCTAGTACATGTGGTATGTGCCATACCACATACAGATAATCGATTTGAACTTGTTGTAATGCCTATTAAACTTATATAATGGAGAATATGAACAATAAGGACTAATCGATTTCTAGGAAAGGGGGTTGAGCGTGTTGGCAGTTACAATAAAAGATGTGGCAAAGGTAGCAAACGTTACCCCTTCAACAGTTTCAAGGGTCATCTCAAACAGCCCAAGAATAAGTGAAAAGACTAAAAGGAAAGTTCGTCAGGCAATGGAAGAGCTTGGATATTTGCCAAACTTTAAAGCAAGAAGTCTAGCAAATAGATCGACTCAAACAATTGGTTTAGTCATGCCTAATTCAACAGATAAGGTATTTCAGAATCCATTTTTTCCTGAAGTTATTCGTGGGATTAGTAAAATTGCACATAGTATGGAATATGCTTTACATATATCTACAGGAGAAACAGAGGAAGAGATTTATGAAGGTCTTGTCCGCATGGTACAAAGTGGTAGGGTAGATGGCGTTATTTTACTTTATTCTCGGATCAATGACAATGTTATGTCTTTTTTAGAGGAAAAGAAATTCCCTTATACAATCATAGGGAAACCGTATCTTAATAGTGATGAGATTTCTCATGTTGATAATGATAATTTTAGTGCAGCAAAGGAAGTAACCAAGTACTTGTTGAAGCTTGGACACAAAAGAATTGGATTTGTTGCTGGTTCTTTGAATTTAATGGTTACTTTAGAACGAAAACGTGGATATGAATCGGCACTATTAGATTCAGATATAACAATTAACAATGATTATATAGTTCATGAAGAGTTTCTAAGAGAAGGTGGGCAAGAGGCTATTTCGGAATTATTATCTCTAAAAGAACCTCCTACTTCATTAGTGGTGGCAGATGATTTAATGGCATTTGGTATGCTTAATACATTGGATGAAATGGGTCTTAGAGTACCTGACGATATTTCAATCATTAGCTTTAATAACCTCTTATTATCAGAGGTATCAAGACCACCTCTAACTTCAGTGGATATAAATATTTATAATTTAGGGTTACAATCCGCAAAATGCTTGATTGAAAAAATTAAACAACCTGATGAACCAGCAAAACGAATTATTATTCCTTATAAGGTGATTGAAAGAAACTCCTGTAAAAAACTGAGTTAAATGATGATTTAGAATTTAAATAAAAAAGACAGATAAGTAGAAACTCTGTCTTTTTGCTGTATAATTAATTTTTCACTAGAATAATTGAGAATCCATAAGGTGTAAGTTCAATTTTAGATGTATCCTTTTGCTTTGAATAGTCCCATAGATTGACAGGTTCTTTATTTGTAAAGTCATATGGAATGTTAACATCAATGTGATCACTTGAGTTATTTATCGTAATAATGATTGTTTCATCAACTGATTGTTTTGAATAAATAACATAGTTTTTATCGGTGTTTGTTTCTAAAAATGTAAATTCTCCCTCATTTCCAAATGCTGTATGTTTATTTCTAAGTGAAATTAATTTTTTTACTATGTTAAAGAGCTCGCTATCCTGTTTACTTTCCTCCCAAATCATGCACTTACGACAACCTGGATCATTTTCTCCTGTTAATCCAATTTCATCTCCGTAATAAATACATGGTGTCCCTATAAAGGAGAGTTGGAACAAGAAAAGTAGCTTTAACTTCTCTTTATTTTCATTACAAATTGTTAAAATTCTTGGAGTGTCATGACTGCCTAATAAATTAAAAGCAGCTTCATTTACATTCCTTGGGTAAGAGGTTAATACCTTTGATAGCTGGTGAGCAAATTCATCTGCATTTATTTTATCTTTTGCAAAATATTCTAATGATGCATTTGTAAACGGATAGTTCATTACAGCATCAAATTGATCCCCTTGAAGCCAAGGCATTGAGTCATGCCATATTTCACCTAGTATATAGACATCAGACTTTATAACTTTTACTGCTCTTCTAAACTCTCTCCAAAACTCGTGATCGACTTCGTTTGCAACATCAAGACGCCAGCCATCGATATCAAATTCTTCTATCCAATATTTTGCTACATGTAAAAGATATTGTTTTACTTCGGGGTGTTCTGTATTTAACTTTGGCATCATGTGGGTAAATGCAAAAGTATCATAATTTGGTTCGGGAAAGGCTTGAACAGGAAATTCTCGTAAATGGAACCATTCCTTGAATTTAGATTTTTCTTGTTTTTCAAGGACATCCTGAAATGCTTCAAAATAAAAACCGCTATGATTAAAAACTGCATCCAACATAACACGAATACCATTTTTATGGCACGTTTCAATTAGCTGTTTAAATGTTTTTTTATCCCCAAATTGCGGATCAATTTCCATATAATCTATCGTGTCATACTTATGATTTGTATTTGCTTTAAAAATGGGTGTTAAGTAAATGCCGGTAATTCCTAGCTTTACTAAATGATTAATATTATTAATGATTCCTTCAAAGTCACCGCCAAAATAAGTGTCGGGTTCAGGATCAGCACTACCCCAAGGGAGGGTTCCTTTGGGATTTAGTTCTGAATTTCCATTTGCAAATCGTTCAGGGAAAATTTGATACCATACAGTATTTTTTACCCAGCTTGGAGCTTCAAACACATCAACTGAGTTTAAAAATGGAAAACAAAAATAAAATCCAGAATCTCTGGGGTCTTTATCTGAAAAGCCTCTTTCACCATATACAGCTGATTCAGTATTCGAATAAATTTCAAATCCGTAGCGCAAGCGTCTGAATTCTGGCTTTATTTCTGCAAACCAATAATCAAATAAATCATCTGATCCTTCCAGGGTCATTGGTTTAGTAGTGTTAGACCAACCAGCCGCTGTCCATTGGTAAGGATCTCCATGGATTAAAAATACTTTAACCAAATCACCTTTTTTAGAGCGAAGACGAATATGTAACGTCTCTTTGTCATAAGCGTATGCAAAATTATTTTTCGGTCTATGGTATATAGCTTCTTTAAGCAAATTAATTCCCCTTTCGATTTTCCTTTTATCGTGCAAACGTTTGCAACCAAATTGAACTATAACAGGAATACAAAAAAATAAAAAGAGAAAAAATCGACTATTTTTGTAAAATTCCGACTTCCCTCGTGGCCGAAACATCAGTAATGATGATTGTTTTGTGTGAGAATGTAATTTAAGTTAGAGCAAAGTTTATTAAAACTTAGTGTATTTAACGAAAAATAAGAAAAAAGAACTAAATAGTGTGAAAAGGAAAATGAATATTCAAAAAATATTGACAAGGCCAAACTGCCAAAGTAGAATAATGCATAACAAGTGTAAACGTTTGCACATTTTACTTTTCCTAAACACCTTATAAAAGTATATATTTTTAATAGTTATGATGACATTTAAAAGGTTTTGTCGTATTTATTTATGTGATTGAATACAAACGTTTGCACAAAGAATTAAATATTAACAACTTAATAGAATAATAAGATTCATGATATAAAAAATTTTACACAAGTAGTATTCATTTTATTTGTGCAAACGTTTGAATTTTTTGGTTTTCGACAGTTCTATTTTGGTTGTAAGGTGTCCAAATGAACGTTGAGATAAATCTACTAATAAAAAAGGGTGGGGAAACATGAAAAAGCTTTTCACTTTATCGATGATTTCTTTATTGATTTTTGTTTTGGCAGCATGTAATAAGCCGGGTGCTCCTACAGCTGGAGAAACTTCAAATGAAGCATCTGAAGGAAGTAAAACAAATGAAACTGCTACAGAAGAAATAGTACCTGAAGAAGACGCTAAACTTGTTTTATGGGATAACGGGGATGAAGAAGGTGAATGGGCAAAATATGTTGCCAAGAAATTCACAGAAGAATATGGGGTTCCAGTTAAATATGAAACTGTCTCCCATACTGATGCACCTGGAAAGTTGAAAACAGATGGACCAGCAGGGATAGGTGCAGATGTATTTAATGCAGCACATGATCATGTCGGTGCTATGGTTACCTCAGGACTTATTTATGATAATTATTTTGCAAAAGAATATAAAGAACGCTTTTTGGAAAGTGCGGTTACAGCGGTATCTGCTAAAGATGAAGACGAATTAAAAATGTATGGTTTTCCTTTAAACATCGAAGGAATTGCACTTTATTATAATAAAGATTTATTAGCAGAAATGGGATTTGAGCCAGCAAAAACAATGGATGAATTAATCGAACAATCAAAAGCATTTATGGATAAAAATCCAGGTTCATATGGTTTCATGATCGAACCAGGCAATTTCTACTTAGTTTATGGATTTGTTGGAGGATATAGTGATTTTATTTTTGGTGACAACAACACGGATCCAAGTGAAATTGGATTAAACAACGAAGGATCACTAAAGGCTGCAAGCTTAATGGAACGTATTCGTGATGAAATCTTGCCTATGAAAAAAGAAGATATTACAGGTGATGTTATTACTTCACATTTTAATGAAGGAAAACTATTATATTATTTTTCTGGTCCTTGGGCTGCTAAAGGACACGAAGAAGCTGATGTTAATTTTGGTGTTTCAACATTACCAAAACTCGAAAATGGTGAAGTTCCACAAACCTTCACAGGAACAAAAGGCTATTATGTAAACGCTTATAGTAAATATCCACAGGCTGCTACTTTATTAGCAAAATTTGCTACAAGTGATGAAATGCTATTAAAACGTTATGAACTTACAGGTCAACTACCTGCATCAAACGGATTAGTCGAGAATGAAACCATTAAGTCAAATGAATTAAATAGTGCATTCTTAGAGCAGGCGAAGTATTCAATTCCAATGCCAAATATTACTGAAATGCAAACTGTCTGGGGTGGAATGGAAGTGGCATATACAGCAATTTGGAATAATGCCGCTGAACCTAAAGCTTCACTTGATAAAGGAGTACAGCAAATAAAAGAAGCAATTGAATCACAAACAAAATAGGAATGCAATGAGAGGGAGACTCGGGTAAACAAGAGTCATATCCATTGAGTCACCCTCTCATTTCCATTAAAAGGAGGGTGAACCATGAGTTCTTTAGCACGTGATCGAAACTATGAACAAAAAATCCGTAAGGAAAGCAATGCTAAAAAAGCAAACAAATCTTTAAAAATACCAACACCACCTAATCGAACTTTTCTAACAAAGCCAAGAATTAGTGCTTTTCTATCTTTAATATTTATGGGGCTTGGCCAGTTGTATAATCGACAAATCGTAAAAGGTTTAATTTATATTGCTTTGGAATTATATCTACTTCTTTTTTGGACTGTTCCTTTTCAATGGGCTATGTGGGGGCTAACAACATTAGGAGAAACTCCACAATCAAGAGATGGATTTAAAATTGTTCAAGGTGATCACTCTATTTTCTTAATGATCGAAGGGATTTTATTTTTAATTTCTTTCTTGCTATTCCTATGGTTCTACTATTTGAACATCCGCGATGCGTATAAGGTTGCGGTAAAGAATGAAAAGGGAATAAAGCCTAACGGAGCAAAAGCGATGTTTAAAAACATATGGGAAAACGGCTTTCCCTATATTTTATTAACTCCGTCTGTCTTGTTTACTTCTTTCTTAACTATTCTTCCCTTGTTATTTGGAATCTTAATTGCTTTTACGAATTACTCAGCACCCAATCATTTACCACCAAAGCATTTAGTTGATTGGGTTGGTTTTGATACATTTATTCAGCTATTTCAAATGAAAACTTGGAGTACAACTTTCTATGGTGTTTTTTCATGGACAGTGGTATGGGCAGTAATATCAACAATTACAACCTTCTTCTTAGGACTAATATTTGCTGTATTACTAAATCAAAAAGGAATAAAATTTAAGAAGTTTTGGCGAAGCATGTTTATCTTACCTTGGGCAATTCCACAATTTGTTTCAATATTAATTATGAGAAATATTTTTAATGGTGAATTTGGTCCATTAAACCGTTATTTAATAGAATTAGGTGTTATTCAAGGAGCAATCCCTTGGCTGTCAGATCCGTTTTTGGCAAAAGTAACGCTAATTGTTGTAAACATGTGGTTTGGCTTTCCCTTCTGGATGGTTTTGATGAGCGGTGTATTAACTAGTATTGATAAAGAAGTATATGAAGCAGCAGAAGTTGACGGTGCGACACAATTTCAAAGGTTTTGGAAAATTACCATGCCATTAATCATGTTTGCTACAGCACCTCTTGCAATCATGTCTTTTGCAGGAAACTTTAACAACTTTAATATTATTTATTTAATGACTGAAGGTGGACCGGTTAACATGGATTATTCATATGCGGGGTCTACCGATATTTTAATCAGTTGGATTTATAAATTAACACTTGATAATAGTCAATTTGCAGTAGCTTCTGTTGTCTCTATCTTAATCTTTATTGTGATTGCTACTTTCTCAATTATTAACTTTCGAAGAACAAGAGCATTTAAAGAGGAGGATATGATGTCATGATGGATGTTAGTTTAAAAAAGAAACTTAGCCATATAATGATTTATTCAATTTTAACGATTACAACTATCTTAATCCTATATCCTGTTATTTGGATTATTACTGGCTCATTGAACCCAGGTGATTCCTTATTCTCAACACGAATCATACCAGAATCATTATCACTTGCACATTATGAGTATTTATTTAAAGAAACAGATTATTTATTGTGGTATAAAAACACACTTAAAATTGCATTTTGGAATATGGTTTTTTCAACCTTTTTAGTGGTTACTGCAGCATATGCCTTTTCAAGATTTCGTTTTCCAGGTAGAAAGCAAGGGCTAATGACAATGCTTGTTTTGCAAATGTTTCCTGGGTTTATGGGGATGATTGCAATCTACATTCTATTATTGCAAATGAACTTATTAGACAATCATTGGGGGTTAATTCTTGTATATGCAGGTGGATCCATTCCCTTTGGTGCATGGCTTGTTAAGGGGTACTTTGATGGTCTACCCAAAAGTCTTGAGGAAGCAGCAAAAATTGATGGTGCAAGCCATGTGAAGATTTTTTATAAAATCATGATGCCACTTTCAAAACCAGTTTTAGTATTTATTGCAGTAACAAACTTTATCGGACCATGGATGGATTTTATCTTTGCCCAACTAGTCCTAAGATCGAGTGAAAAGAAAACATTGGCTGTTGGCCTATTTGAAATGGTCACAGGACGTGGAAATTCTGAATTTACAAACTTTGCAGCTGGTGCCGTACTAGTTGCTGTACCAATTACAATTTTATTTTTTATCTTCCAAGATCACCTAACTGAAGGACTGAAAGCGGGGGCAAATAAAGGGTAATTGTTTGAGGACAAATTTTTGGGGACAGTCCCTCAATGCGTTAACGTTGTAACGCAGTGGGGGACTGTCCCCCATTTTTTATTTATCCTTCTTCGTTAAATCTCTAATATCTTCTTCTTCCGCAAATTCCGTACCAAACGCCAGCGTAGGATTCATACCGGTACTTCTTCTTTCAGTTGTTTGTCCAACAGTAATGCGATCCTGTAAAAATAAATGAACAAAAACTTCGGCTACAGTCACGATTGTTGCAGAGATAATACTTCCCCAGCCAATTTGTAGATAATTGTCTAGAAGGATACTCCCGAATATCCACACGCTCAAGTAGGTTAACAAGAAATCTGTAACGGCAGCTGCTCGTTTCCCTAGTTGTGGTAGAATAATTAGCTCTCCTAATACATAAGAAGCAATCGTAACAAATAGACTGAAAGTGAGAATATCAACAAACGTCGCGTCAAAGAATAAATCAAGACCAAGTCCAAAAGCAAGCAAACAGGTCACAAATTTTATAAGTAATATTGTTATTTGTCTCATGATAAAACCTCCCGTTTATAGTTTAGATCAAAATTTGATTGTTCATACATTCCAAGAGACAAATTAGACGAAAGATTAATACGAATCTCTCTAAGGGAGGTAGCGAGGAATAATTATTTACACCGATTAGATATATAATCTTTCAAGGTGTAAGCATATTACCTGATTAAGATACCCTTTAGAATAGCAGGATTTTTGATAATATTGAAATGGCTAAAATGCACCAAGATCACAAATACTATATATACTCTGTTAATAAGGAGCTTTATATGAAAATAACTAGTATTGTCATTTTTTTGTTTTTTTTAAGTGTTGGAACAAATGTTTTTATGGACAAAGGTATCGGTTTAAGTAATTCACAGCTACTAGCCCATCAACTAAGTCCATTTTGGACGATGGGTGTAGGAGAATATTTTATGCTTATATTTCTTTTAGGAATTATAATAGGCCAGCCAATTTATTACAATATTAAAAATAAAGAACGTAATGAAGATGGATCTAATTAAGTTTATTTTTTAATCGATTTCGAACTGTTGCGATGATTAGCAGTATCAATGGGATTATAAAGAAAAATAATGGATGATAATATCGTAATACATTCCTTGCTTCTTCCATGTATTCTGAAAAATTAGAAGCAATCATCATGGATGAAAAGACGATAATACCACCAACAGGAAATAAAATTTGTTGATGATTATTCAACTTGAATAGATCAACTACACTAATAACCGTAACATATAAAAATATGGAAGCTTTGAAAAACACCGTTATAAATAGCGTGAAAACAACAATTGCATCAAGCCTTTGAATAAATTCTAAGAGGTTCACTTTGCCAATT
This sequence comes from Metabacillus sp. KUDC1714, assembly GCF_014217835.1. Taxonomy (NCBI): domain Bacteria; kingdom Bacillati; phylum Bacillota; class Bacilli; order Caryophanales; family Bacillaceae; genus Metabacillus; species Metabacillus elymi. Next base: position 3,775,810 of record NZ_CP055263.1, read on the forward strand.
GTTGTTAGCGTAGGAAAAGTTGTTCTTTCCATTACATCTACTCCAAGGACAGCAATATTTATACTTGCTGTCCAACTTAAAACAATACCTCCTGCTAACAATGCAGTTAGCCATACTTTTTTTACAGAGCCTGGTTTATTTAAATAAGGAAGGATCATGGTAAATACAATTAATTCACCAAACGGATGAGAGGTAATATCAAAGCCAGCTGTATGGATGATTGGTTTCCAGCCATCCTCTAGAAAAGGTCGTAAATGATTTAAATTGATACTTCCTGAAACAAGAATGAAAAAGTTTGCTGCAATGCCAAACAATAGTAATATGATAATAAATACTTCTGCTGTTCTGCCAAGTACTTCAATACCTAGATAAAGCACATAACAAATCACAAGAACAAATGAAATATGAATTGCTAACAGTGGTGTTTCTGTCATTGTCGATGACACAAGCAATTCGCTGAAATCACGAACCTGCCTAGATGTAATGTATAAAAAGTAGATAATATATAATACACCAATAAACCACCCTAAATATTTACCTACTATTTTTTGTGTATATCCAGTAAGTGGTAATGTAGGATATTGGCGAAATAGACGATAATAAATAAAAAATAGGACAATTCCACTGAATGTACCTAAAAGTATGGCTAACCAGGCGTCTTTTTTTGCGCCTATCCCATAACTTACAACTAGGGAAGTACCCATCTCAAACATAAACATCATAGCAAAGAGTTGAATAACACTTAACTTGGCTTTTTCCATATTCAAGAACCCCAATTTCCTAAAAATCTAAGCTTATTTTATATATGATTTTGTGCTCATGCCTGTCCGACGTATGATTGATTGTACAGAAACATTAATTTCTGTTTCAGGAAAGATTTCATCTTCCCATTTGTCTTCTATTTCTTTCCATAGTTGTTTATCTGCAATATTCACGTATTCACTAAAACCAAAAATATCGCTCTTTTCCTCTTGGGCCACTTTTAAAGTTGATATGATTTCTTCCTTTATTTCTTCATTTAACTTCTTTTCAAGCTCTTCAATCGTTTTATTTTTACTTAAATCAATGGAGCAAAGATTCTCAGAGACAGCTCCTTCAGTTTGAATTGAAACGTTGAGTATTGGTGTTTGGTTTTTTATTCTAACTTTAATGTTTGTTTTTGATGAAATAATCTCAATACCGATTGCTTCTTTTTGCTTCTGACAATCAAGAGTCATAGTGGTTCTATTTAATTTATTTTTGATCCAAGTAACACCATGTGCAGCATCTTTTTCCAACCATTTATCAAGTTTACCTTCTTTCATGATCGCCAAGCCTCTTGTTTCTATAAAAGTTTCCGGTGAAATTTGTTGGATATTCGTCCCAGCATTCCCTTTTTCAGCTGAACCGTTAATTTGAATTCCTGGAATAGTTAGACTACCATTATTTAATTTTGCAATTACCTCATCAGCTCGTACAGGTAAATACTCTCCCCATATTATTTCAGAGGATTCTAAGCTTGCAACCATTTTTGCAGTTGGAATTGGTATTAATGAAGTTGATATTTTTAAAGCATTTTCCGCTGTATTATCCCTTACAATGACAATTGGAAAAAGTTCACGAAAATAGGCATCACGCTCTATTAGATCCAACAAATCCAAAATTCCTTCTTTCGCTAATTCTTCGCTAATAATCATGATTTGGATGTGAGGGAAAAACAGTTCATTTGGTGCTTTTAATGATACTTTGTGAAATGCTTCTTTCAGAGTACTCCCTGTAGCTGAATATGTTGTAACAGGTGTAGCTTGAACTTTCCCTCCTTGTTGGCCTCCGGCGATCTGAGAAGGATTGATAATTTGAACAGTTGTACGATATCTATCATCGACTGAGTCACCACCTTTATCAATCCCGATCCCCGAAACTATACTAAGATCTTGTAGCTCGGCACTATCCCAGCAGCCTGATAAACAGATAAGTGATAGTGCTAAAACAAACATATAAGGTTTATGTTTCATTAAAATCCCTCTCTGATCCAATGTTTAATTTCTATTTTTTCTCTTTTGACTAATAAGTTGTGGACGCTTGGACATAAAAGGTTTTGGTAAGCGTAAAATCGCATCCTGTTGATCAGTAATAATTAAGGGAGCAAATGGAGCTAAATATGGAATTCCAAATGACCTCAGACTCACTGTATGTGCAACCAATAGTATGACACCTAATCCAATCCCATAAAGTCCAAAGGTACTTGCTAATATCATCATCATAAATCGAAGTAATCGAGTTGCATCTGTTAGTGAATAATGGGGGATTGTAAAGCTGGCAATTGCTGTTGCAGCAACAACAATGACCATCGCACTTGACACAATCCCAGCAGAAACCGCTGCTTCCCCTAATACGAGTGCACCCACAATTGAAACTGCTTGGCCAACAGGTCGAGGCATTCGCACACCAGCTTCACGTAACACTTCAAAAGTAAATTCCATTAGTAGTGCCTCGATAATAATAGGGAATGGAATAGATTGTCTCTGTGCAGCTATATTAATTAGCAAGGGAGTTGGAATTAATTCAGGGTGAAACGAAACAAATGCAATGAAAAGGGATGGACCAAGTAAAGTGATCAAAAAAGAAACAATTCTAATAAATCTTAAAAACCCAGAAATACTCCAACGTAAATAATAATCTTCTGCTGTTTGAATAAATTGATTCCAGGTTGCTGGAACGATCAAAGGGTTCGGTGTTCCATCAACAAAAATAGCCACACGTCCTTCAAGTAAGTTACCTGTAACCACATCAGGACGTTCTGTCACAAAGATTGTAGGCCAGGGAGTGTACACATCATCTGTAATCCATTCTTCAATAGTGTTGGAACCAAGAATTTCATCAACATCAATCTTATCAAGACGTTCTCTTACTTCGTTAAGTAGCTTATCGCTAACAATACCATTTAAATACATAATACCAATCTCTGTTTGCGTAATCTTTCCTAGCCTTCTTGTTTCTAGCCATAGATTTGGACTTTTAATTCTCCGACGTACCATGGATGTATTTGTAATAAGAGATTCAGTAAAACTCTCTTTTGGTCCACGAACCGAAGATTCTGCAGTAGGTTCTGATATTGAACGTAACTCTCCACCTTGAGAAGCACAGTTCAAAGCCTCAGATGAACCATCAACTAGAACAATTGTTTGTCCAGAGAGTAGATTTGAAAGCAAGTTTTTCATATCTGAAACAATTTCAACACTTGTAATTGTAATAATATGATCTTTTATATATGTCCCTAATTTATTTGGTGACAAAGGCTCTTCAAGATTATTGATATTAGTATCATTCATGAGTTTTTCAATAATAAAGTTCCCCATGATTTCCTTATCAATTAATCCGTTTACATAAATAGAAGCAACATTATGTAACAATGGTTTTCCCATGCTAAATTCACGAATGATTAAATCACCGCTATTTCCAAAAGCTTGTTTAATGTGTTGAATATTGGTATCAATTGAAGAACTTAGCTCTTCTGGATATTGTGTATTATTTGTATCATCAAAGCTTACCTTTTGTTGCATCTTTTCTTTTTTTTGTATTTTGAATAAACGGTTCCACGCACTTTTCATTTTTTTCAAACACTCCACTTAAAAAACTAATTGAATAATTATCTTATCTTGTCCTTTTTTTGTGTGTTCATACATTTTTTTCCTGTGGGTTATGCTTAATTCTTGAAGAATCCTATATAATGCATAATAGCGTTTTCATCTGCTATAATTAACTAAATTATTTGCATTATTACTAGAAGGAGTTGTCCAAAATGATCAATATAGAAAGCATCCACCATGTTAGTCTTTCAGTGACCGATTTACAGAAGGCAAAACATTTTTATGGTACACTACTAGGTTTCCAAGAATTGGAAAGACCAAATTTTGATTTTCCAGGAGCTTGGTATCAAGTGGGAAACCAACAGCTTCATTTAATTGTATACAAAGATTCTTCAACGTTACGTACAGAGCAAACGATTAATTCTAAAGATGGACATTTAGCTATACGTGTGAAAGATTATGGTGAAACATTGAACCATTTAAAGGAGTTAGGAATTGAAATAACAGAAAAACCGAATAGTAAAAGTGGCTTTGCGCAAATTTTCTGTATGGATCCCGATTTGAATTTAATTGAGTTTAATGTTGATCAAAAGGATCTTGTCGAAATCTAAAAAACTATAAAGTTGATTATTTCTTAGGGTAAACTTCCTGCTTTTTTCCTTTTACAATTTAGAGTGGAGGTGTTTTACAATGGTACCAATTCATTCTCAATCTCTTTTAGATAAACTCCAACAATGGCTCGGAACAAATATTTATCTTCACATTGAGATAAATCCTGGTGGTTACTTTAGAAATGGAAAAGCTACTTTATCAAATGTACATGTAAAAGGAGATCAATCATTTCGTGTTTTTTTAGAGATGGATCAGCAACAATCAATTATCCATGTTGATGATCTAACCCATATGTCAATATCCGAAGAATTGGTTGTAATCAGTGGTTATGATCATGTTGACCGCCTTGCTCGGACACTTGAAATAAGTTCTAAACCATTTGTACTTTAATCAATAGGCTTCATTATTTTAGGGAAAAGAAGGGGTTTAATGATGGCAACAATCTTGGCAGTGTTTGCTCACCCTGATGATGAGACATTCATATGTGGTGGAACGTTGGCTAAATATGCTTATGATGGTCACCGAGTTGTACTTGTTTGTGCTACAAAAGGGGAAATGGGCAGGAGAATGGGAGTTCCGCCAATTGCAACGAGAGAGAGTATTCCAAAACTACGAGAACAAGAGCTAATTAATGCATGCAAAGCATTACATATCGAGGAGTTACGTTTTTTAGGAATTCGTGATAAATTGCTAGAAATTCATCCATTTGAATCACTTACACAGATAGTTTATGAGCAGATGAATGATGTCAAACCAGATGCTGTGATAACCTTTCATGAAACACTAGGTGGTCACCCTGACCATTGTACAATCGGGCTTGCAACAAAATCAGCATTTGCAAGATATGCTAAAATAAATCGGGAAGCAGAACTATACTATGTTTGTTGGTCAAATGTAGCCCAAGATCCAAAAGTCTATGGTTTTTTACTGGAGCAAATAACAGAAATCAATGTCAAAAACGAACATTTACATAAGCTGCGTGCATACCGTGCTCATAAGACACAATCTGAAATGGATGCATGGGTGTGGGAGGATGATCAGAAAAGTGTAAGTCACTTTCAATCACATGAATATTTCATCAAAGCGCACGAGCCGTTTATCTTAAACAAGCAGTCATTGATTTAGTTAAATAAAAAAGTTGAAAAGGCAAGCGCTTAAAGTGCGCTTGCCTTTTCAACTTCCAACAATGTGAATCAGAGTGTTTTTTAAGAATACTCAACACCTTTAGTAATAGATGGAACTTTATAAAACCATCTTACCCTATATATTGCTTTACGTAACAAAATTGTTACAGGTAATATCGCAAATGATAAGCTAGGGAATAAGTGAAAAAGTATCATTCTCAAAGTTTATCCCTCCACATTGCAGTTTTTTGGTGTAATACACCATTTTCAGGTGTTCCTCAACCCTTTAAAATTATGTATCACAACTCAAAACTTATAAACCTATAAGTTAACTTAGTGATCTATGTAAAAATAATTATTTTTATGATAATGTATAAAAGCAAGATTCTGAAACTTTTAACTTAGCGTTTTTGAGAGGTTGAACTTATATGAGGTTAAGATTAGGTAAATATAATACATTGCGAAACCAAATTTTATTTGTCTTTTTAAGTGTGATGGTTATTGTCCTTTGTTTTGTAGGAATTATGACATATAACATTGTCTCTAGTTTGTTGAAAAATAATGGTGAAAAACAAATTCAACAAACAGCAATCGAAGCAAACGGACGTATGGAGTCACTTTACCAGCAAATTGACATGCTGACAAAGCAAGTTGCAACAAATTCTTATGTTCAACAGCTGCTATTGTCTGAAAAACAAGGTCAATATGCAAATTTTATAGAGAGACAAGCATTGATGCAAGTAGGAAACACCTTTCAAGTGTATTCAGATGGAATAAATGCATTTGAGCTTTATTCAACAAATTATCGAAAGCTTATTCCATTAGACGAGGATGGATTGTTTCACCGTGTTGATAACAGATGGATTGAAGCAGCAGATCAGGCTGAAGGTAAGTTAGTATGGATTGGGAAGGATCCAAATGAACCTGAATTTTTCCTGGCAATCAGACGTGTTAGTTTAATGGACCGCTGGTTTACAAATGGAGGTTATTTATTAGTACAAATACACGCAAAATATTTCGAATTCACTGAGACTAGTAAGGATCATGGTGAATATATGATTCTAGTCGATCAAAATAATAAGGCGATTACTTCGAATTATAAAGGTGAAATAGGGCCAATTATCTCTAAAAATGAAACAATGATTTCATTTAATGGAAACGATTACATGTTAGTTAAACAAAAATCTTCGATTACTGGTTGGACGTTACATATTTTAACACCTGTTAGTACCATAATGGAAGGAATCTCTGTTTTACGTGCAGCCATTATTTTATCAGGAGCATTTGGATTTTTGATTTTTGTAATATGCTCGGTGTTCCTGTCAACAATGATTACTAATCCGATCCTAAAATTGACGAAAACAATGAAAAAATCAGAGGGTGGAGAATTAACGTTAAATCCTGAAATCGCCTCAACGATTGAAATTAATGAATTAAATCAAACCTATAATCACTTAGTTGAACATACAAATCATTTAATTCAGGTTGTTTATGAAAAGGAAATCGTCAATAGTCAAGCCGAGTTAAAAGCATTGCAATCACAAATTAATCCACACTTTTTATTTAATACATTAGATGCATTATATTGGTCACTTGATGAAAAGGGCGAAGACGAATTGGCTGACTCGGTAATTGCCATGTCAGAGCTTTTTCGCTACACAATTAGCAGTCATAATCAAGATGAATGGGTTACATTAAAGCAAGAGCTAGAACATGTTGAAATGTATATGCAATTAATGGAAATGAGATTTGGAGAGCGCTTCACTTGGAGTGTTGATATTCCTTCAGACTATGAAAGTGTTAAAATTCCTAAACTAATCATTCAACCAATTGTTGAAAATGCTATTTTACATGGTGTTGGAAATAAACACGGAAAAGGCTTTGTCACGGTAAGTGTAAAACCTTCACCATCTACGAGCAATTTGATCATATTAGTAAAGGATAACGGGCCAGGGATGGACCAGGTAACGATTGATAAGATTATGACAAAAATAGAGGCTGGTAAAGTTACTTCCTTAAAAGGGAATGGGATGGCCATCGCAAACGTTAATAAGCGGTTACAACTATATTATAAAGAGTATGAGATAAGTAGAATTGCTATTAACAGTATAGTTAACGAAGGAACTTGCTTTACATTTGAGGTGCCAATAAATGGGGGTATTTTCTAATGCATAAAAAGACGATTTTAATTGTTGATGATGAGCCAAAAACAAGACAAGGGTTGAAAAAGACACTTGAAGGTTGGGCAGATGGGAAATATGAAATTATAAGTTCTGATGGTGCTAGTGCAGCGATAGAAATCCTAAAAGAAAGGAAGATTCATATATTAATAACCGATATTTCTATGCCAGAAATAAGTGGGATTGACATGTTGAAAATCTTAAAAACACAACAACAAAATCCAGTTGTCATTATTATTTCTGCCTATTCGGAATTTAGCTATGCCCAAGAAGCGATCCAATTAGGAGTACTGAATTATCTGCTCAAGCCGTTGAATAAACGTAAATTAATAGAAGCTGTCGAGCAAGCCGTAGAGGTTCAGGAAAAGAGAGAAAGAGAAGGTAAGATTCATAAAATCGTTGATGAGCGACTAGTAGATGTGAAGGAAGGCGAACGAAGAGAAGACACACCTATCAAAAGAGCGATGAATTATGTTGATGACTCCTTACATGAACAGCTCTCGTTAAAAGAAGTTGCGAGTTTAGTGCATTTAAATCCAAGTTATTTTAGTGTGTTATTTAAAGAGCAGGCTAATATGACATTTAGTGAATATGTGACTAGAAGCAGGCTTCAAAAGGCAAAGAATTTATTAATCGTTTCGAACCTATCTGTTGCTGATATTGCTGAAGAAGTAGGCTATAGTACCTCAAAATATTTTATCAAGCTTTTTAAAGAGTACGAGGGGCAAACGCCAAGTCAATATCGAAAAACAGCAATCATTAGTGAAACAGAAAACTAAAAAAAGTAGTACTTTCCCCAAACATTGTTACCTTATCTCTAAATTTATCCGATGCTATAATGAGCTTGTAAACGTACAACGAATCAAATCAAAGGGGGATTTTATACATGAGAAAGAAAGCGATTTCAATGTTGTTTGTACTTACAATGATGCTAGGGCTAATATTGTCTGGTTGTTCGAGTTCAAGTGAAACAAGTAATGAAGGTGGATCAGGCTCAGGTGATAAAGTAACTGTAAAGTTAATGCACTTATGGCCTGCTGGGAGTTCTAAGCAGCATAATATAATTGTCAACGATATTGCTGCAGAGTATGAGAAGGCTAATCCTGGTGTGAAAATTGAACAAGAAATTTTAAGTAATGAGCAATACAAAGAAAAGTTGAAAATATTATCTGCTTCAAATGAACTGCCTGATGTTGGAATGACTTGGGCTGCTGGTTTCTTAGAACCTTATGTAAAGGGGAATAAATTTGCTCCACTGGATGACATACTAGAAGGTGAGCTTGGGGAATCATTTATTTCAGGTACAACAGAAGCATATGCTTTAGACGGAAAAACATATGGTTTACCACTAGAGTTGAATATTGCACCAGTCTACTATAATAAGAAGATTTTTGAAAAATACAATCTAGAAGTTCCAGAGACATATGAAGAATTCAAAAATATTGTGAAAACACTAGCTGATAATGGAGTAACACCAATTACGTTAGGAAATAAAGATCGTTGGACAGGTTCATTGTGGTATATGTATTTAGCAGATCGCCTTGGTGGTCCTGAAACGCTAACAAATGCGATTAACCGTACAGGTACGTTTGAAGATCCAGCGTTAATTCAAGCTGCTGAAGAGATTCAAAGTTTAGTAGGTATGAATGCTTTTGTAAAGGGTTTCAATGGCTTATCGAATGATGAAGCGAAAGGACCGTTTATGAATGAGCAAGCTGCGATGTATTTAATGGGATCATGGGAATTGCCAAACTATACAACTAACGAAGATGTCCCTCAAGAATTCAGAGACTCAATCGGTTTCTTTAAATTTCCAACTGTTGAAGGTGGAAAAGGCGATATCAACAGCTTTGTTGGCGGGCCTGGTGTTGGTTTATTCGTATCAGAGAAATCTGAAGTAAAAGAAGAAGCAAAAAAATTCGTTGAATTCTTTGTACAAAAATGGGGAGAGAGATCTGTAACTGATGCTGGTGTGATTCCTGCTACTAAGGTTGATACTTCAAAGGTTGATTTACCACAAATGTATATTGATGTATTAGATGAACTGAATAACGCTAGCAATATTACGTTGTATGCAGATGTACAAATGAGTGCATCAGTTGCACAGGAGCATTTAAATATGATCCAAGCATTGTTTGGCGAACAAGCAACACCAGAGGAATTTGCGAAGAAGCATGAGGAAGCTCTTGCTAGTGAAGAGTAACATACAAGACGTTCATGTAAGGTTGTAATGTGGAAAAGGACATATCGATCATTTCGGGATATGTCCTTTTCTGTATCAAAAAGGTCATTATCGACCTTTAGTTTTTCATAGGAAAGGGGAGATCATAATGGATAAAGTAATGTCCAATAAATTAGTGATTACATTATATGTTTTGCCTGCACTTCTATTAATCTTAGTTTTAATCTATGTACCGATTATTTTAACTGGCTACTATGGACTAATGAAGTGGGATGGAATTGGAGAGATGTCATTTATCGGGTTAGAAAATTATACAAAGCTGTTAAAAGATGCTGAGTTTTGGAAAAGTGCCTTTCATTCGTTTTTACTAGCCATTTTTTCCGCGATTAGTTTAATCGGTTATCTTATAATTTCATTAATTCTAGCAGGCAAAATAAAGGGGGCAAACTTTTTAAGGAAGATTTATTTAGTTCCGATGCTGTTATCTTCGGTAGCGATTGCACAGCTTTGGCTAAAAGTCTACCATCCAACGAACGGATTAGTTAATAGTTTGCTAATTTCCTTCGGGATAGACAATCCACCAGCATGGTTAGCAGAACCAAACCTAGTTTTATCTGCACTATTCGTTCCAATTATTTGGCAATATGCTGGCTTTTATATTTTAATCTATTATGCCGCTTTAAAGAACATCCCTGAATCATTAATTGAAGCTGCGAAAATTGACGGGGCTAATGCGTTTCAAATTGCGTACAAAATTAAAGTTCCATTAATTGCAGGTGTTATTAAAGTAACGATTGTCTTAGCAATTGTTGGTTCATTAAAATATTTTGATTTAATTTACGTTATGACAGGCGGAGGACCAAATGGTTCTAGTGAGGTTATGGCATCTTATATGTATCAAAAAGCGTTTGGAACATATGACTTTGGTTACGGAAGTGCAGTAGGCTTCTTCCTATTATTGATTTGCCTAGTTGTGACATGGTTGATTCGTAAATTAACAGCAACTGATGAAGAAATTCAGTATTAAGAAAGGAGTAATGAAGATGAGCATGGTACAACAACAAAAACAACCAAACGTATCTACTCCATTAATAACTCAAAGACCTGCTAATGGAATCGTAAATCGCCTTGGGTATGGACTGCTATATTTAACATTAGGCATCATTGCAATCTTTCAAGTTTATCCACTGGTTTGGTTGTTCTTTTTCTCATTAAAGGATAATCAAGAAGTGTTCAACAATTCACCGTTTGCATTACCAACAAGTCCGAAGTGGGAAAATTATACGAAGGTTTGGACAGAAGGAAATATTAGTCTTTACTTTTTTAACAGTGTTTGGATCACAACTGTATCAGTGTTATTAACTGTACTTTTGGCAAGCTTTGTTACGTTTGCCATCACAAGAATGAAGTGGAAATTTAGTAAACTAGTCCTTGGCTTATTTATGGTAGGACTGATGATTCCTGTTCACTCAACGCTGATTCCACTATTTAGCTTCTTTTTAAAGGTTAATTTAATTGATCACCCATTATCTGTCGTTTTATCGTATACAGCATTCAACCTTCCAATTACGATCATGATTTTAATGGGGTTTTATTATACGCTACCTCGTGAGGTAGAAGAAGCAGCAATCATAGATGGATGTTCGATACACCGGATTTTCTTTCAAATCACACTACCAATGACAGCACCAGTTTTATCAACTACTGTCATCATCAATATGATTTATAACTGGAATGAATTTGTATTTATTAACACATTTATTAGTTCTGATAAGTATAAAACATTAACAGTTGGAATTCAGAACTTTATTGGGCAGTACATGACAGAGTGGGGTGCAATTGGTGCAACACTTATGATTAGTATTATCCCAATATTAATTGCCTTTTTCTTCTTTAGTAATCGAATTGTAGAAGGAATTGCGGCAGGCTCTGTCAAAGGATAATAAGTAACATACTAATATGGTAGAAGGAAGGGATTCGATGGTTAAAAATCAATACTTTAATGCACATCACTCTCCAATTGGAGCTTTTTCTAGCTTTACACTTGGGTTTCCAGGAAGTGGAGGTGGATTGGATCTAGAACTTGGTCGATCTCCACGGAAAAATGTGTTTATCGGAGTAGAGTCATTAGATCAAGCTGGAATGTATCATGCTTTGCCATTTTTTGATTCTGGTGAGGACGAAAGTAAGCGCTATGATATTGAAAATCCTGATCCTGAACAAGATAAACCAAAAATGATTTACCCTTTTGCAAAAGATGAGGTTGTTCGAGATTTTAAACTAGGAACTGACACATGGAAAGCAGGGGATTTAACCTTTAAAATTTATTCTCAAGCACAATCAGTACCAGATCCAGCTTCAGCATCTAATGACGAGCTAAAGCTTACACTTGTCCCTGCTGTCATCGCTGAGGTAACAGTTGATAATACGAAAGGAAGCAAAAGCAGACGGGCATTTTTCGGCTATGAAGGAAATGATTCGTACAGTTCAATGCGTCGTTTAGATGATACGTGTGAAGGAGTTACTGGTGTTGGTCAAGGACGCATTACAGCCATCGCTTCAGCTAATCCTGATGTAAAATCAGCTATGCACTTTAGTATGGAAAATATTCTAACAACGCCGTTCGAAGAGAACTGGACATTTGGTTTAGGACCAATTGCAGCAATGATTATGGACGTTCCAGCGGGAACTAGACGTACATATCAGTTTGCAATTTGTTTCCATCGTTCTGGATATGTTACAACTGGATTAGATGCTTCTTACTACTATACTCGCTATTTTAAGAATATTGAGGAAGTAGCAGTCTTTTCATTAGAAAACGCTGTGAAAATCGTGGAACGTGCAGAAAAAGCGAATGAATTGGTTGACAATGCGAATCACTTATCAGATGACCAACGATTTATGATGGCCCACTCCATCCGGAGTTATTATGGATGTACACAGCTACTTGACATTGATGGAGAACCATTCTGGATTGTCAATGAAGGCGAATATCGAATGATGAATACGTTTGATCTAACTGTTGATCAGCTATTCTTTGAAATGAAAATGAATCCATGGACAGTGAAAAATGAATTAGATATGTTTGTGGGGCGCTTCAGCTATGAAGATCAAGTTCGCTTTCCAAACGACGAAACCGTGTACCCTGGAGGGATCAGCTTTACACATGATATGGGTGTAGCCAATACCATATCTCGACCACATTATTCATCCTATGAGTTGTACGGATTAGATGGCTGTTTCTCACATATGACACATGAACAGCTTGTGAACTGGGTTTTATGTGCGGCTGTTTATGTGGAACAAACGAATGATATAAAATGGCTTCAGGATAATATCGATATTTTCATTAGGTGTTTTGAAAGCATGCTTAATCGTGATCATCCAAATCCAGAGGAACGCAATGGAATTATGGCATTAGATTCAACTCGTGTTATGGGAGGAGCTGAAATCACAACTTATGATAGTTTGGATGTTTCGTTAGGCCAGGCAAGAAATAATATTTACATGGCTGGAAAGTGCTGGGCCTCTTATGTTGCGTTAGAAAAATTATTCGCAGGAAATGGTCTAGAAGTACTTGCGAAGCAATCAGGTGTACAAGCAGAAAAATGTGCCGAAAGCATTGTCAGCTTCGTAACAGAGGTTGGGTATATCCCAGCAGTTGTAGGCGAAAATAATGATTCGAAAATTATTCCAGCAATCGAAGGCTTAATTTTCCCGTATTACACAAATTGTGAAGAAGCCCTTGATCCAAATGGCCGTTTCGGTCCTTACATTCAAGCATTGAAAAGGCACCTAGAAACAGTTCTTGTCGATGGTGTCTGCTTATTTGAGGATGGTGGTTGGAAAATCTCATCCACAAGCAACAACTCTTGGCTAAGTAAAATCTATCTAAGTCAATTTATAGCTCGTAAGCTACTAGGCTGGACATGGGATGAAAAGGGTGCGAAAGCAGATGCTGCTCATGTTGAATGGTTAACACATCCTACACTTTCTGTTTGGAGCTGGAGTGATCAAATTATTACCGGAGAAATTGCCGGCAGCAAGTACTACCCAAGGGGAGTAACGAGTATATTATGGCTTGAAGAAAAAGAAACATCTCTCGCTGATATTGAAAAGGAGCAAGTTAGTAGTTTATCGTAAGTGGATTTGTTGAAGATGGAAGGATAAATCTCAGAAATGGGGTTTATCCTTTTTTATATTGGGTTGCTTGCTGATGTAGATTAAGCTGGTTCAATCCTAAGCGGAAGGAGGTTAAAAGTAGAATTTGTTAAGTCTTGTGATGCTTTTGGTAGCTTGTTTTTATTTCACACGATTTCCATAGTCTATTCATAAGAAAAGAGATAGCGTGTTTAAAAAAAACAAAATAAGAGAAATAATATAAGGGTAAAAGTAAGCTAACATTTTCTTTACCAGATGCAAAAATCACAATCCCTATATGGAATGAAAAGTGAAACTTCTTTTGGGGAAAATCAAAAAATGGTGATAATAATGGGATTTTTGGACAAATTATTCAAGGGAAATTCAAGTGATAAGGAGTCAAATCAAATGACAAATGTAAAATTAGCGGTGATTTACTACAGTGCAAGTGGGACAAATTATCAATTAGCACAGTGGGCAGAAGCGGGAGCGAAAGAAATTGGTGCTGAGGTAAAAGTCTTAAAGGTACCAGAAACAGCTCCACAAGCAGCTATTGATTCAAATCCAGCATGGAAAGCACATGTTGAAGCTACGAGTAATGTTCCTGAAGTAACCTTAGATGATTTAGAATGGGCTGACGCAATCATTTTCAGTGTGCCAACTAGATTTGGTAATATGCCTTCACAAATGAAAGCATTCCTAGATACTACAGGTGGCCTATGGTTTAACGGTAAACTTGTGAATAAAGCAGTTAGTGCCATGTCTTCAGCACAAAATCCACATGGTGGTCAAGAGGCAACGATTTTATCCTTGTATACAACAATGTATCATTGGGGAGCAATTGTAGCAGCTCCAGGTTATACTGATCCAGTTATTTTTGGCTCTGGTGGAAACCCATACGGAACAAGTGTAACAGTTGATCAAAATGGAAAAATGATTGAAGATGTCGAAGGAACAGTTAAACATCAGGCAAAACGGACTGTTACAGTTGCAGAATGGATTAAAAAAGCGAATCAATAATCACTTTTTAAAGAGCAGACTCGGATAAATAACCGGTTAGCTCTTTTTTTTTGCCTTTCTTAAAGCTTTGTGGTTTATTGAATATAGGATTAAACGATATAATAAAGCTGTGTAAGAGTAAAAAGAAAAGTGAGGTGGATTGAAATGAATGCGCTTTCTGAAATACTAGAAAATAAAATCATTGCTATCATTCGAGGAGCTAATCCTAATGATGTAATAAAAATCTCTCATGCCCTAAAAGATGGTGGCATAAAATTGATTGAAATTACGATGAATTCTCCAAATGCCTTATCAGTCATTAAGCAGGTATCAAGTGAACTTGGTGACAAAGTGTTAATTGGGGCAG
This sequence comes from Metabacillus sp. KUDC1714, assembly GCF_014217835.1. Lineage (NCBI taxonomy): Bacteria > Bacillati > Bacillota > Bacilli > Caryophanales > Bacillaceae > Metabacillus > Metabacillus elymi. The sequence continues at coordinate 3,790,983 of NZ_CP055263.1, forward strand.
GGACGGTACTAGACCCTGAAACCGCCAGAAGTGCAGTCTTATCAGGAGCAAAGTTTATTTTATCACCTACTGTTGATATTGAAACAATTAAACTAACAAAAAGATATGGTGCAGTTAGTATTCCTGGTGCTTTTACGCCAACTGAAATTCTATCAGCCTATCAGAATGGCGCAGATATTATTAAAGTCTTTCCGGCAACTTTAGGACCTAATTATATAAAGGATATTTTAGGTCCGCTCCCACACATTCCACTTTTACCAACAGGTGGTATAGATCTAAAAAATCTCAATGACTTTATAGAAGCAGGTGCAGTTGGCTGTGGAATCGGTAGTGCATTAGTGAATACAAAACATGAAATAACAGATGAATATTTACAACAACTAACGAAAAAAGCGAGCCAATTTGTATCAGCTATAAATTCTGATTACTAATTAGGAGAGGTTAAAATGAAAATTACAGGATATGAATTATTTCAAGTGCCACCTCGTTGGTTATTTTTAAAGATCGTAACAGATGAAGGAATTGTTGGGTGGGGAGAACCTGTTATCGAAGGAAGAGCGGAAACGGTGGGCACTGCTGTAAAAGAGCTTATGGAAAATTTAATAGGAAAAGATCCTCATAGAATCGAAGATCATTGGAGCATGATGTATCGATCAGGTTTCTATCGTGGCGGTCCAATTTTAATGAGTGCAATAGCTGGAATTGATCAAGCTCTATGGGATATAAAAGGGAAGTATTTTAATGCACCAATCTATGAATTATTAGGTGGTGCATGCAGAGATTCCATTCGTGTTTATTCATGGATTGGTGGCGATCGTCCAATTGATGTAGGCTTGGCTGCACAATCGGCAGTTGAAGCAGGATTTACTGCTGTTAAAATGAATGGAACAGAAGAACTGCAAATAATCGATTCTTACGAGAAAATTGATCAGGCTGTTGAACGGATTGCCGCTGTTCGAGAAGCGGTCGGTCCATATATTGGAATTGGAATTGATTTTCATGGCCGTGTACATAAACCAATGGCGAAAGTATTAGCAAAAGAGTTAGAAGCATTTCGACCGATGTTTATAGAAGAACCGGTACTTTCTGACAATAATGAAGCACTAAGAGAAATAGCTAAAGCCACAAGTATCCCAATTGCAACAGGTGAAAGAATGTTTTCTAGATGGGAATATAAGAATCTATTAAAAGATGGCTATGTTGATATTATTCAACCAGATCTATCCCACGCAGGTGGAATTACTGAATGCAAAAAAATCATCTCAATGGCAGAGGCATTTGATGTTGCAGCAGCTCCCCATTGTCCTTTAGGACCAATCGCATTAGCTGCATGCTTACAAGTTGATGCAACCTGTCATAATGCATTTATACAGGAACAAAGTCTGGGTATTCATTACAATCAGGGAAATGATCTATTAGACTATATTGTTGAGAAAAAAGTGTTTGAATACAAAGATGGCTATGTCAAGATTCCTACAGGACCTGGATTAGGCATTGAAATTGATGAGGATCATGTAAGGAAGCTTGCAAACGTGGGACATAATTGGAGAAATCCAATTTGGAGACATAAAGATGGAAGTATTGCCGAGTGGTGAGTGGTAATTAGAAGACTTGATCTGTCTAACTGTACTTTAACGAATAAATAGTTATTAAGTTTTCAAATGGTTTGAGGAGTGGCATAGTTTGCTCGAAACCTAATTTGTTTCATAACAAAGGATGAGTATATTAAAGCTCATCCTTTGTTATATAAACAGTTTAAACGTTTAGGAATTTGACACAAACAGGATCAGGAACCGAAACATCAGATTGTATCAATGTAAGTTTCCCTGTTTCACTATCTCTAGAGAACAACACAAGATTGCTGCTTTCCTGATTTGAAGCAACAATGAAGTTTTCCGATGGATCTAATACAAAGTCACGAGGCCAGTTGCCTTCAGTAGAGGTATATTCAACAAATGCGAGCTCGCCATTATCTTGATTAACACTGAATACAGCAATGCTGTTATGTCCGCGATTTCCTGCATAGACGAAACGACCATCTGAGGAAATATGAATGGCACTTCCTTGACTATTTTCAGTGAAGTCTGCAGGAATTGTAGGTATGTATTGTAATTCCGTGAATATGCCAGTTTCAGCATTATAACTTAGAGTGATAACTTCATTACTAAGCTCTGTCATAACATATGCAAACTTTCCATTGGGATGGAAGGTAATATGTCTTGGACCACTACCAGCCTTTACCAATAAACTGTGAGCTTCTTCTAGTTTTCCACTTTCATTTTTATATGTAATGACTTTATCAATCCCTAAATCAACAGCAATTACATATTTCTCGTCTGGTGTAAATCCTGAGAAATGAGTATGTGGTTTTTCTTGTCTTTCATGTGGACCTTTTCCGGTGAGTTCCATATTTGAAACAGCAGGATTTACTGTGCCATCTTCATCTACTAAGTAAGACTCGATCGTTCCTTTGTGATAGTTTGCAGTTACAACTTGGCGGTTTTCACTGTCAACACTCACATGGCATGGTGATGCACCATCGATGACTTGACTATTTACCTTGGAAAGCTCACCAGTTTGGGTATTAATTGTGTAAGAAGCGACACCACCCTCATTATCTTCTTTTAAAACTGCATAGAGAGTTTTGTTGTCGTTGCTTACCGTTACGTATGTAGGGTTGTCCAATTCAGCAACTGCTTTTACATCACCTAGCTTAGAAGCTTCTGTGTCTAATGTAAAACTGTAAACCCCTTTACTCTCACCTTTTGTGTACGTACCGATATATCCAATTAATTTTGTCAAAATATTTTTACTCCTTTCCAGATTTGATACCATACATTATATCGTTTGTTTGCTGGAATCTACAACATTTTGATATATCTATTTCTAATTAATGCTAATATAATATGTTTATATGATGTGAAAAAAAGGAGAAGAAGTAGATGCTAAGGCGTTTTTATTCGTATTACATACCTCATAAAAAGCTTTTTATTATTGATTTTAGTAGTGCTATTATAGTAGCCCTTTTAGAATTAGCATTTCCACTTGCTGTACAATGGTTTATTGATTCCTTGCTACCAAGTGAAGACTGGGGAGCAATTGTGTCAGTAAGTATTGGGTTATTACTACTGTATATTATTAGTACTTTTTTACAATTCATCGTGAATTATTGGGGACATAAGCTTGGCATTAACATTGAAACCGATATGAGAAGACAGTTGTTTCAGCATGTGCAAAAGCAATCATTTAAGTTTTTTGATAATACAAAAACCGGTAATATCATGAGCCGTGTTACAAATGACCTTATGGATATAGGTGAGCTTGCACATCACGGACCTGAGGATTTATTTATTTCAATTATGACATTCTTAGGTGCATTTTGGATCATGTTCGCCATTAATGCAAAGCTTGCATTAGTGGCGTTAGTAATATTACCATTCCTTGGCTGGCTTATCGTTGTAAGTAATATGAAAATGAACCGTGCATGGAAGAATATGTATACTGAAATAGCAGATGTGAACTCTCGGGTAGAGGATAGTGTGTCAGGGGTTCGTGTAGTGCAATCATTTACAAACGAACATTTTGAAAATAACCGTTTTCAGGCAAATAACCAAAAGTTTCGTAAAGCAAAGCTTGCTGGATATAAGGTTATGTCCTTTAGCCTGTCTGGTATATATATGATGACGCGATTTGTCACTTTGGCTGTACTGGTAGTTGGGGCGTGGTTAAGCTATACGGGTCAGCTTTCATATGGAGAACTAGTTGGATTTGTTTTATATATAAACGTATTATTTAAACCGATTGATAAAATTAGTGCATTAATGGAGCTTTACCCGAAAGGAATGGCTGGATTCAAACGTTTTACTGAGTTGATGGATATGGATCCAGATGTTGTAGATGTTAAGGATGCTGTAGAAGTTTCCTCACTACGGGGTGACATTAAGTTTGAGGGCGTGTCATTTGGTTATGATGAGCATAAACGAGTGTTAGAAGGGATCGATTTAACGATTTCTTCAGGAGAAACGATTGCTTTTGTTGGACCATCAGGTGCCGGAAAAACAACAATTTGTTCACTTATTCCACGCTTTTACGATGTAGAGGGTGGTTCTATCAAAATTGACGGGATCGATATTCGTAACATGACGAAGCATTCCCTACGCTCACAAATTGGGATTGTTCAACAAGATGTTTTTCTATTTACAGGAACTCTTAGAGAAAATATTGCCTATGGAAAATTACATGCAACACAAGAAGAAATAGAAGCAGCCGCGAAACGAGCTCATTTAGAGAGCTTTATTGAATCACTTCCATTTGGCTATGACACACAAATTGGTGAAAGAGGACTAAAACTTTCAGGAGGTCAAAAGCAACGAATTGCTATTGCGAGAATGTTTTTGAAAAATCCACCAATTTTAATATTAGATGAGGCAACCTCAGCCCTTGATACAGAGACTGAATTAATTATTCAAAAAGCATTAACTGAGCTTTCAAAAAATCGTACAACGCTCGTCATTGCGCATCGATTAGCAACGATTCGCAACGCTGATCGCATTGTTGTCGTTACAGAGAACGGGATTGCTGAAGAAGGAAATCATGATGAATTAATTGAACAAGATGGGATTTTTGCCAATTTACATCGGGTGCAGTATCAGAGGTAGGTAACTCAATTAACAATTAACAATTAACAATTAACAAAAGCAGCAGTGGGTATTATCCCACTGCTGTTATTTTAAGGTGATCAGAAGGTCGTCCACCTGAGCAAATAAACTCAAGAAATAGTTTGACACCATTCTTATTCTTATGTATCTTATTTAAGTATGTTTTTTTAGGAGGAAAGAATGGATATTCAGAATACACAACAAGTAAAAGTAACAACAGCAGATCCATCAGCATTAGGTCTATTTGGTTTAGCAATGGTAACTTTTGTGGCATCTTCGCAAAAGTTAGGGTTAACAGAAGGTCTTTCATTTATCTTACCTTGGGCGTTCTTTTTAGGTGGAATTGCACAATTGTTTGCTTGTGTTCAAGATGCTAAGCATAACAATATTTTTGGAACAACAGCATTTGGGGCTTTTGGGTTATTTTGGTTTGGAGTTGGAATGTCTTGGTTAATTCAGTTAGGTTTTTTTGGTGAAAAACTAGCTGCAGATGCAGACCCGAAGCAACTTGGTGTTGCGTTTATTGGGTATTTAATTTTTAGTATTTATATGACAATCGGTGCGATGGAAACACATAAAGTACTATTTTTTATTTTTGTCTTTATTGATTTTTTATTTATTGGTTTATCATTAAGCACATTTGGAATTATGCACGAAGAGACACATATGCTAGCAGCTGTCTCTGAGTTTATTATTGCTTTACTTTCGTTTTATGGTTCTGCTGCAGTTGTATTAAATACACACTTTGGCCAGGTAGTTTTGCCAGTGGGAAAGCCATTTGGTATTTATAAAAAATAATAATAAGAGAAGAGTCGTTTGATGAGGTGAGATATTTTTTATCAAAGGGAATTTCACTTAGGCATTCGAAAAAGCCCCGTTTCTGAACGATCAGAAATGGGGCTTTTTTATTCGTTACCATCTTCCAAATTTACCCATGTTTGAGACCATTTTTCAATATCTCTTAAAAGTGGTTCTAAGGATAATCCTTTTTCAGTTAAAGAATATTCAATTCTAACTGGAGTTTCAGGGTAAACTTCTCTACTCACAATTCCTTGATTCTCCAAGTCCTTTAATCGATCTGAAAGAACTCTTCCTGTAATTCCAATAGAAGTTTCGATGGTAGAGAAACGCTGTGGGCCATTAAGTAGTTGGTAAATAACAAGCCCTGTCCATCTTTGGCTTAAAATACCCATTGCTTTTTCAAACCTAGGACAGATTAGAGATTTATTCATATTTCATCACTCCTCTATAAGATATTATACCAAATTATAAAAAATTATGTAGTTATGTATCGTAAATTAGTTACTTGACATAAGTCGTTTACTAAAATATAATCACTTACATAAAGTAACTGATTTGTTAATATAGTAAAGTATATAGGTAAAGGAATTTACAAAAGGTATTTTGGGAATATTGATGACCAAGTAAGTGGTCCGGTAAAAATATCCTTTTAGTAAATCAAGCACCAACAAGTAATTTGGAGGAAAAATCCTATGATAGACAACACAGACATAAAGAAATCAAGATTCGAGATAGGGATTTACACACTTGGCGATATAGGTTCTGATCCGCATACAGGAAAAGTCATTTCTGCACAACAACGATTACAAGAAATAATAGCAGCAGCAAAGCTGGCTGATGAAGCGGGACTAGATGTGTTTGGAGTTGGTGAGCATCATCGTTTAGACTATGCTGTATCTGCAACACCTGTTGTCTTAGCTGCAATAGCCCAAGTCACAAAACAAATTAAGCTTACAAGTGCAACTACTGTTTTAAGTACAGTGGATCCGGTAAGATTGTTTGAAGACTTTGCTACATTGGATTTGCTGTCAAACGGACGTTCAGAAATAATCGCTGGTCGTGGAGCGTTTCTAGAATCCTTTCCACTTTTCGGGTATAACCTTGATGACTATGACGACCTTTTTCTAGAAAATATTGAACTATTTCAAAAGCTCAACCAAAACGATAAGATCTCTTGGACAGGTCATTATCGTTCAACACTACAAAATGCAGATATTGCCCCTCGTCCTTCTCAAGAAACACTTCCAATATGGATTGGGGTTGGTGGTACACCTGAAAGTGCAGAAAGAGCTGGCCGTTTAGGGACAGGAATGGCACTTGCAATTTTAGGAGGGAATCCCTCTCGATTTAAACCACTTGTTGACATCTATCGAAAAGCAGGTATTGAGGCAGGTCATAACTTGAATGAACTTAAAATTGCTGTCACAGGTCATGGTTATATCGCTAAAACAACTCAACAAGCAAAAGATGAGTTCTACCCTTATTATTCAAATTATAAACAATATGTTAGCAGTCAGCTAGGTGGCAGTACGACAAAGATGTCTCGCGCTGATTTTGAAGGAATGTCAAGCTCAGAAACACCATTATTCGTAGGAAGTCCACAACAAATTATTGAAAAGATTCTCCATCAATACGAATTGTTTGGTCATCATCGCTTTATTGCACAGATTGATATTGGCGCAATACCATTTCATAAAGTTGCAGAAGGGATCGAACTTTTAGCAACAGAGATAGCTCCTGTTGTACGTAGGGAAACGAGTAAGTAATGCTTATTTTTAACATTTCTCCTTAAAAAATGATGATGACTAAGTAGGGACTGCCCGAGCTGAGTCATCATCGTTTATAGATAGTATTCATTCATTGATAAATGGCTTATTCACATAGTAATACATCCATCCCATTAAAATACCACCACCTATTAAGTTTCCTAATGTAACGGGAATGAGATTATGAATCACTCCTGCAATTGTAAAACTATCTGGAGGATTTGAAACAAATGCAATGGCGAAGGTACACATATTTGCAATACTGTGCTCGTAACCAGAAATAAAAAAGCAAAATACAAACAGCATCATTGTAAACAATTTTGGCCCATCACCTTGAAGCCTCATCGGAATAAAAAAAGCAAGACAAACGAGCCAATTACAAAGAATTCCTCTGAAAAATAATTCTGATGTTGAAAGATGAACCTTTTTATCAGCCACACTTAATAAAAAGCTAGTTGATGAATCATCAGCAAACAAACCGGTGGAAAGTATAAATAGAGCAAAGAAGCAAGCTCCTAAAATATTCCCAGCATAACTTATCAACCAAAGCTTTAACACTTCAAACCAACTAATCTTTTTCCGAAATGCTGTATAGGAAAAATAGAAGGTGTTTCCTGTAAATAGATCTCCTCCACCATATGCGATTAAAATAATCGCTGCACCAAATGTCAACGCTGCTATTGGATAAGCGAACGGGGAATGCTCGATAAAAAAGAAATTACCTGCTTTAAATGCGACGATCACACCAAAACCTATAAACATGCTGGCAAGCATAGATCGTAAAATGAAAATAAATGGACTCTGACGATATATTTTTTGTTTCTTTAATGCTAATTCCTCAACAAGAATTAAAGCTTCATTTTCCAACGTTTCTCACACTCCATGATGTGTTTCATATCTATTATTTTATTTAGAATGTGATAAATTAACCGTGATGAATGTCACTAAATAAGGAGGCTTGAAAAAAATTTTCTATATAAAAGATGAAAGATGAACTTTTTTGTTCGAATGAAATTATATTTAAAAATTAAAAATTTATCTAATTAAGTATTAATTAAGTATTTATATTTGTTATATATATATATAAATATAATGGTAATATACTTATAATTGTATACTTGTGTATATTTATACATGGTTATGTCGAGTTGAATCATCTCCCTATCCTAAGATACAATTGGGGCAACTAGCAAAGGGGGAGTATCTCAGGTGAAAAAACATATTTCAATAATTGGAGTTCCAATGGATTTAGGACAATCAAGACGTGGGGTTGATATGGGACCTAGTGCGATTCGATATGCTGGTGTTGTTGAGCGCTTAGAAAAGCTAGATTACGAGATTCATGATAAAGGTGATATAGAGATTGGTAGACCTGGTAAAGAGGAAGAAGTTTCTGAAGGGAATTTAAAATATTTGAAAGCGGTATCGAAGGCTAGTGAAGAACTTGCCTCTGCGGTTAATAAAGTTATAGAGTCTAATTCATTTCCACTTATTTTTGGAGGCGATCATAGTATTGCGATAGGAACACTCGCTGGAGTATCTAAGCATTACAAAAACCTCGGTGTGATTTGGTATGATGCCCATGGGGATTTAAATACTAGTGAAACATCACCTTCAGGCAATATTCATGGGATGCCACTAGCTGTAAGTATAGGTGTAGGACATTCTGCATTAACTAATATTGCGGATTACACTCCAAAGGTAAAACCAGAAAACATCGTCATAATTGGAGCTCGTTCATTAGACGAGGGAGAAAAAGAGTTGATTCGAGAAAAAGGAATCAAGGTGTATACGATGCATGAAATTGATCGACTTGGTATGACGAAGGTGATGGAGGAATCTGTTGCTTATTTAAAGGATAAAACAGATGGCGTTCATTTATCCCTTGATTTAGATGGGCTTGATCCAGGTGATGCTCCTGGTGTTGGAACTCCTGTATTAGGTGGGATTAGTTATCGAGAAAGCCATTTAGCAATGGAAATCCTTGAGGAGTCAAAACTTATTACTTCCGCTGAATTTGTAGAGGTTAATCCAATTTTGGATGAAAGAAATAAAACAGCAACTGTTGCAGTAGCGTTAATGGGATCACTTTTTGGGGAAAAGTTATTATAGTAAATTGTTAGAGGTTTATGAATAAGATTAGATAGCCTATTTGATTATGTATATATAACAATAATTAGGAGGTTAATAGATGATTAATGAATCAGCAAAAGTGATTAACCTAACTGAAAAATACGGTGCAAAAAATTATCATCCACTCCCAATTGTGATCTCAAAAGCTGAAGGGATTTGGGTGGAGGATCCCGAAGGAAATAAATATATGGATATGCTAAGTGCTTATTCAGCGGTCAATCAAGGACATCGTCATCCGAAAATTATTCAAGCGCTCAAAAATCAAGCAGATCGAGTAACCCTAACATCACGTGCTTTTCATAATGATCAGTTAGGACCATGGTACGAAAAAATTGCTCGAATTACGAAGAAAGACATGGCATTACCGATGAATACAGGTGCAGAGGCAGTTGAAACGGCAATCAAAGCGGTTAGACGTTGGGGCTACCAAGTAAAAGGAATTCCTGATAATCAAGCGGAAATTATTGCCTGTGTTGGCAACTTTCATGGTCGGACAATGACAGCGGTCTCACTTTCATCTGATGAAGAGTATCGCAAAGGATTCGGTCCTATGCTGCCAGGAATAAAATTAATTCCATATGGTAATATTGAAGCATTAAAATCAGCGATTACACCACACACTGCTGGATTTCTTATTGAACCGATTCAAGGTGAAGCAGGTATATTGATACCGCCTGAAGGGTTCTTAAAAGAAGCGTTTGATTTATGTAAAGCAAATCAAGTTCTTTTCGTTGCTGATGAAATCCAAGCAGGACTTGGTCGGGCGGGAAAAATGTTTGCCTGTGACTGGGAGAATGTCATTCCTGATATGTATATTTTAGGAAAAGCACTTGGTGGCGGTGTGTTCCCGCTTTCATGTGTTGTAGCAAATAGTGATATTCTAGGCGTTTTTAATCCAGGATCACATGGTTCAACTTTTGGCGGAAATCCACTAGCATGCGCCGTATCAATTGCTTCACTTGAAGTAATTGAAGAGGAAAACCTTGTAGAACGTTCACTAAAACTGGGAGAATATTTTGTTGAACGCTTAAAACAAATCAAAAATCCAATCATTAAAGATATAAGAGGACGAGGCTTATTTATTGGTGTTGAGCTTACTGAAGCTGCAAGACCTTATTGCGAAAGACTGAAAGAAAACGGATTATTGTGTAAGGAAACACATGACACTGTCATTCGATTTGCCCCACCTCTCGTTATTACGGAAACAGAATTGGACTGGGCAATAGAACGGATTAAACGCGTTTTATCGTAATTTCTAAACGTGATGAAGGGGAAACAACGACTCTTTAAAACAATGAAAAAATTCAGTTGAGAGGCCATGCACAATGTGTGTGGCCTTTTTTCATTTATAGGGAAATCGTTTTAACAATTCATAAGACCCATTCCTTAGATCATTTGAACCAATCATTTTAAAACAACGGTTCTTTTTCTTAGGCACTTGTAATTAATTTCACAGAATATAATTGACTTTGATAATCATTATCAACTATGATGACGTTATGAAATTAATTGAAAATCATTATCAATTAAAAATTCAGATGTGATTTTTCAAATGATCATAAAGGAGTGAACAATATGGAAGCAATTATACCGACTCAATCAAAGAATCAAACGTTATTGGCTTTGCAAGAGAGGAGAGAATCTAATGCGAGGTCGTATCCAAGAAGATTGCCTTTAGCCATTGAACGCGCAGAAGGTGTTTATGTTACAGATATGGATGGTAAAAGCTATATTGATTGCCTTGCTGGTGCAGGAACACTGGCTTTAGGGCATAACCATCCCGTTGTTCGTGAAGCAATTGAAGATGTTCTCCATTCATACTTACCGTTGCACACTCTTGATTTAACAACACCAATGAAGGAGGCCTTTGTGGATGAACTATTCGACTCATTGCCACAAGCTTTTGCCAAAAAAGCAAAAATCCAATTTTGCGGCCCGACCGGTGGTGATGCGATCGAGGCAGCTTTAAAACTAGTAAAAACAGCAACGGGTAATCGAGCTATTTTATCCTTTCAAGGTGGCTATCATGGGTCAACTCATGGGACTTTGAGTATAAGCGGAACAATAGGTCCGAAAAAGAAAATCCATGCACTTGTTCCAGATACACACTTTCTTCCATACCCCTATGAATATCGTTGTCCATTCGGAATTGGAAAGGAAGGACATCAAATAAGTAGTACATATATTGAGAATTTACTAGATGATCCTGAAAGCGGAATTGTATCTCCGGCAGCGATCATAGTTGAAGTTGTTCAAGGTGAAGGTGGATCAATACCTGCTCCAGTTGAGTGGTTAAAAGAGCTTCGCCGGATCACGAAAGAAAGAAAGATTCCGTTAATCATTGATGAAGTTCAAACAGGAATTGGTCGTACAGGCAAAATGTTTGCCTTTGAGCATGCGGGAATTGAACCAGATGTTCTTGTCTTATCAAAAGCTGTTGGAGGCAGTCTTCCACTTTCAGTTATGCTTTATGACCGAAGTCTTGATCATTGGGAACCAGGTGCACATATTGGAACCTTTAGAGGAAATCAAATGGCTATGGCTACTGGTCGTGCAACATTACGTTATGTGAAAGAAAATAAACTACCAAATCATGTAGAAAAAATCGGTTCATACTTAAAGAAACAATTACATTCCTTGCAAAGGGAGATGTCCTCAATAGGTGATATAAGAGGTCGAGGACTAATGCTAGGGATTGAAATAATCAATCCGACTAAACATTCAAATCACCTTGGAAGCTTTCCGGCATATCCGGAGCTTGCGAGCTTGATTCAGCAAGAATGCTTTAAGCGGGGCGTAATTTTAGAGGTTGGTGGTCGATTTAGTACAGTTATTCGCTTACTACCTCCACTCATTATAACGAAAGAGCAAATCGATGATGTCCTGCAACGTTTCAATGAAGCGATTAAAAGCGCAGAAACTCAACTAGGATTGCGATTAAGGTGAAAAGTATGAATGCTAATTTTAACCAATGGTTTTTGCAACCAAATGATCAAAGTGAAAAAACGTTCTTTGAACTAATGAATACAACCTTAACGTTAATTGCAGAGGAAACGAAAAGAACAAACAAACCGTTTTCTGGTGAAACTCGCAAAAACATCCAATCCATTGTGAAAAAGATAACCAACTTCACGGGTATTGGCCAAGAGCTGGATGTTGTTATGAAAGAAATTCAAGAGGTGATCGTAAGAAACTCGTTACAGATTTCTCACCCTGCAGCAATGGCACATCTTCATTGTCCGCCATTGCTGCCATCGGTTGCAGCAGAGATACTAATCAGTGCAAGTAATCAATCAATGGATTCATGGGATCAAAGTCCAGCCGCTACTTATGTTGAGGAAGAGGTCATTAAGTATTTCACAAAAAATATTGGCTATTCATCTGAAGCAGATGGAGTTTTTACAAGCGGTGGGACACAATCCAATTACATGGGGCTTTTGCTTGCACGAAATAAAGCTTGCCAAACATTATTCTCTGTTCAAGTACAAGAAGATGGTCTTCCTGCTGAGGCAAATAAATTGCGAATACTATGCTCAGAACATGCGCATTTTACTGTCCAGCAATCAGCGGCACAACTTGGGCTTGGCATCAATTCTGTTATAAAAGTGAAAACAAATGAATCTCAACAAATGTGTCTCAAGGATGCAAAGTACAAGGTGAATGAACTTCTCAAGCAAGGACTACTTCCCTTTATGATTGTTGCTACAGCTGGAACAACTGACTTTGGGAGTATAGACGATTTAACTGAACTTGCAAACCTAGCAAACGAATATCATTTATGGCTGCATGTAGATGCTGCATATGGAGGAGCCTTGTTATTTTCCCATAACTATAGCCATCTGCTTAAAAATATTTGCTTAGCTGATTCGATCACAATTGATTTCCATAAGCTTTATTACCAATCGATTAGCTGTGGAGCATTTTTTGTGAAACGTAAGCAATCTTTTCAACATATTGCTTACCATGCTGATTACTTAAACCCTGAAGAAGATCAGAAGGACGGAATTATTAACCTTGTTGAAAAAAGTGTCCAAACGACAAAACGATTTGATGCGCTAAAGCTGTTAATGACCTTTAAATTAGTGGGTACAAATGTTTTTGGAGAAATGGTTGACTATACCATTCAGCTTGCAAAAAATACGGCACAGCTATTAAATCGTGACACACAGTTCGAAGTTCTAAACGAACCAACCCTTAACGCTGTATTGTTCCGATACCTTCCTATAAACAAGGTAGAAGATCATAGCTTTGTTGATGAATTAAACCTTGAACTCCAGCGTTATTTTTATCAAAGCGGTGACCTTATTATGGCTAAAACAAAGCAAAATGGGAAAGTGTATTTGAAATTTACGATGCTTAATCCGCTAAATTCGATCAGTAACATGGAAGCTCATATTAAAAAAATCAAACAGATTGGTGAAAAAATAGCGAGTGAGAAAGGAGAGAATAGCTATGAATATTCCGTTCATTTCTAATCATCTTACCATGCAAAATCTACTTAATTGTTACATAAAGGAAACGAGGCAAGGTGTGCTGAAAGACGCTAACGAAATAGACTTTAAATTAGATAATGAGAATTGCAAGGAAGTATATGTCATTACTTTAAAGAGTCAGTCTGTGACATTGTTCGCTCCAGTTCGTTACATATCGATAACAGAGCGGCATATATTTTCATCTTCAATGTACTATCAAGTGAAAAACGAGGAAGTTAAGGCGCTAGATTATTTGACATTAATTACGTATTTGCAAAAGGAGTTAGCCGAAACATTAAATAAATCTGTTCATGCCGAAGAACTTATCCTTAGAACAATCTTAAGCTATCAAACAATTAAAGGAATTCTTTTAAACCGTAGTAATGATCTTGATGAATGCTATCAAACGAATAAAACATTTTTGCAATCTGAGCAGTCTTTGTTAATTGGTCATCAAGTTCATCCAACTCCAAAAAGTAGACAAGGAATAGATGAGGATGAAGAGCATATTTTTGCCCCTGAGAGAAAAGGATCATTTCAGCTTCATTATTTTTATGCAAATAATGACATTGTTGAGGAAGATTCGATTCTATCCCAAAGTGCTGCAGCCCTTATAAAAGAAGAAGTTAATAAGGACTCTTCAGTTTCTAAATATTTTAAAGATACGTATTGTCAAGATGATAGCTATTCCTTGATCCCTGTTCATCCATTACAGGCGAGAAAGCTGCTTGGCAAGGAAAAAGTATGCCAGCTTATTCAATCTGGAAAGCTTTCATATCTTGGTCCACATGGACGAAAATTTTCCCCAACCTCTTCTGTTAGAACGGTCTATAGTCAGGATACAAGGTTTATGTATAAATTCTCGATTCCAGTGAAAATCACCAATTCATTACGGATAAATAAACGTAAAGAGCTTGATCGGGGTGTTGAGGTGAGCCGTTTATTGGAATGTGTACTAAATGACAAGCTAAACGTCCAACAGGGATTTAAAATCATTCAAGATCCTGCCTATATCACATTAAAACTAGATGGAGAAGAATCTGGGTTTGAAGTAGTGATTCGAGAAAATCCGTTCCAACAAGGAGAAACAGAACGGACAACATTACTTGCAGGTCTGTGCCAGGATCATATAGCAGGCGGTACGTCCCATCTAGCAAACATCATTCATAATCTGGCAAAAATCGAGAAGCTCTCGATTAGACAAGTAAGTGAGGAGTGGTTTCGCCGTTACCTAAAGGTAAGTCTACAACCACTTTACTGGATGTATGCAACATATGGGATAGCTCTCGAAGCGCACCAACAAAACTCAATTATTAAATTAGATGAGAAAGGATACCCTCAAACATTTTATTACCGTGATAATCAAGGCTATTATTTTATGGAATCAAAAGCAGAGATTCTAAAACAGATTATCCCAAATTTAAATGAAAAAAGTGACACCATTTGTGCTGATACAGTTGCAGAAGAACGCTTTCGTTATTATTTCTTTTACAACCATTTATTTGGATTAATAAATTCATTTGGTGTTAACCATCTTATCGATGAGCAGCAATTACTGTTCGTCCTTAAAGATGAATTGAGGCGATTACAGGAACAATATGGTGATTCAACGAATTTATTAAACTCTTTATTAACTGCAGAAACACTCCCTTGTAAGGCCAACCTGCTGACAAGAGTACATGATATGGATGAACTTGTCGGCTCTCTTGAAACACAATCAGTTTACACTCATGTTAGCAATCCTTTGTACAAACTAGTAGGTGAATTACATGGTGTCTAAACTTTTCATAAAGCAGACCTATCCTTTTCAAATATACGATTCAAATATAAATAAAACGATTTCGTTCCGTGAGGTTGATTTTGACCGCGATGTCAAATTACTTCATTCATGGATGAATGAAAATCATGTTGTCCCATATTGGAAATTAGATCTTTCATTAACTGATTATGGCATTCATTTACGGAATTTTCTGAATGATGAGCATCAAACACTTTTGATTGGTGAAATAGATGGAGTACCGATTAGTTATTGGGAGTCATATTGGGTAAAAGGCGATATTATTGAAAACTATTATGAATTCAATGAATATGATCAAGGTGTTCACTTGCTTATTGGGGATAAAGACTATCTTGGTAAAGGGTTGATTTATCCGTTACTAATGACGATCTTGTCTCAAAAATTTCAAGTTTCACTAACTGAAAAAGTGATTGCAGAACCAGATGTTCGGAATGAAAAAATGATCCATGTGTTTAAAAAGTGTGGTTTTACACCTATTAAAGAGGTGGAACTCCCTGATAAAACAGGGCTTCTCATGTTTTGTGAACGGAGCACATTTGAAAGGAGGTGGACTGATTGGCAGTAAAACAAATTTTAGATGTCATTGGTGTAGGCATTGGTCCGTTTAATTTAGGATTAGCAGCACTGCTAGAAAAAACGGAGTGTAGCTCTTTATTCTTTGATAAAAAGCCACAATTTGATTGGCACCCTGGAATGCTACTCGAAGGAACGACACTACAAGTCCCGTTTTTGGCTGATGCCGTAACAATGGTTGATCCTACAAGTCGGTTTAGCTACTTAAATTATTTGCATATGCAAAAGCGATTGTATCATTTTTACTTTCTTGAAAAGTTTCAAATTCCACGAAATGAATACAATCACTATTGTAGGTGGATAGCCGAACAGCTTCCACAGCTTCAATTTGGTTTTGAAGTAGAGAATATTGAACGAACGGAACAAGGGTATTACTGTGTAACGGTTTTATCTGTAGAGACTGGTGAGCGTAAAATCTATGAAACAAAGCATGTTGTGCTTGGGATTGGAACAAGGCCATTTCTCCCGGAGAAATTTAATTATGAAAGTGATCGAATCTTCCATTCATCACAATACAGAAATAAACGAGACGATGCTTTACAAGCTAAATCAGTTACGATTATAGGCTCTGGTCAAAGTGCTGCAGAAATATTCTATGATCTTTTATCAATGCAGCCAGATCATTCCTTTCAATTGTCTTGGTTTACTAGGTCAAAAGGCTTTTATCCGATGGAATATTCAAAGCTAGGATTAGAGCATTTCTCACCAGACTATACGAAGTATTTTTATCAGTTACCAAATGAAAAGAAAAGGACCGCCCTAAAAAATCAGGCCTTACTTTATAAAGGAATTAGCTTTACAACGATTGCCGATATTTATGACTTATTATATGAGCGGTCGGTAGGAAACTGTAAACCAAATGTACATCTCCAAGCATTAACCGAGCTTGTTTCCATAGAAGAATGGAATGATCAATTACGCTTGTCACTCTATCAGCACGAGCAAGAATCAAGTAAGCAGGTAGACAGTGATGTTGTGATTCTTGCTACAGGCTATCATCCGTTTATTCCTGATTGTTTAAAAGGAATTGAAGGCTTAATTGAGTGGGATGAGAATGGGCAGTTAATGATCCAAGAAGATTATAAAGTGAAAACAAAAACGGATAGTGAACACCATCTATTTGTCCAAAATGGTGAACTACATACACATGGGATTGGTGCCCCTGATTTAGGTCTTGGCGCATTTAGAAGTGCAACAATTATCAACCAACTAGCAGGAAAAGAAGTGTACAAAATATATGACCAAAATAATGTGTTCCAGCAATTTGGAATGTAAGAAAATTACAATTAAAGGGAGTTGGGAAACTTGAAAATATGTGAAACACCACTAACGATGTTAACAGAAGAGAATTGGAAGCTTGCAGATAAACAATTAGTTGCTAAAATGCTTCAAGAATTTATTTATGAAGAAATTTTGGTACCTGAACTGATTACTGAAGCAAATGGAATTTATGAGTATAAATGGACAGATAAGAAAGGAACGGTATACAAATTTCAAGCAAAGAAACGGCTTTTCGATAGTGTTTCAGTTGTTTTTGATATGATTGAAATTGATACGAAGGACGAAAATAATATGCCATTGTCACTTACTCTATTACAAAGTATCCAAGAAGAAGGGGGGATGTCGGGGTCTACAGCAGGACATTTAGTGAGGGAGTATTTACATACATTGGTGGCAGACACTCATTTAAAAGAACGCTCAAAACGTTCTGAAGAGCTTGTTGATTTGGATTATGCAGAGCTAGAGGGAGAAATGACAGGACATCCATGGATTACCTATAATAAAGGACGGATTGGTTTCGGGTATGATGATTATGTTCAATTTGCTCCAGAACAAAAGAAAGCTGTAAAGATATCTTGGATAGCTGTTCATAAAAAATTAGCGACCTTTCATGCGATAGAAGGGCTGGATTTTGATCAGGTAATTAAGCAAGAACTTGGTGAGGATACGCGTCAACGTTTTACTAATCGGTTGAAGGCAATGAACTTACCATCTGAGCAGTATTTATTCATGCCAATCCACCTATGGCAATGGAATCATTCGATTGTGACGATGTATGCCGCAGAGATTGCTAGAAAAGAGATCTTTCCGTTGGGAGAAGAAGAGGATCTATACCTTCCACAGCAATCAATCCGTACTTTCGTGAATGTGACCAATAAAGAAAAGTTTCATGTGAAATTACCAATGAGCATATTAAATACACTGGTCTACCGTGGTTTACCTGGTGAGAGAACAGTCATTGCTCCTGAAGTCACAACATTTATGAAGAACATTCTTGAAAATGATTCATTTTTAAAAGATGAATGTCGTCTTGGATTATTAGGGGAGGTTGCAACGATGAATGTTGATCATCCCACGTTTAAAAATATCGCCGGATCACCCTATCAATATCTTGAACTACTTGGTGTTGTTTGGCGAGAAAGCATTTATAAAGAATTACAAAACGAAGAACGTGCAATCACACTAGCAGCTCTCTTGCATGTAGATCATGAAGGGACGCCCTTTGTTACAAAACTGATTGAAAAGTCTGGGCTATCTGTAGAAGATTGGGTAAAGCAACTTGTAAAGGCCATTCTACCACCATTGCTCCATTACTTATATCAATATGGAACAGTCTTTTCACCACATGGGCAAAACACAGTGCTTGTGCTGAAGGATTATGCACCAGAACGTACGATCATGAAGGATTTTGTAGATGATGTAAATATTAGTGATCAGCCATTTCCTGAGCTGTCAGTTCTCTCTGATGAGTTAAAGAAAGTTTTAAGAAGTGAGGCTCCTGAGGGATTAACTCAATTTATCTTAACAGGCTTGTTTATTTGTCACTTCAGATATTTAAGTAATATTCTTGAAGAGGAGGAGCGATTTTCTGAGTTTTATTTTTGGGAGATTGTTCGTGAAGAAATCATTTCGTATCAATCGAGATTTCCCCAATTAAAAGACCGATTTGAACTATTTGATTTATTACGACCGACATTTACAAAACTAACGTTAAACCGTAATCGAATGTTTGATTATGGATATGGAGATGGTGAAGACCGACCACATGCAAGTGAGTATGGCGTGGTTACCAATGCCCTTCATTCCGTTACTGTGGAAAAAGATTATTTAGAAGTTTAAATTGTTTATTGGAGCTTATTAATCCTGGAGGCATTACTTTTATCGTAATGCCTCTTGTTTTTGTCTAAAATTGCTAAGATGATTTTATTATATATGTCAACTTTGTTTAATAATAGGTTGACATATTTTTGTTTTCATAGCTAAAATAGAAAATAAAAATATGTAACCTATTGGAGGCAAATGATGAAAATCCAGGAAATAACGTACATAGCAATTTTTACTGCGGTTATGGGAGTGCTAGGGTTGGTCCCACCTATCATGTTATCTTTTACACCTGTTCCAATTACTTTACAGACATTGGGTGTATTACTTGCAGGCGGAGTTCTAGGAGCAAGACGAGGCTGCATTAGCCAAGTTGTTTTTTTATTAATCGTTGCTGCAGGAATGCCACTTTTATCTGGAGGCCGAGGTGGAATCGGTGTGTTTGTAGGACCAAGTGCAGGCTACTTAATTGCTTATCCGATAACAGCCTATTGTATTGGCTATTTCTTGTCACGTATACAAACTTTAACATTACGAAAGATCTTACTAATCAACCTTACTGTAGGGATTTTTTTCATTTACTTAATTGGCATACCTGTACAAGCTTTTATGATGAATATTCCACTAATTGAAGCGATAAAATTGAGTGCAGTGTATTTTCCGGGTGATGTGTTGAAGGCGATATTAGCTTCTTATCTAGTTTATCGTTTACGAAGGTCACCTGTAATTGCTCGCGGGTTATCGAAAATAGCCTAGAACTCTTTTAATCTCAGTCTTAACGGAAGTAAAATGCCACTGAGGTAGACTCACTTAGAGAAAGGAGTAAATTCATGGCAACTATTACAAAAACATATAGTCAACACGTGAGTGATTTCCCTGAAAAAATTGCTATCTATACTAAAAAAGAAAATATAACATATCGTAATTGGTATGAACGGGTTACGAAGACTGCAAATTGGTTGGATTCTTTCGACTGTTCTACTAACACGCTGGGGATTTTACTTCCAAATGGTATCCATTTTCTGCAACTATTTACGGGAGCTTCTACTGCAGGCTGGATTTGTGTACCGCTAGATTTAAGGTGGAAGGAATCAGAGCTTCAAAAAAGACTTGCCCTTTCCAAACCGTCTATTTTGATTACAACGAAAGATAAATACCCTATGATTAAAGAACTCTATCAAAATGTATTAATATGGGAGGATTGTTTAGAGGGAATAAGCAATCAACCAGTTGAACAGGGTAGAATCATAGATACAGATCTTCCGTTTTATATAGGATTTACCTCAGGTTCAACTGGCGAACCGAAGGCATTTATTCGTGGTCAACATTCTTGGATTAACAGCTTTGACTGCAATCGTTTTGATTTTCTCATGAATGAAAAAGATCATGTACTAATACCAGGTTTGCTTATTCATTCTCATTTTCTATACGGTGCGATCAGTACATTGTTTCTGGGAGGGACTTTATATCTTTTAGAAAAGTTCTCTTCGCTACAAGCATTAACATCTATACAAACACAACCTATTTCGGTGGTCTATGTTGTCCCAACTATGATCGAAGCTGTGCTGAAAGAGAAATGTAAGATAGGAAAAAAATTAAAATTAATTTCGTCAGGCGCGAAGTGGGAAGCACATTCTAAAACAAAGATTAGAGATATGTTTTATCACTCAACCATGTATGAATATTATGGAGCTAGTGAGCTTAGTTTTGTTACGGTTTTATCTGATCGTGAAAACAAGCAAAGGCCTGGATCAGTTGGCAAGCCTTGTTACAGTGTGGAAATTCAGATACGAAATTCAAATCATGAATTAGCAAAGGTAAATGAAGTTGGCAAAATATTTGTAAGAAGTAAAATGATTTTTATGGGTTATGTAAGTAATGATACTCAAATGATTCGATCTACTCGGGATAAAGAAGGTTGGATCACGGTTGATGATATGGGATTTGTAGATAATGAGGGATTTCTATATATTGTTGGTCGTGAAAAGAACATGATCTTATACGGGGGAATTAATATTTACGCCGAAGAGGTTGAAGCGGTTTTAACTTCACATCCAGATGTTCATGCAGCAGCTGTTATAGGGACATATGACAAGTATTGGGGACAAATTGTTACTGCTGTTATTGAGGGGAATGCTTCTAAAATGGAATTAAGAAAGCTGTGTAAAATGATATTGGCATCATATAAGATCCCACGTAAATGGCATTTTATGAAAGAAATCCCACTTACGACAAGTGGAAAAATAGCTCGTCCGAAAATACAAGAAATGGTAGAAAGCAAGGTGAATGGTCATTAAAAGAGCGGTGATCGTCCAAGCGAAGCGTTCTCCTATAGGCAGGAAAAATGGGATCCTACAAAGGTTTGGTCCACACGAATTGTTAGCACCTCTACTTCAACAAGCAGCAAGTATGACAGAATATGAGGTTGATGATGTGATAATGGGAAATGTGGTTGGACCTGGAGGGAATGTAGCTCGCTTAGCAGCATTAGAGGCAAATCTTCCCGATACAATTCCTGGCCTCACGCTTGATCGGCAATGCAGCGCTGGTTTAGAAGCGGTACGAATGGCGTGCTATCTTATTCAAGGGGAAGCGGGTAAGTGCTATATAGCCGGTGGGGTAGAAAGTACAAGCACCTCTCCCTTTAAAGCTAGAGCACAATTCTCACCAAAAAGTATTGGAGATCCCGATATGGGTGTAGCAGCCGAATCTGTAGCCAGTAAATACCGAATTACAAGAGAAATGCAGGATGAATATACATTATTAAGCTACGAACGTAGTGTAAATGCCTTTAGAAAAGGGCTGTATGATCAAGAGATCTTTGCTTTAGAGGAAGTTAATCAAGATGAAGAATTTTTTAAAGATCGTCCTATAGATAAGCTTGTAAAACGAGCTAGACCAGCCTTTAAAGAAAATGGAACAGTTACAGCAGCCAATAGCTGTGGCATTAATGATGGAGCCTCTGCATTACTAGTTATGGAAGAAAATACGGCAGTCGAACAAGGTCTTAAACCTGTATTGCGGTTTATTGATAGTGAGGTATGTGGAGTAAACCCTTGGTATCCAGGCATTGCTCCTGTTCCAGCCATTCAACATTTAATAGAAAGAAATAAACTAACAATTGAGGATCTTGATCTAATTGAAATAAATGAAGCGTTTGCTGCCAAGATTGTTGCTTGTGCGCAACAGCTCAAGATTCCTTATCGTAAATTAAATGTCCAAGGAGGTGCACTAACCATTGGACACCCATACGGAGCATCAGGTGCAATCTTGGTAACTCGCTTATTCCATGAGGTTCAGAGAAGAAAGAAACTCAAATATGTAGTCGCTGCGATTGGAAGTGGCGGAGGAATTGGAGTTGCGCTGTTATTTGAAGTGGTGAATTGATAGAAATACTGCTTAGGAGGTATTCCTAGGCACTTTTTTTGTGCGTGTTTTTCGGGAATTGTTTGTATTGGTTCAATTATTAGAGGAATAGGTTAAATAAATTAAGGAAGATGTTCAATTCATAAGATAAGTGGTTCAATTCAAGAGGTAAATTATTCAATAGAAAGAAATGTGGGTCATTTACTTAATGAAACTGTTCAACAGGTATATAAATGAATCAAACCTGAAAAAAACCTCATTTATTTAGCTCATCCTTGTAACAAATTCAAATTCAAATTCAAAAAAAAGGCTTAGGATTCTCCTAAGACTTTTTTAAAAAATCAGTAAAGTTCTTTTTAATCAAAAATTAACTAGTCACCTAAAAAATAAGATGTGCCATTAAAACTATAATCGGTAGTGATATGATCGTACGTTGTAAAAAGATTACGACTAAATCAATAAAGGAAACTGGTAATTTTGATCCTAGTAGTAAACCACCAACCTCTGACATGTAGATTAGCTGTGAGATTGAAATACAGCCAATGACAAAACGGGTCATGTCACTTTCGATTCCACTTCCGATAATGGCTGGTAGGAACATGTCAGCAAAGCCTACTACCATTGTTTGCGCAGCTTCATTTGCTTCCGGTATTTGCATAAATTCTAAGATTGGAATAAATGGTGCACCTAGTATTTTGAAAACTGGTGTGTATTCCGCGATAATTAATGCGATCGTTCCAATAGCCATTACGATTGGAAGTACGCCCAGCCACATATCGAATACATTCTGCATACCACTTTTTAGCATATTCGCATAGTTATTATTCTTTTTCGCCTGCTTTACTGCATTCGTAAGTCCCCATTTGAAGGCAGAAACATTAGTAGGTACTACCTCATCAATTGCTTCTTTATCACCATAATAGGTATCAGGTTTTCTTGACAGCGGAGGAATTCGTGGGCTAATAAATGCACACGCAAGACCTGATAATACAATTGTTAAATAAAAGGGAGCAAAGTAGTTATCAAGTTTTAAATAACTAATAATAACGATTGTAAATGTGATGGAAACAACTGAAAATGTTGTACCGATAATCGCTGCTTCGCGCTTTGTATAATAGCCATCTTCGTATTGTTTGTTTGTTAATAACACGCCAATTGTTCCGTCGCCAAGCCATGAAGCAAGACAATCAATAGAAGATCGACCAGGAAGTTTAAACAATGGTCTCATTACCTTTGTAAATAAAGCTCCGCATAATTCAAGTAGACCAAAATCAAGTAGTAAAGGTAAAAATAGTCCTGCAAAAAGGAACACTGAAAATAGCACTGGAATTAAGTCATAAAGTAATAATCCAGCTGTGTTTTCAGACCAAATTGTTTCTGGCCCAATTTTAAATAAAGCCAAAATTGAGAAGATCATTCCGAAAATCCGTGCAATTTGCCAAACCCATGTTACGCGAAATAATTTATCAAGAAAAGGAGAGTTAACAATATATTCCGGTTTCACTAATTTGGCCTGTAAAGATAATAAAGCGGTGACAGTCATAATGATTGTCGCGATATAAGGTAAATAACCTGACAAAAGACCTTCTACAAAATTTGCCAAAATCGCAACTGGAATTGTAAACTTCCCATTAATAGAAAGTGGGATAACAAATAGAAAAATTCCGATTAATGAAGGAATCATAAATTGTAAATAGTCTGTTATACTATAAGGCTTTCCTTGTTCTCTTTTCGCAATGTGTTGCTGTGGTTTTTCCATAGTATATACCTCGTCATTTATTAATAAAGTCATGTTTTAAGCATTGAATATGCAATTTAAGTGTATAAGAATGCAAAAAAGACCTGAATTCAAATGATAACATAAAATGCAGTTTACTTTTAAACAAATTTATAACAATTTAGCAAATTACTTTTATTGGTGATACCCGGATAGACTACGTTCAAACATTAATACCATATTAAGTGTATTATGTCCTTATATTTCCTTAATTCTCTATAAATGCAAAAAATATTCGAATGGCTATTTACTTAGGAAAGCTTTATAGAGTTAATTAGTTAAAAGGGTGAATTAATTAGGGTGAAGCAGTTACAAGCATAATCCTAAAAAAAAAGATAGGTTGACACGCTTAGTGTATCAATCTATCTTTTTTAATAAGGGTTTGTATAAAAAGAAAGGTTGGTGGATAGTCCATGCAAAAGCTCTATAGAAGTGGAGAGCCTTTACTAAATGAGGTTTATCAAACACAAGTACCTACAAATGTCGTTGCTTTTTGGAATTTAGGTCAGTCTGGAATCCTACTCAAGGGTAAACTGGATGATGGGTGGATTTGCATAGACCCATATCTGACTTCAAGTATTGAAGAAACTAATCCACAATCAGAGTTTAAGAGAGCATTCTCACCACTGTTAAAACCAGCTATGTTAAAGGATATTGATGGTATTCTAGTAACTCATGAACATGATGATCATCTTGACTTAGCAACAATAAAAGAACTAGCACAGGTGTCAACGGATACGACATTTATTTTGCCGGCACCAAGTGATCCTTTAATAGGACATGGGTTAAGTAATGCAGAAATTCATTTAGCTAAAGCAAATCAAGCTTTTTCTGTCAAAGGGTTTAACATTAGCCCAGTACCAGCAGCACATACAACTTACGAAGTAGATGAAAAAAACGACCATCTGTATTTAGGTTATTTTATTGAAGTTAATGGCATAAGGATCTATCACAGCGGAGATACGGTGATCACCCCATTACTAATAGAAAAAGTGAAAGCGTTTAAACCGGATGTAGCTTTCCTTCCAATTAATGGTGGTGACTTTTTCCGGACCTCCAGAGGTATAATCGGAAACATGAGCTTCCGAGAAGCTGCTGACTTTTCTGTAGCAGTCGGAGTAGATCTGGTGGTCCCCATCCATTTTGATATGTTTCCTACTAACCGGGAGAACCCAGCTTATTTTGTCGACTATTTGTTTCATCAATATCCAGCACAGAAATTTCATATGATGGTTCCTGGTGAGCGGTTTATTTATCATAAATAATGAGTGATTTATTTTTTAGTAAAATAGGAAGACGATAAGATTTAATAGTTACTTTTTTAGGGTCAAAATGAAATTTACAAGGTATTGACGATCAAAATCACAAGACAATTCAATATAAACAATGAGCTTAGAGTCTTTTTCTCCAAGCTCATTTTATTTAGCTCGTTTCTAAAATGTATGATATTCATATCATTGGTAAGCAAAAAGATTACATATGAGTGGTACAATCTTGGACACTGTAAATTCCAGATGCAAGATTGTACGTACAAGAGTATAATAAGTTGAACTTACTAAAATAATAGCTTACTTTATACTGAATTTCCCAACTAGAGGTGATTTGCAAGTGAAAAAACTTTTAATTGTTTATGTCTTCTTATTTTCAATCTTTTTCATTTACTTGTATAACTATCACTTAAAGGAGCCTCATTCAAGTCCATTTGGTCAGAATGAAGAGCGATTACAAGGTGAAATTGGAGAAAAATATGTCTTGGTTACATTTCAGGCTGGAATCGATTATTGGAAGAGTGCCATTAAAGGTTTTGAGGATGCGGCTAGTGAACTAAACGTTTCAGTTGAATACCGTGGTGCAACTCAGTATGATTCCCATGAACAAATTACAGTTTTAGAGCAAGTGATCGCTAAGAACCCAGCTGGCATTGCATTATCTGCGATCAATCCATATGAATTAAAAACTACGATAAATAAGGCAATTGAAGCAGGTATTCCCGTTGTATTATTTGATTCTGATGCCCCTGCAAGTAAGGCTTACTCATTTTTGGGAACAAACAATTATGAAGCAGGTGTAACAGGTGCACATAAAATGGCAGCTTTACTTGATCATAAAGGAAAAATTGCCGTTGTCACATTGCCTAATCAACTTAACCATAAAGAAAGAACCGATGGCTTTGTTGAAACAATTCGTAATGAATATCCTGACATGGAAGTTGTAGCCATAAAAGATGGGAAAGGTGACCAGCTCCTTTCGGAACAAGCTGCTACAGAAATAATAAAGCTCTATCCAGATTTAAAAGGGGTATTTGCAACAGAAGCAAACGGTGGAGTTGGAATTGCAGATGCAACCCGGTCATTGAAAAAGGAAAAAGCGATCAAAATTATTAGCTTTGATACTGACAAACAAACACTTGATAAGATAAAGGAAGGCGTTATTTCTGCTACATTAGCTCAAGGTAGTTGGAACATGGGGTATTGGTCCTTACAATTCCTGTTTCAGCATAATCAAGAAACATCTACTCAGCAACAGAGTGTCCAATCGGCTATTTTACCAAAGTATGTTGATACAGGAATTTCAATTGTAACTGATGAAAATGTCGAAGATTATTATGCAGACTGAATCTACCCGAGAACGAGAGATGAAATATGATGAAGCAACCAATCTTAAAATTAAATAACTTTCCGATTAGGCATAAAATCATTACTTTATTGCTATTAATAAGTATTTTACCTTCCATTGGTTTAGGCTTACTGACTGGATTTACGGTTGATCGTATTATCGATAAACAAGCAACCCAACATACACTTCAACTAATCGGACAAGTTAATAAAACATTGGAATCCTATGCAAGTAATATGCAGAATATAAGCTATTTACTTTCAATGGATCCAGAAATAGAAAATTTCCTCAGCCAACAAGAGATAGGGAGCAATCAAACAGAGGAAGAATTATATTCAATCCGCCAATTTATGCAAGGGCTTTCAACGTTGTATCCAGAAGTTGCAGGGATTTTAGTCGTAAATAGCCAAGGAGATTACCTAAGTAATGAACTGTACTCAAGGTCTGAAACAAATCTGACTGAAGAATCCTGGTACAAAGAAGCGGTAAAAAATGAAGGGATATTTAAAATTCTTGGTCATCCTACTAATCGAAAAATTACAAGTCATGTAAATTATAAAAATAATGAAGTGGTTACAGTTGTTCGAGCAATCTTAGAGCCTGAAACACAGAAGGTTACGGGTGTAGTTTTAATTGACTTAAAACTACGCGTAATCGCAGAAGCAACAAAAAATGTAACACTAGGCAAGTCTGGGTACTTGATGGTAATCGATGAAAATGGAGAAGAGATCTATGCTCCTGCAAAACCACTAATTAACGAAATCCCAAAGAGAATACTGAAAAGTGGTGATTCAGGTTCATTTTCTGAGAAGGTTGATGGAAATACGCTGCAATTTATCTACCAAAAGCAGCCGTTTACAAATTGGACAACTGTAGGGATCTTTTTAACAAGAGAATCTGTCATTGAGGTAAGAACAATCCATTTATATGTCATATGCTTTGTCTTTTTTGTCTGTTTATTTGGTGTAACAGCATCCTATTATCTTTCAAATTCAATGTCAAAGCCAATTGTTCAGCTGATGTCATTTATGAAAAAAGTAGAATCTGGCAATCTAACTATCCGCTATAAAGGTGTTCGAAAAGATGAAATAGGGATGCTTGGGCGTAGTTTTAATAAGATGATTGTAAAAATAAATCGTCTTATATCTCTGGCAGAGAGACACGAACGTCAAAAGAGAGAAGCTGAACTCCGAAGTCTTCAAGCACATATAAAACCACATTTTTTATACAATACGTTAGACACTATTAGCTGGATGGCAAGGAAAAGAGGAGCAGACGATGTTGCAGAAGTGGTTGCTTCCTTATCAAGATTGTTTCGTATTGGTTTAAGTAAAGGTAATGATATCATCCTTTTGACTGACGAAATAACACATATACAAAGTTATTTAAGCATCCAAAAAGCTAGGTATCGCGATAAACTAAATTATTCAATTAATATTGAACCAGAGATTCATGATGTAATGATTTTAAAGCTTGTATTACAGCCAATTGTAGAAAACGCAATATACCATGGAATAAAAGAAAGAAAAGGACCAGGCTTTATTTCTATACAAGTAAAAGGTAACCAAGAATTTATAATTATTACCGTAACAGATGATGGCAAAGGAATACCTAGTGATAAACTTGAACTTCTTAGAGAAAAGATGGATACCCTATACAATCTAGATGTAGAAAAAGGAAAACCAGTGGACTTTGGTTATGGGATGATGAATGTTCAGGCAAGAATTAAATTAACATATGGGGACCAATATAGCTTAAGCATTGATAGTCAATTAGGCGAAGGGACAACCGTCACGATTCATCTTCCTATCCAAAGGAATAGTATCAATGCTGATAAGTCTTAAGGGGGGATAATGTGAATAATCCATTTTGGAAAGTGTTAATTGCTGATGATGAGCCAGTGATACGGGAAGGAATCAGAGATTCGGTAAATTGGTCTTCTCTGCAGATGGAAGTAAAAGCTGAAGCTGAAGACGGAGAGGAAGCTTTGGAGCTAGCATTGGAACACTCAATTGATATTTTATTAGCAGACTTAAATATGCCGATAATGGATGGAATTGCTTTAATAAAACAGATTAGAGAAAAACTACCCCAATGTAAAATAGTCATTATTACTGGCCACGATGAATTCACATATGCTCAGGAAGCAGTAAGATTAAATGTGACAGATTACATCTTAAAACCAGCTGATCCTAATCAATTAAAACAAGTATTAGATAGTGTTCGACTAGAGCTCGAAACGTCTGTCAAGCAGGATCAGTATATAGAAATGGCGTCTAACCAAATTTCTAAAAACCTTTCTATGTTACGAGAGCAATTTTGTCGAGACTGGATAGAGGGACGTTTAGAAATTGCTGATATACAAAAGCAATTACAATTTTTGGAGCTGCCATTAAGAAGTCCCGAACTTTTTGCTGTCCTACAATGCCCAGAATACTTTGCAAATAAACCGTTAATGAAAGAAAAAGAAAAACAGATGTTTATGTTTTCAATTGAAAATATCGTTTCAGAATTACTTGATCCATACAATAAAGTGATTTTTCGCGATGAAACCGGGCTAATTATAATTATTTTATGGAAATATGTACCTGATGAAATGTTTAAAAGAATTGAAAAAGTTATACAAGAGTATTTAAAAATGACAATAAACATGTATGTTGAACTAGTTGAGGGAGAGTTGGAAGAAGTTTCAGTCGTATATAGACAATGCAAGGATCTAATGAAAAATGAGTTAACCATCTCTCCAATTGTCCGACGTGCCAGACAATATATTGAAACACA
Organism: Metabacillus sp. KUDC1714; assembly: GCF_014217835.1. Classification (NCBI taxonomy): domain Bacteria; kingdom Bacillati; phylum Bacillota; class Bacilli; order Caryophanales; family Bacillaceae; genus Metabacillus; species Metabacillus elymi. The sequence goes on from NZ_CP055263.1 coordinate 3,820,826, forward strand.
TTTTGCAGAACCGACAATTACGCTTGAATTAGTTGCAAAAACTTTACAAGTATCACCTGTCTATTTAAGTAGGATGATTAAGCAGGAACTCGGAATGTCTTTCGTTAGTTTAGTAACCAATATGAAAATGAAAAAAGCGATCCAGCTGTTAAACTCTACTGATCTACCAATTGTAGAAATTGCTGAACAGGTTGGATATGATACTCAACATTATTTTAGCACAGCATTTAAAAAGGTGATGGGGGTTTCGCCGATTAAGTATCGGAAAAATTCAGGTGAAATTAAGTGGGACAATAGTTATTAATTGACCTGCAGGTGAATAGAAATTATAATAGTCATAAATTTCATTCCTTTTTCCTTTTAAAGGGGAGTAGCTGTACAGCAAAGTCGTCAATACAGGTTTAACCTCGGCTATGTTGGCAACGGGAGTTGTTTGCGAGACCTTTACCACTATTTGGTGAGGTCTTTTTTTATACTTTCTTTTTAAATTAAACATCTTGTTAACATATAACAATGATAGATTTGAGAAAGGAGATGATTCGATGAATAGTCATGATTATGCACATAGCATTGTATTTGTATTTAAAAAGGGAAGCATACGAGTAAAGCAGCATCACACAGACCTTGAATTAATCGGAACAGGTAGAAGTGCCTGTGTATTTAGAATAAAGGGTACGAAAAAAGTAATAAAAATATTTCCACCACAATTTATTCATATTGCCCAAGTAGAATCTGATATTTATAGATTGTTAACACACATCGACTATTTTCCAACCGTATATGAAACAGGTCCAAATTTTCTTACAATGGACTATATTAAAGGAGATACTCTTTTTTCTTGCTTAAACAAAGGTATTCCTATTAATGAGAACCATATTAAAGAAGTTGAACATATATTAGAACTTGTTAGAAAAACAGGGTTAAACCCTTCTGACATTCACTTGCGAAATATCATTATTACCCCAGACAACAAAATAAAAATGATTGATGTTGCCAGATTTAAACAACAAAAGCATTGTACTCAATGGGAAGATCTAAAGAATGCTTATGATCGCTATTATAAGCATCGCTTCTTTCCAAAAAGATTACCTGAATTTCTTTTGAATTTTATTGCAGCATTATATAAAAGAAAATTACTAGTTCTAAATCTAGCTAATAAGAAGAAGGTATCAGGTTGAGATTAGTTTAGATGTCTGCTTTCATAAAAGCAGGCTTCTTTTATGTTGCGAAAAATGAAAGCGGTTTAAATAAAGTTAAATTTTTATAAAAATAGTTGTTTTATTAAAAAGACCGTCCTATTGATAGGTGATATATTTTAAGTATTATCAGAGTTTTCGAAAAGATAGCGTAAGAAAAATAGGGCTCCGCCATCCGAAATTGGCGACCCTACGTTTTTCTAACCAACCATTTAAGAAAATATGCCACATGAGAATAAAGAAAGGGGGAAGCCCACATGAAAAAGAAATCGCTTACTATAATGTTAGTATTCTTAATTGTATTGACTTTGACTATGACAGGATGTGGAGTCAAAGAAACAAGTGGGGAATCAAAAGGGTTTATTGGGATTTCAATGCCAACAAAGTCGTCTGAAAGATGGGTTAATGATGGAGAAAATATGAAAAAGCAATTTGAAGAGCTTGGCTATGAAACTGATTTGCAATATGCAGAAGATATTATTGAAAATCAAACTGCCCAAATTGAAAATATGATTACTAAGGGTGTTGATGTGCTAGTTATTGCTCCAATTGATGACCGATCTGGGTTAACAAGTGTACTAGAAAGAGCAAACAAACGTGGGATAAAGGTCATCTCATATGATCGTTTGATTCAGCATAGTGAATATGTTGATTACTATGCAACCTTTGATAATTTCAAGGTAGGGGTTTTACAAGGAACATATATTGAAGAAAAATTAGGGTTAAAGGAAGCAAAAGGCCCTTTTAATATCGAAATCTTTGCTGGTTCACCAGATGATAATAATGCATACTTCTTCTTTGACGGGGCGATGTCGATTCTAATGCCTTATATTGATTCTGGTAAGTTGGTTGTAAGAAGTAATCAAATGAAGTTTAATCAAGGAGCCACATTAAGATGGGATGGAGCACTTGCTCAATCAAGAATGGATAATTTACTAAGTGCTTATTATTCATCAGAACGGGTTGATGCGGTTCTTTCACCATATGACGGTATAAGTATTGGAATTATTTCTTCCTTAAGAGGGGTTGGATATGGCAGTGGAGATAAACCGATGCCAGTCATCACCGGTCAAGATGCTGAGCTTGCTTCGATAAAATCAATCATTAACGATCGACAAACACAAACCGTGTTTAAGGATACAAGGGAGCTAGCTAAGAAGGCTGTAGAAATGGCTGACGCTCTCATCAATGGAGAAAAAGCTGAGGTAAATGATACAAAGACATATAACAATGGCAAAAAAATTGTCCCGGCGTATTTATTAAATCCAGTGTCTGTTGATAAGACAAACTATGACACTGTATTAGTAGAAAGCGGCTATTACACGAAAGATCAGCTTGGACAATAAATTAGAAAATTCTAGAATTCTAGTGAAAAAGACGAATGTAGGTGTGGTGAAAAATGTCAAATATAATCCTAGAAATGCGGAATATTACGAAAGAATTTCCAGGTGTTAAAGCACTTGAAAACGTAAACTTACAGGTCAAAGAAGGAGAGATTCATGCCTTATGTGGTGAAAATGGGGCAGGTAAATCTACGCTAATGAAGGTGTTAAGTGGTGTATATCCACATGGCTCCTATACAGGTGACATTCTGTTTCAAAAACAGGTTTGTAGCTTTAAAAATATTAAACAAAGTGAAGAATTAGGGATTGTTATTATCCATCAAGAACTAGCCCTTATTCCTGAATTATCAATAGCTGAGAACATTTTTTTAGGCAATGAAATATCTAATAGCGGTGTGATCAATTGGAATATGACGACAATGAAGACGATGGATTTACTTAAAAAGGTAGGTCTTACTGAATCTCCAAATATGAAGGTTGATAATATTGGGGTAGGGAAACAGCAATTAGTCGAAATTGCGAAAGCACTATCAAAGAAAGTGAAGCTTCTTATTTTAGATGAACCAACAGCTTCCTTAAATGAAGATGACAGCGAAAACTTATTAAATCTTCTATTAGAATTTAAAAAACAAGGAATGTCAGCTATTATTATCTCACATAAATTAAATGAAATTGAAAAGGTTGCAGATTCGATTACGATTTTACGAGATGGCCAAACAATTGAAACTTTAAATATGAAAAAAGACAATGTGACAGAGGATCGAATCATTAAGGGTATGGTAGGTCGTGATCTCACAAATCGTTATCCAGCAAGAACTCCCAAAATTGGCCAAACCATTTTTGCGGTGAAAAATTGGAATGTTTACCATCCATTGCATTCAGATCGAAAAGTAATCGATGATGTTAATTTTCATATTCGCAAAGGTGAAATTGTCGGTATCGCCGGTTTAATGGGTGCGGGTCGAACCGAGCTTGCGATGAGTATTTTTGGTAAATCGTACGGGAAGAAAATTAGCGGTCAAATTATGAAGGATGCGATTGAGGTTCAATTTAATGATGTAACCTCTGCAATTGATCAAGGAATAGCCTATGTTTCCGAGGATAGAAAAGGAAACGGTCTCATTTTAATGGAAGATATTAAACAAAATATTACCTTAGCAAGCTTAAATAAAATTTCAAAGCAATCGATTTTAGATAAAAACAAAGAAATCATTGTAGCAGAAGAATATCGCAAAAAGTTAAGGATCAAAACACCAAGTATCTTTCAAAAAGCTGGGAATCTAAGTGGAGGGAACCAGCAGAAGATTGTCTTAAGTAAATGGATATTCTCTGAACCTGATATTTTAATCTTAGATGAACCAACACGTGGGATTGATGTAGGAGCGAAATATGAAATTTACTCGATTATTAACGATTTAGCGATGGATGGAAAAGGAATCTTAATTATTTCATCAGAGCTTCCAGAGCTATTAGGAATGTGTGACAGAATCTATTGTCTGAATGAAGGTAGCATCACAGGTGAGGTAACGAAAGCGGAAGCTAACCAAGAAAAACTGATGACATACATGACAAAAAGTAAGGTAAGGAGGTAATTATAATGCAAACACAACTAAAAAATAGTCAATCTAGTCTGAACAAAGAATCTGCATTGAAATCAATGATACGAAACAATATGCGTCAATATAGTATGGTCATTGCACTTATCTTTATTATGGTGCTATTTCAAATATTAACAAATGGTCTATTGTTGCAGCCTTTAAATATTACAAATTTAATTTTGCAGAATAGTTATATATTAGTTTTAGCAATCGGTATGGTGTTAGTCATCATTACCGGACATATTGATCTATCAGTAGGGTCTATAGCAGCATTTGTCGGAGCAATATCAGCGATCTTAATGGTTAATTATGAAATTCCAACCTTTCTTGCGGTTATTATCTCGTTACTAGTAGGTGCAATAATCGGAGCATGGCAAGGATTCTGGGTTGCCTACGTGAAAATCCCAGCTTTTATTGTTACATTAGCAGGAATGCTTCTTTTTAGAGGGTTAACAATGATCGTCCTAGAAGGGAAATCAATTGCACCCTTCCCAGAATCTTTCCAAAAAATTAGTTCTGGTTTCATTCCTGACGTTTCAAGTAGTGGTTCACTCCATTTATTAACAATCATTATTGGTCTTGCCTTATCAGTCATAATTATTTTTACTGAGCTGAAAAATAGACGAACAAAATTAAAGTTCAACTTTGAAGTCCAGTCTGTGGGCATGTTTGTTCTAAAACTAATTGGTATGGTTGCGTTGCTTAATGTATTTACGTATATCCTTGCTACGTATGAAGGAATTCCGAATATATTAATCATTCTTGCAGTATTAATTGTGATCTATACATTTGTCACAAATAAGACGAAAGCAGGACGACATGTTTATGCAATCGGAGGAAATGAGAAAGCAGCACAATTATCTGGTATTAAAACGAAACGAATGACATTTTGGATATTTGTTAATATGGGCGTTCTATCTGCCTTATCTGGACTTCTCTTCGCAGCACGTTTAAATGCTGCAACACCGAAAGCAGGTAATTTATTTGAGCTTGACGCAATTGCTGCTTGTTTCATTGGTGGAGCTTCAGCGTATGGTGGAATTGGCACAGTTCCAGGTGCGATAATCGGTGGATTAGTTATGGGTATTATGAATAACGGTATGTCTTTACTAGGCTTAGGAATTGACTGGCAGCAAGGAATAAAAGGGTTAGTCTTATTAGCTGCTGTTGCATTTGATATTTATAATAAGAATAAAGCTTCTTAACTTCTTAAAATAAGAGTGGGCTGACTCCAAATGAGTCAGCCCACTGTTCATTTTTTCAATTGTTGCTCAGCCATTTTTACCATTTCACGTACCATGTTTCCACCGAGATTTCCACCGATTTTTCCGGCTTGTCGAGAGGTTAAGCTACCATTGTAGCCTTTTTTAAGAGGTACACCTAGCTCTTTTGCTATTTCATATTTGGCTTCCTCAGGTTTTTGAGTATTAGCAACCTTTGCTTTTAATTGGTTTACTCCTTGCTTGGCACTAGGAACAAGCAATTTATTTCTATTGGCCATGATTTATCCCTCCTTTAATCATAGTTTCTTCAAAATTAGCCATTTATATGAAACGGTCAACTCTACGATATTTTTTAAATGGATATGCTATAGTAAAAGCAAATAATGAGTGCAAAGGTGAGTGTAGGTACAATGTCAAAGAGAAAAGTTTATTACCAAGAGCCATACAAACAAACTATAACAACAAAGCTTGTCTTGCAAGCTCAAGATGAAATCGGCCGTTTTTATGTTGTATTAGAAGAAACAATCTTTTACCCAACAGGTGGAGGACAACCACATGATACAGGAACTATTAATGGTGTTCATGTGTATGAAGTAGAGGAAATTGATGGAGAAATTCGTCATTATGTTGAGCAACCTATTGAAATACATAATAAAATCGTTGGAGAAATTGACTGGGATCGTCGTTTTGACCACATCAGCAACACTCTGGGCAACATATATTATCAGCAGCTTTTGAAGAAGTTTATGGCTATAAAACAGTTAGTTTTCACTTAGGAAAAGAACTGTGTACGATTGACCTTGAAATTAAGAATCTTAATGAGGAAGAGGCGAATCGAACAGAGGCATTGGCAAATAAGATCATTCTTGAAAATCGTTCAATTGAAACGAAGTGGATAACAGAAGCTGAGCTCTCACACTATTCGTTAAGAAAAGAGTTGTCTGTATCCGAAAATATTCGTCTTGTCATCATCCCTAATTTTGATTACAACGGTTGTGGGGGAACGCACCCGAACTCAACCGGACAGGTAAGTGTCATTAAAATTTTAAATTGGGAGAAACATAAGAACTATATTCGACTATATTTTGTTTGTGGTAACAGAGTACTTAAGCAGCTTCATGAAAAACAGAGCGTTATTCAAAGATTGACTTCCATATTAAATTCTCCACAAGGGCAAATGAAGGATGCTGCAAACCGGCTAATACAGCAGTCTAAAGATCTTGAAAAAACAGTTGTAGAATTAAAGACCGAGCTTCTTCAGTATGAGGCTAGGTCTCATATAGCAAATATACAAATCATTCAAGATCAAAAAGTAGTTCAAGCCATTTTTAAAAACCGTCTGATTTCAGAATTGCAACAGTTAGCACGATCAATTACAAGCCTTACCAATGATGTTCTAGTTCTATTAATAAGTGAAAATGAAGACAAACTACAACTTGTCTGCTCTAAAAGTAAAGAGGTAAATGGAAATATGAATCAACTACTAAAAGGTGTGTTGCCTGTTATAAATGGGAGAGGTGGAGGAAATGATTCGTTTGCTCAAGGTGGTGGTGAACGAACGATTTCAGCTGAACAGTTAATGAGAGAGCTAATGGAGAAAAGTATGTAATGTAACTTGTTCGCACAATATTTAGAGTAAGTATTAAATTTTAAGATAAGAGAAAAAAGTAAACTTTTACATAAAATTAGATGTAATATATAGTTTCCAAGGAATTACTAATAAAATATATATCAATATTTTATAAAGAAGCTGAAAGAGCATTTTAAAATTGTATGTTCATAGTGTATAATTAATGTAGTTGTACGAATGAGTTAATTCGGTAGCATACAAGCTGAAAGTGGTGACATAATGGCTCAACAAACGAAAGCCAGCATGGTGAAGCAAAAAATTAAGGCCTGGATTATCGAAGGAAAAGTTTTGCCAGGTGAAAAAATATATTCAGAAAATGAGCTAGTTAAGATGTTTGAGGTTAGTAGGCATACCGTCCGCCAAGCTGTTGGGGACCTTGTTCATGAAGGATGGTTGTATAGAGAGCAGGGAGCAGGTACGTTTGTCTCAAATAAACCCGCTCAAGCTCAAAGTCAGCCCGTTAGTTTAACTGGGAAAAATATAGGAGTTATTACAACCTATATATCTGATTATATATTCCCGTCCATTATTAAAGGGATAGAATCGTACTTGTCGGCACATGGCTATTCATTAACATTTGCTTGCACGGATAATGATCCTGAAAAAGAAAAGCAATGCTTGGAAGCGATGATAAACCGTAATATAGATGGATTAATCGTAGAACCTACAAGAAGTAGTAGTTATAATCCAAATCTTCACTATTACCTAGAAATGGAACAGAATAATACTCCTTATTTAATGATCAACCAATACTATCCACAATTAAATCCTCCAAATATTATTTTAAATGATGAAAAAGGTGGATTTGTTGCAACTGACCATTTAATTAAGCTAGGTCATCAAAAAGTAATTGGTTTATTCAAAAGCGATGATATTCAAGGATTAAATCGGATGCAAGGATTTATTAGAGCATTTAGAGAAAATAATATTCCGTTTTTTTCAGAGATGATAGTAACCTATACAACGGAAGAAAAAGAGGAAACATTGCCCCATAGATTAAAAGAAATCCTTTTGTCTGAAGAAAATAGACCAACTGGAATCGTTTGTTACAATGATGAAATCGCGATTAATGTATTGAATTTATTAAGGGAGCTTGAAATTAAAGTTCCTGATGACATCTCTATCGTTGGTTATGATGATTCTTATTTAACTGAAGCGTCTGAAACGAAGATTACCTCTGTTACCCACCCGAAAATGGATATGGGAATTGAGGCAGCAAAATGGATTGTTGCAGCTGTAGAAAAAAGAGATAAAGAATCTATTGAAAAATGGCAGAAGATCTATGATCCTGAATTAATTATTAGAAACTCAACAAGTGCTGTTAAAAGGAATCATTCTGAAAACAAACATGTTATTTAAGGACTAACCCCCTCAACAATTAATATAAAATACTTAGTCTGAGGGGGTTGCTGTAGCCTTTTGTCAAAGCAATCTAAGCGAAAAAAATAATTATATATAACAGCCTTTTAGTAGTTCTCAGTCGAATAGGGGGAAATAATATGATCGCTTTAAACGAACTTTCGAACCTGTCCAAAGCATGTACGTGTGGTAACCAGCATTATGAGATTACGATTGATAAAATTGTTATTAGCCATGAAGCGTTAAAGCAAGCTGTCTCTTATACAATAGACCAATCGTTTCAAAACATTGCTATTATTGCTGATCAGACAACATTTAAAGTAGCAGGAGAGAGATTGGCAAACCTGTATAAGGAAGCAAATGTAAACCATGAAGTAGTCATCATTGAAGCAAATGAAATAAATGATGTGATCGCGGATGAAGTTTCTTTAATTGAGGCAATGCTAGGAATCTCTCAGAATACAGATGTTGTCATTGCGGTAGGATCAGGAACAATACATGATATTGCTAGATTTGCAAGCTTTAAAATGGGGAAGCCTTTTATATCAGTCCCAACCGCTCCATCTGTAGATGGTTTTAATTCAATGGGGGCACCTGTTGTGATAAAAGGGGTAAAAACTACATATCAAATGCAATCTCCAATTGCGTTATTTGCTGATATTTCCATTTTACAAGAGGCTCCGAAGGAAATGATAGCTGCAGGCTTTGGTGATATGATCGGCAAATATACATCACTAGCAGACTGGAAGTTTTCGCATCTTATTGCAGGTGAGTCCTATTGTCCTCTTTCTGCACAGCTAACAGAGGAAGCGTTAGAGGAATGTGTAAAGCAAGTTGATAAAATTTCCGAAGCCGACGAAGAAGGAATTAAGATCCTAATCGAAGCACTTATACAATCTGGAATGGCGATGCTTTTAGTAGGTCATTCTTCTCCAGCTTCTGGTGGAGAACATCATTTATCCCATTATTGGGAAATGGAGTTCCTTAAACAGGGAAAAGCACAAGTACTTCATGGAGCAAAGGTTGGCGTTTCAGCACAACTTATTTTAGATTTATATAAAAAAGAGGTCCTTCAGCTAGTATCTTCTACAAAGCGTTTAGAAGAGTTAGATGTTAATACTGAGGATAAACTTGATAATGTCATAGCAAGACAGAAAGAAGTTGTTGAAGTATTAAACTCATTACCTGACGCAAGCATATTAGCAAATTTATTACAAAAATTAGAAGGTATTGTACGTCCAACTGAACTTGGAATTAGTACTGAACTTGTACGAAACAGTTTGCATGAGGCACACCTTCTTAGAAATCGCTATACAATGCTTAAATTTTGGAATGAGCACGTCGGGATTCATCAATATGCATAGCTTAAGAGAAACTGAGGCAGTTTTTTTTGATCTTGACGATACATTATATGATCAATTAACTCCTTTTCAATTGGCATTAGAGCATTGTCGTATCGATTTAGCAAACACTAAAGTAGAGGATGTATTCAAAAAGGTACGATATTTCAGTGATGTTCTTTGGAAAGTACATATAAGGGGAGAAATTAGTCTTGATCTCCTAAGGATCGAGAGGATCAGATGCGCTTTTAACGATTTCGGTCTTTCGTTATCAAATCAACGAGCAAGTGAAGTACAGGAACGCTATGAATTTGAGCAACAGCAAATAAACCCCTTTCCCGAAGTGCTTACAATAATAAAGGATTTACAATCAAGGAAATTAATTGTTGGTGTCTTAACGAATGGCCCTGTTCAGCACCAAATGAATAAAATCAAATCACTTCAAATTGATCAAATTATTCCACCAGAAAGGATTTTTATCTCTGATGGAATCGGTATAGCAAAGCCTGATAAAAGGGTGTTTGAGTACGTTCAAAGACAGATAAACATAGAGTCAAATAAATGCTGTTATATTGGTGACACTTGGGAAAATGATGTTGTGCCACCAATTGAAGCAGGTTGGACTAGTATTTGGTTTAATCATCGAAAAAGGAAACCTCAATCCAACCATATTCCGCTTGAGACCATTATGAGTTATGATAACTTTATGCTTAAGTTACCTTAATCAATTCTTTTAAAGAGCTTTACCGTACAGGGATTATCAGGGGTAATAAATGAGTAATATACGTAAAGGTCAGATTTCCATTGAGAAAACTGGCCTTTTTATTTGCTTAATTTTATTTAACTAAGATAAAACTATAATTCACTCTTACTTTAACTTTACCGGTAACCATTAGAAAATAAGGAAAAATAAAACATAATTTCAATAAATGTACGTACATATAAAATGGTTTCGGATTTAACATGTACTACTTTTCTTAAAAAATGATTGACATGTACGAACAGGTATAATACTATTATCATAGAGAAGCGCTTACATGACGAAACATTAAATAAAGGTAGTTTTGTCGAATAAACAACAATTGTTAAGTAAGTAGCCCTTCTATCAAACAGTTTTGGGGGGATTAAATTGTTTAAAAAGTCAAAAAAGAAACTTAGCAGAATGATGTTAATGGCTATGTTGGTTGTAGTTATTACTGGTGCACTAAGTGCATGTAGCAGTGGTAGTTCAGGTGGTAGCGAAGATGGGAATGTTAATCTTACATTTATGTTTAGTGGACAACCTCAAGAACAAACAGCTTACAAAAATGTTGTGAAAAAATTTGAAGAGGCACATCCAGATGTGAAAGTAAAAACAGTTGTAACAGCTGGTGATCAATATGATACTAAATTACAGGCAGCAATTGCTGGGAAAAGTGTTCCGGATGTATTCTTCTATAATCCTGGTAATCTAAAAGCGTATGTTAATTCAGGTGTTTTAATGGATATTACTGATTTAGTTGAAAATGCTGAAGGTGCTGACTTAACAAAAATTTGGGAATCAGGTGTTAATAAATACCGATATGACGGCGAAGTTGCTGGACAAGGTGCGATTTACGGTTTACCAAAAGATTTAGGGCCTTTCGCATTTGGTTATAACAAGACTATGTTTGAAGAAGCTGGTATTCCATTACCAGATCCAGACAAGCCTTATACTTTAGAAGAATTTTTAGAAGTAAATAAACAGTTAACGAAGGATAAAGATGGCGACGGCAAACTAGATCAATGGGGAACAGGACTTAATGTTAACTGGTCATTACAACCATTTGTTTGGAGTAATGGTGCAGATTGGTTAGATGAAACACATACAAAAGTTACGGTTGATGATCCAAAATTTATTGAGGCGTTACAATACTTTGCTGATTTGCAAAACGTTCATAAAGTAACTCCTTCCATTGCAGAAGGTCAAACACTTGATACGTACCAAAGATGGATGCAAGGTCAAATTGGTTTCTTCCCAGTTGGTCCTTGGGATATGGGAGCTTACAAAGATTTAAAATTTGAATATGATTTATTACCATGGCCAGTTGGTTCTACAGGTGAAACACAAGCTTGGATTGGTTCATTAGGTATTGGTGTATCTAGTAAAACGAAACATGCGGAACTTGCAGCAGAACTTGCCTTATATTTATCATCTGATGAAGAGGGACAACAAGCATTAGTTGATCAACAAGTTCAATTACCTAATAATACGGATGTTGCAGAAAAATGGGCTGCAGATACATCAATCAAACCAGCAAATAAACAAGAATTCTTAGATATCATTGGTGAACATGGTCGCGATTTACCGACAAACTTTACGTATACTGGCGAGTGGTATGATGAATTCTTTAAAAATATCCAACCAGTTATAGATGGTAAGAAGACTGCTGAGGAATATGTAAAAGAAGCACAACCTAAAATGCAAGAATTATTAGATAAAGCAATTAAGCAAGAAGAGCAAGCAAAGAAATAAGACTAAAATAAATCAGACAATTCCAAGTGGTGCTAGAGAAATAGGCTAGCACCCTATTAACTTAATAAACTCTCTAATGGTAGATTAAGGTTTATCATGTAACCTTTTAAGAGAAATGGGGAGAAAAGATGAAAACTACTTCTAAGCTTTATCAAAGCGAAAGACGAAATGCTTACTTATTTGTCGCTGCACCTGTCATAGGATTTTTAATATTTACATTAGCTCCAACGCTATACTCTCTTTATGGGTCATTTACAAACTGGAATGGTTTAGGGCAAATGAATTTTATCGGTATACAAAACTATATCGACTTATTAACAGATGAATCTTTCCATAAAACAATGTATAACACATTGTTTATGATGTTAGGCATTCCGATTGGATTAGTATTGGCACTTTTGCTTGCGCTAGGGTTAAATAGAGCGATCATTGGAACCCAAGTATTTAGAGTCCTTTACTATGTTCCTGTAATCTCATCTTTAGCTGCGATATCGATTCTATGGCAGTGGGCTTACAATGGAGATTATGGATTAGTTAACCAGTTTTTAGGAATCTTTGGTATAGACGGTCCAAGCTGGTTAATGAATAAGGATACAGTAAAACCTGCGTTAATCCTTATGACGGTTTGGAAGGGCTTAGGATATAGCATGCTTTTATATTTAGCAGCTCTGCAAAGTGTACCGAAAACATACTACGAAGCAGCAAGGCTAGATGGAGCAAATGCTTTTCAAGTCTTCAAAAATATTACATTGCCAATGGTTAAACCAGTTACATTTTTCATCGTTGTAACATCGATAATTGGTGGTGCGCAAATCTTTACAGAAATCAATGTCATGACACCAACAGGTGGTCCGGAATATTCATCAGCAACTGTTGTATTTTATATTTGGCAGAAGGCTTTTGGAAACTTTGAAATGGGTTATGGTTCTGCAATGGCTGTCGTACTAGGTCTTTTTATTTTTGCATTCACTTACATTCAATTTAAAGTGAATGAAAAGTCATCATATGATCTTGATTAATTTTTGTTATGCTCAGCTTAGAAAGGAGTGGAAGTAATGGAGGTTGTTTTAGAAAAAAAAGCAGAGACTAAGGTGAAATATAGATCAGAAAAGCAAAACAAGAAAATAACAAATATCATTATTTTCATCTTATTATCAATCGGGGCTATTTTTATGGTGGCACCACTTTTGTGGATGGTTTCTACATCCTTTAAAGATATTCAAGAAGTGTATGCACTTCCTCCTATATGGATTCCTGAGTCATTTGATTTTATTAAATACAAGGAAATCTGGGAAAAGGGTCCACTATTAAACGGGATTTTTAATAGTTTAATCGTCGCAGTTTCCGTAACAGTTATTGGAACATTTACTTCTGCTTTAGCAGCATTTGCTTTTGGGAAAATGAATTTCCCATATAAAAATCAATTGTTCCTATTATTATTAACGGCAATGATGATTCCATATCCAGTTGTGATGATTCCACAATTTATGATTTTCTCACAAATTGGTTGGGTTGATACGTTATTACCATTAATTGTTCCTGGCTTGTTTGGAAACATTATCATGATTTTCTTCCTAAGACAATATTTATCGAGTGTTCCAAACTCAATTATTGAAGCAGCGAAAATCGATGGTTGTTCTTACTTTAAAATATTCTATAAAATTATCTTTCCGTTAGTTAGACCAGCAGTTGCTGCACAGTTAATTTTATGGTTTATGGCTATTTGGAATGATTATCTTGGGCCGATTTTATACTTGAATTCTCCTGAGAAACAAACATTACAACTTGTTATCGCAAATTTTAACTCAACTTATGCGATTCAAAGTGATTATCCATTAATCATGGCTGCATCTGTAGTATCTTTGCTACCAATGTTAATTGTATTTATTATCTTCCAGAAGCAGATTATCGAATCTGTTGCAATCTCAGGGGTTAAGGGATAAAGGTATAAACAATGTAGTTATACGTACTACTTTCAACTCTGTAAATTTAGAATGAATAGTCGGAATATTAAACAAACTAAAAGTCAGTGGCGGTGTTAACGGGTAAACTAGCTAGCCTAATCTGCTTATAAAGCTAGACTAGATTAGGCTAGCTAGTTTACCAACTCCTGCCACTTTTTCTTTGTTGAAAGTAATCACTGATATGATTTGATTCGCCGGAAGGAACCATAAATAACAAGTAAGAAAAATAAAACTATTTTTTGAGGAGTGTCATTATGACTGAATTTAATGTAAATAATCCACTTATTGAACAACGTGCAGATCCTTGGATTTATAAGCATACTGATGGATATTATTATTTTACTGCTTCTGTTCCTGAATATGATAGAATCGAGCTTCGTCGAGCATCAACTATCCAAGGTTTAACAGATGCTGATGCAAAAACGATTTGGGTGAGGCATGAAACAGGTTTAATGAGTGCAAATATATGGGCACCTGAAATTCATTTTATTGATGGAAAATGGTACGTCTATTTTGCAGCGGCAAGAACATCTGAAACAAAAGACGGATTATTTGATCACCGTATGTTTGTGCTTGAAAATTCATCCGCTAATCCTTTAGAGGGGGACTGGATTGAAAAAGGCCAAGTGAAAACGAAATGGGAATCATTTGCTTTAGATGCAACAACCTTTGAGCATAAAGGGATTAGATATTACGTTTGGGCACAGAAGGATCCAGAAATAGTAGGGAATTCCAACCTGTATATCGCTGAAATGGAAAATCCATGGACACTTAAAGGTGAGCAAGTATGTATTACAACACCAGAATATGAGTGGGAAAAGATCGGCTTTTTAGTGAATGAGGGTGCAGCTGTTTTAAAGCGTAATGGGAGAATTTTCATTTCATTTTCAGCAAGTGCAACTGACTTCAATTATTGTATGGGACTCTTAACTGCTGATGAAGACAGTAATTTATTAGATCCGAGATCCTGGAATAAATCCACTGACCCTGTATTTACAACGAATGAGGAAACAGGTCAATATGGACCAGGTCATAACAGTTTCACTGTATCTGAAGATGGGTCACAAGATATTATTGTTTATCATGCACGTAATTACAAAGAAATTGAGGGTGATCCATTGTATGATCCTAACCGACATACACGTGTTCAAGCCATTGTATGGAACGAAGATGGAACACCTAATTTTGGCGTACCGGTTCCAGATACGAAACCTGTTTTAAATAGTAAATAATCATTTTAAGGCTGATTAGTGATTGTCAGCCTTTTTTTTAACATTAAAAATAGTTTAAGGGTGGGGACTTTGTTAAATAAAAAAATAATGATATTGCTTTCTTCAATTATACTCTTACTTCTTTCAGCTTTTGCAATAATGTTCTATTTTAACAACGATCAAAAGCCAAAGACACTTCAGGCATCACAATATCCTTCTCCTCCTGCAGAAACACCGATTGAAAAAGTTACTACTGAAATCATTCATGATGAATCAAAATGGACAACAAATAATACCCATGATGCTGAAATCATAAAGGTTGATGATTGGTATTACACCTTTTCAACCGATTATAAAGTAGCTGGTACACCTCTGCCAGGTATTCAAATCAGAAAATCCAAGGATATGATTAATTGGACGTTTGTGGGACGAGTGTTTGATAACGTGACAGCAGAAGCTAAAATTTGGACAAATGGTGGATCTACCTACTGGGCCCCAGATGTAGTAGAAATCAATGGTATCTTTTATTTATACTACTCAGTTTCTGAACTAGGTACAAGAAACTCTTATATTGGATTAGCGACAAGTACATCGATTGAAGGGCCATGGGATAATCAAGGATCTGTTATTAAGACAAAAGAAGGCGATACGTTCACCGTTAATGCCATCGATCCTGGAATTATCATCGATAAGGACGGTAGGTCTTGGATGGCTTATGGTTCTTATTTTGGTGGAATTTTTATAACAGAGCTCGATAAAGCGACAGGTAAGCTGAAAAATACTGATGAAGAAGGAACACTCATCGCACAAAGACAAAATAATGATTATGCGATTGAAGGACCAGCAATTATGTATAATCCAGATACAGACATGTATTATTTAACTGTTTCTTATGGTTGGCTTGAAGATACATATAATGTTAGAGTAGCAAGATCTGAAAGTATACAAGGGCCATATTTAGATTATAACGGTAAAAATATGATTGATATCTCAGATGGATCTTTTGACACTGGAACTAAACTTGTCAGTTCATATGCTTTTAATAATGACAGTGGTTGGTTAGGAACAGGTCATAACGGATTGCTGCAAGAAGGTGATGACTACTATTTAACACATAATGCTAGAGTTGGGGAGGATCTATATTGGTCACATCTCCACGTTAGAGAAATTATCTGGACGGAGGATGGTTGGCCTGTTGTCTCACCTGAGCGTTATGCTGGAAAAATGAAAAAACCTATTGAATCAATAAAGACAGAGAATATTGTAGGGCAATGGGAGCAAATTGTCTTAAGTAGGATTGATGATAGTAAGGCTACTTCTACCACTCTTCATCTATATGAAAATGGAAAAATTGATGATGAAAATGGAGAAGATTATTGGGAATTAAAAGGTGATTCTTTAAAGCTCTATTGGTATGAACCAGGTGGTGCACCAAACGATTATTGGATTGACACAGTAACTGTTTTACCACAATGGGATTGGGAAAATTGGCAACCAACTCTTGTATTTACTGGATTAAGTCAAGATGGGACCGCGGTATGGGGTAAACAACTACCTTTAGAGGATAAAGAGTAAGTTTGTCATGCTTTAAAGCATATGATTCTATGCTTATTTATCAGTCCTTTAAAAATAAATGAAGTACATATGTACTAGTAAAAAGAGACTCTTGAATTGTATATGCCATATAAAAAACCTCAAGTCCGATTGAGGTTTTTTATATGGCATTAAGGTTAGCTGAATGCGTTAATTATATAATACAGGTTTTAGCTTGAAAGTCCCAGTCTGTTAACATATACGGATAAGTTGATTTCATTTATCAGAAAAATAAAAAAATAATTATTGAAAAAAGCAAAGTAATTATTTACAATAAACTTATACGGATGAATTGAGGCGGATGTTACCTTTTATAATATACATTCGTACAACATCTGATACGAGTTAAAAAATAGTAATATTATCTATTAGTTTAGTAGCAAGACTAACTACTTAATACAAACTATATTAATAAATAGCTAGTTTGTAAGCGTTAACAAGAGTGGAGTGTGCTAATGTTAATTTTTTAAGTTGTTAGTACAATATATTGATTAACTATTTTGAAGGAGGGGAGCATAATAAACTGGTTATTACATTCCTTTTAATGCTGTTCATGAATTAAATAGAACATCAACATCAAATGAACTCCCAAAAAGCAATATTGATTTAATCATCTCGTCAACGATTTGATTCACTTATTCTTTAAGTCTTCTTTAAAACCTACATCTATCAAATTTCACCATGGACTCAACAAAAATAAAAAATATGATGAACGATCACAGGTAATTTTTTGTCTGAAGTTATATTTGAAAAAGTAAAGTAGGGGGAAATTACAATGAAAAAGAAAAAGTTATTATCATTGTTATTAACAACTTGTCTAGCTACAACTACATTGGTGGCATGTAGCGATAAGACAAGTAAGGAACCAGAGAAAACAGAAGATGGAAGAGTAGTATTAACTGGACTTATTACTAAACACCCGCTAACAAAAGATGTTAACAAAATGGAATGGTTAGAAGAAGCAGAGAAACGTGCAGGTGTAGACATAAAATGGGAAGAGGTATCTGCAGACTGGGATCAGAAAAAAGGTGCAATGCTTGCTGGTGGTGATATTCCAGATATAATCGTTGGACCTAACGCTATTACAGATGCAGACTTTTCGAAATTCAAAGGATTGTTTGAAGATTTAACACCATTAATCGAGGAGCATGCACCAAATGTTCAGAAAATGTTTGATGAAAAGTCTGAATTAAAAGTCATTTCAACACAGTTGAATGGCGAAATTTACGGTTTACCTAAATATCAAAGGTATTGGCCTAATACTGGAACAAGACAATTTATCAATCAACAATGGTTAGACAATTTAGGTTTAAAACAACCAACAAATTGGGATGAATTATACGAAGTTTTGAAAGCGTTTAAAGAAGAGGATGCAAATGGTAATGGTGATCCAAATGATGAGATTCCAATGGACTTTGCTCCTGTAGGCACAGGTGGATTTGGTTTCTTCCAACCAACTGTTCTATTGGGTAGTACAGGTATGACGATCGTTGGTGGCGGTGGCCAAGGCTATTTCGCTGAAGATGGTGAAGTGAAAAACTTCTTTGTAGATGATCGTTATAAACAAGTTGTTACATTTTTGAACAAGCTTTATAAAGAGAAATTAATAAGTGCTGAGGCATTTACTCAGGATTATACGAAATATCAATCAGTTGCTCGTGGTGAAGGAGAAACTGCAACAGTTGGATATACGTATGGTTGGGAACTTACAGATAGATTTGGTAATGAATTAGCACCACAATATGCCTCAATTGCTCCATTAAAAGTAGATGCAAGCTCAACAGTACAGCCATCATGGACCTACGATTATAATGTATTAAACTATGGAGTTAATATGGTTCAAATGTCATCAAAAACGAAAAACAAAGATGCAGCAATGAAGTTTATTAATGAATTGTATGATCCAAAGGTAAGTATGCAGGTACTATTTGGTTCACTAGGAACGAATATCAAAGATAATGGAGACGATACATACACTGTACTTCCTCCAGAAGATGAAAAAATGGATCCAGGTACATGGAAATGGACATCTACATGGGCAGATAATGGTCCGTTGTATATTTCAGATTCATTAAAATTGACATTAGGTACTGATATGCAATCAGTTGGTAAGCAAACAGAGGCCCTTCAGAGTGCACTTGATGCGGTTGATACTGAAAATGATGTATTACCTGATACATTCTTAAAGTATACGGAAGAAGATAATAATGCAATGAGTCTAGTCAATACAGAATTAATGAATCTAGCAATGGCTAACTTCTCTAAATGGGTAACAAAAGGTGGGATTGATAAAGAGTGGGATGCCTACGTTGAAAAAATGAATCAAATTGGACTTCCAGGAAACCTAGAAATCACTCAAAAATACTATGATGATTACAAATCTAAGATGGAATAAACTGAAATAATAAGTTAATGCAATCAACATAATGTTTAATAAAAATTTGGAAGATGCTATACCGTTTTTTTTATCTGGTATAGCATCTTCTAAAAATAAAGGAGAATTTTTTATGCCCTTTATAAACTCTCAAACCAATAAAGCGGATAACATTCCTATCATTCCTTTGCAAAAAAAGAAGACAATTTTTAATACGTTTAAACGTGATTATCAATTATGGTTATTAATTCTTCCTGCAATTGTTTGTGTGATTATATTTAACTACATTCCGATGTACGGAATTCAATTAGCCTTTCGTGAATATGACTTTACTGCTGGACTTACTGGTGGAGAATGGGTAGGGCTAAAATACTTCGAACAATTTATTAATAGTCATATGTTTATAGACTTATTGAAAAACACAGTTGTGCTAAGTTTAACAACGATTCTTATAGGTTTTCCAGCTCCAATAATACTGGCTTTGTTAATTAACCAAATTAGATGGAAGCGAGGAAAAAAAATCCTCCAAACAACAGTCTATTTACCACACTTTATTTCAATCGTGGTATTGGTTGGGTTGTTAAATGTACTTTTATCACCAAATACTGGTATTCTCGGTCTCTTAGTCAATAAATTAGGTTTTGAGGATTTAAATTTATTAGCGTCTACAAAATCATTTGTACCGGTTTACGTGTTATCTGATGTATGGCAGCATGTTGGGTGGAATAGTATTATTTATTTGGCAGCGCTCTCTAGCGTTGATCCACAATTATATGACGCTGCAAAAATTGATGGGGCGAATAGGTGGCAAATTATTCGGAATGTAGAAATCCCAGCGATTATTCCTACAATTATTATCCTTCTCATTCTCAATATGGGTCATATCATCAGTACAGGATTCGAAAAGATATTTTTAATGCAAAATTCATTAAACCTTCCAGTTTCAGAAGTAATTGAAACGTATGTTTATAAAATCGGTATTATTTCGAATCAGTTTAGCTATGCGGCAGCTATTGGTTTATTTAATACACTAATTAATTTCACTTTATTGCTATTAATGAATTATATTGCAAAAAGAACTTCAAAAATTAGTCTTTGGTAATCGGATATCGGTTACTAAATGCTGTTATTATGAGATGTTCATTATACTTTGCAAGGAGGGAAGGTCATGGGCTTTTTAAAAACGAAAAATAAGTCAGAATTGATTTTCGATATTATTATCTACACAGTATGTGCTTTGGTATTCTTAGTCATTGCCTATCCTTTGTATTTTGTCATTATTGCATCTGTTAGTGATTCAACTCTTGTTTCCACAGGGAAAGTGTTATTATTCCCAAAAGGTTTTAGTCTCTTTGGATATCAAGAGATTTTTCAGGATTCAAGAATATGGATCGGATATAGAAATACAATGATCTACGCATTAGGTGGTACGTTTGTAAATCTATTATTCACATTACCAGCAGCATATGCACTATCAAGACAAGAGTTTAGAGCAAGACGTCCTTTAATGTTTTTCTTTGTATTCACCATGTTTTTTAATGGTGGTTTAATACCTACGTATTTATTAATGAAAGATTTATCGATGATCGATACAATGTGGGTCTTTATCTTTAACCCAGTTACAGTAAATGTATTTAACCTTATTATTACAAGAACGTTTTTTGAAAGTACAATTCCAAATGAAATGTATGAAGCTGCCATTATGGATGGCTGTAATCACTTTAAATTTTTCACAAAAATAGTTTTGCCTTTGTCTAAAGCGGTAATATCAGTAATTGGACTTTATTACTTAGTTTGGCATTGGAACGATTTCTTTACTGGTTTGATTTATATTAGAGATTATAGTTTACAACCATTACAAATCGTGTTGAGAGATATCCTTATTTCAAATCAAGTATTCGCTGAAGGTGCAGGTAGTACCGGAAGTGGTTATGCACAAAGATATGCAGATCAAGTCAAATATGGGGTTATCATTGTTTCAACATTACCGATTTTAGTCGTGTACCCATTTTTACAGAAATATTTTGAGAAGGGCGTTATGATCGGATCTGTTAAGGGATAAAGAAATAGAATGATGTAGTTTTTAATTGTATTGTTATCTTCTATCAAAGCAGGATCAAATAGCCATCAATCGTTAAATTAATGGCTATTTGATGTTTTCACTTTTTAATAGTATAAAAGCTATTTAATTTGCCTTTAAAAGATTAATAAGACTTCTAAAAAGAAAAACGCAATTGGAATCTGATAGTAAATTCCAATTGCGTTTTCTATGTTAATTATCAAGCAAAACTACACATCTTTATTAAACGATAAATTATTTTAATCACGATTGAGGCTAGGGGAAGCTGCGTTAATTTCTGGGAAAGAGCCAGAAGATACTTTCATAATAATGAGACTGGTTAAACTTACCCCGAAAACAGGGATCAATCCAGGTACTTGAATTAATAGCACGATCATAATACCTAATATTATGATCATAAGTAAGGATTGTAATGGTCTACCTATCGATAAGATAAAGGCATATTTGATATAATCTCTAGTTTTAAGATTGAAATGAACAAAAATAGGAAATACATGTAACAAAGTTAATAGATAAAGTAGTCCTATAATATAAGTAATAATAGTTATGAGTAAGTTGAAAAAGTTGGTATCTAATTGCTGTAATACTCTTAAATCGATATACAAAAGAACTCCTACAATTAAAAATATATACCCAATAATATTTGCTTTGATAAACTCGACTTTAAATGTTTTCCAGAATAATTTAAGTATAGATACGTTTTCTGTTGACATTATTAACTTTCTCATTACAGCAAATAAAGCTACTGTGGCCGGAAAAATTCCAAGTACAAAAAGCCCTAATAAAGAAAAGAAAAGCCATAAAATATTTAATAAAAATAAATTAAAGGCCCATTCCCCAATACGAATATACCAACTTGTTACACTTTTCATATCTACTAGTCCTCCGATATTTTTTTGTAAACGCTATTAAATTGAATATTATTAGTAAAAATTAAAGTGATTTCATCAAGTTACTTCAAAATGAAGTATAAGGCAAGAATACACTAATTTTTTGAATTCGTAAATGAATTTCCTTCATAAATATAAAAACTTGTCATTATAACTTTTCTATTAATTCATTAGTAGAGACGTATAAATATATGTTAAGTTTGAATTTCTAGATACAATCTTGACAAACAAAAAGAATTTCCTTAATCTAAATGTACGTACAAATAATATTAGTGCAAAACACTATTTGTTCAACTGATTGGATTCAAGGTTCCAACATTGAATAACACACAATTTTGAAAGCGTTTTATCTTTTTGGGCAGCGAATAGATTGGAAGATTTAAACTTTAAGTATAGTCTTTCATGGAAAGAACCTATCAAACTAAATGAAAGCTTTTTACAACCTATTTAACTGAAGGGAAGGGAAAAACATGAAACATCATCAATATGCTTTAACGCCTCCAATGGGGTGGAATAGTTGGGATTGCTATGGAGCAACAGTAAGAGAAGATGAAGTAAAAGGCAACGCAGATTATATGGCAACAAATTTGAAAAAATATGGTTGGGAATATGTTGTTGTTGATATTCAATGGTCAGAACCAGGGGCAATTTCTTCGGCATACCGTCCCTTTGTTCCATTGGAGATGGATGAATACTCAAGATTAATTCCGGCTGTAAATCGGTTTCCTTCAGCAAAGGATGGAAAAGGTTTTAAACCATTAGCTGATTATATACATGGGCTTGGCTTAAAATTTGGAATTCATATTATGAGAGGAGTTCCTCGTCAAGCAGTCCATCAAAATACAAAAATACTCGGAACAGAAGTAACAGCAAGGGACATTGCTAAACCTAATTCGATATGTCCATGGAATACAGATATGTATGGTGTAGATTGTTCAAAAAAAGGCGCTCAAGAATACTATGATTCTATATTCAAACTTTATGCAGAGTGGGAAGTGGATTTTGTTAAGGTTGATGATATAGCAGATTCAAAGCTTTACGGCGCACATACAGATGAAATTAAAATGATTCGGAAAGCCATTGATTGTTGTGGTCGCCCAATGGTGTTAAGCCTTTCACCAGGACCTGCACCACTAGAACAAGCAAGTTTATTAGAAGAAAATGCAAATATGTGGCGAATGACCGATGATTTTTGGGATCTTTGGGAATTGCTTTATAACATGTTTGATCGTTGTTATAAATGGAGTAAAAATATAGGACCGGGTTATTGGCCAGATGCAGACATGCTGCCATTAGGGCATATAGGAATTCGATCGGTTGATGGAGGAGCGAGTGATCGTTACACAAGATTTACGAGGGATGAGCAGGTAACGATGATGACGTTATGGTCAATCTTTCGTTCACCATTGATGTTTGGTGGTGAACTAAGAGATAACGATGAGTGGACATTATCGCTATTAACAAATGAAGAAGTACTAGATATGCATAAAAATAGCCATAGTGCTCGCCAAGTGTATAGGCAAGATGACAAAGTTGTATGGACAGCAAAAGGAGATGAAGAAAACCTCTACGTTGCATTATTTAATATTGGAAATGAAAAACAGAAGGTTACTGTTAATTTGAATCAATTAGACTTGCCTTCATCAAAGCAAGTGCATTTAAGGGATTTATGGAAGTGTAAGCATCTAGGTTCGGTAAGTAATGAAATAAGCTATGAGCTATCACCACACTCTGCTAAACTTCTAAAAATATCTCTTTAGATTTGTAATAATGTAGTCAATTTTCTTGACTATTTGGATCTGTAAAAGCTCGGCACTATGTTGATTGGATCGAAAGTATGCAGCGGAAATCAACAATCAAATTTAAAAGAACCAATTATTTAGTTAGCACTACTAATTTTTCTCTAATAATTTTCTACTATTTCATGAGTCGATAAGTGATTAAGCTTGTCGACTTATTGAATTAGTAATAATAAATAAAAAAAGTAACCCTTAAGAAAGTATATATTTTAATGATGGAAAAAAATTCTGTAATGCTCTTCAAACGCAAGACTGAATAGAAAATGAGATTACTATCGAATGAGAAGGAGTATTGAGATGATTTATCCAAAAGAACCAATTAAATATAACTTGTATGATGAAGAGATAGCCAATCAAGAAGAACGATGGACGATTCATAATGTACATGATCCAGCTCTCATTAAAGATGGAGATACTTACTATGTCTTTTCGACAGATGCCAAGGTTGGTGGTGAACCTACAGGTGGTATCCAAATTAGAAAATCGAAGGATTTAATTGAATGGCAATGGGTAGGACATGCTTTTGAGGAAATCCCAGAGGAAGCATTTGCCTGGACGGGTGCAAAAGGATTGTGGGCACCAGATGTAGCAAAATACGGTGATACCTACTATTTGTACTATGCAGCCTCACAATTTGGCAGAAATCAATCGTTTATTGGGGTAGCTACAAGCAAGCATATTGAAGGACCTTGGACAGATCAGGGCGAGGTTTTCAAAACAGAACATGGTATAGACACACCGAATGCGATCGATCCGAATATTACCTTTGACGAAGAAGGGACACCTTGGATGGTTTACGGTTCTTTTTTTGGAGGGATTTATCTTTCTAAAATTGACCCAACAACGGGAAAGTTAGTTGAACCAGACGAGGGGGAATTAATTGCTAGGCGACCACATAGTGTTGAAGCAGCAGTAGAAGGTCCATATATCGTCTTCCATCCAGAGTTGAAAAAATACTATTTATTTGTTTCTTATGATTCACTTTTTAGAGACTATAATATTCGCGTCGCACGGGCTGATCGAATTGAGGGTCCATATCTCGATTTTAACGGGAATGTGATGACAAATCTAGAAATCCATCCAAATGAAACAGGTATAAAAGTACTTGGTGGTTATAAGTTTGGTCAAACAGAAGGATGGATCGGACCAGGCCATAATTCTGTATTGAAAGATGGAGAGCAATATTTCATATGCCATCATGCAAGAGGTGAGAGAACGGAAAAACATCACGCTTTACATATAAGAAAAATTGTTTGGACGGAAGACGGGTGGCCGCTTGTATCACCTGAGCGTTATGCAGGAGAACAAGAGCGGGCTATCGATCAGGAGGCTGTTGCAGGAAAGTGGGAAGTTATTTTATTAGATAAGCATGAAAATAATCAAGTCTCGTCCAGTTCCTTTGAATTACTTGCAAATGGAAAAATTGCTAATGATGAAAAAGGATATTGGAGGCATCTAAACAATAATCTATACGAGTTTTTTATTAGTCATTATAAACTCAAAAGAGACGTGATTATTTTACCGGCATGGGATTGGAGCAACTGGAATCCAACTCTTGTTTTTACAGGTAAGGATGAAAGCGGACAAGTAATGATCGGTAAAAGGATAGATAAGTAAATAAAAATATTAATAGTAAAGCTTTTTGTTAACTTGTAAGGATGAGTTTGTGTGTAAAATCATAATAAAAGTACAAATTTGGTGAAAATATAAAAGAATTGTTAAATTTGTATTGAAATTATTTAGATAAGTGCTAAAATTAGTTTAAGGTTATACGTATAAGTTGAGTTTTTAGAGGGAAGTTTAGTATATGTAAGCGTAATTATAATAAAAAATATACGTTTTTTGTCAAAACTTGTACGTATGATGTAAACATGAACTTGTTAATCTTATAATTTTAAAATTAATTGTTTAATAGAAAGAGGCTGGGGGGATACAAATGGCTAAATATTCGATTGGTGTTGATTATGGTACACAATCCGGAAGAGCAGTACTGGTTGAAATAGGTACTGGTAAAGAAATTGCAACTGCGGTGAAACCGTATACACATGGAGTAATGGATGAATTTTTACCGAATGGCAAAACAAAGCTTGAAAACGACTGGGCCCTGCAACATCCAACTGATTATATAGAAGTGTTGGAGACAACAATTCCAGATGTTCTAAATCAAGCAAAAATTTCTGCTGATGATGTGATTGGAATTGGAATTGATTTTACAGCATGTACAGTTTTACCAATTAACACGTATGGAACACCTTTATGTTTGACAGAAGAATTTAAGGATCACCCACATAGTTTTGTAAAGCTGTGGAAACATCATGCAGCACAAGATGAAGCAAATCGTTTAAATGAAATCGCTGAAGCAAGAGGCGAAAAATTCCTGCAAAGATATGGTGGGAAAATTTCCTCTGAGTGGTTAGTACCAAAGCTTTGGCAGATTTTAAATGAAGCACCTGAAATATATGCAGCAACAGATCAATTCGTTGAGGCTACTGATTGGGTTATTTATCAATTAACTGGTGATTTGAAAAGAAATAGCTGTACAGCTGGATATAAAGCAATCTGGCATAAGCAAGACGGATATCCATCTCAAGAATTCTTTAAAGCACTTGATGATCGTTTAGAAAATGTAATTGAAGAAAAATTAGCTAGTGAGATTGTTCCGATTGGATCGAAAGCAGGAGAGCTTACAGAACAAGCGGCAAAATTAATCGGTCTTAATCCAGGAACAGCAGTTGCCATTGCAAACGTTGATGCACATGTTGCTGTACCAGCTGTTGGGATCACTGAGCCTGGTAAACTATTAATGATTATGGGAACAAGTACATGTCATATTTTACTAGGTGATGAGGAGAAGGTTGTTCCGGGTATGTGTGGAGTTGTTGAAGATGGCGTAATTCCTGGGTTAATGGGCTATGAAGCAGGTCAGTCCTGTGTAGGGGATCACTTTGAATGGTTTACTGAAAATTGTGTTCCTGCAAGCTATTATGAGGAAGCCGAAGCAAAGGGCGTTAACATTCACGTGTTATTAACGGAAAAAGCAGCTCAGCTTCAAGTAGGTGAAAGCGGTTTAATTGCATTAGACTGGTGGAATGGTAACCGTTCAACACTGGTTGATGCCGATTTAACAGGTGTTTTATTAGGGGCAACCTTGCTTACAAAGCCTGAAGAAATCTATCGCGCTCTTATCGAAGCTACTGCATATGGAACACGTACAATTGTTGAAGCTTTTAGAAATAGCGGTGTTCCAATAAATGAAGTATATGCATGTGGTGGTATTGCTGAGAAAAATGCACTAATGATGCAAATTTACTCTGACGTATTAAAAATGGACATTAAAATATCTGCATCATCTCAAACACCAGCATTGGGATCAGCAATGTTTGGAGCTGTTGCTGCTGGGAAAGAGCGCGGTGGATATGATGATATAAAAGACGCTGCAAAAGAAATGGCTAGATTAAAAGACGATATTTATCAACCAAAACAACAAAATGCGCAAATTTATGATCAGTTGTTTACGGAATACGCACGTCTGTACGATTACTTTGGCCGTGGTGAAAACAACGTAATGAAGAACTTGAAAAAAATCAAGAAAGCAAGCGTATCTCAAGCTAAAACTGAAATTACACAATAATCAAAAAATAAATCAAACCAATTTGTGGTGGACTAGTTTACCCAGCTGCTCCACCCTTCTAAAAAGAGGGGAGAGATTAAGATGCTTGAAGCTTTAAAACAACAAGTACTTGAAGCAAATTTACTTTTACCTAAGTATCAAATGGTAACGTTTACGTGGGGAAATGTAAGTGGCATTGATCGTGAAAAAGGTCTTGTCGTCATAAAACCGAGTGGTATTCCTTACGATGAGCTTAAAGTAGAAGATTTGGTAGTTGTGAATCAAGAAGGAGAAATTGTCGATGGTGACATGCGTCCTTCTTCAGATACTGCAACACATCTAGCACTCTATAAAGCATTTCCTACAATTGGTGGAGTTGTTCATACACATTCACCTTGGGCAACAAGTTGGGCACAGGCAGGCCGCTCCATTCCAGCGTTAGGAACAACACATGCAGATTATTATTATGGAGAAATCCCTTGTACAAGAACATTAACAAAGGATGAAATTACACGTGCATATGAGCTAGAAACAGGAAATGTCATTATTGAAACCTTTGAAACAGGTGGAATTGACCCAGTAGCGATGCCGGGTGTATTAGTTTCAGGACATGCACCATTTTGTTGGGGAAAAGATGCTATGCAAGCGGTGCACAATGCTGTTGTGTTAGAGGAAGTAGCAAAAATGGCCTTACACACATATCAATTGAATCCTGGAATTGATCCAATTGATCAATTCTTACTAGATAAGCATTATCTACGCAAGCATGGTGCAAATGCGTATTATGGTCAAAAAGATTCAAAAGTAAATCAATAATCCAATCGACTAGGGGGAAATGAACATGTTAACAGTTAAACCATATGAATTCTGGTTTGTAACAGGAAGTCAAGACTTATACGGAGAGGAAACTATCAGAGAAGTAGAGGCAAATTCAAGAGTTATTACAGAGGCGCTTGATCGTGACCCTTCGGTTACATATAAACTTGTATTTAAATCAGTATTAAAAGAAGCAGATTCAATCCGTAGATTATGTTTACAAGCAAATACAGATGAGAATTGTGCTGGCATTATCACATGGATGCATACATTCTCTCCTGCAAAAATGTGGATCGCTGGACTTACAGCTCTTCAAAAACCAATGCTACATCTTCATACTCAATTTAATCGTGATATCCCTTGGGATAGCATTGATATGGATTTCATGAACACAAACCAATCTGCACATGGTGACCGTGAATTTGGTTTTATGGGCAGCAGACTGAATGTTAAAAGAAAAGTTGTTGTTGGTCATTGGGAAAACAGTGATGTAAGAAGCAAAATCGGTAGCTGGATGCGCACTTCTGTTGCATTTTCTGAAGGTCAACACCTAAAAGTTGCACGCTTCGGGGATAACATGCGCAATGTGGCTGTAACTGAAGGCGATAAAGTTGAAGCACAAATTAAACTTGGCTGGACAGTTGATGGCTTTGGGATCGGTGATCTAGTTCAACGAATGAATGATGTAACGGAACATGAAGTAGATCAGCTAATGGTAGATTATGAAAGAGAATACGACATTGTACCTGAAGGATTGGTTGAAGGATCTGCTGTTCGTGAATCCATTCGTTACCAAGCAAGAATTGAGTTAGGAATGAAAGCATTTTTAGAGGAAGGAAATTATACAGCATTCACAACTACCTTTGAAGACTTGCATGGTATGAAGCAATTACCAGGACTTGCTGTTCAACGCTTAATGGCACAAGGATATGGATTTGCCGGAGAAGGCGACTGGAAAACAGCTGCATTGCTTCGTACATTGAAAATCGTTGCAGATAATGAAGACACGTCATTCATGGAAGATTACACATATCACTTTGAACCAGGTAATGAGCTTGTATTAGGTTCACATATGCTTGAAGTTTGTCCAACCATTTCAGCTACAAAACCGAAAATTGCCGTATATCCATTAGGAATTGGTGGGAAAGAAGACCCAGCTCGCATGATCTTTGATGGGAAAACTGGTGCAGCATTAAACGCATCAATTATTGATTTAGGACATCGTTTCCGTCTAGTTGTCAATGAAGTTGATGCTGTGCAACCTGAAATTGAATTGCCAAACCTACCAGTTGCAAGAGTCCTTTGGTCTCCACAACCATCACTAAGTGAAGGTACTGAGAATTGGATTATCGCTGGTGGTGCACACCATACTGTATTCTCTTATAAAGTAACAACGGAACAATTAAGAGATTGGGCTGAACTTGTTGGAATTGAATGTGTACTAATAAATAATGATACAAATAAACATGCATTTAAAAATGAATTACGCTGGAACGATGTTATTTTTAAATAATTAGAACAGAAAAAGTGTAACGAGATTGACTTTCATTCTTCAATTAATTATCCAATCTCGTTGCTTTCTTTACTTTCATAACATTATAAAAGAAAGATGAGGTCTAATAGATGAAAAATTCAATCGTTATTAATGCAGATGTAGAAAAAGGAACGATAAACCGTAATATATATGGTCATTTTGCAGAACATTTAGGTCGGTGTATTTATGAAGGGATTTGGGTTGGAGAAGATTCACCGATTCCAAATACTAAAGGAATACGAAATGATGTTTTGGAAGCACTAAAACAAATTAACATTCCAGTGCTTCGTTGGCCTGGTGGCTGTTTTGCCGATGAATATCACTGGAAGGATGGAATCGGTCCTAGAAGTGAACGTAAACGTATGGTTAACACTCACTGGGGTGGTGTGGTTGAAAATAACCATTTTGGAACACATGAATTCATGCTGTTATGTGAATTGCTAGATTGTGAACCATATATTTGTGGAAACGTAGGTAGTGGTACTGTTCAAGAAATGTCTGAATGGGTAGAGTATATGACATTCGATGGTGAATCTCCAATGGCAAACTGGCGTGGAGAAAATGGTAGACAAGAGCCTTGGAATGTAAAATATTTTGGTGTAGGTAATGAGAACTGGGGTTGTGGTGGGAATATGCGCCCTGAGTATTACGCTGACCTTTACCGCCGTTATCAAACATATGTAAGAAACTATGGTGATAATAAAATCTATAAAATTGCTGGTGGAGCAAATGTAGATGATTATAATTGGACAGAGGTATTAATGCGGGAAGCTGGTCGTCTAATGGATGGCTTAAGCCTGCACTATTATACAATTCCAGGTGAATTCTGGACAGGAAAGGGCTCCGCAACTAACTTCCCTGAAGATGAATGGTTCATTACGATGCAAAAAGCACTTCATATGGACGAATTAATTACGAAACACGGTACAATCATGGATAAATATGATCCAGAAAAACGTGTTGGGATGATTATCGATGAATGGGGAACATGGTTTGATGTTGAACAAGGAACAAATCCAGGATTCCTTTATCAGCAAAATACCATTCGTGATGCATTAGTTGCTGCAGTTCACTTCCATATCTTCCAAAAGCATAGTGATCGCGTCCAAATGACAAATATTGCGCAAACTGTAAACGTTCTACAAGCAATGGTGTTAACTGAAGGGGATAAAATGATTCTGACACCGACCTATCATGTGTTCGATATGTACAAGGTTCATCAGGATGCAACACTTCTATCAGTTGACGCTACAGTTGGTAGCTATAAATACAATGACCAGGAAGTGCCACAAGTAACGGTTTCAGCATCTAAAGATAAAGATGGAAAAGTAAATATTAGCTTATGTAATATCGATCACAAGGAATCTGCATCATTATCAATTCAGCTTCGTGGAATTGCTGAGCAAATTTCAAGCCTAACAGGTACAATCCTTACAGCTGATACGATTGATGCTCACAATACATTCGAGCAACCAGAAGTGGTTATACCAACTGAGTTTACTCAAGCTTCAATTGAAAATGACCAATTAGATGTTACTTTACCGCCAATGTCAGTAGTTTTGTTAACAATTGGATAATCAATAAAGGAAGAGTTGATCTGATGGCTACCAATGTTTGTAAAAGTTGTACAAGAAACGTCATCATAAAAAAACAAGAAATTGATCAAATCCTTTCAAAAAGCAAGGTACATGAAAGCCAAATGGTTTCAAATGAATTGTTTGAACAAAGAATGACTTTATGTAAGTCTTGTCCATCTTTAATTTATGGTACAACATGCACGCATAGTGGATGCCTTGTAGAATACAGAGCGAAGTTTTCAATTAAGAGATGTCCAAATCCAAGTGGATCTAGATGGTAAAAAGGCAAATTAGCTATTTGATAAAAATACTCTTGCATTCATCTAGCAAATCTAGTATTATAACAATACAAGCTGCGCTGTTCGCATTTTTTATAAAGTTTTAACCTTTAAGCTGATATAGGGAGTTTTATATTGAAGTCGGAATATCAAGCCTTCATTGCGTAGAGGAAGATATGAAACCTTCTGCAAACACCCACTTTTAGGAGTGGTGGTTTAAAACTCTATAATGTTGATGCGGCAATCGCGGCACCTTATTTTACCAATCAATCCGGTTTCCTTTTGGAAGCCGGATTTTTGTTTTTTATCCTCAATAATTTGAGGAGTTATACGACTTTGCAATGAAATGCTTCCATAAGGATTAATTAACAAAATCCAATCTAAAAATAAGGCTCTTTTCTAAAAGATTGTTGTTTTTTTAATAGTTTCCTGAAGAAAAAACGTTTTAGGTTGATTGGCGCGGAAGGTGCGAGACTCCAGCGGGAATAGCGGGACAGGTGAGACCCCGCAGGCGTTTACGCCGAGGAGGCTCACCGCCCGCCCCGCGGAAAGCGAGCATCCTGGAGCAGAAATCAACCTTCACCAATACTTGTTATATAGCAACAAAGTTTGCGAAAACAGCCAAAAATAAAAAGCTGGCTTGTACGATACAAACCAGCAATAAAAATTAATATTCTTTTAATTCTCGATTAATAAAGCTCTCAGCAGTAAATGCGGCTACTCCTAAAGCAGCTGAATGGGTTGAATGCTCTGAGAAATTTATTTGTAAGTCCTTTTGTTGAAAGGAAAGAGCATGAGAATACACGATATCTAATAGCGGTTGCTCAATCCATTCTTTTGCCATTGCTAGACGATTTCCGATGATGATTTGTTCAGGATTAAAGGTATTGATGATATTGTTAATACCATAACCTAAATATTGTCCGATTTCTTTGAATAACTCAATTGCATTTACATCATTTTTTGTGGCTAATTCTATCAATAATTCAAGGGTAGCATCCTTTTCTACTCCGGCTTT
The DNA here is from genome assembly GCF_014217835.1 of Metabacillus sp. KUDC1714. Classification (NCBI taxonomy): domain Bacteria; kingdom Bacillati; phylum Bacillota; class Bacilli; order Caryophanales; family Bacillaceae; genus Metabacillus; species Metabacillus elymi. Next base: position 3,853,753 of record NZ_CP055263.1, read on the forward strand.
GTTAAGAAGCGCATGTTCAGATGCATATGCTTCCCAACAACCTTTGCTGCCACAGCTGCAAGGTGCACCATTCATTTGAATGACCATATGGCCCATCTCACCAGAAAACCCACTTAAACCTTGGTACAAATTATTATTTAAAATTAATCCTACACCAATTCCGATACCTGCGCTTACATAAATTATATCGTTGGACTTTTTGCCAACCCCGAATTGTTTTTCACCGTATGCACCAGCGTTTGCTTCATTTTCTATGATAACTGGAAGCTCGAATTCTTTTTCAATAGGCTGTTTAATATCACAGTTTTTCCAGCCTAAATTTGGGGCAAGTAATACTTTTCCTTGCTTATCAACAATACCTGGTATTCCTATGCCAATTCCAACAACTCCGTAAGGACTGTTTGGGAGATCCTTCATTAAAGTTTGAATTGTAGCTTTTACTTGTTCCATAACAAATTCGAAAGAAGAATTTTTCATATTTACATGATGTTCAGCTATGATTTTTCCTTTTAGATCTGTTACAACCCCTAAAATGTAATTTACACCCACATCAATCCCGATTGAATAGCCAGCAGCATGATTGTAATGTAAGAGGACAGGACGGCGACCACCACTTGATTCCCCTGGACCAGATTCATATACAAGTTGTTTATCTAGCAATTCATTGACTAGGGAGGAAACGGTTGCTTTATTTAAACCTGATGCTTGTGCAATATCAGCTCTTGAAATCGGTTCTTGTTGAGTAACAGTACGAAAGACAAGAGATGTATTGTTTTTCTTGACTACTTGTTGATTCCAAGTAATTGTTTTCAAATAGCTCACCTAATTTCAGCATTCTTTTCTATACTATGTTTATTCTTATATTATAAACTTAGTTTATCCAATAGACAAACATTTTTCGAGGTGTTATAATTTTGATAGTGAAATAATGTAATTTAATTATACAAATAAGTTTTTTTACCACCCTTTATGAAAGAAAGAATGCTAGATTATCATTTTGTAAGGGTTTTCTTAAGGGGTGTTAATATATATCATACCCATCATTTTAATATAAGGAGTTTTTACTATGAAGTATGTTATCGGGATTGATTTAGGCACAAGTGCTGTTAAAATTTTATTAATGGACCAAGAGGGAAATGTTGCTCAGGAAGTTTCAAAATCCTATCCATTGATCCATGAGAAGTCTGGGTATAGTGAACAAGAACCAGAACAATGGGTTGAAAAGACACGTGAAGGGCTTTCTGAGCTTGTGACTGAATTTAAAGGTAATGTGGAAGATATCGAAGGGATAAGCTTCTCAGGGCAAATGCACGGACTTGTACTTTTAGATGAATCAAATAATGTATTACGAAATGCAATTCTTTGGAATGATGTAAGAACAACACCACAATGTAAACAAATTTATGATGTTGTTGGTCAGGAACGCTTACTTGCTATTACAAAAAATCCTGCATTAGAGGGATTTACGCTTCCTAAGATTTTATGGGTGAAAGAACATGAACCAGAAATCTTCGAAAAATCTACTGTGTTCATGCTTCCAAAGGATTACTTACGCTTCAGGATGACGGGACAAATCCATAGTGAATACTCTGATGCAGCTGGAACATTATTATTAAATGTTGGGGAAAAGCAATGGAGCACTGAAATATGTGATCAATTCAATATTAAGCATGAGCTTTGTCCACCACTTGTTGAATCACATGAATGTGTAGGGACAATCACAGAAGAATATGCTAGTCTAACAGGACTTTCTCCAGCTACCAAGGTTTTTGCTGGTGGAGCTGATAATGCGTGTGGTGCAATCGGTTCAGGAATTTTATCTGAAGGAAATACGCTTTGCAGTGTTGGAACTTCTGGTGTTGTACTATCGTATGAAGAGAGAAATGATCGTGATTTTGAGGGGAAGGTTCATTACTTTAACCACGGTAAACAAGATGCATTTTACACAATGGGTGTTACGCTTGCAGCTGGATACAGCTTAAGCTGGTTTAAAGATGTGTTTGCTGAAAATGACTCTTTCGAAGCATTATTAGACGGTATTGAACACATTCCAGTTGGGGCAAACGGGTTATTATTCACACCATATTTAGTTGGTGAAAGAACGCCACATGCTGATCCAAAAATTCGTGCGAGCTTCATAGGTATGGAAGGCTCACATACAAAGAAGGATTTTGTTCGTGCAGTGTTAGAAGGAATTACGTTCTCTTTACATGAATCAATTGAGATTTTCCGTGCGAGTGGAAAAACAATTGACACGATTACTTCAATTGGAGGCGGAGCTAAAAATGATACATGGCTGCAAATTCAGGCAGATATTTTCGATGCAAAAATCATTAAATTAAAAAGTGAACAAGGTCCTGGTATAGGTGCTGCTATTCTTGCAGCATTTGGTGCTGGATGGTCAAACTCACTTCAAGAAATTGCAGATCTCTTTATTCAACCAGCTACAACCTATGAGCCAATTCCAGAAAATGTTGAAAAATATCAAAAGCTTTTTACTTTATATAAAGGTGTTTATCAACAAACGAAAGAATTAAATGAAGGATTAGCGGCGTTTAGAAAATAATAAATTTAAATTTGAATCATATATGCTTGTCATTGAAGTAGGTCGAGAAATAGGATTGTCCAAATAAAAAGGTAGCTCTGGCGATTTTTGTCAGAGCTATTTTGTAGTATCAGAATTTATAATTTTTTCTTACTTAGATTTGGTGTCTAGCTCCAGCGCCTAGACCCAATTAGGTCTACAGCCACTCAGGAATTGAAGACAAAGAACGTCTTCTATTCCTGAGCGTCTTATGCCTGTCTTAGTCTGATCAAGGCACTTGCGCTTATCTTAGAAGTTATCACCACTAGTATGTATCTCTTTTGGTAACTCATGTGGTGCACTTGGAACTTCTCTTTTATAATGTTCAAACGTATCGGAGGAAAGAATCACAATAATTAATTGGCCGCCAACTACTTTAGAACGAATGAGAAGAGGTTGGGTGTGGCGATTTTGAAAAGTGAAATCCGGTCCGTACCAGCTTACTGTTGCATCTCGATTTGGAGGAACATAAGGAACCCTCCTACTATGGGAATAGCGTTCAATGATTTTTACTCCTGCTTTGTCTACTGCATTAAAAAGGGTGGAGGAAACTTGGCAAATACCTCCTCCGACTCCTTCAGCTAGTTCGCCCTTTACAATAATCGGTGCAGATAAATATCCTTTCTCAATGGTTCGTTTACCGACAACATTATTGAATGAAAATGTTTCTCCTGGAAAAACAACAAAGTTATTTATTGCTTCTGATGCTAAAAAAATATTATGTGTGCGTTCTTTATTTCTACTATTAAAATAGGTAATATATAGGCTTATTCGTTTCGTACTAATGCTTGCTAGCAACTCACTATCAACCTTTGGATAAAGGGTTTTGATTGGAATTTCCATTGAAGTAGCACCATTTTTATAAAACTTTGTATAAAACACTTCTCTAAATTTTTCTCGGTTAAGCGCATGTCCCATTTGTTCACTAATTAAGGATCCGTTTTTGTCAAAAGATGCATTAATGGGTTCTTTATAAATTTCTGTTTCAAGTGATTCAATAAGCTGGTTATATTTCTTCTGATTAATCATTGATTTATCAAAGGGAGGTAGAGCATATTCTGAGCGATTTATGACGTTCACTTTTTCACCTTGAAAAGTTAATGATATGTCATCAGTTTGATTGCTCGGATATATGGCTAGAAAAAGTAACATTAACATTATTTTCATCGATAACTCCACCTTTGATAGTCTCTATTTTAATTTACTTAACGGATGATAAGAAAGGATCAATATTTACTTTCCAAGGGGAAATTGGAGATGCTCTCACCAACGTAAAGGTAAGGTTGGTTTTAACAGGTCCTCTATCCTTAATAAACAATTTAACCTCAACAGGGATTTCTTTTACTAATGATGAGGATGAATCTGTTTCCTTTGTTTGGAGTATGGACCATTGCATGGCTTCAATTTTCTCTATTTTATTTAGCTCCCTTTTTATATTCCTGTGTTTACTTATAGAAATTTTTTCAGCTAAGCCTTGATCACCATTTTTAATTGTAACTAGAAAAACATTGAGCAGTTGGGATGATGGAAGATTGTTCATATATTCATCAATTCTTCCTGCAGCTTTTAGAATCATAACATGATGTGATATGTCTGATTTACCTGTTCGATGTGTCGTGCTTCCTGCAAAATGAATGCAAAAATGACCAGGAAATCCGTTCTGAAGAGCACCTGCACCATGTGGCATTCCATGCATAGAAGCAGGAATTAAGCTGCTGTCATGTGCTAAAATTAAAACGGCTCTACGGTGCCAACTCCATGTTCCATTATAAATAGCCTTCATTATCTTTGTGTCTTTTTTAGTTAAAGGCTGAACATCAGCATGACCACTTCCTGCTCTTCTTTGAACATCAAAGCTCATACCGCTTTCCACATCGATCACAGTAAATGTCGATTTTCTAGGAAGTGACTCGTCTATAGAATCCCAATTTTGCATGTCAATTTGAAAGCTTATTGGAGATGGAGGATATTCGACTGTTGATGCATATGTATGTTGATGATCAAGTGAAAAAGGTAGCAAGTATAAAATGAAAGTTAATAAAGTATATTTCACAGCTAGATGTCAACTCCAATATTTTGTAGATACATCTATTTTGTGTATTTTTTGTAATAAAATAGCCTCAAAAAAATGGAAAATTTAGTATCAACTTTTCTGATCCATAGAAGAGGAATAGGAGCAAAGTATCTTAATGGAGGATCACGAAAGTCTACCTGTAGTTTTCATTAGTTTTAAAGAATGTGCATCTTTCAATACAATTAATCACTTGTTCCTTCTAAAATTTGTTACAATTGCATATACATAGGTTTCATCATTAGAATAGGAGAATGCATCATGCTTCAAACCGTAAATCGGCAGCTTGAAAGGTCTATGCCATTCATTACGCCAGTGAGTGTTATTCTCGGTGTTTTATTTGCCGATCATTTACTAATTTTCTCATTTTTAATTCCCTGGATTTTTGCATTCATTACGTTTTCAGGAAGTCTCAATTCTAATTTTGCTTCACTAAAAGGAGTCATTAAAAGTCCACTTCCATTACTCATTATTCTATTACTATTGCACATCGTGATGCCAGTGATCGCTTGGTTTGCAGGGCATTTTCTCTTTGCAAATGATCACTTTACTGTTACTGGATTGGTGTTAGCTTCTGTAATTCCAACTGGGATTACTAGTTTTATTTGGGTCACAATATATAAGGGGAACATTGCCTTAGCCTTATCAATTATCTTATTTGATACAATACTTTCCCCATTCCTAGTGCCACATACACTTTCATTTCTTGTTGGGCAGAAGGTAGAGATCGATACTTTTTCAATCATGAACGGGTTGATATATATGGTGGTTCTTCCTTCCATAATAGGTATGTTCATAAACCAATTATCAAAAGGGAAAAGCGTAAATGTCGGCAAAACATTAGCACCGTTTTCTAAATTAGGGCTAGCTTCTGTAGTCATGATTAATGGTGCAGTTGTTGCCCCTTATTTAAAAGTGATTACAAGTAAGTTAGTTGTTATTGCGATAACTGTTTTTATTCTCGCTTTTATAGGGTATCTTCTAGCTTGGTTAGTGGGGAATTGGTTAAACAGAGATCGAGAAACGAAAGTAGCATTGATCTTTACTGGTGGAATGCGCAATATTAGCGCCGGTGCTGTTATCGCAGTTCAATATTTTCCACCTGCAGTTGCGGTTCCTGTTATAGTTGGAATGTTGTTTCAACAAATTTTAGCTTCTATTTTTGGTTTTTTATTTAAGAAGATTGAAGATCGACAAGTTCATACTAGAAAACAGCTTGCTGACAATGTAAGTGCTTCATAGTATTGATTTAAGGTCATGTTATGTATGAAAATCAAGCAGATAAATGAATTCTGTTGCTAAATATAACATATTGTGTTAAAAATAATGTAATCAATCTAATCGTTATTTGATAATTTAATAGATTCACCACTAGGGGGGCTTTATGAAGCTGAGAGAGACCAATGTCTTGACCCTTATTACCTGATCTAGATAATACTAGCGTAGGGAAGAGGTGTTTGAAAATAAGCGCGAAAATGAAAGAGTTATTTTTTACAAGCGTTTGTACATATATTGTTCATTCAAACCACTTCTTACCAAGAGAAGTGGTTTTTTTATGTTCAAATTATGGTTTCACCTACATGATTAGGCAATATGCCTGATTTTGCACTACTTAAAAAGGAGGCATAACATGACAAAGGAAATTGATCTGCTTGTAGAGCAAATTGATGTAAAAAAAGATGAACTTATTGAATTACTTAAAAGGCTGATTGAATATAAAACACCTGCACCCCCTGCAAGAAACACAATGGAAGCACAGCAGTTTGTTGCTAACTTTTTAAGAGAAAATGGCTTCTCCATCGATATGTGGGATGTTTACCCAAATGATCCGAATGTTGTAGGTTTTCTAGAAGGTAAGCAAGCTGATAATTTTAATAGCTTGATCATTAACGGACATATTGATGTTGCAGAGGTTAATGAGGATGAGAAGTGGGAAGCTAATCCGTTTATTCCTATTGTAAAAGACGGCGCAATCATCGGTCGTGGTGCATCAGATATGAAGGGTGGTTTAGCTGGTGCTCTGTTTGCTATTAAGCTTTTACATGAAGCAGGAATTGATCTGCCAGGTAGCTTAACTTTTCAGTCTGTTATTGGTGAAGAGGTTGGTGAAGCAGGAACACTTGAATGCTGTAAGAGAGGGTATACGGCAGATTTCGCTGTTGTCGTGGATACAAGTGATTTACATATACAAGGCCAAGGTGGTGTGATTACTGGCTGGATTACGGTTAAGAGTTCACAAACCTTCCATGATGCAACAAGAAGACAAATGCTTCATGCTGGTGGAAAGCTATTTGGCTCAAGTGCTATAGAAAAGATGATGAAAATAATCCATGGACTGCAGGAGTTAGAACGCCATTGGGCAGTGATGAAAGGCTATCCAGGATTTATTCCGGGAACAAATACAATTAATCCGGCAGTTATCGAAGGTGGTAGACATGCTGCATTTATTGCAGATGAATGTCGACTTTGGATTACTGTACATTATTATCCAAATGAATCTCATGAACAAATCATAAAGGAAATTGAGGAGCATCTACTTCATGTAGCTAAAGCTGATCCATGGCTTCGGGAAAATCCGCCGACATTTGTATGGGGTGGGAAGTCAATGATCGTTGATCGTGGTGAAATCTTCCCTTCATTAGAGGTTGATCCTACCCACCCTGGTGTGAAACAACTAGCGTCTGCTCACCAAGGAATTATAAATAGTAAGGCAGTTGTTGATGTTTCTCCAACAGTAACAGATGGTGGTTGGCTTGGTGCTGCTGGAATTCCAACAGCAATTTATGGACCAGGAAACTTACAAAATGCACATTCGGTAAATGAGCAGGTTTCAATTGAACAGCTTATCGAATATACGAAAGTTATTTTAACGTTTATATATGAATGGTGCCATACGAAACGCACTTGAAAATAGGGGCATGAAGTGACACTACCAAAAGTGTAAAAGTATCTTCTATCCATGTACGACTACCCTAGGCAAAATCAAGGTGTTTTAGGCTTATCTAATAGGAGGTAATTTAATGAAGTTCAGTCAAAGACTTTATGCAAAGGTTCTACCGATATGGAATCGGAATCATACCCATCCATTTGTCCTTCAAATGGGGGATGGAACATTAGAAAAGGAAAAGTTTCGCTTTTACATGATTCAGGATTATATATATTTAATTGAATATGCAAAGGTTTTTGCATTAGGCGCAGTGAAGGCAACAGACCTTGAAACAATGGGGAAATTTGCTGCATTACTTCATTCTACACTGAATGAAGAAATGGAACTTCATCGTCAATATGCAAAACGATTCGATATTTCTGTTGAAGAGCTTGAAATAGCAAAACCGTCACCAACAACATTGGCTTATACACATTACATGCTCCATGTTAGTCAAAATGGAACACTTGCTGAGCTTGTTTCCGCACTACTTCCATGCATGTGGAGTTATTGGGAGATTGGTAAAGAGTTAAATCAACGAAAAGGTGCAAGTGACAATGAGTTTTATGGTGAGTGGATAAGTATGTATGCTTCAGATGAGTTTGGTCAGCTTGCTACATGGTGTATTGACTTAATTGATCAATTAGCTGAAGGAAAGCCAGAATCAGAGCTTGAGAAACTGGAGGACATTTTTCTTAATACAACTCGTTTTGAATATATGTTTTGGGATATGGCCTACCAAGAAGCGATGTGGCCGACAGATGAATAAGTCAGCCTTAACGTTTCAAAATGTTAGCTTTCACTATGAAGAAGGAAATACCCCGATCCTCCAAGACTTTGATATACATATTAGCAAAGGTGAGTTCGTGAGTATAATTGGACCAAGCGGTTCTGGGAAAAGTACATTATTTAAGTTAGTCACAGGGTTAGAACAACCCACAGAGGGTGAGATTTTTCTAAGGGGTCAATTGGCTACTAATCGTCTTGGGCAGGTTGGCTACATGCCACAGCAAGATTTGCTTTTACCTTGGCGGACAATTATCGAAAACGCTGCCCTTCCATTAGAAATAAAAGGAATTAAAAAGCGTGAAGCACATCAGCAGGTTCTTGAATTACTTGAGGCATTTGGCTTAAAGGGTATTGAAGACTGTTACCCGAGTGATTTATCAGGAGGGATGAGGCAAAGAGTTTCGTTTTTACGTACTATTTTAACTGGTTCTCAAGTCTTACTGTTAGATGAGCCTTTTAGCGCCCTTGATGCGATCACGCGAATTTCTTTGCAGGAATGGTTAATAGCTCAATGGCAAAAGCGGAAGGAAACAATTCTTTTTATTACACATGACGTAAACGAGGCGCTGTTTTTATCAGATAGAATCTTCGTTTTTACGGAAACGCCATCTAGTAAACTAGAAGAAGTTAAGGTTCCTCTCGAACGTCCGCGAAACTTAAAGGATTTGAATAAGCCTGCATTACTGGAGATGAAGGATTACTTGATTGACCAGCTTCGAAAGAGGATGAAGCTATGAGTTTTTTGAAAAAATATGCAGCAGCAAGCCTTCTTGTTAGTTGCTTTTTATTAATCTGGGAGGTTGGTGCAGGGCTGATAGATTTAGGGTTTATTCTACCAGCGCCAACTGATATAGTTCGTAAACTATGGGAATTAAAAGGTCCATTGTTTGTTAATCATTTACCTTCAACATTGTTAATTATCTTTATCGGTTTATTCCTATCAATTGTTTTTGGAGTCGGCTTAGCGGTGTGGATGAGTGTAAGTAAAATGGTTGAAAGAACGTTTTATCCGATTATCATCGCGTCTCAAACGATACCGATTATAGCTCTTGCACCAATATTTGTTCTTTGGTTCGGTTACTCGATCTGGAGCAAGGTTGTCGTGACAGTTCTTATTACGTTTTTTCCGATAACAGTAAACACATATGATGGTCTTTGCTCAACGAGTAAGGAATACAGGGATCTATTATTAACAATGGGGGCAAGTAAAAAGGATCTTTTCTTTAAACTACAAGTACCCGCAAGCGCCCCGCATTTCTTCTCTGGCTTGAAGGTTGCAGTTACACTTAGCGTGATTGGCGCAGCGATTGGTGAATGGATTGGCGCTCAAGCTGGTTTAGGCTATTTTAGTAGACGAATGATGACACAGTTCGATGGGGCAGGAGTTTTTGCTCCGATTGTCTTGCTATCTGCAGTAGGAATTATCTTATTTATTTTCGTTGTTTACTTAGAAAAAAGAACATTAAAATGGAGGAAAACAAAATGAAAAAGTTTTTATTACTAATTTTATGCTTTATGCTCGGAATACTGACAGCATGCTCAGGTGGTGAAAGTACTTCTACAGAACAGGCAGGAGAAGGAAAGGAAGAAACAGAAGAACTAAAGAATGTTAGTATTATGCTGGATTGGTATCCAAATGCGGTTCATAGCTATTTATATGTTGCCCAAGAAAAAGGATATTTTAAAGAGGAAGGACTAAATGTAGACATTCAATTCCCAGCAAATCCAACTGATCCGATAAATTTAGCAGCTGCAGGTCAAATTACACTAGGAATTTCTTATCAACCTGATGTGATTATTGCTCGTGCTAATCAAGATGTAAAGATTAAATCTGTAGGTGCAATTGTACGCTCACCATTAAATCGAGTAGTTTTTCTTGAGGATAGTGAGATTCAGTCTCCAAAGGATTTAGAAGGAAAAACTGTTGGTTATCCAGGGATACCGCTAAATGAATCCCTTATTAAATCTATGGTAAAAGCAGATGGTGGGAATCCTGATAATGTTGAAATGGTTGATGTTGGCTTTGAATTAGGGTCATCCATTGTTAGTGAAAAAGTCGATGCAGTGATCGGAGCATATATCAATCATGAGGTACCTGTATTGAAGCATGAAGGCTATGAAACTCGTAATCTTAACCCTACCGAATATAGTATTCCAAGCTACAATGAGTTAATAGCAGTAACAAGTGATAAAACATGGGAAGAAGAACAAGATAGCATTAAAGCATTTTGGCGTGCTGCTACAAAGGGTTATGAATTTACAGCCGAAAATCCTGAGGAAGCATTAAACATACTATTAAGTAATCAGGATGAAGCCAACTTTCCACTAGTCGAAGAGGTGGAAGTACAAAGCTTAGACATACTATTACCACTTATGGAATCAGATGAAGGCTTTGGAAGCCAAAGTAAGGAACAATGGGAAGATACAATTAACTGGATGAAAGAGGCTGGCTTAATTGAAAAAGACCCAGCTGTGGAAGATATATTTGTGAATATTTCTGAGTGATTGAACGTAGGCTTCAAATGAAGAAAAAAATAGAAATTAAAACAAGGGCATAAGTTTACAGTTATCCATCTCTGCTTTGTAATTATAAACTGTTGGTAATCTTTTGAAAAAGTGCTTGTCCATCAAGAGAATTTTGTAATACTATATATATGTTAGAGAAATTTCATAATTAGAGGAGAGAAGAGACGAGATGAGTAGAGTTGAGCTGAGTAATAAGTTAGATTTAAACCGAATTGTGTTTATTGGTAGGACGTATGAAGAATATGTTCAAATGTTTTCATTAAAAGAAAATGAGCTTAAGGGAAAAAGGATTTTAGATTGTCCTTCAGGAGCGTGCTCCTTTACTGCAGTTGTAAAGGAAAAAGGGTTTGATGTAACAGCCTGTGATATTGCATACTCAGTTCCAGTAGAAAGCTTATTAAAAAAGGGTTTAAATGATATTGCTCATGCCATGGAGAGTATGGAAAAGATAAAACATGGATATAAATGGGATTTTTTTAGTAATATAGAAGAGTTGAAATATCAACGAATCAGAGCATTAAAAGATTGCACAGCTAGTATGAAGAAATTTCCTAGGCAATATGTAACAGCGACATTACCTCATTTGCCTTTTCAAAATAATGAATTTGATCTCACTTTATCTGCACATTTTCTATTTATGTATGGAGATAGACTAGATTATTCTTTCCACCTAAAAACACTGAAAGAGCTGTTAAGGGTTACAAAAGAAGAGCTCCGTATTTTTCCGTTGGTCGATTTAGAGGGGAAAAGATATGTACGTTTAGATGAATTGCTAAGTGAACTTGGTAGTGGAATTAGGTTTGAAGAGGAAAGGGTTTCATATGAATTTCAGGCAAATGCGCATACTATGTTAAAAATATATAAGAAATAAAGAACAAAAGCTTAGGGAGACCGCTTATTGACTTTAGAACTGGGAGTCAAAGTGTGATTTACAATACAAGAATTTTATAATTATTTCAGATAAAAAATGCTGTGTGACATTTGGACTGACCCATCTAAATGAGACTTAGAAAAAACACTTAAGCTGCCTGTTCTCCAAACTCAATTGGAGACAGGTAGTTTAATTTTGCTTGAATACGTATTTGGTTATAATAATACATGTATTGATTTACTATTTGCACTACTTTAGAATTAGATATAGATGCTCTTCTTTGAGTGTTGAATCCTTCCGACTTTAGCGAGGAGTGAAAGGATTCTATGACGGCATTATCATGGCAGTTTCCTTTTCGGGACATGCTTGTGATGATGCATTTTTTTTAGCTAAATTTTGAAAAGCATAAGATGTATAAACAGAACCTTGATCAGTATGAATCAGTATCCCTTCTTTTGGTTTTCTTTTCTCTACAGCTTCACTAAGTGTATCTTTAACCAGATCTACATCCTGACTCTCACTCACTTTGTAGGTTACAATCTCGTTATTATAAAGGTCAATGATCGTTGATAAATACAACATTTTTGATCCATATGGTAAATAAGTGATGTCTGTTACCCATTTTTGATTAGGCTTTGTTGCTGTGAATTCTCTATTTAGGATGTTCTTTACCACAATGTTACTCTCACCATTCAAATATTTTGGTCGTTTCACTTTAATTTGACACTGCACTTGATATTTCTGCATGATCTTTTGAACTGTTTTTCGATTGACTTCTATTCCATGTCTTCTTTTTAGAAGAGCCTTGATCTTCCTATGACCATAATGAAAATGACTCTCTTGGCAAAGGAGAACGACTACTTCTTCAAGGGGGCTCACAACTGATCTTGTATACTTTTTCTTCCACCTATAATAGGTTGCCTTAGGCACTTCTAATACTGTTAATATATCAACGATTTTATACATAGAAGAGAGTTCCTTGACTACTTGTACAACGATTTGTGGCTCCAACTCCTCTCGATCTCTTGGTACTTTTTTAAGATTTCCAACTGTGCTTTTAATTGTTTATTCTCTTGTTTTAAAGCTTCTTTTTCACTTAAACCAGCTGGTCCTTTTCCATACGTATATTGTTTTCCAACAGGCTGAGAGAATCGATGTGTTTGCCCTTCATCATGCCATTTCTTCCATACTTTAATCTGGGATACATTTTTGATTCCTAACTGTTTCATTATCGCTTTATTACTCATTCCTTGTAACTTTAATTCTACAGCTTGCCACTTTACTTCCTCGGGGTAGTGAACTCTTGTGCCCATAAAGAAAAACACCTCCAAAATCGTTTAGATAACTAATACGACTCAAGGGGTGTTTTTTCCTTGTCTCATTTTACTGGGTCACTCTACATTCACACAGCATTTTTTATTCTAGGATTATATTTTCAACTCTATTTTAGCGTCTTTTCGAAGTTCTTCTACTTTAGCACCAAGTTTTTCTTGCGTTTTTTGTTGCTCAAGCTGAACTTTTAACGTTTCTTTAACATCTTCGTATTTCGGTGTTTCTTGACCTTCTGCAACTGAACTAACCATAGAGTCATAATACTCTTTCAACTCTTCTTCTTTAACCTCTTCAACTTTTAAGTCTTTTTCTACATATTGGCTATATCGAACTTTATCAGCAATTTGACTTTTAAGTTCTTCAAGTGATAGGTTAGTATCTTTTAAAGCTTTTTCAAATGCTTCGTCATTCTCATATTGAGCTTTGATCGTATCTAAATCTTTATTAATAGCCTCTTCAGTCGCTTTATATCCTTTTTTATCAATTTCTTGCATGAGCAAAGTCTGTCCTACAAGGCTTTCAAGTGTATAGTCTTTTAATTGTTTTGCTGTTTCATCTGTCGTTGGGTCTTGTCCCATTTGTTGAAATTGAGTTTGCGAAATACTTAATGCTTCATTGTATTCAGAACCCTTAATCTCTTGACTATTAACAATAGCAACTACACTTTCATCCTTAACTTTTTGAGCATCAAGTTTCTTTTGCATTTCTTTTGCATCAGCTGCAGTTGGTTCTTCGTCAGCCTTTTCCTCTGTTGATTCTTTAGATGTTGCTGTTTCCTTCTCTTTGTCTTCATCATCATTACATGCAGCAAGTGAGAATGCTAATAGCCCCATTAATAATGTAAGTAGTAATTTTTTCATCATCTGTCGTTCTCCTTTCGCTATTAAGGGAAGAAAATCTCCTTAACTAGACGTACATAATTGGAATTGTATAACAATTAGGAGGAAAATGAAAGCTTCTTTACTAGGAAAGTAAGAAATAATTCAATATTCCTAAAAAAAGCATTCGATATTTATTAAGCGTTTTCCTTTTAAGACTTGTTAGAAGGAAGCTAAATAAAGTAGTAGAGCTTAACGTTTTGAATAACTGCAACTGTTTACTCCTTAGGTGAATATCATAAAAATTTTGAATTTTTGATTATCATCATTCTTGAAAATAAGGGATGAGAAGCGATAAAGCTTCCTGAGACGCTTTTAAGAAGATATAACTCCTAATGGTAACGCTTACACTAACTAATTGAAAGAAATGCTTACAACATATCCTTAAGACCTTGAATATGAAATTCAGCGTGTTAGTATTAAATCGTTAGCAAAAATACGAACAAAAATACGAACGATATTGGAGAGATGAGATGTTATACAATAAAACAATTGCATTTTTGGGTGCGGGGTCAATGGCGGAAGCAATGATCTCTGGTTTAGTAAAATCAGGGGAAATCCCAGCGGAACAAATCATTGCGACAAATCGTTCCAATCAAGAACGATTAACTGCTTTAGAAAGCAATTATGGAATTAAAGGGGTTAAACGAGAAAATCTCCAGTTTGATCAAATAGATATTTTTATCTTAGCTATGAAACCTAAAGATGTTGATAATGCATTGAACGACATAAAGAGTCATATCAAGCCAAATCAGCTCATATTATCTGTTTTAGCGGGAATTACAACATCATACCTTGAACAAAATCTCCATAAAGGCCAGCAAGTAGTTAGAGTTATGCCGAATACGTCCAGTACAATCGGAGAATCAGCTACTGCAATTTCCCCAGGTCATGAAACAGCCGATGAAAATGTGAAATTAACGAAAATCTTACTTGAATGTATTGGTGAAGTATACAAGATTGAAGAAAAAGATATGGATATCTTTACAGGACTTGCAGGAAGTGGTCCAGCCTATTTCTATTATTTAATGGAACATATGGAACAACAAGGTGTTCTAGCTGGACTTAATATTGAAACAACAAGACAAATTATTGCACAAACTATTGTAGGTGCTGCAAAGATGATTCAAAAGCAGGATAAAACACCAACTGTTTTACGGGAAAATGTTACGTCTCCAAATGGTACAACAGCTGCTGGACTTGATGCGCTTGATGAAAATGGTGGAGGAATCGCAATTTCTAAGGCTGTTGAACATGCTGCGAAACGCTCGAAAGAGATTAGCGAGCAGATACAAGAAAGTCTGTTAGTTGGTTCTTTGAAATAATAAATCGAAATAGTAACCTCACTTGCTTAAAAAGGTGAAGTGTTCATTAGACTAAAATATCGTACTAAATTTTTTTGTCTTGCGTAAGTGCCTAGCACTCGATCATAAGCCATCCATAAATGAATTCAATGAAAAGTCATATAAGATGGATAGTCCGTATGATTCAAGGAGCTAGCGCTTCGGACTAAAAACTGACTCAGGAGTGATAGAATGGCGACCCTAGACAATGAGAAAAAACGGGTTGTAATAAAAGTAGGAAGCAGTTCCTTAACTAGTCGACATGGAGAAATTAGTCGACGTAAACTAGAAAAATTAGCAGATGAAATAGCTTTACTTAAGGATGAGGGACATGAAATTGTATTTGTTTCATCTGGAGCTGTCGCTGCAGGCTATCGAAAGCTAGGCTGTATTGATCGACCAACATCATTACCAGAAAAACAAGCCGCAGCTTCTATTGGCCAAGGCTTATTAATTGAAGCCTATTCAGAAATATTTTTATCACACGGTTATGTAGCTTCACAGATATTAATCACGCGTAGCGATTTTTCTGATGAATCTCGTTATAACAATGTTCGAAACACGTTAAATGTCCTATTAGAGCGTGGGATTATTCCGATTGTCAATGAAAATGACACGGTTACAGTTGATCGCTTAAAATTTGGTGATAATGATACGTTATCTGCTAAAGTTGCAGGTTTAATAGAAGCAGATCAATTGATTATCCTTTCTGATATAGATGGTTTATATGATTCAGACCCTCGCAAAAATGATGAAGCGAAACTGCTTGAAAAAGTATATGAAATTACACCTGAAATAGAAGAAGGTGCCGGTGAATCAGGAAGTGAAGTTGGCACAGGTGGAATGAAATCAAAAATCGATGCAGTAAAAATTGCGATGGCTTCAGGAATTTCGACTTTTCTAGGTAAAGCAAGCATACCGAATATTTTAGGTGATGCAGTAAATGGAGAGGCACGAGGAACGTATTTTGAAGTGACAAATGAGACAATAAACTTAAATCAGAAAAAACAATGGATTGCGTTTCATTCTGGTCCTGAGGGTGAACTTGTTATTAATCAAAATATTAGAATGTCAATTGCTGATCATAAACATAGTATTTATTCATCAGATATCGAGGAAGTAAAAGGACAATTCGAAAAGGGTGCTGTAATTCGAATTATTGATCACCTAGGTGAAAGGATCGGCTTAGGAGTTGTAAATTACTCAAATGAAGATTTGGAAAAGTTAAGTGAAATAACAGGTGAAGAGGTAGAAAAACTCGAGGTTGTTCATTTTGATGACCTAGTATGTGAGCTTGAATTGTCCTTACCTGTTGGAGTTTAAAAGGAGGAATTGCATGAATGTAACAAAAGTACAAACAAACGTTGAAGCACAAGCGATAGCAGCAAAGAAAGCAGCGAAAAAAGTTAGTTTATTATCAAATGAAGAAAAAAACGAAGCATTACACATTTTAGCTGATACATTGGAAAAAAATATTCAAGTCATTTTAAATGCAAATGAAAAAGACTTACAAGCAGGTCGTGAAAAAGGCTATGAAGAGGCGTATTTGGATCGTCTCGCCCTTTCGAAGGAACGCATCACAGATTTTGCAGAAGGTCTACGCCAGGTTGCAGAATTAGAAGATCCTACAGGGAAAATACTTTCGAACTGGACACTGGATAATGGATTACTAGTAGAAAAAGTATCCGTTCCTTTAGGTGTCATCGGAATGATTTATGAAGCTCGTCCTAATGTAACTGTCGATGCAACAGGTCTTGCGCTTAAATCAGGAAATGCCATTATACTAAAAGGCGGATCATCTGCTTTGTCATCAAACAAAGCCATCGTGGAGGTCATGCATGAGGCATTAATTGAAACGAAAATCCCGCAGGAAGCTGTTCAATTTATAGCAACTACAGATCGTGTGGCAACACAGCAGCTCTTTACAATGAAGGAACACATTGATGTGTTAATACCTAGGGGTGGAGGTTCATTAATAAATGCAGTTGTAAATAACGCAACAGTTCCAGTTCTTGAAACAGGTGTCGGTAACTGCCATTTATATATTGATGTTGAAGCAGATGTTGAAAAAGCATTAAACATTCTTGTGAATGCAAAAACAGACCGTCCAGCTGTATGTAATGCACTAGAAACAGCTATTATTCACAAGGAATGGCTTGATAAAAACAGTGTAGCACTCAATGCTACCTTCAAAAAACATAATATTACGGTTCATGGAGATGAAACGGCACTTAGGTATTTCCCTAATGCAGTATTAGCAACTGAAGAAGATTGGGCTAATGAATATTTATCTTTAGACATTGCTGTAAAAACTGTAGCCAATATTGAAGAAGCAATTGATCATATTGAAACATATGGAACGAAGCACTCTGAAGCAATCATTACCGAAAACAAAGATACAGCAAAGGTGTTTATGAGTTTAGTAGATGCTTCAGCGCTTTATCATAATGCTTCCACTCGCTTTACAGACGGTGGGGCACTAGGTTTTGGTGCGGAAATTGGAATTTCAACCCAAAAGCTTCATGCTCGTGGACCAATGGGATTACCTGCATTAACAACTGTTAAATTTTTAATGTCTGGTAATGGACAGATAAGATAAGCTAATAATAGCTAAACGAAAAGAGGCTGGGACATAACTAAATTGACCATTCTTAAAGCCGAATAATTTTTAATTTAATTAAGCGATATAAATAAAAAACCCAAACTATTACGAAACTCTAAATTAGAATTTCGCATGATAGTTCGGGTTTTTCTTTGGCTGAAATACTTTTGTCCCAGCCTCTTTTTGTCGTTAAAACATTTGGCAAAAAATCTAGTTTTCTACTTTATAGTTTTCTAAAAATTTTAATATCTTAAACTGTTGACTCTGATTCAATTAATGTTATAATTTTTAACATAATAATGTTAGGAAACCTAACAATGAAAAGGTGAGGAGCATGAAAAAGATTGAAGCAATCATCAGACCTCAGAAGATTACCGAGACTATTAAAAGTTTAAAAAATATAGGAATAACAGGTTTTACAGTTTCACAAGTGGTAGGAAGAGGGAAGCAAAAGGATACGCAGGGTGTATATCGTGGAAAGAATTATAATGTGACATTACATCCGAAGATTAAGCTTGAAATCGTCCTATCCGATCACATGGTTGATCAAACGATCAAAACAATCATTGCTAATGCTCAAACAGGTGAAGATGGGGATGGGAAAATTTATGTATATCCAATCATAGAAGCCTATAACATTCGTACAGGTGAATCTGATGAAACGATCGATGACCTTACAGTAAAGGAGGGGATGTAATATGGAGCTAATTCATTTAAATACAGTTTGGATTGTGATTGCAGCAGCGATGGTTTTATTTATGGAAGGCGGCTTTAGTTTATTAGAAGCGGGTTTAGTCCGCACGAAGAATGCTGTTAACGTTACAATGAAAATTTTCGTTGACTTAACCATAGGTGCCTTAGCATTTTGGCTTTTTGGCTTTGGGATAATGTATGGGCAAGATGCTTTTGGCTTTATCGGGACAAGTTTATTTGGAAGTCCGGAAAAAATATCTCTTAGTATTGAGCTGCCTAGTGAAGCATTTGTGCTTTTTCAAATGGGTTTTGCAATTGCCTGTGTTTCGATTATTTCAGGTGCAGTTGCTGAGCGAATGAATTTTAAAGCGTATATTATTACGGCCGCTTTGATAACACTTATTATCTATCCATTATCAGGTCATTGGATATGGAATAGTGAAGGTTGGTTGGCAAAGCTTGGTATGAAGGATTTTGCTGGTTCAGCTGCCATACACGCAGTTGGAGGTTTTGCAGCATTGGCAATGGCTAAACTATTAGGTGCAAGAAAAGGGAGATTTAATTCAGATGGTACGGTGAATGTTTTTGCACCTAGTAATATACCATTAGCATCAAGTGGTGCATTTATTTTATGGTTTGGTTGGTTTGCATTTAATAGTGGAAGTACACTAGATGCCACAAATACTTCCTTAGCATCAATTGCAATTAATACAATGCTTGCAGGGGCAAGTGGTGGAACTGTCACTTTATTATTGACAATGAAAAAGTTCGGAAAAGCAGATCCAAGTATGACGATAAATGGTGTTCTTTCAGGTTTAGTTGCGATCACAGCTGGTTGTGCTTTTGTTGATCAGTGGAGTGCGATTATCATTGGTGGAATTAGTGGAATCATTGTTATTTATGCAACACTTTTAATCGATAACATAAAAATTGATGATCCTGTTGGAGCGGTAGCGGTTCACGGCTTTAATGGAGTATTTGGAACTATTGCTGTTGGTTTATTTGATACATCAGCAGGATTATTTACAACAGGTCAGGTTTCCTTATTAGGTGTTCAGCTTCTAGGTGCAGCTGTCGTAGCGGTGTGGGGGTTAATTGGTGGAGCTGTTATAGCAAAAGTAGCAGAGGTAACTGTTGGCTTACGTGCTACAGAAGAAGAGGAAGAAGAAGGGCTTGATATGTCCTATCACGGTATTCCTGCATACAATGAACTTGAGCGTTTTACAGACTTACCTACAAGTCTTTATGATTTTGAAGAATCTACTGGGATTACTATTGCTAGGACTGAACAAAAACAGGTAGTAGGAAAGGCCGTTGCGGATTAGATTTGGATTGAAAAATTAGATTCGAGAAACATATTTAATCTTAAAAGCTAATAAATACTAAGTAAAAAGAAGCTAATCTCCTAAAATAAGGTGATTAGCTTCTTTTATGTCTTTATGGCGTGGTATTACTCAATATTAAGAGGCATTACTTTGCCTGCCTCCTTATACATAAGTACTTTCCTTTTTATCCTACAACTATCGACATCATCAATCCAAGGTAAGTGGCGATCATAAAAATGACGCCAAACACTAATGCAAGCCAAGGTGATACCCTTCTGTAAAAGCTTATAACGATCATGGATAAAAACATGATAGCAATAACAAGGAAGAGAATTGCTTGGAATCCTAGAGAGAATTGGACTGTAAACGGAGCAACAACCTCATGCCCAAGCAATAACTCTACCCAGACGGCGCCTCCTTCTTGTATGACAGTGGCATTAACTTGATGGGGAGGTGGTAAAGTACCTAAAACACCAGTTATGAAAAAAACAATCATCAGAATAACAGTCTCAGCTTGAACCCACTTTTTTGCATCAAATTCTGAATCTTTTTTTGTTTTTCTTGAAAGGAAGCCATTTATAAATGCAAATGCTAAAACAGGGATAATGCTAATATGCTTTACTAAAAGCATTTGACCATACGGCAATACCCAAGCATTCGCATAATCTCTCGGTTCAATTACAAAGAGCATAAGGGAAATCCCACTAATTGTTGTAATAAAAAATAAAACGATTGAGAGTGGTGTAAACCAACGTAAAAAGGAATGCCAATTTTCAATACTGTGAGCTAACCAGCCTACATGAATAAGAACTCCAACCCAAATGGTAATGGTTAAGAAATGTATTGAATGCGAGAAAAGGCCTGGCAATAAATCAAGTGTTGAAGCATGGCTTGCATAGCCTACAGAAACAATCATCAATAGTAAAAAAAGTGCCTGTAAGTATTTGGAGCCTTCTACATAAATAATCATCCATAAAAACACAGCGAAAAAACTTCCATATAGCCAGGCAATTCCTACTTGAAACTCAGTTAAAATGGCATATGCACTAAAACTTAATAGTCCTTCAGTTGCAAAAAATGAAATGACCTGAAGGACTGGAAGAAACGTTAAAATGATAATACCTAAAACAGATAATAATAAACTTTGTTTTGAAGCTATTATGATTGGCTTTTTTGAAGCAGGTACAAATTGAAGCACAACATAGCCAACCAAATAAGAAAATAGCATGTACGTGACATATTCAGTCAATGGGATAAGTTGATTCATAAATTACCTCTTTTTACGTAAAAGAATCCAAATACCGAACGCTAAAAGGATGACTAATATGATAACAGATATAGTAGAAATCAGGGAACTGTTATCCTTAACAGTCTCGGGTGCAGCTTCTATTTCAGCTTTTTCTTCTACGACTGCATCATTCTTTTCCATATTCTCTTTAGTTTTGTCTACTTGTTCAGTTTCTTCTTGAACTTCTTTTTCAATTTCTGCATCAGGAATGTCCACTGTAAATGGAATATCCCCTGTTAGTACATGCCCGTCAGTTGAAGCAACTTTCCAAGTTAATAGATAGTTACCATTTTCGAGTGGTGCTGTTAATGAACCGATAATTTGTTGATCGATGACTGATATGGAATCAATTTTTATTGCTTCTTGTTCCTTAACTAATGTCAATGTGCTTTGATTTTCAATAGCCCCAGCGAATTCAACTTTAAGTTCACGTATCTCCTCTGTGATGGTTTCTCCCTCATTTGGATTTGAGGACGACACAGTAGTATGTGCTGAGGCATAAATTGGACATACCAAAATCAAGCATATAATAAATAAAAACTTCTTCATAAACTCACCCTTATTTTTTAATCTTCCTTACCTAGTTTCATTTTAACATTAATTGCTTTCTTCATTTTTAATACATTTCTTACAATTTAGCAAACAAGCCCTATAGGATAAGGTCTGTCTAATTTAAAATACCTAGAATTTTCATTTTTCTGCTTAGTTGAATTATTGGATGGATTTATACGATAAATAAGAGAAAAAATGAAATATACCTAGAAAACTGTGCGAATGCCCAACCGTACAAGTCCCTATTTTCATATTGTAGTAGTACAACGAAAGGGAGGTGTTGTTTATGAGTGGTGCAACTCCAGGTTGTGGTTACGGTAGTGGCTTTGCTTTAATCGTTGTTTTGTTCATCCTATTAATTATTGTAGGTTCGGCTTTCGTTGGCTATTAAGAAGAATTAGAATTTCTTTTAGATGAATCACTTGAAGGAGGATTTATAATGGGTTACGGTTATGGATTCGGTGGCTACGGCGGCGGCTGTGGTGGCGGTTATGGTTACGGCGGTGGAGGATATGGCTATGGTAGAGGTTTCGCGCTAATTGTTGTATTGTTCATTCTTTTAATTATTGTTGGTGCAGCTTGGTTTTAATAAAACCTAGTAAAAGAGGTCTGACGAATTCGTCAGACCCCTTTTACTTATCTTGATAAAGCTGGCAATGGAGATGATTTCTTAATGATAAACCAATTAATGATCAATAGAATAAAGCTAAAAATGATTAAGAATACAAAATTGATATTCATATCTCCATTCAAAAACCCTTGAAAGAAATGGCTGAGTGCGTCCTGTACAAATGGTAAGAAATTAAAAAGTAGAACACACGCTAATGTGATGAATCCACCAATTTGACCAAATCGATAGACAATCGAACCTAATAAATATCCAATCGTTAGTACAACAAAAATGATAAAACTGTCAAACAAGATTGAAAATCCAAAGCTTGGAGTATTCACAAGTAGTTTTGCAGGTTCAAAAATCAAGATTCCATCAACTAGTAAAAGATCTTGAGCATAATTTACGATAGATGTAACGATTTCATTTACAATTGCTAATCCGATGGACAATAGTAAGAGAAAAATACTTGCTGAAAGATGGAAAGAATTACGTGTTGCACCAAACTTTATACAAAATGGTAAGTTCTTTTTTGTGACTAAAAATCCAACAAACCCACAAAATACATAGGTAGCTATACTTGTAGAAATAACAACATTTCGAAAAGCGAAATCTGCCAGTACGAAAAGAACAACTATGGAAGAGAGAAGAATTGACCAGAAAATCATAAGTGAGAATTTCATTTCAGTGAACATATAATATAAAATTGCTTTTAACTCTTCCTTCAAATCGAAACACTTCCTTTAGAAGATGATGTGAGATAAACCATTAAATCTTGGATATGAACAGATTCAACGGTTAAGTCTTGATTATATAGATCAGATTGATGAAAGGATTCTCCATATAACACAGCTGTTTGCTGTCCAACAAATTCTTTAACATGCAACACATTTTTCCCTTTGCAAAAATCTTGAACAATGTCCTTTTTACCTGTTACTGAAATGCTTTTTTCGATTAACACTTCAGCCTGCTCCTGGAGAACTAGCTTTCCTTCTTGTAAAATAATAACTTCCTCAAATAGGTTACTAACTTCATCAATTAAATGTGTAGAAAGAATAAACGTTCTTGGTTCATTTTCATATTCTTCTAGGAGCAATTCATAAAAGCGGGCACGTAATGCTGCATCAAGTCCGATATATGGTTCATCAAAAATCGTGACAGCTGATCGACATGCCAGACCAATCAGGATACCTAAAGCAGATTCCATCCCTTTGGATAAAGACTTTATACGAAGATTACGGTCTAAGTTAAATTCAATTAGTAGATTCTCTGCAATTTCTTTATTCCAATTTGGATAAAAAAGGGAAGAGATTTTTAAGACATCCTTGATTTTAAGTGATTGATTAAAATTACCACTTTCGTTAATTAAGCAAATATTCTTCAATACGTTTCGGTTGTTAAAGGGATTTAGTCCATTCAATTTTACACTACCATCAGAAGGGGAAATATGGCCTGCAATCAAATGCATAAGGGTTGTTTTTCCAGCTCCATTTCGACCTAATAAACCGTAAATTTTATTCTCCTCTAATTCAAAGGAGATATTGTTCAAACTTATTTTTTTACCGTACGTCTTTGTGATGTTCTCGATTTTTATTTTCATGATCTTGCCTCCTTTTCGATGAGTTCAATTAGCTCATCCTTTGTAATATTTAAGTTTTGAGCTTCTTGTTTCAATGGAATAATAAAGCTGTCATAAAATTCTTGTTTTCTTCTATTAACTAAAAGATCTCGTGCACCCGTTGATACAAACATACCTATCCCTCGCTTTTTATATAGAATCTCTTGTTCTACTAATTGATTAATCCCTTTTGCTGCTGTAGCTGGGTTTATTTGATAAAAAGAGGCAATTTCATTTGTTGATGGTGCTTTGTCTCCTTCTGTTAAAGATCCATTCAAAATGCTTTCCTCAATTTTTTCTGCGATTTGTTGAAAAATAGGTCGTTCTAGATTTAGAGAACGATTCATGAAATACCTCCTTACTCATTTGGTTAATTACTCATGTAACTAACTATATAACCAATTGGAAAATAATGCAATAGTTTTTCGGGGAAAGGAAAATGAAACCAATTTGAATGTTGTAACGTAAGTAAGATATAAGAATTAAAGGGAGATGGAATACATGAGTAGTAAAGGTTGTATAAAATGCGGAAGTCAAGATGCAGGGAAAAAAGAAGTAGCGATGACAGGAACGGGATTGTCTAAAATGTTTGATGTGCAAAACAATCAATTTATTGTTGTATATTGTAACAATTGTGGTTACTCTGAGTTTTACAATAAAAAAGCCTCAACTGCTTCAAATGTTTTTGACTTCTTTTTCGGGGGATAATAGAGAAATGCATCACTATCATCAGAGTGTTGAATGGCCTCTTTTTGAAATATAAAAGTAGATACAAAAGAAACTGATTGCTTCTATATTGTTAATTCACTGAGTAAGATTAAGATGCTCATTAATTCATGAGCATCTTATTTGTCCAATAGGATCAAGTTTCTAAAATGGGGAAAATACACTGTTGAGATTTAATTACATATCCCAAAACGGTTAAGACGTTTTTTTCTCATTCTCTCCAATATGGATTAACGAATTTCTTTTAATCCAGTATTGGAAGCTATCTAAAGGAAATATTCCTCTCCGTTTAGAATTGTTCATTTGTATCACTACACTACCTTCTGTAACTTCTAAAATCTTTAATTTGTTCGAGTTGCTAATATTAGGAATAAAACTACCTTTCAGTTCAAATTCCATATTGTTGTATAAATCCATACTTAAAAACCTCCAATAAAAATTAATATTTATCATTAAATTTCCCTGAATTTCATTAATTATCCATTTAATTATTGAGTTTGTTTTCCTATTCTTATCATGCGGAAATAACCCCATCTAAAGAAGCTAAAGAAGGGAATAAGGTCGGTGCTAATCCCTTCCAATACGTTTTGTTTTTTTGTCAAAAGGAATATAAAAACATTTAGAGAATATGTAGATAGTCTCACATAAGAAAAGTGTGACGATTTTATTCAACTTCTAAATCTAAAGAAAGGTGGGATAGCATGGAAAAAATGATGGAAATGAAAAAAGTAAATATGGAGAAAAACTCCACTTAGTATCAACAAACAAACTGTTGCTTGAAAGGATAAGTAATCATGAAAATAGAAACAAAGAAGGATTATACTTTTGAAAAATTATATAATTTCCGTGATATTGGGGGGGTACAAATAGACGATGGGCGATGGATGAAAGCCGGAGTACTGTATCGCTCAGATGACATTTCTCGTTTGTCAAAAACTGATTTAGTCTTACTTCAGGAAATAGGATTAAAGCTAATTTGCGACCTTCGAACTGTGAATGAAAGGAAATCAAAAATGTATCATATCCCCCAAAATTGGGGAACGGGATTTAAGCATATTCCGATTTATCATGATAGTCAGGATTTATCATATCGAGAGTTTTTTCGTCTTTTAATTGGTAAATCAAAAGAATTAAATTTTGAAGAAATGATTCACGAATTTTATCAGTGTATGGTCAATGAAAGGAAGGCAGAGATAAAAGAAGTGATCACATCTATTGCAAACAATGAGAATGTTCCAGCACTCATCCATTGTACAGGTGGTAAGGATAGGACAGGGTTTCTTTCTGCACTTATCCAGATGTATTTAGGGGTACCATATGAGACGGTCATTGATCAATATTTACGATCCAATGTATTAGTTGGCCCACGGATGAAAAAGGTAGAGCGATTTATTCGAGTTATGAGTATGTATCGAATCTCCTCTGATAGGATTAAACCATTGTTAATAGTGAATATAGATTATTTAGATAATGCTGTAAAAAGCATATTAAATCAATACAATTCTGTTGAGACCTATTTAATCAAGGGTTGTGGAATTGACGAAAGCTCCTTGCTTAATCTGAAAAAAATGATGATTGAATAATTGTAAATAATGCTGTTACATTCGAAGTGCCGGTTTTTATTTGATAAAATGTCAATATTGAATCACTCACTATGAAAGGAGTACAACTATGACAGCTAATAATGAGACAATCCAGCTAATCAAACAACTCGTGGAAACACCGAGTCCATCAGGTAATACGAATCAAGTTATTACATTCGTGGAGAACTATTTGAAAGATTTTCATGTTGAAATGAAGTGGAATAAAAAGGGGGGCTTAGTTGTAACGATTCCTGGTAGCAATAAAGAGCAGCATCGAATGCTTACTGCCCATGTTGATACATTAGGAGCAATAGTCAAAGAAATAAAATCAAGCGGACGTTTAATGATTGATTTAATTGGTGGTTTTAACTACAACTCTATTGAAGGTGAATATTGTCAAATAGAGACAGTAAGTGGAAAAATTTATACAGGTACAATCCTTATGCATCAAACCTCAGTACATGTTTATAAGGAAGTAGGAAAATTAGAGCGGAATCAAAAAAATATTGAAGTAAGAATTGATGAAAAAGTACATAATGCAGAGGATACACGTCTACTAGGTATAGAGGTTGGCGATTTCATATCGTTCAATCCAAGAGTTGAAATCACAGAAAGTGGTTTTATTAAGTCACGTCATTTAGATGATAAGGCAAGTGTGGCATTATTGCTCCAGCTTATAAAGCGAATTTCAGATGAAAAAATCAACCTTCCATATACAACTCATTTTCTAATTTCAAACAATGAAGAAATTGGATATGGTGGGAACTCAAATATTCCAGCTGAAACAGTTGAGTATTTAGCTGTTGATATGGGTGCAATTGGTGATGGTCAAGCAACAGATGAATATACTGTTTCAATTTGTGCGAAGGATTCAAGTGGTCCTTATCATTATGGATTTAGAAAAAAATTAGTAGAGATCGCAAAGCAAAACAACATCGAATATAAAGTAGATATTTATCCATACTACGGTTCAGATGCATCTGCAGCCATTCGTGCAGGACATGATATTGTTCACGGATTAATCGGTCCTGGAATTGATGCCTCACACGCATTTGAGCGAACACATTTATCTTCATTAGAAAATACTGCAAGCCTGCTGTATTATTATGTGCAGTCGGAAATGACATTTTAATGTTATAACGAAAAAAGGCTGGCTCAATTTTGGCCAGCCTCTAATTATGATCGGTTAATTAGCTTATATGTAAGTAATGTACCTCCAAGAAGGAGAGTGGATAGTAGTAAAACAAAACCAAGACCTATATCATCAGCAATTGTTAGTAAATAGATGATAAGGGCTATATCTGTAATAATTGATCCGATGAAAAGTACTTTAGGTGAGCGCATAATGTTCTCCTTTTTAAAATAATCATGACTATTTTTACTTGCTAAATAATAATAAAAACGAGGGTTAAGCCCCTCGTTTCATTCTACATAAGCGATTACACCTTCATCTTCATCAAGAACAAGCTCAAGAGCAGCTGAAAAAGGATCTATTTTCAATTCGGTTTCAAGCCAGAAGCGAATTGCCTCAATGATATTCGCTGTAATTAATATTTGTTTGCGGTTATTTACATAAGCTTCAGCTGAAAATCCATAATCATCATCATATAATAATTCGATATCTACATCATGAGGTGTAATTTGTCTTTTGTGCGCAATGTGTAGACATAAAGCATTAACGATATCTTGTTCAGAAACCTTTATTTTCCCCATACAGTGTCATCCTCAGATTTACGTTTCTTTTTGAATAAAGTAAATAATTTGCGAATAATAAAGATAACAGCAATGATAGCTAATACATTGATAAATAACCCAATGATTGAGCCTAAAACGCCTAAATTACTAAGTAATCCTCCTAGTAATAAACCAGCTAGTCCACCTAAAAATAATCCCTTCATAATTCCGCCCATTTTTGGTTTCGCTGTAGTGCTGTTTTTTGTCGTTGTAGACGACTTCTGCTGAGTGTCTTCTTTTTTAAACAGAGACGGGCTATTATTATTTGTATTAGAGTTAAAGGACTTTTTACCAGATTTATAACCTTTCGCACTAACTGTTGTCAATTGATCGCCAAGCATAAAGCCACCAATTGGTGTAAAAATAATTGTTAGAACAAGCATTGCAGAAAATAGTTTTTTGAACATTGTGTAATTTCCTCCTACAGTTTAATGTCATGCATAGAGTATGAATCTATCTCCATCCATGACAGATAGTAATACGTATTAGAAAAGAAAAAGTTCCATAATATTTTCTTTTCTTAATTGTAATTGATTAATGGAAATTACACAAAAAATAGATCGTTTTGAATCAGTTTAAGTTTTGAACTGATTCAAAATGATCTATTTGCTATTCGTTACATACCCATTTTATTTCACCAGATTTGTCCTCATAATCAATTTCAACCTGGAAATCATGTTTTTCGTAGAAATGAATGAGGCGATCAACATGATCCCAATCTCTTTCAGCAATGTCACCGGTTATTTCAGGGATGTTTTGTTCGACTGCCAGATCTTTTAAATAATCCATACAAATGGAGCCGTAGCCTCTATTTGCTGGGCCCTTTATATCTCCTATATGGATGTTTTGTTCGTTAGCATATGTTGCCTGAATGGAGAAATCCCATTTTCCGTTATAGGAGGTTTCACAATCACATAACATGATTTTACACGATTGACTGTCCTCTGGTGTGTAAACAATAACGAGTTTATCCTCTTTTGCTTGGTCAACACCAAGTACCTTACTTCTTTTAGCAATTTCCTTTAGATTATCCTGCATGCGAAAGACCTGGAATTCTAAATCCTCTAACTCTTCCTTTAATTCCTCAGGGTCATTTGTACGAGTGTCTTCATCAAGCAATTTACTAAACATGTTGTCTCCTACTCCTTTCCTAATTTTTATCCATCTATTAATTATAGATTCTTGTATTCTTACACTAGATTCGTAAATGAAAGAAATGTTTTTACTACAAACAGTCTAATATTATAGAGGTTTTCTGAGGGTTTTTCAATAGATTAATTGATAAACTATTGTGCACTTTGAGGTTTCTTGCATTATCCCAATGGTTTACAATCTGTAAAATCGGGAAATAAAACGATAACAAAGTGATAAATAAAGGAGGAATATTCATGGGACAAGCAATAGTAAAGGAAAAACAACAGAATAATAAATTAATAAAAGGTATGATCATTGGTGGAGTGATAGGTGGTTTTCTCACTCTATTTGATCGAAATACAAGAAGTGCTGTAGCGACAAAGGCCGTTGATATAAAGGATTCTTCCAAAAATGTTATCATGCATGTGAAAGAGAATCCTGGTGAAGTAAAGGAGCAACTCCTAGAACAGGTAAATCAAGCAACAGATACTTTAAAACAAACAATTCAAGAAGCAAAGAATTTGGCTGAACGAATCAATCGTGATGTTATAAAGGAAGCAAAGGAAATCTCACATGAAGCAGTTTCTTTCGCAGAGGATACAAAAGAGGAATACTTAGACATCCAATCAAATGTGAAGGATACTAGCTCCAAACTAACAGAATCTACAAAAAAAAAACGCTGTCACAAGCTGAGCTAAATGCAAACTTATATTCTTATTAATTAGCATAAAAAGGAGGAATAAGCATGGATCTTCAAAATGAAGTAAAGCATTCAGCCCACATTAATAAGGTTGAAAGAGCGGTGAATGGTATAGGTCAAGAAAAAAAGGAAGTAATCCTAGCTAATTTTGAATCATTTAAAGAATTCCTAGGTAACAAGGTAGCACTGGGCAAAAAGATGGGATTAACTGAAGAACAGTTGGCACTAGCAACACAAAAAGTAGCGAATTTCTTAGCTGAACACGAATACCCACGAAACAGAGAGGAAAAGCTTCTTCAAGAGCTTTGGAGAGCAGGCTCTGATGACGAACGACATATGCTTTCACATATGTTAATTAAACTAGTGAGATATTGAGTACTCAAAAAAATATAAAAAAGATATAAGAACAGAGGCTGACTTTTAGATGTTAGCCTCTTTTCAATAGAGACGGAGGAAAAATGAAAGCTATATTAAAAAGAAAGAGTACTTGGATAATTCTCTTTTTTGTCATGTTATTATCAAGTGTAAGTCTCTACCATAGCAAAAAACCATTACCAGAGGGTATTTCATACGAAAGTCAAACATATATGGTCGATAATGTGAATTTTTTATATGATTTAAGCTATAAGGATACTCGAAATAATACGATTTATGAACAGGAAATTTTTCAGGAATTTTATCAATTGATTGAGGTAGCAGAGGAATTTATCGTACTGGATATGTTTCTTTTTAACGGATATGCAGATGGAGAGCGAAAATATCCAGCTATTAGTGAAACATTAACAACTAAGATCCTCGAGCAAATAAAAAAGAATCCGAATTTACAAGTGTATTTGCTTACAGACGAAATAAATACAACTTATAATTCACATAAATCAGGGCATATTGAATCATTAAAAGAGCATGGTGTACAGGTAATATTTACTGATTTAAATAAATTAAGAGATCCAAATCCAATATATTCAGGTCTTTGGAGAGTAGCTTTCAAATGGTTTGGACAAGAAGGAGCTGGTTGGCTCCCTAATCCGATAGCAAAGTCAGCCCCAGAAGTTACGTTAAGATCATATTTGAAACTTTTGAATATAAAGGCAAATCATCGTAAGGTCATTGCCACTGAAGATGCAGCAATTATTTCGTCTGCAAATGCTCATGATGCTAGTGGTTATCATTCTAACATTGCTTTTAAGGTAAACGGCAATATAATTGGTGATGTGCTTAATACAGAACAAGCAGTAGCAAATTTTTCGGGTGGGGGCATACTTCCTCAATGGAATAAAGAAGATCATCGTAAAGGAAAAATTAGACTTCAGTTAGTAACAGAAGGGAAAATCGAAGAGAATATCATTGATGAGATCAAATCGACAGAAAAGGGTGATATAATTTGGCTAGCAATGTTCTATTTAGCTGACACAGATGTTTTAAAAGAATTAAAAAATGCTGCATCCAAACGAGATGTAAAAATCAAAATGATCCTTGATCCAAATCAAAATGCGTTTGGATCTGAAAAAATGGGCTTACCAAATTTACCTGTAGCTGCTGAGCTAACCCAATTAGCTGAAAAAAACATTGAAATTCGTTGGTATCATACTGGGGAAGAACAGTTCCATACTAAATTATTGTATATAGAGAAACAAAAGGAAGCAGTAGTTATTGGTGGATCTGCAAATTTTACTGAGAGAAATTTAAATAACTATAATCTTGAGACAGATGTAAAGATAACGGCCTCAGATCAAGAAGAAGTTATTCAAGAAATAGATTCCTATTTTCATCGTTTATGGAAAAATGAAAATGGAGAATATACAGTCGATTATAAGCATTATCAAGATCAATTGCCTGTAGTTAAATATATTCTATATCTGATTCAGAAGCTTTTTCATTTCACAACCTATTAAATAAAAAAACTATTATTACTAGTAACTTTATACCTGTGTAGTTTTTTGATTTTGGTCCTTAGGACCTTTTTTTTATGTCTTTGAATATAATATGCTTTATTTATGAGAATTGTATGATATTGTCGTTTTTTTCATTAGTGTAAATATTAAATCAGTATTATGAAAATTATGGATTTTCCTTGACTTTAATTGTTCTTTTTGCAATGTTTTAATTGAGTCATATTTTTATGGTGCTGTTTACTAGATGTCTTTTAGGAAAATAGGACAAGTGATCTTTGCTTAAAAGTGATCGTTAATTTGGAGGGTACGGAATGATTGAAGAACACACGAGGTATTCACGTCTCGCACAGACTACGAAGCTGATTAATACGAAATTAGAGTTACGTGAAGTGTTAGAGCACGTTGTTACTGCCATATCTGATGAAATATTTCGATGTGATTCCGTAGGGATTTATTTACCACAGAATGATGGGACATACAGAGGTTATGTAGGAAAACCAGAATTTTTAAATAGTATGACCCTTGATATGTTAGTAATTAATCCTGAAACCGATTTGTTAGCTAAAGAGGTACTTGAAAAGAAAGAAAGTATTTACATACCAGACACCTCTAAGGATTCTAGGCCAGATCCTGGACCGATAAAGGCATTCAAAATGAATTCCTTATTATCTTTACCAATTAATTATGAAGATGAGGTATATGGCCTTGTTTTTTTATTTAATCATGGTGAACATATGAATTTAACAGAGGCTGAAATACAGGCAGTAGAAGCATATGTTAATATGGCAGCGGTTGCGATTCGAAACGCGAATCATTTATCGAGGAAAGAAAATCTAATCTTGGAAAAACAATTACTATTAGATGTTACAAGAGAACTTTCTCTATGTTCAACCATGAATGAGGTTCTTGATAAATGCTTCTATTATGTTGGTAGAGTATTAAAAAATACAAACATTGGAGCACATTTGTTAGATCCAATAGCCGGAAATCTCTTTAAACCAGCAAGTTTAAGTAAGGAAAGTGACTGGACAGAAGAGGCGTGGAAGAAGACCCATAGCATAATAAAAATTGATCAAAGTACTGATCGTCTATTTCAAGAAGTAATCCATACAAAAAAAGCTTTATTCATTCCAGATGTATTTTCGGATCCTAGGCCAAATCATAAAGCCTGTCGTACGTTTGGAATAAAAGGAGTTCTAATGCTACCTATTGTAACAATGGGGGAGATTCTTGGATTATTAGCAATTGTGAATCTAGAAGGGAAGGATAGGCAATATCCACAAGCAGATATTCAACTTGCGCAATCGATCGTTGAAGCGACTGCATCAGTCCTTTCACATTTGATATATATGGAAAAACAGGAACTCATTATTAAGGAACGAACGATAGCGCTTATTGAAAAGAACCAAGAGCTAGAGGATGTAGTTGGCGAGCTACAAAGGTTAAGTCGAGAGAAGGAATTGATTCTTAATTCTGCTGGTGATGGAATTGTAGGTCTAGATATCAAAGGGAATATTACATTTTGCAATCCTGCAGCAGAAACCATTTTAGGATACATAGAAAAGGAATTAATCGGAAGATCGTATGAGTCATTCTTTTTAAAAGCATCGACGAGTAAAGATACTTCTTATTTAAAATGTTCCAAGAAAGTAACGATTTATACCGATGAAACCTTTATTCGGAAGGACGGTTCTAAATTTCCTGCTGAATTTGCCATCACATCTATTAAAGAAGAGCAAATGGTAATTGGCTATGTTGTCACATTTAAAGATATAACCCTTAGGAAACAGATGGAAGAAAAAATAAATTATCATGCTTATTATGATAGCTTAACTAACTTACCGAATCGTCTTTTATTACAGGATCGATTAAATCAAGGATTAAATTATGCTCAACTCCATAAAGAACAGCTTGCTGTATTATTCCTAGATTTAGATCGCTTTAAAACTATTAATGATACATTAGGTCATAGCTATGGAGACTTATTACTTCAAAAGGTTGCTGAGCGTTTAAGTCATTGTGCGTATAGGGGGTGTACTGTTTCTCGTCAAGGTGGAGATGAATTTACAATCATTTTACCGATTGTCCACTGTGAAAAAGAGGTAAAAGTCTTCTCAGAAAGCATAATAGCAGCATTTGAAGAACCTTTTGATTTAAAAGGAAATGAGATCTTTGTAAAAACAAGCATTGGAATCAGCTTGTATCCACAAGATGGTGTAGATGCAGAAGATTTAATAAAAAAGGCTGACACTGCTATGTATAAGTCAAAAGAGTTAGCTGGAAATGAATATCAATTTTATACATCAGCAATGGATAATCATACGCTCGAAAATGTGAAGTTAGAGAATTCATTATACAAGGCACTTGAATTCGATGAATTAAGGATATACTATCAGCCACAGTATGATAATAAGAATAAGCAAATCTTCGGTGTTGAGGCACTGCTTCGCTGGGAGCACCGAACAAAAGGAATGATTTCCCCTGGAGAATTTATTCCACTTGCAGAGGAAACTGGCTTGATTGTTCCGATTGGTGAATGGGTACTAAGAAATGCATGTAAGCAACTAAAAGAGTGGCAAATGAAAGGGTATCCCGAAATTACTGTATCTGTGAATGTTTCTGCCCAGCAGTTTAATAAACCGAATTTTGTAAGCATGGTAAAAGAAATCATCGAAGAAACCCAGTTATTACCTCGTTTTTTAGAACTTGAGCTAACAGAAAATCTAATTATTCAAAATACAGAGGAAACCTTACATAAAATGTCTAGATTAAAAGGTCTAGGGATTAAGATATCAATTGACGATTTTGGGACAGGCTATTCTTCTTTAGGTTATTTGAAGAATTTTCCGATCAATACCTTGAAAATAGACCGATCTTTTATCAAGGATGTTTGTCATGATCCTAAAAATGCTGCGATTACCAATACAATCATTACATTAGCTCATAATTTAAACCTACACGTTATTGCTGAAGGGGTAGAGTCATTAGAACAAATTGAATTCTTATCTTTAAATGATTGTTATCGTATACAAGGTTATTATTATTCCCGTCCTATTAAGCCTTATGATTTGGTTCAAACCTATTTTTAATCACATAATATATCATTTTGTTCTTTCATTCTACAACCAAACAGGAGGCGTTAAAGGTGAAAGCAATACGTGGAGTTCTTAATTATTTAAGTAATGGTGGAGTGAAATATGTCTTTGGAATACCTGCAGGCTCTGTAAATGCCTTTTTTGATGAACTATATGACATCCCAGAAATGACACCGATTGTTACAAAGCATGAAGGTGCGGCTTCTTATATGGCGGCAGCTTATGCAAAATACTCTGAGTCTTTAAGCGTTTGTATTGGTTGTAGTGGCCCCGGAGGTACAAACTTAGTCACAGGTGCTGCAAATGCAATGCGGGAGCATTTACCTTTATTATTTTTGACAGGTGCTGTTCCAATTCATACAAATGGACTTAATGCATCACAGGAATTAAATGCGCAGCCGATATATGAGTCAGTGACAAAATATAGTGTAACAGTTAAGAATTCAAGTGAGCTTTTGCCTACGATTGTAAAGGCAGTTGAAATTGCTTTAACAGGAATACCTGGTCCGGTTCATGTAGCAGTTCCTATAGATGTACAGCTTGACTTAATAGATGATCCTGATATTCCAGCTTTTCCAAATGTGAAGAATCAAGAGCCTGATTTAGAAATTATTAACAAAGTAGTAGAGAAAATTTCCGAGCATCAAGATGGAATTATTTTTGTCGGTCAAGGGGCGAGAGGTGCAGTAAACCAAGTCATTGAATTAGCCGAATTGTTGAATATGTCGATCCTAACTACTCCTCAAGCGAAGGGTTTAATTAGGGATGATCATCCATTATTTAAAGGAGTATTCGGCTTTGCAGGTCATGAGGAAGCGTCAATCTTAGTGAATGAGGGAAGCGGAGATACTCTTCTTGTTATTGGATCAAGTCTAGGGGAAACAGCAACTAATAACTGGAATCCTAATTTAACAAAAAATCGTCATGTTATTCAAGTAGATATTGATGAGTCAGTGTTTAATAGAAAGTACCATGTTGATCTACCTGTAGTTGGGGATACAAGACTGAGCCTACAAGCGCTCATAACTGAAGTGAAAAAAAGAATAATAGATAAGCATATTTATTCTTATAGAGAACAACCATTTGAAGATAATCAAGATATTAAAGAGTTCAATAGCCAGAATGTATTAGTCGCTTTGCAAAAGTTGTTACCAGACACGACACGATATACAATTGATATTGGTGAGTTTATGTCTTATGTGATCCATTATATGCATGTTAAAGCTCCACACACGTTTGATATTAATGTGCACTTTGGTGCCATGGGTACAGGCATTGGTTCTGCAATAGGAAGTAAGCTAGCTGAACCAGAAAGAGACGTAGTTTGTATAACAGGGGATGGCTGCTTTTTCATGCATGGAATGGAAATTTTGACGGCAAAGGAATACCAGCTTTCAATCGTATTTGTTGTTATGAACAATGCGCGTTTAGGAATGGTTTACCATGGTCATAACCTACAATATCAACGTTCACATTCCCGATTTGAACAGCAACCTGTTAGTATCTCTGCAATGGCAGATTCCTTAGGGGTTCGAAGTGCTCGTGTTCAGCGATTAGACGATATAACTCTTGAACTAATCGATTTTCTTCGATTAGAAAATGGACCGGTTGTTTTAGAGGTTGAATTAGTTGACCACAACACTCCACCGATGGGAGATCGTGTGAAATTTCTTTCTTCATTTGGGAAATAATTGATTAATCTTACCTAATAGAAAATGCTGACATGAATGTGATTTACCACACTCATGTCAGCATTTTTTATTTCAACAGTTAAGAAAGTATAAAATTTTTTGGTGTCTAGCTACAGCGCCTAGCCCCTCGAGGTCATAAGTCACAAATGAATTGAAGACAAAGAACGTCTTCTATTCATTTGCGTCTTATTGCCCGAGGCTGATCAAGGCGCTTGCGCTTTTCTTAATTCCATCTTTGGTTTCAAAAGGAGTTCAGCTTCAATGATATATCTCTGTGGTGCTGGACCTATAAAGGTAAAGGGATAGCAAGTTATTAAAGTTAATGTGTGTCTTGGTTTAGGTACAATGACAGTACTATCATCCTTTTCAACAATTCGAATTTTTTTAATCTTATACATGTAATATGTATTAGACCTCTCGACAATAAGCTTATCACCTACTACCAATTGTTCGAGATGCCGAAAAAAGGTATCTCGATGACCTGCAAGAACAGAGTTGCTTGCTTCCCCAGGTAAAGCCGTACCTCTAATGTGACCAATTCCCTTTTTTAAAATCGTCTCACTATCTCCATGAAAGATCGGAAAGCTTTGCTTCAGCTTAGGGATCGATAGAGAACCTAGTTTTTCACCATTCTGAGGTGTAGAAGTAACGACAGGTAGCAAGTGTGCACTATTTTTTTGTTTTGTAATGACTATTTGTTCATCTATGTTTTCATCTGTATCTAGGCCAACCCAAGTCCAGTATGCATGATAACTAAATACACTTAAACCAATTAAAATTAGAACAATGGAAAGGGTAGGTAAAGTACGCTTAATCATTTAGTTTACCTGTTGTAGTCTCTTTGGATAAAGATAGCCAATTAAGCCAAATCCAACTATTACCAAACCTACTATCATATTTACCCATAATGATGAGGCGGTATCTGGTAAACGATTATGGAATAAAGAAGTGAGTTCGCCTGCTAAATCACCAACTTGTGCAAATTCTATACCAGATTGAATAAGGAATTCCGAACTAAGCATTTCCTCTGATAGCTGCATATCTAATAGTAATTCACCATCTGTGCTATAAAACTGGATCAATAACTCATTCCCATATAATTCTTCCATTCCCATTAATTCCTTAAAGGATGCAGCTGTCTCTACCCCATTTTTATCGACTAAAAAAAAGCGAGGGTCAAGCTGTAAAATATTCATCATATCTTTTAACACAGCGACCAGTTCATCTTGTTGTACTACTGTAAGCTCAGTTGTGTTTTCGAGCATAAGAAAAGGATTTAATCTAGTAATAATGTCTTCCATTTGTTGTTCAAGTAATGTCTCGTCAAGTTCCATAAAGTGAGTAAACAAGGAATCTACTTCTGCATCTGTTAAGCCAATTAAAGCCATGAATTCCTCTAGTTCTGCCATCTCTTCGTCATGGCCTAAATAAAAAATAAGAGCAATATCGAGGTCTTCAATAAATAAATAATCTTCTACGGATTCATCAAACTCTGCTAATAAAATATCTAGCTCAGACCTTGTAATTTCATGTTGAATTAATAAATCTGCTAAATTTTCATTAGTTATAGGTGTTCCGAGCATGCTTTTTAGATCTTCAATTGTTTCAAAGTCATCAATAGATAGCTCGTAATAATCAAGATATTCAGTTAGATCATGATTAGTCCATCCTAATTCTGATAGTATTTGATCTACTTGATCTTGTGGCAGTGCTGCAAAAGCTGTTTGTTGGACAATAAATATGAATAAAAAGCTTAAGATTAATCCTTTTTTCATGCTTCACGTTCCTCCGAATTGTTGGTTTATGCTGGTATTATTTGTGATTTTTTTTTTATTATTCTACTGGTAATAGAAAATAATAGTATGAAATAGGAGGAGGAAAGTAAGTTTAGCGGAAGATAATTAATAAATAAGTAAGTTACTAATGAGTCTAAAAAAGAAAAAAGACATGTTTGGTTTTATTTTGAGACATAAGGAAAAGTGTTAGAATAGTTTGATGAAAAATAGAGTTATATTGTATTTGACATAGATACTTATGTCATTGACATGAAAGATAGGGATGTAAGACAACTTTCCAATTACTTTCATCTCACATAAAAAGATTTAAAAGGTTATTTGGGGGATGTTTATGAGTTTTATAATTGGCGCAAAAAAGCCTCACCATGCCCATCGCTTTTTTGCAAAAACAACTGATACCAAAGCCCATTATCATACAATTGAAGGCTATACAAGATCAGTAAATGGTAATAGCTTTGATCGACATATTCATATGTATCGTGGGGTTACCTCCTTTGAAAACAAGCATTATCATCGTTTTTATGGGAAAACAGGTCCTGCGATCCCTTTAGCAGATGGTAGTCATTATCATGAATTTGAAATGAGAACGTACTATAATTACGATGAACCACTTGAGGTAAAATTCGGCGGAGTAAAATATGGTGATCCGAATCGGCCTAAGCACGATCATTGGTTTAAAGGGAAAACACTGGATATTGTCGGAGAAGATCCTTATTTTTAACCTCATTAGGTTAGATGATTTTCTATATTATTTGCCTCAGGTCACAGAAATTTTACAGTGGTAATTGATAGAGAAATGTGCTTGAAAATTTATTAGAAAAGAGGGCAGTAGTAAGCCCTCTTTTCAGATTTCTGGATTATCGATAAATAGCAGATCCACCCTCGATAAATTCCTTGGATTTTTCATCCATTCCTTTAGTGAGAATTTCTTGTTCGGATAGTTTGCCTCCATTTGCCATTTGTCTAATATCTTGTGAGATTCTCATTGAACAGAACTTAGGTCCACACATTGAACAGAAGTGGGCTGTTTTAGCTCCTTCAGCCGGTAATGTTTCATCATGATATTCCAGTGCTCTTTCAGGATCTAATGAAAGATTAAATTGGTCATGCCATCTGAATTCAAAGCGTGCTTTTGACAGGGCGTCATCACGATT
Organism: Metabacillus sp. KUDC1714; assembly: GCF_014217835.1. Lineage (NCBI taxonomy): Bacteria > Bacillati > Bacillota > Bacilli > Caryophanales > Bacillaceae > Metabacillus > Metabacillus elymi. The sequence goes on from NZ_CP055263.1 coordinate 3,893,266, forward strand.
TTGTGCACCAGGATGCCCTTTGGCCAAGTCTGCAGCATGTGCAGCAATTTTATAAGCGATGACCCCTTCGCGAACATCTTCTTTGTTTGGTAAGCCAAGATGTTCTTTTGGAGTTACATAGCAAAGCATCGCTGTTCCAAACCAGCCGATCATCGCTGCACCGATGGCTGATGTAATATGGTCATATCCTGGGGCAATATCAGTTGTTAATGGCCCTAATGTATAAAACGGAGCCTCTTTACAGATTTCCTGCTGTTTTTCTACGTTTTCTTTAATTAAATGCATTGGGACGTGTCCAGGTCCTTCAATCATAACTTGGACATCATACTTCCATGCAATCTCAGTTAATTCACCTAATGTTTCGAGCTCAGCAAATTGTGCCTCATCGTTTGCATCTGCAATTGAACCAGGTCTTAAGCCGTCACCAAGTGAAACTGAAATATCATACTTTGTTAAAATTTCGCAAATCTCATGAAAATGAGTATATAGGAAATTTTCTTGGTGATGGGCTAAACACCATTGGGCCAAAATAGAGCCACCTCTTGAAACAATTCCAGTTGTACGTTTTGCTGTTAAGGGAATGTATCTAAGGAGGACACCAGCATGAATTGTAAAATAATCAACACCTTGTTCAGCCTGTTCAATGAGCGTGTCTCGATATACTTCCCACGTTAAATCTTCAGCTATACCGTTTACTTTCTCTAATGCTTGGTAAATAGGGACAGTCCCCACTGGAACAGGGGAGTTACGGATAATCCACTCTCTAGTTGTATGAATATCTTTACCAGTCGATAGGTCCATAATATTATCAGCACCCCAACGTGTTGCCCACGTCATTTTTTCCACTTCTTCTTCAATAGATGAAGAAACAGCAGAATTTCCAATATTTGCGTTGATCTTCACGTGAAAATTCTTGCCAATAATCATCGGCTCACTTTCTGGATGATTGATATTAGAAGGAATAATTGCACGTCCTTCAGCTACTTCTTGGCGAACAAATTCAGGTTCCATTTGCTCTCTTATTGCAATGAACTCCATTTCAGGAGTGATAATGCCTTTGCGAGCATAGTGTAGCTGTGTGACGCTTTTTCCTTTTTTTGCTACTAACGGCATTATGTTATGTGATGGAAATAGTTCTAAATTTGATTGCTTACTAGCTGTTTTATAGCCATTATCTTGAGGCGTTACCATGCGTCCCTCATATCGTTCAACATCATTACGATCCAGAATCCATTTCTCTTTAATCCGTGGCAAACCTTTTCGAATATCGATTTCAGCAGTTGCATCTGTATAAGGACCACTCGTATCATACACTTGAACAGGTGGATTAGCTTCTTCACCATATGTATTTTGTGTTGTTCCTTGAAAAATTTCTCTTACTGGTACTTGAATGTCTGGTGTACTTCCTTGTACAAAAACCTTTTTACTTCCTGGAAATGGCTGTTTGATATTAATTTTCATGATTCTCCTCCTTAAAAGTGAATGAACATGAATTCTTTCAGAAACAGCAGAAGGCAAATAAAAAACGGGTTCTGAAATTCAGAACCCGATCGGTGTAAGTAATAATTGTAAGGGGAAAGATACGCTAGTAGCCCCTTATCAACTCTTACTACTTCCCTACGCTGGTATCATCCAGATCAGGTTCGAAGGGTCAAAGAACTTCAATCGCGTTCCTCTCTCAGTCCAGGCTAATGGACTCCCCTAGTAGAAAATGGTAATACTATTAAAATCATTTTTAACTATATCATAAATAAGTGACTAGTCAACGTAATATTTTGAAAAAGGATGATATTGATCCTATTAGACTAGTAGACTCTTCTAAATGAAGAAGGAAGCTTTTTAATTAATTCCAGCTAAGAAAAGTATAAAATTTTGTACTTAGTTTTGGTGTCTGGCTCTAGCGACTAGACCCTATTGGGTATAAGCCACAAATGAATTGAAGTCAAAGAACGTCTTCTATTCATTGCGTCTTATTGGCCCGAGGCTGATCAAGGGACTTGCGCTTTATTAAGCTTTCAATTGATCATAAAGCTTTATCATCCGATTTTTCCATTCAGAAGATAGTTCATCAAGTGAAAGTATGTATTCGATTTGCGAAAGATCTTTTTTATTATGAAAATATGTATTGTGAATGGTTGCAATGGAGATCTGTTTAGTATGTTTTTCAAGAATTTTGATATCCGAATGAGATGTTATGATTCCTTCTTTTAATACACGAAAGAAATATCCGGTGTAGCCTTTTTCAACTATCTTATTTAACAATGTATTGATGTTTGTATGTTTATTAATCGTTGAGCATGGAAATCTACCTTGTGAGATCTGTAAAACAGCATCTCCAATCTGAAAAATATCACCAATACAAACTTCGGTTTCCTGCATATTTGTTAAAGTCAGATTTTCACCAAAAGCTGCTTTTGGTAATGTTGTACCATATGTTTTTTCCCAAAATGCGTAGTGTTCATATGGATATACACATATGACTCTTTCAGATCCACCATGAAATTCATGGTTTTCAACATCATCACCGGTAATACGTTCAAAAGTTACCTCTAAACTTTCAACCGGATCTTTAGAAATTCCAGAACGGAATTCGATGCCTTTATGTGATAAAGTTTTTGGTGTTCCTTTGCTTAGCCAAATAATTTGTGATGTCATACTAGTTCACATCCTTATAAATGTGGTGTTATTAATTTGATTTTACAAAAAAATACATCAATAAGTTACTTATTGATGTAATAAAAAATTATTTAATCTTTTTTTTGTAAGCTTTACTGATTTTTTATTCATTTTTATATTTAATAGTTGGTCTAGGTTTTGGCTTGCAATTAATGTTAGATGCGAGTCTATCCCATTTTCTTTTGCGGTAATTAACATTTTTTTTCGGTATTCTTCGATTACAGAATCAATCGAAATCATAATGACCACCTCGCACTTAGCTTTACTAGGTGGAAAAGTCCTAGTAATTCTATTATCGGATATTTTATCCTATTGTAAAGTGTTTGGGTGTATTTTTTCTGATTTTTTTAAAAATCAATAAAGAAATACTATAAATTGGAATAGTGGTAAAAGATTCGTTTATATTTAGTGTTAATAGGATTTCCGAACATGAAAAAATATAGAAGGGGAGTGTTCTCTTTAAAAGGTTGTTTTCGCAAACTTTGTTGCTTTTTAAAATAGTATTGGGTTGGTTGATTGGCGCTCCAGGATGCTCGCTTTCCGTGGGGCGGGCGATGAGCCTCCTCAGCGCGAAGCGCCTGCGGGGTCTCATCTGTCCCGCTACTCCCACAGGAGTCTCGCACCTTCCGCACCAATCAACCTAATCAGTTTTGTTCAAAAACAACAATCTTTTAGAAAAGAGCCTATTAAAAATATTGAGGTGACTTTCCCAGGTTAATTAGTACTACAAATAAGATTAAAGAGGGTTGTCTTTATAGAAGATTAATAGGGAGTGAAAAATAAGAGATAGAAGTCAACACTGCAGCAAAATATTTGGGATGCTGCAGTGCGTATTGAGCTTAATTTCTACCACGACCATATCTAAATTGTGCATTTAACTGACCTTGAAGCATTTTTTTCTTAACTTCAGCTTCACTTTCACGTTGTTTTTCTTTTAATCTCATTTCTTTTAATATCTCAGTTGTTTGAACACCGTCCTCTCGTTTATCTGCAATGTCCATTAATGTCTCAATATCATTGAATGAATATTTTCTTGTGCCTCTATCATTCCGATATGGAGCAATTAATTTTCTTTCTTCGTAATATCGAATTTGTCTTAAGGTTAATCCGGTTAATTCACTTACTGTCCCAATCGAGATTACCTTCTTATCCTTGTATGAGCGGTCTTGCTGATTCATTCCTCCACCCCTCGTAAGAGATACTTCTTTTTACAAGTATAACCTTTGATGTAAGATATGACATTTATATTGTTAGAAAATCTAACAAAGAAATATATCGTGTAAAAAGCATGTAAGGTTTCGTCACAGTGAGAATTTAACTTATAAAGGGATAAATTTCAATAAAGAAAAGTAATCATCCCTTGCTTAGGTTTTGTTTTTAGTAAGAAGGAAGATGGAGAAAGGAGAAAAAATGTGTTTGTGCGTTAATGAACTATAATGCTTTTGCTTGATTGTAATATATAAGCTGGTTTAAAAGTTGCTGGGAAAGGTTATTTAAAAAAGAAGGCTGGAAAAGTGCAGTAACTTCTTCGAATTGGTTTGATTTTACGTTGTAAATTGTTAAAGTAACAATTTCTGACCCATTGATTATTGCCATGTATAACTGTTGGGACTTAGGTTCCGCAGAATTTAAATAAAAAACCTTCGTTTTATTTTCGTAATCCTCTTTGGCTACTACTCGTAAAGTCAATAGTTTCAACTCCTTCATAAGTTGAAACTATTCTCGACATGATTTCTACACTTTAAACAAATTTATACAAATTTAATAACTCTAAAGAAAATCTTAACATTATGTTAATCGTCCTATAACAATTTTAAGGTAAGTTAAAAGTAGCAAAATTATTATATGGAGATGAGCGTCATGAGTAAAATGCTTCAAAATGCACTTGAGGAACAAAGAAATTATTACTCTCAAAAATTACTCGCCATTGGAGTATACAATACACAAGTCCTGAGGAAGATGACCCTTACTGAATTAAAGAATGAGTACAATTATTTTTATCATAATGATCCACAAGTAAAAAGAAATCGGACGATTTAAGTATTGTTGAAAGTGACATTAAGAAGAGGTTAACACTTACAGTGTTTATTCATGTGCTTCTTAATATTTGATTTAAGAGTTACCTTTTTTTACAATCTCTAAAAAAAAATCATTTAATGTGTTTATTGGCATCAGGTTAACTTTTTGGACATTTTTAATCCTTTCTTCAATAACCGAGAATGTTTCTTCAAAATATTTATTTAGATGCATAGACTCAAAATATTCTTGACCATTTTGTTTTGATTGTAGTAATAGGTCAATTTGTTGATCTAGTTTTGGATCATTCATATACTGGTGAGAGAGTAAAGTAATATCATTTTTTGGCATTTCTTGATTGTCTAAAATCCATAAACATGACAGTAATGGTCTTAAAATATTTAAATATCTTTTTGTTGTAGTTCTCTTTTCCTTTGGTAAAGATTGATAATTTTTCCTCGCCATATTTAAATAATGATGAATGGTTGGTATTGACGAAAAAGCTAATTGTGATAGTGTTTTAAGTTTAGCTGTGAAGGCTGATTCGCATAAATAGATAATTGGTGAATGGATCCATTCAAGTAATGTTGGATTTGACTTTTGCAAAAGTTTTAGTGCTTTTTTTAGATCCCAACCAACCATCTCTACTTTATCATTTGGTGAAATTTCGATTACATCACGACCTTCAAATAGTTGTAAGTACCAATCTACCTCTTGGATATAGATAAAACGCACATCATAATCACTACTAGCAGAATCGGTGCCCCAAGCACGACTACCTGATTCACATGCAAAAAGAATCGTAATATTTTCTTGCTTTTCAAGCGTATTTAACAACTCCTTAATGGCAATCTCCATGTAAAACCTCCAAATACTAGAACAATACTTTATAGTATTTATTTATTTTCAAGTTATTATTGGTAAAAACCTTCAAATATTATTAAAATCATAGTAAAATTAAGATTCCACTATATAATTTTTATGTTTTTAATGAAGGAAAAGCTTATTTATGGTTAATTTTGAATATAAGAGGGCGATGGGATGAGATCATACACGGAAGAAGAGTTACAGAGTGCATTAGATTTGTTTCGAATTTTTGCAAGGGCTTTCAAAAGTGTTTCAGAGCATTCAATTCGTGATAGCAAGGAACACGGATTTAACCCAACGGAATTCGCTGTATTGGAATTGCTTTTTACAAGGGGACCACAAAAGTTACAGCAGATTGGGTCGAGATTATTATTAGTTAGTGGAAATGTAACGTATGTCATTGATAAGCTTGAAAAGAATGAATTTATTTACCGGGAGCAAGATCCTAAGGATAAACGCTCTGTTTATGCGAAATTAACAGATAAAGGACAGAAATACTTGGATGAAATATATCCAATACATGCTATTCGCATAGCCCGTGCATTTTCTGGTCTCTCTGCAGAAGAGCAGGAAGAATTGAAAGCGCTATTAAAAAAAGCAGGCGTACATAGTCAGCATTTGCTATTTAGATAGAATAGCATTAGAAAAGATTAAAATTTTTATTAGGTGACTCATATTGGGTCACTCTTTTTTTCGTTGTAATAATGTGAAGGGTAGGACGAAAGTTTGAGAAATAGTCCACAAAATGAAAAAAAAGTGTTGAAAAGGTTTTCTTTGAATGATAATATATCAACGTAAACGTTTTCCTAAGTTAGAAAGTAGGTAACTCATGACTTTTACTATTAAGGATGTTGCAAAGCTAGCAAATGTATCCATTGCAACGGTATCAAGAATTATTAATAACCAAACTGGTTATTCAGAAAAAACGAAAAAGAAAGTCCTCGAAGCTATTGAGGAATTGGGCTATGAGCCAAATGCTGTAGCAAGAGGCTTAATCAATAAACGGACACATACAATTGGGGTGCTGTTTCCAAAGTTATCAAGTACGTTAGTAACAGACCTGTTAAGTGGAATAGAAAAAGCTACACATGATGCAGGGTCAAGTGTCATTGTTTGCCATACAGAATCAAATGGTGAGAAAACAATGAAGTACCTCCAGTTGTTAAATGAAAAACGTATTGATGGCATTATTTTCACTAGTGCACCATTACTAGAAGAATATTATCAATATATTAAGAAAATGAATGTCCCGATGGTCCTATTATCGACAGAAACTTATGCGCATCCCGTTCCGTATGTAAAGGTTAATGACAGACATGCAGCCTATACAGCTACACAATTTTTAATAAATAAAGGCCACGAAAAAATAGGAATGATTAGTGGGAATAAAGATGATATTATTTCAGGAAAACCAAGGATAGATGGTTATATAAGTGCACTTCAAGATCATAACCTACCAATAGATGAAAAGAAAATCATATATAATAGAGGATTTAGCTTTTACGATGGAATGGATAGTTTAAAGACCTTATTGAAACAGGCTCCTGATCTAACGGCTGTTTTTGCTGCAAGTGATGAATTAGCAATTGGAGCAATTTCTTCAGCATATCAACTAGGAATAAAGGTACCAGACGAATTATCGATAATTGGTTATGATAATTTAAGTATTGCTGAAATGTCAGTACCCCCTTTAACAACTGTTGCACAGCCACTCACAGAAATGGGAGAAATGGCTGCTAATATGCTATTTGAGATGTTGAATTCTGATAAATTAATCGAAAGTAGAATAATGCCACATAAAATTGTTGAGAGGAAAAGTGTAAGAGATAAGGAGGTATAATTTTTTTTGAACGATTACGTAAACGTTTACTGATATATTATAAAAAACTAAGAATGAATGTAAGTAAGAATTTTTTTAATACAATGAGTAAACGTTTACCTTAATGCTTTAAAATATTTATAAAATGATTAAAACCGTAAATGTTTACGCAACATAACTAACAAATAATTAAATACCAATTTTAGGGGGAATCGCAATGTTGAAAAAAGTAACAGCAAGTATCCTTAGCCTTGCATTAGGAACTACCATTCTAGCCGGATGTGGTGGTAATGAAGGTGGCGGTGCTGAAGATGGAAAAGTAACATTAGAACTTTTCTCAAACAAAGCCGAAAGTATTGATACCTACAAGGGAATTATTGCAGAATTTGAGGAACAAAACCCTGATATTAAAATTAAACTTGATGCACCTCCAGAGGCAGAAACAGTATTGAAGACTCGCTTAACGAAAAACGACCTGCCAGACATCATGTCAATTGGTGGTAATGCCACATATGGCGAATTAGGTCGTGCTGGAGTATTGCATGACTTCACAGACTCAGAATTACTAAAATCAATTCAACCTTCGTATGTTGATATGATTGGCCGCTTAGTTGGTACTGAAGAAGAAGGTGTATTCGGACTTCCATATGCAACTAATGCCAATACAGTTATTTACAACAAGCAAAAGTTTGAAGAATTAGGTTTGGAGGTTCCTAAGACTTGGGACGAGTTTATTGCAATATTAGACAAAGCTAAAGCAGCTGGAGAGATTCCAATTTACTTTACCTTAAAAGATGCTTGGACTGGAATGATTTCTTGGAATTCACTTGGTGCAAATATTGCCGGTGAAGATTTTGCTGAAAAGAAAACTGCTGGTGATACAACGTTTGTTAAAAGCTATGACGAAGTAGCAGACAAAATGCTAACCCTTACAGAATACGGTCATAAAGACAATATGGGTGTAGCATATGGGGATGGTAATAATGCATTTGCTAGTGGAAAGGGTGTTATGTATATCCAAGGAAACTGGGCAATTCCTGAAATTGTTAAAGCTAGTCCAGATATTGAACTTGGAACTTTCGCTATGCCTGTAACGAATGATCCTGCTCAAAATAAACTTGTTTCTGGTGTAGATGTATTACTAACTATGAGTGAAGAAACAGATCATAAAGAGGAAGCAATGAAATTTATTGAATTTATGATGAATAAAGACACGTCAAAACGTTATATTGACGAACAAAAAGCATTCTCAGCTATTGAAGAAGTATTCCAAGAAGATCCTGTATTTGAAGGTATTAAAACAAACTTTGAAACCGGAGCTATTACAAGCTTCCCAGATCATTACTATCCAGCAGGTATGGGTGCTGAAAATCTTGTTCAAGAATTCTTAATTGAAAAGAAAAAAGAACCATTCTTGAAAAAGCTTGATAGTGAATGGGAAAAAGTACAAAATCGTTAAAAATAGTTGATGGAAAGGGCATCTACTGTGGTGCCCCTTCCTAATTAAAGTCTTAGTAATCACAATATAGCCTAGTTCTTTGATGTATAAGCCACTCCTTAATTAAAGGTTTAAACGGTAAAAGAATTACCTTTTATTAAGAAGCGTCTTATGCATAACAGAGCATTAAAAGGGCAATAGATGTGATTTACATGCTCAAAAGGAGAGGTAAAAAATGAAAAAGAAAAATTCCGTATATATGCTTATAGCAATACCTGCGTTTATCCTTTTCTTCATCTTCCATACGTATCCCACTCTCCAAGGGATTTTCTACAGTTTTACAGATTGGAAAGGATATGGGGATTGGAGTTTTGTTGGTATAAAAAATTATTTAAATGTTTTTAAGGATGAGCGGGCTTTAGATGCATATGGATTTACCTTTAAATTCGCAATTATTTCTACAATTTTGGTTAATATTTTCAGCCTACTTGTAGCTATGGGTCTAAATGGAAAGATTAAATTTCAAAAGACACTTCGTGCAATTTATTTTCTTCCATATATATTAAGTATTTTAATCGTCGGATTTATTTTCAACTTTATTTTTACTCATTTTCTTCCTGGAATTGGAGAGAGTCTTGGAATAGAATTCCTATCAAAAAATATATTAGGAGACCCAAAGCTTGCATGGCTTGGTATCGTCCTTGTAGCAGTTTGGCAATCGGTAGCCTTTAATACTATTCTCTATTTAGCAGGACTTGTCACAATCTCTGAAGACATTTATGAAGCTGCAAGTATAGATGGGGCTGGAGTTTGGACAAAGTTCTGGAAGATCACGTTCCCACTAATTGCCCCTTTCTTCACTATTAACATGGTATTAGCGATGAAAGGCTTTTTAATGGTATTTGACCAAATCGTTGCTCTTACTGGAGGAGGACCTGGTAAATCAACAGAATCAATCTCACTATTAATTTATCGTGGCGGTTTTGAAGGTGGAGAATTTGCTTATCAGTCTGCAAATGCAGTTATTTACTTCATCGTGATTGTTGTCATTTCAATTATTCAACTTAAATTCTTAGAAAAACGAGAGGTGGAAAACTAATGATCAACAAAAAAACAAACTGGCCTGTTACCACTCTCTTAATTGTCGGGACTTTACTAATTTTAATACCTTTGTATTTAACGATTACTATTGCTTTTAAAACACCACAAGAGATGGCAGGGAATTTACTAGCCCTTCCGAAATCATGGTCATTTGATAACTTTACACAAGCAATTGAAATGACAAATTTCTTTAGTGCTCTTGGAAACACAGTATTTGTTACTGTCTTTGTTGTCATTTTTACAGTACTTACAAATTCATTAGTGGCATATGCAATTGCTCGTAATATGCATAAAAAGGCATATAAATTCTTATTTTATTATTTTGTAAGTGCTATGTTTATTCCTTTCCCAATCATCATGTTACCAATTGTAAAACAAACGGCAGCTTGGGGAATGGATAATCTTGTTGGTCTAATTATTCTATATGTAGTGTTCAATCTATCATTTAATACATTTATTTATGTAGGGTATATTCGCTCTATTCCTAAAGAGTTAGAAGAAGCAGCTGTTATTGATGGTGCAAGCACATGGGGGGTATTCTGGAGAGTCATTTTCCCATTATTAGCACCTATGAATGCAACTGTCGCAATTATTACATGTTTAGGTGCTTGGAATGACTTTATGCTTCCACTCGTCATGCTGAGTGATCGAGACATGGCCACATTGCCATTAGTTCAATACATTTTCCAATCACAATTTAGTACAGACTATAACCTAGCCTTTGCTTCATATTTAATGGCCTTAGCACCAATGATTATCGTATACATCTTTGCACAAAAATGGATTATTAGTGGTGTTATGAAAGGCTCGATAAAATAAATGGGGACAGTCCCCAAAAGTCTTAGAATTAACGAGAAATGCATATTAATCCATTTTAAATTAAGAGAATAAATCAAATGGGGACAGTCCCCAAAAAGGTACCTTAAGTCAAAGTGAGATGACTAAAGTGTAAATTAGGGACTGTCCCCAAAGGAGTGTACAGTTATGAACAAAACATGGTGGAAAGAAAGTGTTATTTATCAAATTTATCCTAGAAGCTTTAATGATAGTAATGGTGATGGGATTGGTGATTTAAAGGGGATTACAGAAAAGCTTGATTACTTAAAGGATCTTGGAATTAATGTAATCTGGCTTTCTCCTGTTTATCAATCCCCAAATGATGATAATGGCTATGATATCAGTGACTATCAGGATATTATGGATGAGTTCGGTACAATGAAGGATTGGGAAGAACTATTACAGGAAGTTCATAACCGCGGAATGAAGCTTATTATGGATTTAGTTGTTAATCATTCTTCTGATGAGCATGCATGGTTTGTTGAATCAAGAAAATCTAAGGATAATCAATACCGTGACTACTATATTTGGCGCCCTGGTATAGACGGTCGTGAACCAAATAACTGGGAATCGGCATTTAGTGGTTCTACATGGCAATATGATGAAGCAACAGATGAGTATTTTTTACATATTTTTAGCAAAAAGCAACCTGATCTAAACTGGGAGAACCCAAAGCTTCGCGATGAAGTATACAAAATGATGACATGGTGGCTAGATAAAGGAATTGATGGCTTCCGAATGGATGTTATCAACTTCATTTCAAAGGTACCAGGGTTACCCGATGCACCTAACCCAGAAGGGAAGAAATATGCATCAGGTGGAGAATACTTTATGAATGGACCGCGTATTCATGAATTCTTGCATGAAATGAATAAGGAAGTTCTTTCAAAATATGACATCATCACAGTTGGTGAAATGCCAGGGGCCTCTGTTGAAGACGCAAAGCTTTATACTGGTCATGAACGCGAAGAATTAAACATGGTATTCACTTTTGAACATATGGACCTTGATTCAGGACCGAAAGGAAAATGGGATTTAAAGAAACTTAATTTACTTGATCTAAAGGAAAATATCTCAAAATGGCAAACCGGATTAAATGGAGTGGGCTGGAACAGCTTATACTTAAATAATCATGATCAGCCGCGAATGGTTTCACGCTTTGGGGATGATAAAGAATACCGTGTTGAATCAGCAAAAATGCTTGTTACGTTCCTTCATATGCTACAAGGTACTCCATATGTGTACCAAGGTGAAGAAATTGGAATGACGAATGTTCGCTTTGATTCGATTGATGACTATAAAGATATTGAAATTATTAATATGTATAAAGAAAAAGTTATTGAAGGCAAAGAAGATCCGGCAAAAGTAATGGAATCGATATATGTAAAAGGTCGAGATAATGCAAGAACACCATTCCAATGGGATGATAGTGAAAATGCAGGATTTACGAGTGGTGAGCCTTGGATTAAGGTAAATCCAAATTACAAAGAAATAAATGCAAAACAGGCTGTTGCGGATCAAAATTCTATCTTTAACTACTACAAGAACATCATTCAGCTAAGAAAAAATCACCCAATTATCGTTTATGGTGATTACGAGCTTATTTTACCAGAACATGAATCAATTTTTGCCTATACACGTTCATACGAAAATGAAAAGTTGTTGGTGATTACGAACTTTAGCGGTGATGCAACTCCATTTAGCCTACCTGGTAATGTGACAATCTCTGCTCCAGAACTTTTGATTAGCAATTATGATGTACCTCAAAATGAAGACATCCTTTCATTTAAATTACGTCCGTATGAAGCAAGGATTTATAAAAGCAAATAATTTTTATCAATGCAGATCATTCTTATGATCTGCATTATTATTAACAAATATTTTAGTAAGGATGGTTTAAAAAATGATTAAAAAAACATGGTGGAAAGAAGCGGTTGTCTATCAAGTATATTGGCGTAGCTTTTATGATTCTGATGGTGATGGGTATGGTGATTTACAAGGGGTTCTTGAAAAGTTAGATTATATTAAGAAGCTTGGAATTGATGTCATTTGGTTAAATCCATTTTATGAATCTCCAGATCGTGATAATGGTTATGATATTTCAAATTATTATGAAATTATGGATAAAGCTGGTGATATGGAGATTTTTAAAAAATTAGTAAGTGAGATCCATAGTCGTGGAATGAAGGTAATAATGGATTTAGTTGTTAACCATACTTCTGATCAACATCCTTGGTTTATCGAATCTAAATCTTCGAAAGATAATCCGAAGCGTAATTGGTATATTTGGCAAGATCCAAGGAACGGGAAAGAACCAAATAATTGGCGTTCTTACTTCGCACCATCAGCATGGGAATATGATGAAAAAACTAAACAATATTATTTTCATTCTTTTGCAGTAGAGCAGCCTGATTTAAATTGGCAAAATCCTGAGCTTCGTCAAGAAATCTATACGATGATGCGTTTTTGGCTAGATATGGGAATTGACGGATTTCGAATGGACGTCATTAATTTGTTAGCTAAGCAACAGGCCTTCCCAGATGCAGAAGACCCGGCTAATATTAGCTATCTTGCAAATAATCCTGGTATTCATGAATATCTTCAAGATATGAACAGAGAGGTTTTACAGCATTATGGTGGTATGACAGTTGGGGAAATTCCATTTGTTACGCCAGAGGAAGGCCTTTTATATGTTGGCGAAGATCGAAATGAGCTTAACACTTTGTTTCATTTCCAAGTAGCCGATGAAATGACAACATGGGATATGCTCAGATTTAAAGAAATTCAAAACCTTTGGTATCAAGGTTTAAAGGGTAAAGGTTGGAACTCTCAGTTTTTAAATAACCACGATCATACGAGACAAGTGACTCGATATGGAAATGACTCAGCATACCGAATTGAATCAGCAAAACTATTAGCGACAATGATTCATACACTTCCGGGAACTCCGTATATTTACCAAGGTGAGGAGATTGGGATGACAGGTGTACGCTTTGACTCAATAGATGATTATAATGATATTGCAATGAAAAATAAATACAAAGAAGAAGTGGGGAAAGGGAGAGATCCTAAAGAGGTGTTTGATAGTCTTCTCCTATTAAGCCGTGACAATTCAAGAACACCTATGCAGTGGAGTAATCAAAATCAGGCTGGTTTTACAAATGGAACTCCATGGATTAAAGTAAACCCTAATTATATAGATATAAATGTAGAAGAAGCTTTAAAGGATCCAAACTCAGTTTTCTATTACTATCAAAAGCTTATTACTTTAAGGAAGAAGCATGATGTAATGGTCTATGGAGATTTCACAGATTTAACAGCAGGAGATGAACACCTGTATGTTTATACTCGGACCTTAAATGAAACGACCTGGCTTATCGTATTGAACCACTCAAATGAACCACGAGAGTACTTTTTACAAAAAGAACATCAAGCTACAACAAAAGAATTAATCATAGCTAACTATGATATTGATGAACTGGAGTTAGGTGCTTCATTCATTATGCAGCCTCATGAAGCACGTATTTATAAAATAAAGCGATAGATACTAAGGGTCTAAAACCAACTAATTAAGTTGGAGTTAGACCCTTTATTAATGTTTGCAATGTTTCATCTTGAGGGGAAGAAAAGTATTCATGAAATGGACATCCAATTGAATTAGCTCGCTTTAGTACATTTTCGATCGTAAATTGATCTACAGAAAGGCTGTCGTTTACTTCTGACCAATCTAATGGAGCGGCAATGTAGGCTCCTTCTTTTTTGCCACGTAGGGAATAGGGTGCAATAATTGTTTTCCCCTCTGCGTGTTGAATATAATCGACATACAATCGATTACCTCGATTTTTTTTCATGCGTTCAATTGTAAAATCATCTGGAAAGCTTGTCACTAAAAACTCGGCAATGAAGGCAGTAAAGACTCTCGTTTCATCATAACTTAGCGAATTTTTTGATAGCGGGATATGAATTTGTAATCCTTTGTTACCTGAAAGCTTAGGAAATGTTTTTAAACCAAATTGATCAAATATCTTTTTCATTTCTGTTGCTGCTTTAATGGCAAGCGAAAAATACTCCTTTGAAGGTGGGTCTAGATCAAATACAATTTCTGTTGGATATTCTGTGTCAATTGTTTGAAAGGGGATATGATATTCAAATGCCAATTGATTGCCTAACCACAGTAATGTAGATAAATCATTGCAAATAATATATTCAATATCCTCATGCTTTTTTGTTTTGATAAAGCTTGGCGTATAATCTGGTCGATTTTTTTGATAAAAAGCTTCACCAAACATCCCGTGTGGAAAGCGGATAACGGTTAACAGACGGTTTTTTAAAAAAGGAAGCATAAGCGGTGATATTTGATAAAGATAACTTAAAAATTGTTCTTTTTTTATGTCCATTGTTTCCCAAAGTGGTTTATCAGGGTGTGTAAATATAACTTCCTCATGAATAGGTGCAGTTGATAATAGAAGCTGATCCCATGTGCACTCTCCTGGGTGTTTATCAAATCGAAATGAACTAAATGATGGCTCACGCAACTGTTCCTTATAAAGAGATAAAAATTGTAATTCAACAACAATAGCCGGATCAATCTCTACAAAGCTTGGTGTTTCAGAGCGTTTGTTTTCCTTCACAATCTTAATTAATGCTTCACGTTCTTCGCTAGAGATTCCGTGAGAAAAAACTCCAACCTGAATAATTTCTTCACTTTTTAAAACAGCCACATGAAAATACCCATTTTGCTTATCATAACCAGAAATAAAAAGACTGGCATGTTTATAATTTTTTACCTTTAGCCATTGTTTTGTGCGGACACCACTTTCCCACTTGCTTTTTAACTGTTTTGCAATTATTCCTTCACCATCATCAAGCCTCATTTCTTTCCATAAATCAGTATATTGCGGTGTATATGGAACATACTGTAAAAGATTGGAGAGTGAGGGATCCACGATCGGTTTGAGGTTCAATGCCTTGAAAAGCTTTTGAAGCTGCTCCTTTCTTGTTACTAACGGTTCATTTTGTATAGATTTACCGTTAAATTCAAGTAGATCAAAAGCTAAATATCTACAAGGAAATTGGGTTGCAGCCTCACTTATTTTCTCTTTGTTTTTTAACCTCCCTCTAATCTGCAATTGTTCAAAATCAGAAAAATGTTTTGAAGTCAGATAAACAATTTCACCATCAAGCGTAAGTGGTAAAAAAGGTTCTAACTTTTGATGAAGTTGTTGGATTTCTGCTAAGATTTCTGGAAATGTATGATTTAAAGGCTTTTCGTTCCTGCTTATTATGTCAAAAGTTTGATTAGTGATGGTAAGAATGGCACGGAATCCATCGTATTTTGTCTCATATACCCAATCAGCACCTTTAGGGATTTCACTATGTAAAGTTGGTAGCATTGGTTTCACTATCAAATCTCCCTTCATCAAATGTCTTACTTATAATATGGGCAGTTAATTAAGAATAATGAAAGGATGTTTAGAATTTTGAATAGAGCTGTTTTTCTTGATCGCGATGGTGTAATAAATGAAGTGCTAAGTAAAAGAGTTAAATTTGTTAATAAACCAGAGCAAATGTTTTTGCTTGAAGGTGTTGGAGAGGGGATTAAATTATTAAATGATGCTGGATTTTTAGTGTTTGTAGTGACTAATCAAGGTGGTATTGGTCTAGGGTTTATGAAGGAAGTGATGCTTGTTAAAGTACATGAAAAAATGAAAAATGATATCGCAGAGTACGGAGGGAAAATTGACGATATTATTTATTGTCCACACAAACCTCATGCTGGTTGTGCCTGTCGTAAACCAGAACCTGAAATGCTACATAGACTTGCAAAAAAGCATCAAGTTTCTCTAAAGGAGAGTTTCATGGTTGGTGATCGTGACGTTGACATATTAGCAGGAAGACAGGCTGGAACAAAAACGATATTAATTGGAGATAATGAAGGATTAGCGGATTTTCAATTTCCATCATTGTATGAGGCTGCAAAATGGTTAACGAATGAAAAGTAGGGCTAATAGTCAAAATCCGTATATTGTACCATTGCGATAAATTTGTGAAAGTGATATTCTAAAAATGAATTCAATGGAAACGCTTACATAAATTAATTTATAAGATTTCTATATACAGAAATCTTGTTTATTTAACTTATTGTGCAAACGATTTCCTAAAATACTATAGTCAATGGGGAGGTTATGTAGATTGAGAAAGTTAAAAATGAAGGCGTTATCTAATTTAGTTATTATTACATTGGTTTTACAGGTTTTTTCGAGCTTTCTTTCTGCAAGCACTACAGCGATCGATTCGAATTCTGTTAGTAATGAGAATGATACACATAAAATCACTAGCCCAGTCATAAATGAAGATGGAAGTGTAACATTTAACTATGAAAGTAATGGGGAAAAAGCATTATATCTCATTGGTAATTTTGTAGATTGGGAGCTTACGAAAGCGATTGAAATGATAGAGAAGGAGGGCGTTTTTTCTGTAACGGTCCCTCACTTAGAAGCTGGGGAATACCAATATAAATTCGTACAAAACAATCTTTCTTGGGATGAATCAACTATAGATCCTGCAAATCCTAATACAGTAGATGGAAACTCAGTTTTTACAATTGAATCTCCTGAACCAGTGAAAGTTCAATCTGCATTAATGGATTCGTTAACTGAAATTTTAGTGACAACAAATAAAGCAGTAACTGATAAAACATTCAAAGTAATTGAGAAAGAGACTAATAAAATAGTAAAAACAACAACAACGGCTATTAGTGATAAAAAAGTAAAACTATCCTTAGCTGATGAGGAAAAAGTAGACGTTAGGAAGATCTATGAAGTAAAGATAGGAGACTCAGAACCAACAAAAGTCATAATGCGAGAGATTCTAAATGATGAAAGCTATTATTATGCAGGAGATGATTTGGGTTTTTCATATTCGCCAAAAAAAACGACATTTAAGCTATGGGCACCTACAGCTACAAAAGTTAGTCTAGCAATCTATGAAAATGCTGGAAAGTATGAAGGTGCATTTGTAATCGATCATACTGATGGTAAAGAAACAGATATGACGAGAGCTAGTAATGGTGTATGGTCATTACATGTAAAGGGAAATCTTAAAAACAAATATTATATGTATAAAGTAGAATTTGCAGATGGAAAAGTAAACTATGCAGTTGATCCATATGCACGTGCGACTTCTGCTAATGGTCAAAGAGCAGTGATCGTTGATTTAGACAAAACAGATCCAGCAGGGTTTGATCCACTAGAAAAACCACCAGTTACTTCACCAAATGATGCGATACTTTATGAATTACATGTAAGAGATTTTTCAATTGACGAACAATCTGGAATGAAAAATAAAGGGAAGTATTTGGCCTTTACTGAAAAGAGAACAACTGGACCTAACGGTGTAAAAACAGGTGTAGATTCCTTAAAACAATTGGGAGTAAATTATGTTCACTTACTACCAACTTATGACTTCGGCTCTGTAAATGAATTAACAGTTAATAACCCTAACTCACCAGATGCAAAATTTAATTGGGGGTATGACCCTGTTCACTTCAATGTACCAGAAGGCTCGTACTCAACCGATCCACAGGATCCAACTAGTAGAATTAAAGAGTATAAGAAAATGGTGCAATCTCTACATGATCAAGGGATTCGTGTTGTGATGGATGTTGTGTACAACCATACATACATGAATGAATCGACACAGCTGAAAGGTAGTTCACCATTTGATTCTATTGTCCCTGGCTACTATTATCGTACAGATGAGACTGGGAAAATCACGAATGGTTCAGGTACAGGAAATGAAGTTGCGTCTGAGAGACCAATGGTTCGTAAATACATTAAGGATTCTGTTCATTATTGGGCAACTGAATATGGGATTGATGGATACAGATTTGATTTGATGGGGTTAATCGATAAGCAAACGATGCAAGAAATTACAAAAGAACTAAAAAATCAAATTGATCCAAACTTTTTAATTTATGGGGAGCCTTGGACTGGCGGTACTTCAAGCTTGCCCCAATCATTACAAAACGTGAAAGGCTCCCAAAAGGATCAAGGCTACGCGGTATTTAATGATCACATTAGAGGGGCCATAAAAGGAGATAGCGACGGGGATGGAACTGGTTTTGCCACTGGTGCAACTAATAAAGAAGCTGAACTAGTTAAAGGTCTTCAAGGCTCGATCTATGACTTTACAAATCGTTCTTCTGAAAGCATTAATTATGTTACCGCACACGATAACTTAAACCTATGGGATAAGCTCATGCGGGTCGCAGGTATGGATGGAAATCATGATGATAAAAATTATGATCCACATGCTGTGATTACAGAAGAAAATACATTAAAAAATGAATGGGTAAAGCGAAGTCTTTTAGCAAATGGTATTGTCTTTACGTCACAAGGGATTCCTTTTTTACATGCAGGGGAGGAAATACTCAGAAGTAAGTACGGTGAACATAATAGCTATAAGAGCCCCGATCGAATTAATCAAATTCGTTGGGCATTAAAAGATGAGTATCAATCTGTTTTTAATTATTACCAAGGATTAATTACGTTAAGAAAAACACACCCTGCTTTTAAAATAGATTCAAAAGCTGCGATTGAAAAAAATCTAGAAGTTTTTAAACAGAATGAACAAATTGTTGCCTATCAGTTGAAGGATAATGCAAACAATGATCCATGGAAGAACATTGTAGTCATCTACAATGCCAATAAAACAGCGAAAGAAGTGTCACTACCTTCGAATCGTGAATGGAATGTCGTTGTAGATCATACAGCAGCAGGAGTTGAAACGATTCGAACAGTAAATAGCAATAAAGTTTCAATTGAAGGACTTTCGATGATGGTGCTATATGATCAAGCTGAAGCAGCATATAAGCCAGTTGCAACAAGTATTGAAGTCACTCCTCAGTCATTTGCAATAAACCCAGATGAATCAAAGTATTTGGCCGCTTATGTCAAAGATCAGAGGGGGAGAGTAATGCTAGGAGAAAAAATCAAATGGTCTTCTTCAAATAAAAAAGTTGTGACGGTTACAAATGGGAAAGTAACTGGTATTACAAAAGGTAAATCGACTATTACTGCAAAAGTAGGTAAAATAATCGAAGAAATAGAAGTAATAGTTGATAATTTAGCACCCGAACATATAACAATTTCAGGGAATAATTTCGTTTTTGAAACCTATTCTGCACAACTGTCTGCATTAGTAAAAGACCAATATCAACAAGACATGCTAGGGACAAAGGTAACATGGACATCATCGGATAAGACGATTGCAACAGTTGATAATACAGGAAAAGTCACGGGGATAAAACCAGGGATTGTTACAATAACGGCACAATCTGAAAATGCAATTGCTACATTAGAGATGACAATTAAAAAAAATGTAAAACGTTATGTACGGATTAAATATATAAGGCCAAATGGAGATTTCACTGGTGATTTTGGGGCATGGAATCTCTGGGTTTGGAACACAGGAGTAAAGAATGATCAAATAGATTTTGAATCAATCAAAGGTGACACAGCGATAGCAAATGTGGAAATCGCTCCTGAGACAGAATCAATAGGTTTTTTAGTACGAAAAGGAACGGATTGGAATACAGCAAAGATATCACCAGACAGTGATGATCATAATGTGCAAATTAATCGTGATGATATAATTACAAAAGTAACTGTTATAACAGGTGTTACAGGTCAAACAGTGGTACCGACTGTTACAGGTCCAGTTTTAGAGGGTGGTAATGTCACATTCTACTACAGAGATGAAGAGCTCTTCCAGGGGGAGAGCATGCATACAATTGATCAAGTTAAAATTAAAATCGATGGTAAAGAGTTCACAATGCAATACAGTGAACAGGATGAATACTTCTCTTATAAGCTTGAAGACTTAGCAGAAGGAACACATGAGTATAGCTTCTTAGTCACAAAGGGTGGTAAAACAACTGAGGTTACCGACCCGAAAAACACTAAAAATGAAAAGTCAACCATCACGTATAATCGCCCTGATCTAACAGTTGAAGCAAGTGTTTTGCCAAATGAATTTTCATCTGATGAAAATGCGGTACTTACCGTTAAAGCTTCATCAAATGAAAATGTAAACATTAAGGAAATGTTTGTAAACCTAGAACCATTAGGTGGCCGGGAAAAGGTTGAAATTGACCCTGAAGTAGGCGCTGTATCAATTGCTGTCAACGAAACAATATCAGCAGGTGAGAAGGAAGTCGACGTTACAGTAGTTGATGAGTATGGAAACAACCATACAAAATCAATTAAGGTAGCTATTATTCCAGAGAATACTGTTGGTGATGAATTAGATTTTGATTGGGATGAAGCACGAATTTATTTCATGCTAACAGACCGCTTTAAGGATGGAGATCCTTCTAACAATGGCGCAAACGAATATGATCGAAACCATGCTGAAGCATATCATGGTGGTGATTTTCAAGGGATTATTGACAAGTTAGACTATATCGATAACCTAGGAATCAATACAATTTGGATAACACCTATTGTGGATAATATTGACTTTAACAAAGGTCTCGATTTCACAACTGCAGAAGGTCTAGAAGCAAAACAATATGGCTATCACGGTTATTGGGCAAAGGACTTTACAGCATTAGATGAGCACTTAGGTGATATTGAAACATTTCAAGAGTTAATTGAAAAGGCTCATGACCGCGGCATGAAAATTATGTTAGATGTGGTTGTAAATCATGCGGGTTATGGTGTGAATGGAAAAATGAATGAAGCGTGGAAAGCTGATGCAGACAATCTCCCTACTGATGAGGAAGTCGCTAAATTGCAAGGTATGTTCAGAACGGTCGATGAAGATCCAACAGTCAGAGGTGAACTTGATCATCTTCCAGATTTTAAAACGGAAGATACTGTGGTCCGTGCGAAAATAATCGACTGGCAAACAGCATGGCTTGAAAAAGTAAGAACAGATCGCGGCGACACAATTGATTTTTTCCGAATTGACACGGTTAAGCATGTTGAAGATGCAACCTGGCAAGCATTGAAAAATGATTTAACTGGCATCGATCCTGATTTCAAAATGATTGGAGAATATTGGGGGGCAAGTGTTGCTAATGATGGCGGATATTTAGGAACTGGTCAAATGGATTCTCTTCTTGACTTTGATTTCAAAGAAAAAGCAAAAGCATTTGTAGATGGAAGCATCGATAGTGTCGAAACATATTTACAAGAACGCAACAACCAACTTAATAACACAGCAACATTAGGTCAATTTTTAAGCAGTCATGACCAAAATGGTTTTCTATCTGAATACGTGAATGGAGATGTAGGTAAATTAAAGGTTGCTTCAGCATTACAAATTACCTCGAAGGGTCAACCAGTTATTTACTATGGAGAAGAATTAGGTAGATCCGGTAAATCAGACTGGGAAAAAGAAGGTGAAACAGTATTACAATTTGGGCAAAATCGTGATGATATGCCATGGGGGCTACTTGAAACTGAAGATCCAAACGCAATGGCATTACACAAGCATTATTCAACATTACTAAACATTCGTGCTGAGTATTCCAAAGTTTTCTCAAAAGGTACTCGTGAAAAAGTAGCAGGTGGAGATGCTGAAGACTATTTAGTATTTAAAAGAAAATATGAAGAAGAGCAGGTTTTAGTTGGATTAAATGTAACAGATAGTGCAAAACAAGCTACATTTGTAGTAGACTTCCCCGCTAATACTAAGCTTAGAGATTTATACAATGAAAAAGAATATGTAGTAAACAGCAATAAGGAAGTAACAATTAATATACCAGCTGATGATAATGGTGGTACAGTTGTGCTTGCTACAATGAAGTGACGAAGATGAGCTAAGATTGAATGGGATTTAGAATTTATAATAGACCGACCTGGGAACTTTTCCAGTAACAGGACTAGTTATAAATGTTCTAAATTAATTCGGTCTTCAACCCGCTGGTACTAGTTTTAAATTAGTTAGTAGCTTGAGGAAATAGCTAATACGAGTGAAATATAATTTGTAGAGTAAACACGCTTAGAGACAGGAAATGCTGTTTTCTAAGCGTGTTTTAAGTGGATAACTTATGCCTTTTTACGGACTGTTTTCGTCTTCTTAGCAATTGTTTGACTTGGTGCTAGTGGCTGACCACCTTCATCACCAGCAGCTTTAGCTTGTGTTGCCTTTGGCTTTGCTGGTTTAGCAGGGTTTGCTTTTCCTTGTGGTTTTTTTGTTTTTTCAATACTTGCCTGTAGTGCGCTCATCAAGTCAACTACATTTTGTCTTGGTGCTGCTTCTGTAGGTGTTTTGCCTTCATCCTGATTTACTTTTCTTTCAATTAATTCTTGAAGTGCAAGTCGATAGTCATCCTTATATTTTTCAGGGTCAAAAGTTGTTGTAAGTTGATCAATTAACATGATGGCGGTTTCTAGCTCTTTACTGCCAACTTCGACCTGCTCAGGTACACTTGGAACTTCTTTCACATTTCTAACTTCATCTGGATAATGGACTGTTTCCATAACAATGCAATTCTCGTAAACACGAACCATTGCTAGTTGTTGTTTGGAGCGGATTGTTATTTGTGCCACACCGATTTTACCGGATTGATTTAATGCTTCACGTAATAATCCATATGCTTTTCCACCGTTTTCACCTGGTCCGATGAAATAAGAACGACTAAAGTAGATGGGATCAATCTCTTCCATTTTTACAAAATCAATGATTTCGACAGTCTTATCCTCATGCTCGTCCTTTAGTTCTTTAAGTTCTTCATCCGAAAGAACAACATATTTCCCTTTTACATATTCGTAACCCTTCACAATTTCTTCAGTCGAAATTTCTTCATCACAGTTAGGGCATTTTTTTTCATACTGAATCGGTGTATGGCATTTTTTATGAAGGGTTCTAAGTTTGATATCTTTATCTTCAGTTGCTGCATAAAGCTTTATTGGAATGTTTACCAGGCCGAAACTGATTGATCCTTTCCACATCGTATGCATAAAATTCCCTGCTTTCCATCGTATATTTTAAAATGCTGATTAGCTTGCACTGTTCAATCCACAATATTAGGAATGCTTTGCTAACATGGTAGTTAATTCATTGATTTGGCTTGAATACGACATACCCATTTTGTAAATAGCATAAGTAACTTTTTACCTTTTCATGTCTAGTAATACATACCAATAAAAAAGAGGCTGGGACATAACTAAATTGACCATTCTTAAAGCCGAATAATTTCTAATTTAATTAAGCGATATAAATAAAAAACCCAAACTATTACGAAACTCTAAATTAGAATTTCGCATGATAGTTCGGGTTTTTCTTTGGCTGAAATACTTTTGTCCCAGCCTCTTAAAAAATAGCTATTTTTTGCAAAAGAATAATGAATCCACCAAGTACCCATACATAAATCGCAAAAATTCTTAGGGACTGTCGCTTAACAAAAGAAATCATAAATTTAACTGCAATATATCCAAAAAAAGCAGAAGAAATGGTTGCAACAAGCATTGATAACAGGCTAATTTGTGGAACGTTCCCTGACATTACATCCTTCAGCTGAAAAATGACTCCACCAAAAATGGCGGGGATTGAAAGTAAAAAGGAAAAATAAGCAGCAGCTTCTTTGTCCATTTTTCTTATAAGCGCACCAACAATCGTCATACCAGACCTGGATATAGCTGGGAAAATTGCAAATGCCTGAAAGCTCCCAATAAAAAAAGAGTCAAAAAGAGAAAGGTCGTCTATCTTTTTTGCACCATTTTTAATTGAGTCAGCAAACCATAAAAATATTCCAGTTACGAGAAATTCCCAACCAATTGTTACACCTGTTTTTGAGATTTCATCAAAAAAGTCACTGAACAATACACCAGCAAATACAGCTGGAATTGTACCAACTACTAATAATGCTGTTATTCGACTAAATGGTTTTTTAATCAGCTTAATTATAATGTCCTTATAAAAAACAAGTAAGGCAATGAGTGTACCAATGTGAAGCATTGTATCTAAGTATATGCCTGCTTCCTCTAAACCGAAAAGCTTTCGTCCAATATAAAGGTGTCCTGTACTGCTAATTGGTATAAACTCCGTTAATCCCTGAATGATTCCTAAAATAATTGCTTGGAGCCAATCCATATTAATTCCTCCTAACAAAATGAATATGAAGTATGAAAGAAGTTCTCATCTAGGGAATTTTAAAAATGCCAGACCTAGTGTAGTTTTAACCTCGTTCCTTCATAAAAATGGTTGTCTGTATAAATGAATATGTGTATTATATAGGACGGTAGAACTTATTGAATGAAAATAGGTGATTATTTATGGAAGAGTTCATTTTATCAATCATAGAAAATTTTAAAGAGTTATCATATTTAGGAATTATGCTTGCATTAACGATTGAATTTGTGCCAGCAGAGCTTGTTTTACCTCTTGCAGGGTTTTGGGTATTTGAAGGAGATATGACCTTATGGGGGACTGTTTTAGCAGGAACAATCGGGGGCACTTTTGGTCCATTAACTCTATATGCAGTTGGAAGATTTGGAGGAAGACCATTTTTATTGAAATTTGGTAAGTTTGTTTTCATTAATGAAGAAAAACTAGCTAAGGCTGATACATTTTTTGAACGAAATGGAGCGATGGTTGCTTTTACCGCAAGATTTCTTCCAGGTGTAAGAACATTAATTTCGATTCCTTGTGGTATGGCTAAAATGAATGTTTGGGTGTTTTCAATCTATACCTTTTTAGCGATGTTTCCGATAACATTTATTTATGTTTACTTAGGTTTTAAGCTTGGAGAAAGATGGAAAGATGTTGCAGAATTAGCTAATTCCTATATACTACCGATTGGAGTTGGAGTTTTAGTCATTTTTCTACTATATAAATTCCTTTCAATAAGAAGGAAAAAATTAATTAACAAGAACATTGCTAATTAATAAAGGCACTTATCTAATGGTTTGTGCACTTCAACTTAGGCTAAGTAAGGCTTTTATCAAAACATCCTTAAATAAACTAAAGAAAAATCTGTTGACAAAGGTATCAACTTCAACATATGATAATAGTAACTTAATATTCTTCTTTCAAAGGGGAGTAGCGTTCAGGGTAATACCTGAAAACAAAGTCGTCATTTCATGGATTTTCTTCCATCGGCTTTGTTGGCATGAACGGATTTGTAATACATGCTCAGCAAGACCTTTGCCTACGTTGGCAAAGGTCTTTTTTTGTTGTCCTTTTGCTAACACAGGGTATAAGAAAAATAGCCTAAAGCATAGGAGGAGAAAAAATGGATGTAACATTATTGTTTGAGTATGGCTGGGTATTACTTGTTCTTGTCGCTCTTGAGGGCATATTAGCAGCTGATAATGCACTTGTTATGGCAGTGATGGTTAAGCATTTACCAGATGAAAAAAGGAAAAAAGCATTGTTTTATGGGCTTGCAGGTGCGTTTATTTTACGATTTGGTGCATTATTTTTAATTTCGTTTTTAGTAAACGTATGGCAGGTTCAGGCAATTGGTGCCGTTTATCTACTTTATATTTCGATCAATCATATAATAAAGAAATTTGTACTGAAAAAGCATGAGCATCAAAAAAAGGTAAAAAAAGAGTCTGGCTTCTGGGGAACAGTATTGAAAGTAGAATTAGCTGATTTGGCATTTGCTGTCGATTCTATTTTGGCGGCGGTTGCTTTAGCTGTAACATTACCAGCTACTAATCTTCCTGTCATTGGTGGGTTAGATGGTGGTCAATTCCTGATAATCCTAGCAGGAGGAATTATTGGAATTATCATTATGAGATTTGCTGCTACGTACTTTGTAAAACTTCTAAAGAAAAAACCAAATCTTGAAACAGCAGCTTTTGTCATTGTAGGTTGGGTTGGAGTTAAGCTAGCGTTGTATACGTTAGCACACCCAGAAATTGATCTAGTGTCTAAACATTTTATTGAATCAGCAACATGGAAACTGATTTTCTGGATTGTTCTTGCTGGAATTGCTATTGGCGGTTGGTTCTTATCGAAGGATGTAAACGTTGAAGATGAGACAGATCAACAATTAATGAAAAGGGTTGAAAACCAATAACGTGATTTAAAGACGTTTGATAGTAAATTATCAGACGTCTTTTTTTGTAAGAAAGTATTAAAAATTAGATTTTATGGAATATTCATACCTAAAAATTATAAAAAATGGGGGTTTAATATAAGTAAATACTTGAAAGTGACAACTTTTTATGTCAAATATGTAACAAAACATAGGATTAATTACTTATATTAATTTTTTTTCGGAAAATATTTTTTTGTGCACCCTTAATACGGAAAGTTGTATCGAAATAATGTAGTGAAAGAAGAATTAAGTCATCAAGATTAAAGGAGGGTTAGAGGTTTACAAATGGCTTAAATAAGGAGAAAATAAGGTTTTCTTGTCGAAAAAGTTAACGAATATAATGAACATATATTGATCATTTTTTTCGTCAATCATTATATTTGATTTTCAATTTATGTCGTGTACGTGAAAATCGTCCTCATGTTTTTCGTGGGTATAAAGTACTGTTATTTGTAACAATTGTCTTTAATTTGTAGAAAACAAGAAAGATAGTTTCATATTTCTTCCTTTGCGATCCCTATGTAATTTAGCTATTATAGACAAAGTAATATAGGGGAAACAGAGGTGAACCTCCAATGCTTAGCCTTTTATTTAAACTAAGTAAGAAAAAACGTACATTAGAAGATACCGTTCTTTTAATTCAACAAGGTGACAGAGATTTACAAAACCAATTGATTGAACAATATAAACCATTTATTGCGAAAACTGTATCTTCTGTTTGTAAACGATATATAAACGAAAATGATGATGAATTTAGTATAGGATTAATTGCATTTAATGATGCAATAGAAAAATATTCAACAGATAAAGGAAGTTCATTGTTTGCTTTTGCTGAATTAGTGATTAAACGTAAAGTAATTGATTATATTCGTAAGGAAGTACGTAATCCTTATACGATTAATCTAGACCTTCATGAGCATGAAGAGGGAGAATTCTCTCAAAGTAAAATTGAATCTGATTTATCAATTGATGAATATACAAAAATGATTGAGCAAGAGCACCGAAAGGAAGAAATTGCCTATTTTCAGCATTGCCTAAAAGATTTTAAATTAACATTTGCTGAAATAGTTGAACAATCTCCAAAGCATTATGATGCAAGGCAAAATGCAATTGTGGTCGCAACGAAATTAGTAGAGGATGACGAATTGAGGGAATTTCTTTTCCAAAAAAAACAACTTCCTGTAAAACAGCTTGAGGCAAAAGTTGCAGTAAGTCGAAAGACAATCGAAAGAAATAGAAAATATATTATTGCAATGGCCATCATTCTGTCAGGGGACTTCCTCTATTTAAAAGATTATATTAAAGGGGTGCTACATTCATGAAGAGAGGGGTCGTCGTCGAGTATAATGATGACTTTGTAACACTGCTCACCCCAGATGGGCAATTCTTAAAAACTAATAGTAAATTGGGCAGCTATGAAATAGGGGAAGAAATTACTTTTTTTCCTTTAATGGATGAACGTGAAGAGGCTGCTACAAGAACCTCTAAAATAAAACAAAGAAGTTTAATTGACCTATTTAATTCTCGAAAAGTTAGGGTAGGCGCTTTATCTGTGTTAGCAATTATGATTTTTATGATAAGTTTTTTACCGTCTTTTAATAATGATAAAGTGTATGCGTATATGTCGATTGATATTAATCCTAGCTTTGAAGTTGGGATTGATAATCAATTAAACGTTATTTCCCTAGTGCCTCTAAATGAAGAAGCAGAAAAGCTTATTGATAAGCTTCCTGATTGGGAAAAAAAACCCTTTGATAAAATTGTTGATGCTATTGTAGCTGAATCTAAAGTAGAGGGCTACGTTTATCCAGGTAAGGAAATTTTGATAACAACAGTAATTAATGAAGAAGATAAAGCTATTCAAACCAAGTTGGAAGCAGGGATTGATGATATTAGTACCTCTTATGAAGATGAGGAAATGGTTGTCAATACGATTGAGTCTGATAATGAAACGAGAGAAAAGGCTCAGAATCAAGGGATTTCTACTGGGAAGTATATAGAGCTTAAAGAGAAAGCCAATGCCCCTAAAGAAAGGGTAAAAGAGCCTGCAAAAAAACAAGAACAATCAGATAATAGCTCATTAAATAATAAAGCAGACAACGAAACTTTAACGGAAGATACAAATGGTAATAACCAAGCGGTAAAGGAAAAGTTAGAATCAGAAACAAAAGTTAAGCTTGAAGATGCAAAAAAGAAGTTAAAAGAGAACTCAAACTCAAGTATTAGGAACAGCAATGATAAAAATGAAAAAAAACTAAGTGACATTAATAAAAATGTACACAAGCAGGAAAAAGATGCACTGAAAAATGCAGAAAAAAAACGTGAAAACCAAAAGATGAACAATAAAGAAAATAGACACGATCGAAACAATTGGGATTATTATGAAGATAGAGATGATTGGGACAACTGGGATGAAAAAGACAATCGAAACTCTAAAGAAAATAGAGGAAAAAGTGATAAAGAAAAAGAAAATCTAAACAAATGGAATAAAGATAATAGAAACAAAAATGACGATGACAATGATTGATTTTCTTACCAATAGTAAGAGGTCATTATGAATAAAATAGTAAAAAGGCTGATCAAAATGTCAGCCTTTTTGCCATTTAATTATTCAGTTTTTTGACCGTTTAATTGTGCTTGAGCTTGTGCAACTAAACGTTTTGTAATTTCTCCACCAACGGATCCGTTTGAGCGAGAAACTGTATCTGATCCTAAATGAACACCAAATTCTTGAGCAATTTCATATTTAATTTGATCCAGAGCTTGTTCAATGCCTGGGACAAGTAACTTATTACTACTTCTAGACATACTCTTTACCCCCCTTTTAATAATCTTAATAAAGCTGGCATAGATTAAATCCTAAATACTTAATATTAAGGATAACTTAGGTCAGCCTTATTCATAATTTTTCATAAAAGGCCATTTTCTATACTGGTAATGTTTAGCCTGAAGAGAAATTAAGATTTTTCATTTAAATAAACTTGTGCTCTCGTTTGCAAATGGGATGCTAAAACAGACAAGACAGTAATAACTAAAACATTTCTAATTGCCTCCCATTGTTGGGCTGGAAGTTCTGAAAACTTCTTAGGAATCGTGTTGATTTTATGAACAATATTTTTCTCTAATGTTTTATCATTTAGTGATAACGAGGGTAAAGCTTCAAGAGAGTCAAGAACTGTTGCATAAATTTCATAAAAGATGATTGGACTAATTAAATCGTCACTTCGATCTGATAAGGTATTAAATACAATTGTTAAAAGGTTTCGTATTTTTTCAAAATCAAAAACTGTTTTTAAATCTCTTACAATTAATAGCATTGCGGCTTGTTCAATTGAATATTTTTTACCAAGCTCTGGTGTACCGATCAATTCTTTGATATCACGCTTAATCCAGTTTTGAATTGAAGTTGACTTAAGAGATGTAAGCTCACATAAATTTGCAAGAGATACAATTTCATTTGTTGATAAGCCATATACTTGATTGTGACTGCGTCGTTTATTCGTTTTTAACAGAAAGGTTGGGACTTGCATTTCTTTACTAAGAGAAACTCCTATTGCGTGTTCTAATATTAATGAAGGAGATTGGTTTGACTCTCCCTTTAAGGAATATAATAAATTTGTCATTTGTTTACGAGTTAATTGAATTGGCATCATGACACCTCAGTCTTGTATCTTAAATACTAATTATAGAACATACTATAGTGATTTTTCCATTATGAGCAAGAAATGGATGTTAATAATAAATAATAAAGTTTTTGTAAAGGAAGTATTCAATCTTGCAATTCTACGAATATGTTTCTATAATTTAATTATAATATAAGTTCAAATGAACTTGAAACCTGGAGGTTAAAATGGCTAGACGAATCTTTCTCTTTCTTTTATCAAATATTCTTGTTTTAACGACAATAGGTATTGTTTTATCCTTATTAAACGTATCACCCTATCAAACGTTGAACGGTAATCTTGATCTAGTTAACTTACTAATTTTTAGTGCTGTAATTGGATTTACAGGTTCGTTTATGTCATTAGCAATGTCTCGATGGATGGCAAAAATGATGATGAGGGTCCAAGTTATAGATCCTTCAGCATCTCTTTCATCAATTGAGCGTGACTTAGTAGATAGAGTTCATCGTTTGTCTAGAGCAGCAGGGTTAACCAAAATGCCTCAAGTAGGTATTTATCAGTCACCAGAAGTAAATGCATTTGCTACAGGTCCTTCTAAACGTCGTTCACTTGTAGCTGTTTCAACTGGATTATTACATGAGATGGATGATGCTGCAATTGAGGGTGTTATTGCTCATGAGGTGGCACATATCGCTAATGGAGATATGGTGACAATGACTTTATTACAAGGGATCGTCAATACATTTGTTGTCTTTTTTGCTCGGATTGCAGCTTGGCTAGTCACTCGTTTTGTAAGAGAAGATATTGCGCCAATTGTTCATTTTATTGCAGTAATTATATTTCAGTTGGTATTTTCAGTGTTAGGAAGCCTTGTTGTTTTTGCCTTTTCAAGATATCGTGAATTTCATGCAGATAGAGGTGGAGCAGACTTAGCTGGTAAGGACAAAATGATTCATGCTCTTCGTTCATTAAAACACTATACTGGGCGTGTAAGAGATGACCAAGCTTCACTATCAACATTGAAAATTAATAGCAAAAAGGGACTGTCATTATTTTCGACACATCCGGATTTGGATGATCGAATCAGTCGACTTGAAGCAAAATAATCGTTTAGGGGTGATTTATAAGTGGTAGTTACTTATAAGTCATCTTTTTTTATTTTTTTATAGGAAATAAAATAAAGTAATAGACTCGAGTAATCCAATTTGTGAAAAGAACTTTCCATAATCTATGCAATTTTCTAAAATTAAAGTATTATTGAAAAGCACTTTAATTTTGTTCGTTTTTTCTTTATGATAGAGGGCATACATATTTTATAGTGTCGTTATGACGTTAAAGCAGTTTTTATGATAGGAATGAATGAAAATGAACAAATGGAAGCTACGTTTGCAATCATTAACACCCGTACAATTAATCGTATCTTATTATTTTATAGCTGTTACAGTTTCTGTTATTTTATTAAGTTTGCCTGTAGCGCATAAGCCTGGTGTGGAATGGTCGTTTATTGATGGCTTGTTTACGGCTGTTAGTGCTGTAAGCGTGACAGGTCTTACTGCTATTTCAACATCTGATACATTCAGTGTACCTGGAATTTTTATATTGATTTTTGTTCTACAATTTGGAGGCATAGGTGTTATGTCTCTTGGTACATTTGTCTGGCTAATCATGGGGAAGAAGATCGGCCTAAAAGAACGACAATTGATCATGACAGATCAAAACCAAACCAATCTGAGTGGCATTGTAAATTTGATAAGACAAATAATCGGCTTAATTCTATTAATTGAATTAACAGGCGGGATCATCTTAGGAGTCTATTTCCTGAACTATTTTGAAACATGGCAGGAAGCTTTTTTACATGGGATTTTCACATCGGTTAGTGCGACGACGAACGGTGGTTTCGATATTACCGGACAATCTATGATCCCATTTGCAGACGATTATTTTATCCAATTTATAGTTATCATTTTGATTATACTTGGAGCAATCGGGTTTCCAGTATTAATCGAGGTAAAGGACTTCTTATTTAACAAAAATAAAAAATATCGATTTTCCTTATTCACTAAGATTACATCAATCACTTTTTTCTCATTAGTTATAGGTGGAACAATTGCTATTGCATGCTTAGAATATTCTTATTTTTATAAAGGGATGGTATGGCACGAAACATTGTTTTATTCGTTGTTTCAATCTACAGCTACTAGAAGTGCTGGGTTAGCTACAATGGATGTTAGTATGTATACTGAACCAACTTTACTCGTGATTTGTGCATTAATGTTTATTGGAGCCTCGCCAAGCTCAGTAGGTGGTGGGATACGGACAACAACTTTTGCTTTAAACCTTTTATTTCTTTTTCATTTTGCAAGAGGAAATAAATCAATTAAGATCTTTAAACGTGAGTTACACGAAGAAGATTTAATGAAGTCAGTTGTGGTGACAATGATGGCGATGTTAATATGTTTTTTCGCTGTTGTCATATTAACAATCACAGAACCATTTTCATTGACTGAAATTTTATTTGAGGTATGTTCAGCGTTTGGAACAACTGGACTTTCTATGGGAATTACACCTGATTTAAGTACAGTAGGAAAAGTAGTGATTATGATATTAATGTTCATTGGTAGAATTGGGATTTTATCATTTTTATATTTATTAGGCACAAAAGAAAGAAAAGATAATTACCATTTTCCAAAGGAAAGAGTTATTATTGGATAAAACTTATGAAGGTTGACGTACTCGTCAATCCTTTTTTTATGAAGACAATTAGGCAGAATCTCTGTTAATTTAAAATCACTATGATATACTTTCTTGGTACAATATGTAAAGTGGAGGGTGGATGATGAAAAAACATTGGATTGGTTTATTATTTTTATTATTTTCGATGATGGCACTAAGTGCTTGTTCAGAAACTCCGACAGCAGGTGACCGTTTTTCTAAATACATAGAACTATGGAATGATCAAAAGTTTTCTGAGATGTATGACATGCTGACAACGAGCACGAAGGGAACGATAACAAAGGAAGAATTCACCAGTCGCTACAAAGATATTTATGATGGTGTTTCAGCATCTAATCTAAAAGTAACTTTTAAGCAGCCAAAAGAGGAAGAAAAACAAGGTGATCTTGAAGAGGTTGAGTATCCATTCTCTCTTCAGATGGAAACACTAGCAGGAGAAGTTTCTTTTGAGCAAGATGTTAAATTAAAGAAAGAAAAAGTGGAAGACGGTGAAAACTGGTTTATTACTTGGTCACCATCGATGATTTTCCCCCAACTTGAAGAAGGAGAAGAAGTAAGAGTCTCGAGTTCACCAGCTGCAAGGGGGCAAATTTTCGATCAGAATGATAAAGGACTTGCAGTTAACGGAGTAGCAAATGAAATCGGCATTGTTCCAGGAAAGTTACCTGAAAACAAAGCTGAAGCCCTTGCAAACATTGCTAAATTATTAGAATTAGATGTATCAGAGATTGAAGAAAAATTAAATCAATCATGGGTCAAGCCGGAATTATTTGTTCCTATTAAAAAGATCGACGCTACTAATGAAATACTTTTGAACCAATTAATTGCTTTACCATCAGTGCAAAATAAAAATGTCGCTTCAAGGGTTTATCCACTTGGTGAAGCAGCTGCACATTTAACTGGATACATTGGAAGCATTACAGCTGAACAGCTTGAAGAGTTAAAAGGTAAAGGTTATAGCAGTACCGCTAGTGTCGGAAAAGCAGGTCTGGAGCAAGTATATGAGGATCGCCTCAAGGGTGAAACAGGTTATAAAATCTATGTTGATGGAACAGATAAGGTTATTGCTGAGAAAGCGCCAGTGAACGGGGAAGATATAAAGCTTACGATTAATAATGATCTTCAAAAGGCAATTTATGCACAATTAAATGGTGAACCAGGAACAGCAGTTGCCATTCACCCAATTACTGGTGAGACATTAGCAATGGTTAGCAGTCCATCATATAACCCAAATGAGTTTATTTACGGCATGTCAAATGAAGAATATGACGCCCTATCAACTAATCCACTTAATCCATTAATGGCTCGATTTAACAAGACCTATTCTCCAGGATCTTCAATTAAACCGCTAACAGCAGCTATTGGCTTGGAATCTGGAAAACTTCAACCGGAAGGTACAAAGGTGATTAAAGGTCTAACTTGGCGAAAAGATAGTAGCTGGGGAAACTATTATGTGACGCGTGTATCTAGTAAAGTAGAAACCGTTAACTTAGAAAATGCTATGATTTATTCAGATAATATTTTCTTTGCCCAATTAGCATTAGATATTGGTGCAGAGGGACTATCAACCGGATTAAAGAAATTCGGCTTTGAGGAAGAGATTGATTTTCCGTTCCCAATTAGTAAATCAACGATTGCAAGTGATGGGCTTACAAATGAACAGCTTTTAGCTGATTCAGGTTACGGTCAAGGGCAAATTCAGATGAGTCCGTTTCATATTGCGACAGCATATACAACATTTATAAATAATGGAAACATGATTAAACCATACTTAGAAAAACAATCTGATGCAAAAACAACAGTGTGGAAAGAGAAAATTGTTACCCCAGAACATACAGATCTTTTGTTTAATGATTTAGAACAAGTGGTACAAAACCCCAATGGTACGGGCTATAGACCACATATAGAAGGACAGAAATTAGCTGGAAAAACAGGTACAGCTGAGCTTAAACAGTCAAAAGAGGATCTAGATGGTCAGGAGAATGGCTGGTTTGTTGCAGTTAATTCTGAGAATCCACAGCTTTTAATTACGATGATGATTGAGGATGTAAAAGCAAAAGGTGGTAGCCATTATGTTGTTCCGAAAGTAAAGGAAGTATTTAAGGCATTTGCCCCAAATTAAAGTTCAAAAAGGCTGGACAAATTTTTGTCAGCCTTTTTTTGACGCTTATATTTTATGAAATAATAAACTCAAAAAAAGAAGGATGAAATAAAAGAAACAGATCTTTCAACCAACTTTTTCATTCTTTTCTAATCACTATTATAGCTTACATCTTTATCAGGATGTGTAAAAGGAACACCAAGTGGTTTCCTCTTTGATTCAATTAATTCACGATTTTCAGGTGTATTCCACCCAATATCATTGGTTGGATGTATCCATTGTTCCCCTGACATAATGGCTGGATCAATCTCATCGCTCCATTGATTTAATGGAGATACTTCAGAATCATAGAAGCTATCACCAATCATTACACCATATTCATTAACAAAAGGCTCTTTCATCTCAATCCCTGTTTCCTTCCAGGAAGGCGAATTAATTTGATGTGGTAATGTATCTTCGATTGAAATTTTTGTTTTTTTACCTTTAGACACTAAGCTCACCTCTGTCTTATTATTCCCGTACATAATTTAGATATGAAATTGAAAAAGTAAATAAGGATAGAGGTGAGGTGAGAAAATGGACAATCAGAGAGAGTTTCCTGTTGCGAATTTAACGGAGTCACAAATTCAATCTATACTTCAAATGGAATCTAAGCTACGAGAAGAAACAGGAGAAGATATTGTACTCATCGCTTATGAGCATAATGAAAATTGAATTTCCCTTTTACTACCTATGATAGAAAAAAGCAATTTAGGTAAAAGTATATATGTAGCATCTTAAATAAATGAATTTGAGGTGATTTTAATGAAAAGAAAAGCTTTTAGAAACCAGGCAACGAAACATAATTTTACACCTACTGAAAGCCTTCCTGATACAGAATTTGCTGAAATTAATGATGATAAAGACCCGATGAAGGGTGCAAATCGTAATTCAAAAAAAGGAAAGCAAGGGAAGTAATATTACTATGACAAAAAAACATATGAAAAGCAAAGATATGGAAAATCATAAAAAACCAACATCTAAGGATCTCCTACAAGAAGAGTTTGGACATGAGCTTGGGGATATTAATGCTTCACAAATATATGGTGTAATTGAAGGGAATAAAAACAAGGGAAAAAAAGAAGGAAAAAAACGTAAAGAAAAATAGAGAAAGTGAGAGGGATAAAACCTCTCACTTTTTAGCTAACTTTTAAATCAAGTTCAGTTAATGCAGTTGAATATACAGCAGTTTTAGAGTGGAATGGGTCATAATGAACGAGAATTAATGAATCTTGCTCAATCATTTTTCCTGTTTTTAAGTAATGGTTCACATTAAATGGAAGTGTTTCAAGTACTGTATGTTTAAATAGATCTTTTTCAGATAGTTGCTTACTAGCAA
Organism: Metabacillus sp. KUDC1714; assembly: GCF_014217835.1. NCBI lineage: Bacteria > Bacillati > Bacillota > Bacilli > Caryophanales > Bacillaceae > Metabacillus > Metabacillus elymi. Next base: position 3,929,915 of record NZ_CP055263.1, read on the forward strand.
ATTCTTCACCTAAAATAAGCGGATTATCTAAGATCGCATGATAGATTGTACTTCTCTCATGCTTTTCTAACGCATCATTCCACCAAGGCTTACGTGGTTTATATTTTTGATTTCGCAAATAATCATATTTCATAAATCCACTAACAATGTGTAACTCATCTTTTTTTGCATTCTCAAGGAAGTCAAAAAGGTGCTTATATAAGTCTTCTAACTGATGACCAATTCTTGTCCAGCCTTTTTCATCCCAGAACGTTCCGAAGCCTTGAAAGAAGTCAAATGGAGAAGCAAAAACAGTTGAAACTAAATATTCAATTGTCTCATCCATACGATGGTCATTCCAATACTTTTCTAATACATCCTCGACCTGTTTGATTTTTATCATATCTTCAAAGGAGAGGACATTATTCTTTAATATTTCATATGGTGAATGGTCCATAAATACGTAGCCATGGTCAGCAGCTCGCAATCGGAGCCCGGTACCTCTTAACATTTTTAAGAAGCCTAATTGAAGCTCTTCAGGTCGTAGCTCAAATACATCATTAAAGGTTTTTTTGAATGAATTGTAATCCTCTTCAGGTAATCCAGCAATTAAATCTAAATGTTGATCGATTTTTTGGCCTTCTTTTACCATTGTTACGGTTCTTGTTAGTTTATTAAAATTTTGTTTTCTCATTACAAGCTCGTTTGTTTCATCGTTTGTTGATTGCACACCGATTTCAAAACGGAATAAACCTTTTGGAGCATTGTCATTTAAAAATTGAATAACTTCAGGTCTCATAATGTCAGCAGTTATTTCAAATTGAAATACGGTTCCAGGCTTGTGTTCATCAATTAAAAATTGGAACATTTCCATTGCATAGCTACGGCTTATATTAAAGGTTCGGTCGACGAATTTAATTGTTTTTGCTCCATGTTCCATTAAAAAGCGAATATCGTCTTTTACTTTCTCGCGGTCAAAGTATCTAACACCAACCTCGATTGAAGATAAACAAAACTGACAGCTAAATGGACAACCTCGACTCGTTTCAATATATGTCACACGTTTTGCAAGATGTGGAAGATCTTCATCAAATCGATATGGAGATGGAAGCTCTTTTAAATCAACTTTATTTCGTTGTGGCTTAATTTGAATAGAATCCTTTTCACGGTATGCAATGCCACTTACGTTAGCAAAGTTTTGTTCTCCATGTAATTCATCTAATAGCTGTTTAAACGACTGTTCGCCCTCACCAATCATAATAAAATCAACCTCTGGAATTGTTTCCATCCATTCTCTTGTATCATAGGTTACTTCAGGACCGCCAAGGACAATAATTAACGAGGGATTAATTTTCTTCAGCATCTTAATAACTTTAATTGTTTCTTCTATGTTCCAAATATAACAACTGAAACCAAGTATTTCGGGTTTTCTTGAATGAAGATCTGTGACAATATTCATTGAAGGATCTTTAATTGTATACTCGGCTAGTTCTATATTATACTCAGGAGCTGCATAGGCTTTTAAGTAACGAATAGAAAGACTTGTATGAATGTATTTTGCATTTAATGTTGATAAAACAGTTTTCATTTAATGTAACACCACTTCTACCTATATTTTTGTCAATCTTTATTATCACGGAATTAAAATCTTATTGTATCATAATTGCTCAAAAAATCGTACTTGTGTTACTGGTTTTATAGCCATAGTATGGAAGAAAATAAGTGGGTTTAATCAGTCATATATAAAAAGAAGAGCAGGGTATGCTCTTCTTAATCAGATTTTGTATTTAATGTTGTAAAGTTCTTTAAATAATAGTTGAATGTAGATGCACGTAATTCTATAAAAGGCTGGGTGAGAGCTTTTACGATTTTGGTTGATAGTGTTGATGTTAAAAGGATAGATAAAATAATAATAAAGCTAAGGCTTTGATAATCTTTCATCCAATCCAACAACTCACTATTCCTCATATATTGAATAATAAACCCGTGTAATAAATAGACGTAAAATGTTCGTGTTCCCCATTCCGTGTAAAAGGCATGGGATTTCGGAATTAACGCCAAAAAGCTAATCGATGTAATAAGTGTTAAGCAATAAAATCCTAGGCGAATAACAGCACTCAAGACAGACGGCTCGCCAAAATGTGAGTACGATTTTGATCCGAAAAGCCATTCATAATCAAAGTTGAGATTAAAATACATTATAAATGTTATCGTTAATAAAGTGATGGATATCCCTCTTACAGGTACTTTGGTAATAAACGTAAAGTGCTCGCGTTTTAAGTAAAAGCCGACTAAAAACAATGGGAAGAAGACAAATGTTCTCGATAAGCTTAAATAATTACTTATGATCTCAAAATAACCAACTGCTAACCCAGCTGAAAATGCTAAAACCAATGCCCATTTAGTTGGAAGTTTTGTAACTACAAAAAGAAGTACATTCCAAAAGAATAGACTGATCAAGAACCATAACGACCAATGTGGATCTAATGGATCAAGAACGATTGAACCTTGTTTCTCAATAAAAAAGTAATAAACTGAGTAGATTCCTTGAAAAATAAGATAAGGAAGTATGAGTTTTTTCGTTATTTTTGACACATAGCCTTTTTTTCTAAACCCTTTCGCGAAATATCCAGAAATTAGGATAAAAGCTGGCATGTGAAAGGTATAAACAAACTTGTATATATTCATAATCATTGGACTGTCATCAATAAATGAGCGAATGATATGTCCAAAAACAACTAAAAGTATTAAAAAGAATTTAGCATTATCGAAGTAACTATCTCGATTTTTCATGTTTTCACCTTTTCTTCTGAAGTTATAAAATGAGACTTAATGGACTTTTGCTGCAAGTTAATGCGAGAGAAATACTATGTCCTTCATTTTATTCCCTAGCTCAATGCCTTACTAAACTATTATTCGTAAAATGACATATATTTTATTGGGGATGTAACGAAAGTGTAACCTTAATGTAAGAATGGTTATGAAATCAATTGAATCTCAAATATGCCAACATCTATCATAATTAATTTCGAAAAAAAAGCAAACCTATTTTTTCTTACAATTATATTCAAATAAGATTGTGCTATAAAAACTATGACTTTCACCATAGTGCTTGGCGAAGAGTCAAGTTTTTCTTACCTTTTTGTAGATAAGTGAAGGACAATGACACTCCTTGTAGAATATTTGATAGTGAAGATTGTGGTAATTAGGGGTGAAAAGATTGAAGCAGACGATGGAGGAAAACGAAATCGTTACTATGAAAGAACAATTAGCTGAATTAAAGGCTGAAAATGAATTGCTTAAAACGAAGGTTCTTCAGCACGAAAATATATTAGAAGGTGCACTTGATGCTGTTGCAATATTTGATGAACAGATGAGATTTATTGATGTAAACTCTTCAGCATGTCATATGTTTCAGTTAACAAAGATAGAGCTTTGTAAACGAAACCTTTATGATTTTCTTACACTTATTCCCAAGAATGAAATAAAGCAACTAGTTGATGAACTATATAAGAAAGACTCATTCGGGAAGGAGGTAGTTGTAAAATTAGAAAACGGACAAGTAAGGTTTTTAGAGATTTCGTTGCACAGACGGGCGTTTAATGGATATGATCTTGCTATGCTTAAGGACGTATCGTTTAAGAAAATGCTTGAACGTGAAAGAACAATTAATGAGCAGCTTTTTAAAGATTTGTTTCATCGTGCTGTAGATGGCATTGTTATCTTTGATCAGCACGGCTCTTTTATTGATGCAAATGGCTCTTTTTGTACAAGTTTTGAAATAAACAAAGTTCAATTAAATTCATATGCACTTAATGATTTTATCGATAAACAAGATAATGATAAGCTGGATAAATTATGGGGTGTATTAAAGGAAAACGGGAGTGCTAAAGGCGAACTACCAGTTGTCCTGAAAAATGGTGATAAGAAAATTTTTGAATTCACTACAACCTCAAATATTATTAATGGTTTTTATATGGCTATTATGAGAGATATTACTGAAAAGCGCTCGATGGAATTGAAGCTTTATAAGAGTGAGGAACGCTTTAGAGAGATTTTTGAAAATGCGATTGATGCCATAATGATTTGGCGAAAAGATGGTCAAATTTTAAGGGTAAATCAAGCTGCAAGCCGGACATTTGAATTGGCAGAAGAGGAGCTTGTCACTAGAAATATTCTTGATTTTATCGATCAAACGACACTAGCTTTTGCAAAAGTAAAAAAGGAATACTTTCAAATGGGAGCAATTAGAGAGGAACTCCTTTTTCATATGCCTAATGGGCAAAATAAGGAGCTCGAATTTACGTCAAAAATGGATATAGCTGAAGGACACCACTTAACGATTTTTCGCAATGTAAGTGAAAGGAAACGGATGGTAAAGATTCTTAAAGAAAGTGAGCAAAAGTTCCGTAAAATATTTGATGGGGCGATGGATGGAATTGTTTTATTTAACAATGACTTTGAAATCATTGAAGCAAACCCTTCTGCAATGCGTATTTTAAATGGTTCTTCTGAGAATATTATCTCCTTTAACCTATATGAATTACTATTCTCTGATTTAAAACAAGATCGCGTTCATACAGAGTTCGCCTCAACATATTGGGAAGAATCATTACAAGAAATTACCTATAAATTTGAAAATGGAGAAGAAAAAATCTTAGAATTCACCTTAAAAAGTAATATCAATGAAAATATGAATTTAGCAGTTTTTCGTGATGTGACGGAAAAAAGGGAGCTTGAGGAGCAGTTGAGAAAATCTGATACGTTAAATGTCGTAGGTGAATTAGCAGCGGGAATCGCTCATGAAATACGTAATCCTATGACAGCATTAAAGGGTTTCATTCAGCTACTTGAAGGAAGTGTGAAGGATGACTTTTCAATGTATTTTAATGTGATAACATCAGAATTAAGTAGAATAGAATCAATCATTACCGAATTTTTAATTTTAGCAAGACCTCAAGCAATTAAATATTTAAAGATAGAAATAGGCAAGATTATGAAGGAAACAATTGATTTATTAAACGCGCAAGCGATTCTTGTAAATGTGCAAATGAAGCTTTCATTAGAAAAAGACCTGCCTTTAATTTATTGTGAACCTAATCAATTAAAGCAAGTTTTTATTAATGTTTTAAAAAATGCGATTGAGGTTATGACAAAGGGTGGACAGATAGATGTCCAAATTAAACGAAAAGATGAAAGGCATATAGTAGTATCAATTATAGATAGAGGTACAGGTATTTCTGAAGATAAAATAAAAAGACTTGGGCAACCATTTTATACAACGAAAGAACGTGGTACAGGTCTTGGTTTAATGGTGAGCTATAAAATTATTGAGGAGCATAGAGGGATCGTGGATGTCGAAAGTGAAGAAGGGAAAGGAACTACCTTTCATATTACTCTACCAATAAATCAATAATCATCCAGATTGAAATAAAAAAGTGTTATAAACAGGTTGAATATCTATAGAAATAAAATATTGATTTGACAAGATTCACAAGCCCTAACTTGTCACCATTTTAGCTACGTAACATATTATTTGAGTAAGGGAAAAAAGTTGCGTATGGTAAAGAAAGGGGCAAGCAAGATGTGGATTCATAAACGTCCAAAAAAGGTTTATTTCTATGCATCGTTATTTTCAAAGCTTCATATCATTTCAGAAGCTGAAAAAAAAGGGTTGTTAGAAAAAATGGAAGCATCAGGGAGCAAGTATGAGTCAAAGTATCAAAAAAAATTCTAAAAAGTAAAAACCTTAGCCCGTTAAAAATGGAGGACTAAGGTTTTTGCTTTGTCAATTTAGAGAGTAAATAATTCAGAAATTAATACTTGATAATCACCAGAAAGAATCCCTTTTTCTGTAATGATTCCTGTTATTAGTTCGGAAGGTGTGACGTCAAATGCAGGGTTAAATACTTTTACACCCTCTGGAGCAATGCGTACACCATTAACCTCAGTTACTTCTTCCGGATTACGCTCCTCAATTGGAATTTTATTACCATCTGAAATAGAAGGATCAAATGTAGATAGAGGTGCTGCTACATAAAATGGAATGTTAAAAGATTTTGCCAATAGTGCTAAATTGAATGTACCGATTTTGTTTGCCGTATCACCATTAGCTGCAATACGGTCAGCACCCACAATAATAGCTGAGATTTTTTTTGACTTAATTGTATGTGCCGCCATGTTGTCAGTAATTAATGTAACATCAACATCAGCCTGCATAAGTTCCCATGTTGTTAATCGTGCACCTTGGAAAACCGGACGGGTTTCACAAGCAAAGACACTTAATGCTTTGTTTTTTTCCTTTGCTAAATAAAATGGAGCTAAAGCTGTTCCATATTTTGCCGTTGCGATTGACCCAGCATTACAAATTGTCATAATGCGATCACCATCGTTAAAAACTGAGAGTGCGTGTTCTCCAATTAATCGACAAACCTCTTCGTCTTCTACCTGAATTTGAATTGCTTCATGTACGAGCTTTGTTTTAGCCTCATTGATGGATTTCGTTTCAACTAAACTAGTAACCAATCTGTCTAAAGCCCATACTAAATTCACAGCAGTTGGTCTTGAGCTAGCTAAATAATCTCGGTTTTGTTTAAGATTAAGCTGAAAAGCCTCAAGTGAATTAGATTGATCTTGTAAGGCTGATAATGCTAGGCCATATGCTGCAGTAATCCCAATAGCAGGAGCACCTCTTACTTTTAAGGTTTGAATTGCCTCCCAGACAGCTTCTATCGTTGTTAATTCAAGATATTCTGTTACATGCGGAATTTTTTGCTGATTTAATAGGGAGATTGATTCATCCTTCCAAATAACTGAACGAGGAATCGTAAATTTTGTTGTTGCCATGCTCAATAACTCCTTTATTTTTTACTAATTCTCTAAAAGCTAATTGCGATGATTGTTAATTTTAGATAATTCATACTATCAAGCCTAATTTGCTTATTTACTTAGTTTTAAACTCTTTAAATTGCTTTAAGGATCCAAAAGGGACAAACTATTTAGAAATAGACTTATTGATTTACAGTTTGTTTCACATAGTCTTTAAATTGAGTTGGATCTTTAATTGTTTTTTGATTTTTTATAAGTTCACTACCTATTGTAAGAGCAAGTTGTTTTATTGAAATTCTTTTTTCATATGGCTGAATTGAATCAAGGTCAGCTACATGTGCTAGACCAATTGTACGGCGGATGATTTCACAACCAGCAAAACCAACTGCTTCTTCGAAAATTTCTGATAATACATGTTCTAAATATCCGTCAACTTTCGTGAAGATCTCAAGACCATCATTTTTCCAAGCTTTCGAAAACTCTTCTACAAAAACATTCCAAGTTGTTTCGATATGTGTGAAAAGCACTTCCTGGTTTTCAACATCTCGTGAAATTGCATTTAACAGGAAATTTCCGAATACCTGGCCTACATCAAAACCGATCGGTCCGAAGTAAGCAAATTCAGGATCAATCACTTTCGTTTCCTTATCATCAGCAAAAATGCTTCCAGTATGTAAGTCACCATGGACAAGTGCTTCAGCTTTTGTAAGAAATTTCTGTTTAAGCTTAGCAACTTCTAACTTGAGAGCTTGATCTTGCCATATTTGTTCAACATCTTGCCCGAGCTCTGGTTCAAAATCATTTGTGTCGTGGTCGAAGAATGGATCTGTGAAAACAAGATCTTCAGTTATTTTGCAAAGATCAGGATTGATAAACTGTTTGACTAATGATTTTTTATAATGTTGATTAACAGCATAGTCGGATGTGTAAAATAAAGTTTTAGCTAAAAATTCTCCGATATGTTTTGAAAGCAGGAGTAAATCTTTACCTTCAATGAGTGCAGCTCGAGATATTTGAAGGCGTGATAAGTCCTCCATTATCGTAATGGCAAGCTTTTCATCGGAGTAAAAAACCTTTGGTACATACTGAGGAACAAATTCCGCTTGTTTTAATAATGCATGTGTTTCGATACGGGCACGATCTAATGTTAATGGCCAGCTTTCACCTACTACCTTTGCATATGGAAGTGCTTGTTTAATGATGATACTTTCTTCTGTTTTACTATCTTTAACTTTGAAAACGAGATTTAAGTTTCCATCTCCAATTTCATTGCAAAGTAGATTACTATTTTCTTCGAATAGTTGTAATCGTTTAGCTAGAGCGATTGCACCACTTTCAGTTAATGGTTCATATACAGATGACTTTTTAGTAGACATAATAATACCTCCAAATATTAGTAGTTTGATTGATGGAGGCTTTTCTTTAGAAAATAAGAAAAGCCCCTTTCAGTATGAAAGAGGCTTGAAGGCGTCGCTTCGCACCTCTCATCTGTCAGAAAGATCGCCTTTCTGATGGAATTAGCACCGTGCCCTATTGGAATATTCCAAGGTGAATAGAATCACCCCATTTTGCAATGGTAGTATGGTCGGTTGCTGCGGCGTCATAGGGCCAAGTCCCTCTGCCAACTCTTGATAAGAGATCAATATGGATAAACATTAAAAAATTAATGTTTACTAAATTACGTTATTTTTAGAACATTTTCGCTATTAAGAAAATGTAATGCTTGATTAGCATGTTACCAATGATTATTTGGATTTGTCAACAGTTAATATGAAAATCACTTATAATAGTCAGGAAGTCGGTCTTCAAATACAGGAATTTGCCCTCTTACTTGTTTGACTGTTTCAACATCGATTTCTGCTGAAATGAAACCAGTGTTTTCGTCAGCCTCTGCGATAATCGTACCCCAAGGATCGATTATCATGGAATGACCAGCAAATTCGTTATTAGGATCAGAGCCTGATCGATTACAAGCTACAACATAACATTGGTTTTCGATTGCACGACTTAAAAGCAATGTTCTCCAATGATTTAGTCGAGGTAAAGGCCATTCAGCTACTACAAATAGAATCTCTGCTCCTTTTGTTGTATGAGCACGAATCCATTCCGGAAAACGAATATCATAGCAAATTACACCAGCACTTTTTATTCCATTGATTTCGAATAATCCTTTTGCAGTTCCTGCAGTTAAGTAATGATGTTCATCCATTAATTTGAATAAGTGGAGTTTACTATATTCATGAACAAACTCACCTTGGTTGTTCATGATGTACATCGTGTTGGTGACATTGTCCTGCATCTTTTTAGCAACAGACCCACCGATGATGTTAACATGGTATTTTTTTGCGAGTTGGGAAAGAAATTGTTTCGTTTTTTCCCCTTTTTCATCGGCTATCACATCTAAGCGAGTAAGGTCATAGCCTGTTGTCCAAAGCTCAGGTAAAACGATGATCGCTGGATTATCCTTTTCTACTGCAACAGCTACTTTTTCCTCTACTTGCTGATAGTTGAATGCGGGATCACCGAATTTAATATCAAGTTGTATACAAGTAATGACAGGTTTCAATCAAAATCACACCTTCATTTTTAAATTTTACTTTACAAGTTGATTCTAACAATATATTATTTGTGACTAGAATTTCAAGAATTTTTTGAGAAGGTGTTAAAAATGAAAACCTTTAAACAATCACAATTATTAGAAACATTACCGAAGCAATTCTTTGCAAGTCTAGTTGAAAAGGTAAATAAAATTATTGCACAGGGTCATGATGTTATTAATCTAGGTCAAGGAAATCCAGATCAGCCTACACCTGATCATATTGTTAAAGCCATGCAAAATGCAGTGGAAAAACCACAATTCCATAAGTACTCTCCATTTCGTGGTCATACTTTCTTGAAGGAAGCGATCGCAACTTTTTATAAAAGGGAATATGGAGTTGAAATTGATCCATCGACTGAAGTATCGATTCTATTCGGTGGAAAGGCAGGACTTGTTGAGGTTCCTCAATGCTTGTTGAATCCAGGGGATGTTGTACTTGTTCCAGACCCTGGTTATCCGGATTATTGGTCAGGTGTTGAGCTTGCACGTGCCAAAATGGAAGTAATGCCACTTATCAGAGAAAAACATTTTTTACCTGACTATAATAGTTTGACTAAAGAAGTGGTAGAAAAAGCAAAACTTATGATTTTAAACTATCCAAATAATCCAACAGGCGCAACTGCAACAGAGGAATTCTTCGAAGAAACCGTAGGATTTGCTAGAGGAAATGACATTTGTGTAGTGCATGATTTTGCTTATGGGGCTATTGGCTTTGATGGAAAACGTCCAATAAGCTTTTTACAAACTAAAGGGGCAAAAGAGGTCGGGATTGAAATCTATACTTTTTCAAAGTCATATAACATGGCTGGGTGGCGAATTGGGTTTGCCGTTGGTAACCCATCTGTGATTGAAGCCCTAAATCTTTTGCAAGATCATATGTATGTAAGTGTATTTAGTGCAATTCAAGAAGCGGCAGCACATGCCTTATTAAGTCCACAAACATGTGTAGCAGAGTTAAATGCACTTTATGAATCTCGTAGAAATACTTTGATTCAAGCTTTTCGTGAAATTGGCTGGGATGTGACAGCTCCATCTGGATCATTTTTTGCCTGGTTGCCTGTACCTAATCAGTTTGAATCATCTCAGGATTTTTCAGATTACTTATTAGAAAATGCCCATGTCGTGGTTGCACCTGGAATTGGCTTCGGGGAATACGGTGAAGGGTATGTAAGGGTAGGTCTTCTCACTTCAGAAGAAAGATTAGTAGAAGCTGCTAACCGAATAAAAGCATTGAATTTGTTTTAAAAATCATAGTTGACAGTTCAAAAATGATCTGTCATAATCCATATTAATTTAATCAACATTATGAACGTTTCGTTCTTATCAAGAGCAGGTGGAGGGACTAGCCCTATGAAGCCCGGCAACCGACTTAAACATGTGTTTGAGCACGGTGCTAATTCTTGCAGCATTCGCTGATAGATAAGGAGATATGCTTGTTATTTATGCATATAAAAGCCCCTTCGATCTATTAGTGTCGAAGGGGCTTATTTTATTTTTGAGCAATCTTAAACTTGGTTGTTGATTTACGCTTTGGCGTTTGCTTTACGTAGGCGGTCCGGGAGCCTCCTCGGTGCTTTGCATCTGCATTAGACTCCCTTGGACTCGCACTCTAAGCAGGAGTCTCACATATCCGTTCCAATCAACAAGGTGCTAAAATCAACAGCGATCTTTAACAAAGCCTTTTTTGAAGGCTGTTTTCGCAAACTTTGTTGCTTTTAAAATAGTATTGGATTGGTTGAATGGCGCTCCAGGATGCTCGCTTTCCGTGGGGCGGGCGATGAGCCTCCTCAGCGCGAAGCGCCTGCGGGGTCTCATCTGTCCCGCTACTCCCACAGGAGTCTCGCACCTTCCGCACCAATCACCCTAATCAGTTTTGTTCAAAAACAACAATCTTTTAGAAAAGAGCCTTTTTGAAAAAGGAAATAAAAAATTCAAGAAAATGTAATAGGTATTACCTTATTAAAAATGATAAAATTAGTAAGATAAATAAAAAGATTCAGAATATCAGATACGCTTTAATAGAAAGTAGGGTTTAAAGTGAGTGAAGTAATTGCTACATATCTCGTACATGATGCTAAGGGAGATTTAAGTAAAAAGGCTGAGGGAATTGCTTTAGGTTTAACAGTTGGTTCTTGGACCGATCTCCCATTGCTTGAACAAGAGCAATTAAAGGCACATAAAGGGCGAGTATTAGAAGTCAGTCAACTAGAAAATAGTGAAAAAACGAATCAATACTTAGGGAAGAAAGTTACAAAAGGTAAAATAAAAATTGCTTATCCAAGCATAAATTATAGTCATGATCTACCTGCCATCCTAACAACTATATTTGGAAAGCTGTCACTTGATGGAGAAGTGAAATTAGTCGATTTAGAGCTTTCGGAGGATGTGAAATCTTCATTCCCTGGACCAGCATTTGGTGTTTCTGGAATTCGCGAAGCGTTAGGTATTTATAATCGACCTTTATTAATGAGCATTTTTAAAGGTGTGATTGGAAGAGACCTTACATATCTTAAGGATCAATTAAGACAGCAGGTTTTAGGTGGAGTGGACCTAGTAAAAGACGACGAAATCCTTTTTGATAATCCATTAACACCATTTGAAGATCGGATTATAGCTGGTAAAGAAGTTTTAAAAAATGTCTATGAAGAAACTGGCCATAAAGCATTTTATGCTGTTAATTTGTCTGGAAAAACGTTTGAATTAAAGGACAAAGCGAAGCGAGCTGCAGAGCTCGGTGCAAATGTATTACTTTTCAATGTGTTTGCATATGGACTTGATGTTCTTCAAAGCTTAGCAGAAGATCCAGAGATTTCTGTTCCAATCATGGCTCATCCGGCTGTTAGCGGAGCGTCAACTGCTTCAAGCTTATACGGGTTTTCTAGCTCGTTATTACTAGGGAAGCTTTTACGAATCTCTGGAGCGGATTTCTCTTTATTTCCATCACCATATGGTAGTGTTGCGTTAGATCGCAACGAGGCACTTGGTATTGCGGAAAACTGCTTAAAGGAAGATGTGTTTAAAAAGTCATTCCCAGTACCGTCTGCTGGCATCCATCCTGGTCTTGTACCATTGCTTATCCAAGACTTTGGTAATGACTCTGTGATTAATGCAGGTGGAGGAGTTCACGGACATCCAAATGGAGCCATTGGCGGTGGTCGTGCATTTCGAGCTGCAATCGATGCAACACTTAAGGGTATCACTTTAAAGCAAGCATCGACCTCTGATGAAGATCTAAAACTTGCAATTGATCTTTGGGGTGCAAAAGAGGTGTGCAAATGAACAATAGAGCAATAATCTGTGATTTTGATGGGACGATCACAGAGACAGATAACATCATTGCGATTATGAGGCAGTTTGCACCACCTGAATGGGATGGCCTTAAAAAAGATGTACTATCTCAAGAAATTTCTGTTCGAGAAGGTGTTGGAAACATGTTTCAACTTCTACCTTCTTTTATAAAAAAAGACATTGTTCAATTTATATTAGATCATGCTGAAATTCGCCCTGGTTTTAAAGAATTTGTCCAATATACGAAAGAAAAAAATATTCCGCTTTATATTGTTAGTGGGGGCATTGATTTTTTCGTTTATCCAATCCTTGAAGGTTTGATTGATGAAGGACAAATTTATTGCAATAAAGCTGATTTTTCGAATGAAATGATTACTATTGAATGGCCTCATAGCTGTGACCATACATGTGATAATGATTGTGGCTGCTGTAAACCTTCACTAATTAAAAATTTAACAAGCAAGGATCAACACAAAATAGTTATTGGAGACTCGATTACAGATTTACAAGCAGCAAAACTGGCTGATTTTGTGATCGCAAGAGATTTGCTCTTAGAAAAATGTGAAGAATTACATTTGCCACATAAACCATTTACAACCTTTTATGATGTAATTGAGATAATTGAGGGGGTGTCAGTATGAGTCTAATGATGAGTCTAATGGCTAAAAGATGGGAAGAGCTTGCTGATATTAAAAGAGTACTAGCAAGACGTGATTGGTTTCCAGGTACGAGTGGAAACTTGGCGATAAAGATTGATGACGAGCCTATTAGTTTTCTCGTTACTGCAAGTGGGAAAGATAAAACAAAGGAAACAAACGAGGACTTTTTACTAGTTGACAGTAAAGGTCAGCCAGTTGGAGAAACTCACTTAAAGCCTTCTGCAGAGACACTTCTCCATGTTGAAATTTTCAACAAGACGAATGCTGGCTGCAGTCTACATGTTCATACAGTTGACAATAATGTGATTTCTGAATTATATGGTGATAAAGGAAGCATTACATTTAAAGGTCAAGAAATTATAAAAGCATATGGATTATGGGATGAAGATGCTGAGTTTACTATTCCGATTATCTACAATCATGCACATATCCCAACATTAGCAGCTGATTTCGCTAAGTTTGTGAAAGAAGATGCTGGTGCTATCTTAATAAGAAACCATGGGATTACGGCTTGGGGAAGAGACGCCCTAGAAGCAAAAAAATATTTAGAAGCTAGTGAATTTCTTTTTTCTTATCATTTGAAATTATTATCTTTCAAACATGTAATGGTGTAATACCCTAGATAAAATAACGATAAATTAGAAAATGGAGGAGTTGTCAAAATGGCAGTTATTAAAATTAGAAATACAAATGAAGTAATTGAAGGTCATGAAAATGTTTCAAGCTTTTTGGAAAAACAAGGAGTTCTTTATGAACATTGGGAAATGCGTAAACTTCCTGAAACTTTGAAAGAAAAGTTTGTATTAAGTGATCAAGACAAAGAAGAGATTTTATCAACATACAAAGAAGAGATTGAAGATTTGGCAGAAAGAAGAGGTTACAAAACCTGGGATATAGTTGCTTTATCAGATGCAACACCAAACTTAGAGGATTTACTTAAGAAATTTGAAAACGTGCATACTCACACAGAAGATGAGGTTAGAGCGATTACGGCTGGACATGGTATTTTTATCATCAAAGGCGATGACCAAACTGGCTATTTCGATGTTGAGCTAGAAGCTGGTGATGTCATTTCTGTACCAGAAGGAAATCCACATTTCTTTACATTGATGGAAGATCGTCAAGTTGTAGCAGTTAGATTATTTATCGAAACAGAGGGATGGGTTGCACATCCTTTCGAAGAAAAAGAAGAAGTAAATAAGTGAAAAAAAGCGGATGACAAAAAGTGTACTTATCCTTTTTGTCATCCGCTTTTCATATTTCTATTTGCAAATTTCCCATTTTGCTAACGGGAGGCATAGTACTGTACGAGCACATATCAATTGCCAAGTCTGTTCATCAAGTCTTGTTTGTTTTTTGTCAACGATAAAAAGGATGCATCTAATTCCTTATATTTTTCTGATTCTGGTGATAGCAAGCTCAATTCCCCAAGTACGGCAGATATCTCTGTATTTACGCGTAATAGTTCTTCCTCTAATAGTTGTTTATCTGGAGTAATTTGTTGCTTCTTTTTCAACTCGTATTGCTCTAAATTCATCTCTAAACGCTTTATTTTTCTGTCCTCGATGACGAGGAGTTTATTACATAGTTTATTAATAAAATAATAATCATGTGAAACAATGAGAATTGTTCCTGGAAACTTGCTTATGGTTTCTTCCAATTGCTCACGACTAGCTAAATCCAAATGATTAGTGGGTTCATCTAAGATTAATAAGTCATTTTCACAAAGTAACATATTAGTCAATTTGATACGAGTGCGTTCACCTAAGCTTAATGTTCCGATCGGTTGTGTTAATTTATCGGCTTTCATGCCCATGTTTGCAAGTGTAGTTCTTGCTTGGAAAAGTTTATCCTTTTCAGAAAGATTTAAAGCTTCAATTGCTGTTTGTGAAATTGGCATATCTGCTACATCTTGGCTTAAATAGGCAATGTTGAGGGAAGCACTGATCGACAATTCTCCAGACGTTATTGTTTCATTCCCTAATAACATATTTAATAGAGTTGTTTTACCTGATCCATTTGGACCGATGATTCCGATTCTTTCACCATGATTGACATAAAAATGACTTTCTTTAAAAAGCATTCTGTTTGAGAATGTTTTTGAGAGACTTTTCGCTTCAACAATTCTTTTTCCGCGCTTTTTACTAGCTTCAAATTGAAAGCGAACCTTTTTCTCTTCAATTGGTTTGTCTACTTTGTTTTTTTCGAGCTCTTGATTCAACCGCTTCATTTTAGAATTGATTGCGTTATCAAGCTTTTTAGCCTTAACTCCATGATACTCTTTAAAGCCTTCCTGATCTCTCATCGTTCGGTGAGCTTTTCCAGCCCATTGTTGTAATTGTGCCATTTGTCCTTCTACGCGGGCTTTATATTTTTGTTGAACGTCATATTGATGTAATTGATCCTCATACCGTTTTTGCTTTTCAATACGGTAAGTTGAATAATTCCCATTGTAAATCGTTAGTTTTCCAAGATCTAATTCAAACACCTTTGTGATCGTTTTGTCTAGAAAATAACGATCGTGAGAGATCAAGATGACTGTCCCGTTAAATTCTTGTAATTGATTCATTAACCAATTCACACCCTGAAAATCTAGATGGTTTGTCGGTTCATCTAATATGAGAATATCTGGGTTAGTTGCCCATATTTGCGCTAAAGCAATTTTTAGCTTTTCACCACCACTGAGATGGGAAAAACGTTCTTCCTGCCATGAATGAACTTTTTTTAACCCTAATTCACTTGCGCGTTCAAGAAATTCGGCAGACAATTGGTTATCATCATTCACCGTGTAATCGACTGATTGAAGTAAATAGCCTATCCTCATTTGTGGATTTCTATTAATTGTACCTTGATCAGGTTCAATGTCTCCATAAATCAAATTTGCTAATGTTGTTTTCCCAGCTCCGTTTGCACCGACAAGGCCGATCCGGTCATTTTTATTTAGATCAAATGAGAGATCCTCTAAAACTGGTTTCTCACCAAAATGCTTCTTAAGATTCCGTGCTTGTAATATGAACATAAAAAAACCTCCCTATAACCTAGAGAGGTGTCGCTTGCCACTTTATACATAATCGTAAAAACAAATAAAGGTTCTCAAATAGAATAAGAATCCACAGATATTTGTTATAAGGAAGTATAAGTTGAAGAATAGGCAGACTAATCCAATTTCTCTAGGTTTGATTATGATTCAATTTGGTTGAATATAATGTCCTGAAAAAATCAGATTAGAACTTCATTGCTTCAACATTCACCCTTTCCACATTTATTAATAATAAGTATATGAGGTTTTATTTGGAAATGCAACTATTACATAAAAAATTGTAGTAGTATAATATTGATTAGAACTTCTTACATGAATATGTTTATTTTTTCATATGATAAGGAGACTATATAATACTATTTTTAATATCTAAGTCGACTTTTTTAACAACAAAATTAGTTAGGGGGGCAAAAGATGAAGGTTCGCTACCATTATGTAACAAAAGAAGATGTAAAGTATTGCGATCTTAATTCAACCGTAAAACAAGCATATGATTTTTTGAAAGCAACAGGTTTTCGTTCGATTCCAGTCTTGAAAAACAATGGGAAAACATTTGTTGGTTTTATTTATAAAGTGCATCTACTTGAACATTATGTTGAACATGAGGGAAAAGATAATGACCCTATTGAGTCTCTACTTAAAAATCAAGATGCGTACATATTTGAAGAGGATTCTTTCTTTAAAACATTTTTAACAATTCGTAGATTGCCATTCCTAGCTGTTTTAAACGAACAAAATGAATTTTCAGGTATTATTACCCATTCAAACATTATGGATGTACTAGAGGATTCCTTTGGGATGCAAACAGGAGGTTATCTCTTAACTGTAGGAACGAAGGAACATAAGGGGGCAATTAAGGATCTTGTAACAATAGTTAAAAATGTAAATATTGAGGGATTACTAACCCTTGATAATGGTGATAAGTATCTTCGAAGAATTATCTTAAATTTATCTGGTGACCTAACAGATAAGGAATTGAAAAAAATAATAGAAAAATTAGAGGATAAGGATTTCCGCGTTGCCTCTGTTGATCGAATAGAAAATAAGAACTAACAACAGGAGTGCTGTCACGAAAAGACAGCACTCCTATTGTTGTATATCAGTAACATCCTCTGGTTCAAAAAATAATTCTGATAGTGTGACAGTTTCCGCTTTTTTCTCTACTAGTGGCACATATTGTTTTAAAACTGAGGCGGTTTTTTCACCAGCTATTCCAACATGTCCAATAGCAATGATTTCATTGTCTACATCAATTTTATTCATTAGAAGATTTGCCTGTTTTATAATGTGACTTGTAGTGTATTGCTCGTCAAAGAATAGCTCATTTTCTAAATATGGTACCCCTAATTCCTTAGCAAGAGTGGCGACAACGCTTTTTCCAGTCGTTTTACTGTCTAAGTAATATAATCCTCTCTCTTGGCACACTTCTAAAATGATTCTCATAACTCTTTTATCGGCAGATACTTTTGATCCCATATGATTGTTCATTCCCACAGCATGTGGAATTGCATCTATTGCTTTATTAACTCGCTTTCTCACTTCTTCATCTGTTAAATCTGTCGTGATGGCTCCTGGTCCTAGCCAGCTTTTTTTACCATGTAACGGTTCCATAGGAAGGTGAACAATGACTTCATGACCTTTTTCATAAGCAAGCTTAGCGTCTTTTTCTGTTGTTGAAAGGAATGGCATGACAGCAACAGTAAGTCGAATTGGTAATGATAAGATTTCCTCTGTTCCTTTCATCCCATTTCCAAAATCATCAATTACAATCGCCACATGTTTTTGTTCGTTACTTTGTTGTGTACTTGTTTCAGGAGCTATTGAAGGTAACAGTGTTGTTGATAGGAATCCAAGTAATAAAAGCATTTTCATAAATATGTTCTCCTTTTAATATGAAGCATACTTAATGATGTATAGTCTAACCAAAAAGGGAGAAATCATGTGTTAACATCATTAGGTAAGGAGAAACGATAATTTTAAAGAGGTAGTTTATATAAATCATTTATTGGGAATGTATAAAGCAAGTCACTTAATCGAAAATTTTAAAAATTGTCATATTTAGTACTGAGAAGATTGTCTAAAATTGCGAATGTATTTACAAACATAGCAAAATCTGTAATACTTCACAGGTAAGTTATTTCTTTGAATAAGTTACCGTATAAGTTACAGAAAAACTAGGAGGGGCTCTCGATGAATCGTGATCGATTAAAAGCAAAGCTTCTTGAAACAATTAATAATAAAAGAAATGAAATGATCGATACTGCAAATAGAAAAGGTTATACAAGTGATGATGTAGTAAAGTGTAGTCAAGAATTGGACATGCTTCTAAATAAATATCAACAAATTGTCCTAGAAGAAAAGGAAAGAACAACAGGGCCATTTCATGAATTTGTTCACACTATGAAAAAGTGGACACT
Organism: Metabacillus sp. KUDC1714; assembly: GCF_014217835.1. Taxonomy (NCBI): domain Bacteria; kingdom Bacillati; phylum Bacillota; class Bacilli; order Caryophanales; family Bacillaceae; genus Metabacillus; species Metabacillus elymi. The sequence continues at coordinate 3,948,725 of NZ_CP055263.1, forward strand.
AACAGACAGATACTCATTACAATTGGTTGAAAAATAATTATTGGGTTAAACGTCTGAACGAAGAGGCTGACTCATTAGGCACTGACCTATCCAAAATTAACTTATATATAGTGTCTCATTGATCTAAATGAGTAAGCTATATATATTGTTGGAGAGGGTTTGTACCTTGTGAGTCAGCCTTTTTTTAGATAAATGAAATCAAATGGTTAAAAACTATTAATTAAAATAACCATAAAGAGAATTCCGATAATAAAGGAGTATGTTGCATTACGTTCATTACCATCTCCATGACTTTCTGGTATTAGCTCTTTATATATAATAAATAGCATTGCACCAGCAGCAAAGGATAGTCCATAAGGCACCAGAAATCCTATGAAACTTGTAAGATAAAAACCAAGTAACGATGCAACGATTTCTACTGCTCCTGTGGCAGTAGAAATTAAAAATGCTTTCCCTTTACTAATACTCTGGTTTATTAAAAATAGTGCAACTAAAAAACCTTCAGGTGCATTCTGTAAGCCAATTGCAAAAGCAATTAAGTTACCAGTATCACTTACATTTGAAGCATAGCTTACCCCTACTGATAAACCTTCAGGGATGTTATGCAAGGTTATTGCAGCGATAATTAGCATTGCTTTTTCATCAAATTTAATTCCACTTTTTGAATGCTCTAAATCAATATGTGGAATGACTTTTTCAAGAGTTGTTAAGATGAGAACACCGAGAAATAGCCCAATTGATACTTCAATGACTCCACCATATTTTAATGATTCAGGTATGAGCCCCAACATCGCTGCAGTCATCATAATCCCAGCTGTGAAGGCTAATAAAATATCACGCCAGCGATGAGTGATAGATCCTTGTAGGAACAAAATAGGAAGAGCTCCTACTCCTGTTGATAAAGCTGATAAAATACTACCTAATAAAACCCCTGACATATGAGTTTGCTCCTTTGATTGGTTATAACCCTTAGCAAAAAAAATCATTGATATACGAATATTATAGCGGAAATATTCGAAATTGAAAGAATGTATAAAAAACCTATGCAATTATCTCTTTAAAAATGATTGTTTATGAAAAGGGCTTCCTTAATAATTCATTACTTAAAAGGTTATAAAAACCTGTGAACGGTCTCATACATCATTAGTATATGGGTGGATGGGCAAAAAGGATACTTTTAAATCATATCTATGATTTAAAAATGTTTGTTTTTATTGTAGCCTTATGATTAGTTGTGTAAGATAATTTTAATGGAGCTACAAGAGGCGGTGAGGTATGGGGACAGTAAAGATTACGATTTTACAAACTAGTGATATACATGGAAATGTTTTTCCACTTGTTTATAGCTCAAATAAAGAAAAATCCCTAGGGTTGGGAAAAATTTCTACAATTATCAAAAATGAGCGAAAGAAAAATAAAAATTTGCTGCTAATTGACAATGGTGATCTAATCCAAGGTACACCTTTAACATTTCATCATGTAAAAAAGAATCAATTAAAAAATAACCCAATGATTACTCTGTTAAATGAATTAAAATACGATGCTGCAGTTATTGGAAACCATGAATTCAATTATGGAATGTCTGTATTGGAACATGCAGTTTCCCAATCAACCTTTCCTTGGCTATCCGCAAATATTCTTCATAAAAATACAATGGATCCGATTTTTGGTAAACCCTATATTATTAAGGTCGTAGAAGGAATAAAGATCTCTGTTTTAGGAGTGACAACACACTATATCCCAAATTGGGAAAATCCATGTCATATAGCTGATCTGACATTTGAAGATGCATTTGAGACTGCAAAGAAATGGGTTAATTTCATTAAAAAAAATGAAGACCCAGATATTATGATTGTTTCATACCACGGTGGATTTGAACGGGATATCTATACAGGTGAAAGATTGGAAGAAATCACAGGTGAAAATCAAGGATATCAAATGTGTCAGCAAATAAATGGTATAGATGTACTGTTAACTGGACATCAGCATAGAACAATCACAGAAACAATTAATAATGTAGTTGTTGTTCAACCAAGTTTTAACGGACAAGCAATTGGTAAGGTTGAATTTTTATTTGATAAAAGCCAAGGGATAAAAATAGTCGATAAGACGGTAACCATGATCAAGGCTGAGAACACAAACACTGATGAAAAACTGCTAGCTTTGGTAAAGGAAAATGAACAAAAAACGCAGGAATGGCTTGATCAAACTATAGGCAAAGTAGTCGGGGACATGATGATTAAGGATGGGTTCAGCTTGCGTTTAAAAGAACATCCAATCATAGAGTTTATAAACAAGGTTCAAATGGATGCAGCTGGTGTATCAATATCAGCTACAGCTTTATTTTATAATGAGTCACCAGGGATACCGAATCAAATTACAATGAGAGATATTGTTGCAAATTATATTTATCCAAATACACTTAAGGTTATTCGCGTAAGTGGAAAGGATATCAAGGATGCTTTAGAACGCTCAGCTGCTTATTTTCTTCTAAAAGATGGGATAATAGATGTCAATCCAGAGTTTACACATCCAAAGCCTCAGCACTATAACTACGATATGTGGGAAGGGATCGAGTATACGTTTGACCTTACAAAGCCAATTGAAACTCGGGTTGTAAAGCTAGCAAAGGACGGTAAATCGATTCGGATGGATGAGACCTTTGATGTTGTCATGAACAACTATCGAGCCGGTGGTGGAGGGAATTATCCAATGTTTAAAGGGAAACCTGTTATTAAAGATATTCCCATTGATATGTCAGAATTAATGGCTGAATATATATTGAAGCGAAAAATAATACATGCGGAAGCCAATCATAATTGGAACATCATTTGGTCATGAAATTATAACTAAAAATATTGACTTAACGATTTTCATGATCTATTATAGGTTTAATAAAATTGTTTTGAATTCAAGATATTTATTAAAGGATTGAGTGGAATGGAAAAAACAAAGCAAATTGAAGAATCACTAAAGCTATTTATCGTACTTTCCCGTGCGCATCGGGCATTTAACGATGTTGTAAATAAGCATATTTCTACATTTAAATTAAACCCAACCGAGTTTGCTGTTTTAGAGCTACTTTACCATAAAGGGGATCAACCATTGCAGCAAATAGGTGGTAAAATTTTATTAGCAAGTGGGAGTATTACGTACGTAGTAGATAAGTTAGAGCAAAAGGGATTACTTGCGAGAAGAGCTTGTCCAAAGGATCGCAGAGTAACTCATGCTCAAATTACAGATAAAGGCAAAAAATTAATTGAAGAAATATTCCCTCCACATGAGGAACGGATCAATGAAATTGTAAGTGTTCTGACAGATGAGGAAAAAAGTATGGTTACTGAGCTTCTTAAAAAGGTTGGTTATCATGCGCACGACCTTTTAAATAAAGAATAATCAAAATATGAGGGTGACTCTCTAAGTCACCCTCATTTTTCATTTTTATATCAGAATTTATAACTCAGTTTTGGTGTCTAGATCCAGCGCCTGTCGGGTCTGATCAAGGCGCCCTGAGCTTTTTCTCATTGCTCGTACGGTAAAATCAGCACTTCAACACGTCTGTTCTTCTGTCTACCTTCTTTTGTATCATTAGATGCAACCGGATTATATTCTCCAAAACCTTTTGCACTAAAGACCTTAGGATCTAAATTTTCGTTATCGATTAAAATTTTCATGAAGTTAACAGCGCGCATAACACTTAGATGCCAGTTTGAATCATAGTCTGAGTTGTTAATCGGAATATTATCAGTATGACCACTTACAATGATATTCCTTGGTGGGTTCATGACAAGTAGCTCTGAGATTTCCATTGCTAGCTGTTTATCTTTGTTTCGAATGTCTGCTTTACCGGAATCAAAAAAGATATCATTTAAAATGGTTATGAGTAAACCCTCATCTGTTAGTGTTGTTTTTAATTTTGTTTCAAGTTTATTATTTTTAATATACGTATTAATTTTATCTTGTATTTCTTTAAGCTTTTGTTGCTCTATTTGTTTTTGAGCCTCTTTTGCATCCTCTTGGGGTGTTTGATCTTTTTGTACATCAAGTTGTTCCATCTCACCATCAGGAGTAGGGCTTGGATATTCGAGTACGCCTGTTCCTCCTGTAAATGTAGAGTTAAATGCTCTTGCCACCTGTTGAAATTTCTGAGCATCAACTGAACTCATTGCAAATAAAACAATGAATAGTGCTAGAACAAGTGTTAGTAAATCAGCGTAAGGAACAAGCCAAGATTCATCCATATGCTCATCTTCATGTTTATGCTTCTTTTTTCTAGCCATTTACGCTCTCTCCCTCAGTGATCGTAGCGTTTAAATTATTTCGTTCATTAACAGGTAAATAAGTAGCAAGTTTTTGTTCAATTGCTTTAGGTGCTTGTCCTTCTAAAACAGAAAGAACACCTTCGATCATTACTTCCTTTACTTTCACTTCTTGCTTAGATTTACGTTTTAATTTATTTGCAAAGGGATGCCAAAGTATATATCCAGTGAAAATGCCCATCATTGTTGCAACAAAGGCTGCTCCAATTGCTTTTCCTAGTTCTTCAGTATTATCCATATGGGAAAGGGCTGCAATTAACCCAACAACAGCACCGAGTACTCCAAGTGTTGGTGCATAAGTTCCTGCTTGAGTAAATATGGTTGCAGAAGCTTGGTGGCGCTCCTCCATTGCAGCAATTTCCTCACTCATTACATCTCGAATGAATTCTGCATTTTGGCCATCTACAGCCATTAGTAAGCCATTTTTCAAAAAGGGATCATCAATTTCAGATAGCTTTACTTCAAGAGCTAGTAAACCCTCTTTACGAGCAACTTGAGCCCAATCAGAGAATAATGGAATCAACTCTTGAATTGTAGGTATTTTTTCTTCTTTAAAAATGATTCCGAATAGCTTAGGAACCTTTTTTATTTCACTTGTTGGGAACGCAATTGTAACAGCTGCAATTGTACCTAAAATAATAATTAATAATGCTGCTGGGTTAAGTAAAACAGAGGGACTAACACCCTTCATAAACATCCCGACACCAACTGCAATGATTGCAAGTATTAATCCAATTATTGACGTTTTATCCATCGTAAATCACCATATTTCCTATTTATTTTCTTATTTATTATATCGGTGGATTTTTGAAAACTTTAAGAGTTCTAGTAGAAGTTCTTTTTGAGGAATATAAAAATTTCATTTTATGACAAAAAGAGGTTGATTAAAAAACAATGGGTCTGATCCCAAAAACGCAATATATAGGCTCTCGATGAGAGTTGCTATACAAGTTACGTTATGGTTATCAGACCCTTTTTTAGCTATGACGTATTAATGAATAGTCAATAATAGTCTCGAAATCCCCCAATAATAGATAGGGAAAAATGTGACAACAAGATGACCATAAAAGAAGAGATTAGAATAATAAGATGATTTCTTTTCAAGAGCAATGGATGCACATAATGCTCCCAGTAAACTTGTACCACAAAATAAAATGATTCCGAATAAATCACCAAGACGTTCTTGATAGAAAATAAATCCTAGAGCAGAACCATTAAATACAAGAAAAATGAAGGATATGAAAAGGAAGAAGATTGAGTATTTTAGCATTGTCAACACCTCATAGCATGTATATGTGCCAAAAAGGAAAACAATGATAAAAGAGGCTCATCTTTTGTCCTGTCTGTAGAATATGCTCTATAGCAAAAATTAAGAAACAATCTGTTGGTAGGTTGTATGATTGCAAATAATAAAGAGTTGCGCATTTTCTGGAATAGAATGATCTAGGTGATTAATAATAGATAAATCATTTCCATTTGCAATAAGAAGTGCGCCTTTAGAAGAAAGGGCTTGACTAGCATCTGCATAGGTTTGCCATTCCTTTTCTTTAGGAATTGAATAAAGATCATAACCTTGTTGACTTGTTAGCTGTCTAATAATTTCACTTGAGCCATTAAAAAGAATGGAACGTGCTGCAAGATTTGCGGCAGTGTCATTTGCTGTAATAAATTCTTCAACATTCGCGTGAACAAATGCGTTAATATGATTTGAATCTGATACCTCGCAAATGGTGTAAATATTGCGGTTATACTCTTTACCTATACCTTCGATCATTGAGGCAATTAATAAAGTATGACCATCTGATTGGGATGCAGTCATCAAACCATCTGGTGAAAACACCATGACCGATTTGCATTTAAGCAGATTCGCCTGATTGAGAACATTATTATTAGCTGGATTCCCATTAACAAATTCGACTTGTTCATGAAGGATAGGTGTTTTAGGTAAACTTTCATCAATAATAACGATACGGATATTTTGGAACGTTTTTAATAGCTCCTCTAATGTAATTTCAGCTTTTTTCGTCCAGTTAATTAATATAATGTGATTCTCCGTTGTGACCTTCAATTTCCCTTCCTCCTTCAAACGTTTACGAATACTAAAGAAATCAATCACTTTCCCGATGAAAATTGTCATGAGTCCAATACCGACAACATATAAAATCATCGCAAATATTTTCCCATTAACAGTTGTAGGTGACACATCTCCATATCCAACTGTCGCAACGGTTGTCATCGTCCACCAAAGCCCTTCAAAGGGACTTGCAAACGTATCTGGTTCTAAAAAATAAATGAAGTAACTGCTGGAAAATACCAAGGCTAGGGTTGCAAATACGAGAATCCAATTATTCATTTGTACAACTTTTAGGAAAAATCGTCTAAAAAAAATCATATGTACTCCTTTCTTTGAACTCTTATTCAATTTAAAACTTGTTGAAAATAGACTCATATCAATATGTATTCTAAATAGTATATGAAAATTTTAACATAATTGTTTTAGGTTGTAATGAGTATCTAGGTGAAAACAAATAGGAGGAGGATGACTTAAAAGTCCTCCTCCTCATGTTTATTGTGATATTACAATTTCATCATTTTTTACATCAATAGTTACACTTGTTATTTGACCTTCATCTAAAAGAAGATCTGTTATCTTATCTTCTACATGTTCTTGAATCACACGACGAAGTGGTCTAGCTCCAAAAGCGGGATGATAGCCTAAAAATGCAAGCTTTTCTTTTGCTTGATCTGTAGCGGATAAGAAGACCTCTTGTTCAGCTAGTGTATTTGATAATTCATCTAGCATTAATGTAACAATTTTGAATAGATCCTCCTTTTCAAGAGAAGAAAATTCAATAATGTTATCAAATCGATTTAAGAATTCCGGCTTAAAGAAAGAGCCTAATGAATGTAAAAGCTGGCTTTCTTGCATTGCTTCGTTTGTTGGTGTTTCGAAGCCTACTTTGATTCGCTTTTCTCCAACGCCTGCATTACTTGTCATAATAATAACAGTGTCTTTGAAGCTAACCGTACGACCTTGGCTATCTGTAAGTCTTCCGTCTTCTAAGATTTGCAGGAAGATATGCTGAACATCAGGATGAGCTTTTTCGATTTCATCTAATAAGATAATACTGTATGGGTTTCGGCGAACCTTTTCCGTTAGTTGTCCTGCCTCATCATGACCAACATAGCCAGGAGGGGAGCCAATAATTTTTGAAATGGCATGTTTTTCCATATATTCACTCATGTCTAGACGGATCATCGCATCTTTTGAACCAAATAACTCTTCTGCCAATGTTTTTGTTAATTCAGTTTTACCAACTCCAGTAGGTCCAACAAAGAGGAAGGAACCAATTGGTCTTGTTTTTGATTTTAAGCCTGCGCGGCTTCTTCTAATTGCCTTTGTTACCTTTTTAACCGCTTCTGCTTGGCCAATCACCTTTTCTAAAAGGTTTTGTTCTAGATGTTTCATTTTTGATTGCTCGTTTTCATGAAGCTTGCCAACTGGGATACCCGTTTTCTTCTCGATGATCGCTTGAATATCATCTACATCTACGAGCAGTTTTTCAGGATTCCCCTGTTGGTTTAATTGAGCTTCTAAACGAACCTCTTCATCTCTTAATTTAGCAGCTAATTCATAGTTTTCGTTTTCTGTTGCGTCTTGTTTTTGTTTAGATAATTGAACTAAGCGAACCTTAACCTGTTCATCATTTACGTTAGATAACGCTAAGTTTTTTTTAGATCCTGCTTCGTCAAGAAGATCAATAGCTTTATCAGGTAGGAATCTGTCCTGAATGTAACGATGTGATAATGTTACACAGGCATTAATCGCTTCATCCGTGTATGTGACGTGATGAAAGTTTTCATATTTCGCTTGGATTCCCTTTAGAATGCTTACTGCTTTATCGATTGAAGGTTCTTGTACAATAATAGGCTGAAAGCGTCGTTCTAAGGCAGCGTCTTTTTCAATAGTACGATATTCTTTTAGAGTTGTTGCACCAACAACTTGAAGCTCTCCGCGGGCCAATGCTGGTTTTAATATGTTTCCAGCATCCATAGAACCTTCTGCAGAACCAGCTCCTACAAGCTGATGAATTTCATCGATGAATAAAATAATATTTTTACGGTTTTGTAGTTCATCTATGATTTTTTTCATCCGTTCTTCAAATTGACCCCTAATCCCGGTGCTTGCCACAAGTGAAGCAACATCTAAAAGGTACACTTCTTTGTTTCTTAATTTAGATGGAACAGTCCCATTCGCAATTTGTAGCGCAAGACCCTCGACAACAGCTGTTTTACCAACACCAGGTTCCCCGATTAATACAGGATTGTTTTTATTGCGTCGATTTAAAATCTCGATTACTCGCTCTACTTCTTCATCACGGCCAATCACTGGATCAATTAGACCGGCACGGGCAGCATGTGTTAAATTTCGACCAAGTTGATCAAGGATTCCACTACCATGTTGAGGCTGAGTTTGTGGTTGTGCCCCTTGTGATTGTTGACTTGAATGAAATCCTTTTAAAAATAAATCAAATGGATATGAAGAAAATCCATTTATGCCACCAGTAGGAATCGTTTGTTTATAAGCGGAGAAGCAGTCCTGACACAATGTGATTTGTTTTTGTTGTTTATTTATTTGAAAGTTTACATGTACAGTAGCGTGGTTTTTTTGACAATTTTCACACATCATAAATGAAAACCCCTTTTCAATTTTGAATTTTATTGTTTTATAAGAAACTTTGATCTTATCTGACTAATAAGTGAAAAAAACAAGATCTTTGATTTGACCTTCCTTGACCATAGTATACTTTGACCTTTTTTGACTTTCAAGTATTTAGACTCTAAAAATTCATTTGTAAGTATTACCAAAATTCATAGTTTTGAAGAGGGAAGAATCATCTAGGGTTTTCTTCATATAATGATACAAGCTTTGTTTAACTTGAGTGAGGTGTGTTAGATGCGAAGATCTTGGGTTTCTTCCCTTCAGGTTGCAGCTGTTTACGTTGGTACTGTAGTTGGTGCTGGGTTTGCGACAGGTAGGGAAATCGTTGAATTTTTCACGAAGTACGGTGTTTTTGGACTAGCAGGAATTCTTTTAGCCGGTTTTCTTTTTATATCAATTGGAACGAAAATGCTCATCTTATCAAAAAGAATAAAGGCAACATCCTATCAAGATTTAATGACTTTTTTATTTGGCGCTAAGATTGGCGGCTTTGTGAATGTTTTTATGTTGATCGTTCTCTTGGGCTTAACATCTATTATGCTATCAGGTGCAGGTGCAATCTTTAAGGAACAGCTTGACCTTTCTATAAGGTTAGGAGTAATCATTACGATTTTGCTAACTATTGCTGTGATGGCTTTTGGTATTAAGGGATTATTCAGCGTAAACATCATTGTGGTTCCTATGTTAATTCTATTTAGTGTGATGCTAGCATTTCAATCTTTTTCCCTTGACCCATTATATTTAATACCTTCTGAAACATCCGCTTCATTCAAATGGATTTTATCTGCATTTTCTTATGCTGCCTTTAATTTGACAATGGCTTCAGCAGTACTAGTTCCGCTAGCTAGTGAGATTAATGATGAGAAAGTTTTAAAAAGAGGTGGAATGCTAGGTGGATTTTTTTTAACAGTTATATTAATTAGTAGTCATATTGCTCTTTCAACTTTGCCAAGTTTAACGCAGTTTGATATCCCGATGGCAGAAGTAATGAAAACAACGTTTTATGCATTTTACTTCATATATATAGCTGTCATTTATGGTGAGGTCTTCACATCAGTTATTGGCAATCTATTTGGACTTGAAAAACAAGTGGCAACCTATTTGAAAATTCCGCGCATGATAATCGTATGTGCAATTTTGTGTATCGCTGCATTTATTAGTAAGATCGGGTACAGCTCATTGATTTCATCATTATACCCAATTTTTGGCTATGTTTGTTTAGGAACGCTAGCTTTATTAATTGTAAAAAAAGCACCAAGAAAGTAGTTACTGTATGATAATATTAAGAGGTCGAATCGTTTAATTATTTGATTTGGAGGGGTATTTTGGAACGTATTGCGATAATATCTGATATACATGGCAACATCCCTGCTCTTGATGCAGTTTTAAAGGATATTCATTCCAGGCAAATCCAACGCATTTTTTGTTTAGGTGATTTAGTAGGAAAAGGGCCCGATTCAAGCGCCGCTATTGATAGGATACGAGAGGTTTGTGAGGTTGTTGTTAAAGGAAATTGGGACGACTTTATTACAAAGGAAACAGAATTTGAAACATTAAAATGGCACCAAAACAAACTTAGAAATGAACAATGTATTTATTTAGAAACTCTTCCATTTTCGTTTGATTTTTATATGAGTGGTAGGTCCATTCGATTATTCCATGCATCACCATTTAGCTTATATACACGTATTCAACCTTGGGACTCTGTTGAAAAAAGGTTAAGTATGTTTGAGAATTCAGTTCATACAGGTGTGAAAAATAAACAGCCAGATATAGTTGGTTATGGTGATGTTCACAACGCCTTTATTCAGCATATTCAAGGTAAAACGTTATTTAATACTGGTAGTGTGGGTAATCCTCTTGATGTAACACAAGCTTCTTATGTTATTTTAGAGGGACAATATGGTTTTTCTGAGAAAAGTTCTAGCTTCTCAATTCAATTTGTACGAGTGCCATATGATATAGAATTTGCAATCCAATTAGCTAGGCTTGCAAAAATGCCAGATCTTGAGCCGTATATTATTGAGCTAACTACTGCTCGTTATCGTGGAATTAAAAAATAGATTTTTTACAATGAAAGGAAGACAATGTTGAACATCTTATGGGACTTCGATGGAACATTATTTGATACTTACAAAGCATTTACAAATGTTTTGCACGAAGTATTAAAGGGGAGTGTTCCACCTGATGAAATTTTTTTAGAACTTAAGAAATCTTTTACACATGCAACAGCTTTCTTTCAACTATCAGAAGATCAAATAGCTGAATTTAAACTGAAGGAACGAGCAATATCGCCAGAAAAAAAACGACCATTTCCATTTGTTGAAGACGTTTTAAAACAATCAAATCTAAATGTCATTATGACACATAAACCGAGAGAAGAAGTTCAAACAATTCTTGATTATTTTGGTTGGAATCATTACTTTCAAGAAATTGTAGCTGGAGACGATGGGTTTCCAAGAAAACCTGATCCTACTGCATATCGTTACTTACATGATAAGTATAAATTAGATTTAGCTGTAGGAGATCGTGTCCTCGATATAGTCCCAGCAAAAGAAATTGGCCTGCATACATGTTTGTTTCAGAATGAAGCAGAAGGGGCTGACTTCTATTTAGATACATATGAAGATTTTTATATAACAATAAAAATTTAATACTTTAAATTTTTAAAAAAACTGAGATCCCAACCTGTTCAAATAGAGTGATCAATAATTGATTGGTTACTCTATTTTTGTTTTTACTTAGGAACCCATAATTAAGTATTGGTTTACCAGTGGAAAGTCAGCAATATTTCACTGGAAAAGAGTAAAAGTTTAACAATTTTAGCTGTATCACTCATTTAAGGTCATAATACGTGATTTTTCATTGGAAAAGGTATTTTTAAACGGTTTATCACATATTTATTTAAGAAATCGACTAAGTGTTATGTTTGACTGTTTACTTTATTTCGTATTATGATTATTCTAATAAAAACTGTGGGGTGATAATATGGGGCAGAGTTAAAATTAAATAGACTAATAGCATCCCTTATTGTACTCCAAGCGGACGCTATATAAAAGATTCATAGTAATTGAATAAATATTAAGATTTAACTCTCAGGAGGTGACTCCTTTTCCGTTCTTAGGACGGAGTAAGGAAGCTTATTTGGACATAGTAAATTTGTTGCTTGTTGCAATTTTGATCGCTCTTACGGGTTTTTTCGTTGCTTCTGAATTTGCGATAATTAAAATTAGGAGCTCTCGTATTGACCAATTAATTGCAGAAGGAAACAAACAGGCAAGTGCGGCAAGACAAGTCATTGATAATCTTGATGAATATTTGTCAGCTTGTCAGTTAGGAATAACCATTACAGCATTAGGATTAGGGTGGCTTGGAGAACCGACGATTGAACATTTGTTAACACCATTATTTGAACGTTTTGAGCTGCCAGATTCTGTGGCTACTGTTTTATCATTTGTCATCGCGTTTTCTACCATTACCTTTTTACATGTTGTAGTTGGTGAGTTAGCACCAAAAACGGTTGCTATTCAAAAGGCTGAAGCAATTAGCATATGGTTCGCTCGACCATTAATGGCCTTCTATCGTATAATGTACCCGTTTATTTGGGCTTTAAACGGATCTGCCCGATTTGTTACAGGAATATTTGGTTTTAAGCCTGTTTCAGAACACGAACTTGCTCATAGTGAGGAAGAGCTTAGGATCATTTTATCTGAAAGCTATAAAAGCGGAGAAATTAATCAGTCTGAATTTAAGTATGTAAATAAAATCTTTGAATTTGATAATCGAATTGCAAAAGAAATTATGGTGCCTCGTACAGAAATTATTTCCTTATCAATCGATGCACCAATCAAGGAACAGTTAGAGATAATTAAAGATGAAAAATATACTCGTTATCCTATTGTAGATGGCGACAAAGACCATATTATTGGAATTGTAAATATTAAAGAAATTTTTACAGATCTTATTCATCTAAAAGAACAGCATTCTTTTTCCATTGATACGTATATTCGCCCGATTATTCAAGTGCCTGAGTCAATTCCGATTCAGGAATTATTATTGAAAATGCAAAAAGAGAGAATTCATATGTCAATTTTAATTGACGAATATGGTGGTACCGCTGGTCTTGTTACCGTAGAAGATATTTTAGAAGAAATCGTTGGTGAAATTCGTGATGAATTTGATGCGGATGAGGTACCGCTTATCCAAAAGGTCAACGATTCGAAATATATTATTGACGGTAAAGTACTTGTTAGCGAAATAAACGACTTATTTGGTATAGAGATTGATGACTCTGACGTTGATACAATTGGTGGTTGGGTTTTAACAGAACAATATGATATTAAAACGGGTGGATTTGTGGAATTTGGCTCACATACCTTTAAGGTAACTGAAATGGAAAACCATCATATCCGATATCTCGAAATCACTAAAAAACAACAAGAAGTACTATCAAATCCAGCTTTACTTGAAAAAAAAATAGCCACTTCATAAGGAACTTACATTTGTAAGTTCTTTTTTCTTTTAACTGAAGTTTTGAAACCTATTGATCCCATTAAACGTCTTAATTAACGGAATAATATTTGTACCAAATGTGTATGGGAAAATAAGAATATGACATAAGGTTGTTCTACTATGTTCTTATGCTTTCATATAGTTATGGTGCTAATACTACATTTTTAAAAGGGGATTATATATTGAAAAATGGTAAGGGTATTTATGGATTTTGTTTAGTAGCTTTAGGTGTTTTATTTTCTTTGCAATCATTAGGATTAGCTATCGTTGTTTGGCGGTCGTAATTTTGGTCTTTTAATCCCGATTTTCATATTATCTTGTTTGGGGACTGTGTTTATTCTACAAAATTTACTTCCATTTAATGTTTTATCATTTTGGCCAGTTTTATTAATTATCGTAGGTCTTTTCCTTATCTTCGCTAAAAGCAATGATTCCTCAAAAGATCTATAAGAATGAAAATACAGCTACAGGAGAATATAAAAAGAAGCTTCTTTTACGAGGCCTTCCTGCCAATTTATTCGAAAAATCGATATAAAGGAGTTTGGTGACAATGACACAATCAAAATCTCAACAGGAACGTCAATGGGCTGTCCGTAAACAATCTCAAAATCCTCATGGTAAAGTAAAATCGTTTGACGAACTTGCTGGTGAAGCGGGAAAAAAGGAAAATAAATAGTGACGCTAATACAAAAACGGGTGATGCTTTTTCACCTGTTTTTTGTATGTAAATTCAAAATGATTGATTTGCTAATTACCTTAACATCAACTCCTTCTCACGTTTTTGTTTATCACACACATTAGCAAGGATTTTTAATTGGATATTTAAAAATTCCCTATCTTTTGACAACCAGTTAACTTCTCTTAAACCTTCGACGATATAAAGAGAAAACTCCCATATCACACCTTTAATGAATGGTGAGTTCCCTTGAGCGATAAAGGATAATCCCTTTAATAGCGCAGCCATTACTGAAACATCCTCTTTTGCATAATGACGAATTTGATAAAAGCACTCATATAAATAATCAGAGAACGAAGGTTTTTCAAAAATAACACGTAGCTGTTGGTGTTGATCATAATGGAAAGGTATTTCTAAATGTTTCTGTCCTAATAATGACAAAATTTTAGTTAAATGGTTCATACTATTGATTGCAGTATAAGGATCATTAATCGCTGGTGAAACTGCTCTGAGGGCAATTTCAACCAATTTTTGTAGACCGAATTTAATGTCCTGTACAGGCTCTTGGTCATTAGAAATGGTAATAAGTGATAAATATCGATGACTTTTACTAAGATCATCAAGGTTCCAAATCGAAAAAAGCGGAGTAGTTTGATCAACGTAATTTCCTAAGTCCTGTTCGATTTTAAGAATACAATTATCTTGTGTGGCTTGAGAAATTATTTTCTCTATTTCAATGTATTCAATATAGCCAGACTTTTTACTAATTAGTAAATAAGGTTTAACAGTTGTTAATTCTTCATATTCCCAATTCTTCCATGGTGATTCAGCTTGAAATTCATTTTCGCCTACATAATGATTATGTATAGAGTTCATCGTTTTCATTGTAATATGAAAGATTAAATTACTTACCTTAATCCAGGTAGTAACATGATGAATAAAGAATACAAACATACCTAAACAAATAATGGACACAAAAATCGCAAAAGTAGGTACGATGAATAATGTACTTGTATCATTTTCTCTTACTAGTAACAATAAAATAATCGTATAAATAAACCCGCCAATGAAAATCCCTAATACTCGCTGTGTATGATGATCGGTTATAAAGTTCTGAAGAGCTCTCGGAGAAAATTGGGATAAATACGTTGTTAAAACAACAAGAATTGATGAGAAGGTGATCGTTGTCATTGTTAGTAATGAAGTAGATAATGAACTTAAGATCGTTTGAGCAAGATCCATATCTGATAAGAATACGTTTGGAATACTTGAATAAAATGATTGACGTGCTAAAAAACGATCGAATAGCATGCTTATGATAGCAATAATAAATGCTAAGACCCCATAAACAGTTGGCAAATACCAAAAGCTAGTCCTAACACGAATGATGAGTTGTCTAATTGACATCTTATACACCCCACTAACAATATCATTGCAAAAAAAATTCATTCGTGATATATTTTCTAAGTTGAAAATTTAAGAACAAATCCGATTCTTAGAGATCGGGAGAGGTTCTAGCCCAACCCTCTATAAAAAACTACCATATCTTTGATATAGTTTTATTATAGAATGAACAATGCGCTAGACACCTCGAAACTTCTTCGAAGGTGTTTTTTTTATTGTGAAAAAATAATAGGTTCTTACAGTATGTGTAATGAACGATTGATTATACATCAAAAGAAGGGAACGGTTTTTGATGAAAAATGAAAAGGCAGTTGTTGTATTCAGTGGTGGTCAAGATAGTACAACATGTCTATTTTGGGCATTAAAGCAATTTAAAGAAGTTGTCGCGGTAACATTCAATTATAATCAACGCCATAGCTTAGAAATCGATGTGGCGAAATCAATAACAGAAGAACTTGGAATAAAGCATCATATTTTAGATATGTCTTTGTTAAATCAACTCGCACCAAATGCTTTAACAAGAGAAGACATTGAAATCGAACATAAGGATGGCGAGCTGCCGTCAACTTTTGTTCCAGGTAGAAATCTACTATTTTTATCATTTGCTACCATTTTAGCTAATCAAATTGGAGCCAAACACATCGTTACTGGTGTGTGTGAAACTGACTTTAGTGGATATCCTGACTGTCGAGATGCATTTGTTAAATCCTGTAATGTAACGCTGAATTTAGCTTTAGATAAACCATTTGTCATTCATACACCATTAATGTGGATTAATAAAGCAGAAACATGGAAGCATGCAGATGATCTTGGTGTACTTGACTTTATCCGTAAGAAGACATTAACCTGCTATAACGGCATTATTGCTGAAGGCTGTGGAGAATGCCCTGCATGTAGATTAAGAAAAAATGGTCTTGATGAATTTTTACTTAAAAAAGGTGTGGTTGAAAAATGATTCAACAAATATACCCTCAAGTACAACACAATTATCAATTTGAGCTAAATAAGGATATGCATATTGCAGCAGCACATTATATCCCACATGAAGATGCTGGAAAATGCCAAAAAGTTCATGGTCATACGTATTTTGTGAATGTAACCATTGCAGGTGATGACCTTGATGATTCTGGCTTTTTAGTGAATTTCTCAGGTATCAAAAAACTAATTCATGATCGTTTTGACCACACTATTTTAAATGATCATACAGAGTTATTTTCTGATAAGGACCCGAATTTTTTTCCAACAACTGAAGGGATGGCGCGAGCGGTTTGGGAAGTGATTCAAAGGGAGCTTGATACAAAAGTAAATAAACCGAAATGTGTCCAAGTATTTGTAAGGGAAACACCAACAAGCTATGTCGTGTTCCGTCCGAAACAAAAGGAGGAACAGCAGTGAAGAAGATTCCTGTATTAGAAATATTCGGTCCGACCATCCAAGGTGAAGGGATGGTGATTGGACAAAAGACAATGTTTGTTCGAACTGCCGGATGTGATTATTCATGCAGCTGGTGTGATTCTGCTTTTACATGGGATGGCTCAGCAAAGAATGATATTAGACAGATGACAGCTGAAGAAATTTGGTCAGAGCTGACTGAATTAGGTGGTAATCGTTTTTCACATGTGACGATCTCTGGTGGGAATCCTGCTCTATTAGCAAATTTGGATGATTTTGTTCATCTGCTGAAGGAGAAAGGGAAAAAAATCGCGATTGAAACACAGGGCAGTAAATATCAAGAATGGCTGAAAAGTATCGATGATCTAACAATTTCTCCAAAACCACCTAGTTCTGGAATGAAAACTGATTTTACGAAGCTTGATGAAATAATCAATACACTAACTAATTCAAATAAGCATAATTCGTTAAGCCTAAAGGTTGTTGTATTTCATACAGAAGACTTGAGTTTTGCAAAATGTGTTCATCTCCGTTATCCTGAGATTCCATTTTATCTTCAAGTAGGTAATGAAAATGTTCACACAGCAGAAACGGATCGTCTTGTTCAAACTTTATTAGAAAAATATAAATGGTTAATTGATCAAGTAATTGAAGATTCACAACTTAATAATGTCCGTGTATTACCTCAACTTCATACATTAGTCTGGGGAAATAAGCGCGGAGTTTAATAAATATAGAAAAGAGGAATGGGAAATTGGCTGGTAGAAAAAATGAAGAATTGAAAGATGTTACACTCCTTGGTAATCAAGGTGTAAATTACTTATTTGAGTATTCACCACAAATTTTAGAATCATTTGATAATAAACATCCTAATCGAGATTATTTTGTAAAATTCAATTGTCCTGAATTTACATCTTTATGTCCAATAACAAATCAACCAGATTTTGCAACAATTTACATTAGCTATATCCCAGATCAAAAAATGGTTGAAAGTAAATCATTAAAATTATATTTATTTAGCTTTAGAAACCACGGGGATTTCCATGAAGACTGCATGAATATCATCATGAATGACCTTATTGAGTTAATGGATCCTCGTTATATTGAGGTATGGGGGAAATTCACGCCAAGAGGTGGGATTTCAATTGATCCTTATACAAACTATGGGAAGCCAGGAACAAAATATGAAGAAATGGCGAGCTATCGCTTAATGAATCATGACTTGTATCCTGAAACGGTTGATAATAGATAAATGATGTTTTTACAAAAGCAAAACGCGAAGAATGAAATATTCTTCGCGTTTTGCTTTATATTATGAGAATGAGTCTTTAACAATTTTATAGTTTTTGTGATTTACAACTGTACGTCTATCAAGATCTAAATCTCTGAAGTTTTCCATATAGGTTAAGTCAACAATTACAGAATTTTCATTAACCTTTTCAACAACACCTGTTAATCCTTCTCTAAATTCAATGATACTTCCAACTTTAGCGATTTTCATTGCCTCGCTCCTTTACATATTCTTCGACGATCAGGATCTCTATTTGTCTTACTCTAATCAATCTAAGTATTTGCTGGCGCCTTGAGCCTTAGGCACTAATTTATAAACTGTAAAACACTTTATTAGCATTATTTAACACTATTTTTTCTAGTAAGTAAAGCCTTTCATTCTATTTAGTGAAAAAAACTTTACAGATGATGGATATTCATCATTAACCAACAATTAATGACAATAATCAACACGTTTTATAAGAGGGAAATGATTATGTATGATATATTTAAATAATATTGATTCAAGGGAGCGTTTATTATGACAGGGGCAGGTTTAGTATTAGAAGGTGGAGGGATGAGAGGAATTTATACTGCTGGTGTCTTAGAGTATTTTATGGAACAAGAGCTATATTTTCCTTATGTTATTGGGGTATCAGCAGGTGCTTGCTTTGGAGCATCATATCTTTCAAGACAAAAAGGTAGAAATCGTAAAGTGAATATTGATTATATTACACATCCTAACTATCTATCATTTCAAAATTTTTTAAAGCACCGTCAACTATTTGGAATGGATTTTCTTTTTGACGAAATGCCAAAAAGAATCGTTCCATTTGACTTTGATATGTTTTATCGTGGATCTGAGGAGTTTGTAGTAGCTACAACAGATTGTCATACAGGGTTACCGCATTATTTTAACAGAGCGGACTATGGAAAGGATCTATTAACCATTATTCGAGCATCTAGTTCATTACCCTTTATAGCACCAATTGTTGAATACAATGGTAAAGCGTTATTAGATGGTGGCATAGTAGATTCTATTCCTATAAAGAAAGCAGAAAGTGATGGAAACAAAAAGAATGTGGTAATTTTAACGAAAGAGGGATCTTACATAAAGAAAAAGTCAAATATTCGATGGCTTCTTAATCGTTCCTATCGCAAGTATCCAAAGCTCATTGAAGCGGTTTTAACGAGGTATGAGATGTATAATGAAACAGTTGCTTATATTGAAAAGCAGGAGAAGAATGGATCTGCTTTTGTGATTAGACCTAGTAATAATCTTAAAGTAGGTAGAATCGAACGGAATCCCAAAAAGCTTGAACATTTATATTCACTAGGCATGCAGGATGCAAGAAGAGAATTTGCTCGATTAAAAAGCTGGTTACAAGACTGATAATACGGTGATACCAATTGAATGGCACAATTTAAGACGAAGTCAGCTAATTGAATTGTTGTACAAGTGTTTACTTGAGGAATGGTAAAATAAAATATAAGATAATTTCGATTGATTATAGGAGGGTATGGCTATGGATGAACGAACGATTCATGAGATATTAGATAAGCTTAAAAGTGGTGAATTACATGAATACCATGTTGGGAAGGATCTGTTTCTAAGTTTTCGAAATATATTAATTAATCGAACAGATTTTAAGCATTTTCGCGGAATCGCACAACAAGGTGGGAGTATCATCTATCGATATTTAAAAGAGCCAAGAAGTTAAGGAATTAACTTCTTGGCTCTTTGCCGTATTAAGCATTCTTTTTAAGTATTAAAATTTAAAAAGGAAGAAGATTGTTTAAATTGAATCATTTGAGAAAAAAGATATATATTGACTGAATTTAGAAGGGGCAAGGGATTAATGTTTTATGTCCGTGACAAAATCATAAAGTTTTGGAATACCTACCATAAATTGAGGGATGTCCTGTAAGGATAAACCTGTTAGTCTTGTTCATGTAGCCAAGAGAACGATAGCTTAATAAAATTAGAAACTTGTACCTTAGGAGGTTACGAAAATATGAAAAAGACAATCTTAAAACTTGTTGCTGTTTCAACATTAGCTTTATCGCTCATTGCGATGTCAGCTCCACAATCAAAAGCTAGTGCTGCAACAACACACCAAGTTCAATCAGGTGATACGTTCTGGTTAATTGGTAAGAAGCATGGAGTGTCTGTCAAATCGTTAATGTCGACAAATAAAAAATCAACACCATTACTATTGGTAGGAGAAAAATTAGTTATACCTCAAACAATTACAGCAGCAGAAAAAGATTTATTAGCAAGACTTGTACATGCAGAAGCTAAAGGAGAATCATATGCAGGTAAGGTCGCTGTTGCATCTGTTGTATTGAATCGTGTTGATAGTGAATTATTCCCAAATGATATTAAGAGTGTTATTCATCAAAAAGATCAAGGTTATTATGCATTTTCACCGGTACAAGATGGTGCGATTAATGAACCAGCAGATGCTAAATCAAAGGAAGCTGTTCAGGAAGCACTAGCATTCCGTGGCATGGGTAACCATTCATTGTACTTCTATAACCCTAAAACAGCAAAAAGTACGTGGATTACATCACGTGAAGTAACAGTTAGAATTGGTAACCATGTATTTGCGAAGTAATTTTTGAAAATAAAGCTTATTACTAAAGAGGATGATCTTATAAGGTCATCCTCTTTTTGTTGTAATTATAAGGATAATGCTAGATCGCTAAGCAAGGCTTTCTATTATTGGTGCATAATTCCATACATAGTTGGCATGCTATTAAGAATAAAGATAATCGGTCGTACATGTTGAATAAACGGGCAATTTGTTAAGAATAAAGAAGCGTGTGGTGTGACAAATGGATAAAATGAAATATGAAAGTGGCAAAGATAAGCCTTCATTAGCAACAGTATTTGCACGATTTAGAATGTCATCTGATTTTCTTCAATATCAAGATGGTACAAATCATGTGAAATATTGGGTTTCATATATAAGAACATTAGTTGATGTACAAACACTTCAACAAACAATCATGCCTTTCTTGAAAAGTGATCAATGGAAAACATTAGAGGAGTTAAAAAAAGGGATCCCTATTGAAAATATCATACTTACAATTGATACAGATGTGATTAAGGAAAAGCTTCTTGAGGGGTATATAGTAGTATGTTTGTCTGAATATGGTCTACCTTGTGCTCTTGTTAAGGCAACAATAAATAAGGCTCGTGATGTATCACTTCCAGAAGTAGAATTTAGTGTTGTTGGTCCAAAAGAGGCATTCGTTGAATCGATTGAGTCAAATATTAACTTGATTAGAAAACGGGTAACTAGTGATAAATTGCGAATTTTTGAAATGAAGGTTGGGGATTTATCTAATACGAAGCTTGCGATTTTATATGTTGAGGATATATGTGATGAACAGAATGTACATACAGTAATACAACGAATAAAAGATATACAATTTGATCAAATCAGTGATAGCTCTTTTATTTCACAGATGATCTCAGATAATCACAATTCACCTTTCCCGCAGCTTTTGGATACAGAACGCCCTGACAGGGTCTCATCTATACTTGCTGAAGGAAAGATTGGGATTATTGTAGATGGTTCTCCTCATGTACTAATTGGACCAACTACATTAGTTGAATTTTTTTCAGCTTTTGATGACTATTTTTATAATTGGCTTAGTGCCTCATTTTTTCGTTTAATTCGTCTATTTGCAGTTGCATTCTCGATATTGGTAACACCTGTTTATGTAGCGGCTTTAACTTATCATTATGAATTAATCCCAAGTGATTTATTAAACACTCTTATCTCATCTCGTAGGGATGTTCCGTTGCCACCTATATTAGAAGCATTATTTTTGGAATTAACAATTGAATTATTAAGAGAGGCAGGAGCGAGATTGCCAACGAAGGTTGGTCAGACAATTGGTATCGTTGGAGGGATTGTTATCGGAACAGCTTCAGTTGAGGCTGGTTTAACGAGTAACATTTTGCTTATTATTGTAGCTCTATCTGCACTAGCTTCATTTACAACACCAATTTATGCTATGGGTAATACGATCCGGATGCTTAGATTTCCATTTTTACTCTTTGCACAATGGTTTGGTTTGCTTGGCATAGTTATATGCTTTAGTTTTTTGACAGCACATTTGTTAAGGTTAACATCTTTAGGAAGACCTTTTTTAGAGCCAATTTATCCACCCAGAACAATTGATATGAAGGATGCCCTTATCAGGCTCCCATTTTCATTAATGTCAAAACGACCACAACAATTACGTACTAATAAACCAAAGCGTTTTTCATCTGAAAATGCTAAAAAGAACAAAGACATCGATGAGTAAGTGAGGTGAAAGGTCTATGATTAAAATTGCAGAGCGCTTTCAGGTATCGCATTTTTTGGTGTTTTATTTAATCCATTCACTGCAATTCGGAGTAGGTGTATTAGGGTTTCAACGAATAATTGCAGAAAACTCTGGAAGAGATGCTTGGATTGCTGTTATTTTGTCAGGCCTACTCGTACATGCTTCCTTATGGATGATTTACCGAATTTTACAGAATTCTAACGGTAATATTGTGACGGTTCATAAGGAGATATTTGGAAAATGGGTTGGTGGATTTTTTAGCATTCTTTTATCGTTGTATTTTAGTCTTATGGCGATCACTGTACTTAGAACCTATGTTGAAATTCTTGAGGTATGGATGTTTCCTGACATTAATATCTGGGTGTTTTCATTTATCTTTTTTTTGTTAGTCTATTACATAATTAGTGGTGGTTTTCGAGTTGTAACAGGAATAAGTTTTTTTGGAGTAGTGTTGCCTTTTTATCTACTTTTTACATTCTTATTCCCACTCCAATTTGCTGATATAAAGAATTTATTTCCGATATTTGATCATTCAGTAAAAGATATAGCCATATCAACTAAAAAGATGTCATTAACGATAATTGGCTTTGAAGCACTGCTTGTTTATTATCCATTTATAAAAAATATTCAAAAATCAAAAAAATGGGCGCATCTAGCAGTTGCCTTTAGTACGTTTGTATATACCTTTATTTGTATCATTACAATCATTTATTTTAGTGAGGAACAGCTTGGGAAAAATGTCTGGGCTACTTTAACAATATGGAAAATTATTGAATTACCGTTTGTTGAGAGATTTGAATACATAGGAATTGCTAATTGGAGTATTATTATCCTACCAAATATTTGTTTATCTTTCTGGGCTGCAAGTCGTTGTTTAAAAGATGCATTTGCATTTAATCAAAAATATTCCCTCCTTTTCGTGCTTATGATTGCATATTTTTGTGTGAATTTCTATCAAACACGAGCAGAAATTAGTTTAATAAATGATATCATTGGTCAAATAGGTTTTTATATTATGTTTGTCTATATTCCAATCATATTTTTTCTTACTTTCATCATTCGAAAAGTTCGCAAAGGAAAGGAGAAAATTTAATGAAAAAATTCTTCCTTTTAGTTATTATTCTTCTATTAACAGGTTGTGTGGAGAAGGAAATAATTGATGATGTAAATCTGATTACTGTTACTGGTTTTGATAAATCCGAGGATAATCGTATTGAAGGAACTGCTATTATCAACACCTATTTGAAGGATCAGCCAGTACAAGATTATAAATTAGAGGGAAAGTCTGAAATGAGTAGAGACATTATTTCAGATATGCAAAAAAAGTCCCCAGATCCACTAGTGCTAGGTAAGTTACAAATTGTCTTATTTGGTGAAGAGTTATCAAAGTCTGGAGTAACGGATCTTGTTGATACACTACAACGTGATGCTTCAATCAGTGAAAGGCTTTTATTAGCTGTTACGAGAGGGGATTCTAAAAATATTTTAGGAGCAGACTTTGGAACTCAAGGTGCTTCAAGATTTTTATCAGACTTAATCATGCAAAATAAACTATATCGTGATTTACCAAGAACAAATTTACATTTGTTTTTGTTTCAATATTATTCCAAAGGGCAGGATCCTTACTTGCCGATTCTTAAAAATAATAATAATGGCATTGAAATTGATGGTTTAGCATTATTTGATAATGTAAAGCTAGTTGGTGAGATATCAAATGATAAATTACTTTTCTTTAAGGTATTAGCTGATCAATACTCGAAAGGTTCATATACCTTAAACCTTTCAGAATCAGGGGAAAAAGCAGGAATTAAGAGTATTTCAACTTCAAGAAAGTTAAATTTAGTCTCAACTGAGCCACTTAAGGTAGAAATTTCTGTGCATATAGAAGGTTTTATAAATGAATATACAGGAAAGAAGATCACTCCAAAGGTTGTTAAAGACGTTACAAAATCTTTTAAGGATGAAGTAGAAAAGGAATCTTTAGTACTTATTGAGAAATTCAAAGAATTAAAAATTGACCCGCTTGGAATAGGCGATGATATTCGCTCACAATCACGGAGCTTTAACATTGATGAATGGCGTGATAGGATTCAAGAATTGACCGTAGATGTCAAAGCTGACGTTGTTATTTCAGAAACAGGTGTAATCGATTAGTCTAAACAACATCTATTTTAGATCAACTCTCCTAAATGCTTATGCATTCCAATAATATTTTGATGTCTTGTCTCATATGTTTTAATTATGGACTAGTTTATTATGAGAGGACGACATCATGAATTCATTTGTTAAAGGTACATTATTACTTGTGATAGCTGCTTTTTTTGGAGAATGTCTCGAGTTTTTCGTTAATATGATTTTGGCCAGAGAGTTAGGAGAGGAAGGAATGGGCTTATATATGACAATTCTTCCAATGATCTTTTTTGTTGTCATTATTGCCAGTTTAGAGCTTCCAATTTCAATTTCGAAATTTATTGCTGAGAAACAACGTGAAACACATTACCATATGCTAAAGCATACGCTTTTTTTAACCTTATTATTTACAATTGCCTTTGTTATAGCTACTACACTGCTTATCCCATATATACCAGTTTTTCAAGGATATCATCCTTACATAAAGTGGTTGGTTGTGCTACTCATTCCAATTGTTTCGTTCTCTTCTATTGCAAGAGGTTATTTTATGGGAGTACAGCATATGGGGAAGATAGCATTCTCCAATTTTATTAAAAAGGTTGCCCAACTTTTACTCTTAAATTGGGTATATCAAACCTTCCAATTTGATTTACAGATGGCATTACTAATTGCCTTAACTACTTTAATTGCAAGTGAACTTCTTGTATGCACCTATTTAGTTGCTGCATACTTTCTTCAATATCAAATGTTAAGAAAAGAACCTAAGCAATTTATAAAAGGAAAAAAGGTGAGAAAAGCACTGTTTGCAGTTTCATTTCCAACAACTGGATTAAGGCTGTTCCATTCTTTTACACATGCTGTCCAGCCGTTTTTAGTAAAAGCAGCATTAATTGGTGCTGGGTTTTCAAGTGTAATGGCGAATGAGCATTATGGAATGCTCGCGGGAGTGGCGATGTCGATTGGATTTTTCCCTGCATTTATCGGCCATTCTTTAATGATCATGCTTATACCGAATGTCTCTGAAGCATATGCAAATAATGATTCAAGCAAGCTAATTCGTTTATTAAAGCAGGCCATGATGATTACGATGGTGTACGGGACTATTGCTGTTGTTGCTATGTATATGTTTGCAGAGCCTTTAACACATTTGTTTTTTAAATCAACCTCTGCATCATTTTACTTAAAACTACTTTGGCCATATTTTCTCTTTCATTTCTTTATTATTCCAATGCAAGCTTATTTAATTGGATTAGGTCTAGTAAAGGATGCGCTCTTTCATACGATATGGTCCCATGTGATATCATTTGGGATGATGTATGTATTGGGATCATTAGAGTTTCTTCATATGAAAGGGATCATTTTAGGTATGAACATGGGTGCTGTGCTCATGATGTTAATGCATTATGTTACAATCTGTAGAAAATTAGGAATAAGTGTTTATTTCATGAAAAGAAAATTTACATATTAATTTTAGATAGACGGTGAGCGTTAGTGCGAACCGTCTTTTTGGTTTAATAAAAAGGCTCTTTTTCTAAGCGATTGTTCATTTTATAACAAATTTTAATTGGTTGATTGGAACGGATTGCGTATAGTTCAATTAGAATTGTATGTTTCGTTCAATTTAGCAGAAACTAATAAAAAAATGTTTTAAAAACTTTTGTCAAAAGGGTGATTGAGCTGAATAAAAAATTGTTAGTCAGCATGATCTTGGGTTTCCTTATAAGTAATTTGTTTATCTCAGAAATCGTAGATGCAGCTGAAAATAGGATAATGATCGAAGGAGAAAAGGCAGTCGATTTCACCTTAAAAACGGTTGAGGGGAAAGCATTCAATTTATCTGATTATACTGGAAAAATTGTAGTTGTGAATTTTTGGACTACCTGGTGTACATATTGCCAAGAAGAAATGGAAGAGCTCATTAAATTTCGGGAAGAGGCTAAGTCATTAAACGTTGAGCTTTTAGGTGTGAATGTTACATCATCAGAACAAAGTGAAAATGTAGTCATTCAATTTGTGAAAGACCTTGAACTTCCATTTCAAGTTGGACTAGATGTGCATGGGGAAGTTTCAAAGACGTATCAAATTATTGGGATACCGACAACCTTTATTATTGATAGAAAGGGGATTGTTAAAAAAAAGCTGTTAGGACCGGTTACCTCAGATATGCTTAAGGAATTGGTTTCACAGTAATAATGTAAAGGGCAAATTTAAGAGCTAGAAGATCAGAGTGAACAATTTCGATCTTCTAGCTTTTTTATTTCCGGAATTTAGAAAAATTCCGAGGTATGGATATTCTAGAGATCCAACTGCTAAGTCTACATAGATCTCCACGTGCTCTTGTTTAAGTTTTTATCACATATTAAGTACTCCTTGCGCTTTGGATTTATCGAACTTTTCCAAGCTTCATTTATTATACTAAAGGGTATGGATCAGAGAACCACTCCAATTAATGACAAAGAATAAAAAAATCATAAAAACAAATGAGAAAAGTTATCATTAATTTATAATAATTATTATTTAGTAATTATAATAATTATTACTTGAAAATGTAAATTTGTTTGTTATAATTGATAATATATTAAATAATTCAATGGATTTACTCAATTTCTGTGTTTTATATCAAAAAATTGAAATAATGATTATGAATTTTATTCTCAATTAGAGGGAGTGGTTTGAATGGAACTAAATAGTGTTGGTCAAATAACTAATTCAGTTCGGTCAAATAAAGACAGTGGGATTTTTGTGAAATGGAGCGAACAGATCGAACTTATAAATGCAATTATTTCTGGGATTCTTATAGGATTCGGATGGTTCTTTGAAAGCCAAGGAAATGACACAGTTTCAATACCGTTGTTTATTCTAGCATTTGTGATTGGTGGTTATGCAAAAGCGAAGGAAGGTATTGTAGAAACCATTGCAGAAAAAAACTTAAATGTTGAACTGTTAATGATTTTTGCAGCAGTTGGCTCTGCTATGATTGGATATTGGACTGAAGGTGCCATCTTAATATTTATCTTTGCGATAAGTGGCGCACTTGAGACGTATACGATGAATAAAAGTCAGCGAGAGATTTCTGCATTAATGAGCCTTCAGCCTGAAGAGGCCCTTTTGATTGAAAATGGAAATGAAAGTCGAGTCCATGTATCTTCTTTACATATTGGAGATACAATCCTAGTAAAACCTGGAGAAAGAATTCCTACAGATGGAATAATAGTTACGGGAAAAACAAATATTGATCAATCAGCGATAACTGGTGAATCAATGCCTGTTGAAAGAGAGAGTAACGATGAAGTATTTGCAGGAACTGTGAATGGGAACGGTTCGATCACAGTTACAGTAACGAAAAAAAGTACAGAAACAATGTTTCAAAAGATACTAGATCTTGTACAATCTGCGCAATCGGAAAAATCACCATCACAACAATTTATTGAAAAATTTGAAGGAACATATGTAAAAACAGTATTAGCGCTTGTTGCGATTATGATGGTGCTTCCACATTTCGCGCTGGGGTGGAGCTGGAACGAAACGATTTATCGTGCACTTGTTTTAATGGTAGTAGCTTCACCTTGTGCGTTAGTTGCCTCGATTATGCCGGCTACTTTATCGGCAATATCTAATGGAGCTAGAAATGGCCTCTTATTTAAGGGAGGAGTTCATTTAGAACAATTAAGTAAAACAAAAGTTGTTGTGTTCGATAAAACAGGTACCTTAACAAAGGGTGAACCTACAGTAACAGATATTATCGTGTCGGACACAGTGGATGCTGACTCATTTTATGAGGCTGTCCTATCAATTGAGAACCAATCAAACCATCCATTAGCAAAGGCGATTGTTGCAAAAATACAAAGGGATTATCCAAAGCGTATTGCGAATATGACTTCAGTAGATGAAAAATCAGGTTTTGGAGTTAGTGCTGTTTTGAATGACATCAATTGGAAAATTGGAAAAGCAGACTTTGTAGGTCGTCGCGAAGCATTAGTTTATGAAAATAAAGTAAGTGAGAAGTTTGCAAAGGAAGGGAAAACAATAGTTTATGTTGTTCGTGAAGAACAAATAGTTGGACTTTTAGCACTGAAAGATGTTGTTAGAGAAGAAGCGAAATCAGCTATATATACATTACGACAAAATGGGATTAAAACGATTATGCTTACAGGTGATAGCAAATCAACGGCAGAGGCAATTGCAACAGAATTGCAGGTTGACCACTTTATTGGTGAATGCTTACCAGAAGATAAAGTAAATGAAATTAAGGCGTTAAAAGAAAAATATGGTAATGTTACAATGATTGGGGATGGAATCAATGATGCTCCAGCTCTTGCTACATCAGATGTAGGAATTGCGATGGGAGAAGGGACAGATGTTGCTCTTGAAACAGCGGATATTATTTTAATGAAAAATGAACTATCTAAGCTTACAAAGGCTGTTAAGCTTTCGAAAAAGATGAATCGTATAGTAAAGCAGAATATAGTTTTTTCAATGGCTGTTATTGCACTACTTATTTGCTCGAATTTTATCCAAGTGTTAGATCTTCCATTGGGTGTAATTGGTCATGAAGGAAGTACAATTCTTGTTATCTTAAATGGCCTACGTTTACTAAGAGGAAATTAAAAAGCTAAAGCACAAAAAGGACTGAGATCAAGGTAAGTCCTTTTGTGCTTTACTAGTTTTATTTAACTCTTTCAAATTAGGCAGTTAAATCCCCACTGATTGAAGACTCGTTTAATTTAAGATTCAGTAGCGGAGGGTGGGGAAGTTGTTTCTTCTTCATCAGGTCTTTTGCTGACAATAATATAAGAAATAACAAAACAGCAAAAACCAAAGATCCAGCCGAACACTGTACTATAATAAAAAGTATCAATTAATGACATACCGATAATCGGTGAAAAAACTCCTATAATACAAAGAATTGGAACTAAGTAACGTTTTACCCATTGAAGCACGAACAACAACTCCTTAGTAGGAAGAAAGATATATAGAGTTTGTTCAAAAAGTCCGAGAAATAACAATGAAGCCTCTAAAGATAGTCTTCTGTTTCGCTACTTATGTACTAAGAATAGTGGTCTATCTTCCTGAAAGTATTCTTTTCTATTTTCAGGACTTCAAGGGCCTCCATCAAATAGAAGTAGCTAAACAAAGCTACACATTCTTGAGCTCCTCGGCTCTTTTTTCCTCCCTTTATAAAACACGAATGTATAGTAGATATTATACAAGAAAAAAATTATTTCGAGTACATAAGAAATATTAAAAACATGTTACAAATGTACTGTTTTAATTAAAAATAGGTAAAATTGAACTTTCTTTACAAAAGAGTGAGAAAGTCGCTTGGTCTTTTGTTGCTTACCCAATTCCCTTTTTGTATTTAAGATCCTGTTCCAAGATTAAATCCGCTGTTAGTTGTCCAGATAATGTAACCAAGGGAATTCCACCACCGGGATGTGTTGATCCACCAACAAAGTATAAATTTTTTAACAGCGGACTTCTGCTAGGGATTTTAAATCCGCCATTCTTTTTTCGGTCTGATACAACTCCATATAAGGAGCCACCGTTTGCACCATAATCTTGTTGGAAATCGTTTGGGGTTAATGTATATTCATATTCTATATTTTCTTTTAACCCTTCTATTCCCATACGTTCTAGCTTATTTAGAATGATTTGGCGGTATTCGTCTTTCTTTTCTTCCCATGTTTCGTCCTTTTTTAGTGAAGGCACATGAGTCAATACGTAAAGATTTTCTTTTCCAATAGGTGCTAGGTTTGGATCTGTTTTAGCTGAAATACCAACATAAATAGTTGGATCTGTAGCCGGTATTCCTTCTGTGAAGATTTGTTGGAACTCCTTCTTAGGAGATTCAGAAAAGAAAAAATTATGATGTGCTAAATGCGAATATGTCTTGTTTACACCTAATAGTAATAAGAGTCCTGAAACCGTAGGTGGATATTTTTCTAACCCATTGTGTTCCTCAGGAGTTATTGGTTGGTTGTTTAATAGTGTGTCGTAAGTGGGAACAGCTTCCAAATTGGATACAACAATATCTGCTTCAAATAAACATCCGTTTTCTAGCTCAATCGCATGTGCGTAAGAATTTTGTGTAACAATTCGTTTTACTTTGGAATTAAGATGGACATTAACTTGCAGTTCATGAAGTATTTTTGAGAGTGCTTCAGCAATTTTAAAAATCCCACCTTCGACATAATAACTACCTAAACCAAGATGAATATGTGCAAGATTTGATAAGTTAGCAGGTGCTTGATAAGGTGATGAGCCACTCTGCATAGTTAGATAATTAAAAAGCTGCTGAATTTTTTTATTCTTAAAGAATTTCTTTGTACTCTGGTTCGTAGTTTTCATTGGTTCCATTGAAAACAAATCTTTTACACTTAGCATTGTACGTAAGTCTTGAATACCTGATATACTTTTTTTAAATGTGCTTTTTACATGAAAGTCATACATTTTGTTGCAGTAATGCAAAAAATTGAAAAATTCACTAGCATCTTCCTTACACAAAGACTGAAGCTGTTTAATCATCTCTGGCAAATCACTTGTTAAATTAATTAATGTTCCATCTTCAAAAAAAGCTTTCCATTGTGGTTCAATTCTTTTTATGGTTATGTAATCTGATAGCTTTCGATTAGCATTTAGGAAGAGATGATCTAGTACCCAAGGCATCGTAAGAATAGATGGACCTGTATCAAAAGTAAACCCCTGTTCACAGTGTGAATTGAGTTTTCCGCCAAGTCGTTTACCTTTTTCAAGGATGGTGACATCATAATTATCGACAGCAAGGCGTATTGCAGCTGACATACCACCTAAACCACCACCAATGATAATAACTTTCTTTTTAATTTTAAAAACCTCCTATCATTTGATATGGGATGATTGACAAGACAAGGTAATAGTAAAGTATAGGTATAGTTAGAAAACCAACATAAATGAGAACTGGAAGTAAAATATCATTTTATGAAAGAGTAATCTGCTTTCAACTTTCTATTTTGTCCATCATTTTGTGAAACATAACAAGAAAAATGACCTATATTTCATAAATCCTTTAATATATTGAGTTATAAGCTATATGTGGATTTTGTTAAATGTACTTCGTGATGAATCAGTTTTTTCTAAAAGTTTAGATATGGTATCATTATAGTAATATAGTTTGAAAGGTAGTGGGAAAGTGCAAAAGCGTCTTACGAAACTAACAAATTGGTTACAAGAAAGTAAAATTGATATGTGTTTTATCCAATCAAAGGAAAATGTCTTTTATTTAACGAACTTTTATACAGATCCACATGAACGATTAATGGGGTTATTTTTGTTCAAAAATACTGAGCCGTTCTTCGTTTGTCCGCAAATGGAAGCCAGACAAGCGAAAGAGGCAGGCTGGAATTATCAGATTGTAGGGTATGGTGATCATGAAAATCCATGGGAATTAATCCACCAATTCCTTATCAAACAGAAACTAACTATTCAAACACTAGCGATTGAAAAAGAAGTAACATCGTATAGTAGAGTTGAAAGCTTGCTACAAATTGTCAAACCTAGTCAAGTTGTACCTGTTGAAAATATTTTAAATGAATTTCGTGTTATTAAAGATGAAAAAGAAGTTTCCATCTTAAAACAAGCTGCAGAACTTGCAGACTATGGGGTTCAAGTTGGGATTAATGCACTTAAAGACGGTGTAACCGAAATGGAAGTTCTTGCTACAATTGAGTACGAACTAAAGAAAAAGGGTATCCGCGAAATGTCCTTTTCAACTATGGTGTTATTTGGAGAAAAATCAGGTCAGCCTCATGGGAATCCAGGAGGAAAGAAGTTAAGTGAAGGGGACTTTGTTTTATTTGATCTAGGTGTTATCCTTGATGGCTATTGTTCTGATATTACGCGGACATTTGTTTATAAAACATATAATGAACAACAAAAGCGAATCTATGATACCGTGTTAAAAGCGCAATTAGCTGCATTACAATCAAGTAAACCAGGAATCCGCATTGGTGACCTTGATTCAACTGCAAGAGCAATTATTACTGATTCAGGGTATGGAGATTATTTCCCTCATCGTCTAGGACATGGTTTAGGGATAAATGTTCATGAATATCCATCAATGAGTCATACAAATGACGAGCTACTAAAGGAAGGTATGGTATACACAATCGAACCTGGAATCTACATACCGAATATTGGTGGAGTTAGAATTGAAGATGATGTGCTCATTACGAATAATGGATTTGAAACATTAACGAAATTTCCAAAGGAGTTTACGATTATTAAATAATCGTAATTAGTGTTTTGAAGGGGAAAAGAAAATTGAAAAAATGGATAGTTGTAGTCATTATCTTATTACTTACATCTGGTTGTTCACTTCACCAAAATGATTCTCGTTTTATTGCAGCTGAAGTAATAAGAGTTGTAGATGGTGATACAATAAATGTACAAATAAATGGGGAAAAGGAGACAGTGAGACTTTTATTAATTGATACACCTGAAACAGTTCATCCTACTAAACCAGTACAACCATTTGGTCCCGAGGCTAGTAGCTTTGTAAAAGAGTTGTTGAATGGAGCAAACGTTCAATTAGAGATGGATATTGGTGAACGTGATAAATACGGGAGACTGCTAGCTTATGTATATATTGACGATAAGATGGTCAATGAAATGCTTCTTGAAAAAGGTTTAGCAAGGTTAGCGTATGTTTTTGAGCCAAATACAAAATATGTTGACGATTTTTCTACTATTCAAAAGCAGGCACAGCAACAGGGAATTGGAATTTGGAGTATTGAGAATTATGCAACAGACCAAGGCTTTGCTGAAAATGAGATTCAAGTAAATAGAACTGATGAAACAGTAAAAGCCACTGAAGGCTGCACAATTAAAGGAAATATTAATTATAAAGGGGAAAAGATATATCATACAGAAGAATCCTCTTCATATAAAGTTACTAAGCCTGAAGAAATGTTTTGCTCTGAAGCAGAAGCAATTTCAGCAGGTTATCGAGCAGTAAAAAGATAAGATGAAACGTAAAAAAAGAGGAAGACCCATCAATGATGGTGCTTCCTCTTTTAGTTGACTACACATTCAATTTTGTATTTTTAAGACCAAGAGTACTCGGTGTTTCGCTTGGTCTACCAATATAATATCCTTGACCTAAATGAACGCCTAGCAATTTTAAATAATCATATTCACCCTTGTGTTCAATCCCCTTGGCTAGGACACAAATATTTAGCTTATTAGCAATTTGAAGAATACTATTTAAAAAAGCTTGTTTATCCTCGTTTAGATGACAATCTTGAATAAACTTCTTATTAATACTTAAATAATCTGGTTGAATTTTTGATAGCTTGTCTAAAATTGAGAAGTTTAAGCCTACATCATCGAGTGCAACCTTCATTCCATAATCTTTATACTTTTTTAGGATGTTTATTAAATGATCTAAATTTACAATGTTTTCAGTTTCTGCTACTTCAAAAACAAGATCGTCTGGAGATACCTTGTATTTCATGGCAATTTGATAGGTTTGTTTGATGCAAAGCTCTGGATTAGATATTGTAGATGGTATAAAATTAATAAAGCTTTTAATCCCTTTTTGAAGTTTATTGTAGCGTCCTTGAATGGCGACCTCTTGAGCTTTCTGATCTAAAAGAGATAGCATATTTGTTTTTTTAGCTACCTCGAATAATTGACTTGGGAAAATCGATTGATCCTTTACACGAAGTAAGGACTCAAACCCTAAAATTGATTCATTTTTCAAGTTTACAATCGGTTGAAGAAAACTGATAAATTCTCCGTGTTTAATGATATCTACCGTATTTTCATGTAATGTATGTTCATAAATTGTTTTCAATGAAAATATGTCAAATGAGTCTGGAAGTTCCTCTTGATGAATAGATCCTTCGTATGTAGAAATATTATCCATTTCATAGTGGATAAATGAAAGGTATTCTTTAAGATCTGCTTTCGTTTTATAAGCAATACAATAGTGGGTGGATGTTATTTGAGAAAAATATAGCTTATTTAAAACCTTTATTAATTTCATGTCATTGTTTGGAAAAATGGAAAAATATCCTTCAGGATAGATTATAAGTGGTTGAAAATTTGAATGACACATTACGTCCAACTATATCCCCTCACTCCTCGAAAAATTTGATTTTTCTAATTTTATCAAATTTTATCCAAAAGTAAAACGATTAAAGATTTTGAAGGTCTTTTAAATGCAGTTAGGTTCGTGAAATCTAATTTAAAAACCGCGTCGAATAACCGTTTATTCTACATTATTTCTAAAAGTTTACAATTTTGTAACAAACTTTAAACTAAGGTGTTGTATCCGATGCAGACGTTCGCTTTCTGCTGAAGGTACAGGAGATCTCCTCTGTGTATTAATGAATTTAAAGGGTGTAATAATTAGCTAATTTAATGTAGGAAAAACTTTATCTAAATTGTTTAGAAAGCTATGAACAGGAAACGATATAGTGAGATGCCTATGAGTGTGCATTTTACAATACTTTAAATTTGGGTAAAACGGAAAAGTAATTGTAGAAAATTTGATAAACAATGTGATTTCAATATACATATTTTGAACCAAAACGGTAGTGAGGCCTATAATATCGTAACTGTTTCTAATTATTAAGGGGGCAATTTCATGAAGAAAATTGCAGTTTTAACAAGCGGAGGAGATTCACCTGGTATGAATGCTGCCATCCGTGCAGTTGTTAGGAAAGGAATATATTCTGGATTTGAGATTTATGGTGTTTATTATGGATATGCTGGTCTTATGGAAGGCAATATAAAAAAGCTTGAATTAGGTTCTGTTGGTGACATTATTCATCGTGGTGGGACGATTTTGTATTCAGCAAGATCGGAAGAATTTAAAAGGGATGAATCACAGCATAAGGCAATTAAGCAACTTAGAGCACTTGGGATTGAAGGACTTGTTGTCATTGGTGGGGATGGTTCATATCGAGGTGCTGCAAAATTAACTGAAAAGGGCTTTCCTTGTGTTGGTTTACCAGGAACGATTGATAATGATATTCCTGGGACTGATTACACAATTGGGTTTGATACTGCCTTAAATACTGTTATAGGTAGTATTGATAAAATTCGTGATACAGCAACATCACATGATCGAACATTCATTATTGAGGTTATGGGAAGACATGCTGGTGATATTGCTCTTTTTTCAGGTCTTGCAGTTGGTGCTGAAACAATATTAATTCCCGAAAGACCATATGAAATTGAGGATGTTGTTCAGAGGCTTCAAAAAGGGATTAAACGTGGGAAAAAGCATTCCATTATTGTCCTAGCAGAAGGTGTAGGTTCTGCTAATGATCTCTCAAATGAATTAAAGGAAAAATACCAATTAGAAACACGAATTTCCGTGTTAGGTCATATTCAACGTGGTGGTTCGCCAACAGGCTTTGATCGTGTATTGGCTTCTCGAGTAGGTGCTCGAGCAGTTGAGTTATTGGTAGAAGGAAAAGGGGGACGTGCGATCGGAATGCAAAAGCAGGAAATTGTTGACCACGATATTATACAAATTCTTAAGCAAAAAGATGCTCTACCAGAGGGTGTTTATACGTTATCACAACAATTATCGATCTAGAATTGGAAAATGGAAAGAAGCTGACTTTGATTAGTCAGCTTCTTTTAGTCGGTTCATTTAAATTATAAAACCGTCAACTAGTGAACAGTCTTACAATTGATTAGTATAACTATGTAAACATATTTTGGCATCATTAAAGCTGCAGTTTAAATGAAACGAATATGATGAGTGAAGCATTCCAATTGTTTGACGCATTTAAGATATAAGCCCTTCCTCTCTTATATCGATACGGCTCCTAGGCCGCGCCACTAAACACTAGCGTCTGCTGGTATCTTCGTGAAGTCATCATTTCGTAGCGCGCTACTTATGTAATACCCTCAATTTTATTGAGAAAACCTATTATTTTATATTCATAACTTTTCTTTACAATATGTGTTTAACGCTGAAGTGTTACTAATTGAAAATCCAGAATAACTGTTTAATAATGAGCTGGCTAACGTTGTCTAGTTAGTCAGCTTTCAATTTTGCTTTAAGTGATAAATAATGATAGAACTCTTGAAAGAAAAGATTGGTAGGTACATTGGGGGATGTAGTAAGTAAATTATCTTAGACGAAGTAATCAGTGTATTTGTCTGTTTCATGAGACTTTAATTTTTTTGCTCCAGCTTGCTGATAAAATTTGATCTAATGAAAAGCTACGAATTTGATTACGTAAATAACAATATGCGACTACTTTTTCTTTACTTATTCTCCTCACCAGAACCTTTCTTTGAGAAAACTCCCCACATTTTGATAAATAAATAATTTCAATAGGTACCTGATTTTCTAAGCTAAGATTTAGATATTGTTTCAACAATTTCACCTCCCATACAAATCTAATTTTATTATACAAGAACATACATTCCTTTATGCAAAAAAACCGAAAATACGTTCGTCATTTATCAATTTAGCTAAATTTGTATGAGACAGTAGGGCGCTTATTCTTTCTTATTAAGTTTTAAGTTTTACCATATTTTCCATTTTGAGAACGTATGATGATAATAGGAATATACCTGGAATTAGTTAGGTATTTCACTTTCTCATGGTAAAGAGTTGAAAGGGGAGAATGAAGATGACTGAACAGGAAAAAGTAAAGTTAATACAAGAAATCTCAGAGGATATCATTCGAATTTCTGTAAAAGATCTAAAAGGTAAGAATAATAGTGACCATGAAAAGGCGGTTGAATTATTAGCAAGGGCATTATATGATTTTTCAGCATTATATTTATCACCACAGTCGCTTCATGAAGAAGCGCTGAAGGGGACTGTTGCTAAGGTGAAAATTGCTTTTAATATATTAGATCGAATGAAAAAAACAAATGTTGTCGTAACAAGAATAAACAATTAAAAAAAGTGGTTAATTGGTTGTGCGAAAGCAGGATATTTAAGTTGTCCCTTAGGATGAAATAACTAAATAAGAACATATGTTCCATAATTCATTAAGTTTATGATACAATTAATTTGCAGTCAGCTAGATCAAACAAGCCCCTTTTGAAAGGGGGTGATGCTTGTTGACAATATATGAAAGCTTAATTGTTATGTTTAGTTTTGCTTCATTAATTGTGACGATTTTAGCTTTTTCACAAAAAAAATAGACCTTGTATAGGTCTACAAATCTTATGTGTGATTTACGACTGCAGACTGTGGATGCGGCAACATCCACGGTCAATATTACATATATTATATCATAAAGCGAAATATGATTCAGTAAAGAACTGTAAAATGAAAAAGACGGAATAATCCGCCTTTTTACAAAGATTTATTTGTTTTTCTTTTTTTGCTTTTTAGATGTCATTTCATTTGAAAATTCAGTTTCCATAGCTTGATTCTGTTGTTGTTGAAATTGTTGTTCTTTACTATCATTGCTTTTCTTCAATTTGACTCACCTCCGAAAATAACTATTTTTAACCCGCTCATAAGTGTTAGTTAAAACGTAAAAAAATATACGTGCTACTTAACATTTAATTTTTCAAAAAGTGGCAAAAAGTCATATTCAATATCAAAAAACATTGGTGTATTCTCATCATTATATAAAATAACTTTACCCTGTCCTTTTGCTGCAGGGTTATATAATAGTAAGACTTCGCTCACAATATCTTCAAACCATTTATTTTTTATTTTAAGTGATTTTGTTAAAGGAATTTTTATTAAGTAACCCTGCTTTGGTACTGGGTTTGCTTGTACAGTTACCCCAGTTATTGATTTAATTGCATTCTCCACATCCTTATCTATTTCTTCTGTACTCTCGAGCTCCTTTATAATTGTACTAGTCTCAATATCTAAAACTTTAATCGTTCCATCTGATGCAGAGATTGTTTTAATATTTAAAAATAAGCTAATACAAAAAAGAAAAAGAATGATTTTTATGCTTTTTCTCAATCTAATCACCTCGTCTTTACCATCCCCTAAAAATTCCACTTTACATGTGTAAATATTGGCTAAAAAATATGTAAATAAAAATGACAAACCTCAAAAATAAACCATTTAAATGTCAAGGGTTTTTTTCACTAATTTTTTCTACAAAAAGTGACAAATTCATTGACGTTCCTTGTTAACTTATGTACGATAAAAAAGATTCAATGAAAAGGAGCTGTGGATTTCGTGAAGGAGTCCTTTGAAATAAAAAAATCACTAAATAACAATGTTTTAATTGCCAAGCATAATTCATTCGGTGAGGTTGTTTTAATAGGTAAAGGAATTGGCTTTGGGAAAAAACAAGGCGATGTCATTGAGGATTCTGGTTATGAAAAAATGTTTGTGTTAACCAATCAAAAGGAGCAGGAACAATATAAAATGCTATTATCAGATATTGATGAGGACATGCTTGATGTCGTTCAAGATGCAATCCAATATATATCTGAACGTGTTGAGCAGCCATTAAACGAACATATTCACATATCATTAACTGATCACATAACCTTTGCTTTAAAGCGTTTACAGCAAGGGATGGATTTGAAAAATCCATTCTTAATAGAAACAAAATCGCTTTATCCCTTTGAATTTCAGCTTGCTAAAGAAGTTATCGAACGAATCAATCAAAGACTAAATGTACATTTACCTGATGGTGAAATTGGCTTTATCGCATTACACATTCATAGTTCAATTACAAATAAGCCCCTATCAGAAGTCAATCAGTACTCACAATTAATTAGTAAATTAACAGATGTCATTGAGGAATCTTTAAAAATTGTAGTTGATCGAGAAAGTGTTAACTATTTAAGGCTAATTCGACATCTTCGTTATACAATTGAAAGGGTTAACTCTGGTGAATCAGTAGCAGAACCAGAAAAATTAGCTTTTTTGTTGAAAAAGGAATATCCGCTGTGCTACAATACTTCTTGGAAAATGATTAAAGTAATGCAACAGTCATTGAAAAAACCTGTTTATGATGCAGAGGTTGTTTATTTAACAATGCACTTATATCGTCTAACTAATAAATAATAAAATAAATGTAACCGATATTATTCACGTGTTACTGATTCGATCAGGCATGAGTGAACAAGAGGTGTTTTTATTTGCTATTTTGGGGAAGTATACCTATTAGCAGATAAATCTCTGTTCACCATGCCTTTTTTATTTGTTTTTAGACTCCAGTCTAGGTTGTAAACGGTTAAAGCACAAAGTGATTTTACTATTTCATTGTTTTTTTGTTGCTCTTTGTCATCAAAATATATATGGAGGTTATTAACATG
Organism: Metabacillus sp. KUDC1714; assembly: GCF_014217835.1. Lineage (NCBI taxonomy): Bacteria > Bacillati > Bacillota > Bacilli > Caryophanales > Bacillaceae > Metabacillus > Metabacillus elymi. The sequence continues at coordinate 3,988,752 of NZ_CP055263.1, forward strand.
TTTAAAAATGCTTTCGGCGTCCTTCAAAAAATAGGACGTGCTCTAATGTTGCCGGTTGCATTATTACCAGCTGCTGGACTATTATTGGCATTGGGTAATGCTTTACAAAATGAAACATTAACTGATCTTGCTCCATTTTTAACAAGCGATTGGGTTGTTTTGATTGCGAGTGTAATGGAAAACGCAGGTAATATCGTATTCTCAAATCTACCTGTCTTATTCGCCGTTGGGGTTGCAATTGGTCTTGCTAACGGAGATGGAGTTGCTGGTATTGCTGCTTTAATCGGTTATTTAATTATGAATGTTACGATGAGCAGTATTTTAAAAGGCTTAGGTGTAATGCCTACAGATTCGGCAGCATTAGCAGAGTTTTTAGCAAGTCATAGTGCTGCTTATGGAAATGTACTTGGTATCCCAACATTGCAAACAGGTGTTTTCGGTGGGATTATTGTAGGTGTTTTAGCATCCTATATGTACAATAAATTCTTTACAATAGAATTGCCACAATACTTAGGGTTCTTTGCCGGAAAACGATTTGTTCCAATTGCAACAGCAGCCTCAGCTGTATTACTTGGAATTCTTATGTACTTTGTATGGCCGCCAATTCAATCTGGCTTAAATGCATTCTCAACAAACTTGTTAGATGCAAATAGAACATTAGCTGCTTTTATTTTCGGTGTGATTGAACGTTCATTAATACCATTCGGTTTACATCATATTTTCTATTCGCCATTCTGGTTTGAATTTGGTTCTTATGTGAATGCTGCTGGTGATACTGTACGTGGTGACCAGACGATATTCTTTAACCAAATTAAAGATGGTGTACAAGATTTAACTGCAGGAACATTTATGACTGGTAAATTCCCATTCATGATGTTTGGATTACCTGCTGCAGCATTAGCAATTTATCATGAAGCAAAACCTGAGAATAAAAAAATTGTTGCTGGTTTAATGGGTTCTGCAGCATTAACTTCATTCTTAACAGGTATTACAGAACCACTTGAATTTTCATTCTTATTTGTGGCTCCGGTTTTATTTGGAATACATGCAGTTTTTGCTGGTTTATCATTTATGACCATGCATCTTTTAGATGTTAAAATAGGGATGACATTTTCTGGTGGATTAATTGACTTCCTATTATTTGGTGTATTAAACTCACAAACAAATTGGTGGTTAGTAATCCCAGTAGGCTTAGTTCTCGCGGTTATTTACTACTTCGGATTTCGTTTTGCGATCCGTAAATGGAATCTTGCAACACCTGGTCGTGAAGATACTGAGGTCGAAACAACTGATGCACGCGATTCAAAACCAACAACTGCTGGTGAATTACCAGTGCAAATTTTAGAATCACTTGGTGGACAAGAAAACATCAAACATCTTGATGCATGTATTACTCGTCTACGTGTAACTGTAAATGATGCAAAAGAGGTAGATAAAAACCGCTTGAAAAAGCTTGGTGCATCTGGAGTATTAGAAGTTGGTAATAATATCCAAGCTATCTTCGGACCAAAGTCAGATAACTTGAAAACGCAAATTCAAGATGTAATGGCTGGAAAAAAACCAAGAGTAAATAAAACACATTCGCAAACTCAAGAAGTACAAGAACAAGTTGAAGATGTTGTGGCAGACGGTTTGAAAAATAATGTAGTTGAAGAAACACTTGTTTCACCTCTAACAGGGGAAATAAAGGAAATTACTGAAGTCCCTGACCAAGTATTTTCAGGGAAAATGATGGGTGATGGATTTGCAATCTTACCAACAAATGGAACGGTTGTTTCACCTGTCAACGGTAAAATTTTAAATGTGTTTCCGACAAAGCATGCAATAGGAATTCAATCAGATGGTGGAAAAGAAATCTTAATTCACTTCGGTATTGATACAGTAAATCTAAAAGGTGAAGGCTTTGAAACATTTGTTCAAGAAGGTGACATTGTAGAGCAAGGTCAAAAATTGCTTGAAGTAGATCTTGAATATGTGAAACAAAACGCACCAACAGTTATGACTCCAATAGTTTTCACTAACCTTAAAGAAGGACAAACAATAAAACTACAAGCAAATGGTAATGTAACTGCTAAAGACGAGAACATAATCTCGATTGAACAATAAGAAATAAATACGCCACACTTGTCTTTTGATTCGTGTGGCTGATAAAATAGTATTTTGTAGAATATTGTAACTTAAAGGAGAATGATGAAAAATGGCAGAAAAAACATTTACAGTAACAGCAGAAACAGGTATTCACGCTAGACCAGCAACAGTATTAGTACAAACAGCAAGCAAATTTGATGCAGATGTTAACTTAGAATACAATGGCAAAACAGTTAACTTAAAATCAATTATGGGTGTAATGTCTTTAGGTATTCCTCAAGGCTCTCAAATTAAAATTATTTCATCTGGTGGAGATGCGGACGAAGCAATCGCAGGTATCGAACAAACACTTAAAAATGAGGGGCTTGGCGAATAATGAGTGCGAACTTAAAAGGGATAGGAGCTTCAGCGGGTATTGCGATTGCAAAAGCGTACCGCTTGGAGGAACCTGAACTAAAGATTGAAAAAAAAGAGATAACAGACAAAGAAGCTGAAAAACAGCGTTTTGAACTGGCAATCAACCAATCAAAAGCTGAGCTTGAAAAAATTAAAGAGCATGCTAACCGTGAGTTAGGTGCGGATAAAGCTGAAATTTTCGCAGCTCATTTATTAGTATTAAGTGATCCTGAGCTGCTTAATCCTGTATTAGATAAGGTAAGCACTGAAGGTGTTAATGCTGAATTTGCAATGAAAGAAACGGCTGATATGTTTGTTTCTATGTTTGAATCAATGGACAACGAGTATATGAAAGAGCGCGCAGCAGATATCCGTGACGTTACAAAACGTGTAATCGCACATTTGTTAGGTGTTCAAATTCCAAATCCTAGCATAATATCCGAGGAAGTTGTGATTATTGCAGAAGATTTAACACCTTCTGATACAGCTCAGTTAAATCGTCAATTTGTAAAGGGATTTACAACAGATATTGGCGGACGTACTTCTCATTCAGCAATTATGGCCCGCTCAATGGAAATACCAGCAGTAGTTGGTACGAAACAAGCTACATCCAGTATTGAGAATGGTGTCATGGTAATTGTCGATGGACTTGATGGAGATGTAATTATTGATCCTTCATCAGAAGTTATTGCTCAATATGAAGAGAAAAAAGCAAAATACGAAGCTCAAAAAGCAGAGTGGGCGAAGCTAGTTAACGAGCCAACTGTTACAAAAGATGGCCAACATGTAGAGCTTGCAGCGAATATTGGTACACCTGATGATGTTAAAGGTGTATTAGAAAATGGGGGAGAAGCAGTAGGTCTATACCGTACTGAGTTCCTTTACATGGGTAGGGATCAGCTTCCAACAGAGGACGAGCAATTTGATGCTTATAAAGCTGTTCTAGAAAGAATGGAAGGAAAACCTGTTGTTGTTCGTACACTAGACATCGGTGGAGACAAAGAGCTTCCATACTTAAATCTTCCAAAAGAAATGAATCCGTTCTTAGGGTTTAGAGCGATTCGTTTATGTTTAGAAGAACAAGACATTTTCCGTACACAGCTACGTGCATTATTACGTGCAAGCAGCTATGGTAATTTGAAAATCATGTTTCCGATGATTGCAACAGTTTCTGAATTTAGAGAAGCTAAAGCAATTCTATTAGAAGAAAAAGAAAAGCTAGTTGCAAATGGTGTACAAGTATCAAATTCAATCGAAATTGGTATGATGGTGGAAATTCCATCTACAGCTGTAATGGCTGATCAATTTGCCAAAGAAGTTGACTTCTTTAGTATTGGAACGAATGATTTGATTCAATACACAATGGCTGCTGACCGTATGAACGAGCGTGTTTCATACTTGTATCAACCTTACAATCCAGCGATTTTACGCCTAATTTCAATGGTTATTGATGCAGCACATAAAGAAGGAAAATGGGCTGGTATGTGTGGAGAAATGGCAGGCGATCAAATTGCCATTCCATTATTACTTGGTCTAGGACTTGATGAGTTCTCAATGAGTGCTACATCGATCCTTCCTGCACGTACACAAATTAAAGAGCTTTCTAAAGAGCAGGCTCAAAGCGTTAAAGAAAAAGTTTTAGCAATGAGCACAACTGAAGAAGTTGTTGAATTTGTTAAAGAGACATTCCATATTTCATAAAATAAAAGGACAGGCTACTAGCTTGTCTTTTTATTTTGGTTAAATGTTATTGAGTACTAACAGAGGCTAGGTGCTTTCTGATGAACTTTCCATTTTATATTATGAGCTAAGTTGGGGAACCTACCTTTAAGAATGTACATTTTAGGAGGTTGTGTTTCAATGGAAGGAAACAATTTTCAGATTGGTGAAGAGGTATATGTAATATACCGAAATCCGCATGCTGCCAATGTAGCCAATATTGAAAAAGCAGAAATCGTAGAGCATCCAAATAATCCTAAAGAGTTAGCCCTGTTTCTACACGATGCTTATCATCCTTTAGCTGATGATGATGCTGTCTTTTCAAGCTTTGATGAGGCTGAAGAGCTATACAATCAATTATTTGATTATCAACAATACGATTAACAGGAAATATTTATTTCGATTAACAAATGGAGAATAAGCAAAGGTTATCCATATAGAAGTCTTTTCTATTTAGGAGATGAGATCAAATTGATTAAACCATTTGTACCGCAATTAGTATATATCGAGCCTAGAGCTTTAGAATATCCCCGTGGTGTTGAGTTGAAGGAGAAATTTGAAAAGATGGGGCTTGAGATCAGGGAAACAACATCTCATAATCAAGTTCGAAATATTCCTGGTAATAATCATCTGCAACAATATCGCACAGCAAAGTCTACGCTTGTAGTAGGTGTTAGAAAAACATTAGAATTCGATAGCTCCAAACCTTCAGCTGAATATGCAATTCCACTCGCAACTGGTTGTATGGGTCACTGTCATTATTGCTATTTACAAACAACAATGGGAAGTAAGCCATACATACGGACATATGTAAATGTTGATGAGATCCTTAATCAGGCTCAAAGCTATATGGAAGAGCGTGCACCACAGATTACACGATTTGAAGCATCATGTACATCAGATATTGTTGGAATAGATCATTTAACACATTCGTTAAAATCAGCCATTGAATTCTTTGGTCAAACAAATATGGGAAGGTTACGTTTTGTAACGAAATTTCATCATGTCGATCATTTATTAGATGCAAACCACAATGGGAAAACAAGGTTCCGATTTAGTATCAATGCTGATTATGTAATTAAGAATTTTGAACCAGGAACCTCATCTTTGGATTTACGTATTGAGGCTGCAGTAAAAGTGGCAAAGGCGGGTTACCCTTTAGGTTTTATTGTTGCACCAATTTATATCCATGAAAACTGGCAGGAGGGCTATAAAGTATTATTTGAAAAGCTTGATGCCCAACTTCCATCTGATGTAAGAGATGATATTACCTTTGAAATGATTCAGCATCGTTTCACCAAACCAGCAAAACGAGTCATCCAAAAAAACTACCCCAAAACAAAGCTTGAATTAAATGAAGAAGAAAGACGATACAAATGGGGAAGATATGGGATTGGAAAATACATTTACCCAAAAGATCAAGAACAAGAGCTTCGTGAAACACTTGAGGATTATGTCGATCACTACTTTCCAAATGCAAAGGTTGAATATTTTACGTAAAGGCAGGAGGTGAACCTGTCTTTCTTTTATGACTACCGTGTTATCCGACAATTGCTGGGGAAAGCCCCTGAGTAGGTGCCAATACACAATTGACTTTGCTGCTACATTTCTTCTATGTAAACGGATTTTTCCATTCCATCAACATACCATAATGACAAGAGTCCTCGTCCTCCAAATAATTTTCCACAGGACAAACCGGTGTTCTACCACAATGTAATAAGAAAGACATAACAGGATCTTTTAACTTCCCAGTTAATATTGCGTCCACATACTCATTAATCGAGTGATCTTTACTAACCTTATGATAGCCTGGTACCCTTCCACCTCCTATCAATCGTTCCAAATTTAACGAGATAACAATTTTATACATCGATTGCATTAACCACTTACCCACACCTAATTTCCGGTAAGAAGGTGCAACACAAATATCAACAACATACAAAGAATTGCCTGAAGGAAGATGATTAGTTATATACCCATTATCTGTGGCATCTTCCCACGAATGATATTGATGAACATTATGATCAAATTGAACAATCAATCCTGTCATGGAACCAATAATCCTACCGTCAATTTCAGCGCAGATGGCCCCTTCAGGAAAAAAGTTCACATGATTTTGTAACTGGTCTGTATTCCACCATAACTCTGAAGGAAATGGAGGTGGAAAGCTTTCTTTTTGAATCAAAAGCAACTGTTCAAAATCAGTTTGTGTATATTGACGAAAAACAGTCTTAACAGGTATTCCATCATTAAATAAATAAAGTTCTTTCCGAAACATTTGAGTTACCTCCTAAATAAAAAAATTAAAAATAAGCAGGCATTCATTTTCTAATAAGTATTAATTTTCAGGAGACTTTATTTCATACGTTATTTAGAAAGTGATAAAATAAACGTATCTATTATATATGGGGTGGCGAAAAATGAATCTAGGTTTTCAAGGAAAAAACGCACTTGTTATTGCATCAAGCCAAGGATTAGGAAAAGCAATTGCTCAAAAGCTTGCTGCACAAGGTGTTAATGTCATGATATCCAGTCGTGATCAGGAAAAATTAAAAGCTGTAAAAAAAGAACTAGAGCTTTCTAGTAAAGGGAAAATTGAATTTTATTCGTGTAATATAAAAAGTCCAAATGAAATTAAACTACTCATCGAAACAACGGTAGACGCATTCGGTTCAATTGATTTCCTTGTTAATAATGCAGGAGGACCACCAGCTGGAACATTTGAAGAAATGACAGATGATGATTGGCAACATGCTTTTGAATTAAATCTATTAAGCTATATTAGAATTATGAGAGAAATTTTACCACATATGAAGAACAACGGTGGGAAAATTGTCAATATAGCCTCATCCTCAGTAAAAGAACCGATTCCAGGATTGATCCTGTCCAATACTTTTCGAACAGGAATTGTTGGCTTAACAAAAACACTAGCAAGCGAGTTTGCACCATATAATATCTTAATTAACACGGTTGCACCAGGTAGGATTGCTACAGAACGAGTAGCGTTTTTAGATGCCGATGCAGCAGATAGGCAAGGAATGACAAAAGAAGAAATCGAAGAAAAGATGAAGAAGACGATACCGTTAGGACGATATGGAGAGCCAAACGAATTTGCGAATTATGTAAGCTTTCTATTATCTGATGCAAATAGTTATATGACAGGACAAACCTTATTAATTGATGGTGGTATGTTGAAGTCCATATAATAAATGGGGGATGACTCGAAAAATTCTTTATTTTATGTCATAAGCCAAATATTAATAATCAGGAGGAAACTTAAATGAAACCAACAGTTGGATTTATTGGCCTAGGGGTTATGGGGAATAGTATGGCAAATCATATCTTAAAAGCAGGTTACCCTTTAACTGTCTATACAAGGACGAAAGAAAAAGCGGAAGAACTTCTCAAAGTAGGAGCAAGATGGAAGGATTCGGTAAATGAACTTTCTAAAGCTAGTGATATCATTATTACAATGATTGGCTACCCAAAGGATGTAGAAGAAGTTTATTTAGGTCAAAATGGAATTTTACAAGCTGCAAAACCAAATACATATGTAATTGATATGACGACATCACAACCAACATTAGCTAAAAAAATTTATGAACAAGCTAGAGAAAGGAAAGTATATTCACTTGATGCTCCAGTTTCAGGAGGAGATATTGGTGCAAGAGAAGCAAGACTAGCAATTATGGTTGGTGGTGATAAAGCAGCTTTTGAAACATGTTTACCATTGTTTGAAGTAATGGGAAAAAATATTGTTTATCAAGGAGAAGCGGGTTCAGGTCAGCACACAAAAATGTGTAATCAAATTGCAATCGCCTCTGGTATGATAGGTGTTTGTGAAGCGATCGCTTATGCAAAAAAATCAGGCTTAGATGCAACCAATGTACTAAAGAGTATCTCAACTGGTGCTGCAGGAAGTTGGTCACTTAGTAATTTAGCGCCTAGGATGCTTGCAGATGATTTCGAACCAGGATTTTTTGTTAAGCATTTTATAAAGGATATGGGGATTGCTTTAGAAGAATCTAATAACATGAATGTAAACACACCAGGATTAGAGCTTGCACATACGCTTTATGAACAGCTTGCTAAGTCAGGTGAAGAGAACAGTGGAACACAAGCATTACTAAAGCTATGGAAGACCGAATAAAAAAATTCTAGAGCAAGAGCCTTCCATTTGAAACTAATTTAAATGGAAAACGTCTATTAAATGTGTCTAAAAGACAATGTGACCTCACATTGTCTTTTTCAATTGTAACTACGTTGTATTCACATTATTTTAATAATCTTAGGCTATAACTACACCTATGTTAGTGGTAAAATAAAGGGTGGACTAAAATGATAATATGAGCCTATTTTATAGATTCTAAAAAATAAAAAGGGAGGAACCTACTATGACAGAACAAGGCGCAAATGCATCTGAGCATCGTAAACTAAAAAAATCAAGATATGTTAGGATAAATGTATTCTTTTTCCTTGTCTTCTTACTGTTCGTTGCACTTATCGTTCGTTTAGGTGTCGTTCAAATTGTACAAGGTGAAGAATTTTCTAAGGAAGTAGCAAGAACTGAATCAGATTATGCAAGTTTACCAGCTCCTCGAGGGAAAATGTATGATCGTTACAACAGAGTAGTTGTTGACAACGAGAGTGTACCAGCAATTACATATACTGTTGACAAAACAACAAAGGCTGAAGACAAAATCGAAACTGCAAAAAAGCTTGCGGAGTATATTAATTACGAAACTGAATTTTTAGATGAAGAGCTAAAAGATCGAGATATAAAAGACTATTGGTTGGCGTCACATCCAGAAGAGGCTAAAAATCTGCTTTCAAAGAAAGAATTAGAATTAAAGCCTTCAGAAACGTATAAATTACAGGTTGATCGTGTGCCTGAAGTTGAAGTAGCAGCTATTAAGGGGAATAACAAAGAAAAAGAACTTGCCTATATTTACACACGTTTTTCCTCGGGTTATCAATATGAACCACAGGTTGTAAAATCCTTAAATTTAACGGATAAAGAAGTATCTCTAGTTGCAGAGCATTTAGAAGTACTCCCAGGTGTTGATGTAATCACTGATTGGGGAAGATCTTACCCGTATGAATCATTGCAAACGATCTTTGGTGGAATTAGTTCACCTGAACAAGGAATTCTTCAATCGCGTGAAGATTATTATACCGCAAGAGGCTATGCCCGAAACGAACGTGTAGGAACTTCCTATCTGGAATATCAATATGAAGATTACTTAAATCCGCAAAAAGCAAAGGTTGAGTATGTTTCAGATAAAAGTGGCAGCATTGTTTCTGAAGAAGTTGTTGATGAGGGACAAAGAGGGTATGACTTAAAGCTATCATTTGATATGGAGCTACAAATGAAGGTCGAAGAGATCGTAGAGGATGAATTACGAAAAGCAAGTTCAAGTCACTTTTTAATGGATCGAGCATTTGTTGTTATGATGGATCCTTATCAAGGTGATGTTTTAGCAATGGTTGGTAAGCAGCTTAATGATAAAAATCGAAGTGGAGAAATGCTTGACTTTGCTTATGGAGCTTTTGCTACCCAGTATGAAGCAGGTTCTACTGTTAAGGGAGCAACTGTTCTAGCTGGCTATCAGTTTGGAATGCCAATTGGTAAAACATATTATGATACTCCCCTTTATTTTAAAGGAAACCCAAAACCAATTGGCTCTTACAAGCCGTTAGGACTAATGTCTGATTTAAGTGCATTAAAACTTTCATCTAACGTATATATGTTTTATGTTGCGATGCTAATTGCAGATGTAACGTATGTAAAACATGGACCAATTGACGTATCAGCAGCGGATTTCCAAAGGCTTCGAAATTATTTTGCACAATTTGGCTTAGGAGTTCACACAGGCATCGATTTACCACAAGAGTCATCAGGTTTACAAAGTGTACCTGATACTGCAGGTAAGCTATTAAATATTGCGATCGGACAATTTGATACTTATACACCTCTTCAATTGGCACAATACGTTTCAGTTATTGCAAATGGAGGGTCTCGTGTTCAACCACGAATCGTTACAAGTATCCATGCACCTGTCGAAGAAGCTGAACTTGGACCAATTGTTGTTGATAAAGTTCCAAAAGTATTAAATAAAGTGAATAATACGAAAGAAGAAATTGAACGAGTTCAACAGGGATTTAAGCTTGTCGTTACATCAGGGACAGCTTCTAGATATATTGATTATGATGTAGCTGGTAAAACGGGTACATCACAAACTAATTATTATGGACCAAAACGTCAGTACTGGGGAAAAGAAACGAATAATTTAAACTTCGTTGGATATTATCCATCAGAAAATCCTCAGGTAGCATTTAGTGTAGTTGTTCCATGGGCAAGTAATGATAGTGATGCTGTAAACAAACATATTGCCAATCGGATCGTTAAAGCTTATATAGATCTTCAAAAGAAATACGTAACAACAACTGAAATAGACATGGAAGAAAGCACAAAAGAAGAGGATTAAATGCAACATTCTTATGGACTAATGCTTAACTCTATGTGAATTTTAAAACAAAAACGGAGTCTAAATCTCATGATTTAGACTCTGTTTTTTAATAAGGGATAGGAAAATAGAGTAAATTCACAAATAATAACTGGAATTTTAAACTAATTAAATGCTATGCATGCATATATTTCCCTACTAACTCTAGTACATAAATTCCGCTATTTTTCACAAAATAATCGTGTAAACTAAAAGGAGTGAAATAACTTGGCAAAACGTACAAAGAAAAACGATCCACAACAAAAAAATAAAAAGGGCTTTGATTCAGCCGTCATTGATTCAGAATTTAGCCATGAGCTAGGTAGTGCTGCAACAAATAAAATTCATAAAGACAAAGCGAAAAAAGAAAAGGCATCCAAAAATAACGGCGAATATAAGGGAAGTCATTAAGAGAGACCAAGTGTCTCTTTTTTCTATTACATTTGAGAAAATGAAGAGTTTGTGAGATTTATAATAAGATAATAGAAGACGACTCTACATCTGAAAAGGAACAAAGTTATGTGAACTTTCCCTAAATTAGAAAAGGGAATTAACCATTAAGAGCGAATACATACTTCTATGGTCGAATATATTTACCCAAAAGAATCTTCTTTATCAGCATTTCAACATTCAAAGAACAATGGTGGTTAAATGCCTACTTTATCAAAAAGTAAGGTAGATTAGATGACTACTGTACCGGTAAATTTGAGCAGAGACACATGCTCTTAAAAAGAATGTAAACGCTTACTATGATTGGAGAGGTTGGGATATATAGGATTTTATGAGAAATTTCTAGCTAAATTCATTCAGTTTAAAAGATATAGCCAATTTATTATTATTTGATTTTATTAAAATATTTTTTTGAGGAGGATCAATTAATGGAAGATATAAAGCAATGGTATTCTACTTATCCGGATCATATACCAAACGAAGTGGTAATACCTCCAATTTCCGTTCCCGAAATGCTTCAGCAAACTGTTCAATTCTATGGAAATCATGAAGCTGTTTCATTTTATAGTATTCGTTTAACATATAACGAGATTGCAAAAATGGTGTTTGCGTTTGCATCCTCTTTACAGCAATCAGGTGTTCAAAAGGGAGATCGTGTAGCTATTATGCTCCCGAACTGTCCTCAATATATTGTTTCTTACTTTGGTGCACTAACAGCTGGTGCAATCGTTACACAAATTAACCCAATGCTAGTCGAAAGGGAACTAGAGTATATTGTAAATGACTCTGATTCTGAAACGATCGTTGTATTAGATGCCCTCTATCCAAGAATAAAGGCCATTCAATTAAGGACAAATTTAAAAAATATTATTACAGTTAGCCTTCAACCTTCAGAAAAAAATCAACCTGAGGATTATACATTTGATAGATTTTTAGCAAAACAAACTGGTCAAGTGTTTCCAGTTGAATGTGAACCAGAGCATGATATTGCTGTTCTCCAGTATACAGGCGGAACAACTGGTAGATCAAAGGGGGCAATGCTTTCACATAAAAATATTGTAGCAAATGCTGTTCAATCATATGAATTTTTTAAAGATGAAATCGTATTAGGGAAGGAAAAGTGTTTAACTGTCATTCCCTTATTCCATGTTTTTGGAATGTCTAGCTGTATGAATCTCTCAATTCTCTGTGGTAATTCTATGATTATGCTACCGAGGTTTGATTTGGAAGAAGTGCTTCAAACTATCAAACGTGAGCAGCCATCACTCTTTCCGGGTGTACCAACAATGTATGTAGCAATTACAAATCACCCTAATGCGGAAGATTATGGTATTGATTCAATTCGAATTTGTAATAGTGGAAGTGCACCAATGCCAGTTGAGCTTTTAAATGAATTTGAGCGGAAAACTGGAGCGAAAATCTTGGAAGGTTATGGTCTTTCAGAAGCATCACCGACAACACACTGCAACCCTGCATTCGAAATACGAAAACCAGGTACTGTTGGCTTGGGGATGCCAAGTACTGCCTATAAAATCGTTGATGTTGGAACAGGAACACAAGAAGTTCCTATAGGTAAGCTAGGTGAACTAATCATTAAAGGACCACAAGTGATGAAAGGCTATTGGAATATGCCCGAGGAAACTGCTGTCACTCTCCGTAATGGTTGGTTATTTACAGGTGATATCGCAAGAATGGATAAAGATGGCTACTTATCGATTGTAGACCGAAAAAAAGATCTGATTATTGCCAGTGGTTATAATATTTATCCTCGAGATATTGAAGAAGTTCTTTATGAGCATCCGAGCGTACAGGAAGCAGTTGTTATTGGGGTGCCAGATCAATATCGTGGTGAGACAGTCAAGGCATTTATCGTATTAAAAGCAGGAAAAACAGCAACAAGTGATGAAATTATTCTTTACTGTCGCCAGCATTTAGCGGCCTTTAAGGTTCCGAAATACATTGATTTTAAAGAAGCACTTCCGAAAACAAATGTTGGTAAGATTTTGCGTAGAGCGTTAAGAGATGAAACGGTTAAAAAGCATTAGCTAATATATTTATATGGCTCTAAAGATACGGCCAACCTCGAAGACTAGTTGATTGATGCAAGATGGAATAGGTAAGTAACACAATTTAGAATGTCAGACCTTTTTAGAGGTTTGGCATTATTTTTACATACGGATTGATAGTGAAATTAATGTCTCTGTTGACTATTATAAGATAGTAAAACGAAATAGAATTAATTTGGTGATCCAAAGTGAAAATCATTGAACTCTTGACTAGTAGATATATAGTAGGAGGTATAAAGGGTTTTTCGCGTTAAATGATGAACATTCAATTGGTAGAATGGTCGTTAATTATAAAGGGATAAAGGTTTCTATATTGACAAAAGTTTATAACAACGTACACTTAATATTAACGTTAAGACTTATAAATTTAAGTTATCCTATTAAATCTATATATTAGATAATCTTATAAACTAACGCTTTCATCTCAAGGAATGTAAAATTTTAGTCAAGAATATCCTAAAAAAGGATTTTTAATAATTGAAATTGAATAATAATATAGTAACGCAATGTTTTACATTTTTGGTAAGGGCTAAGGCTAAGCTAGTCTGGTACAAGCTTTAATCCATTTGTTTAGTCAACTCGCTAATTTTAAAGGGTAGGTACTACGTAAGTGCAACAATGTTTCGATCTTCTATCAATGGTGGCGTAAGGCGTCAGCCATCTCGTTTCACAGTTAATATTTTCTTTATTTATACTTATTCCCTAGTGAAGAGGTAATGAAAAGGAGGGGAAGCTATGGATCGTAAAGCAACAAATGTAGATACAGTAATACAGGATGTAGAAGTATATGCTGTAGTTTCATCAAACGGACGCTTCCAATATATTTCTTCAAATTCGATTGAACAAATGGGTTATCCAAATGATGATTTAGTCGGAAAATATATGAAAGATTTTATACATAATGAAGATTTGTTTTTAATTGAGAGTTATTTTTTTAATGAGCATCATTTGAACTCCTGTACATTTCGCTTTTTACATGAAGACGGAAGGTATATATGGTTTGAGGCAACTGTGGATTTTATTCGAAGTAATGTCTCTAAGCATGGGCAAGAAATTGTTCTTAAAATGAGAGCATTGAAAACTAATTTGGTTATTACTCATTCAAATGATCGTATTGAAAGTAATAGTGATCATACAATTGGTAATGTGGATGGTGATCTTTTACTAGAGGATTTACCTAGTCCATTGTATTTGTCTATTTTTGGTGAAATTTGCTATGTAAATAAGGCGTTTAAGGATCTACTTGGTGCAAGTTCTAAGGATCAACTAATTGGTAAGCATACAGCTGACTTTATTGATAAAAGTTACCATGATATTGTTAAAAATCGAATTCAAAGGTTACATAATGGCGAAAAAATAGGCATTATTGAACAAATGTGGAGAAGACTTGATGGTACGGAAATTAGTGTAGAAGTAACAGCTAATCTAACAACCTTCAAAAATCAAAAAGCAGAATTAATCGTATTAACTGATATTTCTTCAAGGAGAAACTTTCAAAAAATCCTCCAGAAAAGTAGGGAACGATACCAACGATTAATCGACAATTCGATCGATACAATTGCGGTAATTCATCAAGATAAATGGGTGTTTGTGAATGAATCAGGTGTAAAGCTCTTCGAAGCTGGAGATTATCCAGAAATGCTTGGGAAAAATATTTTTGAACATTTACATCCAAATGATCATAAGCAAATGAAGGAATCATTAGAAAGTATTTTAACGGGAAAATCAGAGGTTAATGTAACAAATCAATCTTGGACAATTCTTGAGGATAAAACAATTTATACAGAAATGGTGTGTATTCCAACAACCTATTTCGGTGAACAAGCTGTTCAAGTCATTTTACGAGATATTTCAGATCGTAAAAAAACTGAAGAATTAATGCTTCGCTCTGAGAAACTTTCCATTGCTGGGCAGCTAGCAGCTGGAATTGCTCACGAAATCAGGAATCCTTTAACTGCAATTAAAGGATTTTTACAAATTATGCATCCTGAGTTGAAAAATCATAATCAATATTTTCATATTATATTTTCAGAATTAAATCGAATTGAGATGATTTTGAGTGAGCTGCTTATGCTTGCAAAGCCACAGGAAACGAAATTTAAGCAAGCTAATCTAGTAACATTACTGCAGGATGTTTCGATGCTTTTGGAAACACAGGCTAATTTGAATAGTGTTTCAATTGAACAAAAACATGATAATTCAAATATAATGATAAATTGTGATCAAAATCAACTTAAGCAAGTATTTATCAATTTATTTAAAAATGCCATTGATGCGATGCCTAAGGGTGGAAAGGTTACAGTTCACACAAAACGATATGACAAAAATGTCAGCATTATTGTCAAAGATGAAGGAGAAGGAATACCTTCTGAACTAATTGAACGTATAGGTGAGCCTTTTTTGACAACAAAAGAAAAAGGAAATGGTTTAGGGTTAATGATCACATACAAAATCATTGAGGATCATAATGGGACCATTTTTGTCGAAAGTAAACTAGGGGAAGGTAGTACGTTTACGGTTGAAATTCCATGTGGATGAACTTGAATGGTGAATTTAGTCTTTGTTTAAAGCGGTATAATATTTTTCATTTTGGTATCAAAATGAAGGAGGAGTTTGAGTGTTTCATTCCCAACTAAACTAATATGGGCAAAATAAATAGTTTAAGCGGGCTCAAACCCTTTCCTTCATACTAAAACAACGGCTTCTTCGCCGCTGTTTTAGTAAAATCTTATAAACTTTTCACATAATTTTCAATCCGGTCCATAGCTTCAATTAGTTGTTCCATAGCATATGCATAAGAAAGCCGAACATAGCCTTCTCCATATTCAGAAAACGCACTACCAGGAACTAGTGCTACTCCAGCATTCTTAACTAGTGATAGTGCAAAATCGAAGGAAGATTGATTGAATTTCTTTATAGAAGGAAACAAATAAAAAGCTCCATCTGGTTTAACAACTTCAAAACCCATCTTAACCAAACGGGTATATACATATTCTAATCGTTCTTGATATGCATCCTTCATAACTGTTGCATCATCAATACCTGTAGTAAGTGCCTCATATGCGGCTTTTTGTGAGATAGAGGTTGCACATGACACATTATATTGATGGACCTTTAATATGTGCTTGGCAACAGCTTCAGGGGCAAATAATAAACCTATACGCCATCCAGTCATACTATGTGATTTAGAAAGTCCATTTATCACTATTGTTTGTTCTCGTAAATAGCGAGCAATCGAATGATGGTGCTTTCCATATACAAGCTCACTATAAATTTCGTCTGATAAGATAAATATGTTCTTATCTCTGACTAATTCAGCAACTTCTTGTAACTCATCCTCCTCCAACGTGACTCCTGTAGGATTTGATGGATATGGGAGCACGATACATCTTGTTTTTTCAGTTATATATGGTGCAAGTAACTCAGCCGTTAGCTTAAACTGATTAGTTGTTGTGTCCACATAAACAGGTGTCCCTCCAGCAAGCTTAATCAGCGGTTCATAACCAGGATAAACTGGGCTAGGTAATATTACTTCACTGCCTTCTTCTAATAATGTACGAAACGTACAATCGATCGCTTGACTTGCTCCTACTGTCACGATTACTTCATTTTCAGGAGAGTATGTAAGACCATACTTTTTAAATAAGAAATGACTCGCTGCCTCGCGAAGTTGGATAAAACCAGCATTGTGAGTGTATGTAGTGAAATTTTGTTGAATGGCTTCTATTCCAGCATTTTTAACATGCACTGGAGTATCAAAGTCAGGTTGACCTATCGTGAGAGAAATAACATCTTCATAATCTGCTACCATATTAAAGAATTTTCTAATCCCTGAGAGTTCAATTTGTTTAACACGTGAATTTACTAAGTGTTCCATCATTACCTCCATTTTTCGATGGTGCTTCTATCACCACTCGAAATTTGTCGTTATTAAATGAATATATAGGTGTTATTTTACCATCTTCTGTACAGCTATGAACACAAAAAAACAATAATCATTTTCGAATATTGCTTATTTTTTTAATCCCACAATAAGTTTAGTAAAAGTAATATGGGGGAATAGTTTTAAAGATATGGTTAAAGAGGGTAGTGAAGGTATTGATCCGTACATTAGCAATTACAGCAGACAATAAAGTTGTTTATGATTTACCTCTAAAGTCGCTAAAAAATCAGCAGATTCAGTGGTTTTGGGTAGATTTTCACGAGCCATCAAATGAAGAGGTGAAGCTTCTATCAAATTATTTTCACTTTCATCCGCTAGCTATTGAAGATTGTATAGAATATGTCCAACGACCGAAAATGGATTTTTATGATCATTATCTTTTTATTGTTGTTCATTCCATTAATCAGAAAACAATTGAAGCGGATGAGGTAGATTTATTTGTTTCAGATAATTATGTTGTGACATTTCATAAAAAGCCAATCAGAGATATAAATAACATCTGGTTCCGTGTGAAAAAGGAGAAAACTTTACAAAATAATGCAATGCAAATTATGTATCATATTATCGATCATCTCGTTGATGATTATTTTCCACCTGTCTATAAATTAGAAGATTTAATTAATCAAATTGAAGATAATACAAGTGATCGAACAATTAGTGAATTAATGGAGCAGGTTTTCGACATTCGCTCTGAGCTAAATAAACTAAGAAGAACGATAATTCCTATGCGCGATCTCTTATATCGTATCATTTCATCCTCTAGATTGAATACATTAAAAGAGAAGCAGGTTTATTTTCATG
Organism: Metabacillus sp. KUDC1714; assembly: GCF_014217835.1. Lineage (NCBI taxonomy): Bacteria > Bacillati > Bacillota > Bacilli > Caryophanales > Bacillaceae > Metabacillus > Metabacillus elymi. Next base: position 4,006,721 of record NZ_CP055263.1, read on the forward strand.
ATATTTATGATCATCTATTAAAGCTTGTTGAAATGATTGATGCTAATCGGGAATTATCTGCAGATATTAGAGATAGTTATTTATCTATTAGTTCAGATCGAATGAATCGAGTTATGATGACATTGACAGTGATGTCGTCGATTTTTTTACCTTTAACATTTATTGCAGGTGTCTATGGAATGAATTTCGACTATATGCCCGAATTGGCGGGGAAATATAGTTATTTTATTGTATTGGGTATCATGTTAGCCATTAGTGTAGCAATGATTTGGTTCTTCTACAGAATGGGCTGGTTTCGTTTTCATAAAGGGACAAAATTATAATACCGACATAAACACTTCAAACAAACGAATACATATTAGTGTAAACACTTTTTGGCCAAATGATAAAAGAGGTGAAAAAGATGATTGTTGAAAAAGGGTTGTTAACAAAAGAAGAACAAGATATTGTTGCTAAATTAGAAACAGAAATGCTTTCAGCACTAACACTAGCACATTTGAACTTTTATAAAAACGAAATAAAAATGATTATTTCTCAAGCCAAACGAAGACATCAATTCTTTCTTAACTATTCAAAAGAAGTAAATGCATGATATTACTTACTTTATATAATTAAAGAAGTGCGCTTAAAAGCAGCAAAATCTCATTTGTTTGTTTGCTTATAAGTGCACTCTTTTTATAATGGCCTCTTAAAAATTTTCATAATCGAATAACTTTGGATTTGGCTAATATACATTAGTTTTTAAAAAGGAACCTCAATATAATGAGGTTCCCTTGGGAAAATTAATGTGTATGATTCTGAAGTTGGTTTTCGGCCATCGCGATTAATCGCTTTGTCATCTCTCCACCAACAGAACCATTTGCACGAGCTGTCGTATCGGCACCCAGTTCAACCCCTAATTCATTCGCAATTTCCTGTTTCATGGAATTCAGAGCATTTTCTGCACCAGGCACTAATAATTTGTTTCTAGCCATCGTCAAACACCCCTCCTGAATGGTTTAGGAACGTTGAGCACGATAAGATGCTCTATTTTATGATGTCCGTCCGAGTATATTTTAATGAGATAGAAAAACAAAAATGTTAAGGGAATTTTAGTCATTGATTTAGATTCCTGACGATTTTTTGCCTTTAACTTTATTTTTTTATTTCCCTAATCTTACCATCACATTGTTTATATTGTTACTGGTTTCTCGGATGTGTTTTTTCTGCTTTTTTATTCGTATTTGGGGAAATTTCCTTTGCAATTTCTGGATCTGTAATAGCTTTTGCTGTTTGCAGGCCAGATTTTGTTCGTCGATTTCGTTTTGTCATCATTTTCCCTCCTTGTACAAAGTAAAGACAAACTTAATTTTGTACAAAAGTTAGTGGTTTATTTTTACAATATCTACCTAACCTATGTGAAAAAACGAAAGATGAGAGAGGAATTGGGGAAAAGGAATCATAAAAAGGAACCTAATAATGATCGGTTCCTATTGAAAATGTTTTTGTATTTTGTTTTAATTCTAGCAATGGCGCGATCCCTTGTGCAAGTGCAGAAAATGAGAAAGGGCTCTTGCGATTATTTCTTACCTACAACTGAACGAACGAATACGATCTAAATCAATGCCGAAGTATTCCCAGCGAAATTGGTTTCTGCGCCAACGCCAGCCTGCTACAGAGTTTCTGCCTACAAATGTTGGGTAGTACCAAAACGCACGGCCATTATTTAAGCGAATGTACGTAAAGCGGTAGAGACATCCACGAATTCCACCTGGATCAACCGCAAAAACACCAAATTGTCCTTGACCCTGTTCTTGAGGAATTGTACTTGGTGGTGGACCTGATGGGGGACCGCTTTGACCAGGACCTCCGCCAAATCCTCCACCTTGACCAGGAGGACCAAATGGTGGCTGACCAGGACCAAAACCACCTGGAGGGCCAACAGGTGGAAATCCTCCTTGACCACCAAATTGTGGGAATCCAGGGATTTGAATTGTAAATTGACGATGATATGGATACATTCTAAATTTCTCTCCTCTCACATGAACCTTCAAGGTTACGATATGCAGGGGGGAAGCAATAGGTGAACGTCTATTCATGAAAGTTGATTGCTAATGTCTACCCATAGAACTAAATGTCGTTCATGTAAGATCAAATGACAGCTAGTATGAAGCGAATAAGAAAATCACCGACAGTATGATTGAGAAATTAGAAACATAAAAAAGAAAGAAAAAAGCTATTAAAGCAACTTCTTAAAGATTTTTGTAATAACTGAGTTGTCTAAAAAGCAGAAATTATGTACAACTACAATTCGTTTGTTCGATTAAATTATTATTCTTATTTTCAAAATGAATGTAGCAACTGTCATCATATGATTTACATTGTTTTTTGACATCAGAAGCTATCTTACTAATTTCATCTATTGAAATATAGGTGTGATATTCGTTTGTCACAACCGCGATAGAAAGGGTCACAAGAGGGATGTTCCCAAAATGGCCATTACGGTCTTTGGTAAATACATATTTATTTTTCCAGTCATTGTCATCATAGTACTCTTTTATTCGATTTCTAAATTCTTGCATGATTGCTTGACAAGTTGGCTCGAAGTTATGATTTGGTAGAATAGCGACAAAATCATCTCCTCCGATATGACCAACAAACGAGTCCTCATGATTATTTAACAGAACATATTTACTTAGTAGATTAGAAACTTCTTTAATTAGTAAATCGCCTTTTTTGAAACCATACGTGTCATTGTATTCCTTAAAATGATCAAGATCTAGATATAAGAGAGAAAATGGTTTTGTTCCATTTTGTAAGTAATCAAGCATTTTTTCCTCGATAAGAACATTACCTGGTAGTCCAGATAAAGGATTTGTGTACATAGCCTGGTTTACTTGGATTTCAGCTAGCTTAATTAGTAGGTTTTTAATGCTAACAATTCCATGTAAACGTTCATTTTGTAAAACAACAACATAATCATAAAGATTCTTTTGGCTTCGGGCCATTGCTTTAGAACTAACTAATGTGATTGGATCAAAGAATTCAACGATCAATGGATTTGTATCCATGACTAGATTTATCGGCCTACCCATAAAGAGATCAAAGCCATATTTTGTTGAAATTTTACGATAAAATTGAGATTTCATAACCAATCCAGCAGGTTTATCATCTTCAACAACAAGTATTCCTTCAAGATCGGGATTAACTTCAAAAAGTAAGTTTACTTCAGCACTTTTGGTAGTTAATGAAACAACGGGTACCTTTTCTGAAATATCCCCTATGGTTAACATATACTCACGACTCCTATTATTTTACAGGCTTTGATTTACTCCTATTTTACTATACTGCCTACATTTAATTTGTTAAGTTAGTGTAAATTTTTAAGAGGAATATACTGTAATGCTTATTAAATATGGCTTTTTTTAATAGTTCTATATACCTAGTTGTTTTTTTAAAAAAAAGGTTCTGTTAAACTCTGTTGTTGATTTCCGCTGCATGCGGATCCAGAAGACTCCTTGGTGCTTTGCAACTGCGGGGTCTCCCTTGGACTCGCAAACCCGCAGGAGTCTGACACATTACGATACGATCAATAAGGTGCCTAAACCAACAGATAGCTTTAACAAAGATCTTAGGATAAAAAAAGAAGATGACGCAAAGCTTTTCCTTTGCATCATCCTCTTTTTAACGCTTAAGTGGTTCTACATCCTCTGTTTCTAAGTCAACCATATACCAAGCTTCACTTTTTTCTTGTACGCCCACAACTGAATAAACATGGATAATATAATTACCTTTTTCTAAGTGATCATATTGAACAATCATATCCTCATTTTCATGCAAGTCGAGTTTCTCTCTTACAAGCTCTTCGGCTTTAGTTGGGTGCAATGGATCGCGATCATTATCTAGATTAAATTCTTCTCTTGATTCAACTAATAAGTCATCGCTCGTCCTTGTATTGTCATTCCCAGTTTGGAGCAAGCCTTTTTCTTCGTTATTGCGTTCATTTAATGCCTCACTTTTATCAACTGTATTACAGGCAGTACAGGCTAATAGGAACATAAATATCACTAAATATTTCATCATACACCTCACAATGTAAGTACCTTCTGTAGTAAACATCATCACACTATATATTCTGTAAATAGTCGAGGTTTTTTATACAAAACACTGTGTGCGAATAAATAATCCTAAAACAAAAGACAGACCATTTTTTGGTCTGCCTTAGTAAATTAATGAAGAGCATGTAAGATGAAGTTAAGTAAAAATAACCCTGCAATAAAATAAAGAGGAGGTTTTACTTCTTTCCTTCTATTTAATAAAACCTTCAAAAATGGATAGATAATAAATCCAAATGCCATTCCATCTACAATACTATATGTAAATGGAATTAAGGCGATAATTAAAAATGATGGGAAGCTTTCACTAAAGTCAGTTAAATCAATATGCTGTATATTTTGAATCATCAAGCTCCCAATTAAGATTAATATAGGTGCTATCGCGCTATCAGGTATTACTTTAATAAAGGGTAAAAATAATAATGAACTTAAAAACAAAACCCCAGTTGTAACAGAGGTTAAGCCAGTGCGACCTCCTGCAGTAATTCCTGCTGCTGTTTCAACAGTACTTACAGTTGGGCTTGAACCAAATAAACCAGATGTAATAGTTGATAATGCATTGGCTCGTAATGAACGTTTGTACGTGTTTGGTCGATCAATCATATGAACCTGTCCAAACACAAGTCCAATATTCTCAAAAACAATAACCATTGTTAGTGAGAATGTAGCTGTCCAGAAAGTTAAATCAGCAATTCGTTCGAAAGACATAGCGGCGATTACATATTTATACGCATGTATGGCATTTTCTGGATGTGTTACAGATTCAAATGAAAGTTGACCACAAAATCCAGCTAAAAGTGTACCAAGTAGGATGCTAATTAAGAAATTACCAGGAATCTGCCTTGCAAATAACGCAATTGTTATTAATAATGTAACTAGTGTTAATATAACAGCTGGATCACTAAAGTCACCTAATGATACGTATGTCTCTTTATTTAAAATGATAATTCCACCCTTTTGCAAGCCTATAAAAGTAAGAAATAAACCAATACCAACTGTAATGGCCTCTTTTAAGGAATGAGGGATCGATTCTGAAATAATCGATGCTAGCTTTGTAAAAGCAATAACAGTAAATAATAAACCTGATACAAAAACAACAGCTAGTCCTTCTTGCCATGATAACCCCATCCCTAAAACAATCGTATAGGTAAATAATGCGTTTACTCCCATACCTGGTACAAGGATAATTGGAGTATTTCCGTAGAACCCCATGATAAAACATCCTGCAAACGAGGTTAGCACAGTCGCGATTATTCCTGCTTCTAATGGAATACCTGCATCAGATAAGATTGCAGCATTAACGACGACAATATAAACAATAGTAAAGAAGGAAACTGTTCCTGCAAGTATTTCATTTTTAATAGTTGTTTTGTTGTCTTTAAGTTGAAAAAATTTATTCAATGTTTACCTTCCTTAAGTGTAACCCTCAGCCCATCCCGTATAATCGTACATAAGATTGTATCAAGAGAGTTACATTTATGCATTATTTTTCTTATAAATTATAGGATCTTTTAAAGCTCACTGTTGTTTTAGGCAAATTGTTGATTGCAACGAATACGTAAGATCCCGGACCGCCCACAGAATGCAAACGCATGCAGCAGAAATCAACAACCAAGTTTAACAGATCCAAATTTTTAAGATAAGTCTCTTTTTATCATGCATGAATTTTTTATTTCCATTCAGAAACTAGAGGAAAAGAGTTTGGTGATAAAAGCTCCTAACACTATTTTTTGATATTTTTTCGAAACCTAGGATTAAAACTTTGTAACGTAGTATGTTTGAGACAACCATTTATCTCATATATATGAGTAGAGCTTAGAGAGAAAGGGTGTGAGGTCTCTGGCACGAAAGGTATGGGGAGTTGACTCGAATAATCCGGTTGATCAAGAATTTTATGAATGTGTGAAGAATCAATTTGGTTTACCTAAATATTGGGGAAGATATTTATCTGAAAAAGTAAATGTTTCGAGTGGGCTAACTAAAGAAGAAATTATTTTTATAAGAAGTAAAGGTATTAAGATATTACCAATTTACAATGTCATCACGGAAGCTGTAGGTTATGAAGAGGCGAGAGTAGCTGCAAGAAATGCAGTTTACCATGCTAGGAGATTAGGACTTCCGAAAAATATTGCATTATTTGCTAGTGTTGAGAATTTTTTTAAAGTAGATGCAGCATGGATCACAGGATGGGTTGAAACGCTTTTACGTTCAGAATATCGTTCAGGTTTTTACCATGATCCTCTAAAAGGAGATTTTTCACAAGCTTATTGTCAGGCTGTCCATCAAAATAATGAAGTTGCTGTTCAAGGAATTCTTTGGAGTGCAGAACCTGAAACTGGAGCCACTTCAGAACGAAAGGCACCTAGGTATAATCCAGCGAAGCCAAACTGTAAAGCAAATGTATGGTTATGGCAATATGGGCGGAATTCAAAAAAATGTCCAATTGACACTAACCTTGCTGATGAAAGAGTATTAAATTATTTGTATTAATGGAGCTTGGATTTGTTTCCAAGCTTTATTTTCATTAAACTATATTAAATAAATACATAAAATGTGTAGTACGTTAAATACAAGTGGACATGCTAGTCATTTATTATTTAACTAACTCGACTTTAAAATTATACTTTAGTTTCAAAAATATAAGCCGATATAAACAATGCAAAAGTTGATTACATGGAAGGAAGAAAAAGATGGACCAACAAAAAGGAATTTTACTTGAAAGTGGAACGAATGAATTAGAAATTGTAGAATTTAGTATAGGTAAAAATAATTTTGGAATCAATGTAATAAAAGTAAAAGAAATCATTCAGCCTGTTAAGATAACTAAAATTCCTCATTCTCATCCTAATGTAGAAGGAATAATTGAAATCCGTGGAGAGATTTTACCTGTTGTAAATGTTGCAAACGCACTTGGGTACAGCCACAGTGATGATCCGAATAGTGATAAATTCATCATAACTGAATTTAATAAAACAAAGATTGTTTTTCATGTTCATTCAGTTACGCAAATACATCGTATTTCTTGGGATAAAATCGAAAAACCATCAAGCATTTATCAAGGCTTAGAAAGTCAGATCACAGGGGTAGTCAAAATTCATGATGAAATGGTGTTAATGTTAGACTTTGAGAAAATCGTTGCTGATATTAATCCTGAATCTAGTATTAATGTTGAGCAAGTGAAAAAGTTAGGGACAAGAGAACGCTCTGTCAAAAAGCTTATCGTTGCTGAAGATTCACCATTATTACGAAAGCTCTTACAAGAGACATTAAACGAAGCAGGGTTCCAAAATATTGAATTCTTTGAGAACGGTAAAGATGCTTTATCATATTTACTTTCAATTATTGAATCAGGAAAGGCAATAGAAGACGAGATACAGCTAGTTATAACAGACATTGAAATGCCACAAATGGATGGTCATCATCTTACGAAACGAATAAAAGATGATCAATCGTTAATGATTCTTCCTATTATCATTTTTTCATCTCTCATAACTAATGATTTGCGCCATAAAGGTGAAGTTGTTGGGGCAAGTTCACAAATAAGTAAACCAGAAATAGGTGAACTCATAGCTAAAATTGATGAATTAATCCTATAGAGAATTCGTTATATAAATAAAATTTTTTAAGCCACTTGGGATAATGGTTCTTGTGGCTTTTTTTGGGGTGAAGGAATGATTATTACAAAAGCAAAAAAATTTGCTGAAAAGGCTCATCAAGGTCAACTGCGAAAAATAAGTGGCACTCCATATTTTACGCATCTTGAGAATGTAGCTTTAACATTATTCAATGCAGGCTTTTCAAATAATGTAGTAGCTGCAGGTTATTTACATGATATTATTGAGGATACAAAAGTAACAAAGTTGCAAATTTCGAATTTATTTGGCAACGAGGTAGTGGAGCTTGTTTTAGCAAATTCAGAAAATAAATCATTAGAATGGGAAGAGCGAAAAAACGAAACGATAGAAAAAGCCAAAACAGCATCATTGGAGATAAAAGCATTGATTGCAGCAGATAAGTTAGATAACACTTCTGATTTGTTGAAACAACATAGACTTCATGGAGACGAGGTTTGGAGTTATTTTAATCGTGGCTTTGATAAGCAAGCTTGGTATTACCAAAATCTTTTAGAGGCAGTATATTATGGTTTGGATAATTCAGAGGTACCAAGTTATTTTATCGATGTTAAAAGGAATATTGAAGAGTTGTTTGGAGGTTTTTGATCACTAGAAATAATACATCGTTGGAATTATAATATATCTAACTCCAACGCCTTATGCTTTTCAGGGCTGAAAAATACGATTCCAATTTTATTACAGATAAGATGGAAAACTTTTCAACAAGTTTTCGTGTCTAGCTCCAGCGCCTAGCCCTTCGAGCATAAGCCACTCCTGAACTGAAGGTAAAGAACACCTTCTATTCAGGAGCGTCTTATGCTTTTCTAGGCTGAAAAATGCGCTTCCGCATTTCTATTCACCTATAACTTTCACCAAGTCTTTTGAACACTGGTTTTTCGTATGTACGTGTTTTTTTAGACTGGAATGAATTAGGTGGGAGTTTGTCTTCTTTCATTCCTACATAATTTTGTAAAAGGATTTTTGCCTTTGATAGTGACATATGTGTTTTGGGATTACGATATGTTTGATTCAAGGATCCTAAATGTGGAAGTTGATCGAAGTCATCTTTTGTAGGAGGCATATGAAAGAAATACTCTCCAGCTGATACTAGTACGTCAGATTGTTGTTTACTATATTTTGGATTGTTAGAAAAATGAAGTCCTTCTTTTTTCGCCTTTCCTTCATGAACAAGCTTTATCAAGGCCTTCTTTTTTAATCCATAAAGAAATTTAGGATTTGGTGCGGTTTTTGCATGACGGTTTACTACATAAATAGCACGTGCGAGGTTTTCAGTTGTTGGTTGTTTGGTTGGATCGAGTCGAATATGATCGTCCATTGTTTCTCTCCTTTTCTGGAACACTTTCAGTTTGAGCCATTCTTACTTAAATTATACTTCGAGAATAGTAAATTGCAACAAGTAATTAGGCATGATTTGTAAAATCACTTTAAAATCTGATTTTTTATCTGATTTAAACTTCTCATGTGGGAAAATCAAGTGAGTTGGGATTCAAATTAATATGTAAAGGGCATACCATGTATGGAATATGTCTTTGAATTGGTTCGGTATTAATATGAAATAATAAAAATGAACCATAAACATATCTACCTTGTAGGTCAGTAAAATGTAGAGGAAATTTAGTGATTAAAATAAAGAAGCTGATAGTAAGACATCAGCTTCTTTAAATTGAATTAATATTAGGACCAGGTTTTGTTCGTTGATTACGTTGGACTCGTTTTTCTTTAGCTTCAAATGCATTACTTAATCTTGGTAATGTAAATGCATAGAAAAGTGAAACAAAAAGTATGATAATTGCCATTCCATAATACAAATAATCAATTGTTTCAATTATTTTAGGGAATAGAAGTGCAATTAGTCCTAAAGTAATTGACTGTGCTAGCATCATTAAAGGATCGATCCAGCCACTTACTCTTCCCATTAATTTTGGATGGACAATTTTTGGCATCCAGCCGCCAATTGCTATATTAATTGGTCCAAGGCAAGTACCAATTACGAAGACAATAATTAAAAAGATTGTTACATTATCGGTAAACCCTAAAAAGAAAATAAGCAAGCTTGTAACAAATATCGGAAACACCATTAATTGGTATGGTTTGAATTTTGAAGCGACAAGAGTACCAATGCCACTACCAGTTAATAAACCCAATCCAAGTGATATGGCAAAAAATGATGCATACCATTCATAATTATCAGGTGTTAGTTCATATTTCATTGTAAACATTGGTAAAATTGCAAAGGCACCATTAACAATGCCGAAGATGAAAAAACCAAAAACTAAAACGGCTAACAAACGGTTTTTTATAATATAAGCTATACCAGCTTTAAAGTCACCCATAGACGATTTGAGGCTTATATCCTTCCATTCAAGTTTCCCATTTGGAAGTCTCGCGGATGTAGGGATTTTACAGGAACGAATTAATAATCCCGAGATAACGAAGCTTACAAAATCTACAGCTACAGCTCCATGAATCCCAATCGTTTTATAAATTGCTGCGCCAATTCCAACACCAAAAACCATGAATATACTAAAAAGCATTTGATTTAAACCAGCCGCTTGAGCGTATTGTTCTTTGTTTAAAATCCCTTGGACAAGACTATTTTCTGCAGGGAAAAAGAATTTTGTTACAGCACTGCGTAAAAATAATATAAGAAATACGAGCGGGACAGAGTTTAAGAACAATGCACAAAATAAAACAATTGTTAGTGCTGCTCTAATCCAGTCGCAGTTTTCTGCAACTTTTTTCCGATCAAATCGATCTGCAACAACACCAACAATAAAAAACACTAAAATGGTTGGTAATGAATACATAAGCTCTGCCATTGTTGCGTAGGAAGGTTGATGACTAAAGTGGTCAAGAAGATAAAAGGCAAATGCCATATTTCCTATTGTGGTCCCCATTTGTGAGAAAAGAGCTGCATAAAATAATCTAACGAAATTCCGGTTACGAAAAATTTTCATTTGTTTGCTCCTTACATTGCTATATCGTTTAGCTCCCGCAGCAAGACTTTAAGAAGTGTTAGGTGCCTAGCCTAAGTCCCTTAAAGTGCTTTTCGTGGTTGAACAAGGCTCTGTAGTTTGGATCAATTACTTCATTTGTCATTATAAGGGATTTTATTCAATTTGAATACGCAACTTACAAAATATTAATAAAATCTTAAGGTCTAATAAAAACTCTAGTGCCATTTGGTACCATAGATGCTAGTTCTAATACATCATTGTTATACATTCTTATACAGCCTAGTGATACTGCTTTTCCTATTGAAGCTGGGTTATTCGTTCCATGAATCCCATAATGGATTTTCGATAAACTTAGCCACATCACACCAAAAGGTCCGCCTGGATTTGGTTCCCGATTAACAATGACAAAATCTCCTACAGGTGTAGCAGTTACGATTTTACCAACAGCGATAGGATACTCCCTTACAACTTGTCCTTCTCTCTTTAGTATTAAACGTTTAGAGGAAACTGAAATGTGAATTGAATAAGGAATTGAGTCAGGATTAGGTAAGGATGGTATGTTTATTTGTTGCCCTATATAAATTATATTTGGATTGCTTATTTTATTGACTGCTATTAATTGATTTAAAGATATTCGATAATTCGCTGCAATAATAGCAAGTGATTCCCCTGCCTTAACTATATGAATCATAGAAGCCCTCCTAAAATGCTGAATTACTATGTCTAATAATGTTTAAAAAACACAGTATACCTTATGTTTGAATGTGGTATAATGTACCTTATTTTATCGAGTTAGGGTGTGAGTGTTGAAAGTGAACCAAGAAAAGTATGCAATTGTTGATATTGGCTCAAATACAATGAGGCTTGTCATTTATTTACGAGATAAAAGTGGTAGATTAAAAGAAATTCAAAATGTAAAGGCTGTTGCACGACTTCGAAATTATTTAACAGAAGCGGGCTTTTTAGAGGATAAAGGGATCGACATTTTAATAAATACATTGCATAGCTTCCAAGAAGTAACAAGACATCATCAACTAGAGGAAGTAAAATGTGTTGCAACTGCGACAATTCGCCAAGCTAAAAATCAAAACGAAGTTCTTGCAAGAGTCAAGAATGAAACAGATTTCTCAATGCAGATTTTATCTGAGTTTGAGGAGGCATACTTTGGTTACTTAGCAGTAGTCAATTCAACTCCATTTGAAAGCGGAATCACCATTGATATTGGTGGAGGAAGTACAGAACTCACTTATTTTGAGGATCGAAAATTAATAAGTTATCATAGCTTTCCTTTTGGTGCACTGTCTTTAAAGAAACAATTTGTAAAAGACGAAACGCCAACAGTGGAAGAGCTGAATTCACTTAGAGTGTTTATAATCAATCAATTTAAAACACTAGACTGGATCATGAATAAAAACCTACCGATTATTGGAATCGGTGGAAGTGCAAGAAATATGGTGCAAGTTCATCAAGAGTATACAGACTATCCACTTGCAGGTGTTCATCAATATATGATGAGTAAACAAGATGTTAACGAAATTAATCATTTTTTACAATCAATAACCTTTTCTGAGATGCAGCGTGTTGAAGGACTTTCAAAAGATCGTGCAGACATCATAATTCCAGCTATGGAAGTATTTAAGTGCTTAATGGATTGTGTGGATACAGACAAGTTTGCGCTAAGTAGAAAAGGATTAAGAGACGGAGTATTTTATGAAGAGCTAACAAAAGAATTTGGACTATCTATCTTTCCAAATGTCATTGAGGAAAGCTTTTATGAATTAGCAACAGACTATAATATTAATATAAATCATGTATTCAATGTGACAGAAAGTGCCATGAAGATCGCGCAATTATTGAACAAGGCTGGATATTCTTCAATTAACAAGGAGGATGCAAAACTTATAAAACGTGGTGTCTTTGTTTATAATCTCGGATCATACATAGATTCTGAATCTAGCAGTCAACATACTTTTTATCTATTAGCAAACAGAACAATAGATGGGTTGCTTCATAAGGAACGTTTGATCATAGCTCTTATTGCTTCTTTTACAAGTAAGGCAGCTTTCAAAAGAAACGTAACACCATATAGTCAATGGTTTACGAAGGAAGAGCTAACTAAATACCGTTTATTAGGAGCAATCATAAAATTCGCTTATAGTTTACATGCAACAAAACGAAATATCATCGATCATATTGGATTGGAAGCAAAAGGTGAAGGACTTTTATTAGAAGTTACATGCAACAAGGATTGGAAACCTGAGCATTATCAAGTAGAAAAACAGAAAAAGCATTTGGAAAAACAAATAAAAAAATCAATTACAGTGCAATTTTCAATAAATTAAATAACATACATCATCCTGAAATTAACTTATTCGTGACTTAGCATTAACAGTTAACTAAATTCGAATAAGTTCTTTTTTATATATTCGGAATATTCCTTTTTACAAAATAATAACAATAAGTTTACAATAAATTTACAATTGAAATAAAGGTAAATGATATTATGTAATTGTAGGTTATTGTCGAATAAAAGGGTGGCATAGAGAATGAAAACAATAAATAAAAATGCGGTGGAACTTAATAGTCCAATGTATTACAACAATAGAGAACTTAGCTGGCTTGCTTTTAATGAACGTGTATTAGAAGAAGCTCTTGACGAGCGAAACCCTTTGTTAGAGCGTTTGAAATTTTTGTCGATATTTAGCTCAAATCTAGATGAGTTTTTTATGGTACGTGTTGCAGGACTCAAGGATCAAGTGAAGGCTGGATTTAATAAACCTGAAAATAAAGCGGGAATGACTCCAAAACAACAATTAAATGAAATTGCTCTCAAAACTCACAATCTAGTAGAACTTCAATATGAAACATATAATAAAGTACTTTTACCAAAGCTTAATGAAGAAAATATTGAATTTCTTAAGATGGAAAACTTAACAAAGGAACAGCGGGAAAATATAGAAGATTATTTTGATGAACATATTTTTCCTGTTCTAACCCCAATGGCTGTGGATGCATATCGTCCATTTCCAATGCTGTTAAATAAAAGCTTAAATCTTGCAATCGTTATTGAAGATTATGATGAATTTGTAGAAAATCGCTTAAAAACTGCAATTGTACAGGTGCCGGCGGTTTTAGATCGATTTGTCCGACTTGAAACATCCAATAATAAAGTGCAGTTTATCCAATTAGAAGACATAATAAGTTATTTTATTTATAAATTATTTAAAGGATATAAGGTTGTTTCTGTCTCTGTTTTTCGGATTACTAGAAATGCTGATATGACGATCCATGAAGAGGGTGCACGTGATTTACTTAAAGAGATAGAAAAGGAATTGAAGAAGCGAAAATGGGGTTCTGCAGTTCGTCTTGAAATTCAACGAAATGGTTTTGATCAAAATATTTTACGATATTTAATTGAAGAACTTGAAGTCCACGAAAAAGATGTGTATGAAATTGATGGACCTTTAGACTTGACGATATTATTTGGTTTTTATAAGGAAATGGCTAGAATTAGAGAGCATTTAATATATGAAACATTAATTCCCCAACCACCTCGTGACATAGCATCTGATGAAGATATCTTTGAGAAAGTTTCTGAACAGGATGTATTTTTACATCATCCATATGAATCATTTGAACCTGTTGTTGACTTTGTTACTGAAGCAGCTGATGATCCAGACGTATTAGCGATAAAACAAACTCTTTATCGTGTAAGTGGTGATTCACCTGTTATTGATGCATTAAAGAGAGCAGCCGAAAAGGGCAAACAAGTAACAGTTTTAGTTGAGCTCAAAGCCCGCTTTGATGAAGAGAATAACGTTCAATGGGCTAAAGAACTTGAAAAGGCAGGGTGTCACGTTATTTATGGTATGACGTACCTGAAAACACATAGTAAAATTACACTTGTAGTCCGAAGAAAGAATAATAGAATTGAACGTTTCGTTCATTTAGGTACTGGGAATTATAATGATCAAACAGCTAAAATTTACACCGATATGGGCTTAATTACATCCAAAAGAAAGTTTGGTATTGATGCTACAAATTTCTTTAATTATTTAAGTGGATATACGGAAAAACCAGATTTTCATCATTTATCAGTTGCACCTTTTGACATTCGAAAAGACTTTATCCGTTTTATTGATGAAGAAATAAACTTTCACAAAAGATTTGCTAATGGTCGAATCGTAGCAAAAATGAATTCATTAACAGACAAAGTCATTATCATGAAACTCTATGAGGCATCAAATGCTGGTGTGAAAATTGAACTAATTATTCGTGGAACATGCTGCTTGCGCCCTGGGATTAAAGGGGTAAGTGAAAACATAAAAGTACGAAGTATTGTAGGAAGATTTTTAGAGCATAGTCGTATTTATTTCTTCCATCATAATGGTGAGGAAAAAACTTTTCTTTCATCTGCTGACATGATGACCAGAAATATGGAAAAACGAGTAGAAATATTATTTCCGATATTTGATGGTGATATTAAAATGCGTATAAATAGTATTTTAGCAAGTGCATTAGCTGACAATGTAAAAGCTAGAGAACAGGATGAAAACGGTAATTATCATTATGTGGAAAGCAATAATGAACCTGTGATTGATAGTCAATTATTATTATTTGGAAAAGCATATCAGGTCATGGATGATGAAGAATAATTGTATTACATATTTAAGCAGACTCCTTTCAGTGAAGGATGTCTGCTTCTTTTTTTTTATCTCTTTTTTGAACCCACCCCGCGGAAAGCGAGCATCTCACTGGAATAAACCAATCCGCATTACTTGGTAAATAGCAACAATGTTTTTTATAAACAGTCTTATTAATTTTACATATTGAAAAATATCGTGACTTTGAGATAATCATAAAAGATTTATCATTGTGTTAAGGAAATGAGGAAGTTAAGAATGATGAAAAAATTGATCAATAGCTTTTATGTTGCAATTGGTGGAGCTTGCGGATCTTTATTGAGATATATCATTTCTTTTGTACATCAATTTGGGCCTTTTTCTACTTTATTTGTAAACATTTTAGGAAGTTTTTTACTCGGTTTTATAACCGCCTTTTTAATAGAACGAAAAGAAAAGGAATGGTTAAAGTTACTGCTCGGTACAGGTTTTTGTGGAGGGTTTACGACGATGTCAACTTTTTGCTTAGAATTGACTATTTTACCGGTGGAACAAGCAGCTATTTATATGTTTTGCTCCATAATATTAAGTCTTCTTTTTGCCATGCTTGGTATGAAGATTGCTACTGGGATTCTCACAAGAATGGGGTTTGAGTAATGGTTAGTGTACTTTTAGGTGGTGCAGTAGGTGCTGTCGTAAGATATTTAGCGGGGGAGTTATTGCAAACAGTAACTAAAAAAGTGAAGTTACCACTTTCAATTATTATCATTAATATAATCGGCTCACTTTTGCTTGGTTTTTGTGTAACAACAGTAAACAATGATCAAATTTTATTATTTTTTGCTACAGGCTTTTGTGGAGGATTTACAACTTTTTCAACATTTAGTGTTGAGGCAGTTCAACTCATTCAAAAAAAACAATATCTATTATTTCTTTTATATATTTTATTAACGATAAGCGGAGGCATTCTAGGTATTTCTATTGGGAAACTACTTGCTACTTTATCACATTCTTAATAGAAGTTAACTCCACACCTCAATAAATCTCGTTATATAAATTCTTATGATTTGAATCTTTCTTTGTGATACTATAATAAGCATAAAATATGTTACTAAAATATAAATTGGAGAAAGACATAGGATATAGAAGGATGGACAATTTTCTTAACTTAATAAAAAAAGATTTTCATAATGATAAAAAGTTTACTGAAATTGAATCATTCATTTTTGAGATTATTCTTAAGCATATTAAAGATTTAATTTTTATAATGAAGGTAGAAAATGATGATTCGTTCACGTATTTGTTTGTGAATGATATTGGGATCCAACATGCAAAGTTTGGATCTAAGTACAGTGGGAAAACATTTTATGATCTGCAGCCAAAAGAGATTGCCGATCATCTACATGAAAAGTACTCTATTGTACGTGAGCAAAAACAGCCTTATTCTTTTCAGGATAAATTGGAAGTTGTAAAAGATACGTTTACTTACGGTGAAACGATTCTAACACCGATCTTAAATGAGAAAGAAGAAGTTGTTTATATTATAGGTGTAACAAGAGATATTACAGAGCGAATGAATGAAAAAGCTTTGCTAGTTGAAAGTCAGCAAATGTATAAATCACTTGTCGATCATAATATGGATGCGGTCTTTTCACTAGATTTAGAAGGACAAATACGATCTGTAAATCCATCAGCCATTTCTATGATGAATGTTGAAAATAGCTTAATTGGCTTAAGTATCTTTGATTTATTTCAGCATGAATTCCAAAGCGTTCTTAACAAATCATTTGACCAAACAGTTAAGGGCATAGCTTCAGAGGGAGAAGCGAGCCTATTATTGGCTAAAAAAAATATGAATGTTCATTACAAAACAGTACCTATTATTACAAATGAAGAGGTAAGCGGTATCTTTTTACTTCTTAGAGATATAACAGAAAAGGCAAAGCAAGCAACTGTAATTGAGCATATGGCATATCATGATCCACTAACGGGTTTATTAAATCGAAGTGCGCTAAAAATAGATTTAAAAGAATTACTTGCTCTTAGTAAACAAAACAAACAGCCATTAGTCTTAATGTTTATGGATTTAGATCGTTTCAAAATGTTGAATGATACGCTTGGGCATAACAGCGGAGATAAGCTATTAATTGAGGTTAGTAAAAGACTTGAACAAATCAATCACCAAAATTTTAATGTGTATAGATATGGTGGTGATGAGTTCATTGTTGTATTACAAAATACTAGCCGTAATGGTGCTGAATGTGTAGCTGAGCAGATGATTCGGATGTTTAAGGAGCCCTTTTATATAAATGAAATTCTCTATTTTATTTCATTAAGTATTGGCATTAGTATTTTTCCGGATGATAGTGAAACCGAAGATGTCTTAATAACTATGGCAGACAAGGCGTTATATTATGTGAAGCAAAGGAGTCGAGCAGACTATCAGTTTTATGCACAAGAAATGGAAAATAACACAAATGAGCTACTTTTGATAGAAACAGCTCTACGGAGAGCAGTTGAACATGATGAACTTGTTTTGTATTATCAGCCGCAAATTGAACTAGCTTCAGGTGAGATTGTAAGCTATGAGGCCTTACTAAGATGGAAACACCCTGAACTTGGGATCATGTCACCTGCAAAGTTTATTCCAATTGCTGAAGAATCAGGACTAATTATTCCAATAGGTGAATGGGTAATAGAGGAAGTTTGTAAGCAACTTTGGAAATGGAATGAAGCTGGTGTTTCGGAAACAATTGTGGCCATAAATCTATCGGCAAAACAATTCCAGCAGCCACACCTAGTGGATATGATCGAATCCTTATTTAACACTTATTCAATTACCCCCGCACATATTGAGTTTGAAATTACTGAGGGTGCATTACAAAATGCTGAGGAAGCATTAGTGATGATACAGAGACTTAAAAATTTAGGAGTCATGATTTCTGTTGATGATTTTGGTACAGGCTTTTCTTCACTCATGTATTTAAAGCAGTTCCCAATTGATTCCTTGAAAATAGATCAATCATTTATTAAAGATGTACTGAATGACAAAAAGGATGAAGCAATTGTAACGACGATTTTGCATCTTGCATATCATTTAGATCTCTCTGTTGTTGCAGAAGGTATTGAAACACAAGAACAGCTTGAGTTTCTTTCAAGGATGAAATGTCAAAAAGGGCAAGGTTATTTATTTAGCAAACCGGTCCATCCTGAAGTTTTAAATAGGGAAAATCAAAAAAGCTGACTGTGTGTCAGCTTTCTTGAACTTAATGTGGCAGACGTGAGTTTTGGATTCATATGTTCAGCTAGTTTTATTCTATCCTTAATGATGTTCGACTTTATTCAATTCAAATTTGCACTTGAATTGAATAAGATGAGTTTTTTTCTATGACTGATAAATCACTCAGAATAAAGCGTGAATTGTGATATTTCAGGAACGGAAAAAAATCTAAACGGGAGTCTTGTCGTTCCTAAGCCACGATTCACATATAGCTTCATTTCATCCACATCATACATACCCTCTGGATAAACGGAAGCATACGGAGGTGTAATAAGAGGTCCATAAAATGGAACCTGTATTTGTCCACCATGACTATGTCCAGATAACTGGAAATCCACATTGAATCTCTTAGCTTCTAATGCTGCATCTGGTTCATGCGCTAATAAGATGTTGAAGAGATCTTTGTTTAAATTGCCAAGTGTACCTTCATAACTGGGTTTCCCCAACATTAAATCATCAATACCTGCAACTCCGATTTTACTACCATCAATCATCGAAACATTTGTTACTTCGTTTTGTAAAAGGGTAAAGCCTGACATGTTAATGACATTTTTGTAAATCTCAGTTCCATAACCACCATGATCATGATTTCCATAAACTGCGTATTTTCCAAAGGGAGCATTTAATTTTCCTAGGATAGGGACTATTTTATTAATTTCTGTATATTGGTTTGGTTCATCCATCAGATCACCTGTGAAAAATAAAAGGTCAGGAGAAAGATTGTTAATATTTTTTACAATTGTCTCTAACCTGTCTAATGTAAAGAAACTACTTAAATGAGTATCGCTAAACTGGACAATTTTAAAACCATTAAACGCATTTGGAATTTTTTTATGTATGATCGAAAATTTTGTAATATCTAATAAGGATGGTTCAATATATCGAGCATATGTATAACCGCCAGCTGCAGTAAAAATGCCAGCAAAGGAAAAGGAAAGAAGACCTTTTAAAAAAGATCTTCTTGAATATTGTTTTGTCATGATTACCAACCATTCTCCATAGTTTTATCTAAGAATTGAGTATCTCTCAATTTTGTTATTTTAGGCTCTGTTATACTTGGTTGTTGATTTACGTTTTGGAGTTCGCTTTTCACGGGCGGTTCAGGAACCTCCTCGGTGCTTTGCACTTGCATGAGTCTCACATATCCACTCCAATCAACAAAGTGCAAAAATCAATAGTGATCTTTAACAAAGCCTTATTTTATTAATATTAAGTACAACCTACTTTAAAATGTACTAGTATTGGTATAAGTATATCACGGTTTAAATTAAGACTTCTATTTAAAATCGGAACTGTCATTTAATTGACTTTTTATTAATAGAATAAAGTGATAAAATATGGTAAAATAAAAATGAATGGTCATTCATTTTAGGCGGGGGGTATTATGGTGAAGGATAAAGTCATCATTGTTACTGGTGGATCTAATGGGATGGGGAAAGGAATGGCAAAACGTTTTGCCGCTGATGGAGCAAAGGTTGTTATTCTCGGTAGAACATTAGAAAAGCTAGAAGCAGCCAAAAAAGAAATTGAGTTGTATGAAGGACAAGTATACCATTATCAACTGGATGTTCGTGATGATGAAAAAGTCTCTGAAATGATAACTTTTGTCGATGAAAAATTTGGTAGAATTGATGCTCTTGTAAATAATGCCGCTGGGAATTTTATTTGTCCAGCTGAAAATCTATCGAATAATGGGTGGAGGTCAGTCATTGATATTGTGTTAAATGGGACATTTTATTGCAGTTCTGCAGTTGGAAAGTACTGGATTGAAAAACAAATGAAGGGTGCCATTTTGAATATGGTTGCTACATACGCCTGGAATGCAGGTGCGGGAGTAATCCACTCAGCTGCTGCAAAAGCTGGTGTTTTGTCTATGACTAGAACCTTAGCAGTTGAATGGGGGAGAAAATATGGTATTAGAGTAAATGCTATAGCACCAGGGCCTATCGAGAGGACTGGTGGAGCTGAAAAATTATGGGAGTCAGAGAAAGCTGCAAAAAGAACTCTTAATAGTGTACCACTTGGACGACTTGGTACACCTGAAGAAATTGCCGCGCTTGCCGCATTTCTTTTATCAAAGGATGCTGCTTATATCAATGGAGAATGTATCACGATGGATGGTGGACAATGGTTGAATCAATTTCCTTTTTAATATACAGATAAGAAATGGGTTCGCTGCCTGTTTCTTTTTTATGGAGAAAAATGCTAAGAATTTTTGAGAAGATAAGTAGTTAATCGTTTGTGAGGAAACGTAGTTTTATCCAACTTAACATGCCTATTTTATGGTATAATCATACATACTCTATATAGATATAGGTGAGGGGATTGCAATGGATCCATTAGATGTATTGACGAATTTAGATAAGGTTATACCATATTACCAAGCAATTTTCAGTGCGGATGAACAACGAGTAATCGGCTATGAAGTGTTAGGAAGAATCGAGGATAATGGAAAAATTCACAGTTTAGGACCATTTTTTCAAGATGAAAATGTTCCAGATGAATATCGGATTGAAATTGACGACTATATAGTACATACTGCGATTGATGAATTTTTAATGTTGAGGGACCCTGAACTTCTGCTTTTTATTAATCGCGACGCAAATTTACTGATGATTGATCATGGTGAAAGCTTCCTTCAAATATTATTAGAAATGCAAGATTCTGGATTAAAACTAAAGCAAATAGTTCTTGAAATTACCGAGCATAATTTTAAAGGTGATACGGAACAATTATATCACCTTTTAACATATTACAGAACATACGGAATAAAAATTGCGATTGATAATATTGGAAAGGCAAGTAGCAACTTAGATCGAATTGGTATGCTGTCTCCGGATATTTTAAAAATTGATTTACAGCCATTAAGATTAACATCACCTTCCCAATCTTATTATGATGTACTTTATTCAATTTCAATTTTAGCGAGAAAAATTGGTGCTACCCTTTTATATGAGGATGTAGAAGTTAATTTTCAGCTACAATATGCATGGAAAAATGGTGGTAGGTATTATCAAGGGTATTTTTTAAATAAGCCAAAGAGTCATTTTATTAATCGAGATGAATGTAAAGACAGGTTGAAACAAGAATTTCAATATTATATTTCTGCTGAAAAAAAGAAGCTTGAAAGACTTTATCATTTTACAGAAAACTTCCATCAAAGAATTCATCAGCTTTTATCGAAAATAGGAAAGCAATATGACGATTATAATCAATTGCTGAAGGAACTTTCCATTCAATTAGATGATTGCTGTTTTAGAATCTATATATGTGATGAGGATGGCTTCCAGCAATCGGTGAATATTTATAAAAAAAATGGCTGGGAAATTCAACCCCAATACTATTTGAATAATTGGAGCTGGCGTCCGTATTTTTTAGCAAATATTATGAAGATGCGCTTTAATAAAAAGGGCTTTCTAAGTGATGTGTATAGTGATATTGAAAAAGGAGATTTGATCCGTACCTTTTCGTATCCATTAAACAAGGATCATTATCTTTTTATAGATTTATCCTATGAGTTTTTATATGACCAAGAGGGTTTACTTTAATATTTAGAAGAAAATCGGTAAAGTAAACCAAAAGCATATTTGCAGTTTTTTGAGTCATCCTATAAATAAAAGGGGTGACACGAAGATGAGCTATTTTACGATGGTTCTTGGTGTAATTGCTTTATTGGTTTTAGCTATAAGTTTAATCTATACATTTAGGGTAGGAAGGCTTGTTAGTGTGAGGAAATCAAATTTGGATACACAAATTAATGAGAAAATTCAAGATCATCCATATATGCGTAACCCAGTTTTTTTTGCATATGTAATCGCAGGATTAGTTTCATTAGCCTATATTTTTTATTTAGCCTATTCGATTTCTTGGTAACAGCGGACATGTCCGCTGTTTTTTGTTGCTTAAAAAGAATATTTATACAACTAATTTGTAAGAATTTGAAACAACACAGATTAGTAAATCGTCTTATTGGGTAGATAAATAATAGAGAACTGGATGGAGAATTTCTGGAGCCTACAAATATTGTCGCTTTTTTAGATTATTTTACGAACGGTTGCTCAGCATTTTATTGAAAATAATTGTTAAAATGAATAAAGATGAAGAAATGGTTGTCCTAAGTTGTAAATAAAGAAAGGATGAGTTCTTTGAGACTAAATCGATTGCTCTGTTGTATTGTCCTTTTTATTGGCATTTTTCCATTTTCTCAACAAACATTAGCTGAAAAACTTGAAGGATCATCTCGAGATGAGGTACTGATTTACCTCCAAAATGCATTTGATGCACAAATCTCACTAACTGAAAAAATTAGGTCAAAACAGGAAATCGAACAAATTTTATCAACTTATTTCGAGGATGAATTGATTGAAAAATATATAAATGAAAATGTTCATCCGCTAGATGGTCAATTTATCGTGTATGGAACAGACTTCCCAATCTATACAATTCCTTTTTTTACGTATGGTGTAAAAACGAAAGTAATAGAACAAGGAGATGAGCGTATCATCTATGAATTTTTCCCTGCTTCTATAGAAGGACCAGTTGGATATGATGACCATTATGAAGTAGTGAAAATGCATAAAACAAATGAAGGCTGGAAGATATATTCGATTGAAAATGAAACAAATGAACCTGTTTTGATAGAAGATCAAAAAACTCCAATTGATGACAAAGTGGAGAATGATGTAATACAAACGACAAGTACAGAACATCAATTAAGAAATAAGAATACAAGCAATCAATTAAAGATATTAAATCAGTTTGATATAGAAAATACAGTAACATTTTTTAATCAGTATATTAAAGAATTAAAAAGCATATCTTTTTTTAGCTGGTATTACATGCAAACTAAAAATGTTTCAAATGAATATAAAATGATGGAGAATGATGAATTTTCTAGTTCTTTTTAAATTGCTTAACAAAAAATAAAGTCAAATAAAATAAATTTTTAAAAATAAATACTAAAAACAGTTGACATTGAAACTGATAATCATTATCATTATAAATGAGAAAGATAATCAATTAAGTTCTTGTTCATAAGGAATTTGATTAGTCATAAAACTCTCGATTTTCCCCAAACCCCTTTTAATAGAACAGAAAAAGCTTGGCTGGTCACCAAGCTTTTTTTCTGCATTTTTTTCCTTATTCTCGAAGGTCTAAAAGCTCTTCAAGCTTTTTTAAATCAAAGCCTGCCACAACTTGATCATCGACAGTAATTGTAGGAGTTGAGGTTGATAGAAGCTCATTAACTAATTTATCGCGAGCATCTGTATCAACGCTGATGTCTTCCTCAATATATGAAACGTTGTGATGATTTAAAAATTGTTTCACAACTTGGCAGGGTGGACAACTTGGTTGTGAATAGACTATGACCACTTTTTTCATTAAGAACTCTCTCCCAACATCTATTTATTTGTAAATGTTATCTCAAACGCTAAGGTCCACAATAATCTTGCCTACCTTTATGAATAATTGGCTAGTCCCCCATAGCACAAACTGCTAAGTCAATAGGTAACATATCATAAAGATGAGTATCTTTTGAAATAGTTTGCTTACTGAGCTCAATAAAACATGTTAACTACTATACTGCTTTGGTTAAATCTTGCTGGACGCGTCCTATATTTTGTTTTTTTTAGAAGAACGACTAATTTAGCATTTTGACATTTTTCTAAAAGTAATCTTTCGCAACCGGCATGATCTAATTGAATATGTGTTACAATAATAAAGGCTATTTTCTCTAAGGGAATGTTGAACGCTGCTAAACCTTCTATTATATTTGA
Organism: Metabacillus sp. KUDC1714; assembly: GCF_014217835.1. Classification (NCBI taxonomy): domain Bacteria; kingdom Bacillati; phylum Bacillota; class Bacilli; order Caryophanales; family Bacillaceae; genus Metabacillus; species Metabacillus elymi. Next base: position 4,031,086 of record NZ_CP055263.1, read on the forward strand.
TATAGAGGGATTTGCTGATGATTCAAAGAGGATATTCTGTTCTTCTAAAAAGACCATAGCTACTTGTTCAACCTTGCATTTCTAATACGAAGCAACCAATAATTGATTTTCTTTCATCAACATTATGTATGCCTTCGTTAACCTCATTAACTAGTGTATTCTTTAATGTTTTGACATAGAAGATTACATTTTACAGTTAAACAAGGATGATTGTGGGAATTCCTTTGGTAATCCCATCATACATAGTGTAAAATTGATAAGGCACAAAGTAAAGATACAGATTATTGAATCGTTGTTTAGTGGATAGAATGTATGGTAGAGTAAGACAATATTAAATATTAGGAATCAGTTATACGTTAACTCTTCCGGAAGGGGGATATCTAGTGTCACAACTATTAGGTATTATTACAAGACTACAAAATTTACAAGAAAATGCGGGTTCTGGTGAACCTTTACAACGTTTTTTCGAAGTTGAAGGAGAAAAGCGTTGCAGTGTAAAATACTTCGATAAGAGCAACACGTTCGAATTAGAGGTTTATCAAAAAGGAGATAAACCTCAATCATATCAATTTGACAATATTGATATGATCGCAATGGAAATCTTTGATCTACTTCAATAGTTGAAATTACCATCAGTGGATTTTATTGATGATTAGTTGAACTTATCGGACATTTACTGGCAGTTTTCATAATAGAAAAACCAATTATGATCCAAACTAAGGTTAAGTAAGGAATTACTGCCAGTTAATGTGTGTTAAGGAGGCAATATGAGAAAAGAACCAACAGTTATTTGCCCGGTTTGTCAAGATCAGCAGCCACTGACCAAATCATTAACAGCACAATCTAATCAAAATGTTATCTTTACGTGCGCTCGCTGCCATGAAACGATACCAAACATTGAGACGAGTAAGGGAGAATAGTCATGCCTACAGGTATGACTATTTTTTTATGCATTAATGTTCATATTTCAGTTTGTATAAGGCATATATTTTAAAAGGAGGCTTTAGATGTTGTTGAAAGCTCATTCGGAATCCAAAGAGACTATTGACGAGGAGATGTGACATGAACGAATCATTCACCTTTTATAATGTCTCAGAAAAACAAATGTCTTTCCAAACAGTAATTGAGCGTATAAAAGGATTTATGCTTAAAGATCCACGTTCGGAGTATGTACTGTCAATTGGTTCGGATTCACATGTTCATCAAAATGAGACAAAATTTATTACAGCTATACATCTTCATCGCATCGGAAAAGGAGCATGGGGCTGTTTAAAGACGTATAGTGTAAAACGCCCAATAGTTAGTGTTCGTGAAAAAATCTCAATGGAAACTGCACTAAGTCAAGAAGTGGCTTATTCATTTACTACGAAATATTTAGTTGATTTAACAGACGTCTTAATCCCATTTGCTGATGAAGGTGCCGATTTATTATTTGAAATCCATCTCGATATTGGACGTAAGGGAATAACAAAGGAATTAATTCAAGAAATGACTGGAAGAATTGAAGCAATGGGGGTTGAAGCAAAAATTAAACCTGAGTCTTATACTGCATTTAGCTATGCAAATCGTTATACAAAGTAGATTTTCACCAATGAAAATTGATGTAGAAAATAAAATATTCACGATAAATTGAATTATGCAGTAGGGGGTTAGTATGGAAACGACATTGAAAAAACTAACATCTGAAGATCAAAAATTATTAGTAGAAATTTTAATTCGTCAACAATATGCAATTGAAATTGTAAGTAGTGAATTGAATGATATTGAAGTAGGGGCTAAGAGCACAGATGAAGTAACATACAATCGCTTGGTCTCCCTTTTCGATTTGCTGAGAATAAAATAAAAAGACTACATAAAGAGTGAGAAATACAAAAAATTTCTTCTAAAAAAGTTTAACAAGATACTCATAAAGGGTATCATTTTTTTATACATTCAAATTGTGATCTTAATTTTGATACATAAGAAAAAGTTCACTTAATAAAAGCATGCGGACTTGTCAAGTCTGTCTAATTAAGTCTATATTCTATACAAAAGGGACAGTTGCAAGTTTGAAACTGTCCCTTTTGTATAGAATGAGTTGCTTTTTAAGGGAAATACATGCAATCTATATGTTATGATAGAATAGGATATTTCAAGACCTCTTTAAACAGTAAGCGGGCTTAGACAAAGTTTTTTAGAGAGGAAGAACAAACTGATGATACGTATAGAAACCACTGATTTTAAGGATGTAAAGGTTCAAGATTTAATGATTCCAGCGGATAAAGTTGCTCATGTTCAACTTGGCAATAATTTAGAGCATGCACTACTTGTCCTAACAAAAACAGGCTATACAGCCATCCCAGTTTTGGACCCAACCTTTAAGCTACATGGCTTAATTGGTATGAATTTAATTATGGATAATATTTTTGGACTAGAACGGATTGAATTCGAAAAGTTGGAAAATATGAAGGTTGAAGAGGTTATGAATACTGACATCCCTAGACTCTATTTAGATGACAACTTAGAAAAGGGACTTGATCTTGTTGTGAATCATTCGTTTGTATGTGTTCAAAATGAAGAAAATCTCTTTGAGGGGATATTTACAAGAAGAGCAATATTAAAACAATTAAAAAATCATAAGAATAACTTAAACAAAAGTTGATAACAAGTAAGTTTTTTAGAAACGGTGTAAATGGAAAGCAGTATTCATTGCATCGTTTTCTTTTCGAGTGCATATGCACATTATCTTTAAATTGTATTACATCTTTATACTAATACTATTGAAAAGTATTAAATTTCAAGGTTTTTTAAGGCGGTGTATTTGCAATGGGACAGGCAATGGTACATAAAGATTCAAAGGTGAGGTCAAGTAAAACCAAAAGACCATATGTACTAGCTACAGTCATGCTTGCGATGTTTATGGCAGCAATTGAAGCTACTATTGTTGCAACAGCTATGCCTGCTGTTGTTGCTGAGTTAGGAGATTTTTCATTATATAGTTGGGTATTTTCTTCTTACCTTTTGATGAATGCAGTAACAGTACTGATTTATGGTAAATTATCTGATTTATTTGGCAGAAAGCCTGTATTAACAATTGGTATCATAATTTTTTTAATAGGGTCTATTCTTTGTGGTCTTGCTTCAACTATGGAGTGGCTCATTGTCGCGCGGTTTGTCCAAGGATTTGGTGCAGGTGCAGTTATGCCAATCGCATCCACAATTGTTGGTGATATATACACAAAAGAGGAACGAGCAAAAATACAAGGATATTTATCAAGTGTTTGGGGGATTTCAGCCATTATGGGTCCAGCTATCGGAGGACTGCTTGTCGAGTTTGTTAGCTGGAGATTTGTTTTTTGGATCAACATCCCGTTAGGAATTCTTGCAATCATAGGTTTATATCTGTTTCTCCATGAGGAAATTGAAAAAAGAAAGCCACAAATTGATTATATCGGAGCGATTCTCCTTACATTATCAGTAACGTTATTTATGTTTATTCTCGTTGAGGGTGGAGTCCGATATGAATGGGTATCAATGCCAATCTTTTTATTAGGTGGTTTAGCTCTGTTTAGCTTAATTGGATTTGTTTTATATGAGCGAAAGGTAGAGGAACCAATGATGCCTTTTGAACTCTGGAGTGAACGGTCGATTTTAATTGCAAACCTTACCTCATTAACAACTGGTGTAATATTAATCGGCCTTTCAACCTTTTTACCTACTTTTGTACAAGGTGTTATGGAGGAAAAACCGATCGTAGCAGGCTTAACATTAACAACAATGTCAATTGGTTGGCCTATTGCCGCGATGATATCAGGACGATCTATCTTATCAATAGGTTTTCGAACGACCTCTATATTAGGTGGAATCTCATTAATTTGCGGAAGTATTATCTTTGTCATGCTCTCAGGAAGCGGTAGCCCACTTTTTGCTGCTTCTGGTTCATTTTTAATTGGGATTGGAATGGGCTTAACCACAACAGCTTTTATTGTATCAATACAAAGTACAGTCGCTTGGAATAAAAGAGGTGTGGCTACAGCAACAAATATGTTTATGAGAAATGTCGGGAGTACAATTGGTGCAGCATTACTAGGAGGAATATTAAACAGCAGGCTTCTTAGCTATTTATCAAGTCATGATGCTGGTGAAGAAATGAACCTGGATTCTGCAACAACCTTACTTAATAATAGCGAGCGTAGTAGTTTAAATGATGAATCAAGGCAGCTGCTCAAGCAGGGTCTTGAGTATGCATTGCATGATGTTTATTGGGTTGTTTTTAGTTTTGCACTATTAAGTTTTATACTGATCCTGTTTTTACCGAAGAAAGAAAAGGCTGATATATAAAATTAGCCTTTTTTCTTTGAGATTAAACTGTAAGGATTGATTCTCTGATGGAAGTTACATTTTATATATATTCTAGAAATTCAATTCGATTTAAAAAAGGATCGAAGCATGAAAAACGGCTTACACCTGGAATAGGTATTTCTTCTTTTATAGTAACATTGTTTTCTTCAAAATAGCGTCTAGTTGCTTCAATATCACTTACGATAAAGGCTGGATGACGTTTGCTTTTTGACTTTTCTATTTTTTCAACCCCAATATGGACAGATATTGTACCAGCCTTACACCAAAAACCACCATTTTTCTTTAAGTTTTCAGGCTTTTCGATTTCAGTGAATTGGAGCAGATCAAGATAAAAGTGACGTGCAATTGACTCCTCACCAATGGGGACACAAATCTGAATATGGTCTAGCCCAATGATTTCTATACTCATGAAAATCCCTCCCATTTTTGAACATTATTATTTACAAAACAAACCTTTATCCTTATCATACATTGTAAAAGGTCATAAAAAAATTAATAAAAATTATATAAAGCATATAAGTAAAACTTATTAAAAAGCAGGTGTATAGGTATGCAAACGTCCGAACTTCGTATGTTGGTCGTTTTATCAGAGGAAATGAATATGAGAAAAGCGTCTGAACGTTTATTTGTTTCACAGCCAGCTTTATCACAGCGCTTACAAACAATAGAGAAATCATGGGGATTCCAAATTTTTATTCGCTCACAAAAGGGTCTTACATTAACACCGGCGGGAGAAAAGGTTATTTCATTTGCTCGTGAGGTTGTAAATAAAGAAGAAATGCTTAGAGAACAAATTTCTGAATTAGAGGGTGAGGTACATGGAACATTAAAGCTTGCTGTTGCATCAATTATAGGTCAGCATTGGTTGCCAGAAGTACTAAAAAAATATGTTAATAAATATCCTCATGCAAAAATATCACTAATTACGGGGTGGAGTAGCGAAATTTTAAAAAGTATGTTTGAAGATCATGTTCATATTGGAATAATCAGAGGAAATCCAGAATGGAAAGGGATTAAAGAACACCTTCTCACTGACACACTATACTTAGTCGATACTGAGATTAGTAAAATAGAGGATGTTTTACATACAGAAAGGCCATTTATTCAATTTAAAAGTGACTCAACCTATTATCAAGAAATTCAAGACTGGTGGCATAATCAATTCCAAACTTCCCCAAAGCGGACAATTGTTGTTGATCAAATTGAAACGTGTAAACAAATGGCGTTCAATGGGATAGGCTATGCGATCTTACCTTCTGTAACATTAAAGGAGGATGAACAAGATGTTTTCAAAATTCCATTACTTGATGAGAATAACAAACCGATAGAACGAGATACTTGGCTACTTGGAATTGAATCGTCGTTTGAATTGAAACAGGTTAAAGCATTTTTAGACATTGTCAAAGAGCATAAATAGATATTAGGATTAATATGTTTAAAAATTCTAAAATTCATTGCTTGTCAAGTGTATGATCCTTTGATACAGTAAGGAATGATTAATATTTAGTATAAGGAGGAAACATACATATGAAAATGATGGATGCAAATGAGATTATCTCATTTATACAAAACAGTACAAAATCTACACCTGTAAAGGTTTATGTAAAAGGAAACCTAGAAGGTATTAACTTTGGAGAGTCAGCACAAACGTTTATAACAGGGAACTCTGGTGTAGTGTTTGGTGAGTGGGCTGAAATTCAAGATGCAATTGAAACGAATAAAGCAATGATCGAAGATTATGTGGTTGAAAATGATCGTCGTAATTCTGCGATTCCATTACTTGACCTTAAAAATATAAAAGCACGCATTGAGCCTGGTGCGATTATTCGTGATCAAGTTGAAATTGGGGATAATGCAGTTATTATGATGGGTGCTTCAATTAATATTGGTTCAGTAATTGGCGAAGGTACAATGATTGATATGAATGCTACTCTTGGTGGACGAGCTACAGTTGGTAAGAATTGTCACGTTGGTGCTGGATCTGTTTTAGCTGGCGTAATTGAGCCACCTTCTGCAAAACCTGTTGTAATCGAAGATGATGTAATGATTGGTGCTAACGTAGTAGTTCTTGAAGGAGTTACAGTAGGTAAAGGTGCTGTAGTAGGTGCAGGTTCAATTGTTACGAAAGATGTAGAACCTTATACAGTTGTTTATGGAGCACCGGCACGAAAAATTAAAGATATTGATGATAAAACAAAATCAAAAACAGAAATTATGCAAGAGTTAAGACAACTATAATACCAAAGGCGTGGATGGAAATCCACGCCTTCTGTATACGGCGGTGATAGTATGATAAAAGAAAAACTAGGTCAAATTCGTCGAGATCTTCATCGAATACCTGAAATTGGGTTTCAAGAATTTAAAACACAACAATATTTATTAAATGTCTTAAGCCAATTTCCTAATGAAAGAATTGAAATCAAGACGTGGAAAACAGGAATATTTGTTTTAGTGAACGGGATAAATCCAACGAAAACGATTGGGTATCGAGCTGATATTGATGGATTGCCAATTACAGAGGAAACAGACTATGATTTTCAATCAGAGCACCCTGGATACATGCATGCATGCGGACATGATTTTCACATGACTATTGCTTTAGGAATTCTATCTCACTTTGTTGAAAATCCAGTTGATGATCATGTTTTGTTTTTATTTCAGCCAGCTGAAGAAGGTCCTGGTGGTGCGGAGCCAATGCTAAATAGTGAGGTCGCCAAAGATTGGAAACCTGACATCGTTACAGCCCTTCATATATCACCAGAACTTCCTGTTGGGACTGTTGCGACTAAACCAGGTTTGCTTTTCGCAAATACATCTGAATTATTTATTGACCTTAAAGGGAAAGGTGGTCATGCAGCATATCCACATACAACGAATGATATGGTTGTTGCGGCATGTTCGCTTGTCACCCAGCTCCAAACAGTTGTAGCGCGAAATGTAGACCCACTTGATAGTGCAGTCATTACAATTGGAAAAATTACGGGTGGAACCGTTCAAAATATCATTGCAGAGAATGCTAGACTAGAAGGAACAATTCGAACTCTGTCAGTACAATCAATGGATAAAGTGAAAGAGCGAATTGAAGCGCTAGTTAGAGGTGTTGAGATCGGCTACTCATGTAAAGCGACGATTGATTATGGTTCTATGTATCACCAAGTTTTTAATGAAGAGACGTTAACAATGGAATTTATGGAATTCATTTCTGCGAATACTGATTTCACTGTTCAAGAATGTAAAGAAGCAATGACTGGAGAAGATTTCGGTTATATGGTTGAGCAAATTCCTGGCTTTATGTTTTGGCTTGGCGTTGATTCTTCATACGGTCTACATCATGCAAAGTTAATGCCTGATGAAGAAGCTATACATGTAGCTGTCGAATTGATGAGTAAGTATATAACATTTAAGGCAACTCAAAAATAAAGGCTCTTTTCTAAGAGGTACTTTTAAAACAAGGCTCTTTTCTAAAAGATTGTTGTTTTTGAACAAAACTGATTAGGGTGATTGGAACGGATATGCGAGACTCCTGTGGGAGTAGCGGGACAGATGAGACCCCGCAGGCGCTTCGCGCTGAGGAGGCTCATCGCCCGCCCCACGGAAAGCGAGCATCCTGGAGCGCCAATCAACCTACCCAATACTATTTTAAAAGCAACAAAGTTTGCGAAAACAGCCAAAATAAATGATGTATATATTATCCATCCATGTACACAATACATGTAGGAGGTGGATAAACAATGCCAAAAATCGGTGTAGAACAATCTTTATCTGACGTAACAGCTGCCCTGCAACAAAAAGGCTATGATGTTGTCCAATTAAACAATGAAAGTGATGCACAAGGTTGTGACTGTTGTGTAATTACTGGACAAGATGCAAATGTGATGGGGATTAGCAATGCAGTGACTGCTGGATCAGTTATTTCAGCAAGTGGCTTATCGGCTGATGAAATTTGCCAACAAGTTGAAAGCAAAATAAATCGCTAAGCTGCATACGAAAAAGAGCACCTAGGAGTGCTCTTTTCGCTTTTTATTAGTACTTGTTAGCTAATGTATAGTGCGTTTATTATTGACTTTTTTTCTCAACATAAACTTGATGTGGAAAGGGAATTTCTATTCCATTTGCCTCTAAAGCTTCCTTCATTGCCTTGCGAAGGTTTCGTTCAACCTCCCATTGCTTCATGTTTTCCGTTTTTGCAAGAACGCGAATGACGACATCTGATGCTCCAAGTGCTTGTACACCAAGTACATTTGGACCATCGACAATACTCGCATCAACTGCCGCAAATTTATCGCAAACAGCCTGCAAAACCGCAATTGCCTGATCAATGTCATCATCATATGATATCCCTATATCAACTAGAGCTCTCATGTTACCTCTTGAATGGTTACTTACATTTGTAATTTCCCTGTTTGGTACATAATGAAGTGTTCCATCAAAGCCTCTTATTTGTGTTGTTCGAAGACCAACCTGCTCGACAATTCCATCAAAACCAGCTATTGTAACATAGTCTTCAACATCGATTTGCTTTTCTAATAAAAGGAAAAAACCTGTTACCACATCGCTAACTAGACCCTGTGCACCAAACCCGATCGCAAGTCCAATAACTCCAGCACCTGCTAATAAGGCTGTAGCATCATAATTAAAGACTTCAAATACCATCACAACAAACATAAAGATAAGTACATAAGACAAAATGTTCAACGATAAGCTTTGAAGTGTTAAGGCTCGACCAGCTGATATGTTATCACGCTCTTGTATACGTTGAAACATTTTTTTTACAATTCTGCTTCCTACTGCCTTTACAATTAAAAAGGCTATGATAATTCCTACTAACTTTAAAATGATAATTCCAGCATTAGTTAAAAGGTATGACCAATCTATGCCTTCAAGAAGACCCATATACAACATCCTTTCTTACTTAAGAGTTCCTTCAAAAATATCTTCAATATTTCTAAAGAAAGCCCCATTTTATATACCCTTTATCTAATAGGTTAAACATAAAATAGACAAAAATGAAGGGAATTGACTTATTATAAGTATAAGCGCATAATCTCAAAGTAAATTAATTGAATTTAACATAGAGGATAGGGAATAATGTATTTTGTTAAAGAGAATTTTGAAAGTGTACATTTTTAAAATTACTATTATCTAATATTGACTGAAAAGGATGCTTGTCCTATAATGGTCACTGTATTAGACAAGAAAAATTTGTCTTAAGAATCAATCATTTATTCTCAATTAGAAACCCTGAAACTTGAAAAAACATTTGGAGGGATACATAATGGCAGAACGTATGGTAGGAAAACAAGCACCACGCTTTGAAATGGAAGCAGTATTTGCAAACAAAGAATTTGGTAAGGTAAGTTTAGAAGAAAACATGAAAAATGACAAATGGACAGTGCTATTCTTCTATCCAATGGACTTCACATTCGTTTGTCCTACTGAAATTACTGCATTATCAGATCGTTATGACGAATTTGAGGATTTGGATGCAGAAGTAATCGGTGTATCTACAGATACAATTCATACTCATTTAGCTTGGATCAAAACAGATCGTAAAGACAATGGTTTAGGAGATTTAAAATATCCATTAGCTGCTGACACAAACCATACCGTTTCTCGCGATTATGGTGTTTTAATTGAAGAAGAAGGAATTGCCCTTCGTGGTTTATTTATTATTAATCCAGAAGGTGAATTACAATATTCAGTAGTTAATCACAATAATATCGGTCGTGACGTAGACGAAACACTTCGTGTACTTCAAGCGCTTCAAACTGGTGGACTTTGCCCAGCGAACTGGAAACCTGGACAAGCTACACTATAAAAAGTAGCATACAAAAATTATTAGAAAGAGGCTGGCAAAAGAGAATGTCAGCCCCTTTTTTAAATGTATTTATTTTTAAAATCTAGCAGTAGCGCCAAGTCACCTCAAATGGTAAGACAGGGCGTTGCCGCTTTTTTGAAATATGGAGGGAAGACTATGAAATTACGTGAGCCAATGCCAGAGTTAACAGGTGCTACTGAATGGTTAAATGGTGAGGTTACAAGAGAGCAATTAATTGGAGAAAAGCCTACTCTAATTCATTTTTGGTCAATTAGCTGTCATTTATGTAAAGAAGCAATGCCACAAGTGAATGAATTCCGAGATCAGTATAAAGATAAATTAAATGTTGTTGCTGTTCATATGCCTCGTTCTGAAGATGATTTAAATATTGATGAAATTAAAAAAGTTGCAGCTGAGCATAATATCAGTCAACCAATCTTTGTTGACAGTGAGCATAAGTTTACCGATTCATTAGAAAATCAATATGTACCCGCTTACTATGTTTTTGATAAAGAAGGAAAGCTTCGTCACTTTCAGGCTGGTGGAAGTGGAATGAAGATGCTAGAAAAGCGTGTGAATCGTGTTTTATCTGAGCTTGAAAACGCTGAATAAATAATGATGTAGTGGATGATTGAAAAAGTCGGTTGCCAATTTAAGGTAACTGGCTTTTTTGCAATACATCGCATTTGTCAGTCCAGTTCGGAACTATTGTGTAAATTGTCACATCTTCAAATGCTAATAAAAGGTAAAATAAAAGTAAAAGGGTGGATGCGAATTTGTATGAAACAGTTGGTGTGTTATTAGCCGGAGGAGAATCTTCAAGATTTGGTCAGCCTAAGGCATTTGCAAAATATAGAGGGAGATCGTTTTGGGAACATTCATATGAAGTGTTGAAAGCTGAAACAGATCAGCAATTAATCATTAGTAGAACTGATTTAGTAGACAGAATGAAAGAAACAGCAACCTGTCAGGTAATTAAGGATAATGTTGAAGTAAAAGGTAAAGGGCCTTTAGCTGGTATTTATACAGCGATGAACCATGAAAAAGCCGTATGGTATTTTATCTTATCTTGTGATGTTCCTTTAATAACGAATCACCTAATTCGTAGCTTGCTTGACTTGAGACATCCGACTATTAAAGCAGTTATTCCCAAAGTGAACGGGAAGCTCCATCCGTTAATAGGTGTTTATCATCATTCTGTTTTTCCGTTTGTTGAAAAGCAGTTGACTAAACAAGAGTACAAAATCGTATCTCTCCTTGATAAAATCGAAGTTTTGTATGTATCTGAAAAAGAAATTGGTGTTGATAGGAATATTTTCAGTAACATTAATTCACAAGAAGATTACAAACAGCTACTAACTAATGATAAAATATCAGAATCTAAACTAATAGATCTAGATTACCAATGATAAGACCGGAGTGATTGGATGGTAGAGAAAAGGAAACCATTAGCTGTTAAGGAAGCAATTGAGAGAGTATTAAAGTATTCGGTACATGGAGAAAGTGAACAAGTTGATTTGCAACAAAGTTACGGAAGGTTTTTAGCTGTTGATATTATTGCAGATCATCCTGTTCCTCCCTTTGACCGCTCACCATATGATGGATTTGCAATCCGTTCAATTGATACAAAATATGCTAGCACAGATCATCCTGTTGATTTTGAAGTCATCGACGAGATTGGCGCAGGGAGTGTTAGTGAGTTTACCATTGGGGAAATGCAAGCTGTACGAATTATGACTGGTGCACAAATACCAAGTGGTTGTGATGCTGTTGTGATGCTAGAGTTAACCAAAGTATTTCAAAAGGCTGGTCGTGATTATATGTCTTTGAAAAGGTCCTTCAATAAAGGAGATAATATTTCTTTTAAAGGCGAGGATACACAATATGGCAATATATTAGTGAAAAAAGGGGCATATATCTCACCTGGCATTATTGCCCTGCTTGCGACCTTTGGATATGCGAAAGTAGCAGTTGTGAAAAAACCACAAATAGGAATTATTGCAACGGGTAGTGAGCTGCTAGATGTGGATGAACCACTAGTACCTGGGAAGATAAGAAATAGTAATTCATATATGATTGATGCACAAGCAAGGAGAAGTGGTGCAGAACCTGTTTATTTAGGAAAGCTTGTAGATGATCTTGAAAAATGCTATGAAGCAGTAAAAGTCGCATTGGAAAACGTTGATTTTCTAATCACTACAGGTGGTGTATCTGTAGGTGATTTTGATTATTTGCCAGAAATATATAAACGATTAGGTGCCAATGTATTATTTAATAAAGTAGCGATGCGCCCTGGCAGTGTTACAACAGTTGCTGAGGTGAACGGTAAATTATTGTTTGGTCTTTCAGGTAACCCATCAGCTTGCTTTGTTGGATTTGAGTTATTTGTTAGACCGATCATTCGAACGTTTCTAAATTCTGAACGTGCTCATCTCCAGAGAGTTACTGCTATTTTAGAAGAGGACTTTTTAAAGCCTAATCCATTTACTCGCTTTGTTAGAGGGCGGATTTCATTAACCGCTGGGAAAGTGGTCGCTTCTCCTATTGGATTAGACAAATCAAATGTTGTTACATCACTTGCTGATGCAAATGCATTTATCGTATTACCTGGTGGAACTAGGGGATATAAGACGGGGGATAATATAGATGTTTTGCTAATTGATGATCAAACAGGAAGTGAATTCTCATGGGCAGAGTCATTCAAGTAGTTGGTTATCAAAATAGTGGAAAAACAACCTTTGTTGTTGAATACATTCAAGTAGCTGACAAACGAGGTCTAAAAGTAGGCACGATTAAACATCATGGCCATCAAGGTTCAGTTAAGATTGATGATTACAAAAAAGACTCAGGACTGCATCGTCATGCTGGTGCTCAAGTATCTGTTGTTGAAGGAAATGGTTCCTTTGTAATGACTTCTGAAAAAATGTCTTTGACACTCAAGCAGTTGGTTTTCATGTATCGTCTGTTCCAATTAGATATCATAGTTATTGAAGGGTACAAGTCAGCAGATTATCCAAAGGTCGTGCTAATAAGATCAATTGAAGATTTGTCTATCCTTTATAGTCTCGAGAATATCTGTTGTGTCATTACAAGTATTGAACTTCCTATTGATATAACAAAAAAATACAAAATCTTTAATAATACGAAAGATAGTATTGAGTGGTTATTAACAAATAAAGTAGGTGAACTCATTGAATGAGTCTTTGTTTGAGATCGTAAAGGATCCAATTTCAATTGAAAAAATAACGAATAAGGTTATTCGAAATGAAGCAGGTGCTATTACCACCTTTGTTGGAACTGTTCGGGAATTTACATACGGAAAACGAACAATATCTTTAGAATACCAAGCATATGAAAAAATGGCTGTGAAAATGCTAGAGCAGATTGGTAAAGAAATAAATGACAAGTGGAATGGAGCAAAGGTTGCCATATCCCATAGAATAGGCAAATTAGAAATCTCAGAAATTGCTGTTGTTATTGCAGTATCAACACCACATCGGAAAGATGCATATGAAGCAAACGAATATGCGATTGAACGAATTAAACAAATCGTTCCAATCTGGAAAAAAGAAGTATGGGAAGATGGAGAATCATGGATTGGTGATCAACTAGAAAAAACATACTATCCAGAAGGGAAACCAATTAAGGGGGTGTAACGAATGATTAAAGTATTATTGTTTGCTCATTTACAGGAAAAAGCAGGTCGGGATATATTACAAATCGAGGACTCATCTTTAACAGTAAAAGAATTAAAGAAAATGATGGAAACAAATTATGAGTTGGGCTCTTTAGAACACGTTATGGTTGCTGTAAATGAAGAATATGCACTTGATCAAGATACCATTCAACCAGGTGATGTTGTCGCATTGATACCCCCAGTTAGTGGTGGGTGATTGGATGAAAATAAAAAGTTATCTTCTTTGTTTTGTATGCTTTCTTTTTACCCTGGGGTGTTCTTCAACTGAAAAACCAAAAGTTGAGTTAACGATTTCAGCAGCCGCAAGTCTAAAGGACGCTTTAGAAGAAATAGAGAAACAATACGAACAACAAAATGAGGTTAATCTTCTTCTTAATCTTGCAGCATCTGGAACATTGGGGAAGCAAATCGAGCAAGGTGCACCAGTAGATGTATTTCTTTCCGCGGATGAAGAAACGTTTACAAATTTAGTGAATAAACATCTTATACATGAAGACGAAGCTATTAATTTCTTAAAAAATGAGCTTGTATTAATAGCGCCTAAAGGTTCTAAATTAACTTCTATCGAAGATGTAAAAACGGTAGATAAAATAGCGTTAGGGATCCCAGAAACGGTACCAGCTGGTAGATATGCAAAAGAAGCCTTGATAAATCTAGAGATATGGAAACAAATTGAAAATAGTGTTATTTTTGCTAAAGATGTTCGCCAAGTTTTATCATATGTTGAAACAGGTAATGTTTCTGCAGGAGTCGTTTATAAAACAGACGCTTACATATCGGATAAGATTAAAAGAATTTCAACAATAGATTCTTCTTTACACACACCAATTGTTTATCCAATTGGTGTGATCCAAACATCGAAACATAAAAATGAAGCAATTGATTTTTATCATTTCCTGCAAGATGAAAATGCAATGAGTATTTTTGAAAAATTTGGGTTTACCGTAATAGATTGAGGGGTAAAGATGAATATTGAGTTTTGGGATCCTATTTTATTATCACTTAGAATAGCAATAATCGCGAGTGTCGTTGTTATGGTCCTAGGTACTTTTATTGGGAGATTTATGGCAAAAAGCAACTTCTTTGGAAAGATGTTAATCGAGACAATTCTTATTTTACCGTTAGTTTTACCACCATCTGTTGTCGGATTCTTCTTAATTGTCATATTTGGAACAAATAGTCCGATTGGACATGTGATACAAGATCTATTTAATGGACCAATTATATTTACGTGGTGGGCGGGTGTAATTGCCTCAGTTGTCGTGGCTTTTCCACTTATGTACCAAGTGACGAAAGCGGGGTTTGAGCATGTTGATTCAGGAATAGAAGATGCTGCACGGGTAGATGGCGCAGGTGAATCATCAGTTTTCTATTACATTTCATTACCTCTAACAATAAAATATATCATTACAGGTTTTGTATTAAGTTTTACAAGGGCTTTAGGAGAATTTGGTGCAACTCTTATGTTTGCGGGCAATATTCCTGGTAAAACGCAAACCGTTTCTACTGCTATCTATGTAGCAATTGATAGTGGAAATATGAAGATGGCTTGGCTATGGGTAGGATCGATGATATTTATTTCTGCGAGTTTATTATTCTTTGTGCAAATACTAAATAAAAAAGGTTATTAGGTTACTAAAATAAATAGAACCCTCAAAAGTATTTTACAAAAAAAGTGTTTACATTGACAAGTAATGATAAATCGTATAGAATAATAGAAGTGCTTATTTTTAATGCTTCACTATTTATAGTGCTATGTGAATACTATGGTTTCTGGATGTGACCTATAAAGGTCTTTAAAAAAGTCACAGATTCGTATTTATCAATTCACACTGGCGCGGACTAGGAGCCGTAAGGACGAAAGAGAGGTAGGGCTTTCGTTGTTTTGAGGTTTTGCAATTTCAATAATTAATGATAAAAATAAATAGATTGTATGTTTATTTCAAATTACCAAATATGGAGCTATATAATTCACATATTATAGAGATTATCTACTCCTTACTTTGATATTCTCTATAATATGTGAATTTTATTTACCGAGTAAATATATAAGTAACATATTAAAAAATCTTTGGAGGTTTCTCTCATGAAAACTACAGGTACTGTAAAATGGTTTAATTCAGAAAAAGGTTTCGGATTTATCGAAGTTGCAGAAGGAAACGATGTATTCGTTCACTTCAGTGCTATCACTGGTGAAGGTTTCAAAACGTTAGAAGAAGGACAAAAAGTTGAATTCAACATCGTTGAAGGTAACCGTGGTCCTCAAGCTGAAGACGTAGTAAAATTATAATAAGCATATAAGAGGTTATCCTAATTAGTGGATAGCCTCTTTTTATTGTTAGAAAATTATAAAATTCTTGTACTGTGTATAACGCTATGACATCCAGCTCAATCGCCCAACCACTTGTGAGCTACACACCCCTTATACGCAAAGTCAACATCGAACGCTTGCGCTCTTAGAGTTTCCTTTGCCGCACCTTAAAGGTACGATAAGTCTTCTATCCACCAGATACCCACTGGTGGAAGTCTCGATTTATCCTTCAATCAAATGATCGACAGGTACACTCTTTTCTGCTTGAGGGTTATTAAGTGGATAAATCCTAGCAGAACCTAGTTCTTCATCAACAGATTGTATGTAAATACCTTCATTTTGGTATGTTACATTCACCATATCACCTAATTGTGAAATTTCTTTTGCTCTATTAACATTCATTTATTCTCTCCTCCTTTCACGTTACCTACGTCTACTTTTACGATGTCCGATTTCGGTGAAACTATTCGAGGAGAACATAGAATAGGTAAGAAAAACTTATTTGTTCAATGTGATTCTTATGGTATCTTGTATAAATAGAAAGTTTTAAGGAGGATAGTTATTTGTTGAACATGCTCATTTTCTTGCTTTGTATCAGCTCTTGTTTTTACATTTTAATGGTGAATAACCGAAAACAAGGAAATGAAAAAACATTCGATGATACCTTTGCGCTCTCGTTTATAAAAAAATATGGTGGGAACACGTTGTCACATCTCTTTTTTCTGCAGGATAAACAAGTTTTTTCTGCTCAAAATGACTCTGTATTGATTTCCTATAGAAAAAGAGGTAATAAATATATTGTACTTGGTGATCCGATTGGAGATGAGGTTCAATTTGAAGCAGCTCTAGACGAATTCATTCAATTTGCTAGTGATCAAAGAGTAACTCCTGTTTTTTATCAAGCGAGCGATCGTTTTATGTCATTCTATCATGATCGCGGCTATTATTTCTTTAAAGTTGGTGAAGAAGCCAAAGTTAGTTTTGAAAACTTTTCAATCGAAGGAAAGAAGAACGCGAAGATGCGTACAACGAAAAATAAATTCAAAAGAGAGGGATATGTTTTTTCTGTTAAGTATCCTCCGTTTAGTTCAGAGTTTGTAAATGAGTTAAAAGCAGTTTCAGATGAATGGTTAGCTGATCGAAAGGAAAAAAGCTTTTCTGTTAGTTCGTTTCAGGAGGGCTATATTGCGCTTTTTCCAGTTTCGACCTTGAGAGACCAAGCGGGACGCCTTATTGCTTTTGCGACTTTACCTTCTGATTATAAAGAATCAGAGACGCTAAGTATTGATCTGATGAGGTATACGAACGATAGTCCATCCGGAGCAATGGATATGGTGTTTCTTTCTACGATTTTGTGGGCGAAGGAAAAAGGGTATGTATCTTGTAGTTTAGGGATGTCGCCATTATCGAATGTAGGAACACAAAAGGGGGCACCATGGCGAGAGAGAATGGCAAAGTACGCTTTTATAAACGGTTGTAAATTTTACAATTTTAAAGGATTACGAAGCTACAAGGCTAAATTTGCTACAGATTGGAAGCCACGCTATCTTGTTTATAAGAAATCATTTTTATTTTTATTAGTTTTTCAATTGATATTAATTGTTAGAAAACAGCCCAAACAGAATCAAATGTCTCTCGTAAAAAAGCTTATTAATGTAAAAAAGGCAATCTAATTAAATGAGAAAAAGGACTAACTTTATTAAGTGATTTTAATAAAGTTAGTCCTTTTCTTATGTAATTCCTACAATTGTTCAACTAGCTGCTGACAATACTGCTCAACTTCCTTTTCTTCTTCCTCTTCCAATGCAAAGTCTAAGAAACGATCAGTTGTTTTTTCGATAAAATCATATTGCGCAATTTTAGTTTTTTCGGCTTCGACTGCAAATATTAGCTTGAGTCTAATGCCATTCTCGCTATAAAGCTCATCTTCCTCATCTATATCTAATGTAAGGAAGATTTCATATCGATCTCCAGTAAGGATACTGAATGGATCTTCTAGTTTTTCAATTGTTGAATCGATGATGTTCATTTCTCAATTACCTCTTTTCTTGTTAACCTTTTGGATGCATTAAAACAAATTGCTACATATCAAAAGCATTACATCCTATTCATTGTAATTATAGCCTTTTTAGTAATGCAATCCAAATGGAATTGGGTGACCTATAAAAGAATTGTTGAATAGTAGCTATAATTATGATTATTTGAAGCAAACTAAATTATCCTACCGATTATTTGTTGAATTTCACCTTAAGGTAAAAACATTAATCAATGATTACACTTTCTTGTCATTTTCACTTAAAGGAGTTTGATTCATGGAAAAAGTTTCAAAGGTATTTTGGATATCGATCGTGATGGCTACGGTATTTGTGGGTTGGGGAGTTGTTGCTCCTGATCAACTCGGAGAAATTATGGACAAAACGAAAGTTTTTTTCTTAAGTAGCTTTGGTTGGTTTTATCAGTTATCGGCAACATTCTTTTTAATCTTTGCAATCTTTTTAATCTTTAGTAAATATGGAAGAATTAGATTAGGTGCCGATGATGATAAGCCTGATTTCAATAGGACCACATGGTTTGCGATGCTGTTTAGTGCAGGAATGGGGATTGGTCTTTTGTTTTTTGGTGTATCAGAGCCTATCTCTCACTTTGCGAGTCCACCTATTGGGGAGGGGGGGACAGGAGAAGCAGCGAAGGTTGCTATGCGATATACCTATTTGCATTGGGGGTTTCATGCATGGGCGATTTACGCTGTAATTGCATTAGTGTTGGCTTATTATAAATTTAGAAAAAAACAACCAGGTTTGATGAGTGTGACGTTAACTCCGTTATTAGGGAAACGATCAACTGGGATAATCGGTACAATTATTGATGTAGTAGCTGTGTTTGCTACGATTTTTGGAGTCGCAGCATCACTTGGGTTAGGGGCTGCACAGATTAATAGCGGTCTCAGTTATATTTCTAATATTCCAAATGATTTTTCCGTACAGTTAATTATTATTGCAATTGTAACTGTACTATTTATCCTATCTGCGGGAACTGGGCTCCAAAAAGGAATTAAGTTTCTAAGTAATGCGAATTTAGTATTAGCTGTTATTCTCCTGATTTTGTTTTTGTTTATTGGGCCAACACGCTTCGTGTTAGACTTATTTACAACTACACTAGGTAGTTATATTCAAAACCTTCCTAGTATGGGGTTAAGACTAGCTCCTTTTAATGATGAAAATGCTTTATGGATTCAAAACTGGACAATTTTTTATTGGGCATGGTGGATTGCGTGGGCTCCTTTTGTTGGGACGTTTATTGCACGTGTTTCTAAAGGGAGAACTGTTAGAGAATTTATGATAGCGGTTTTAATTATTCCGACGCTCGTTTGTGCTTTCTGGTTTGCGGTCTTTGGTGGGACAGGAATCTATTTTGAATTCTTTGAAGGGTTGGATGTTAGCGGGCAAAGTTTAGAGACAGTCTTGTTTTTTGTTTATCAACAGCTTCCGTTAACTGGTTTGTTAATTATTGTTACATTGATGTTGATTACAACATTTTTTGTTACATCAGCAGATTCAGCAACCTTTGTTTTAGGTATGCAAACTGCACATGGGAGTCTTGATCCACCTTTATTTGTTAAGGTGACATGGGGTTTTTTCTTGTCAGCTTCTGCAGTGGTGCTAATGCTTTCTGGTGGTTTGAATACGATGCAAACTGCAATTATTGTAAGTGCGTTCCCACTAACGTTTGTTTTAATTGCAATGTCCTTCTCGATTTTAAAGGACTTTAATATAGAGATGAAATACAATAAGAAATTGAAGATTAAATCAAAATAATTGTAAATAGTTTAAGCATCTTACAGATAGGATGCTTTTTTTATGTTATAAAACCTTTTATTTAGATGATGTTGAGCGAGAAAATAAGATTATTCATAAATTTATGTTAGATTTTCTAACATAGAATTTTTAAAAACTTCTGAAAACGGGTTGACACTTTGCTGATATCGTATAAAATAGTAAATAAGAACGAGATGTTATATTTTCTTACATCTCAAGTTAAGAAACTGCACAGAGGAGGAAGTTCAATGGATACATTGTTTTTAATGAATAGTTTGTGGGTCATGCTAGGTGCAATTTTAGTAATTTTTATGTTAGGTGGATTTATATTACTTGAGGCTGGTTCAACTCGAATGAAAAATGCTGGACACATTGCAGGGAAAACCATTTTCACTTTTGGTCTTGCTTCATTAGTATTCTGGGCTATAGGTTATGGATTTATTTTTGGTAGTAATGGAAATTTCTTAGTTGGTTTATCAGATTTCTTTTACTCAGGTTACCAAGTGGAAGATATGGGATTAGCAACATCTGTATTTTTCGTATTCCAATTAGCTTTTGCAGGTATTTCAATCACAATAGCTTTAGGTGGATTTGCAGAACGTGCTAAGCTCTCAGTTTACTTAGTCTTTACTGTTTTATTCTCTGCTCTCATTTATCCGGTCATTGCACATTGGATTTGGGGTGGCGGTTGGTTAGCGGAACATGGTAAACAGGACTTTGCTGGTTCTACAGTTGTCCATCTAACTGGTGCAATGGCGGCATTTGCAGCGACAATTCTTTTAAAACCGCGTATTGGTAAATACAATAAAGATGGTTCGGCAAATAATATTCAAGGTCATAACCAAGTGTTTACTGCTTTAGGTGTCCTAATTTTATGGATTGGTTGGTTTGGATTTAATGCAGGTAGTACTGTAGCTGTTGATGATGGATTCTTTGGATTTGTTGCTCTAAATACGAACTTAGCAGCAGGAGCAGGAGCAGTATCAGCACTTATTATTTCTTGGATGGTATTAGGTAAATCAGATATTCCAACAATGTTAAATGGAGCCTTAGCAGGATTGGTAGCAATAACGGCATCTTGTGCATTTGTTGATACATGGGCAGCAGTAGTGATTGGTTTTATAGCTGGAATCCTTGTATTCTATAGTGCTAGATTCTTTGAGAAGAGAAAAATTGATGATCCAATCTATGCATTATCAGTGCATGGTGTTGCTGGTGTTTGGGGAACTTTATCAACTGGTTTCTTTGCAACACCTGAACTAGCAACTGTTGGCTTACCAGGACTATTTTATGGTGGTGGATTTACACAACTTGGCGTACAATTTATGGGAGTAGCAGCTTCTGGAGCATACGCATTTGTTGTATCGTTTGTGATATTAGCGATTGCGAAAAAACTTATGAACGGATTACGTGTTTCAGAAGAAGAAGAGATTATGGGATTAGATATAAGTGAACATGGCAGTTATGGTTATCCTGAGTTGTTTGTAACTAAAGATCAAAATGTTGGCTCATAAGCAAGAAGCTTGGTCTAGAACGTACAACCTGATAAATGGTGAGGGAGTGTCTCTCATGCATGGTGAATTTGATTCGTATGATTCAATAAAAAAGTGGAAAGATGAACATATCCATCAATTTGAATTCGATACAAAAGGACTAAATAATTTTCATGATGAGATGATGAGGAGTGCTAGTAAATTAGCACTCTTTCATCTTGAAAAATCGTACGGTTTACCTCCATGTGAATTTTCATGGTTTGTAATGGGGAGTGGAGGCCGTGTAGAACAAGGGATTATAAGTGATCAGGATCATGGGCTAATCTACAAGGATCACAGTCAAAAAGCATGCGATTATTTTGAAAAATTGGGTGAAGAACTTTCAAGAGGGCTACATCATATTGGATATCCATATTGTGAGGGGAAAATTATGAGTTCAAATCCCTTATGGTGTAAATCAATTATTGATTGGAAGAAACAGCTTTTTAAGTGGATGGAAGAGAAAAGCTGGGAATCCATTCGTTATTTGCAAATTTTCTATGATTCTCGCAGTCTCATAGGTGAAAGTGATTATGTGGATGAGCTAAAACAATTTATTTTTTCTTATCAAGTACAAAATCATCAGCTATTACAACGGTTTTTGGATAATATTCAGCATATTAAGCAATCGGTTGGTCCACTCGGTCAGATATACGTTGAGCCTAGTGGGAAATATGAAGGCTGCATTGATATAAAAAAGGCTGCATTTCTTCCATACGTAAATGCGATTAGACTTTTAGCAATAAAAGAGGGTTTGAGTGAGACATCAACGCTGAAACGAATCGATATTCTCTGTAAAAATGATACCTATTGTAAGGAACTAATTCCTTATAAACATAACTTTGAAAAGCTTCTTGAGTATAGGCTACTTTTGTTTGCAAATGCCAAATCTTATGATGATGTTCACTACTTGAATATAAGGAATTTAGCAAAATATGAACGAAAAGAAATAAAAAACATATTGAAGGGTGGTAAAAAGCTACATCAATATGTTCAAGGGATTATTGAAAAAGGGTGTTTATAATGACATTTGACCCGTTTTTTTTTATGAAAGGCATCCAAGGTAAAATTGGTGCATCTCAAGGTGGACAAAGTCAGCAACAAGTAGCATATTTAAGGCAGTTACAGCGTGAAATGAGAGTGGAAGAAACATTAAACATTCCTCTTACTGAATTAAACGTCATTGTTTTTGATATAGAAACAACAGGTTTTTATCCAGATCAAGGAGATCAAATTATTTCAATTGGAGCCATTAAGGTAAAAGGTGAAAAGATAATTGAGAATGAGACATTCTATTCTTTAGTTAAAGCGGAAAAAAATGTATCAGAAGAGATTAGTCAATTAACTGGTCTTTATGATACACAGTTACAAAATGCTCCTCCATTATCTGAGGTTCTTTTTCAATTTTTTCAATTTACTCAAGACTATACACTTGTCGCTCATCATGCAAATCATGAAAAAATATTTTTACAGCAAGCCTCTTGGAAGTTATATCGTGCACCATTTAAGCATCGATTAGTTGACATGTCTTTTTTGTATCGGATTGCAGAACCTGATGCAAAGCTAATAACACTAGAGGAGTGCTGTGAATATAACGGAATCACAGTAAATGGTAGACATCATGCGTTAAATGATGCGAAATTAACAGCAAAACTTTGGAGTATTTATGTGAATAAGCTTCATCAAAAAGGCTGTGAAACATTAAATGATCTTTACGAACGGTATACAAAAGTATAAATAGTATAGAAGGATGATAAAAAGTGTATTAGAACACTTTTTATCATCCTTCTTTTCTTTTTATTAGTGTGAAAGACTCTTGTGCTTTTCGTAAATATATATCAAAATATTACACAAGCTTCCAAGAGTTTACAAAAAATGTACATAAAATTACAAGTTTCTTTACATTAAATTAGTAAAATAATTTTGTAGTAGGAAAGTATTAGGGAAATAATAAAAAAGATTCGAAAGGTGGAAATGTTTTGAGGAGAAGAATTAGGCGAATAATGAAGCGAAAATTATTCCACGGTGCTTTAGCGACAACTCTAGCAATTAGTGTATTACCATTCTCATCAATAACTAGCATTGCGAATGCTGAAGGGTCACCTGTAACAATGAAAGTGAGACTCTTGGAAACGACTGATATTCATGCACATATTATGGATTATGATTATTATGGAGACAAGTCGGTTACGAACTTTGGATTAGTTCGAACCTCTACATTATTAAAGCAGCGCCAGGCTGAAGTGGAAAATAGCATTTTAGTTGATAATGGTGATTTAATTCAAGGGAATCCATTGGGAGAATATGTGAATAAGCAAGGTTTGAGTGATGGACAAGTTCACCCAATTATCTCTGCAATGAATCTATTAGATTATGATGCTGCAACTTTGGGAAACCATGAATTTAACTATGGATTAGACTTTTTAAATGAAACAATGGATGATGCTGAATACCCGGTTGTAAACGCTAATGTGTTTCATGCTGGTAATCAGGAGGACTATTATTTTAAACCATATGAAATCGTAGAAAAAGAATTCGTTGATGATAATGGTGAAACTCACACAGTTAAGGTTGGGTTTACTGGATTTGTTCCACCGCAAATTAATGTATGGGATAAAAAGCATTTAGACGGCAAAGTTGTCACTAAGGATATTGTTGAATCTGCGAAAAAGATCATTCCTGAAATGAAGGAGCAAGGAGCAGATTTAATAATTGTTATTGCACATACAGGTGTAGATTCAAGTGAGGGTATTTCTGGAGCAGAAAACGCTGTTTTTGATTTAACAAAGCAGGTTTCTGATATTGATGCAGTTGTATCTGGACACCAGCATAATCTTTTCCCAGGTGATGCAAGATTTAATGCTGTTGCAAATATTGATAATGTAAAAGGTACAGTTAATGGGGTACCAGTTGTTATGCCGAAAAACTGGGGTAGTCACTTAGGCTTGATTGATCTTGAATTAAAACGAACTGCTGTCATTGAGGGTGACGAAGAATGGGAAGTAGTAGATTCTCAGTCGAAAGCAGAGTCGATTTCAGGTGTAACTGAACAAAATCAAGAGATGGTTGCTGCAGTTAAGAATGCGCATGAATCTACTCTGGACTATGTAAGAAAAAGTGTTGGTACGACGTCAGCTCCTATTAACAGTTTCTTTTCCCTTGTACAAGATGATCCATCTATTCAAATCGTGACAGATGCCCAAAAATGGTATGCAAAAGAAAAGCTAAAGGGTACAGAATATGAAGGAATGCCGTTATTATCTGTTGGTGCACCATTTAAAGCAGGTGGGCGTAATGGGGCTGATTATTTTACGAACATCCCTCAAGGTGATTTAGCTATTAAAAATGTTGGGGATCTCTATCTTTATGATAATACCGTGCAAATCGTTAAAATAACAGGTGCTGATGTAAAAGAGTGGTTGGAAATGTCGGCTGGTCAATTTAATCAAATTGATCCTACTTCTCAAGAAGAACAAAATATAGTGAATACAGAGTTTCCGACATATAACTATGATGTCATTGATGGTGTTACATATCAAATCGATGTAACAAAGCCTGCAAAGTATAGTACAAACGGTACGGTTGTTAATAGTGACTCATCTCGTATAAAAGACTTAATGTATGATGGGAAGCCGATCGACTTAGATCAAGAATTTTTAGTCGTAACAAATAACTATCGTGCGTCTGGTGGCGGGAATTTCCCAGGTAACCTTTCATCTAAAATTATTGAGCAATATCCAGATGAAAATCGTCAGGCTGTTATGAATTATATTATGGAAAAAGGTGAGGTTAATCCTTCAGCAGATAACAACTGGTCAATTGCTCCGATCTTTGGTGATGTTAATGTAACATTTGAATCTTCACCATCTGCTAAATCGTTTGCTGATCAATCAGATAACATTAAATTTGTTGAAACTTTAGATACTGGATTTAGTAAATATGATTTGGACGTTAGTACCGATAATTGGAATCTTACCATCATGCATACAAATGACACACATGCACATTTAGATAATGTTGCCCGTCGTGTAACAGCAGTTGAGCAGGTTCGTGAGGCAACTGACAATTCAATCCTGCTTGATGCAGGTGATGTATTTTCTGGTACATTATTCTTTAATCAGTATTTAGGACAAGCGGATCTAGAGTTTATGAACATGATGAAATATGATGCTATGGTTCCTGGTAATCATGAATTTGATAAAGGGCCAAGTGTTTTTGCAGATTTTATCAAAAAAGCTGAATTTCCAATTGTAAGTGCAAATATTGATTATTCAAAGGACACAAGTATAAAGAATCTTTTTAAAGATGAAATTGGAGATCCAGGTGAAAACGGAAATATCTATCCTGCAACAATTTTAGAAGTAAATGGTCAAAAGGTGGGGGTATTCGGTTTAACGACTGAAGACACATCGATTCTTGCAAATCCAGGTAAAAACATAGTGTTTGAGAACTACATTGAAAAAGCAGAAGAAACAATTGAAATGCTTGAAAATGCTGGAATTAACAAAGTTATTGCCTTAACACATATTGGTTATAACTATGATAAGGTTTTGGCAGAAGAAGTGGAAGGTATTGATGTGATTGTTGGTGGGCACAGTCATACATTACTTGAAGAACCTATTGTTTATAATGAGGATGCTGAGCCAACCATTATTTTATCAGCGCAAGAATATAGTTACTTCTTAGGAAATGCTGATGTAACGTTTGATAAAGATGGTGTTCTAACATCATGGGATCAAAATCTTATTGATCTGGATGCCCAAGATGAAAATGGAAATTATTTAATAGAAGAGAATAATGCAGCATCTGAACGTTTAGCACAATTAGCAGAGCCGATTGAAGAGTTGAAAAATGTAATCGTTGGTGAATCCTCGGTGTTTTTAAATGGAGAACGCGATGATGTTCGTACGAAAGAAACTAACTTAGGTAACTTGATCGCAGATGGAATGCTTTGGAGAGCACAAGAACAAAATACTGGTGCAACAATTGCAATCCAAAATGCTGGAGGAATTCGGGCTTCAATTGACCAAGGTGAAATTTCTCTAGGTGAAGTCTTAACGGTACTCCCATTTGCTAATACATTAGTAACACTAGATCTAACAGGTCAAGAAATAATTGAGGCATTAGAAAATGGTGTTAGTCAAGTTGAGGATATTGCTGGACGCTTCCCACAAGTAGCAGGCTTAAAATTTGGATATGATCCTAATAAACCAACTGGTAGCCGTGTTCACAGTGTTGAAGTCAAAACCGAATCAGGCTTTGAACAAATTAAACTAGACGAGAGTTACACAGTTGCTACAAACGCATACATTGCAGACGGTGGAGATGGATATACTTCTTTCAAGGCTGCAAAAGACGATGGTCGTATGACTGAATTGTTTATACCAGACTATGATGTTTTCCAAGAATATTTAACTGAATTAGGCATAGTTGAAACTCAAGTTGAAGGTAGAATTACAATTGGAGCAGAACCGGATGAAAACCCAGGTGAAAACCCAGGTGAAAACCCAGGTGAAAACCCAGGTGAAAACCCAGGTGAAAACCCAAATGAAGATCCAGGTGATGATACGACGAATAATGATGACAGTTTAGATGAAGATGTAATTAACTCTGATTCTGGTAACGGTTCAAATAGTAATTCTAATTCTAACTCCGGCTCATCTGGAAATTTTTTACCAAGCACAGCAACAAATATGTTTAATATGATGACAATTGGTTTTATTTTAGTTGCTTGTGGTGGTGTAATCTATTTAATTAGACGCAAGCAAAAGCAAGCACAATCTTAATTGTTACTTAAAGAAATAGGCTGAAATAGTGAAAAGTAAGAGGTTGACTCAGAAAACGTCTGACCCATCCAAATGTACTTGTATATAGTATCTTTCAAATCATCGAGAGACTATATATTATGTTTGGAGGTGTATGACTCTTTGATTTGAGTCAACGACTTACTTTTTTTGTGGATTTATATTAGGAGTTTTTGGTATAATTTCCTATTAAGGGTAGGAAAACATAGATAATAGTTAGATTCATTGATACATATTTTTATTAAAGTCTGATTTTGCAATGAAATTTGTTTTACGTATGGAGATCTAATGTCTTATATATATTTTTTTACATTATCATTTTTACTTTCATGAATTATTTTCGAAAGAGAAGGGTGTATTAGAAATACTTAGGCTCCCGTGATTAGGATGACATTAAGGGAGGAAATGAACATGAAACATAAAAAATGGATTCTGTTGTCTAGCATAATATGCTTAATTTTTGTTTTTGCAGGTTGGGTGAGTTGGACGCTGTTTTCATCTGGAAATTCAGCTGAACCAATAAATTCTAATACATCCTCTAATCCTGGAACAAAAATAGAAGAAAAAAGTGAGGATTTCTCAGAAGAGATTGTAAATAAACCCGTAAAAGAGGAAATCGTAGTATTTTCAGAAAGTGACTTTGAAAACGGACATGATTTTATAGAGGTGTTTCATGATTTTTATAATACTACCTTATGTTGGGAGCGTGTTGAAACTGCAGATTATAAAGATCAACAAGAAAAGGCCTTACGTATCGTTGAAGCATTTAAAGGGATAAAAATAAAGGATAAACGATTATCCGAGGATTTTATCAGCATCGAAAATACTGCAAAACAAGTGATTGAATCAGAAGACCGTGACGCAATGATTAAACTGCACCGATTGTTCCATGACTTAGATATTTATTTTAATGGATACTCAAAAGACGACACATTTGGAGTTACTGAGTATAAAGGTGTTAGAGTTATTTGAAATAGTCTTAGAAAAGAATCTCAGAATGGAGGCCGACACTTTTAAAGAAGTCCAGCCTCTTTTTTTAACTTTTAATTTTAACGATAATGGTTTAATGTGCCCTAGTCATTTTATCTCATTTAGGGAAGGATGAAAAAACAACAACAAAATTAAGATGATAGGTACAGATATAATGATGGCTATTAAAGGTTTCTTACTATGTAATCTTAAGATTGGGAACATAATCATGTTAAAAAGGAGTGACCACCATTCATTCCATTCATTATTATAAACAAAATACCCCATTTTTTTAAACATTACTTCAGTAAGCCAAAAGCAGAAAATCCATAAAACTATATAAATTATACCTTTCCGGCCAGAAGGAATAAAACGAAGATAAATCATGATGATGACTGGTATGATAATAAATGAAAATAAGATTTCAATAAACGTATGCTTTAACCATACTTTGGAGGATGTATCGTAAGACCATAATGTATGATGATAAAAAATAAAATTATATAGCAGGTTACAGATAATGTAGAATTGAATTGTTGGATAAAATTCTTTCCACATTGCCCAATCTACAAAATAAATAGCAATTATGATGAAAAATGTCCCAGCTAATAATAAATACATATAAGTCCTCATTTATTTATATAGTCCTATTAATTATCTCCTGAAAATGTAACTTAATACATAAGGTGTAAAAGTTACACCCATAGAATGGTTCATTATATAACGTATTAATCGCAAAGATCAGGTTTTTTAGTTTGTAAAAAATGCAAAAGTATTGGAGGAAGTATGAAAATCACATTATCTAGCTATGATCCGAAATGGCCATTAGATTTTGAACTAGAAAAAAAGGAACTATCAGGTGTTATTGGAGACTTAGATCCATTGATTGAACATATCGGAAGTACATCAATTCGTGGATTATCGGCGAAACCGATTCTCGATATCATGATCGGCATAAGAGAAGAGTCGCTGCTTGATACTGTTGCGTCAAGGATGGCCCAGGGGGCATTTGTTTATTTGCCGATTTATAATGAACAGCTACCATTTCGCAGATTTTTAATTGGATTGAAAACTGTAAATATAGAATTTCCTAGCGTTTTGACAAAGGGAAATTTTATTGAAATTCCACATGGAGAACGAAAGTCGCATATACATGTTGTACCCATTAACAGTGATTGGTGGAATGATCATCTTTTATTCCGAGATTTTTTAAGGAATTCAGTTGTTGATCGTCAATTATATGAAAAAGTCAAACAAGAGCTATCGTTAAAGAATTGGGAAAATGGAAATGAATATGCTAGTGCAAAAACAAGCTGTATTCAATCAATATTAGAAAAAGCACGTAGAGAAAAAACAAAATAACAGCATCCAAAAAAGCAACTCATAAAAAAGCGGTATTTGCATATCGATAACAGGTATGGAAAAAAATGCTTTGAGGGTTGCTTTTTTTTGGATGATAAGAAAATAAACCATTATTACCTATTGATTCACTTAAAAAAAAGCCAAAGCTAGATCATGTAGTGTACTTTTATTCTTCTCATCCTAAAGTAGTAGATCGTTCATCAAGAAGATGGAGGTGTATTCATCAAATGGTTCGATTTTTTAGAAAAATGAAATAAATAACTAGAAAATTATTTCGATTCCCGATATATTTAGAGGTATGCCACTATAAGTATAGATAATGTAAAAATCAACAAATTAGTTTCTGGGTTGGGAGGAGTATATATGGATACCTTTAAAAAGTTGAAATCCTTTTATTTGCCTTATAAAAAGTATTTCCTATGGTCATTGTTTTTTGTTTTATTTATAACAACGATTACTGTTATTTATCCAATTGTTCTACAGCTAACAATTGATGAAATTGTATTAAAAGAGCAATATGAATATATTCCATGGATTGTTGCTGGTTTTTTATCCTTAATGGCAATAAAAGGAGTGTCCGCATTTTTTCATCAGTACTTAGGGGATATGTTTGGAATTCAATCGGTCTATAGGCTACGTAATGAATTATATGAAAAATTACAGCGATTACCTTTTATGTATTATGACAATGCAAAAACGGGAGATTTAATGTCAAGGCTTACTGCAGATGTAGAGGGGTTCCGCTTTTTCTTATCATTTGGTTTCTCTGAGCTTGTTCGGTTTCTTTTATTAATCTGTGGAACATTAACTGTTATGTTTATCTACTCTGTTCCATTAACATTGGTTACGATAGCAGCCTTACCATTTTTAGCAATAGCCGTTTACCAATTTGACAAAAGAGTGCATCCTGCTTTTCGAAAAATAAGAGAGTCTTTTGGTAAATTAAATACGAATGTGCAAGAAAATATTAGTGGTATACAAACGGTTAAGGCACTTTCGCGAGAAAATTTCGAAATATCAAAATTTAATGATGCAAATGGTCATTATAAAGAAAAGAATTTGTCCACTTCATTAGTATGGGCGAAGTATTTTCCACTAATGGAGTTAATAGGTAATATTTGTGTAGTAGCTTTATTGGCTTATGGAAGCGTTCTCGTCATGAGGGGAGGACTACAACCAGGTGAACTTGTCGCGTTTTTTAGTTTGGTTTGGTATTTGATGATGCCTATCATGCACCTTGGTTTTGTAATAAACCTGTTTTCGCAATCAAAGGCTTCTGGTGAGCGCTTACTAGAGATTCTTGAAGCAGATGAAACGATAAGAAACAAGGAGAATACTGTCACGGTTCCAGCATTAGAAGGTCATGTATCGTTTAAGAATGTTAGTCTTCGCTATCAAAAAGAAGACGCCTTAGCACTTAATAATGTGTCATTTACAGCATGCTCTGGTAAAACGATCGGGCTTATAGGAGCAACGGGATCAGGAAAAACTAGTTTAACTCAATTAATGACAAGGTTTTATACTCCGACTACTGGAGAGATTTTTATTGATGGTAGGGATATAACCGATTATCCCTTAAAAACACTACGTTCTAATGTGGGAGTTGTGTTACAGGAATCGTTTTTATTTTCATCAACGATTAGAGCAAATATTTCCTATGGCAGACCAGACTCAACAATGGAAACAATAATTGATGCAGCAAAAAGAGCTCAAGCACATGAATTTATTATGGAACTTCCTGATGGTTACGATACAATGCTTGGTGAACGAGGTATGGGTTTATCAGGAGGACAAAAGCAACGAATCGCCATTGCTCGGGCAATTTGTATGAATCCCAGCATTTTAATCTTAGATGATTCTACAAGTGCTGTTGATATGACGACAGAGTTTAATATACAAAAAGAGTTAAAAGAAGTCATGAAGGGAAGAACAACTTTCATAATTGCTCATCGAATTTCATCGTTAAAGCATGCTGACGAAATACTCGTTCTTGAAAATGGCTCAATTGTTGAAAGAGGAACACATGATGAGTTAGTGACGAAGCAAGGCTATTATAAGAGAATCTTTGATATACAATACAAGGACCAGAAGGCTGTACTTCAGTCTACTGTGGGGTAGGTGTGATCATGGGAAATCAAGATAAGAAGGTACTTATTAAGGAAAGGTTTCAATATTCGACTGATACAATCATCGAAAAGCCCTTTAACTGGAAGCAGATGTGGAGGCTTTTAAGTTATTTAAAGCCTTATTCAAAAAACGTGTTACCATTAGCTTTTCTTGCCGTTATTGTATCGGCTGTTGTACGATTAACAGCTCCTATATTAATAGGAAAATATACGCTTGACCATGCAATTAAGAATAATGATATGAATCTATTAACGATACTCGTCATAACGATTGCAGCAATGTACATTTTATCCTATATTGCAAACAGGTTTCGAATTAAGTGGATGAATTTGCTTGGACAAAATGTTATTTATGATATTAGGAGACATTTATTTACTCATGTTCAATCTCTGTCTCACCGTTTTTTTGATCAACGATCTGCAGGATCAATTTTAGTTCGCATTATGAACGATATAAACTCATTACAAGAACTGTTTACTAGTGGAGTAATTAATTTATTAATGGACTTTTTCTTGCTCATTGGGGTTGTTGTGCTATTGTTTACTTTGAGTCCAGAGCTAACACTAGCAATCTTGGTTATCGTTCCGGTTATGTTTTTTATTTCGACTAGCTTAAGAAAAAAGATTCGTCGCTCGTGGCAGACAGTAAGACTAAAGCAGTCTAAGCTAAACTCTCATTTAAATGAGTCCATCCAAGGTATACGTGTTACACAATCCTTCACCCAAGAAGCAGAAAACATCGAATTCTTTGATGGAGTTAATACGGAAAATTTTCAATCATGGAGAAATGCGACTAAAAGAAATGCGATGTTTACGCCTATGGTGGAGATGACCAATGCAATTGGTACAGCAATTTTAATCTGGTACGGAGCTACGCTCATTGCAGACGGGTCATTGACGATCGGGACATTTGTTTCCTTTGCTTTTTACTTAGGAATGTTTTGGGAACCAATTTCAAGACTTGGTCAGGTGTATAATCAGCTATTAATGGGGATGGCTTCATCAGAGAGAATATTCGAATTTATCGATGAAAAACCGCTTGTCGCAGAATCAAAAAACCCAATTTTCTTGTCTGATATGAAAGGCCAAATTGAGTTTGAGTCAGTTGAATTTGCATATGATGCATCAAGAAAGGCACTTAACGATATCTCACTTACGATCGAAGCCGGGCAAACTGTAGCATTAGTTGGTCATACAGGTTCGGGAAAAACAACAATTGCAAACTTAATTAGCCGTTTTTATGATGCGACTGGTGGTGTGGTGAAAGTTGACGGGATTCCGATTAAGGACCTTTCAATTGAAGAACTGAGAGCACAGATTAGTGTTGTTCTACAGGATACATTTATTTTCTCAGGTACGATTATTGATAATATTAGATTCGGTCGTCCAACAGCTACGGACCAAGAAGTTGTTGAAGCTGCAAAAGCAGTAGGCGCAGACGATTTTATTCAAAACCTATCGAATGGATACTTAACAGAGGTTGAGGAAAGAGGGAATGTTTTATCTGTAGGTGAACGCCAGTTGATTTCATTCGCAAGGGCGTTGCTTGCTAATCCAACGATTATCATATTAGATGAAGCAACAGCGAGCATTGATACAGAGACAGAAATTAAAATCCAAAATGCGATGAAAACATTATTAAAAGGGCGCACAGCGATCATGATTGCCCATCGCCTTTCAACAATTCGGGAGGCAGATAATATTATTGTGCTCGATCATGGAAATATCATGGAACAAGGAAATCACGATGAGTTAATGGAACAAAGAGGGATTTATTATGAGCTTGTTAAAGCCCAGTTTAATATGCTTGAGGTTGGATAAGAGATGGAACTTTACCATCTCTATTTTTTGTAGAGAGAAAATTCAGAAAACGTTATTGTTTTTTTTCTTTTAGTAGTTTATGATCAAATTAACTTAAACGATTAAACAGAAGAGGCGATGTTAATGATAACAATGAAGGATATTGCTGAACGAGCAAAGGTTTCGATAGCTACTGTTTCATACGTTCTTAATGAAAGCGGTAACGTAGGGGAGGATACCAAAAAGAAAGTGTTAGAAGTTATAAAGGAATTAAATTATCGTCCGAACCTAATTGCCAAAAGCTTAAAAATGAAAAAAACAAATACAATTGGAGTTATTGTTGAAGATATAACAGTTTTCAATGCCCCTAATATAATCGATGGAATAAATGAAAATGCCGAAAAACTTGGTCTTTCCATTTTATTAACAAATATGCGTTTAGAAAAGCGAGTAAGCAATAACCAAAATGATCCAGATCTAGTGAAACAGATCATAAAAAAAATAATGGATGAATTGGTGAGTAAAAAAGTGGATGGAATCATTTATGTTGGCCTGCATCCAAGAGATGTAACTGAAAGTATTCCAGAAACAGATATTCCTATATTGTTTACATACTGTTATACAAAAAAACAAGAGCATTGCTCAATCAATTATAATGATGAGCAAGCAGCCTATGAAGCGACGAATTACTTTGTTTCAAAGGGTCATAAAAAAATAGCCTTAATTAGTGGTCATATTGACTCGATGTCTTCTCATTCAAGGTATTCAGGTTACTATAAATCAATCAAAAAACATAATCTCTTATTTAACCCTACCTATATAAAGACAGGGGATTGGCGATTTGATTCAGGATATTCCTTGACAAAAGAACTGCTTGAAACAAAAGATCTCCCAACAGCTATTCTTGCGATGAATGATCAGATGGCAATAGGTGCGATCCGTGCTTGCAATGATTTAGGTTATAGAGTTCCAGATGATATTTCAATCATCGGATTTGATAACAGAGAATTTGGTGCTTACTATTCTCCTAAACTTACAACAATGAGTCTTCCCCTACGAAGAATGGGATTATTAGCTATTGAAACGATTAATCATTTAATTAGTGGAAGTCCAACGGATAGTAACAAATTAAAAACCACCTTAAGCTGTGAATTAATTGAAAGAGATTCAGTCTGCCCACCTAATGGTCTCTCATAGTATTCGTTAGATAAGGTTGAAAATTACTTAAACGTTTAAATTGATTGAAAGTAGGATTCGAGCTCAAAAAATAGTTTAAAAGTTCTCGAGTTTACTTGAAATAACATGATTATGAAGAGGAGGAAGAAAACGTTTAATAAAAAACAGATTTGTAAGCGTTATCGTTTTTATTAATAAATAGATTAAATAATCGAGGAGGATTTAAAATGAAAATCGAACAAAAAGGAAAATCAAATGTTAAAATCACTGATAGCTTTTGGAAAAAACGTCTTGAGGTTATTCGCGACCATGTCATTCCTTATCAATGGGAAGCTCTAAACGATCGTATTCCTGACACAGCTCCGAGTCATGCAATTGAGAATTTCCGTCTTGTTGCTGGGGAAGTTGAAGGTGAATTTTTTGGGATGGTGTTCCAAGATAGTGATGTTGCAAAATGGATTGAAGCTGTTGCGTTTAGCTTAGAAAATGAACCGAACGAGGAGCTTGAGCAAATCGTTGATGAAGTTGTTGCTTTATTAGGAAGAGCCCAAGATGAAAACGGATACTTAAACACGTATTATCAAGTGAAAGAACCAAAAAACCGCTGGACAAATTTACGTGATAATCATGAATTATATTGTGCAGGTCACTTAATTGAAGCAGCAGTTGCTTATTATCAGGCAACTGGCAAAAGGGAATTTTTAGATATTGTGTGTCAATATGCTGACCATATTGCTTCGGTATTTGGACCTGAAGAGCATAAACTAAAAGGATACCCGGGACATCAAGAGATTGAATTAGCTCTTGTTAAATTATATGATGTGACAGCTAACGAAAACTACTTAAATTTAAGTAAATATTTCATTGATGAACGTGGAAAACAGCCACATTATTTTGATCTTGAGAAAAATGAAAGAAATGAAACCAAACCATTTTGGTTCAATGATGACTATGCCTACCATCAAGCACATAAGCCAGTGAGAGAGCAAAAAGAAGCAGTTGGTCATGCTGTTCGAGCGGTATATATGTACACAGCAATGGCAGATCTTGCATCTAAAACCAATGATGAATCCTTGAAAAAAGCGTGTGAGGCCTTATGGGATAACGTGACTCAAAAGCAAATGTATATAACAGCAGGAATTGGTTCAATGGTATTTGGTGAGGCGTTCTCATTTGATTATGACTTACCAAATGATCTTTCTTATACTGAAACATGTGCTTCTATCGGTCTTGTTTTTTGGGCAAATCGTATGCTTAATCTTGAGATAAATCGTAAATATGCTGATGTCCTAGAAACAGCTTTATATAACGGAACAATAAGTGGAATGGAATTAGATGGGAAGAAATTCTTTTATGTGAACCCATTAGAAGTTCAGCCAGACGCTAGTGAAAAACGAAACGACAAGAGGCATATTAAGCCTGTCCGTCAAAAATGGTTCGGCTGTGCTTGCTGTCCTCCAAATATTGCGAGATTAGTAGCGTCAATTGGACATTATATATACACTCAAAAAGAAAATGAACTATTCGTCCATTTATATATGGGACATGAAACACAAATCGACATAGCAGGCAATCAAATAGGTATTGTTCAAAAAACAAACTATCCTTGGGATGGTAATATATCAATCAATGTTTCTCCTAAATCTGATCAACAATTCACCATATCACTTCGTATTCCTGGCTGGTCAAAAGGCGCAGTTGTAAAAGTAAATGGAGAAATTGTCGATCATGAGCCGTTAATGAAAAATGGCTATGTCTATATTAATCGTATTTGGAGTGAAAACGATCAAGTAGAATTAGCACTCCAAATGGTCATAGAACGGATCCAAGCTAATCCACTTGTTCGCAATAATAATGGAAAAGTAGCTCTTCAACGTGGCCCTATTGTCTACTGTCTAGAGGAAGTTGATAACGGAAAAAACTTACCTAGTATCTTCCTTCCAAGAGATGCCGAATTAAAAGCAAAATTTGAAGAGGATTTACTCGAAGGAATTGTGATCATTTCAGGTCAAGCTGAACGAATAGAGGAGGCTGGTTGGGAAGATAAATTATATCGACCTGTAGATGATCACACACGTAAGGTAGAAATTAAAGCAGTCCCTTACTATGCATGGTGTAATCGTCAACCAGGTGAAATGATTGTTTGGGTGAATGAGAAGAGATAATTTTATATTCTTATAAACTAACTGCCCTAAAGTATTGAAGGAAAAAGCGCCTATGAGGCGTTTTTTCTATGGCCTTTTTTACTGTCCAGGCGCTTGAGCTTTTGTTTCTATCAATAAACAAAATGAACAAAATATCTTTTATTTATTAAAAGAATAATATACTCATATTGTTTTTAAAGCATTAATATACCAAAATATTTACCCTCCTTCATACGTCATTTATAGTAGTAATTAATATTTTAAATTATCAAATTATTACATTTTGTAAGCGTGTTCAACATAAGGAGGACTTTAAATGTTAGCATTACTAGGCTTTTTAATGGTTTTTGTGTTTATGTTTTTAATTATGACTGGGAGACTTTCGGCATTAATTGCTTTAATCGTAATACCTGTGCTATTTGCAGTAATTGGAGGTTTTGCATCAGATTTAGGACCTATGTTAATTGATGGAATTAATCAATTGGCACCTACTGGTGTAATGCTCATGTTTGCTATCTTGTATTTTGGAATAATGATTGATGCAGGTTTATTTGATCCTGTAGTAGGTGCCATTCTAAAAGCAGTAAAAGGTGATCCGCTAAAAATTATCGTAGGAACTGCTGTTTTGGCGTTAGTCGTATCATTAGATGGTGATGGAACGACAACCTATATGATTACAATTTCTGCAATGCTTCCACTCTATCAAAGGCTTGGAATGAATCCTTTAATGTTACCTTGTATCGCAATTATGGGAGTTGGTGTGACAAATCTTACTCCATGGGGTGGTCCGACTGCAAGAGCAGTTAGTGCGTTAAAATTAGATATGTCAGAAGTTTTTGTACCACTTGTTCCTGCAATGATTGGTGGGGCTATATGGGTTATTTTTGTTGCTTATTTATTCGGCTTAAAGGAGAGAAAACGAGTTGGGATTTTGGAAATGTCAAAATTACCTAAACAACAACTAATGGTAGCTTCGCAACAAGCAGCAACAGTTGAAATGCAAGAGGAAAAGCGTCCAAAACTTTTATGGGTAAATTTTGGATTAACTGTTCTCCTTTTAACTGGATTAATAATGGGTGTTATGCCATTACCAGCATTATTTATGATCGGATTTGCAGTTGCTATTTTGATAAACTACCCTAATTTAGACGATCAGAAGGAAAGAATTAAAGCACATGCAGGTAATGTATTATCTGTTGTATCTCTAGTGTTCGCAGCAGGTGCCTTCACTGGAATCCTATCTGGTACAGAAATGGTGGATGCGATGGCAAATAGCTTAGTTTCTTTAATACCTGATGCTCTTGGTTCATATTTGCCGGTGATTACTGGTATTACGAGCATGCCGTTTACATTTTTTATGTCAAATGATGCTTATTATTTTGGGATGCTCCCAATCATCGCGGAAGCAGCAACAGCATATGGAATCGACCCTGTTGAGATAGCTCGAGCATCACTCGTAGGTCAGCCTGTTCATTTATTAAGCCCATTAGTTGCATCTACCTATTTATTGGTCGGGATGTCGAAAGTCGATTTTGGCGAGTTTCAAAAATTCACGATAAAATGGACCGTTGGAACATCACTTGTTATGTTAGCTGTCTCGATTGTTTTCGGTGTGGTCTCTATATAAATCATGGTAATGAAATTGAGGCTGACTCATAAGGGATGGAACACTTGGTCCTGAGTTAGCCTCTTTTTAAGTAAAAGGGAATGGTGTACTCTATATATTAGTATAAAAAAAAGTACAACATAAAGGATTTATACAATGCACAAATTTAAAAAGATCACACTTCAAACAAAAGTATTAGGTTTAATCAGTACATTAATTCTGTTAATTATCATACTTCTAGCAAGCATATTTGCTTATCTACAATCGGTTGATACGAGAGATCAAGTTGAACAATTAGCCTTACAATCTGCAAAAACAATTTCACTAATGCCAGAACTTAAAGTTGCGATAGAAAAAAATGACCTTGAAGCTCATTTTCGCCCGATCGCTGAGCAAGTAAAAGATCAAGTCCATGCGGACAATATCATTATCGAAAATCGTAAGGAAATCATCTATTCCCATGCAGATCCGAGTCAGGTTGGTGAGAAAAGTTTAGACCATACAAATTATCACGCGTTAATTTTTGGAGGATCAAACAATTTTGAAGTTTATCGAGAAAGTGGTTCGATTTTAAGTGGTAAGGTACCTATTATCGGAGACTATGGAGATTACACTCGTGTTATTGGAACAGTATCAGTTGAGTTTTTGGAAAAAGATATTTATAAAAATATAGTGAGCAGAATCAAAACTATTATAACAGCATCTATGCTTGTTTTAATTTTAGGAATAATCGGTGGTATTTACCTAACAAAAAGTATTAGAAAAGATACTCTGGGACTTGAACCACATGAGATTTCGTCATTATATAGAGAAAGAAGTGCAATTCTCTTATCAATTAAAGAAGGTATTATTGCAATTGATCAAAAAGGGTTATTAACGCTGATCAATCATTCTGCAAAAATGATGTTGAATTTTTATGAAGATGACTATATAGGTCAACATATTCAAAATGTCCTGCCAAATGTGAAAATAGATGAAGTATTAAGATCTGGAAAAACCCTTCATAATATCGAGGTTACAATTAATGATAAAATGTTTATCTTTAATTTAATCCCAATCATTGAAAATAGTCAGGTTGTTGGAGTTGTGTCAAGTTTCCGTGATAAAACGGAATTAAAAAAGTTAATCGATACAATAACTGAGGTTCGCGATTATTCAGAAGGGCTTAGGGCGCAAACTCATGAATATTCAAATAAATTATACTTATTATCAGGATACCTGCAATTAGAACGTTATCAAGATGCATTTGAATTTATTCAAAAAGAATCTACCATCCATCACCATCGGAACAGGATAATATTTAATCAAATTCATGATCCTAATGTACAAGCGATTCTGTTGGGAAAACTTGGAAAAGCCTCAGAAAAGAAAATGATTCTTGAAATCGATCCTGATAGTTATGTAGATCTCTTACCTAAACATATAGAAGTAGCAGATATTATTACAATCATCGGTAATCTAATTGATAATGCGTTTGATGCAGTTGCTCATCAGGCAGAGAAAAAAGTGACTTTTTCGATTACGAGTCTTGGTAACGATATTATTATTGAAGTAACGGATAACGGAAAAGGAGTAACTGAGGATAAAATCGACTCCTTGTTTTCTTTAGGGTTCTCGTCTAAAGGTGAAGATAGAGGCTATGGCTTATTCAATGTTAAACACATTGTTGAATCATTGGCTGGAACAATTGAAGTGACGAATGAAAAAAATGGAGGAGCTATTTTTACTGTATACCTTCCCAAAAAGGTTTAGGAAAAGAAGTAAGGAGAGGAACAAAATGATTAAGGTTGTAATAGCAGAAGACGACTTTAGAATTGCCCAAGTACAGGAGCAATTTTTGCATAAGGTATCAGGGGTCAAACTAGTTGGAAAGGCTCTTAATGCAAAAGAAACAATGGGGATTCTCGCTGTAAAAGAGGTTGACTTGCTTTTATTAGATATTTATATGCCTGATGAACTAGGTACAGATTTATTACCTAAAATTAGAGAAAACCATCCATCTGTTGATATCATAATGGTGACTGCTGCAACTGAAAGAGAAATGCTAGAGACTTCGATCCGAAATGGCGTATTCAATTATTTATTAAAGCCAGTAACAATGGAGAAATTTGTTGAAACAATAGAAGACTATAAAAAGAAAAAGAAATTACTTAATAGCTTTGATGAGGTGGATCAGTCATTGATTGATCGGTATTTCGGAACCTCAAAGCAATCAGCAATAAGTCAAAAGGATCTCCCATCGGGTGTAGATCGACTGACATTACAGAAAGTTAAAGATGTTATAGCAGAACTAAATGGTGGTGTATCTATTGAGGAAATGGGTGAAAAGATGGGGGCATCCAGGACAACCGCAAGAAGGTATTTAGAATATCTCGTTTCAATAAATTTCTGTATGGCAAAGCATGATTATGGAATTGTCGGAAGACCTGAGAGAAAGTACTATCTTGTATAATAAAAAATTTCGATTTAATAAGGTAAAGAGGTATGCACAATGAAAAAAATACCATACTTTATTTTTACACTTTTTGTCATTTTTTGCATTGGTTGCTCGCAAAATGAGAAGCAGGAAACAGTAACAAAAGATGTAACGATTATTGCTCCAAGTTCCGAAGGTGGTGGTTGGGACTTAACGGCAAGAGCACTGAAAGACATATTAATGAGTGAAGAGCTTATTAATAAAAATATCCGTGTTGTCAATAAAATTGGTGCTGGTGGTGAGTTAGGGTGGAAATATGTTATGCAGCAAGAAGATAATGTTTTAGCAATGAATTCAAGTCTTCTAATAACAAACCACTTATTAGGTCAAAGTAGTATTACCTATAATGATTTTACACCGATCGCCACATTGGCTACCGAATGGGAAGTTGTGATTGTTTCAAAGGATTCAAGCATTAGCAGTGCCAAAAGCTTAATGAATAGCCTGAAAAAAACACCTTCAGCCTATAAAATTGGGGTCTCTCCTAGGTTAGGAAATGATGATCAACTCTCATTTGTATTAGGGAGCAAACAAGTTGATATACAACCAGAAGAGCTTGATTTTTATGTCTACGAAAATAGTGATCAAGTTGTCAGTGCATTAGTAAAAAACCAAATAGATGTTGCCACAATGTCTTTATCAGAGGCTAAAAAATATTATGATTCGAATCAGGTAAAACTACTCGTCATCTCGGCTGACAAAAGATTAAAAGAACTTCCAGAAATTCCAACATGGTCTGAAGAAGGCATTGAGTTAGTTTTTGAACATTGGCGCGGTATAATGGGGCCACCTAATATGACAAAGGATGAAATTGAATTTTGGGACATGACGATTGAAAAAATGGTGAGGACTGAAAAATGGAAACAAACCCTAAAAAAATACTTGTGGAAGGATTTTTATAAAAATAGTAGTGAAACGTCTAAGTATCTTGAAGAACAGAGCAAGATGTATGAAGTATTAATGGGCGTAGATATGGAAAATTAGTAATCAATGAACAAAATAAACTAATTAACGTAATTGAATATAAAAAAATAATTAGTTGTATTATTTACTTCTTAATCTATTAGATTTAAGATAATGGCAAAAGTACACACTTCTACTAAAAAAGAATAGATTAAAGTATCTAGTTGTCAAACTACTGTTTCTACATCGTTACTTTTAAATTTATTAATGGGGGAACGCATAATGTGGGTAATAACGGTTTATTTAGGTGAAAGTATTAAAATGTTTGAATTTGAAGATGAGAAAGAGGCAAAAGAATTGATTCGAAAGATAAAAGGACATAAAATTCTCTCACATATTGTTTACTATAACGATCAATTTATCGAAGCTGTTAGTTAAAAGAATAGTTTATGACGAGGCTGACTTAAGATTCTGTCAAAGATCTATACCATCGTATATTTAGTGATGGTAATGAGTATTTGACAGATGAGTCAGCCTCTTATTGACTTTATTAAAAGATATCATGTAAGTAAAAAGGGGGTACAGCATGACTTTTTCATCAATAACAAAGTTGACAACAAGAAGAAAACAAATTCAATTTCAATTCTATGAAACATTATTAATTGGCATAATGGGTGGTGTTTTATTTACGCTCCTACACCTCCCTTTGGCATGGATGTTAGGACCTTTAACAGTTGTATTCAGTTGGAAGCTTTTATCAAATCGCGATTTATTTTGGCCAGTTAGTTTCAGAAATGGAGGGCAGATGTTATTAGGTTATAGCATGGGGCTATCATTTACGATTGAGAGTGCTAGACAGATTGTACATCAATTACCTTCAATGGCTATTATTACGATTCTTATGGTAGGATTTGGGGTAGTCTTATCTTATTTTGTTTCTCGGATAACTGGTATCAATCATCCAAGTGCTGTGATGGGGACGACACCCGGTGGATTATCACAAATGGTTGTCTTAAGTGAAGATATTAAAGGAGCGGAGCCAACAATTGTTACGTTCATGCAAACAATTAGAATGTTAACGGTTATTTTCATCGTACCAACTCTATCGATTCATGCTTTATCAAGTGAAAGTACTGGAAAAAAAGTATCTTCGATTGATATGAACGCGCAAATGGAAAATGGGAACTTCATTGAGTTTACTTTGATCATTTTAATTGTTTTGCTCGTTACAAGTATAGCGCTTCGCATTAAATGTCCAACACCATGGATTATTGGGCCACTGCTCACCTCTGCAATTTTATCAATAAGTGGATTTGAAACGCCACATCTACCATCGATTTTTACAGTAATAGCACAACTATGCCTTGGTGTTTATTTAGGCTTAGGGATAAAAGTGAATATGTTAGGTAATTGGAGAAAACTCCTCCCGCTTTCATTTATTACTGGAATATTGATAGTGGGGTTTGCTCTTGTTTTAGCGTATGGGTTACATATTTTGTACCCAATTACAATGACAACAGCCTTTTTGTGTATAGCACCAGGGGGCTTACCAGAAATGGGTGTTACAGCTCATACTGTTCAAGCAGATGTATCAATGGTTGCTGCTTATCAGTTGTTTCGTGTTTTTTTTATCTTGTTTATCGTCCCGATTTTCTTGAGACGAATATTTGGTATGCATGACGATGTTCAAAAAACAGTTAATACGGTATAAAGAGAGACTTCTATCAAACTTATTAATCAACATGAACAAAAAGAATTTAATACACATAAAGGTTTTAAAGCAATAAATTTTGTAAACAGTTACAAGAGATGAAAGCTGTAATAGAATAGTTGACAGGATATTAAAAC
The DNA here is from genome assembly GCF_014217835.1 of Metabacillus sp. KUDC1714. Lineage (NCBI taxonomy): Bacteria > Bacillati > Bacillota > Bacilli > Caryophanales > Bacillaceae > Metabacillus > Metabacillus elymi. The sequence goes on from NZ_CP055263.1 coordinate 4,074,814, forward strand.
GCTTCCAATTTAAATACCTAATTTATTTTTAGCGCACCCAATAAGTAGCTATTGCTTTTGGTCTTTCGCTACGTACAAAAAATAGATTAGTAGTTCTAATATCCCCAATTATCTTATAAAAGCTTTTGGAGGTAACGAATGTCTCAATTAAGCAAAGCTAGCATGAATATTATCATTAGGCTACATATTCAAAAAAATCTAGTATCGTTTAGTGATATTGCAAAGGTTATTGGAGAAACTGGCGGTGATATTATTGGGATAGATGTGATCTCGACAGGTAAAACACAAACCATTCGAGATATTACTATTACAGTTAAAAATCAGCAGCATGGTCAATTAGTGATGGATTCGATTAGTGTCCTTGAAGGAGCAAAAGTCATTTCAGTTTCAGATCGGACGTTTCTATTACATATTGGTGGGAAAATTGAAATCACACCGAAAAATCCGATAAAAAATCGAGATGATTTATCACGTGTTTATACTCCAGGTGTAGCACAGGTTTGTCATGCCATAGCTGATGAGCCAGTAAAAGCTCATTCATTAACGATTAAAAGAAATACTGTTGCTGTTATTTCAGATGGAACCGCTGTATTAGGCCTTGGTGATATCGGTCCGCTTGCTGCTATGCCTGTCATGGAAGGGAAGGCGATGCTGTTTAAACAAATGGCTGGTGTTGATGCCTTTCCTATCTGCTTAGATACGAAGGATCCTGAGGAAATCATCCGGATTACGGAAGCTATTGCACCTGCTTTTGGTGGAATAAATTTAGAGGATATTTCTTCACCAAGATGTTTTGAAATTGAGGAAAGATTGAAACAAGAGTTAGATATCCCTGTTTTTCACGATGATCAACATGGGACTGCGGTTGTTTTACTAGCAGGACTTTATAATGCCTTAAAACTTACAGGTAAGAAAATTGAATCGATTAAGGTTGTCTTAAATGGAGTAGGTGCTGCTGGTACAGCATGTGCAAAAATGTTAGTAGCAGCTGGTGTACGGAATATTATAGGTGTGGATCGTGCAGGCGCAATTCACCGGAATGAAACATATGATAATCCTAATTGGACAACATTTGCAAACATCACCAATCCTGATAATATAAGTGGATCTTTATCTGATTGTCTGATAGGAGCAGATGTATTTATTGGTGTATCAGCACCAGGAATCCTAAATGTGAGTCATTTAAAAATGATGGCAGCTGATCCTATTGTCTTTGCATTAGCAAATCCAGACCCTGAAATAAATCCCGATCTAGCAGAACCGTATGTAAGGGTAATGGCGACAGGAAGATCGGATTACCCTAATCAGATTAATAATGTCCTCTGCTTTCCAGGAATTTTCCGTGGTGCACTAGACTGCCGTGCTTCTGAGATTAATGAAGAGATGAAGATAGCTACCGCCAAAGCAATTGCAGATGTTGTTTCAAATGATGAATTAAGTGAAACGTACATTGTACCAAGTGTATTTAATCAAAAAGTTGTTGAAAAGGTCCGGGAGGCAGTTGTAAAAGCTGCATATGAAACCGGAGTAGCGCGGAAGGATTTATTAAAAGATGAGAATAGTAAGGAATTCATAACAAGTTAATAAAGCTTTATGGATAACTCTTAAGTGTCTAGTGTCTTAGATAACCATTATTACTAAATTGTAGATTTTAAATCTATTTAGTAGTAGTTGGAGATAGACATTGCTTAAGAGTTTTTTAATAAGCACGAATGACTATATTAATCAGAAAGTCAAAGACAATAACGGATTATTATTATAAAATAGTAATAATTCCGAACTGATTTTGTAAGCGATTACTTATTTTGATTTTAAGGAGATGCAATGAAAAAATTCCAAAGAGTCAAGCTTCAAGAACGGATCATTATTTTTGCAGTGAGTCTTATCATATTTATTGTTGTGCTATGCAGTTTGCTATATTATCATACTCTATCTACTACTGTTGAAAAACAATTAAGTAAAAGGGCATTACATGTGGCAACAACAATTGCTTCAATGCCTGAAATACAACATGCATTTTATATGAACGATCCGTCAGTTGTTATTCAGCCCATCGTTGAAAACATTAGGATTCAGATAGATGCTGAGTATATTGTTGTAGGAAATAAAAAAGGAATTCGCTATTCACATCCATTGTCTGAAAGAATTGGAAAGAAGATGGTAGGTGGAGATAACGAAAGAGCATTAAAGGATGGAAAATCCTATGTTTCAAAAGCGACAGGTTCATTAGGGCCTTCTTTAAGAGGGAAAGTACCTGTTATTGGGGGAAATGGAGAGATTTTAGGTGTCGTCTCTGTTGGATTTCTAATAGAAGATGTACATGATTTAATAATAGACTATGCTAAACCAGTTATTTGGATTGCAATTATTGTTTTAATTATTGGTACTATTGGATCGATCATACTTGCTAATAGCATTAAAAGAATCATGTTTGGGCTTGAACCTGATGAGATTTCAATGTTATTAAAGCAAAGAAACGCAGTTATCGAGTCTGTTAGAGAAGGAATTATGGTGATCAATAATCAGGGGAAAATTGTAATCATAAACCAAGCTGCATATGAAATCCTCTCATTAGATAGTGAAAAACAAGTTGTAGGGGAAGCTGTTTTAGATATTATTCCAAATACTTCGTTAGTAGAAGTACTTGAAACCGGTGAAGAACAATTTGATCGACAAATGGAATTAAATAACAAGCAAATTATCGCAAACCGATTGCCTGTCAAGTCGGGAAACGAAGTTATTGGTGTTGTCTCTAGCTTTCGGTTAAAATCGGATATTGACCAATTAACAGAAGAACTTTCACAGGTTAAACGCTATACTGAAGCATTGCGGGCACAAACACACGAGTTTAATAATCTCCTTTACACGATTTCGGGATTAATTCAATTGGGATCAAATGATGAAGCGCTGGAACTAATACACAAAGAAACTGAAAATCAGAAAGATTTTGTTCAATTTTTAATGAAGAAAATCAAAGATCCTTGGCTAGGTGGAATCATTTTAGGTTTTTATAATCGTGCTAAGGAATTAAAGATAACCTTTGAATTTGATAGAGAAAGTAGTATCGAAAAGTTGCCAAAACATATAGATAATAGTTACCTTGTATCGATTTTAGGTAATGTAATGATGAACGCTTTTGAAGCGATGGAGAAGCTTAAAAATCATGATAAAAAAGTAAGGTTATTTATAACTGATATCGGTAACGATCTTTTATTTGAAATTGAGGATGCAGGACCAGGAATTGAGGACCATCAGATGTCCCACATTTTTCGAAAAGGATTCTCAACGAAGGAGGGGGGAAATAGAGGGCTAGGATTATCTCGAGTAACTGAATTAGTTGGTGAGATGCATGGCAGTATAGCGGTTGAAAAAGGGGAATTTGGTGGTGCTTTATTCATTGTGGCCATTCCAAAGGAAGGAGTAATGTTTAATGAATATTGAAGTCATGATCATAGAAGATGATACTAGAATAGCAGAAATAAATAGTCGATTCACGAAAAAGGTTGCAGGGTTTGAAGTTATTGCGATCGCAACAACTGGAGAGCAGGCCATTGAACTATTAGAAATAATTCAACCACAACTTGTGCTATTAGATGTATATTTACCTGATATGAAGGGAACTGAATTAATTAAGAGCATTCGTCAATCGAATCCTGAAATTGATATTATCATGATTACTGCAGCTTCTGAAGTAGACATCGTTGGTCACTCACTTAGAAGTGGAGTATCTGACTATATTGTAAAGCCAGTAACCTTTGATAGGTTTAAGAACAGTCTAGAAAACTATCAAAAAAAGCTAGAGAAATTGAATTTTAATGAAAATTTATCTCAAGATGAAATTACAAGTCTTTGGCGCAATTCTCAACAAGAAAATTCATTTGTAGTAGAAGAAGAGGCACCAAAGGGCATTGATCCATTAACATTAAATAAAATCCTCCATTACCTTCCACAAGTTAAAGAAGAAGGGATTACTTCAGAAATGCTTAGTAAAGAATCAGGTGTTAGTCGTTCGACAGCAAGGCGTTATTTAGAGTATTTAATCTCACAAAAAAAAATATATGCAGATTTAGTATATGGAAATGTAGGAAGGCCAGAAAGACGATATTTTCGTACAAAACATTTATGACGTTTATGAAAAAATTCTTGTTGTGAATTTTATGAACAAAAAGATCTATTTAGGTTTAATTGAACTTATGATGTTAAGATTTTATAAAAATAAAAATTCTGTTAACTTTAAGACAGCGCTTACAAACGCTGTCTTTTCTATTGCAATGAATTAAGGGGGCATAAAAATGAAGAGAATATCGATGTGGATCGTAGTAGGATTATTAACATTTATGTTGGCAGCATGTGGTGGAAAGCAGGAGGCAAGTGGTGGAGATGGTAACGCTTCAGATTATCCTAAAAAACCAATTACAGTCGTAGCTCCTTCTGGTGCAGGTGGGGGCTGGGATTTAACGGCTCGTTCCTTAGCAAAGATCTTAAGTGAAACGAAACTAGTTAGTGAAACAATGACTGTGGAAAACAAACCTGGTGGTGGCGGAGCTGTTTATATGGCTGAATTTGCAACACAAGAAAAAAATAACCCATATAAACTAATGGTCAGCTCACCTCCTATTTTAATAAATCATGAGAAAAAAGAAGGAAACAGTCCTTATGGATATGAGGATACAACTCCACTTGCTCAATTAACGAGGGATTATGGGGCGATCGTTGTAAAAAAAGACTCACCTTTTGCCGATTTACCGTCTGCATTAGAGGCAATAAAAGCTGATCCAACTAAAGTAACAGTTGCTGGTGGGTCTGCACCAGGTTCAATGGATCATTTAGTAGCCGTATTACCAGCTTTTAAATATGGAATTGATCCAAAATCAGTGAAATATGTTTCATATGACGGTGGTGGAGAAGCAATTGCAGCACTACTTGGTGGTAATGCAGACTTAATTGCTACAGACGCATCAACAATTGGTGAATATGTTAAATCAGGAAAAGTAAGAGTATTAGCAGTTAGTTCTACAGAACGATTAACTGGAGAATTAGCAGAAGTACCTACATTTAAACAAGCAGGAATAGATGCCGATTTTACGATTTGGAGAGGCATTTTTGGACCTAAAGAAATGAATGAAGATGAATTAGTTTATTGGGAAAAAACATTGAAAGATTTATCCGAAAGTGAAGCTTGGAAAGAAGAATTAGAGACAAACGGCTGGGAAAGCGATTATAAAAATGCAACTGATTTTAAATCATTTTTAGACGATCAAAATGTAGTAGTACAAGAATTATTAACAGCATTAGGTATGGAGAAATAATAACTTGTAAAAAGGGGAGAATCTCCTCCCTGTACTTTTCATTGGAGGTGATGTGTGATGAATAAAACATTTGATCGTTATTCTAGTTTGATCTATATGATCATTGGCGTTTTTTTTATCTTTGAAAGTAGGGAGATTTCTGAAAGCGCTTATGGAAGTAATGTTGGTTCAGATATTTTTCCAACAATTTTGGGAGCTGCTTTAATATTACTAAGTCTAAGGTTGTTTTATGAGACTTTTCAATATGTCGATCAGGATAAGGGAAAGGAAACATTAGATTATAAACGGCTCCTCATTATTTTAACTTCGGCGGTAGCATATGCGTTGTTTATTGAAAGTTTAGGATTTATTCTCACAACTTTTCTCTTCTTATTAATTAGTTTTCAAGTAATGGACAGAAAAAATCTTATAAAATCTATCATTCTATCAGCATGTTTTTCAGGTGGTGTCTATTATTTATTTGTAGAGGTTTTAGAAGGGCCTTTACCAGGATTCCCAATTTGGTTTTAACGAGGAGGTGGCATAATTGGATACATTTCAATTTCTTACACATGGGTTTGCAGAGGCATTACAATGGCATAATTTATTATTTGCATTTGTTGGGGTATTGATTGGTACGGCGGTTGGCGTTCTACCTGGTATAGGTCCTATGAGTGGAGTAGCTTTATTAATTCCTGTTACAGCAACACTTACTTCAGGCCTTGATCCTGAATCTGCAGCAGCAAGCTCGATAATATTATTAGCTGGTGTGTACTATGGAGCGATGTACGGTGGCTCTACAACATCTATTTTATTAAATACACCAGGGGAATCTTCATCTGTTGTAACTGCATTAGACGGCTACCAAATGGCGAAACAAGGGAGAGCAGGTGCAGCGTTATCTATTTCAGCAATTGGTTCATTTTTTGCAGGAATCGTTGCACTAATAGGCCTAACATTATTAGCAGAACCACTATCTAGCGTTGCGTTGTCATTTGGTCCAGCAGAGTATTTTTCATTAATGATTTTAGGACTATGCGCGGTTAGTGGACTTGCAGGAAAATCTAGAACAAAAGCGTTAATTATGACAGTTGTTGGACTATTAATTGCGACAATCGGTATGGATAATGTTTCTGGTGTTGCACGGTTTACTTATGAAATTCCTGTATTATATTCGGGTATTGAGTTTTTAACAGTGGCAGTCGGACTTTTTGCCCTTGGAGAAGTATTTAAAACTATCCTTGAAAATGAAAAGACTGATGGCACAATAGCAAGGGTCGAGCGGATCTTACCTACAAAACAGGATATGAAAGATAGCTCTGGACCTATCGTTAGGGGATCTTTATTAGGATTTTTTATTGGGATTCTACCTGGTGCAGGTGCAACACTAGCCTCTTTCTTTTCATATATTATGGAAAAGAAAATTAGTAAAAATCCAAGTAAATTTGGACAAGGGGCTATTGAAGGTGTTGCAGCACCTGAGGCAGCAAACAATGGAGCTTCTGGAGGAGCGATGATCCCATTGTTAACGTTAGGGATTCCGGGTTCTGGGACAACTGCGATCTTGATGGGTGCACTTATCATGTATAATATTCAACCAGGTCCATTATTTTTTACAGATCATCCTCAAGTTGCATGGGGATTGATTGCAAGTATGTTTATCGGAAATGTCATGCTACTTATTTTAAACTTACCTCTTGTGAAAATTTTCGCAAAAATTATCGAGACGCCGACAAAATATTTATTACCAATCATTATCGCAATCTCTATATTTGGTGTTTACGCTGTCCAATTTACTGTTTTTGATTTATTATTATTAATAGGATGTGGTGTTATCGGTTATTTCTTAACGAAGAATGACTATCCTGTAGCACCTCTTGTATTAGGATTAGTTTTAGGTCCAATGATTGAAAATAATATGAGAAGAGCGTTAACAACATCTAATGGTGATTTTATGATTTTTATAGAAAAACCAATATCACTTATCTTTATACTTATTGCCCTTTTATGGATGACAATACCGATTATTTTAAAAATGAAAGGTCGTAACGTTGTGATTAATGAAGAGGCTTAAATAGAATGATGTAGAAGAAGGCTGATATTTAATCGGTCTTTTTCTGTGTTTTTACAAATACATCAAGGAGGTGTATTCAGGTGGATACTTTATATTTAATCATATTAAATGTTATTTTACCTGTGTTTATATTAATAGGACTAGGTGCTTTTTTACATCGGAAATTTTCCTTTGATATGCATACATTATCAAAATTAAATACTTTTTTACTCTTGCCTACTTTGAGTTTTGTGAACATCTATGAAACTAGTTTGAAGGGTGAAATTCTTGTTCGAATTATTGGCTTTTTAACGATTCAAAACCTGATATTAATGCTATTAAGTGCCCTGCTTGCAAAAGTTTTCAAGTTTGATCGGAGTCTTTCAGCAACATTTAAAAATAGTGTTGTGCTTAATAATTCGGGAAACTTCGGTTTACCAGTTAGCCAGCTTGTGTTTCAGGAAAATCCTCTCGGTACATCTATTCAAGTAGTTGTGACGATCTTCCAAAACTTCATAACGTATACATACGGCCTTATGACCTCAGTTTCTGTAAATACAAAAGGACTAGGGGCAATGAAGGAATTTTTCAAAAATCCAATTATTTATGCTTTGCTCTTGGGAATGATTTTTAATGCATTAACCATCAAAATCCCCTTTTTTATATGGCGCCCAATTGACGATATTTCGAATGCATTCCTTGCTATTGCCCTTATCACACTTGGGGCTCAAAGTGCTTTCTTGAAAATAACAAAATTTTCGTTACAGCTAATTTTAAGTCTAATTGGCCGATTAGTCTTCTCTCCAATCATCGCATTTATCATTATCATCGTATTAAATTTAGAAGGTACGACAGCACAAGCACTATTCATTGCAAGTTCCTTTCCAAGCTCAAGAAACAGTGCACTTTTTGCGCTTGAATATAAAAACCATCCAGAATATGCTGCACAGTCTGTTTTATTGTCAACGTTATTTAGTAGTATTACAGTAACTGTTGTTGTTTATTTAGCAAAAATTTTATTTTAAAGGTTTACCTAAGGATGTTACCCGAGAGGATAATGTCTTTTTTTATTTAAAAATAATAATTTACGAAACTATTTCCATTCTTTTACGTATAAGTAAATGAATACATAATATGGAGGTTGATTACTATGGAACAAGAAACTATTCAAAAGAAAAAGCCGTCAATATTCGGTATGATTTTTAGTCCAGGTGTACAATTTGAGAGAATAAGAGAGAAGCCGGTTATTTGGGTTCCTTTAATTCTTTTTACAGTACTAATGACAATTGTAACAGCAATCACTGCATTAAATGTTGATTATACAGCAGTACCTGGAATGGAAATGTCCCCAGAAGAACTGGAAATGGCTAAAATCTTCGGAATTGCTGGGGCAGCAGTAGTTGGATTTTTCGTTACACCTATAACTTATCTGTTTTTTGCTTTAATTTTTTGGGCGATTGCTAAGATCGCAAAGTCGGATGCTACATTTAAGCAAATGCTCTCTTTCTCGATTTTCATTGGGTTTATTTCGATAATTGGTCAGATACTTAATCAACTGATTATCTTGGTAATTGATGGCGATCCAACAATTATGCTGACAAGTGTAAACAGCTTTGTAGGAGCAGATGGAATCTTAGGGGCAGTTCTTAGTACAATTGAAGTTTTTACAATTTGGTATTATATTCTTTTAACAATGGGTCTTGTTATAGTAGGAAAGCTATCTAAACCAGCTGCAACGATCATTACAATTGTCTTCTTTATTCTAGGGCTCATCTTTGCTGCAGTCGGTGGAGCATTTGAAGGAATGACACAATTATAATGAAGAAAAAAGTCTGGATCTCAATAGGTGTCATTCTATTAATTCTTGTATTAGTTGGAGTAAATGTTATTAAAGCCTTGAATAAAGAAAATCTCGCAGTTGAAACAGTGAGTGTTGAGGAACGTGAAATAACCGGGAATGTTATGGTTCCCGGAACTCTTTCTTTAAGTCAGGAAGACTTTGTATACTTAGATCCTGAAAATGGTGAAGTGTCAGAGATTCTTGTAAAAGCAGGGGATAAGGTAGAAGAAGGAACCCCTCTGTTACGATATGAAAATGAGCAACTGCAATTAGAAAAAGAGCAAAATGCGCTTTCAATTGAATCATCATATTTACGAATAAATCAAATAAAAGAACAAATTGATGACTTAGATGATAAAGAGGACGACTTGGAAAAACAGGTCGGCAAGAAAGAAGCAAAAAAACAGATTGATGCTGAACGAGATCAATTAGAAATTGATTTAAAAGTTGCTGATATTGAAGCAAGGCAGGTTCTTCTTCAAAAAGAAACGCTTGAAAAGAAGTTAAACCTGTTAGAGGTAAAAAGTGAAATGGCTGGAACTGTGCTATCGATAGATGAGAATGCTGTTAAGGGTATAACACAAACGCCAATTTTACACATTGGAAAAACAGATGAATATGTTGTAAAAGGGTTTATTTCAGAATACGATTCATTAAAAACTGACGAAAAACAACCAGTTATACTCAGATCTGACGTCATTCCTGATAAAGAATGGAAGGGTACAGTTACAAAAGTAAGTCTATTGCCTGAACAGACTGAAAATGGAATGGGAACTGAGGATGCAGCTGTCCAATATCCAATTGAAGTATCTATTGAAGCTAAGGATATTGAAGCAAAGCCTGGATTTAAGCTGATTATGGAAATTGAAACAGAAAAACGTCATGTACAAGCAATTCCTTTAGAAGCTGTGAAGCAGGATGGTGAAGAGTATTATGTGTTTGTTGTCAAAGATGGAAAAGCTATCCGTAAAGAAGTGAAAATGGGAGTGACAAGTGAAGAATTTATGGAGCTAAAATCAGGTCTAGAAAAAGGAGAAGAGGTTATTATCAATCCTCCGGATCAGCTTCAAAATGATATGGAAGTGAGTGTAAAATGATCGAGCTTACTACTATCACGAAAAGCTACAAAGTTGGTGTTGAAACATTAGTTGTATTAAAAGATATAAACCTAACAATCCATAATGGAGAGTTTGTGGCAATAATGGGGCCTTCAGGATCGGGGAAATCAACCTTAATGAACGTGATTGGTTGTCTAGATAATCCTACATCCGGTACATATTTACTTAGTAACGAAGACATTTCTACCTACAAGGATGAGGAATTAGCAAAAGTTCGAAATCTATCAATTGGGTTTGTCTTTCAGCAATTTCAGTTATTACCTCGTTTAACAGCATTGAAAAATGTGGAGCTTCCAATGATCTATGCAGGCTTAGGAAGGAAGGAACGTGAAGAAAGAGCAAAACATGCACTTGATAAGGTTGGTTTATCTGATAGAATAAATCATTTACCTAATGAGCTATCAGGAGGACAAAAACAACGTGTTGCCATAGCAAGATCAATCGTAAATGAACCCAAAATTATTTTAGCTGACGAGCCAACAGGTGCACTAGATAGTAAAACAAGTATTTCCATTATGGAGCAATTTACAGAGTTAAATAAGGAAGGCACAACAGTTATTCTTGTTACACATGAGCAAGAGGTAGCTGATTATGCCAAGCGAATTATAACGGTTAGGGATGGAAGCATTCTCTCCGATGAAGAGCGGGGGAGATAAGATATGAGTTTACTAGAAAATATGAAGATGGCCCTTAGCTCTGTGTTAGCTCATAAATTGAGATCGATCCTGACGATGTTAGGGATTATTATTGGAGTGGCATCAGTCATATTGGTTGTAGCCATTGGTCAGGGTGGAGAGCAATTATTAAAAACATCGATTACAGGGCCTGGCAACACAATTGAGGTTTACTATGAACCTAGTGAAGAGGAAATAATGTCAAACCCAAATGCTTATATGAACGCTGTTTTTTCTCAGGAGGATGTCAATTCATTAAGCAGTATACCTGAAGTGAAAAAAGTTGTGGCTTCATCAACTGAATTTTTCCCTACACGTTACCGTGAGGAAACATTAGAAACAAGTTTATATGGTGTTAACCAAGCTTATATAGAAGTGAATGAATTAAGGATAAAGTCAGGTAGAAATCTTATGGAAGCTGATTTTATAGGTGGTACACGTGTAGGGGTTATTAGTGATGAATTGAAGAAAGAAATGTTTGCCGAAAAAAATCCAGTAGGAGAAGTTATTTGGATCAAAGGCCAGCCAATTGAAATAGTTGGCGTGTTAGATAAGCCAACAGGTTTATTCGCCTTTGGAGCAATGGAAGTATATATACCTTGGAATACGTTTCGTGCATCCTTCGGTAAAAATGATTATAATCAAATCACTCTTCAAGCAATTAATGCAGATGTTATGAAGGAAGCCGGAGAAAAAGCAACTCAACTTTTAAATGCCTCACATAATACTGATGAGTCCTATAAGGTATTTAATATGGAAGAAATGGCAGCAGGAATTAGCCAAATTACAACGATTATGACATTAATTATCGGTTCAATAGCTGGAATTTCCCTGGTTGTTGGTGGTATTGGTGTCATGAACATCATGCTTGTATCTGTTACAGAACGAACAAGGGAGATTGGCATAAGAAAAGCATTAGGGGCAACAAAGAGACAAATTTTAACTCAATTTCTTATTGAATCCGTTACTTTAACATTAATAGGTGGAGTATTTGGTATTATTCTTGGTGCTGTTGCTGCAAATATCGTTTCAATATTTGCAGGTTGGCCACCGCTTATTTCATGGCAAGTTGTTGTTGGGGGATTATTATTCTCCATGCTAATCGGTGTTGTGTTTGGCTTGCTTCCTGCAAATAAAGCTGCTCGCTTGAGTCCGATTGAATCCTTAAGATATGAATAAAGATGGAAAGGAAATCTCCTTTTGGATCAACTAATTTTTAAGTAGTTGAATCTGAGAGGAGATTTTTTATATACAGGATATTTTTGATAAGGAAAATTGAACAATATTTTTGCTTCTATAAAAAATAGAAGTTATTAACAAGCTAAAAAGTAGGAATTAAAAGAAAAATAGTTATATATGACTGGATTTTGATAGATTTTGAAATTTTGTGATTGATTTTGACTAAAATCGACAGTATAATAAGTGTGTAAGGCAACTTGTATTCGCTTACAATCGGTAGGAGGTGATAAGTATTGTTAACTCCTGAACGTCATCGAATTATTTTGGATGTATTAAAAGATAAACAATCAGTGAAAATTCAGGAACTTGTCGATCTGACAAACTCTTCTGAATCAACGATTAGACGTGATTTAACTCAATTAGAGGAAGAAAAATATTTAAAAAGAATTCATGGTGGAGCAGCACTGCTGCAAGGTAAGCTTAGTGAACCAAATATTATTGAGAAATCAGCCAAAAACCTTCATCAAAAGAAATTAATTGCAAAAGAAGCCGCTTCATCCATTGAAGAAGGTGATTGCATTTTCTTGGATGCAGGGACAACTACTTTACAAATGGTTGAATATCTTCCAACTGAAAAGGAACTTGTCGTTGTAACAAATGGGCTTACAATTATTGAACCACTTATGAAAAAAGGATTAAAAACCTACTTAATTGGCGGTTTCTTAAAACCAATAACAGGTGCCATGATTGGTCGTGGTGCATTAACATCATTAGAACAATACCGCTTTGATAAATGTTTTTTGGGTGTAAATGGAATTCATCATGAATTAGGTTATACAACCCCAGATCCAGAGGAAGCAGCATTGAAATTGACAGCTCTTCGCTTATCACGTGAAAAATATGTATTAGCTGATCATACAAAATTTGGAGAGATTGCTTTTTCAAAAATAGCACATCTATCTGAAGCGAAAATTATAACAGGTTATGTGGATGAAGACGTACTACATCAATATGGAAAAAATACAGCAATAAAGGTCGTGAAAGAATGATTTATACCGTGACATTAAACCCATCAGTTGATTACATCGTAGAAGTTGAACAATTCGAACTAGGTTCTTTGAACCGAACAGTTGCAGATACAAAGTTTCCTGGTGGGAAAGGGATTAATGTATCACGCGTAATGAAACGATTAGCAGTCGAGTCAAACGCATTAGGTTTTATCGGAGGCTTTACAGGTAAGTTTGTTGAGGATTTTTTAAATCTTGAAAAAATTCCCAGTAATTTCGTAAAGGTTTCTGGTGATACACGAATTAATATTAAATTAAAGACTGAAGTGGAAAGTGAGATCAATGGTTTAGGTCCGAATATTTCTGAGGACCAACTAACTGAATTCTTTGAAATTTTTCAAAAGATGACGAGGGAAGACATTGTCGTGTTGGCTGGAAGTATTCCTGGAACATTACCTTCATCCATTTATAAAGAGATAATTGCAGTCTGCAAAGAAAAAGAGATTAAAGTTGTGGCTGATGTTTCCGGTGATGCTCTTAAAGAGGTTATTTCTGAAAAGCCGTATCTTATTAAACCTAATCACCATGAGCTTGGAGAACTGTTCAATACAGAAATTCAATCTGTAGAAGAAGCTCTTGTTTATGGAAAGAAACTAGTAAAACAAGGTGTAAAGCATGTGATTGTTTCGCTTGCTGAAAAGGGTGCATTGCTTATCACAGAAAATAATAGCTATGTAGCAAATGTACCTAAAGGTAAGGTATTAAATTCAGTTGGCGCAGGAGATTCGGTTGTTGGCGGATTCATTAGTGCTATTTCAAAAGATTATTCTATAGAAGAAGCGTTCAAAATTGGAGTAGCAGCGGGAAGTGCAACTGCATTTTCAATGGAGCTTTGTACAAAACAAAAGATAGAAGAGTTATTACCTTATATTGAAGTTAATGAGGTAAAGGGGGAAGAAAGATGAGGATTACAGAGCTATTAACAAAAGAAACCATTAAGCTAGAACTTCTGGCAACATCAAAAGGGAATGCTGTTTCAGAGTTAGTTGATGTATTAGATAGAGCTGGTAAGCTTTCAGACAAAGCAGCTTACGAGCGTGCAGTCTTAGATCGTGAACAGCAAAGTACCACTGGGATTGGTGATGGAATTGCAATTCCACATGCCAAGACGAATGCAGTAAAGCATCCAGCAATTGTCTTCGGACGATCAAAAGCAGGTGTTGATTATGAAGCACTTGATGGTCAACCAAGTTATTTGTTTTTTATGATAGCAGCATCAGAAGGTGCTAATAATACACATTTGGAAGCTTTATCTAAACTTTCATCTATTTTGATGAAACAGGAAGTAAGAGAAAAACTATTAACTGCAAATTCGGCAGATGAAGTTTTAGCAGTTATAGATCAATATGATGTACAGGATGAAGCTGAAGAAGTAAAAGGCTCAATAGCGGGCAATATCTTAGCGGTAACTGCATGTCCAACAGGAATTGCTCATACCTATATGGCAGCAGATTCGTTAAAAGAAAAAGCAAAAGAAATGAATGTTTCTATTAAGGTTGAAACTAATGGTTCAGGCGGGGCGAAAAATGTCTTAACTGCTGCTGAAATTGAAGAAGCCACAGCGATCATTGTTGCAGCGGACAAGCAAGTAGAAATGGAACGATTTAAAGGCAAACATGTCATTATTGTTCCAGTTGCAGAGGGAATTAGAAAACCGAAAGAATTAATAGAACGTGCGCTAAAACAAGATGCCACTATTTATCAAGGTAGTGGTGAGGGAAGAAAAGAAGATCAAAATGGAGGAAGAACAGGGTTTTATAAACATTTAATGAATGGTGTTTCAAATATGCTACCCTTTGTTGTAGGTGGTGGGATATTAATTGCGATCTCATTTATGTTTGGTATACATGCATCAGATCCAAATCACGAAACATATAATGCATTTGCTGAGGCTTTAAGCACAATTGGTGGTGGTAATGCTTTTGGACTTATGATTCCAGTATTAGCGGGTTTTATTGCTTTAAGTATTGCTGATCGCCCAGGTCTAGCGCCAGGTATGGTCGGTGGGTTTATGGCAGCGCAAGGTGGAGCAGGGTTCTTAGGTGGTTTGATTGCAGGATTTTTAGCAGGTTATATTGTAGTTCTTCTAAAGAAACTATTATCTGGTATGCCAGCATCATTGGAAGGTATAAAGCCAGTCCTTTTATATCCAGTATTAAGTATTTTTAGTGTTGGAATGATTATGTTCTTTGTTGTAAATAAACCTGTAAGTGCATTAAACGGACTAATTAGTGAATTTTTAGGTGGTTTAGGTACAGGTAATTTAGTTCTTCTTGGTTTGTTACTTGGTGGTATGATGGCAATTGATATGGGCGGTCCTATTAACAAAGCTGCCTTTACATTTGGTATTGCGATGATTGATTCGGGGAATTTTGCACCACACGCTGCTGTTATGGCAGGGGGGATGGTACCTCCATTAGGAATTGCTCTTGCAACAACATTATTCCGTAGTAAATTTACAAAACGTGAGCGTGAAGCAGGTATTACATGCTATATTATGGGGGCATCATTTATCACAGAAGGTGCTATTCCATTTGCAGCAAGTGATCCAGCTCGTGTTATTCCTTCAGTTGTGACAGGCTCAGCTGTTGCTGGTGCATTAGCAATGTTCTTTGGAAATGGTTTACGTGCACCACACGGTGGGGCATTCGTAATTCCATTAGTAGAAGGAAATCCACTTCTTTACTTATTAGCAATTGTAATTGGTGCTGTAATCACTGCAATCATGCTAGGATTACTAAAAAAAACTGTTAGTGAATAACTGAATCGTAACTTTTCAAAGCTGACTAATGACAAAGCATAACGCTTCGTTATAGTCAGCTTTTTTTATGTGAAAATATTTAATGGATTAGAAACTGTGGAAAAGGGTAAAGTTTAATAGAATGAAGAATTAAATCTTATTGACGTGTGTACCTAAATTGAATGAAAGCAAAATATGAAGAAAGGGTTGATATCATGACAAAACCACTATTTACAGCAACAGTATCAGCAGTTGGAGGTAGAGAAGGAAGTGTAAAGTCTTCTGATGGGAACATTAATTTAGATATAGCAATGCCTGGAACTCCTAGAGCAAAAGAATTACCAGAAGCAACTAATCCTGAACAACTTTTTGCAGCTGGCTATTCTGCATGTTTTGATGGGGCATTACAACTTATGGCGAAAAAAGCCAAAGTACAATTTGAATCAGAAGTTACTGCTAATGTTAGTTTGTTGAAAGATGAAGGAGATCAAGGGTATAAATTGGCTGTTTCTTTGCAAGTGAAAGGGACAGGTATTGAAAAGGAAAAGTTGGAAGAGCTAGTCCATAAGGCACACGATTTCTGTCCTTATTCAAAAGCAACAAGAGGAAATATAGATGTTACACTTGAAATAATAGAATAAGAAGAAAGGATAACTCAAAAATCAGACCCTTCAAAAACCATTTTTTAGTCTCTAGTGAAAAATAAAGATATTATATAAAAGTTTATTTTTCGTTGGTTCTGGCAATTTTGAGTTATCCTTATTTTTATGAAGTGAGACCTTAGAGAGATTATTTCTCATTATATTATACAAACTTTGAGTTTTAGGTTTATTAAATTTTCTACCATAATAAATGCTGAGACTAATAATCTATGGTGTTAGGAAAATCGTTAGTAAAAACCAATAATCTAGGAACTAAAAAATACGAAAAGAGCGACAATCCCCGATAATATGTAGACCACTCAGTACGTTGAAAATATACTCTATTATTTTTATTCCTGCTTTCATAAGTTATATTTCCTACTATTCATTCCCTTTTGAAGGTTAATTGCAAAAAGATAAAGGATTTTTTTATTTTTTAGCAAATAATTAGTATTAATAGGTATAATGGAAAAAGAGCAATAAAATAGGAGGCCACATCATGTCGCAAACTGAAACAGAAACGTCAAAATCAAAGATCTGGGAATGGACAAAAGCAATCATTCTTGCAGTAGGTCTTGCAATGATTATTCGTTTCTTTTTATTTGAACCATATCTCGTAGAAGGATCTTCAATGGATCCAACATTAAAGGATGGAGATCGTCTTTTTGTAAATAAGACCCTACAATTTATCGGAGAAATTGAAAAAGGGGATATTGTTATTATTGATGGGAAAGAAGAAAATATTCGTTATGTTAAAAGAATTATCGGATTACCTGGAGATAAAGTTAGTGCAGAGAATGGTAGTGTATATGTTAATGGAAAAAAGATTGAAGAGCCTTATTTAGAGAGTAACGAAGAGGATGCAGAACAAATGGGAATGCTTCTAACAAATGATTTTGAGGAGATAGTAGTCCCAGAAGGAAGTTATTTTGTCATGGGTGATAATCGCCTTAATAGCATGGATAGCCGCAATGGTCTTGGTTTGATTGAGTCAGATCGAATTTTGGGGAAATCGGAATTTATTTTTTTCCCTTTTAGTCATTTAAGTAAAATAGAATAACCATCAAAAAGTCGATCTAAAATAGGTCGGCTTTTTATTATGTAGTAAAAAGCAGGTACTATATGTATGGGGCAAAAAGATGATATTTGTTATTGAAATTGGCGTGTATTTGTTTTCCTATTTTACATATTTATGTAACATTTTATTTTGTAAAACGACTACTCTCATGAAGATAAAAGAGCCAAAGCTTTCCTAATAGTAAAAAAACGTAAAGGGTGTGTCGAGATGAAAAAGTTGCTTTTGATCGGTATAGCACTTTTAATTGCAGGGATTATTAGTGGGTGTAGTAGTTCTGGTGAAGAATCTAGACAAGCAGACAAAGTAGTAGACGAAATTGAGAATAAAAGTAGCATAGCTGAAGGAGGAGAGCAAACTACAGAATTAGCTAATGAAGAAGTCACTGAGACTGAAGAAGATGCAAATAAACCCTCGAATCAGGATTCGAGTAATTCAGATGATCGCATGGTTATTTATACGGCTAATCTTTCAATTCGAGTAAAAAGCTATCAGGAGACACTTAACCTTGTTCAACAGCAGCTTGCATCCTCAAATGGATATATCGTTGAATCAAGTTCATATTCAGTAGGTGAGGCGGATTCCCTTGAAGGAACAATTACAGTCCGAGTTCCTCAAGATAAATTTGATTCATTTTTAAAATCTGTAGAAAATGAAAGTACAAAAGTAGTCGATCGTTCGATTTCTGGTCAAGATGTAACGGAGGAATATGTAGATTTGGAATCGCGGATCACATCAAAAAAAGTCGTTGAGAAGCGATTATTGGATTTTATGGAAAAGGCGGAAAAAACCGAGGATTTATTAAAAATTTCAGCAGATTTGGCCGTTGTTCAAGAGGAGATTGAACAAATTAAAGGTAGAATGAATTACTTGAACAATAAGGTTGACTTAGCTACTGTAACGATTCATGTGGTAGAAGATAAAGTGAATATTCCGGCACTAGGCAATGATGACTTAAACACGTGGGAGAAAACAAAGGAACAATTTATGAACAGTGTAAATTTTGTCTTAAAAACATGCTCAGCAGTCATCATATTTATCATAGGTAGTCTACCGGTATTACTAGTTTTAGGTGGCCTTTTTTTCATCATGATACTGATTATAAGAAAAAGACGAAAACACAATCAAGGAAAACCACCTACAAAGCCAGAAGAGTAAACGGCATTTTATGTCACAAGTATCGTTAAAATAAGCATTGTAATAAATACTGTTCCAATTATGGAGAGGACACTTATTAAAACAGACATTTTTTTATTTTCAAGATGATAGCGTGGTAGGATTTTTTTAGTAGAAAAATTGATGATAATGTAAAGAATAATGACCCCAATAATAAAAGTAAGACCATTTGAACGGAAGCCCAGAAAGGCAAAATAGGCTCCAGAACAGAAAATTAATAAACAATATTCGATTAGAGTATGTAACTTCATGTTGTATGCTCCTTTTCTAGTAGTTAGGAAATTATAATAATTTTTTGTAATATGGATAAGCGGACGCTTGGGCTTTAGTACATGTTAGCTCATTTTATCACAAAAATAGCAATTGGTTTAAATATGTTTCTTTTTAGGAAGTAAATATTCAAGAACAATATGTCCGAATATAATTGTAAGGAAATGTTAATGTTGAATAAAGGATAATTATCATTATTATCGAAATAGGTACGTATGAACCTTTAAAAAAGTTTGAAAGGAAGTAAACCTTGATGAATGCTATTAATAAAATGACAGATTTATTATTTGAAGAACTAGAACTTGCTGTTAAAACATCGATTAATCTAATACTGAAGATTGAAAATAGCCAATGGAATTATCGACCGAAGGAAAATATGAGATCTTTAGTAGAGTTGGTCCATCACTTAGTATCGATACCACTTTCAGATTTAACATGTTTAATGGAAGAAAAAAGTGAGAACGAATACAGAAAAATAGAATTGAACATAGAAGAAATAAAAGACCAAGAGAAATTAGGAACTCAAATGCAGCATAATTTTGAAAAGTTGAAGGATTATATACACGCTTTGAGTGATGAAGATTTAATGAATAAAATAACAAAACCATTTTATTTTGAACAAGGTGGTCATACACAAATAAAATGGTTAATGGAAATTGTGACCCACACGTATCATCATCGAGCACAGCTATTTAACTATTTGAAGCAGTTAGATCATGATATTAATATGTTTGATTTGTATTAACTCCATGTAAAAGCATTGCCAACTAATTTAAGTAAGGGTGACACTAGTGATATATTTGCCAGAGAAGTTTGTACAAACCATAAAATCTGTTCATAGAGAACACGGACAGAAGTGGTTGGATAACTTTAATGATTTAGTCAAGTATTGTGAAGAAAGATGGAGTATTCAATTTCAGGCACCCTATGAGTTATCATATAACTTTGTGGCTCCAGCAATCACACTGGATGGAAGCCAAGTTGTTATTAAACTCGTGGTACTAGGTGATGGAGGGTTTCAAAAAGAAATTGAAGCGCTTAAACAGTTTAATGGTAATGGCATAGCACGACTACTTGACTATGAAACAGAAAAAGGGATTATGATTTTGGAAAAGGTATTACCAGGAGAAAAGTTATCCTTGCTATCCAATGACGATGAATCAACGATTATTATGTCACAAGTTATGAAGAACTTATGGACAATTGCTCCAGTAAATTCATGTATCCCAACGATTTTTCAAAGGGAAGAGGCCTTTAAACAAATACGCAAAGAGCATAAAAACGGAATAGGTCCTCTATCAAAAGAGATGCTTATAGAAGCGGAAGAAATATTTTCTAGGTTAACAAGTACAATTAAAGACCTATATCTTCTTCATGGAGATTTTCATCATTACAATGTTTTATCTGCTAAAAGTAATACTTGGGTAGCAATTGATCCAAAGGGCTTAATTGGTGAGCGCGAATATGATGTCATTCAATTCCTCCTGAATAAATTACCTGTTGATAAAATCGCCGATGTAATAGATAGACGGATTGATATATTAGTAGATCAATTAGATTTGAATAAAGAAAGAGTTTTACTGTGGGGTTATTGTCATTCCATTTTAAGTTTATTTTGGCATATTGAAGACTTTGGTGTACCTGATGATACGACATTAAAAGTGATAACATCATTTAAGAAATTACATAATGAATTATCTGTGAGAACGTTGGAATTTTAGACAAAACTTATATAGAGATGTAATGAAATATAATTGAAACAAGTAAAGAACAGGGATATCCATGCTCTTTTACTTGTTTTTATTTATGAGTTTTAAAAATGAGTTTTCAACAAATACACAACCTCGTCTTTTTTGCTTATCGTCGCTTAAAATTTTAAGCGGCAATATTCGCATCATCATCAAGCTGTAATTTGTTTGCTCTTGCTTTAATTGCAGCCTTGTAGAACAGTGCAATAATTAATGCTGTGGCAATACTAGCGCCAATGTAAGAGATGTTCATTGGTAAGCCAAATCCAATTGCTGCATTTAAAATATATGTCGTTGTTGCCATTGTCATAAAGATTCCAGGAATCATGGCTATCCAGTAATTTTTCTTTGCGATAAATAAATACATCGCCCCAACCCATAATGCAATAACTGCTGTTGATTGGTTTGCCCAAGAGAAATATCGCCATAAAAGTGTAAAGTCAATATTAGTTAATCCATATGAAATAATGAACAATGGTACTGCAATCCATAATCGGCTCATTAGTTTTGTCTGTGAGATGTTTAAATAATCAGCAATAATCATCCGTGCACTTCTAAATGCGGTGTCACCAGATGTAATAGGTAATACGATCACTCCAAGTACTGCGAGTGTACCACCGATTGCCCCTAGCATAGCAGTAGATGCTTCACTTACGATTGCTGCAGGGCCACCATTTGCTAAAATATCTGATAAGCCATTATAACCATCAAATAAGCTCATTGCTGCTGCAGCCCAGATCATCGCAATAATCCCTTCTGCAATCATCATTCCGTAGAAAATAAAACGCCCTTGTGACTCATTTTGTGTTGTACGCGAAATAATTGGTGTTTGTGTTGCATGGAAACCAGATAAAGCACCACAAGAAATCGTTAAAAATAATAGTGGGAAGATTGGCGCTTTGTCAGGATGCATATTTTGTAAAGTTAATTCAGGTATTGGTGCACCTGTTATAACTAATGATGCGCCAACTCCAATTGCACTGATTAATAGTAATGCACCAAAGATTGGGTATAATCGGCCAATGATTTGGTCGATTGGCAATAGTGTAGCCAAAATATAATAGATAAATATTGCTGCAATAATAACACCAAATGATACCCAGTCTGGAGTAATACCAGCCAAAAGATCGGCAGGTGCAGTTACGAAAACTGTACCTACTAAAAGTAATAATAAAATGGCGAAAGCATTCACTACGTGCTTCATTGTTTTCCCTAAAAATTTACCAGCAAGCTCTGGTAAATGGGCACCGCGGTTACGAATGGAAATCATGCCTGTTAAGTAATCATGAACTGCTCCAGCAAATATACAACCAATTACAATCCAAATAAATGCTGCAGGTCCATACAATGCCCCCATGATTGGTCCGAAAATTGGCCCAACACCAGCAATATTTAATAACTGAATTAATGAGTTTCGCTTTTTACCCATAGGTAAATAATCAACATTATCTCGTTTAGAAAAAGCTGGAGTTTGTCTAGCTTCCTTTACTCCGAAAACCTTCTCAACGAAACGGCCATAAATAAAATAACCTACAATAAGAAGTAATATTCCACCAATAAATGTATACACGAAGTAACCTCCTTTAGGTCTTTGAATACGCTTACAATAATCTTAACAAGAAACGATAAGCTAGGGGGCTTTTTTTGTGTAACATGTTGAAAATGGATAGTAAGATGCAGAAAATCGCTTTCAAGATACAAAGATCTTGTTGAATTCTAAATCTATCATGGGGTGATCAGAAGTTATTCTTACTTTCTTGTGAAAATTGGTGTATTCTTATTGATTATAATGTTAAAATCTGTTAAAAATTACTAGGTAGGGAGTATGTAAGAATAACAGAAAGGTTTATTACCGTGGTGGTAGCATAGTAAATAAGATTAATAAAATTTTACCCTTTATTATTTTGGGGATATCAATCTATTTGTTCATTAATTTTTCTAAACTGTTAGAGGAGTGTTTTTATGAATCCTAATTTTATTTCAATTGCTAAAGGGAAAAACACGCATTGGCGATATTTTTGGTCACTATTGGTTATTTTAGCGTTTATGTTTGTGGTGGGTACAATTGCGTATTTGATAGCAGTGCTATCAACCGCACTTATTGAACCAGATATTGTTGATTTTGAAGAGATGATGATATCTGATCCACTCGTTGATTTTTATTTATATCATATAGTTAACATCCTGACTGTTATAGGTATGTGGATTGCAGCAAGAACGATCCTGAAAAGAAAGCTAATTTCCTTTATTACACCAAATGAAAGAATAAACTGGTCGAAAATTTTTTATGGGTTTTTCATTGCTCTTTTCTTATTTGCACTTTTTGCATTGTTAGATTATGTTATTTTTCCGAATGACTATGTCTTAAATGATTTTAATGGAACTCGTTTTGCTTGGCTAGTTGTCGCATCAATATTATTAGTTCCTATTCAAACGACCTCAGAAGAATTGTTATTTAGAGGGTTTTTATTACAATGGGCTGGTAAAATAACAAAAAATCCAATTATCTTAATGCTTATTATTGGAAGCATCTTTGGGGGGTTGCACTTTGGCAACCCTGAAATGGAACATGGAGCATTTTGGGTGGCGATTGATTATTTAGCAATGGGATTTATTTGGACATATATTTCAATAAAAACGAATAGTTCAGAATACTCTATCGGTGCACATGCAGCAAATAATATGTTTTTATGTATTTTTCTTACGATGGAAGATACAGTAGTTGGTGATATTCCATCATTATTTGTTATCACAAATGTAAATGCAATGCTCTCAGCGATTACTACTGTTACAACAGGAATAATCTTTTTATTTATTGTCATGAGAAAGCATAGGAAAGAGAAATAATAGAAAAATCAATGCAACCCACTGTTTATGAAGTTGGGTTGCTTTTTGATGGTCGATAAGTCAAGATATCTTTGATAATTTTAGCATGAACTTCAGCCCAAGCTTTCTCACGAAAATGGAGGATTACGCTTATTGTGAGAATGAGTAAATATATCGTTATAAATACGAAGAAAAGTACGCTTCCATTTGCAAATAAGAACTCTTGAAGCTTCTTAGAAAAAAGAAACAGAAGCCAAGGGCCAGCAGAAACAAAAACAGGAATGATGCCCATCCCATTTTTCTCTTTCAACACACGATAATAGATTTTTTCCAGTGTAGAGCTTCTTAGGCTATTATAAAACGATTGGATCTCTTCAATTTCTGTTAATTCTCTCAACTTATCTAAAGACTGATTACGCTCATAGGTATCTTTTAATTTTAAATATAATTTATGCGCATCACCGCGGGACGTAAACAATGAATAACCTCCAATCCATAAAAGACTTTACAATAAAGGGTTGAATTATACGTAGATTTTTCATATTTTAGATCTGATTGAACTTAACGGAATCTTTAAATGTATGTAAAGATGTTCTCACATAACGTATAAAAAACCGTCTTAAAGTGGTATAATTGTTTAGATGTTTAAAGTATTGGAGGATGTTTCATGATTCAAGTTACGAATATTAGCTTACGATTTGGTGATCGAAAGCTTTTTGAAGATGTTAATATTAAATTTACTCCGGGGAATTGTTACGGATTAATTGGTGCAAATGGTGCGGGGAAATCCACGTTTCTAAAAATATTATCAGGCGAAATTGAGGCACAATCAGGTGATGTAAGCATGGCACCTGGTGAGCGTTTAGCAGTCTTAAAGCAAAATCACTTTGAATATGAAGAGCATGAAGTTCTTAAAACAGTTATCATGGGACATAAACGTCTTTATGAGGTGATGCAAGAAAAAGATGCGATTTATATGAAGGCTGATTTTACTGATGAAGATGGAATGAAAGCAGCTGAATTAGAGGGAGAATTCGCAGAGTTAAATGGTTGGGAAGCTGAAAGTGAAGCAGCTATTTTATTAAAAGGTCTTGGCATATCAGAAGACCTTCATACGAAGAAAATGGCTGAATTAACTGGTGGAGAAAAGGTAAAGGTTCTTTTAGCACAAGCTTTATTTGGTGAGCCTGATGTCCTTCTATTAGACGAGCCTACAAACCATCTGGACATTCATGCAATCGGCTGGCTTGAAGAGTTTTTAATTAACTTTGAAAATACTGTTATTGTTGTATCCCATGACCGTCACTTCTTAAATAAAGTATGTACACATATTGCGGATTTAGACTTTTCTAAAATTAAAGTTTATGTTGGTAACTATGATTTCTGGTATGAATCAAGTCAATTAGCACTTAAATTAGGTTCAGAAGCGAATAAGAAAAAAGAAGAGAAGATAAAAGAGCTACAAAATTTCATCGCTAGATTTAGTGCAAATGCCTCTAAATCTAAGCAGGCAACTTCACGAAAAAAACTACTAGATAAAATTACGTTAGATGACATACAACCATCTTCACGTCGCTATCCATATGTAAACTTCACTCCAGATCGAGAAATAGGAAATGATGTCTTACGTGTTGAAGGAATTTCAAAAACAATAGATGGTGTAAAAGTTTTAGATAATGTTCATTTTATTTTAAACAAAGAAGATAAAATCGCATTAGTAGGACGTGATGAAATTGCGATCACAACACTGTTTAAAATTTTAGCAGGCGAAATGGAACCGGATAGTGGTTCATACAAATGGGGAGTAACAACAACTCAAGCCTACTTTCCAAAAGATAACAGTGAATATTTTAAGGGGTCTGAGCCAACGCTAGTAGATTGGTTACGTCAATATTCACCAAATGATCAAAGTGAGAGCTTTTTACGTGGGTTCTTAGGTCGTATGCTTTTCTCTGGTGAAGAGGTATTAAAGAAGCCAAGTGTTTTATCCGGGGGCGAGAAAGTACGTTGTATGCTTTCAAAAATGATGCTTAGTGGTTCAAACGTTCTTTTACTAGAAGAACCGACAAACCATTTAGATCTTGAATCCATCACAGCTTTAAATAATGGCTTAACTACTTACAAAGGCGCAATGATTTTTTCATCTCATGACCATCAATTTGTTCAAACGATCGCAAATCGAATTATCGAAGTAACACCTAGCGGGATCGTAGATAAACAAATGACATATGATGAGTTTTTAGAAGATGCCAATGTTCAGAAGCAAATAAAGGAATTATATGCGTAATCGCATCATTACCATGGACTAAATTAAACAAAGAGATAGCATTGATGACATTTGTCATTGGCTATCTCTTTTTAATTTCAAGAAAATTGGAAAAACGGACAATTTATTCCATTATGATGATAAAATAGACAATATGCCTAATTAAAATAAAGTAAAACTTTCTTAAGGTTAAATCTTAAAGGTAAAAGGAATTACATAGGAGTTGAATTAGGTGAAAAGGTACTCAATCGGTATTATTGCAACTGTGATAATACTTTCAGGCTGTGGAAATAAGGAAGCAACAATAACTGCTTTAGAACCTGGCAATCAAACATTGAAAAAACTAGAGCAAGGTGAACCTGTAATGAAGGGGCAAGTAGTGGAACCAAATTCTAAGGTACAGTCAACCAACATGCCTAACCTGAACATTGATTTACCAGATTGGGCAAAGGTGATTAAAGCCGAAAATGCCATCATTGTTCGATTAAGGGATGATATCATATTTAATTATGATAAAGCTGAATACTATGAAAAAGCAGAAGATATTTTAGTAGAGCTTGAGAATGTGTTTGCTACGTTACCTGGAAATAGTAAAGTGATTATCGAGGCTCATACAGATGACAAAGCAAATGACCAATTCAATCATCAGCTTACAAAGGATCGCGCAAACCGCTTATTAAAACGATTTGCAGATGTAGAGACTCTATCCCATCTTACTATTACAGCCTTAGGAGTTGGTGAAGAATTGCCGATTGTTCCCAATGATGGAAATGCTGAAAATCATCAACTTAATCGTCGTATTGACTTCGTCATTCAACCTTAGAAAGAGGTGCCATCCTCTTTCTAGATTTCCAATCTTGAACGTAGTGCTTTTACATAATTTCTACTTACTGATAGGAATTCTTTATGTCCTTTAAGTTCTAATTGATAAGCACCATTAAACCATGGTATTAATCTAGACACATCCTGCAGGTTTACAATATAGCTTTTATGAATTCTGAAAAAACGATGATCCTTTAATCGAACCTCAAAATCTTTTAATGGTGTTTTCGTTTCAAATTCTGCAGTTTTTCCAACTATTTTAGTCACTCGATCATCTCGATATAAGTATAGAATGTCATTAGGGTCAATATAGATAATGCCTTCATCGCTTTCAACAGCTAGCTTTGATGGTGGTGTAAACTCCACTTGTGATGTTGTACTGATCAATCTTTCTTCTAATCTAGTAATCGTTTCTTTTAATCGATCTTCCTCAAATGGCTTAAGGATATAATCGATCGCATCATAACGAAACGCATCTACAGCAAAGTTTGGAAATGCAGTTGCAAAAACAATAAGAGGAGCGTGTTTTAACTCCTTAAGTGCGATCGCTGTCTCCATCCCATTCATTTTTGGCATTTCAATGTCCAGAAACACAACATCTGGCTTCAGCTGTAATGTTTTGATTAGTGCTGTTTCACCTGATTCAGCCTCACCAACAATCTCAATTATCTCATGCAGCATTAATAAATGCTTTAATTCTTCTCGACTATATCTTTCATCATCGACAAGTAATACTGATATCTTTTTCATTTAATCTCTCCCCATTTTTAACCTGAAGGAAACGGATGTGCCCTTATGTAGGATTGAGTTAATGTGTAATGTACTTTCATCTCCGAGCATTAAGAGTAAACGACGATTCACATTATACATCCCAAAGCCTGTACCATTTTTTGAATCGACTATCGTATTTAAAATATACTTTAGGCGAACTTGCTCAATTCCTTTCCCATTATCCTCTACCTTAACCTCAATAGCATTTGGTACATGTTTAATTGAGAGTTTGATTAGACAGTTTGCTTCCTTATCTTTTATCCCATGCTTGATAGCGTTTTCAACAATTGGGTGTAATGTTAACGTTGGAACCATTCGATCCAAAGCAGATTCATCAATATCATATTCAATCGTAAGTTTATCAACAAAACGTGCCTCCTCAATGGCTAAATAGGCTTTTACATGTTCAATCTCTTCTTTAAGCGTTGTCCATTTTTTCGTTGTACCTGTCAGGTTTTTACGGAAAAATTGTGATAAAGATAGAAGTAGTTTTCTTGCTAAGTCAGGATTTGTTCGTATTAATGATACGATAATATTTAATGTATTAAAAAGGAAGTGTGGGCTTATTTGGGCTTGTAGGGCTTTAATTTCTGCTTCCTTTGCTAGCTGCTTTGACTGTTCTGCTTCTGAAATCTCCAGCTGATTACTTAATAAAGAACTAAGACCGCGAATAAGTTCAATTACAAGATTAGTGATATCCTTTTCAGATTGGAAATAAAATTTTAATGTGCCTATCGTTTCATCTCTAATTTTTAATGGAGCAATAACTGCAGCACCTAAAGGGCAGTTAGGATGTTTACAGTGAATATCCTGATGCTTCGCAATTATAAGGTGCCCCTTATGAAGGACGTCTTTTGTAACCGCTGTTTGGATAACATGATTTGATTTATGATGATCATTACCCAACCCAATATGTGTAAGAATTTTTTCTTGATTTGTTATAGAGATAGCTGAGGCATCTACTTCGTTATAAATAATCTTACAAACGATTTCTGCGGTTTTGGTCGTAAGTCCATTTCTTAAATAGGTTAATGTTTGTTCAGCAAGCCTTAGAGCTTTTTGGGCTTGCAGGGCACCAACTTTTGTTTCTTCAGATATTACACTTCTTATGATGAGCAAAAAGATAACAGATCCAACACCATTTGCCACAATCATTGGAACTCCGATTGCTTCTACTAGTCTAAGTGCTTGATCAAAGGGCTTAGAAACAATTAAAATAACAAGCATTTGCATTGCTTCTGCTAAAGCTCCTACAACTAAGGCTGTAGAAAGATTAAGACGTTTTTCTTTTCGATAAAAGAAGCCAGATAGAATTCCCGCCAAAATAGCGGATAAACCACAAGACAATCCTGTAAAACCTCCGAGTGAAATGCGGTGGATACCTGCTATAAGCCCTGCACCAACACCTACTTTATAACCGCCAAGAAGTCCTGCAATGATTATGCCTATCACACGCGAATTGGCAAGTGCTTCTTCAGAATTAAGTGCATATGCCCAACGATCAAACTGCAAAGAACTTGTATCAAATGTGATACCAGAATACGTGCCAATAATACCAAACACGCCAAAAAAGATAATCGCATAATATTGTTGTTTGCGACTTATTTCATTTCGATCAATCATATGCCTGAAAAAAGGTAACCTTGTCATGAGAAAAGCGACTGTCACAATAATTCCGAGGCGTTCAAGCATTGTAAGCAACAAAACAAACATAAAAGTTTTCTCCCTGTACGTATTTGATCATATTTTAGCATAAGGTAATACATATAGGACTAAAGAGTGGGAAAATTGTTATATTAATGGAAGAAGGATGGAGACAGAACATAATGAACTATACCCCATAATGCCTGTCTCTTTTATTTAATTTGTTGTTTGCTCTTCTAATGACTCAAGTTCTGCTCTTAACTTTTGATGATCTAAATTTTCCCCAATAAATACGAGTGTGTTTTTCATCTTCATTTGTTCCTTCAAATATAACGGCATACCATAGGAATATTGAAAAAGAAAATTGTCCTGTGAATGGGTAAAGGAGATATAGCCTTTTATCCGATAGATCGTATCAGGCATGTCCTTTAAAAATTGTTCAAATCTTTCTACATCGATACGTTTTGAAAATGTATGGACAATTGTACGCATATGTAATGTATCATGAACATGTGCTTGCTCATGTTGTTTTTTTGCTATTCTATTGTTAATCTGCAACTGTGATAAAGGAATATTTGCAAATTCAGTCATTAAAAGCTTTCCATTTTTGTTCAATGCCTGAATCTCTGAAACAAGGGTTGCCTTTTCAGCTTCTGAAAGTCTGTCAACTTTATTTAATAAAAGAATATCAGCATGCTGAACCTGCTCTAATAAAAGCTTTCGTAATTGGATGCTTAAACTTGAGCGGTCTTGCCATCTATTTGCATCAATTAACGTAACAATTGCTTGTACAGAAAGTTTTTCAGCAAAAAGCGGAGACATACAGGCATCAAGAACCTCAATTGGATGTGCGACTCCTGTTGTTTCAATATAAATCGCATCAAGCTCATATTCCTTTAGCATGTTATCTAACTGCACTTCAAGCTGTCCTTGGATCGTACAGCATACACATCCATTTAATAGCTCCTTTAATGGTGTTTCTTGTGGTACGGCGTTCGAATCAATTGATATTTCGCCAAGTTCATTCATAATGACTGCGATTTTTCGTTTCAGTATCTTTTCTTGAGAAAGAATGTTTTGGAGTAATGTAGTTTTGCCGGCTCCAAGAAAGCCAGATAAAATATAAAGCTCTACAGGCTTCATTTAAATTCCCTCATTTCTATTCAATAAAAAGGGGTCTGACTTAAATAGAAATTGTCTGACCCCATCAGGTTATACGATTTGAGCTAACAGATTTTTACTTAAAATGCCCATGTTCCTTTTCTGAATATCGCTTCTGTTGTTCCATCTTCTAATACGCCATCAATATCCATATCAGCTGAACCAATCATAAAGTCAACATGAGTAATACTAGAGTTTACGCCAACCTTCTCCAGTTCCTCACGTGACATTTTTTTCCCACCTTCTACACAGAAAGCATAGCCGTTTCCGATTGCTAAATGGTTTGAAGCATTTTCATCAAATAATGTGTTGTAAAAAAGGATGCCAGATTGCGAAATTGGTGAATCATGTGCAACTAATGCAATCTCTCCTAAATAATGGGATCCTTCGTCAGTTTCAACCAATTGTTTTAATACTTCTTCACCTTTTTTAGCTTTTACATTTACAATTCGTCCATTTTCAAATGTAAGTGTAAAATCGTCTATCAAATTCCCACTATAGCTAAGAGGTTTTGTACTTTGGACAACACCATTTACACCGTTACGAGATGGAACAGTGAATACCTCTTCTGTCGGCATATTTGCCATAAAGAAGTTTCCTTTCTCATTTTCGCTACCAGCACCAACCCATGTATGTGTATCATGTAGCTCAATCGTTAGATCTGTCCCAGTTGCCTTGTAATGAAGCTTTTTATATTTTTTATTATTTAAGTGATAAACTCTTTTATGTAGATTGTTGTTATGCTCTTCCCAGGCTATTACTGGGTCTTTTTGATCCACTCGAGTTGTTCTAAAGATTGCTTCCCAAAGTTTTTCAACCTGTTTATCTTCACTTTCATTGGAAAAAACCTTTGCTGCCCATTCCTTTGAAGCAGCTGCAATGACTGTCCAGCTTGCTTTATCAGCTTGTAAATAATTTCGATATTTTGTTAAAGCAATTCCAGCAGCTTTTGTTGATGCTGCAATTCGTTTTGGATCAATCCCACTTAATAGGTCAGGGTCAGATGAAATGATTGACATAAAAGCACCGTCATTTTCCGCTAGTGTTTCTAATCCTTGTGCTTTCCATTCAGGGTAATCACTTAACGCGTCCTCTGATGCAAGCTCAAAGCGTGTTCTTGTAATCATATCATCATGCCATTCTACATACACATTTCTTGCTCCAGCCTCATATGCTTTTTTGACAACAAGACGAACAAATTCTGCTACCTCAGTAGAAGCGTTTATAACTAAATTTTGATTTTGTTGAATATTAACACCGACGCGAACAGCTAGTTCTGCATATTTCTCTAAGTTTAGTTGAAAATTTGACACAACTTTAACCTCCTTATATGTATAGAATAAATCCCCCAATTAAGGGTAGTTTTATATTATTATTTTATCAAAACAATCTAGAGAAAGAAAAGATAAAGCCTTTTCATAAGCCAAATAACTTTATGTGTTGCTAGAAAATAATTACAATAGAGAGTAATGGGGTGATCACGTGAATTATTTAGACGAACAATTTATTAAAACAACAACTCAAAAGGAATTGCTAGTAAAAACAGAAGTGCTAGCAAAAGAATTTTCGTTAACGGCTGAACAATATGATCAAGAAGGTGCTTTTCCATTTAAACACTTTGATCAATTAAAGAAAGAGGGTTATTTAAAGTTAACGATTCCGAAACAATATGGGGGAGACGGTGCATCATTATATGAATTTTTACTAGTACAAGAAAAAATCGCTCAAGGTGATGCAGCTACAGCTTTGTCACTAGGATGGCATCTAAGTATAATTATGCAATTAAATGAAACTCAAACCTGGGATACCAAAACATTTGAAAAAATTTGTAAGGAAATTATTACTGATCAAAAGTTAATCAATAGTGCTGCGACAGAACCAAATTCTGGGAGTCCAGCAAGAGGTGGGAAGCCAGAAACAATAGCTAAAAAAAATGAGAATAAATGGTTGATAAACGGGAAAAAGATATTTACTTCTTTAGCACCTGCACTTGATTATTTCATCGTACCGGCAACAATTGAAGAAACAGGAGAAATCGGTGATTTTCTTATTCCGCGATCACAGATAGGTTTATCAATTGAGGAAACATGGGATACTTTAGGAATGCGTGGTACAAGAAGTGATGATTTGATATTGCACAATGTTGAAGTACCACTTGAGGCATTAGTAGAAAGAAAGCAGAAAAAGGTAAGACCTGCTGCACAAGGATGGCTTCTTCATATTCCGGCCTGTTATATCGGTATTGCGATTTCCGCTAGAAATGAGGCTGTAGAGTTCGCTAAAACTTATCAACCGACAAGTCTGCCTCATCCAATAAAGGATGTTCCTGAGGTCCGTAGAAAGGTTGCTGAAATAGATCTAAAGCTTACGACAGCAAGAACGTTTATGTATTCAGTTGCTGAAAAGTGGGATATAGCACCAGATGAACGAGCACAGTTAGCTTATGATTTAGCGGTAGCGAAGTCAATTGTGACCAATACAGCTGTAGAAGTAGTTGATCTTGCAATGAGAATTGTTGGAGGACAAAGTCTATTTAGGTCAAATGCACTTCAAAGACATTATCGTGATGTGCGCGCTGGACTACACAACCCACCTTCAGATGATATTACATTGAAAATTTTAGCAGACCGAGCATTTCGAGACTGAAAATTCTTTTTTGTAATGTATTGTTATATTTGCTTGAAGTACATACATTTTTATAATAAACAAATGGCATACAAGAATCTCACACAAGTTTAGATTCTTGTATGCTTACCTATGTAATCCAAAATTTAATGTCACACTATACACCTGATGCTATAGACATCAAATACATCACACCGCTTCCAAACATCAAGATACCAATCACATAAATATTGATGATGGCTCCGATTATTCCTTTCTTTGAAAACATAACGATAAATGAATAGGTAAACCCAAGCAAAAGAATACCTATAAAAACTGGAATTGTATATGGACCAAGCCCACCACTTATTAACAATAAAACTGCAACTGTAGGGAAACTAAACGGGATAAAATTCAATAATGTAGGTTGTTTATTACTCTGATCCAATGTTATTACCTTCCTTTCTAGTTACTCTCCTTGGACTTGGACAATTTCATCATTGCTTGCTGGGCTCGCTGGCATATTCGCAAGGGATACACTCATACCTCCCATAATGATGACAGCTAAAGTTAAACTAATGATAATACGTCTACTAAGATCTTTCACAAATTAACCTCCCAATGTATTCATATAAAAGACGAAATGGCTGCTGAAAAAGTTTCATTGCCATATTAATCTTCAAAAAAAAATTTTAAATAGCACCATAAAATCCATCACTCCATAACTAGTAAGCCAAACATAATTTATTCATAAAAATTGGAAAAGATGCTGTTTTTTATGTAAATTTTATGTAAAGTTGATTTTTTGATAAAAAAGACTACTTGAATTTGATATCTTTTATGTGGATTTGTTTTGTTTAAAGAAATTTTTTCCAGTAAGATGGGAGTTTTAAATAATAATAAAAAAGCTCATGGAGAAGAATAATTCTACATGAGCTTTTTAGATTTCTAGTTAGTTGGTGTTTTTATTAGTGAATTTTTTAGCTGGTAGCTTAAAAAAAATTTTTTATAAAAATGTGAGACTGTACTCTACTTTGCAGTTTTTAGGAGCTTACTAATAACAGTTAACGATCTACCTGTACCGATTGCAACTGATTCCAATGGATTTGGAGCAATGTGAACAGGAACAACGATTTCTTCACTAAGCCAATCCTGTATACCTTTCATTAAAGCTCCACCACCTGTTAAGATGACTCCTCGATCTACAATATCTCCACTAAGCTCAGGGGGGCAATCTTCCAGTGTGGCGCGTATTGCCTCTAAAATGTGTAATAAAGATTCTTTAATTGCATCTTGCATTTCAAAAGAGGAAACGTTAATAGTTTTTGGTAGTCCAGTCACTAAATCTCTGCCACGTATGTCCATTGTTTCCTTCTCATGTTTTACTAGCGCATAGCCAATTTCCATTTTCATTTGTTCTGCAGTTCGTTCACCAATTAAAAGGTTGTAATTTTTACGGATATATTGAATGATATCTTCGTCTAATTGATCACCGGCAATACGAATAGAATGAACAGAAACAACACCACCAAATGAAATAATCGCAACTTCAGTTGTTCCACCACCAATATCAACAACTACATTCGCTATCGGTTCATCTACAGGTAGATCTGCACCAATCGCAGCGGCCACAGGTTCTTCAATTAAATGGACCTGTTTTGCTCCGGAGCTCTTAATCGCATCTACAATTGCTCTTCTTTCGACAGATGTAGCTCCTGATGGTGTACAAACGACAACTGTAGGTTTTCGCATTGACATGCCAAGCTTACGTGAAGCAATTTTCATAATATGTCGTAACATATCTGTCGTAATATCATAATCAGCAATGACTCCATCTTTAAGTGGTCTTACCGCGACAATTTTTCCAGGTGTTTTTCCAATCATACTTTTTGCTTCAGATCCAACCGCCAACACTTTTTTTGTTGTTGTATCAATTGCAACAACGGATGGTTCATTAAGAATAATCCCCTTATTTTTACTATAAACCAATATATTTGCAGTGCCCAAATCTATTCCTAGTTCATTATTAGCTAACATTATTAATCAAACCTCTTTTCTACTAACTTTCTTATAGAGTTTGTAGAAGTTTGTTGTTTTTTGGGGGCTGACATCATTTTGATAAGAGACCGTCATCATATTGTCATATTGACGTCATAAAACATACAGGATTTCACAGCAGATCACATATGGATATTGTATATTTATTTTTTCTGGAAAAGCTTTCTTAGTTTATTAAAAGCTTTAAAGAAAAAATGATTTAAAGTATTTAAGTGAATGAATACTTAAAATTAAAAAAGTGGATTATTAGTTGTGGATTTGACAAGAGAGAAGAGTAAATACGACAAAAATATCAATGTGTTTTATTTTGTAAGCACTTACATATACCTATTTAATGTTTAAAAAATAGGACAAACGAATGTAATTTAATTTTAAAAAATGGAATTTTCGGACTATTTATTATATTCATATAAAATTTATAATAGATTTGTAGTTGCTAATATTTTTACTAGAAAAGTAATTTGTGAAAAGGGGGACTATTTTTGCGGAAATTAAAAAGGGCTATTGAACGAAAAAACAGACGATGGAACAAAGTGTTTAAAATGACTGCAAGTTCAGTTGTGGCTGGAGGATTACTTTTCGGTACATATTTTCCGTTATCTTCAAGTGTACAAGCTGCTTCAGAACTTCCGGAATCAGCTCCAATTGATTGGAACATTGTACCTGAAGACCGACTTGGAGAAGCACTGAAGGAGCAAGGAGTTATTTCAAAAAAAGCAACAGCTTCACAAGTGAAAAAGGCAGTAAAAGATTATATTGAGAAAAAGCAGGGTGTTAAGGAGAAAGTCGATTCACATGATCACTCAACTGAAAAACTGATTGATAAAAAATCGAAGGACTTCTTACAGAAACAAAAGGAAAAATTAACAAAACAATTAAATAAAGGTCACAAAAATTATAAAAAGGGAAAACCTAATGGCTATGTAAAAGTAGATTCTGCTAAACAAGCAAAATATAATGGTAGTGTTCGCACTGATAAAGTACTAGTGTTACTAACAGAATTTAAAGATTTTAAACATAACAATGTTGTACAAGAAGACGGATATATGTATGCAAGTGATTTTAATCGTGAGCATTATCAAAAATTAATGTTTGGTGATAGAGAATTTACGCTTTTTAATGGTGAAAAGGTTAAAACATTTAAACAATTTTATGAGGAGCAATCAGGAGGGAGCTACACGGTAGATGGAACTGTTTCAGATTGGTTAACTGTCCCAGGTAATGCTCGAGAATATGGTGACGATAATCCTGCAGGTGGGCACGACAACTTAGATCCACAAGGCCCGCGTGATCTTGTAAAGGATGCTTTAAATTCAGCTGTTGAATCTGGAATCGATTTAGCTGAGTATGATCAATTTGATTTATATGATCTTGATGGTGATGGAAATCAAAATGAACCAGACGGATTAGTTGATCATTTAATGATTATCCATGCAGGTACAGGTCAGGAGGCTGGTGGTGGTAAATTAGGTAATGATGCCGTATGGTCACACCGCTGGACCTTGGATGGCGTTTATCCTGTAGAAGGGTCAACTGCTAAGGTAGACTATTGGGGTGGCAGAATGGGTGCATTTGATTATACGATTCAACCTGAAGACGGTGCTGTAGGGGTATTTGCCCATGAATTTGGACATGATTTAGGATTGCCTGATGAATATGATACACAATACTCTGGTCATGGTGAGCCTGTTGCTTCCTGGTCAATCATGAGCGGAGGTAGCTGGAATGGAAATATTGCAGGGACAGCTCCGACAAGCTTTTCACCACAAAATAAGGAGTTTTTCCAAACAACGATGGGTGGAAATTGGGCAAATATTGTAGAAGTTGATTATGATGATATCGATAAAAAAGGATTTGCCTCAGTTATCGATCAAAGTGTTACAAAATCGAAAAATCCTGGTATTGTAAAAGTGAATTTGCCAGAGAAGGATGTTCAAGGAGTATTACCTGAATTTGGCAACAAGTATTATTACAGTACAAAAGGTGATGATCTACACACAACATTAGAAACACCTGAATTTGACTTAACTAATGTAAATTCTGCTACATTTAATGCAAAAGCTTTCTATGAAGTTGAGTTTGATTATGATTATGTTTATGTCAATGCTGTATCAGAAGGTGCAGAACCGATTCAACTAGACGTAATAGGTGAGGAAAATACAAAAGATGGCTATGAGTCAACTTTAGGTAAGTGGGCTAATCTCACATATGATTTAAGTCAATTTGCTGGTAAAAAGGTAAAAATAGTCTTTGAATATGTAACAGACGGCGGTTTAGCTCCAGCAGGTTTTGCAATTGATGAGCTTTCAGTAACGGCTGATGAAACTGTAATCTTCACAGATAATGCAGAGGGAGAGGCTAAAGTAACATTAGATGGTTTCATCACGTCAAATGGTTACTCTAAAGCTAAAAACTACTATTACCTTGAGTGGAGAAACTACTCTGGTTCAGACAAAGCCTTAGCCTATTCACGTGGAGCTGTTTATAATACTGGATTAGTAGTTTGGTATGGTGATGAAAGCTATACAGATAACTGGGTGGGTATACATCCAGGAGCAGGTTTCTTAGGAGTTGTTGACTCACATCCAGAGGCTGTTTTCGGTACATTAAATGGACAAGCTACCGTATCTCAGAGTACACGTTACCAAGTGGCTGACGCTGCATTTTCATTAGACAAAACACCTGAATTTCTTGTTGATTCACCAACCCGTGGATTATATGAATTTTTAAGTTTAACTGGAACACGTAAATTTGATGATTCTAACTCCTATATCGACTCAGATCTTCCGGACGCTGGTCGAATTGTTCCACAATATGGATTGCAATTTGAAGTAATTGGTGAATCTCGAGATAATACCGCAGGAGCCGTTTGGATTCATAAGTAAGATCAGTAAAACTAACTCATTTGATTCTCTTTTAGAGGATATCAATGAGTTAGTTTTTTTTGACCGATCAATATGTATTTAAATTCAATTTATCCATTTTTGGTAAAATTCAAATTTGATCAATAGAGAAATGTTTCAATCTAAACATGTTATACTAGAATTAGAAAATGAAAATTGTAAGTTTACAAGAACCATCAAAAAGCTAGGGTGATTACATGTTACAGCAAGCTGAAAAACAATTAAATGATTATTTTGGGTACTCTTCTTTTAGAAAGGGTCAAGAAGAAATTATAGAAAGTGTTTTAAAAGGAAATGATACATTAGCAATCATGCCGACTGGTGGAGGGAAATCGATCTGCTATCAAATTCCAGCTTTACTTATGGATGGCATTACGATCGTTATTTCACCGTTAATCTCATTAATGAAGGATCAAGTTGATGCACTTACTAGTGTTGGTATTCCATCAACTTATATTAATAGTAGTTTATCTGTTAGTGAATTGAATGAACGAATTTCAGAAGTGAAGGACGGAGTATATAAAATTCTCTATATTGCTCCAGAGCGGATTGAAACCCAATCGTTTCGTACATTACTTTTATCGATGAATGTCTCAATAATCGCAGTTGATGAAGCTCACTGTATCTCACAATGGGGTCATGATTTCCGTCCAAGCTATCGAAGTATTAAAAAGATGATAAGTGATTTTGTTGAAAAGCCAGTCGTCATAGCATTGACAGCTACTGCAACAAAGGAAGTTACGACTGATATTTGTCAGTTATTGAATATATCTTCTTCAAATACGTATGTAACTGGTTTTGCACGCGATAATTTAACATTTAATGTGATTAAAGGTGAAAATAAGCGGGATTATATTACGAAGTATATTAAAGCGAATCGAGATCATGCGGGTATTATCTATGCTGCTACGAGAAAAGAAGTTGATGACTTATCACAATTTTTAAAAAAGAGTGGCGTAAAAGTAGGCAAATATCATGCAGGATTAGCTGAACAAGAACGAGCTGATCAACAAGATCAATTTTTATTTGATCAGCTGAATGTGATGGTCGCGACAAATGCCTTTGGAATGGGAATCAATAAGTCAAATGTTAGATACGTGATCCATCATAATTTACCGAAAAACATAGAGGCTTATTACCAGGAGGCTGGTCGTGCAGGTCGGGATGGTGAAAAGAGCGAGTGTACCATTTTGTTCGCTGGCCAGGATATTCAGTTGCAAAAGTTTTTAATCGAGCAGACAACATTGAGTGATGAAAAAAAGGTACACGAATACCAAAAGCTACAACAAATGGTGGATCTTTGTCATACCGAAAAATGTATTCAAACGTACATTGTTGAGTATTTCGGTGAATCTACTCCATCCTCTGATTGTGGTAAATGTATGAATTGCAGGGACACTAGGTCTAAAATAGATGTGACGAATGAGGCATTAATGGTCTTTTCTTGTGTGAAACGGATGGACGAGCGATTCGGTAAGACGTTGGTTGCACAAGTATTGAAGGGCTCAAAAAATAAACGAATTTCCCAATTTGGTTTTGGCAAGCTATCAACTTATGGATTGATGAAAAGTAAAACAGAAAAACAAATTGTGGATTTTATCGATTTTCTTATTGCAGAAGGATATCTAGCCTTAACGAATTCACAATTCCCTGTTTTAGTGTTAAGTAATAAAGCAAGAACCGTAATAGTAGAAAAACAACAGGTATTTAAAAAAGAGCAAGTGACAATCGAATCTATTGAAGCAAATGATGAATTATTTGAAATGTTGAAGCAGGTAAGACGAGAATTAGCATCAAATCTTGGGGTTCCACCTTATATTATTTTTTCAGATAGTAGTTTGAAAGACATGAGCAGCAAGTGTCCGACAACAGAAGAAGATTTTTTAGAAGTAAAGGGAGTTGCGAAAACGAAACTAGAACGTTATGGAGACGACTTTATAGCAGCAATTTGTAAGTACATGAAGATTGAGAGAAAAACTCCAATAAAACATGAAAATATCATTGACACCCAAACTGTTGAAAGTGATACTTCAGCAAGTCATTTCACTAGTTATCAATTATATCGTGACGGTCAAACGATTAAAGAGATATGTAAGGAAAGAGGACTGTCTGAAATTACCGTTCAAAATCATCTAATTAGAGCTGTTAGCGAAGGTAATCCAATAGATTGGTCACAGATCGTTACAAATGAGCAGGAGACAATCATCGTAGAAAAAGTATTTGAGCTTGGTACGGAGATGCTAAAACCACTAAAAGAAGCACTTCCAGATGATATTGACTATTTTCAAATTAAGGCAATGGTTTGTAAGCTGAAATTGGAAACTTCTTATAAATAGATTTATAAATAGAAAAGCTAGGGGCTATAGTTAAACATAATTGCTAAACCCTTAGCTATTTTATATAACATGTAACATTAAAGTTATCATGTTCAATAGAAATGTGAAATTTTTTCAGAGAAGATTCTATGCTGAATGATTTTTCTCCCCGATTTGTCTTTCGTTAGAGACCTTTTTTAACCCATATTTTAAGATGCTAGGAACAAAACTAATAATAAATAATAATCGAATAAATTGTAAAGAGCTAACCACAGCAGGGTCTGCACCAATAGTTGAAGCTGTTAACACCATCTCGACAAGACCACCTGGTGCTAAGGATAACATTGCTGTTGCTATATCTAAATCAGTTAATAACGTGAACAGATACCCTAAACCAAAACTTGCTCCTATTAAAATTATTGTTGTCACAAAATATAAGCCACAATACTTCCCACCTTGTTTCAAATCATTAAATGTAATCATCAAACCAAAGCCAATCCCTATTGTCAGTTGTGCAAAGACCATAAAAACATCATGGAATATAGGTAGTGAAACACCAATAATGTTCAAAATCGCAGTTGTAAGGAGTGGCCCGATAACAAAAGCGGCAGGTAGCTTAGTTCTAAATAACCAGCCTACAAAACCAGCTAAAAAGAATCATCCAAACGAAAAAATGCTTGCTTGATTTGTATTAGCATGAGTTAAATGAATGCCTGACTGAGGCTCAAACATATGAAGGATCGCAAAGGGAACGAAAAATACGACGGTTAGTAGTCTTACAGTTTGAAAGATGGTTACAAGTGATGAGTTCGCATTTAGTGATTCACTCGCCGCTACCATTTCTGTTAGTCCTCCTGGTATTGAAGCAAAGATACTTGTATTTTTATCAATATTCACAAATCTACTAATCAATAAACCATTTAATACGCTAATGATTATAAGTAAGACAGTTGTTAATAAGAAAGGTAATACATATGGTCCCACTGAAATAAAGGTTTGTTTTGTAAAAGATAGTCCAAACGAAATTCCTAAAATGATAAATGATCCATTTTTTAATAAGATTGGTTGAAGTAGACTAGTCTGACTAACGAATATTGATCTCCAAACAATAAGAAATGTCATTGGACCAAGAATCCAAGCAAGAGGAATATGACAAATACTAAATATAAGGCCACCACAAATACCTAATAGGTATGGAAACAGGATATTGTAAAGTTTTTGAAACATAGGATTCCCCCAGTAATGATCTGTCTTGTTATTTTACCATACTCCTTATCAATATCTTATTGATGTGTCTATATTAAAGTATGCAAAATATGTAGTCTGTAAAAAATTAGTTTTATTTTATTGTTTGTATATAGCAGGGCATCTGTATAAAGTAAAGAAATTATGGTACGATTTTGTTAGCTTGGATTCTGCATGAAATGATTCAAATAATAATAAAATAGTCAAACAAGAAAAGCAGTTGTCTTGTAATATAAAAGGCATTATGTTTTCTAGTTAGCGGAGGTAATACATATGAAAAAGGAATTTGCAGTTATTGGACTTGGTCGTTTTGGTGGCAGTATTTGTAGAGCTCTTAGTGAAGAGGGTTTAGAAGTTATGGCTATTGATATGGACGAAGATAAAGTAAATGAGTTTGCGAATGTTGCTTCACATGCTGTGGTAGGAGACACCACAGATGAAACTGTATTAAAAAGTCTTGGTATCCGCAATTTTGATCATGTAATTGTTGCAATTGGTGATAATATACAAGCAAGTATATTAACGACATTAATTCTTAAGGAATTAGGTGTTAAGGATATCACAGTAAAAGCTACGAATGATTACCATGAAAAAGTTTTATCTAAAATAGGTGCAGATCGGATTGTTCATCCTGAACGAGATATGGGGAAACGTATTGCTCACAAAATAATTTCAAACAATGTATTAGATTATTTAGAGCTTTCAGATGAGCATAGTATCGTTGAGATTGTTGCAAATGAGCGACTTCATGGAAATTCAATCATTGACCTAGATATTCGAGCAAAATATGGAATTAATATTGTCGCTATGAAAAGAAACAAAGATATTATCGTATCTCCGCAAGCAAATGAGATCATTAAGAAAAATGACATCCTGATTGTTATAGGCGCAGATACAGATATAAATCGTTTTGAAAAACGGTTATTAGGAGATTAAA
Source organism: Metabacillus sp. KUDC1714 (assembly GCF_014217835.1). Lineage (NCBI taxonomy): Bacteria > Bacillati > Bacillota > Bacilli > Caryophanales > Bacillaceae > Metabacillus > Metabacillus elymi. The sequence continues at coordinate 4,117,235 of NZ_CP055263.1, forward strand.
TGGCAGTCATTTGACTGTCTTTTTTCATAAAAATCCAACTGCCAAATTTATGAAAATACACAATGCGAAGAAGGACTATGCTAAATAAAACAGAGTGAGAAAGACATTTTCAGTCATTCTCACTCTGTTCATGTAATATTTGTGAAATTATACTTCCATAATAATCGGTAGGATCATTGGACGGCGTTTTGTTTTTTCATATAAGAAAGGTGCTAATGTGTCTGTAATTTCATTTTTAATCTCAGACCATTGGCTAGTACGTCGTTCCATGATTTTATTTAAATGCTTAGTAATAAGCGATTGAGCATCGTTAATAAGATCTCCAGATTCACGCATATATACGAAACCACGAGAGATGATATCAGGACCTGCAGCAATTTTAAAGTCTTTCATATTAATGCTAACAACTACAATTACAAGTCCTTCTTCAGATAGTATCCTACGGTCACGTAATACGATGTTACCAATGTCACCGATTCCACTACCATCAATATAAACAGAGCCAGATGGGATTTTACCAGCGACACCAACCTCATTGTCTCCAATAGCTAATACTTCACCGTTATCCATAATAAAACAGTTTTCAGCTTCTACACCACAATCTACTGCGGTTTTAGCGTGCGTTTTTTGCATGCGATATTCACCGTGGATCGGCATGAAATATTTAGGTTTCATTAAACGGAGCATAAGCTTTTGCTCTTCTTGGCTACCGTGTCCAGAGGTGTGGATATCGCTCAAAGGACCATGGATAACTTCTGCACCAGCACGGTAAAGCTGATTAATTGTTTTACTCACGCTAAGTGTATTACCTGGTATTGGTGATGAAGAGAAAACAACATTGTCTCCTGGGATAATTTGGATTTGTCTATGTGTGCCGTTAGCAATACGAGAAAGGGCAGCCATTGGCTCACCTTGACTTCCTGTACATAAAATCGCTACTCTGTGAGCAGGCATGCGATTAATTTCATGTGCATCAACAAACGTATCTTTTGGACAGTTGATATATCCTAAATCTTGTCCAATCTGAATAGCAGCTTCCATACTTCTTCCAAATACAGCAATTTTACGACCATGAGTAACAGCTGACTCTACTACCTGTTGAAGGCGGTGAATATTGGAAGCAAATGTAGCGAAAATAATTCGACCATCAACTTTTCGGAAAATTTCATTGATGCTTTCACCGACTCGTCTTTCTGACATAGTAAAATTAGGGACTTCACTATTTGTGCTATCAGATAATAGACAAAGTACACCGTCACGACCAATTTCTGCCATTTTCGTTAAGTTTGCAGGTTCACCGACCGGTGTAAAATCAAATTTAAAGTCACCAGTATGTACAATGTTTCCTGGTGGTGTTTTCACCACAATTCCATAAGCATCAGGGATACTATGTGTTGTTCTAAAGAATGTAACGGATGTCTTTCTGAACTTAATAATGTCTTCTTCTTGGATTTCAATTAATTTTGTCTGACGTAGCAATCCGTGCTCTTCAAGTTTGTTTCTCAATAAACCTAATGCAAGCTTCCCGCCATAAATAGGAATGTTTACTTGACGAAGTAAGTATGGAATACCGCCAATATGGTCTTCATGTCCGTGCGTAATAAATAATCCTTTGATTTTATCTTCGTTTTTTTGTAAATATGTGTAATCTGGGATGACATAATCAATTCCTAGTAACTCGTCCTCAGGGAATTTAATTCCAGCGTCAATAAGGACGATCTCATCCTGGAATTGCACACCGTACGTGTTTTTACCAATTTCGCCGAGTCCGCCTAAGGCAAAAACGGCTACTTGGTCATTCTTAACAAATTTCATAACGATCAAATCTCCAATACTTTATAGTTTTCACTTTGTTTTTCATATTCTAAAAATGCTCCATCTAATAGTGAAACAAATTCGATATTATAAGGACGGTCTTTTAGTTTAGAGCGTACTTCCCCTTCAGTTGTTGCTTCAATATATAGAGTGTTTGTTCTTTCACGAACTGGCACCTCTGTAATTTTTTCTTGATAGTACACTTTGAAAATCATTTACCAAATCTCTCCTTAGCTTCCGTATGTTAGACTAACTTTTTCTATTATATGCGATATTTACGAACAAGCCAAGCCTAGAGGGGAATGTGTCGAATCTTCTTTTTATTTTTAACAACTATTATTTCGAATTTTTTCCCAAAGACTTACCGAATATCTTGGATTGAACTTAAGCAAAATCTTATTATATGTGTTTGGATAACATGTATTTCTAACTGCCAATTAGTGTAATTCGAGCACTAAGCAATGGTTTTCCGTTTCAAAAGCTCTTTCCATTGTTTTCTAATTGAATTTTTTAATCTTTTTAGCATCTTAATATTAACCTCCTTTATCTATTTTTTTAAAACGCAAAGTGATTTGCTATAAAAACTGAATCGGAGGGAAACCGTCCATTATAAACTTTCATTGGTAGTATGTGCAATAAGATTGGATCATTTACATGGGGATTCGTGGAAAAATGAGTGCGGAATTATTGACAATAAATTGAAAATGAATTAGCTTGAAATTTGCACTTACTAGTTCAAATATTACGTATAACAACATCAGGAGGAAAGGATCAGTGAAAAAATTATACGGTGCTCTATTTACTTTGAGTATGATTTGGGGAACATCTTTTTTATTTATTAAACTATTAGTTAATGAATTAGGACCATGGGGAGTTGTGTTTTGGCGCTGTTTTTTTGGGACAGTTACGTTACTACTTATCTTATTTTTTTTCAAAAAACAAGATGTTTCCCATTTGCGATTAATAAATCTGCCTTGGATCCCTTTGGTTTTTGTAGCACTTTTTAATAATGTTTTGCCTTTTGGGTTAATTGCTATGAGTGAAATGAACATTTCGAGTAGTCTCGCATCTGTAATTAACGCAACTACGCCGATATGGACAATTGTAATTGGTTCAATTTTTTTTATGGTACCTATTAGAGGGAAACAGTGGATTGGAGTTTTCGTAGGATTTATCGGTATCCTCCTATTATTAAATTTAGACTTTGTGAGCCTTATGAATGAAAATTTTGTTGGGGCGGGCACGATGCTAGCAGCAACATTTTGTTACGGATTAGGTGCTCAGCTTGCGAGAAAATATTTAATACATCTACCAGTCATTATTGTTTCTACTACAACTTTATTTATGTCGATGATTATTAGTTTTCCATTTATGTTAGTATCCAACCATACCAAAGGATATTCAGGTTTTTCAATCGAAATATTTTTATCACTAATTGGACTCGGTGTATTTGGATCTGGATTAGCTTACCTTTTTTATTATTTTATGGTGAAAGAAGGAAGCGCTGAGTTCGCTTCACTTGTAACATATATCGTACCAATCACTGCTATGATTTGGGGATTTCTGTTGCTAGACGAACATATCTCCGCTAATATGGTAATTGGTTTACTATTTGTTTTTGCTGGGGTTTATTTAAGCTCAGCAAAAGCCAATAAAAAACGTGCTATTAATTCATCTATAGTACAAGAATAAGGAGCCTTAATTATGAACGAAAAAGTTATTTTTTTTGATATTGATGGGACAATCCTAGACCATAACAAAGAAATTCCATTATCAACTAGAGACACTATAAAAAATCTTAAAAATCATGGGCATCATGTAGCTATAGCAACTGGGCGTGCACCATTTATGTTTGAGGATTTGCGAAGGGAATTAGATATACATTCTTTCGTTAGCTTTAATGGTCAATATGTAGTGTTTGAGGACGAGGTCATTTATGAGAATCCTTTGAAAAAAGAGACGTTAGAGCATCTTTTACAATTTGCGGATAAGGAAAATCATCCACTTGTGTTTATGAGTGAAGAAAATATGATGTCTACAACAGGCGACCATCCTTTAATTGAACAAAGTATGGGAAGTTTAAAAGTTGCATCACCGAAACAAAAACGTGATTATTATCTTGATCGTAATATTTATCAAACTTTATTGTTTTGTGAAATCGGTGAGGAAGAGCGTTATAGTAATCAATATTCAGAATTAAAGCTAATTCGCTGGCATGATGTTTCAGCGGATATATTACCTGCCAATGGTTCAAAAGCTGAAGGTATTAAGCAGCTCGCTAAAAGATTAAATATACAAAGAGAGAATATATATGCATTTGGCGATGGTTTAAATGATTTAGAAATGATCGAATATGTTGGAACTGGAGTAGTTATGGGAAACGCAGTACCTTCTTTAAAGGAAGTTGCTGACTTTATTACAAAGCCAGTTGATGAGGATGGTATCCGTTATGGTGTTGAAAAATTGGGATTATTAAAATAAGAAGGGGACATACCCTTCTTATTTTTTCACTTTTTTATTAGCGTTCAATCGCAATTGCATTTTCAGGTTCTTGGAATGGGTTAGATTCATTAATGTGATCGTAAAACATGATACCATTTAAATGATCAATCTCATGTTGGAATACGACCGCTAAAAGTCCTCGTAAACGAATATCAATTTGCTCACCATCAAGGTTTGTTGCTTTTACACGAATACGAGCATAGCGGGGAACGATCCCTGGTACAGATCGATCAACAGATAAACAGCCTTCACCACTCGTTAAATAACTTTTTTCCACAGAGTGACTCATAATTTTTGGATTAAAAAGAGCATAGCTATGCTGTACACCTTTTTCGTCAACCACGTGAATTGCAATCATGCGTTTTGCAACATTTATTTGTGGTGCTGCAAGACCTATCCCTGGACGAAGTCCATATTTTTCCGAAACTTCAGGATCTTGGCTGTTTTTAACATAGTCGATCATCAAAGATAACGTTTCTTTATCCTGTTCCGATGCTGGGAGCGTAACTTCCTCTGCAACTTTTCTTAATGTAGGATGACCTTCTCTTATAATATTCTCCATTGTAATCATGATGAAACACTCCTTTTATATAGAAAGACCACTTCATTTATATGTATTATAAATAGCACATCAATTAATGATATATAAGATTATAAAGGAAGATGCTAAAAACGAAAAGAATTCGTCATTATTTTTTCTGCTCGTGGCTATTAGTGATACTAATCTTTTATTGGTCTAAATGAAAGACAAGCACATAAAATGGTATAAAGTTTTAATACTAGTATTTTTTATGCGAAAAGTTTAGATGAATGATGATTGTAAAAATCTGCTTAACCCATTATAGTAGAAAATGTCTGAACGTTAGGGGGAATATTTTTGTTTACTAATAAAAAAAGCACTTTTTTAAATGTTAGTTTGTTAGCTTTTACTCTATTAATCTTTCTTTCTGGCTGTATGGGACCTTCTCCAGAAGAAAATATTTATTCTACACTAGAAAAAGTAGTGACACTGGAGGATACCTTTAAAGATCAACAGCAGCCCCTTTTAGAGCTAGAGAAGAAAGAATCAGATCTTTATAATGAGATCATGAACCTTGGAATGAAAGAATTCGAAAAGGTAGTGGCACTATCTAAAGAAGCACTTACTCTTATAGATGAACGTGAATCAAAAATTGAGGCTGAATATGACAGTATTATCTCCTCAAAGAAAGAGTTTGCTGCAGTAAATGAAGAAATAGAAAAAATCGATGACGAAAAGCTAAAAGAAAAAGTTAAAGATCTAAAAGCTAAAATGGAGGATCGTTACACTTCCTATGAAAGTTTATATAACACATATAAAACGTCAATTTCACTTGATAAGGAATTATATATAATGCTTCAAAAAGAGGACTTAACACTTGAAAGCCTTGAAGCGCAAATAACGAAGGTCAATGATTCATATAAGAAAGTAATGGAAGAAAATGAAAAATTCAATAAATTAACTGAGGAATATAATGAGTTAAAAATAGACTTCTATAAAAATGCTGAGTTAAATGTTGAAGAAGTGAATAGTTAGCTTTATAAAAACCCAATCCTTGTGATTGGGTTTTTTATCGTTGTGTTGAAAATTGGAACTAAATTAGAAAAATGAAATTTGAGGTAAAAACAACGTTTATTGTCTGACTTTTCAAAAAGTAAAACTGTATTATAAAGCACTAATACAGTTTTGTTTTTTGTAATAATACAGCTTGAAAGAGAAGGAGAATTTAAAGGGATGTTTTTGAAGAATCTTTTTTTAAAACCTTATACAAACTAATTGACGGACTCGAAAACATTAGTGTAAACTTGTTAATGAATTAACTAAGGTTGTATTAGTTAACTATTAAAGAAAACTAATACAGAATGATCAAAACAAGTTCATTAAACCATACATAGAGAAAGTTATAGGCAATCTCATGAGTGGTGAATAGTTAAGTAGGTTTGAATTCAAAAAAATTGTGTCATTCATCATATTTTAGGGTAACCTAAAGCTGTGCATATTGGAATTCTCTTACTAATAACTAAACAAGTTCAAGCCATGAAAAGCTAATAGTCCTTGTGACGATTAAACAATGCGGATTATTATCTACCCGTACATACATCAGTTGCCTAAGGTCTACCGAGCTTATTATGTGTCCGAACAAACACTCTTAAAAAGGAAAGGAAGAGGTTATAAGATGGCTGCAAAAACAAAAAGCACTGTTGTTGACAGTAAGAAACAGTTTGAAGCTATTTCTAAGCAGTTCGAAACATTCCAAATTTTAAATGAAGAAGGTAAAGTCGTTAATGAATCGGCTATGCCAGACATTACTGATGAGCAATTAAAAGAACTTATGCGCCGAATGGTTTATACACGTATTTTGGACCAACGTTCAATTTCTTTAAACCGTCAAGGTCGTTTAGGATTCTATGCTCCAACCGCAGGTCAAGAGGCTTCTCAAATTGCTTCTCAATATGCTTTGGAAAAAGAAGATTGGATTTTACCTGGTTACCGTGATGTACCACAAATTATCTGGCATGGACTTCCTTTGTACCAAGCATTCTTGTTCTCACGTGGACATTTCCATGGAAACCAAATGCCTGAAGGTGTAAATTGCCTATCACCTCAAATCATTATCGGTGCACAATACATTCAAACAGCAGGTGTTGCTCTTGGTCTTAAGAAGAAGGGTAAACAAGCTGTTGCAATCACATATACAGGTGATGGCGGAGCTTCTCAAGGTGACTTCTATGAAGGCATTAACTTTGCTGGTGCATATAAAGCTCCTGCAATTTTCGTTGTTCAAAATAACCGCTATGCAATCTCAACACCGGTTGAAAAACAATCTGCAGCACAAACAATTGCTCAAAAAGCAGTTGCAGCAGGTATTGTAGGTGTACAAGTTGATGGTATGGATCCATTAGCAGTTTATGCAGCTGTTCGCGACGCTAGAGAACGCGCTATTAATGGTGAAGGTCCAACATTGATTGAAACATTAACATTCCGTTATGGTCCTCACACAATGGCTGGAGATGATCCAACTCGTTATCGTACAAAAGAAACAGAAAACGAGTGGGAAGCAAAAGACCCATTAGTTCGCTTCCGTCTTTACCTTGAGGCAAAAGGCATCTGGAACGAAGAGGAAGAAAATAAAACAATAGAACAAGCAAAAGAAGATATTAAAGAAGCAATTCAAAAAGCGGATAAATATCCAAAACAAAAGGTTACGGACTTGATGGAAATCATGTACGAAGAAATGCCTTATAATTTAAAAGAGCAATATGAAATTTACAAAGCAAAGGAGTCGAAATAAGCCATGGCACAAATGACAATGATACAAGCCATCACTGATGCATTACGCACAGAATTAAAAAATGATGAAAACGTCCTCGTATACGGAGAAGACGTTGGCGTAAACGGTGGCGTATTCCGTGCAACGGAAGGACTTCAAAAAGAATTCGGCGAAGATCGCGTATTTGATACTCCTCTTGCAGAGTCTGGTATTGGTGGTCTTACAGTTGGTTTTAGTTTAACTGGATTCCGTCCAGTAATGGAGATTCAATTCTTCGGTTTCGTTTACGAAGTAATGGATTCATTAAGTGGTCAATTAGCACGTATGCGCTATCGTTCTGGTGGACATTGGACAGCACCAGTAACAATTCGTTCTCCGTTTGGTGGATTCGTACATACGCCAGAACTTCACGCTGACAGCTTAGAAGGTCTTGTCGCACAACAACCAGGGTTAAAAGTGGTTATTCCTTCAACTCCTTATGATGCAAAAGGACTTTTAATTTCTGCTATTCGTGATAATGATCCAGTTGTCTTTTTAGAGCATATGAAATTATACCGCTCATTCCGTCAAGAAGTACCTGAAGAAGAGTACACGATTGAAATTGGTAAAGCAGATGTAAAACGTGAAGGAACAGATTTATCAATCATCACTTACGGTGCAATGGTTCATGAATCACTAAAAGCTGCTGATGAATTAGAAAAAGAAGGGGTATCTGTAGAAGTTGTTGACCTTCGTACAATCAGCCCATTAGATATTGAAACGATTATTGCCTCAGTTGAAAAAACTGGCCGTGTAGTTGTTGTCCAAGAGGCACAAAAACAAGCGGGGATAGCGGCAAACGTTGTAGCTGAAATTACTGAGCGTGCAATTTTAAGCTTAGAAGCACCAGTACTTCGCGTATCAGCACCTGACACTGTTTATGCGTTTACTGAAGCTGAGAATGTTTGGTTACCAATTTACAAAGATATTATTGAGACTGCTAAAAAAGTAGTTAATTTCTAATAATAAAACGAGCGTTTTATTTTTTCATAGAAATAAGATACTTGATGATAGCGTGAGGAAACCTTAGACTATCGCCAAATTATTTAGGCGACTTAGCTAAGTTTTTCCCAATTATTTTTTATTCCATAAGGAGGTAGAATGTTTTGGCATTCGAATTTAAACTGCCTGATATCGGTGAAGGTATCCATGAAGGTGAAATTGTTAAATGGTTTGTTAAACCAGGTGACAAAGTTGAAGAAGATGATGTTCTAGCAGAAGTACAAAATGATAAAGCGGTTGTTGAAATTCCCTCACCTGTTAAAGGTACTGTTACTGAGGTAAACGTTGATGAAGGTACGGTAGCTACTGTTGGACAAACAATCATTACGTTCGATGCACCAGGCTATGAGGACTTGAAATTTAAAGGTGATCACGGTGATGAAGAGCCTAAAAAAGAGGAAAAAACAGAAGCACAAGTTCAAGCAACTGCTGAAGCTGGTCAAGACGTGAAAAAAGAGGAAGTTGAAATAGATCCGTCTAAACGTGTGATCGCAATGCCATCTGTACGCAAATATGCTCGTGATAAAGATATTGATATCCGTCAAGTATCTGGCAGCGGCAAAAACGGTCGTGTATTAAAAGAAGATGTAGACACGTTCGTTCAAGGCGGAGGTGTAGCAACTACCCCTGCTGCAGCTGAAGAAGCACCTGCAGCTAAAGAAGAAAAACAAGCGAAACCAGCAGCTATTGCGATTCCTGAAGGTGAATTACCAGAAACTCGTGAAAAAATGAGTCCAATCCGTAAAGCAATTGCAAAAGCAATGGTTAACTCAAAACATACAGCACCACACGTTACATTAATGGATGAAATTGATGTAACAAACCTAGTTGCTCACAGAAAACAATTTAAAAATGTTGCAGCGGAGCAAGGTATTAAGTTAACATATTTACCGTACGTAGTGAAAGCTCTTACTTCTGCACTGAAAAAGTATCCTGTTCTGAATACTTCACTTGATGATAAAACAGAAGAAGTTGTTCAAAAGCATTATTACAATATCGGTATTGCTGCCGACACTGAAAAAGGTCTGCTTGTACCTGTTGTTAAAAATGCGGAGCGTAAGTCTGTTTTTGAAATTTCGGATGAAATTAATGGACTTGCTACTAAAGCGCGTGATGGTAAGCTTGCTCCAAATGAAATGAAAGGTGCATCTTGCACGATTTCAAACATTGGATCTGCTGGTGGTCAGTGGTTCACTCCAGTAATCAACCATCCTGAAGTTGCAATTTTAGGTATTGGACGTATTGCAGAAAAACCTGTAGTTCGTGATGGAGAGATTGTAGTAGCTCCGGTTCTAGCTTTATCATTAAGCTTTGACCACAGAATGATCGATGGTGCTACTGCACAAAATGCTCTTAACCACATCAAGCGTTTACTTAATGATCCACAATTAATTTTAATGGAGGCGTAATCGATGGTAGTTGGAGATTTCCCAATTGAAACAGATACTCTTGTCATCGGAGCAGGTCCAGGCGGATACGTTGCAGCGATCCGCGCTGCTCAATTAGGACAAAAGGTAACAGTAGTTGAAAAAGGTACATTAGGAGGCGTTTGCTTAAACGTAGGCTGTATTCCTTCTAAAGCATTAATTTCTGCAGGTCACCGTTATGAAACAGCTAAGCACTCTGAAGATATGGGTATCAAAGCTGAAAACGTGACAGTTGATTTCTCAAAAGTACAAGAGTTTAAACAAGGTGTTGTGAAAAAATTAACTGGCGGTGTAGCTGGATTACTTAAAGGTAATAAAGTTGACGTTGTTTATGGTGAAGCATATTTTGTTGATAACGAAACGGTAAAAGTAATGGATGAAACATCTTCACAAACATATAAGTTTAAAAATGCGATTATCGCAACTGGTTCACGTCCAGTTGAAATTCCAGTATTCAAATACTCTAACCGTGTAATTGATTCGACTGGTGCATTAAATCTTCAAGAAATTCCTAAAAAGCTTGTTGTAATCGGTGGAGGAGTAATCGGAATTGAGCTTGGTTCTGTTTATGCTAATTTCGGTACTGAAGTAACTTTCATTGAAGCAGCTGATGACATTTTAGTAGGATTTGAGAAGCAAATGACAGCATTGGTTAAACGTGGTCTTAAGAAAAAAGGTGTTGAAATTCACACTAAAGCTTCAGCAAAAAGTGTTGAAGAAAGTGAAACAGGCGTAAAAGTAACATTTGAAGTAAAAGGTGAAGAGCAAACAATTGAAGCTGATTACTTGTTAGTTTCTGTTGGACGTCGTCCAAACACAGATGAGCTTGGTTTAGAGCAAGTTGGTGTTGAAATGACCGATAGAGGTATCATCAAAATCGACAAGCAATGCCGCACAAATATATCAAACATTTATGCGATCGGTGATATTGTTGAAGGTCCTCAATTAGCACATAAAGCTTCTTATGAAGGGAAAATTGCTGCAGAGGCAATTGCTGGAGAAAAAGCTGAAATCGATTATTTAGGTATTCCAGCTGTTGTATTCTCTGAGCCAGAGCTTGCAACTGTTGGTTATACAGAAGCAGGAGCTAAAGAAGATGGCATTGAGATAATCGCTGCTAAGTTCCCATTTGCTGCAAATGGTCGTGCATTATCACTAAATGACACGGATGGCTTCTTAAAGCTTGTAACTCGTAAAGAGGATGGATTAGTTATTGGTGCACAAATTGCTGGACCAAGTGCTTCAGATATGGTTTCTGAATTAAGTTTAGCGATTGAAGCTGGAATGACAGCGGAGGACATTGCAATGACGATTCATGCTCACCCAACATTAGGTGAGATCACAATGGAAGCTGCAGAAGTAGCGATTGGTAGTCCAATTCATATTGTGAAGTAATGTTATTTTACTTATAAGAGGTGACTCTCAGCTGAGAGTCACCTCTTTTTTTGGAGAAAAATGAAACCCCTTTTCGTGGCAAGAAAAGGGGTGATTCTATATGGGGAAACGAAGGCATGGTCGAAATGTCAGGGTGAAAGTGCGTTAGCAATTGGTTCCATAATTTCTTCCTTTGTTAAAACAGCTCCTTCGATGTGAACAACAACTCCATCTTTATCAATAACTAAAAGCGATGGGTAAATGTCTACCTCTACCTCATACTGTTTACTATCGCTATGTTCAGAAAAAACTTTCATATTTTCAATTTCTTCAGGGAACTCCTTTTTTATATCAAGTAATGCATCATAGTAGACTGCTTCACGATCAATATTATCATCATCAGAAAAAAATAACAGCTGCTTATCTTTTGTTAATTCTTCATCGGTAGTACCTTGTGAAAAAAGAACATTTTCACATGAAGAAAGAATAATAACTGGAATGATGAAGGCAATGAGTATTGATTTTGTCATCTTTGCCCACCTCTTTTATTTAGTATCGAATAGGTCTAATTTCGTATGTATATAAAGGAACTTAATAGCTATTAAAGTATAATCTATGTTAAATTACACCTATTTTATCATAATTATTGAAGATTCTTCCTATTGTCATCTATTTGTTACATAATTGAAAAATAAATCCTTTATCCTACATTTACTAGCAAAGAAGCGAGGTACATTGCTGAACTCTTGTAGGTAATTGGCTACACTCAACATTTCTAATTGCTGAAAGACACTTAATAGATGGAAGATTTCTATTTTTATCGCATAAGATTTATATAGGTATAGCTGAGGGGGAGAAGGTGGTATGAAATTAACCGTTTATTGTTATCATCTTATTCTGTGGAGTGGTTATAGTGTTGTTGGATGGCTTTCAAAGAAGGATAGTATGATTGCAAAAGCAATATTGCTTTTAGTTTTTTTCTATTTGGCCTATTTGGTTGCTTTTACTCTGCTTAAAACAAGAAAGGGAGCAATGTTTATTTCTATTGTAAGCCTTATCTTTTTTATGTTAGGGCAACAACTATTCAACTTTGTTTTTGTATATTAGTGTTTTGGATCTTAATTAAAGGCTAACTCGCCAAACTTTGTGCTTTTTACCAAGTAATGTGGTGTGGTTGATTGCTGCATCGAAGTTGCTCGTTTTCCGCGGGCGCGGGTGGTGGTGAGCCTCCTTGGCGTAAACGCTTGCATGAGTCTCGCCTGTCCCTGATGGTCTAAGCAGGTATCACGCAATCTGTTCCAATCAACCTGAAGTAGTTTTTGTTTTAAATGCAACAATTTCTTAGAAAAGACTTAAAAAAAAGAGTACCATATAGGTACTCAGGTAATTATTTTGTAAGCTTCTTTTCCTCTTGTAATGATTTTATCAATGAAAAAACCATTAATATCATTATGACCGCAAACGGTAGAGCAGCAATTACAGCTGTTGTTTGGAGTGCTTCAAGACCACCAGCTGCTAACAGAATGGCTGCTGACGCAGATTGGATTATACCCCAAATAAATGTAATTTTTTTCGGTGGATTTAGCATTCCATTTGTTGTCTGCATGCCAAGAACAAATGTTGCAGAATCTGCAGAAGTAATGAAAAAGCAGCTAATTAAGAAGATAGCAATAATCGACATTAAAGTTCCTAGTGGAAAATGGTCAAGGACTGCAAACAATGCAACCTCTTGCCCTTGTTCGTTCACGATTTCAGTAATGGGTAAATTTTGTAAATAATCTAAATAAATTGCAGAGCCTCCAAACACCGAGAACCAAAGTGCTCCAAAGACAGTGGGAACAGCTAACACTCCGATTATAAACTCACGGATAGTACGTCCTCTTGAGATACGTGCAATAAATGTGCCAACAAAGGGTGCCCACGAAATCCACCAAGCCCAGTAAAAGATTGTCCAGTCTTGAACCCATGTATTATCCCTTTGAAAGGGTGTCATTTTAAAACTCATTGAAGGAAGGTTTTGTAGATAGCTTCCTAATGATGTTGTAAAAAGATCCATAATAAAATTTGTAGGACCTGCGAAAAGTAAAAATAACATTAAGGAAATAGCTAATATCACGTTAAGATTGCTTAAGTATCTAATTCCTTTATCAAGTCCAGTTTGTGCTGAAAGCATAAATAATACAGTCACAATTAAGATAATAATTAATTGTGTTATAAAATTATTTTCGATTCCTTCTATAAGATAGGAAATACCACCAGCAATTTGAGCAGCTCCAAAGCCAAGTGATGTCGCAACCCCGAAAACAGTAGCAAAAACAGCAATGAAATTAATTAAAATACCTGTTTTACCATCAACTTTGTCACCTAAAATTGGCCGTAAAATATTACTAACTACTCCGTTTTGCTCTTTTCTAAATGTAAAATAGGCTAGAGCTAAAGCAATTGTTGAGTAGATTGCCCAAGGATGTAATCCCCAGTGAAAGAAGGAATATCTAAGTGCATCGCGTCCCGATTGATCTGTAAAGCCATTACCAGTGGGTGGCGCGCTATAATGAAAGATAGGCTCAGAAACACCCCAAAACACAAGCCCGATTCCCATACCTGCACTGAATAGCATAGCAAACCATGATAAGTATGAGAACTCTGGTTCATCAGTGTCCTTTCCTAATTTAACATTACCATATTTTGAAAAAATTAAGCTGATGGCAAAAATGAGGAAAAAAGTTGCGGTTAAAAGATAGAACCAACCGAACTTTTCTATAATAAAAGCTTGTATTGCTGTTGTAACGTCACTAATGTTTCCATTAGGTAAAAACCTCTTAGGAATTAATCCCCAAATGATAAATAGTGAGGTTACAATTACTGATATAATAAATACAGGGGTCAACTTCTTCATAAATGTATAACACTCCTCCTTTAATACTTATGAAAAATTTACGTTTTTTGAGTGTACCATCACATAGGTATATAGTGATTCAATTAGACTTAATCTATTCTTAATCAATTAAATAATATGGGGGAAAGGTATGCTAAAGAAACGAAATCTAGTAACTTTACTACTTTCAGTTTTACTCCTTCTTTCAGGATGTGCTATTGAAAAGGTTAACAAAGATTCTGAAAATGAAATAAAGCTAGAAGATGTTACTGACAAAATGGAGGATACAGCAAAGTCCGTTGATGGGAAAGTAATAGATGTGGCAAAACCTGTCGAGTTGGAAACATTATACGAACTAAATGATGTAAATTGGACAGTCAATCCAATAAATGAGGATACTGAGGAACGAGTTGTTTTACTTACTATCGATGATGCACCTGATAAATATTCATTAGAAATGGCAAAAACTTTAAAAAAATTAAATGTTAAAGCGATTTTTTTTGTAAATGGACATTTTATTCAAACGGATGAAAAAAAGAAAATGTTAAAAGAAATCTATGATCTTGGTTTTCAAATTGGTAATCATACAATGACACATCGTAATTTGAAGGATTTAACCGAAGAGCAGCAATATACAGAAATTATGGAGTTGAACTCCCAAATTGAGAAAATTATTGGAGAAAAACCAAGGTTTTTTCGTGCTCCATTCGGCAGCAATACAGACTATAGTAAAAAGTTAGTAGCGAAAGAAGGTATGCTCTTAATGAACTGGACTTATGGGTATGACTGGGAAAAGGAATATATGAATAAAGATGCCTTGGTTGAGATAATGGTGAATACTTCGCTATTAACAAATGGAGCAAACCTTCTTATGCACGACAGAGAATGGACAAATGCGGCCCTTGAAGGGATTGTTAATAGGTTAAAAGAAAAAGGATATAAAATGGTTGATCCCGCTTCTATAAAGTGAATTGTTTAATGGTGTATTTGGAGTTGTAAACTCGCTCTAAATATGTACTAAGAAGTGTAAGCGTTTGGTATTTAATGTACTTTTATTCCTAAGGTATGTAATGAAATTTCTGATAAAGGATGCATATTCCACTGGAAATAATAAATGTGTTATACAAATTAACACTTGACGGATCGATTGTGACATATTATTATAATAATAACAAAGGTTAAACGCTTTCAAAGATTATAAGACTTTGAGAGTGATAAAATCATGATTGAAAAGGGGTATGGAGATGGGAACAATCATTTGTCAAAACTGCAACTCTACTATCGGTCATATTGAGGTAGAAAAAGTGACAACATTATATGGTAAATGTAATCATCATAATTGCTGCAAAGAAGATCAGAAAATAAATGTTGTCGAGGTCAAATAAGGGGTTATATATAAAGTTTTTAAGGGGGAATAAAGCACGCAACAATTATGTTGCGTGCTTTATTTTTGTTACAAATTATAAAATTTTTGTACGGTGGATAACACTTTAACATCCAGTTTTAGCGCCCAGTGAACTTCACAGTAACAAATTTATCGAATTGCACGGTGTTCTTTAATCACGCGAATTGTATTTAAAGTTGGATCTTCAGGTCCTTGTACTGGTAACCCTACTTCAAGATTTTTCGTAACATATGCTAAATTATCATCAGTTACAATCTCACCAGGAATAAAGATTGGGATTCCTGGTGGGTATACCATTATAAATTCAGCGATGATTCTACCTGCAGATTCGTTAAAAGGGACGATTTCAGTCTCAGCGTAAAATGCATCCCTTGGTGTTAGAGCTAATACAGGTATATCAGGCAGTAAAATACGAGCCTTAACGTCTTGATCATCCTTTTTTAATTGGAACTCACTAGAGAGCTCCTGGAGGGCTTTAATAAGGGTATCTACATCATTCTTCGTATCGCCAGGTGTAATAATACATAAAATATTATATAAGTCAGATAATTCCACTTCGATTTGGTATTTTTCACGAAGCCATTTTTCGACGTCATATCCCGTTAAACCTAGTTCATAAACTGGAATAATTAATTTTGTAGGGTCATAATCAAAGGTTGCTTTTGTTCCTAAAATTTCTTTGCCAATACAATAAATATTTTCGATTGCATTAATTTTATCACGCGTATAATTAGCTAACTCAATTGTCTTATCGATTAATTCACGTCCCTCTGTAGCTAAACGCTTCCTAGCTACGTCAAGTGATGCTAATAATAAATAAGAAGTAGATGTAGTTGTCATCATACTTAATATCGATTGTACCCGCTGAGGTGACACTAAAGAACCTCTAACATTTAACACAGAACTTTGTGTCATCGATCCGCCAAGCTTATGGACACTTGTCGCAGCCATATCTGCACCAGCCTGCATTGCGCTTAAAGGCAATTCCTCATGGAAATGAATATGGACCCCATGTGCTTCATCTACCAAAACTGGAACATTGTAGGAATGAGCGATTTCAACAATTTCTTTTAGATCAGCAGAAATTCCGAAATAAGTAGGATTAATAACAAGTACACCTTTAGCATCGGGATGCTGTTCAAGAGCCTTTTCTACCGCATCATTTGTAATTCCATGTGAGATACCTAAGTTCTTATCAATTTCAGGATGTATGAAAATTGGTATTGCTCCTGAAAAAACAATCGCAGTCATAACTGATTTATGAACATTGCGAGGTACAATAATTTTATCTCCTGGTCCGCAAACAGCCATAACCATTGTCATGATCGCTCCACTTGTCCCTTGTACAGAAAAAAATGTATAATCCGCTCCAAATGCCTCTGCAGCAAGCTCTTGAGCTTTCTTGATCATCCCTTTTGGGGCATGAAGGTCATCTAATGGCCCAATATTAATTAAATCAATTGATAAAGCATTATCGCCGATAAAGCTTCTAAATTCAGGATCAATTCCCGCACCTTTCTTATGACCAGGAATATGAAATTGAATTGGATTTTTTTTTGCATGTTCAATTAAACCTGTGAACAACGGTGTTTCTTTTTGTGACAACGTTTTTCCACCTTCTTTTTTCATTAATAATTGATATATCCTACATGCTGTCTTCAGAGAAAATATGAAGAAAAGGAAACGGGATAAAGCATTGAGTAAAGGTTAATCTCTCGCAAATATATATAATGCCGTTGCCTTATTTTAGTGTTTTGAAATAATCAATTTTACCGTCAGACGAATCATGTCGAAATCTGTATATTTATAAAAACAAATGAATTATACCTTTATCAATAATGACAGTCAATAAAAATAATGCTTAACTTTGCTGTATTTGCAAATGCTTTAGTTAGTCTTCGCAACCCCTAAACATTCATTCATGAAGGATTTTCTTTATTGGTCTAGAATAGAAAAGTGTATTAGAGGAGAGGGGGCTTATGAGATGGATTGGAAATCAAGAGTAACTGATATTTTAAATATCCAATATCCAATTGTACAAGGAGGTCTGGCTTATTTAGCATATTCTGAATTAGCAGCTGCTGTCTCAAATGCAGGAGGTTTAGGTCAAATTACGGCAATGTCATTAGGAGCGCCAGATGCATTAAAAGCAGAAATAAAAAAACTCCGAGAAAAAACCTCTAAGCCATTCGGTGTAAACTTTGCAATAGGTCAACATGGACGGGGGTATGAAGAGCTTGTTGAGGTGGCCATTGAAGAAAAGGTTCCAGTCATCTCAATGACGGGTGGCAATCCTGCACCAATTTTTGATATGTTAAAAGGTGTGGATGTAATGAAACTTGTCTTAGTTGCTGCAAAGCGGCAAGCTATAAAGGCTGAAGAGCTAGGTGCAGATGCTGTAATGGTTGTCGGTCAGGAAGGTGGGGGTCACTTAGGAAGAAGCGATGTCGGGACGTTGGTGTTAATTCCTCAAGTTGTAGATGCTGTATCTATACCTGTCATAGCATCTGGTGGTATTGGTGATGGACGAGGTTTAATGGCAGCACTAAGTCTTGGTGCTGAAGGAATCGAAATGGGTACACGATTTATCGCAACCAAGGAATGTGTACATGCACACCAAGTCTATAAGCAAGCACTAGTAGAATGTGATGAAAATGATACGGTCGTCATCAAAAAATCAATAGGTGCTCCAGCAAGGGCGATTGCGAATAAATGGACAGATCAAATTCTTGAAATAGAAAAAGATTCAGGTGGATATGAGGATCTTAAGAATTATATTAGTGGTGTTGCTAACAAAAGATATATTTATGATGGTAAAATAGATGAAGGTTTTGCATGGGCGGGTCAAGTAATAGGACTTATCTCAGACGTACCATCTGTAAATGACCTAATAGCAAAAATGATCATAGAAGCTGAAGCTATTCGTAGAGAATGGAAATAAGTAGTTACTATGTAGACTGCTGCTTCTAAAAAAGAGAGTGAGGAATGTAACATCATGGATTATCAATATCCGATCTCCTTGGACTGGAGTACAGAAGAAACTGTTGACGTGATTAATTTTTTTGAGTGTATAGAGAAAGCATATGAAAAAGGGATTGATCGTATACAATTAATGAATGCATATCGTAGGTTTAAAGAGATTGTTCCGAGTAAAGCTGAAGAAAAATCGATTGGTAATGAATTTGAAGAGGTAAGTGGATATTCAACCTATCGAGTTATAAAAAAAGCAAAGACATCTGAAGAACTACATATTGTAAAGATGTAGCTAATGTTATCAATAAAAAATGTCCAGGCTCATAGAGACTGGACATTTTTTAATTCTAATGACAGTTTATACAAAGGGATTAGTGTTTGAAAGGTTTCAAGAATAACTTTAAGTAACTTATCACCGTCATTCAATATTGGGTTTTCCACATTTATGTGACGACCGATAAGAAACTCAGCTTTCTTAACGTCTCTGAACCGCTCTAGAGAACTTTTTAAGTCAATAACATAGAATGGGATAGAATCTTTTTTTGTATGATCTAATGACACACAGAAATCATCTGGAACTGAATTTTTAATAATATCCATATTGTTTAAGAAATTTAACGCTATGTTTTCTTTATTAGGTAATTCGTAAATAAAGGCAAGCCAGATAAAGAGATGGTCATCAAATAAACCAACTTGAAAATGGGGGTGTTGTTTGTAGCCGCGTTTATTTGCAGCGATCGCTAACCATGTATCTTTTGGTGGATTTATCGTTCTTCTTGCATGCTTAGCAATATGTAAAAACATTTCATTTTGTAAGACAGATGATAAATCATCAGTTAATGTTTGGCCAATTATTTGAAATTTAGGCTGTATACGCTCCCGAATTGCGTCCATTCGGTCCTCTAAACCATCTATAGTAAATGTTTCAAAATCTTTACTAGTAAACCCATCAAAATTCATTGATCTAAATCCTCCTATTATTCCTACATTTCCTATTTCAAATGTTGAGCTTATATTATATACGGATAAGCACATGTTAGCACAATGATATGCTTTCGAAATACGAATAACACGTTTCGGTATAAAGTGTAGGTGGTATTAGAATAGCGTAATCCTTTAACAAAACTCTGGCAAGTATATCGCTGTAGTTGGCCAAGAAACTAGGTAAATACACAATTTCATTCGGATAGTTCCAACTTTTTTTAGACTCACATATTATATAAAAAAACTATTAAATACCTTAAATGAATCTTTGAAATCGTTTCATGGTTACCTTGTTTAATGAAAAAGAGAAGAAAGGGGCGGTAGAAAGATGAAACAAATTGTGAAAACAAGTGGACAAAAAATCATTAACAATCGTATTGGGGTGTTAAGGCTTGAATTGGATTACGAATTAGCCACCCTTTATGAAGCTATGCAAAATAAAGATTCAAAGAAAAAAACAGAATGTAAGCTAAAGTTAGAAAAATTACGAAAAGAGTGGATGAAGCTCCAAGCATAGCGGGAGATGAGGAAATCTACAAACGAACCTCGTTGGGTTCGTTTTTATCTGCGCAACAATAATTGATTGATCTTACTTGCTTTCCTTTAATTCAATACAGTATCCTTAACATAGCACGAGTGAATTTTTTACATAGAAATGAGGTTACTTTATGACGAATTGGAAGGACATTGATCAAAAGGCAAAACAGTGGGTAAAAGAAGCAGGGGAAAAAATTCGTAATTCCTTTGATTCCACACTTTCTATTCAATATAAGTCTAATCCTAACGATTTAGTGACGAATATGGATAAGGAAATTGAACAATTTTTAATTGGTAAAATTCAAGAAACCTACCCAGAACATCGAATATTAGGGGAAGAAGGCTATGGTGATGAAGTAACATCATTAGATGGAGTATTGTGGATTATTGATCCAATTGATGGAACAATGAACTTTGTTCACCAGCAAAGAAATTTTGCCATTTCAGTAGGTATATACGGGGATGGTATAGGATATATAGGGTTGATTTATGATGTTGTACATAATGAATTGTATCATGCGTTTAAAGGGGAAGGAGCATTTATGAATGACCTCCCGTTACCGATGCTTGACAAAGTAAAGATAGAAGAAGCGATCGTAAGTGTTAATGCTACATGGTTATTAGAAAATCCACGGATTGATCATAATCTAATGACCAAAATTGTAAAAAAGGTACGTGGGACACGTTCATATGGTTCTGCAGCCCTAGAGTGTGCCTATGTTGCCTCAGGTCGTCTTGACGCATATATGACAATGAGACTCGCTCCATGGGACTTTGCAGCTGGCTTGGTATTAATTGAAGAGGTAGGAGGGAGTATGTCAACGATTACGGGTGAGAAGCTTGATTTACTTACAAAGAATTCTTTCTTCGTCGGTGAAAAAAGTCTTCACAACTTAATATTAACGGAATACTTAATCTAGTGATTTCACTCTCTTCAAGTGCTTTAGAAAAAGATGATTATGAGTTTTTTAAAGAAATCATTTTTGAAAGCAACGAATGGCAAAGTGAGGAATGTAAAGTAGAAGATTTGCATTCATATTTATTGTCGTACAAAATGTTCAATGGTGAATGGAGAATTTGGAAATCAGGTGACAAACAGGTAGGCGTGACCTATTTAATGGAATGGTCTCCAGCAAATGAGAAACCTTGGATTGGAACTATTCTTGTTCATCCACAATTACGGATGAAAGGCTTTGGGAAAAGTATCGTAACTGAAATTGGAAGTGAACTAAGTCGAAAAGGACATAAAGCGTTATTCGTTGGTTGTCCAATTCAACAGGGTACATGGATTCAATTTTTGGGGAAGTGTGGATTTGAACAATTTAAGGTCGAGTTCGATGAATACTCATCAAAAGAGTTTATGATAGCAGTTAAGCCTTTATAATTTTTGCTTTTCTTTTTCAAATGGAATTTTAATATAAGAAAAACGAAGGCTTTAGCTATTAATACAAAGCATAAGCCTTCGCTTTCTATATTATTAATGGTTGATGACTTATAAAAGTCCTTTTTCGCGCATTCTTTTTTTCATGATAAAGCCTGATGCCATAACGGCATTTAATCCAATGATCGCTAGTAGAATTCCAGGTATACTCCGCTCTCCTACAGCAATTCCTATTCCTATCATACAAGCTGCAGCTAAGAAAGCTAATACGACAAAAATCCACTTACCAAGTCTCATAAAACCGACCTCTCCCAACCGAAAAGAAAAATATTTTATTATACTTCCTTTAGTTTAACTAAAATCTTAACACTTTTCTACATTGTTTATGGTATAATATCGAAGGTAATTTTGAAATTATAATGATAACAATTAGAATACTGCGAAAAGTCATACTGTATTACTTATTTAAAGTATGGAAAACCTTTTAGTAGAGCCTATTTGAATATACATTTTTAGGAGATGAAAGAGTGAAATTACGAAACGATATTCGCAACATAGCTATTATTGCCCACGTAGACCATGGTAAAACAACATTGGTTGATCAACTTTTGCACCAATCAGGAACATTCCGTACAAACGAAAATGTCGCAGAACGTGCAATGGACTCAAATGATTTAGAGCGCGAACGCGGGATTACTATTTTAGCTAAAAACACAGCAATTAATTATAAAGACACTCGTATTAACATCATGGATACACCAGGCCATGCTGACTTTGGTGGAGAGGTAGAACGTATCATGAAAATGGTAGATGGAGTTCTACTTGTTGTAGATGCTTATGAAGGCTGTATGCCACAAACGCGTTTTGTTTTAAAGAAAGCGTTAGAGCAAAATTTAACTCCAATTGTAGTGGTAAATAAAATCGACCGTGATTTTGCACGTCCATCAGAAGTAGTTGATGAAGTGTTAGATTTATTTATTGAGCTTGATGCAAATGAAGATCAGTTGGATTTCCCAGTTGTATTTGCTTCTGCAATAAATGGAACTGCAAGTACAAGCCCAGATCCAGCAGATCAAGAGGAAAACATGGTCGCTATATTTGATTCGATTGTTGAACATATTCCAGCACCAGTCGATAATAGAGAGGAACCACTACAATTCCAAGTAGCGTTACTTGATTATAATGATTATGTTGGACGAATTGGTATCGGACGTGTATTCCGTGGAACAATGCAAGTTGGCCAGCAAGTATCCTTAATGAAAATCGATGGTTCTATTAAGAACTTCCGTGTAACAAAACTATTTGGCTTCCAAGGCTTAAGACGTGTTGAAATTGAACAAGCAGAAGCTGGGGACCTAGTCGCTGTATCTGGAATGGAAGATATTAACGTTGGTGAAACGGTTTGTCCTGTGGAACATCAAGAAGCTTTACCAATTCTTCGTATTGATGAACCAACATTACAAATGACTTTTGCTGTAAATAACAGTCCATTCGCAGGACGTGAAGGTAAATTTGTTACTTCTCGTAAAATAGAAGAACGCTTATTGTCTCAATTACAAACAGATGTAAGCTTACGTGTTGACCCAACTGCTTCTCCAGATGCTTGGATCGTTTCTGGACGTGGAGAGCTTCATCTTTCAATCTTAATTGAAAATATGCGCCGTGAAGGTTTTGAACTTCAAGTTTCTAAACCAGAGGTTATCGTAAAAGAAATTGATGGTGTAAAATGTGAGCCGGTTGAACGTGTACAAATCGATGTACCTGAAGAACATACTGGCGGAGTAATGGAATCAATCGGTGCCCGTAAAGGTGAAATGATCGATATGATCAACAATGGTAACGGTCAAGTAAGATTAATCTTTAATGTACCTGCTCGTGGATTAATAGGTTATTCAACAGAATTTATGTCTTTAACTCGTGGTTTTGGTATTATTAATCATACTTTTGATAGCTACCAACCAATGCAGAAGGGTCAGGTTGGAGGACGTCGTCAAGGTGTACTTGTTTCCATGGAAAATGGTAAATCCACAACTTATGGTATTCAAGGAGTCGAAGATCGCGGTATTATCTTCATTGAAGCTGGTGTGGATGTTTATGAAGGTATGATTGTTGGAGAACATACTCGTGAAAATGATCTAGTTGTAAATATTTGCAAAATGAAACAACAAACAAATATTCGTTCAGCTAACAAAGATCAAACGAACACGATGAAAAAACCACGTATCATGTCTTTAGAAGAAGCGCTTGAATACTTGAATGAAGATGAGTATTGTGAATTAACACCAGAATCAATCAGACTTAGAAAGAAAATTCTTGACAAAAACGAGCGTGAAAAATCAGCGAAAAAGAAAAAATTAGCAGGGATTTAAGCTTAAGAAATTATTTTTATAAAATAAAAAAGAGGGCTGATTCACTTTGATTCAGCCTCTTTCTATACATTCTAAAATCATGTATTGAGGAAAGGTACTGTGCTAGGAGGAGAAAAATTGGATGTAACAGAAAGGCTTTCGTTTTTTCCAAGCTTATATCGTGTTGTCGAATACCCAAAGGTAGGAATGTGGATGCTTTATATAACCATTCTCCTTTTATCCATCCTTGTTTTTAAGCTGGGATTTGCGAAAAAACTACCTATTTTAAAATCAGCTGTTATTTATTTGTTTTTAGCTTTGGGTTGTACAGTTCTAACCTTTTTAGGGATATTTTTACCGGTGGCAGAAGGATTGGTTGTTGCTTCGCTTATATTAATCATTTATAAGATAAGACTCTATCAATCAAAGAAACAAGAAGCAGAAGAGGTTAAATAAAACAAAGGTTCTGATTCAAATGTCAGAACCTTTGTTTTATTTGATTAAACATTAGTGGGAGAAGTAGTGCATATAGAAAATGACCTATTATCCACCATAAAATGGCTAGTCCATTACTTAAGGCTGGAGTTTCTTTTATGGAAAAAATCGAAAGTGGAAAATATAATAGAACTGTTGGGGTTGTAAAAACAAACGATAGAACGAATTGTTGCCTGAGATGAAGGTTCAACTTTTCGCAAAAGTAAAAATATACTACGCTTATAAAAATGGAAACAATTAAATGGAGTGAGAACTCTAGCGTTTCTGGTAAGTGTTTGTTATACAAAAAATCTATGTTTAACAAAAGTGTATAGACTTTTAATTCTGTAATAAATTGAATAAATTTTAAGAACAAACCTAAAACAGTTCCGCTAATCACCCCAGTTAAGAATCCTCTCCATATGGATTTGCTCACCAAGAATCTTCAGACTTTTTGTCCTGATATAATCTGAATTTTCCTGTAGCAATTCGAGCATTTGTTTTTTCTTCAATTCTCTCATTACATGGTTTACACATATATGTATGAATCGGACGGTTTCTTAGACGTTTCGCAATTAACGTTTCATCTTCAATCGTCTCAACCTTATCACAAATAACACATTTTACTCTCATTATTCACCTCAAACAATTATTGTAGCAGCTTAATAATAGCGCTCTTTCTTACTAGTATATCACGTATTATACAAAAACAAATATGACGTTTTCAATCGCCGACTAATTTGTAGAACATATAAGCGTTTTCTCCTATTTGGACATTATACGTTAAGAAGACAAAAGTGGATAAAAATAATAAGTTAGTTGGTAACCTTTCATATTTCCATGAAAAACACACATCAAGAATGACTTATAGTTGGAACAATTTAGAAAAAAGGGTATGATATTAGTATAAAGCGGAAAGGGAGGGATTCCAATGGCAAATAAGGTTGAAACAGAATTGATTGAACCATTATTTAATGGTCTACAGAAAGAACGTTTCGTGACAATTGCAACAATAGACCATGAAACAAATTCTCCAAATGTAAGTGCGATTTCTTGGGTATATGCACCCGATAGAGATCGAATTTTCTTCGCAATTGATCAACGCTCAAGAATTGTTGAAAATATCAAACAACATCCTGCAATTGTTTTGAATATGATTGCAAACGAATCTACATATTCGATAAATGGAAATGCGCATATAAAAGAGGAAAGGCTTGAAGGTGTTCCGCTTAAACTAGCATTAATTGAATTAACAATTTCAGAAGTTCGCGATGTTATGTTTTACGGTTCTAAAATATCTTCAGAACCACTTTATGAAAAAACATATGATGAGAAAGCTGCTGCTAAACTAGATAAGCAAGTATTAATTGCTATGAAGAATAATGCATAGAAAAGGACTGCTACTAAGCTGATGAATTCTAAAGAACAGTACTACATGTATTCAAATACATGGTCATACTTTAATTCTTATTTATTCATCAATTAGGGGGCAGTCCTTTTGAAATTTTGTAAGACTTTTTAACCTATTTCTTCATATGGTTGTTAGATTGATCTTGTTGTTCTTTTTCTAACAATTTTTCTTCATCATTCGATAATTGATCATTATTTTGATTAGTAGGCTGTTTTTGTTGGTTGTCAAGGATTTCATTTGGTATCTCAGGAACAACGCGTCCTACAATAGCTGCTAGCTCATCAAGTATACCGACAATAGGGCGACCTTCGCTGATTTCACGGCCCATCTCACGGAGTCTGACATTTGTATCAGCGTCAGCAATTACAACAGCACTTGCACCATATGGATCATGCATCAAGCTTTCAGCAACAGTATATTTTATCGATTCAACTTTATTTCGATCTAATTCTGAATTTACATCAATACCTATAACAGCAAATTTGCCTATAACTACTGCTGTTGCATCATTCACTTGTGGAATTTCATTGGCAAGTTCAACTAAATGCTTTGAAATTTGTTGACCAGTTTTACGATCAATATTTTCATCAACACTATTTTTAACATTAATTGGTGTGCCATCATCATTTTCTTGATCTGTTTTCGGTGCACCTTGATTTACAGTACAACCGGTAAGAGCAATGGCTGTTAGTAGTAAAACAGTAAATAAATATCTCATGAAATCACTCCTTAAAAGTTAGGATCACATATATGAAGGTCCTGAATGAAGGTTTTTTCCTTGCTTTTTAACTTTATTGTTTAATAAACCTTCTATCTTTATTCATCCTTTCATATATTTTAGCAACGCTTCATTCACAGCTTGACTTTTTTTCACTACCTAATTGTTTCACTCCATAAAAAAATAGCAACGGAGTAGGAGGCGGAGGTTTGAGGAAGATTTATGTTCTAGACACAAATGTATTGTTGCAAGATCCGAATTCAATTTTTTCTTTTGAAGAAAATGAGGTAATTATTCCCGCAGTAGTATTAGAAGAGGTGGATTCAAAAAAGCGCTACATGGACGAAATAGGCCGTAATGCTAGACAAGTATCAAAACTGATTGATCAACTAAGGGAATCAGGAAAATTACATGAGAAAATTCCTTTGCCAAACGGTGGATCATTAAGGATTGAA
This sequence comes from Metabacillus sp. KUDC1714, assembly GCF_014217835.1. Lineage (NCBI taxonomy): Bacteria > Bacillati > Bacillota > Bacilli > Caryophanales > Bacillaceae > Metabacillus > Metabacillus elymi. Next base: position 4,144,245 of record NZ_CP055263.1, read on the forward strand.
TTAAATCATCGTTCATTTCATCAGCTTCAAGAAATTTTTGTAGAAAAAACAAATGATAACCGTATTTTAGCAGTTGCCAAAAATTTATCATTAGAGGAGCAGACGAAGGAAAATGGCCGAGCTGTAATATTAGTCAGTAAAGACACTTTAGTTCGGGTTAAAGCAGATGCAATTGGGCTAATTGCAGAGGATTTTCTCAGTGACCGTGTAGTAGAAATTGATCATATTTACACAGGATTTCTTGATTTGTATATAAGTAGTGATAAATTAGATCGTTTTTATGAAAAAAATGAATTAATTCTTTCTGAGATAACAAATCATCCATTTTACCCCAATCAGTTTGTCGTTATGAAGGATGCGTTAGGCGGCTCCGCTTCAGCAATAGGCAAGGTAGATCATTCTGGGAAGAAGATTCAACGACTTGTATTTGATCATGATCATATTTGGGGAATTCGACCTCGAAATGTTCAGCAAACGATGGCATTAGAGCTATTACTACGAACCGACATACCATTAGTAACTCTTATTGGCAAAGCAGGAACCGGCAAAACATTACTGGCTCTTGCTGCGGGACTCATGCAAACAGAGGATTTAGGTACTTATAAAAAGTTACTTGTTGCAAGACCAATCGTTCCTGTAGGGAAAGATTTAGGATTTTTACCAGGTGAAAAGGAAGAAAAGCTAAGACCTTGGATGCAACCAATTTATGATAATTTAGAGTATTTATTTAATACGAAAAAACCAGGAGAGCTTGATGCTATATTAGCGGGGATGGGTTCAATCGAAGTTGAGGCACTAACGTATATTAGAGGAAGAAGTATCCCTGAACAAATTATTCTGATCGATGAAGCGCAAAACTTAACAAAGCATGAGGTTAAAACGATTTTGACCCGTGTTGGTGAGAGAAGTAAAATCGTCTTAATGGGTGACCCCGAACAAATTGATCATCCGTATTTAGATGAGTATAACAATGGGCTCACGTATGTAGTTGAAAAATTTAAGGATCAGCCAATCGCCGGACATGTGCGCTTAGTAAAAGGTGAACGATCAGGTTTGGCACAGCTTGCAGCAGATTTGCTTTAAGTGAAGGTTTAAAAAGGGGCAGAAGGTTTAGCTCTGTCTGCCCCTTTTTACAGATGATGAACCAACATTAAAGAACATTGATTTGTTTTATATGCTTTACCGGATCAGATGCATTTGAACCGTCTCCTAAATAAACGTAGATTGGTCCATCTTCCTTTAATGGCTTGCCTTGCATACTAAATCCTAATATGACTTCATTTGCTTCCTCAATCGATATTATGAAAGGTTTTTCATTAGTAACAAATTCAACTTTTAATGCATCATCTTGAATTCCTGCATTTTGAAGAAAGGGCTTTAATGGAACTCCAAATGAACCATTTAACACTCTTTGTTTTTCGTATGTACGTTCAGTTTTTAGTGTAGGAGGGTAAATTGCTCCTTCTCTAATTTCTCTTTCCCAATGCTTTGATACTGACTTCGTATATTCTTCGAGTTCATCTGTTGTTTCTTGCTCTGTGATAAAAAAAGTGGTTAAATCAACTTTTCTATCATCGAAGATCCACACACCAGGATCTAATGTTATTTCATAATCCACCTTGCCTTTTATCATGACGATTGCTTCCATTATAAACACTCCTTTACATCGCAAGTATAAGCTTTTCAAGAAAATTTGTCACACTATATGAAAAATGCACATTCTAACTGTGTTACTTGAGCTGAAATTACCTGCTTCTTATAGAAATCACAATTCATTGAAAGTAAAAGTTCATGTTTAGGCTGTTTGTCCTTGCTTTTTCAACGATTTGGATTTAATATTAATACATAGAAAAGGGTAATCGCTCGGAAACGGAGGGATTAATTTGGCGTCTGAGATTGCTGTTGATCATCGAGAAAAGGCACTTGCTATATTAAAGGCAGATGCTGACAAAATCATGAAATTGATTAAAGTCCAAATGGACAATTTAACGATGCCTCAATGTCCTCTTTATGAAGAGGTTTTAGATACACAAATGTTTGGTTTATCTAGAGAAATAGACTTTGCTGTAAGGCTAGGCTTAATTGAGGAACGTGAAGGAAAAGACCTGCTTGATTCACTTGAGCGAGAGTTGTCTGCATTACATGATGCATTTACAGCCAAATAATTAACCAAAACTCAAACTAACTTTAAGTAAGTTTGAGTTTTTTTATTTTTAACAAGTTTTTAAAGGAATTTCATTTTTCTAGGTCGAAGATATAGTAAAATAAAAGCAACATAGAATAACCCCATGATTAGATAAGGAAGAGATAATAATGGTTAAGAAAATACTAAAATCTTATGATTATTCATTAATATTAGCTGTGGTTTTATTATGCGCATTTGGACTTGTTATGGTCTATAGCTCTAGTATGATAACAGCTGTTGCTCGCTATGAGGTGGAAGCTGATTATTTTTTTCAGCGTCAAAAACTAGCTTTAATTGCTGGTGGTTTAGCCTTTATCGTGATGATGATTTTTCCATATAGAGCTTTTCTAACAAGTGGAATGTTGAAGTTAATTGTGTTTGGTTCTATTGGTTTGTTAGTCTCTTTATTTTTTATTGGTCACGTTGCAGGAAATGCACAAAGTTGGATTAAGCTAGGTGGAATGAATCTTCAGCCTGGTGAATTTGTAAAACTTAGTGTGATTATTTATTTAGCAGCAGTTTATGATAAGAAACAATCATACATAGATGAATTTGGTAGAGGGGTTTTACCACCATTGATTTTTACTGGGATCATCTGTTTTTTTGTGATTATTCAGCCGGATTTTGGGACTGCTTTTATAATAGGAATGATCGCGATTTGTATGATCCTTTGCTCTGGAATGGCGATTAAAAGTATAGGCAAACTTATTTCTCTCGTTTTATTATTCGGTATTCTTATGTCACCTATAATCATGTTTAAAGCTGATCAAATTTTTAGTGAGGAACGGTTAAGTCGTTTCACTGGTTTTGCAGATCCTTTTGCTCATGAAGGTGGAGCTGGTTATCAGCTAGTAAACTCATTTTACGCCATAGGATCTGGTGGTTTAACAGGATTAGGACTCGGTCAAAGTGTACAAAAGTACGGATACCTACCTGAATCGCACACAGATTTTATCATGGCAGTAATTGCTGAGGAATTAGGAATCTTTGGTGTCATGTTTGTTCTAATTCTTCTCTCATTTATTATCTTAAAAGGATTTTCCATTGCTCGTAAATGTCAGGATCCTTTTGGTACATTACTTTCGGTCGGAATCTCAAGTATGATAGCTATTCAAGCAATGATTAACCTTGGCGGCTTAACAGGGCTTATACCGATTACTGGTGTTCCGCTTCCCTTTATTAGTTATGGAGGTTCCTCGATCCTTTTATTGCTCATTTCCATGGGACTACTAGTTAATGTTTCAATGTTTACCACATATCGAGAAACGTATCAAAAGCCAACAACTCAAGAAGTCAAGCCTGCTGCAGTTATCAAGCCATTACAACAAAAAAACAACTCTTCAATGCGTTAAAGAAACAATTAAATGTGTTACGTAATTAGTACAATATGTTATACTTTTCGATAAAGAATAACATATTGCACTGTCAAAAGGGGGATTATTATGTCGTTAAGAAAGATTAGCAAATTATTAGTTGCAAACAGAGGCGAAATTGCGATCCGTGTATTTCGCGCATGTACAGAATTACATATTCGTACAGTTGCGATTTATTCTAAAGAGGATTCTGGTTCGTATCATCGGTATAAAGCTGATGAAGCATATCTTGTAGGCGAGGGTAAGAAGCCAATCGATGCTTATTTGGATATTGAAGGTATTATCGAAATTGCAAAAAATAATAAAGTAGACGCTATCCATCCGGGTTATGGATTTTTATCTGAAAATATTCATTTCGCTAGACGCTGTGAAGAGGAAGGGATTACTTTTGTTGGACCTGAATCAAAACACTTAGACATGTTTGGTGATAAAGTAAAGGCACGTACACAAGCTGAGTTAGCGAGTATTCCAGTTATTCCTGGAAGTGATGGACCAGTTACAAACTTGGACGAAGCGATCCAATTTGGTGAAAATTTCGGTTATCCATTCATGATTAAAGCCTCTTTAGGTGGTGGTGGAAGAGGGATGCGCATCGTTCGTAGTGAATCTGGATTAAAAGAATCATATGAACGGGCTAAATCTGAAGCGAAAGCCGCTTTTGGTAATGATGAGGTATATGTCGAGAAATTCATAGAAAACCCTAAGCATATTGAAGTGCAGATTTTTGGTGATCATGAGGGAAATATTGTACACCTTTATGAAAGGGATTGCTCTGTTCAAAGACGTCATCAAAAGGTTGTTGAAGTTGCACCAAGTGTTTCTCTATCTGAGGAATTGAGAATTGAGATATGTGAAGCAGCTGTGAAATTAATGAAAAATGTTCAATATTTAAACGCAGGAACAGTTGAATTTTTAGTTTCAGGTGAGGAATACTTTTTCATAGAAGTAAACCCACGTGTTCAAGTTGAGCATACTATTACTGAAATGATAACCGGAATTGATATCGTTCAAACGCAAATTATGGTCGCTCAAGGTCATTTGCTTACTGGTAAGGAAATCGGTATCACATCTCAAGAACAAATTAAGATAAATGGTTATGCTATTCAATCACGTGTAACAACTGAAGATCCTCTTAATAATTTTATGCCAGATACAGGTAAGATTATGGCTTATCGTTCGGGTGGTGGTTTTGGCGTACGACTAGACGCTGGGAATGGCTTTCAAGGTGCAGTAATTACACCACATTATGATTCATTATTGGTTAAACTTTCAACTCAGGCACTAACATTTGAGCAAGCTGCATCTAAAATGGTCAGAAACTTAAGGGAATTCAGAATTCGTGGCATTAAAACAAATATACCGTTTTTAGAAAATGTCGTTAAGCATCAAGACTTTTTATCTGGAAAATATAATACATCATTTATTGATTCAACTCCTGAATTATTTGTCTTTCCAAAACGTAAGGATCGCGGAACTAAAATGCTTACATATATAGGGAATGTAACTGTGAATGGATTTCCGGGAATTGGGGAAAAGAAGAAGCCAGTTTTTGATAAGCCTGTTATTCCAAAGGTCAAATACACTGAGGAAATTCCTAGTGGAACAAAGCAAATATTAGATACTCATGGTGCTGATGGACTGGTCAACTGGATTAAGGATCAATCGCAAGTTTTATTAACAGACACCACTTTCCGAGACGGGCATCAATCCTTACTTGCTACACGTGTACGTACTACTGACTTAAAGCATATTGCTGAACCGACTGCACGTTTGATTCCTGATTTATTCTCCTTAGAAATGTGGGGAGGAGCTACGTTTGATGTTGCTTATCGCTTTTTAAAAGAAGATCCATGGGAGCGTCTGTTAACTATTAGAGAAAAGGCTCCAAATGTGCTGTTACAAATGCTGCTTCGTGCATCAAATGCAGTAGGATACAAAAATTATCCTGATAATGTAATTAAAGAATTTGTAGAAAAGTCTGCTTTCGCAGGCATTGATGTCTTTAGAATATTTGATAGTCTTAACTGGGTAAAAGGTATGACTTTGGCCATTGATGCTGTTCGAGATAATGGCAAAATTGCTGAAGCTGCAATTTGTTATACAGGAGATATTCTTGATTCTACTAGGCAAAAATATGACCTTACTTATTATAAGGATTTGGCAAAGGAACTTGAACAATCTGGTGCCCACATTTTAGCGATTAAAGATATGGCGGGACTATTAAAACCGCAAGCTGCATATAACTTAATCTCAACACTTAAAGAAACAGTTGATTTACCTATCCATCTTCATACTCATGACACAAGCGGAAATGGTATATTTACCTATGCAAAGGCAATCGAAGCAGGGGTAGATATTGTTGATGTGGCGGTAAGTTCGATGGCAGGTTTAACATCACAGCCAAGTGCTAATTCTCTATACCATGCACTAGAAGGAATCAAACGTCAGCCAAAGGTTGATATAAATTCACTAGAGAAGCTTTCACAATACTGGGAAGGTGTAAGAAAGTATTATGCTGATTTTGAGAGCGGTATGAATGCACCTCATTCAGAAATATATATGCATGAAATGCCAGGTGGTCAATATAGTAACCTACAGCAACAAGCTAAAGCAGTTGGGCTAGGTGACAAATGGAATGACGTTAAAGAAATGTATCGTCGTGTTAATGATCTTTTTGGAGATATTGTTAAAGTTACACCATCTTCAAAGGTTGTAGGAGATATGGCATTATTTATGGTGCAAAACAAACTGAATGAAGATGATATTTTTGAAAGAGGAGAATCATTAGATTTTCCTGATTCAGTCATTGAATTATTTGAAGGCTATTTAGGTCAACCACATGGTGGATTTCCAAAAGAGTTGCAACGGATTATATTAAAAGGTCGTTCCCCATTAACTGAACGACCAGGTGAACGACTTGAGCCTGTTAATTTCCAGGCAATGAAAGAAGATCTTTTCCATAGTTTGGGAAGACCTGTAACAAGCTTTGAGGCAATAGCAAATGCACTTTATCCAAAGGTATTTACAGAATATATTAAAACTTGTGATGCATACGGTGATATTTCGGTGTTGGATACACCTACCTTCTTATATGGTATGAGATTGGGTGAAGAAATCGAGGTTGAAATAGAACAAGGAAAAACACTGATAGTGAAACTTGTTTCAGTTGGAGAGCCTCAAGCAGATGGTACAAGAATTGTTTACTTTGAACTAAATGGACAACCTCGTGAAGTTGTCATAAAGGATGAAAGCGTCAAATCTACTGTAGTTACTAAGATAAAGGCGGATAGTGGAAATGATGAACACATCGGAGCAACAATGCCAGGAACAGTAATAAAAGTTCTTGTTGAAAAGGGTGAGAAGGTAAATAAAGGTGACCATCTCATTATTACTGAAGCAATGAAAATGGAAACAACTGTTCAAGCGCCTTTTGCGGGAACTGTAAAAGGAATTCATGTATCAAATGGCGAAGGTATTCAAACCGGTGATTTATTGATTGAAGTAGTGAAAGGTTAAATGAAAAGGGACTGACAAATAATTGTCAGTCCCTTTTCATTTATTAAAAATTAGTTTTCTCATTAGACTCATCAAGAACAGCTTGATTTTCTAAATTCAGTTTGTTTCTACTTACTAACAATATGAAATAGCTTAATAGCCCAAATAAACAAGAGATAATTAATGCGTGGGACAAAGCAATATAAAGATTCAATCCTGTAATAACAACAAGTGCACCTGTCGTCACTTGTAAGCATACTAGAATAAACGCAATGATCCATCCCCAATAAATGACTTTTTGATGCTTATGATGTTTTATTGCTCGCCAAGTTGCATATGCAATCCAAATGAAGATCACACCAGCGGCAAGACGATGCCCCATTTGAATCCATTCATGCAAGGTTACGGGCATACCTCCAGCACGCCTACTGCAAAGCGGCCAATCAGGACAAGCAAGACTAGCTCCTTTATGTCTCACATATGCACCTGTATAAACAACTACATAAGAGTAGAGAATAATACCAATCATGTGAGACTTCATTTGTTTATCGATAATTATCGTTTTTGCATCAAACTTTTTGTCTACTTCAAATATCAATAATGTTAAAAGTAAGACAGAAGCAAAGGAAATAAGCGATATTCCGAAATGAAGAGCGAGTACAGCATCTGACTGACCCCACTTAACTGCAGCTGCGCCAATCAATGCTTGTAGGACTAAAAAGAATGTCGAGAGTAAGCTTAAGAATTTTGTCTCTCTAACATGGCCAATCTTTCTCCATGACCAAATAGAAAGGATTAAAACTGTAATCCCAGCAAGTCCACTAACTAACCGATGGCTTAATTCTATAACAAGCTCAAATGTAATTTCACTTGGCACAAACTCGCCATGACATAAAGGCCAAGAATTTCCACATCCTGCACCTGACTCAGTCTTTGTAACAAGGGCACCGCCGATTAAGACAAATAACATAATTATTGTCGTTAAAACAGCAAACCATTTAAGAGCACGTTGCAAAATGTTCACCTACTTATATACTAAAATGATAAAAATGTAATGGTAAATACTCATCGATAGTACACAATGTAAAAGAAAAAGACAATAAATTAACTAAAAAGTTCACAAAGTTATACGATATTAAGAAAGTTACGAGCTTTATGAACAGAGATTGTAAATTTAATAAAAAATGATTTGTTAAAAAGGGTTGAATATTCAGTTGGAGTTTGCTAGAAATAAAAAGGGGATATATTACAAGTATTGTCATTAATTGAAATACAAGAAGTTTTGTTCCATATTGATTTTTATTTCTTAAGAATTACTTCTAAATTTATGATAAAATAGGAAGGCTTGGATTTAAGGAAATCCATCTTGATGTTACCCTTTCACAATTTCGACAAAATTACTTCATGAATTGTTCACAATTTCGTGTGGAATTATGATTTAATATCAAGTAGACCGTTTTTAATTTGTCGTTTTTTTAGTATCATAGTATATAGAAAATTAGCATGTTGGAACCGCCTTCATCTCCTTGCCAAATAAATAGGAAATACATGATAATAGAGTTTTAGCAGAATGATATGAAAGTTAGGAGGTACTATAATTGGCAAATACAAAAGTTTTGGATGAAGCCGCAATAAAGCATCATTCAAACGATATACACGAAACAACGCTTTGGAAAGATTTTCTTTCTTTAATAAAAGTAGGAATTGTTAATTCAAATGCAATAACAACATTTACTGGTATATGGCTAGCGCTTTATTTTAGTGATAAAGGGTTTCTAGCTAATATCGATCTTGTCTTATATACGTTAATTGGGTCTTCCTTAGTTATTGCAGGTTCATGTGCAATCAATAACTATTATGATCGTGACATCGATCACTTGATGGAACGTACCAAGGAAAGACCAACTGTAACTGGTAAAATGAATCCACTTCAGGCATTGTGGATTGGGATTTTTCTCCTAACTGTAGGGTTTGTATTTATGTTAATGACAACATTAACAGCAACAATTATTTCTTTAGTTGGAGTTGTTACATATATCTTTCTTTATACGATGTGGTCAAAACGACTGTATACAATTAATACTGTAATAGGTAGTGTCTCTGGTGCTGTACCACCCTTAATTGGATGGGCGGCTGTTGATGCCAATTTAAGCGTGATGGCATGGGTACTATTTTTAATAATGTTTATCTGGCAACCACCACATTTTTTAGCTCTAGCAATGCGTAGAACAGAGGAATATCGTGCAGCAAACATTCCTATGCTTCCAGTTGTACATGGGTTTGACATAACAAAACGTCAAATAATGGTATGGATTGCATGCTTACTTCCATTACCATTCTATCTTTATGAATTAGGTACAGGCTTTCTGATTTTAGCATCAGCCTTAAATGTTGGATGGATTGTCATTGGGTTTAAAGGGTTTAACAATAAAGATTTAGAGATGAAATGGGCTACAAAGATGTTCGTTTACTCTATCAACTATTTAACAATCTTGTTTGTTTCAATGGTGCTTTTCACCATTGTATAATGCTGAAATTCTTTCTTAAAAAGAATTTATTTATAAAAAGAGTTCCTTAAATGAGATACTGATAGGACTTTTAAATTACTGAAAGAGGGGTTTGATTTAGCTATGAGAAAATGGCTGACAAAATGGCGTCTATTTTCATTATTCGCAGTTATGACGCTTGTCTTAGCCGGCTGTGGTGAACCGTTTCTTTCCACGCTTAAACCTGCTGGTGAGGTAGCGGATATGCAGTACGACCTTATGGTGTTAAGTACTCTTATCATGGTTGTGGTCATTGCAGTCGTAACTGTAATCTTCATTTATGTTGTCGTTAAATTCCGTAGACGTAAAGGTGAAGAAAACAACATTCCTGTTCAAGTTGAGGGGAATCATAAGCTAGAAATCATTTGGACTGTTATTCCTATTCTTTTACTTCTTGTCTTAACAATTCCAGTTGTAACTGCAACATTTAAACTTGCAGAAGTGGATGCAATTGAGGATGAGAACCGTAAGCCAGAAGACGCAATCGTAGTAAATGTACGTGCAAATCTATACTGGTGGGAATTTGAATATCCAGACTATGGTGTTGTAACTAGCCAAGACTTAGTTGTTCCAACTGATGAGAAAGTTTACTTTAACTTGATATCATCTGATGTTAAGCATTCATTCTGGATTCCTTCTATAGGCGGTAAGATGGATACTAACACTGAAAACGTAAACCAAATGTGGTTGAAATTTGATTCAGAAAGAATGGATCAAGCTGAAGCAGGAGAATATTTCTATGGTAAATGTGCTGAGCTTTGTGGTCCTTCACATGGTTTAATGGACTTTAAAGTTAAACCGATTTCAAGAGATGATTTTGACCAATGGATCTCTGACATGAAAGACTCAAATGCTGTTGCTTCAACTGATTTAGCAAAGCAAGGCGAACAATTATTCGAAGAAAAGGGATGTATCTCATGCCACGCAGTATCACCTACTGATGAGCGACCAGCAGCTGCAAGGACTGCTCCTAACTTAGCTACATTTGGAGAACGTGCACGAGTTGCAGGAATTCTTGAACATAATGAGGAAAATGTTCGTGCATGGTTAGAAGATCCTGAAAGCTTTAAGCCTGGTAACAAGATGACTGGTACTTATCCAGAATTAGCTGATGAAGAGCTAGATGCTCTTACAGAATACTTAATGGGGCTAAAAGTCTCAAGCAATTAACTATTGAGCAAAATGAAAAGGGAGGTAACACTGTGAGCACGTTAACTCAGAAAAAAGGGGTCGGTGCGGTTATATGGGACTACTTAACAACAGTGGACCATAAAAAAATCGCCATCCTTTACCTGATATCCGGTGGCTTCTTCTTCCTTGTTGGTGGATTAGAAGCAATGCTGATCCGCATTCAGCTGGCAGTTCCGAATAATGACTTTGTTAGTGCTGGTCTTTACAATGAAGTATTAACAATGCACGGAACTACGATGATATTCCTAGCTGCAATGCCTTTAATATTCGCATTAATGAATGCGGTTGTACCATTACAAATTGGTGCTCGTGACGTAGCATTTCCATTTTTAAACTCATTAGGATTTTGGTTATTCTTCTTTGGAGGAATCTTCCTTAATTTAAGTTGGTTTTTAGGTGGAGCACCTGACGCAGGTTGGACTTCTTATGCCTCATTGGCATTAAATTCACCTGGACATGGTGTTGATTTTTACTTACTTGGATTACAGGTTTCGGGTTTAGGAACGCTTATAGCGGGGATTAACTTCCTTGCAACAATTATCAACATGCGTGCACCTGGAATGACTTACATGCGTATGCCATTATTTACATGGACTACATTTGTAGCATCAGCACTTATTTTATTTGCTTTCCCTGCATTAACCGTAGGATTAGCGTTACTTATGTTTGACCGTTTATTCGGTACAGCATTCTTTGACCCAGCATTGGGTGGTAACTCAGTGATTTTTGAGCATTTATTCTGGATTTTTGGACACCCTGAGGTATATATCTTGATTTTACCTGCATTCGGTATTTTCTCAGATATTCTACCTACATTCTCTAAGAAACGTTTGTTTGGATACTCTTCAATGGTATTCGCAACAGTTTTAATTGGTTTCTTAGGATTCATGGTATGGGCTCACCATATGTTCACAACTGGTTTAGGACCGATTGCAAATGCCATTTTTGCAGTTGCGACTATGGCAATTGCTGTGCCAACTGGGATTAAAATTTTCAACTGGCTATTTACAATTTGGGGCGGTTCTGTAAAGTTCACTTCTCCAATGGTTTGGTCGGTTGCTTTTATTCCTACGTTCGTAATGGGTGGAGTAACAGGTGTAATGTTAGCGGCAGCAGCAGCTGACTATCAGTATCATGATAGCTATTTCGTAGTTGCTCACTTCCACTATGTAATCGTAGGTGGGGTTGTATTCTCATTATTTGCCGGTGCTACTTATTGGTGGCCAACAATGTTTGGAAAAATGTTAAACGAAAAGCTGAATATGATCATTTTTGCTCTATTCTTCACTGGCTTCCATTTAACATTCTTTATCCAACATTTCCTAGGTCTAATGGGTATGCCTCGTCGTATTTTCACATTTTTACCTGGTCAAGGTTTAGAAACAGGTAACTTTGTTAGTACAATCGGTGCATTCTTAATGGCTGCAGGTACAATTGTTTTACTGATTAATATTGTTTATACATCTGTAAAAGGGAAAAAAGTTGGTAGAGATCCATGGGGAGAAGGTCGTACACTTGAGTGGGCGATTTCATCACCACCACCAGAGTACAACTTTAAACAAACACCACTTATTCGTGGTTTAGATGCACTATGGGTTGAAAAAATGGAAGGCAATAAAGAAATGACACCAGCAGAACCTCTGGGTGACATTCATATGCCGAACGGTTCAATTTTACCGTTTATCATGTCATTTGGATTATTCATCGTATCATTCGGATTACTATATCGCGAAGACTATGGCTGGGCGTTACCTGCTATTATTGTAGGGTTCATTATTACATTTGCTGCAATGTTCTTCCGTTCTGTTATCGATGATCATGGGTATCATATTCATAAAGAGGATCTACTTAATGAAGATAAAGGAGGGAAAGCATAATGGCACATGTTGAAGAGAAATTAACAGCAGAAAATTTTCCTGCGTCGCCTGAAAAAGCTACCCTCGAAGGTAAAAATAAATTTACTGGCTTTTGGTTGTTTTTAGGTGGAGAGACTGTTTTATTCGCTAGTCTCTTTGCCACTTTCTTAGCATTAAGAGAGTCAACAGCTGGAGGAGCAACTACTCAAGAACTATTTGAAATACCACTGACATTCGTTGCTACTATGTTACTTTTAACATCAAGTTTAACAAGTGTTTACGCTATGTATCATATGAAGAATTTTAACTTTGGCAAAATGCAGTTGTGGTTAGTGATCACAGTTCTTCTTGGATTAGCCTTCCTCATATTGGAGATTTATGAGTTTAATCACTATATTCATCATTATGAGTTTACAATTACTAGTAGTGCTCTTGGCTCAGCGTTCTATACATTAGTTGGAACACATGGATTACACGTTGCGTTCGGTCTATTATGGATTACAACATTAATTGTTCGTAATGCAAAACGTGGATTAAGCTTGTACAATGCTCCTAAATATTATGTAGCTAGTCTGTACTGGCATTTCATTGACGTAGTTTGGGTGTTTATCTTTACAGTTGTATACTTAATGGGAATGGTGGGATAAATTGATGGCAAATAATCAAAATTCAGCAAACCCAAGAGTAGACTTAGCCTATCGTCGTAAGAAAAATAAAGAGGAAATGAAGCATCAGGTAGTAACGTTTGCAATGATGATTTTCTTTACAATTGTTGCATTTATCGCTGTTGGTTATGAAGGAGTTGGTGAATGGTTTAAAGTTCCATTTATTATCCTTTTAGCAGTGATACAGGTTATTTTTCAGCTTTATTACTTCATGCATATGAGTCATAAAGGACATGAAACGGCAGCGTTATTTTTATACTCAGGTATTGGTGTAGCTGCATTAACAGTATTAACATTTGTTACAATAATTTGGTGGTAATATTAATGAAAAGGAGCAATTAGCTATATGCTGATTGCTCTTTTTTGAATTCTTGGCTCTAAGCTTTTGTTCAAGTATCAGAATTTATAGCTTATCTTATTAGTTTTGGTGTCTAGCTCCAGCGCCTAGACCCTCGGAGTAATAAGCCATTCAGGAATTGAAGATAAAGAACGTCTTAACGTCTTCTATTCCTGAGCAACTTATGCCTGTCGTCGCGTCTGATAAAGACACTTGTGCTTTCTTATTTGTCATAGAACGTTCATTGATACGTGATAATTGGATGTGTATAATAGTCGTGAAGGACTAGCTAAAGGAGCTGATTTGTATGAGCTTTGAAATTTTTGGATTTCGTGCATTATGGAGTCCATATTATTTGGTTGTAATGATTTTAATAATGGTATTATACTTTATGATAATTGGACCATGGCGTTCAAAATTTAAAGATCATACTCCAGTAACGACAAAACAACAAATTTTGTTTGTAACAGGTATTATTGCTTTATATGTAAGTAAAGGAAGTCCAGTTGACTTGTTGGGCCATATTATGTTTAGTGCACACATGACTCAAATGGCTATTTTATATTTGGTTGTACCACCTTTACTTATCCTAGGTATCCCAGATTGGTTATGGAAGGCAATTATTTATCGACCTTTTATTAAGCCTTTAATCAAAGTATTTACTAAGCCAATTATTGCATTGATACTTTTTAATAGTATATTTTCGATTTACCATATCCCAATGGTATTTGACTTTGTAAAAACTGATCCTTTATACCATGCAGCAATGACGACTTTTATCTTTATTACAGCGATGTTTATGTGGTTACCTTTACTAAGCACACTCCCAGATTGGAAATCGCTTACAGGAATAAAAAAAGTAGGGTATATTTTTGCTAATGGAATTTTATTGACACCTGCATGTGCTTTGATTATTTTTGCAACTGATCCTATGTATGCAACATACTCTGAACCACAAGCATGGTTAAATGCACTACAATTATGTGTTCCAGCTGATATGCTTGCCGGTCTTAATTTAACAGGTCCTGAAATGTTTAATACATTACCAACAGTCGAGGATCAACAGCTTGGTGGAGTACTCATGAAGATTATTCAAGAAATCGTTTACGGGTCAATCCTTGCTTATATCTTTTTCCAATGGGCTCGTAAGGAACGTCAAAAAGATGAGCTTGATTTGAAAAAAAACTTTTCGCCTGAACCAGTTAAATAAAATTTTGAGGGTGAGTCAAAACAATGGTCAGCCAGTTTTTATCACCCTCATTTTAATGAATAAAAACGCTACATAAACTTTTTTATTGAAGGAATGGACTAAAAATGAATACAACATTACCTATATTACCAACCATTAGTACAACGTTTATTGTGTTAAGTGCAATAACTGTAGCAATTGGTTGGTACTTAATTAAGCAACGGAAAATTGAAGCACATATGAAGGCCATGACAGTTGCGGCAATTTTTGCTTTAATCTTTTTCATAATCTATGCTTCTAGAACGATTTTTATTGGAAACACTGCTTTCGGAGGCCCTGCTGATATTGAAATATATTATACAGTTTTTCTAATTTTTCATATAACCTTAGCAACTGTGGGTGCGGTATTTGGTATCATTTCGTTGGTAACTGGGTATAAGAAAAACTTGAAGGCACATCGTAAGTTAGGTCCGATTACAAGTGTTGTTTGGTTTTTTACTGGTATTACAGGTGTTGCTGTTTATTTATTACTGTATGTTTTTTATAGTGGTGGGGAAACAACATCAGTCATTAAAGCAATCTTAGGGTTTTAAACATATTTTCAAGGTGGTTTAGAATAAACTGTTCTAAACCACCTTTTTTTTTGTATAGGATCTAAATTAAGTAAACAAAAGTTTGTGTATAGGTTCAATCGTATCTCTTATTGATGATGACCAAAAATCAAAAAGAGGGGAGAGAATGTTTTGATTGAAATTTTAACGAATCGGCTAATGATCATACCTTGTTCACTTGATATTGCCAAATCATTAGTGTTTCATCGAAAGGAGCTAGATAAACGTTCTCCAATTGAATTCCCATTTGGTTGGCCTTCTTCTTTTGTAAAGGGCTTTCTTCCTTACTATATAGAATGCTTAGAAACAAAGGAAAAGGCAAATGATTGTGGACTTTGGTTAATTATTTTGTACGAAGAGAAGAAAATAATTGGTGATATTTTATTGCTAGGTAAGCCTTCTAAGGAAGGAGAGGTAGAATTGTGTTATCATGTGGAGGATAAGTCTGTAGATGAAACCATTGCCTATGAAGCTGTAGATGCTTTCATTGATTGGTTAACGTATCAAAAATCAGTTAAAAAGGTTGTAATGGAGTGTGATGTACAACAAGATCTCTCAATTAGACTTTTTGATAAATTAGGAATGGTCTGCACGAAAAAAGATGGTCGTTTTTTAAAATGGGAAATTCAAAAAAAGGATTTGGAATAAACAACTGTTATTCAATGAAAATGTATGAGCAGAGACACAGGTGGATTGTGGGCATATTCCCCCTCTCCACCAATTAGGAGTGAAGTTCATTGATACGAGTTATTACTAATGAAGACTACGAAAACGTTTTAAAACTATCTGAATTTGCGTTTCAATATACTATATCTGAGCAAGAACTAGAGAGTACAATAAAAAAACTGGATAAGCAGTACATAATAGGTGACTTTGAAAAAGATGACCTAAAAGCAAAACTTCATATTTATTCTCTAGAAGTTAATATTAAAAATAGAGTATTTAAAATGGGAGGAGTTGCTTCGGTTGCGACATGGCCTGAAGTAAGAAGAACTCGAAAGGTTACACAGTTAATAGAAGAGGGACTCCACTGGATGAATATGAAGGAATTTGATATCTCGTATTTGCATCCGTTTTATGTTCCTTTTTATAGAAAATTTGGTTGGGAACTAATTTGTACTGATAAAACATATACGATCCAAAAAGAAGATTTGATGTTTTTACATAGTCAAAGTGGGAATATTGTTAGAAAGTCAAAAGAAGAGGCTCTTCCTTCTTTAATGAGCCTGTATCGTTCGTTTACAGAAAACAATAATAGCATGTTAATAAGAGATAAAAGCTGGTGGACAGATGTCGTTTTAAACAAGGGAGAACATGTTGTTTTTCATGTTAATGAAGAAAATGAAGCAGATGGTTACATGATTTATTCATTAGAGAATCGTGAATTAATTGTTCATGAAGTGATTGTTTTAAATGAATCTATGAAAAAGGATTTCTGGAATTTTATATGTCAGCATGATTCAATGGTATCAACAGTTAAATGGAAATCATATGAGGGAGACCCTTTGACTTTGATTCTACCAAATCCAAGAGTTCAAACCGATATTCATCCATATTTTATGGGGAGAATTGTTAACGTACAAAGGTTTTTAGAGAAGTATCCGTTTTTTATTCAAGGGGAAAAGCCACTAATTCTTCATGTGTCAGATCCAGTCTGTAACTGGAACAATGGATCTTTCTTTCTCGAAGGTGAGGCAATTAAGATTTTTCAAAAAGAGAAAGGTATATGCAATAATTCACCAAGGAAAGGTTTAAGAATGGATATTGGAATTTTGACAGCAGTGTTACTTGGTCATCAAGACCCGATTCAGCTTTATAAGCTAGGAACGATACAAGGAGAAGAACAACAACTAAAATTATTAATAGACATCATACCTCCTTTAGGATCATCTTTACTGTTTGATTTTTTCTAATCCAAAATATCGATTAAAATTAACCAATAATGGTAAAAAGCAAAGCCTCATTTATAGAGTTTTTTGCTTTTATAGCAGCACAAGCTGAAAGATAGAATGGTGTAATGAACCGAAAATATGGAAACAAAAAGCAAAGGAATTAAGTCCTTTGCTTTGTTATTGTACCTTTTGAATTTCCTCGGATACTTGTTTTAATAGACTTTTACTAGTGTTTAAAACACCAGCTGGAAAGTCTTCGCCTTCACCATATTCAACACCGTGTGGGTAATAATGTTTACCTAAAAGTGGGGTGATTAATTTAACCACTGCATGCCGACCACCAATATCACCTTCTACAGAGTAGCCTTGAACACGAAGATAGTAAACCTCGCCTTTAGCTTCGATTTTGCGGTCGTAAGTAACTCGTTCATAATCCCATTGACCTGCCAATACAAGCCCATTCTCATCCATTATTTCATTTAAACGAGATAAATCAATTGTTACTCCTTCTAAACCTGTGCCTTCTATTCTCATATGTATGTCCCTCCTAAAGCCTTTTCACCATTTATATTATAGCTTAATTCTCTTAAAAAGATAATATCTCCATTTTTAATAATAGTATGAATGCCCTTAACTTGCAACGCTTAGTTGTAGATTAAGACAGACAAAATAAAAAAGAGTATTACAATGGATATTTCATTCTTAATAGCCAGCAAGATATCCCTACCTCAAATAAATATGCAGTCTTCTTTATTATATTAAGTTAGCAAAGTTATTTTAGAGTTAAAATTCTTTTTCTGGTAAAACTATCTGTGAAAGGAGGAGGTTATATGAAAAAGTACATACAGCGTTTTGTGCTTTTATTTTTATTAATTGGGCTATTCACGTTTCCTCAACATGCATTTGGACAAACTACTACTCATACAGTAAAAAGTGGTGATACGTTATGGATTATTGCACAACGTTACCAAGTTGGATTATCTGAGATAATCGGTGCGAACCAACAGTTTAAAAATCCCAATTTAATTTATCCAGGTCAGAAGGTTTACATCCCACAAATAAGTGGAACAAAATCAATAGAAGAACAAGTTATCTCGCTAACAAATGTTGAAAGACAAAAAGCTGGATTGCCAGCGTTAAAAAACAATTGGGAATTATCAAGAGTTGCTCGCTTTAAATCAGCGGATATGAGAGACCGAAATTACTTTAGTCATGATTCACCTACATATGGATCTCCTTTTACCATGATGAAAAACTTCGGAATTTCTTACAGAACAGCAGCTGAAAATATCGCTGCGGGGCAACGTACTCCTGATGAAGTAGTTAGAGCTTGGATGGATAGTCCTGGTCATCGGGCAAATATTTTAAAACGTGACGTAACTGAAATAGGTGTTGGGTATGTACAAGGTGGGTCATATGGACATTATTGGACTCAGATGTTTATAGGAAGGTAATAGTAAGGAGGAAAATCGATGCAAACCGTGAAAGATATTATGACGTCAAATATTGAGTATTGTACACCATTAGATAATGTATATGAAGTAGCTGTGAAAATGAAGGATTTAAATGTAGGAGCAATTCCGATTGTAGAAGATCAAAAGTTAATCGGCATGATTACAGATCGAGATTTAGTTGTTAGAGGCATTGCAGAGAAACATCCAGGATCTAATCAAGTGACAAATGTTATGAGTGATCATATTTACTCGATTGAATCAAATGCATCTTTAGATGAGGCTGCACATATGATGGCCAAGCATCAAGTTAGACGATTGCCTGTCGTGGATAATGGAAAGCTGGTTGGAATCGTTTCATTAGGTGACCTTTCAAAAAACTATACAACAGGTGAAGAAGCTGGCGATGCCTTATCAGATATATCAGAATCATATGAAAGTAATTGAAGTTGAAATAGGCACCTTCTTTTGGGTGTCTATTTTTTTAGTTGGTTTTTTTCTATGAGATTTGCTTTTAAAACAAAAACTAATTCAGGTTGATTGGAACTGATTGTGAGACTCCTGCAGACTTTTACGCTAAGGAGGCTCACCGCCTTCCCCGCGGAAAACGAGCTTCTCTCGCTGCAATAACCACACCGTATTACTTGGTAAATACCCACAAAGTTTGCGAAAACAGCTTTTTCGTTAGAAATTAATTTCGTTTTTAGAAAAGTTTTGTTAATTTGGAACTATTTTGTTCAATATGTTAGGAAATTACGGAATCATATAATATACTTTGTTTAACAGACTTTTTATCGGGAATATTAGTAATACTACTTTACATGTCAAATAAAAAGTATATCAATAAGAAGTTTTCATATAATGATAGAAAGAAGAGTAGTTAGGAGGGGCTTAAACTGCGGATTATCATTCGAACGGTTGTCATATTTTTTATTATATTTATAAGTTATACGTTATTTATCTATTTCGGACAATACACTCCCAGCGAACAGCACGAGGAAGAAAATGTCCAAATTTCAAATGAAGAATTATCAAAGGAAAAAGAAGCTGTCACAAAAGATGGAACAGCTAACCTTCCAGCTGACGGGATATTGTCCTTAATGAATAAATCATCTGAGGAAATAACAGCTTTATTTGGTGAGCCAGATCGAATCGATCCTTCAGCATATGATTATGATTGGTGGATTTATGAACAAGCAAATGACAAGTATATGCAAATAGGAATCTTAGATCAAAAGGTTGTTACTGTGTATGGAATCGGTAGTGAGGTAAATGCCAAGCCTTTTAAAATTGGACAACCTGTTCAAGAGGTATTTAAAATCGCGCCAGTTTCGCCAAGTTTGTCACTAGAATATGTAGGAAACTCTTATCGTTTTGAGTTTTCAGAAGAAGATATGAATACGAGACCTACAGTTAAACTCGGAGATGTCTTTGTGCAATTATATATTGATAAGTTTGATGGGATATTATCAAGTATACGGGTTTTGGATCCAGAAACGTTTATTAAACAGCGCTCATATGAAGTAACATATCGTGGTGAATTAATTGAAGCTAAAGAAAACAGTGAAGAAAAATGGGAGAGAATTGAGAGTGGCTCAGAGCAACAAATATTATCGATTACAAATGTGATTCGTACAAGACATGGGATTCCATTGGTTAATTGGGACGATGTAACATCACAAGTTGCTTTTTTACACAGTGAGGATATGAAGTTAAATAATTATTTTTCCCATGAATCTCCAACTGAAGGAACCTTGGTTGATCGCCTTGCTGAATTTAATGTGAAATATGAAATGGCAGGAGAAAATATTGCTGCACAATATGTGGACGGGATTGCAGCTTCAGAAGGCTGGTTGAATAGTAAAGGTCACCGTGAAGCATTGCTAAATGAGGAATTTACGCACTTAGGTGTTGGTGTTGACGGGCTATATTATACGCAAAACTTTATAAAAAAATGGGAACAAGTGGAGTGAAGAAAAGGGTGGTTACAACAATGTAGCCATCCTTTTTGTGTTTAGGAAACCAATTACCCCAATACTTAACGAGCAGTAAATCGAAGCACGATTAAGTTTTTAAGGAGAAAGTTGGGGTGAGGGGGAAACTACTCTTAAAAATCTACGTCGATGGACAGGTTATCAAAGTCAGTCGAAGTTCACAGAATCTGGCGTTTTAAGAGTGAAAAGTTACGCAGCCATTCAATGGAGAATCCCACTGAATCAAGTCTCACTTTAGCTTAAGATAGGCACGTCGTTTTTGCATATGCTAATCAAAGAAAGCAGACAAATACCCTTTTTCTTTTATCGTTCAGATAGAATTTACCGAATTTCGTCTTTTTTTTACAAACATTACTCTGTTTCTTTATAAAAAATTTTCTTGTTTTAATATCCCCAATTAACTTCTATTGATAATAAAAAAGCTTGCCGTACTATGTGCGATAAGGGTTCCGTCGTCTCGGAAAACCTTTCCTTCAGTTACAACTGTTTTATTTCCCTTATGAATTGTGTTAGTCCTACATATTAATTCTTTTCCAACACCTGGTGCTACATAATTTATTTTAATTTCTGTTGTTACAGCAGTTTTGTCAGGAGGTAGTAAATGATGAACAAGTCCACCCATTGCTGAGTCAAGTAACGTTGCTGTAATACCACCATGGACAATGTTTAATGAGTTTTGAATAATAGGTGTATTTGGAATCCTTATTGTAAATTGATTGTCTTTAAACTCGCCTTCTGCATGAAGTAACGCACCGATATAAGAGCCCTTTTCATGATATTGCTTCCTTTTTAATCCACTAAGTAAAAGTTCTAGTACATATAGATCCTCGTTATCTGCATTTTGTAATACCTCGTTTGTTAATTGTATTAACTCGTCCTTTGTCATATGGCTAACCCTCTCCTTTTGCTAGTGATAGTTTACCAAAATTTTCTTTGCTGTAGCAATTGTTTCTAAAGACTCTTTTCTATTTGTTTGTTTTAAACCTGCTTTAAGTATTTCATGAGAAAACTCCGAAATCTGCCTTTCTAAAATGGGCGAACATTATTGCTGTTTTTCAATAACATATTATAGGCAAATGTATCAATGAGGTGAAGATAATGGCATCAAAAAAACCACATCCATCTGTTCAAAAATTTAAAGAATTTGTGAAAGAACATCCAAAGCTTGTACAAGAGGTAAGAAAGGGAAATAAGGAATGGCAGGAAGTATTTGAGGATTGGTATTTACTTGGTGAGAAAGATGTTGTATGGAAACAATATAAAGATGAAAATAGCGAGGAGCAATCAGAAGAAAAAAAAGCTGATTTTATGTCTCAAATGTTTTCAGCGGTAAAAAATATGGATATGAACACAGTTAACCATCATATTTCAAATATGAGTAGTACGATATCAACGATTCAAGGATTGTTTGATCAATTTGGACTATCAAAAAGTTCAGGGCAAAAATCATCAGGTAGTAATCAACAACCCTTCTCATTTAGAAAGGATTAATAGGCACGCCTAATTAATGTGTGTCAGGAAATAAAACCGAGGCACATGTAGGAGGGGTTGGATGAGAAAAGAAATTCAGGAACATATTCGCGCTAATAAAGAACGACAGACATTTATCCGAGAACAGCCACATTGGTTTCGTAAACTGTCTAGAAATCCTAATGACCTAGAGTCATTAGAAATAGAAATGATGAACTATTATCAAAAAACAATTCCTCATAAAGTACAGCAATTTTCTAATTCAGTTCAAATGGCACAAATGATGATTGCGATGTTTCAAACAATGAGACAACAGGATTAAACGGCTTTTTTAAGTCGTTTTTTCTTATGGCTCTTATCTAAGAGATTGTTGCTTTTAAAACGAAAACTGTTTTAGTCAATTAAAGTTAAAAACAAAGGCTGATTCGCAAACTTTGTTGCTTTTAAAATAGTATTGGGTTGGTTGATTGCAGCGAGAGGATGCTCGCTTTCCGTGGGGCGGGCGGTGAGCCTCCTCAGCGCGAAGCGCCTGCGGGGTCTCATCTGTCCCGCTACTCCCACAGGAGTCTCGCATATCCGTTCCAATCAACCTAATCAGTTTTGTTCAAAAACAACAATCTTTTAGAAGAGAGCCAAAACAAAAGAAATATTCATGATTTTATCCTTATTTGTAAACAATACAAAAAAGGAGGCGATAAAATGAAACGGTTATTAGCTCTTGTATTCATATTAATTGGAATGACAGGTTGTGTAGAAGACAAGCCACGTCCTGAGGGAAATGTAATATTAGTCCCTCTCCATGTGACGAATGTTTCTAATGATGTAGTTGAGGTTGTAAGTCAAAGTCAACTGGCTTCCTTGAATATAAAACATTATGTACGAAATAAAGATGTATATGTAGAATGTTATATTCCTAATTTTTCTTTTAAAGAAAAGGGCGGTAATAAAGTAAGTGGAGAAGGTCATATTGAAGTATCTGTAGATGGGAAAAAGATTGATGACATGAATACTGCAGCCTTTATTGTAAAGGGATTAAACAGAGGTGTACATGAAATGATGGTGGAGGTTGTTCACAATGATTCAACAACTTATGATTTAAAAAAAATATGGACGGTTTCGATCCAATAATATATGTGACAAGGTAGATGATTTTCATTTTCTTCTATTCATGGTAAAATGAATGCTGGAGGTGCAAATACTCTATGTTTGCTACTATTGAAAGCATGTTACTACTAGATGAAGCGGAACAACTTGCAAGCTTGGTTCTCAAGTCGGTGCCGGCAGAAGAATATCGTCGTAGTTTCTATAGATTAAAAAATGACAAAGATGCTCAACAGCTCATTTCTCAATTTGCGAAAACGAAGGACTTATATGAAGATGTCCAGCGCTTTGGTAAATACCATCCGGATTATCGAAAGATATCAAAGGATATGCGTGATATAAAAAGAGAACTCGATTTAAATCAGAGTGTGTTCAATTTTAAAAAAGCAGAAAATGAACTGCAAGCATTACTTGATGAAATAAGTGTTCAAGTTGGCCAAGCCGTTTCTGTGAATATTAAAGTTCCGACAGGTAATCCCTTCTTTGACACTGGGTCAAGCTGTGGAGGAGGTTGTGGTTCTGGTGGAGGGTGTGGCTGTAAGGTGTCATAAAACGAGTTAAATACACTCGTTTTATTTTTTTTGAAAATTCCATGAAGGAATATTGTTAGAATTGAAAATTTTTGCTAGACTTTTAAAGTGGAGCGATAAATAGTTAAAGGGAAAAGTTCTTTTATATAAATAAGGGAGAATCAATATGTTTGAAAAACGTCAAGGTATAGTCGTTTGGCTTCACTCATTAAAGCATATAAAAATGCTTAGGAAATTTGGAAACGTTCACTATGTTTCAAAACGATTAAAATATGTTGTTTTATATTGCAATATGGATATGGTGGAGCAAACTGTACAAAAGCTTACTTCCTACTCGTTTGTGAAACATGCAGAACCATCCTATAAGCCTCATTTAAAACTTGAATTTGAATCTAAAGTGGATAAAGCGAAGGAATATGATTATAAGATAGGTTTATAACTTGTGAAATAAACATTTAAGAAAAGCGCAAGGCTTCTTGATCAGTTCCCAAGGGTGTAAGTGCTGGAACATAAAACCAAAACTGAGTAAGAAAAGTTATAAATTCTGATTCGATAAAAAGGGTTGTCTTCAGAAAGAATTACATGTAAATGTCTTTCTTTCCTAAAGGACAGCCCTTTTTACGTTATTGGAAACAAATAAAATCTTAATTGAACTGCAGCAATATATGAAGTACAGGACGTGCTTTTGCTATTTGTTTTTTCAGCTTCCTATTGCATTGGTGGGATATAATGATTTAACCTTAATATCCCAATCAAATGCTGATAATAAAGTTCAAGCTCATTAAACATATTTGATGGTTTAACATCAATTTGAATAATGTCTTTGTTTAAATAAGCTGAAAGAACTTCAAATAACTCATAGCGTTTATTTTCCTTAACGTGTGGATTTGGAATCCCTTCACGACAAATATAAAGAGCCTGGAATTTCCCTTGATCAGTCGGTTGCATAATTACAACTAAGGAAGTAACCGCTTTTTCATTAACTTTTGTATGTAAGGCAATTAGCTTAGACACACGATGTTTGTTAGCTCTTGCTGTTTCAATAAGTTCATAAATATCAGAATAGCCTTCACCTAACTCAATAAATCGTTGAATCATATAACTTCCCCCTAAAATATTATATACGTCCATTTTAAACTGAATTTTCACTATAACATGAAGATGTTAAAATGAGAAGTATAGTAAAAATCATAGTTTTGTACGAAAAAAAACCCTACAGATATACTCTGTAGGGTCCTTCAAAACCTTTTCACATGTAAAAGGTTGAAGGCAAAGGGAGAGGAGAAACCGGAGGAAGAACTTATGGGGAAACGTAAGTCTTCTCCGCGGTTGGCAACAACATCAACGAATCGATGTTGTTACTACTCATTATCACCAAATGGTTTTTCCATATACATAAAAGAAAAAATTTTTTCTAAACTTCTTTCACAATGATCAGATATTGTAACATATAGAAGTGCTATGGTAGGATAAAGTGAATCTTCTACAAGTATAGAGATTTTCACATACATAGAGATCCATAGAAAATCCTTTGTAGAGATGTAAATAAAAAAGTAGTGGTGACAGATATGAGAGTAGTTTCAGGTAATTATAAAGGTAGACAATTAAAAGCAGTACCAGGGGTGACCACAAGACCTACAACTGATAAGGTAAAAGAAGCGATCTTTAATATGGTTGGTCCGTATTTTGATGGTGGAAATGCCTTGGATTTGTTTGCAGGTAGCGGAGGGTTAGGTATCGAAGCTTTGAGTCGTGGGATTGAAAGGTGTATTTTTGTTGATCGAGAAGCAAAGGCTATTCAAACGATACATAAAAATTTAGAAGCATGCCTTGCAGTTGAGGCATCTGAAGTATATCGAAATGATGCTGAACGAGCAATAAAAGCAATAATTAAACGCGAACTTCGATTTGAATTAATCTTTTTAGACCCACCGTATAAGCAACAAAAGTTGAAAGCGCTTATAACCTCAATTAGTGAAAATAATTTGCTAGAAGAGGGTGGATTTATTGTTACGGAGCATGGATCAGAAGTTCAATTGCCTGTAGAGATCGACCAATTTATCCAAATAAAGTATGAAACATACGGAATGACCTCTATTACCGTATATGGATATAAAAGTAGTTTAGGGGAGGAATAAAGATGGGAAGCATAGCAGTATGTCCTGGAAGCTTCGATCCAATTACATATGGTCACTTAGATATTATTAAAAGGGGGGCAAAGGTATTTGATCAAGTGTATGTTTGTGTATTAAACAATTCCTCCAAACAACCTTTATTTTCGGTTGAAGAGCGATGTGAATTAATTAGTGAAGTAACAAAGGATATTCCAAATGTCATTGTTGAGACCTTTAAGGGATTGCTCATTGATTATGCACGGGAAAAGAAAGCTCAAACGATTTTAAGAGGACTTCGTGCTGTTTCAGATTTCGAATATGAAATGCAAATAACTTCAATGAACAGAGTTTTAGATGATAATATTGAAACATTTTTTATGATGACGAATAATCAATATTCATTTTTAAGCTCCAGCATAGTTAAAGAAGTCGCAAAATATAAAGGGGATATAGCAGAGCTGGTTCCTGAAGTGGTTGAAAAGGCATTAAAAAGTAAATTCATTGATGAGTAAAAGGTGAGGGAAGAACCCTCACCTTTTACATTGTTGAAACACTATGGCGTTTTAGTAAACACATTGCGTTTACCATATAAGTAAACATAAACACATAATGAAAGAATGGTGATAAGTGGTCCTACATGTAAAATTGTTTCCCAATAGTCAATAGCCCACTTAGGACTATGTCTCATAAAAAAGACGGGTAATTCATTAGAATGATAAGATTGTAAATTTAAATAAAGTGGTTTAAATAAAAAGAATGCAATAATCGCAGAGTAAATACCTTGCAAAATTCGCGCTATGAAAAATGGCTGAAAGCGAATATCTGTATCAGCTAATATACTTGCAACCTGTGCTTGAATGGATAAACCACCAAAAGCTAATATAAAGCTGGCAACCATTACTTTATCTAATAAATTTGCTGTAGATTCACTAACAAACTGATTACCTAAAGTGATTTCAAAGATTCCTGTAATAAGTGGTACACTTAGATCAGTAGAAATATGTAATAAAGTTAATCCTCCAGAAAAAACGATCGCAATCCATTCAGTTACATGGATTAGTGATAATATTTTGTTGAAAACAGAGAAAAGAATGATAAATCCACCAATCATAAGCAGTGTTTGGATAGAAGAGATCACAGCATCCCCAAGCATTTTTCCAAGAGGTCGAGATTCCTTTATTCTAGTTAAATGTAACTCTCTAAAGGCTAATTTTAACGGTGGAAAAATCATGTGCTTTTTTTCAGTTTTTAGTGATGAGTCAATTCCCCCATAATATCTCATCGTGAGACCTACACATAAATTACCTAAATAGTGTGCAGCAGCTAATAATATGCCTAGGGAAGCATCATTAAAAAAGCCAACAGCTACCGCTCCGAAAATAAATAGGGGATTAGATGAGCTTGTAAAAGAGACTAATCGTTCTGCTTGTAATGCCGTTATTTGTTTTTCCTGCCGTATTCTAGCAGTAAGCTTTGCACCTGCTGGATTGCCAGATGCCATTCCCATCGCCCAAACAAAGCCACCAACACCTGGTACACGGAAGATCGGTCGCATTAGAGGCTCAAGTAATACACCAATAAACTTTACAACTCCAAAACCAATGAGTAATTCTGATACAATAAAAAAGGGGAGTAAAGATGGAAAAACAACTTCCCACCAAATTGTTAATCCTCTGATGGATGCTTCTAGCGATTCTTTAGGATTAAGGATGATTGCAATCGTTAGTCCACCTATAAAAGTAGCAAAAAAAATTGTTTTAAGTTTTGAAAGACTCAAATTGTGATGCCTCCTAAACATACGGGTCATAATAGGTATACGCACAAATGTGGATGAAGCACTTTTCCAAGTTGTTGTACAAACCTCTTTAGTTCAATATACGAGAATAGGTGCACATTTTAGACCATAAGAATGAGCTATACCATTGTTTTGAAAAATAAAAGTGCAAAGAATTGGATGAATCGGCTATTTTACTCATATCTTTATAAAAAAATATTTTTATCGTAAGACTTTGTTAAATCTTAATGTTGTATTTTATAGGGTCAACGCAACAATCTCTTATAAAATTTGCTAATAATGAACTAAAAGGAGGGTATCTCCTTGACAAAGGAGCCAAAGATTGGACTAGCGCTTGGATCAGGTGGTGCAAGAGGGTTTGCACACTTGGGGGTATTAAAGGTATTACATGATGAAGGAATTTCTATTGATTTAATCGCTGGAAGCAGTATGGGAGCACTAGTTGGTAGCTTCTATGCTTCAGGCATAAGTATAGACAGATTGTATCAATTTGCCTTAGCTTTTAAGAGGAAGTATTACTTGGATTTTACAGTTCCAAAAATGGGTTTTATTGCAGGTAATCGTGTAAAGGAATTAATTCGCTTATTTACACATAGAAAAACATTTGCTGAATTAGATATTCCAGTAGCTGTTGTCGCTACGGATTTATATGATGGAAAAAAGGTTATATTTAAAGATGGACCTGTAGCAGATGCAGTTAGAGCTAGTATTGCTATACCAGGTATCTTTGTTCCAGAAAAAATTGATGGTAGACTATTAGTAGATGGAGGTGTTGTTGACAGAGTACCTGTTTCGGTTGTAAAGGAAATGGGGGCAGATATTGTGATCGCAGTTGATGTTTCACATGTAAAGCGAAATGAGGATATAACGTCAATATTTGATGTGATTTTGCAAAGTCTCGATATTATGCAGGATGAGCTTGTTCATCATCGGGAAATCGCATCAGATGTTATGATACGTCCTCATGTCGAACAATATAATTCTCGAGCTTTTACAAATATAAAGGAAATTATTGAGATAGGTGAGAAGGAAGCTATTCAGCATATAGAAAAAATACATAGGCTTATAGCACAGTGGAAGGAGACAAACAGTCATGAAAAGTAAAACTATATTTCGTTCTCTTATCTTGTTAGCAATGATTGTACTAATCATGACATTTATTAAGCTTCCTTATTACGTAACACAACCAGGAATGGCTTCAGAACTAGAGCCGATCGTGGAGGTTCAAAATGGATTTGAAGATGAAGAGGGAAGCTTTTCTTTAACAACTGTTCGGTTTGGAAGAGCAAATCCGTTAACTTATATGTGGGCAAAGCTACATGATTATTATTACATCCATCCTCTAGAGGAAATTAAAAGAGAAGATGAGACAGATGAAGAGTACTATAATAGACAATTACATATGATGGAAGCATCACAGGAATCAGCGATTACTATTGCTTATAAAAAAGCAAATAAACAAGTTGATTATACATTCCACGGTATATATGTTGATGGAATTGTAAAAGACATGCCTGCTGCAGATGTCCTAAAAGTGGGAGATCGAATTTATAAAGTGGACAATAAGGATTTTCAAACGGCAGAAGAATTTATCGAGTATGTTGGTAAAAAGAAAGCCGGAGATGAACTAGCAATTACCTTTGAAAGAGAAGAAAAGCAAAAACAAGCAAAAATTAAGCTGGCACCATTTACAGAGGATCCTAAAAAGGTAGGGATTGGAATTTCACTAATCACGGATCGACAAATAGAAGTAGAGCCGGATATTAAACTAAATACAAAGGAAATAGGAGGGCCTTCAGCAGGATTGATGATCTCACTTGAAATATATAACCAGCTAACAGAAAAGGATTTGACGAAAGGCTATGATATCGCAGGTACAGGAACAATTAACACAGAAGGAGAAGTTGGTCCAATCGGAGGGATATCACAAAAAATTGTTGCCGCAGACAAAGCAGGGATAGAAATTTTCTTTGCACCAAATGAAAATGACAGCCCTACATCAAATTATAAAGAGGCTATAGAAGTTGGAGAAAAGATCAAAACAGAAATGAAGATAATTCCGATTGATACATTTGAAGAAGCAGTAGAATATTTAACGAAACTTAAAGAGAAAGGATGATTAATGATCATCCTTTCTCTTTTTAAGTGCGCCCAGCATGGGTGCAGTCTATAGGGTGAAAGTCCCGAACTGTGAAGGCAGAAGTAGCAGTAGCTTAACGCAAGGGTGTCTGTGGTGACGCAGAATCTGAAGGAAGCGAGCGGCAAACCTCCGGTCTGAGGAACACGAACTTCATATAAGGCTAGATACCATTGGATGAGTTTGCTTAACAAAACAAAGTCCTTTCTGCCGAAGGTGGTATAGAGTAAATGAAGCAGATAGATGGAGTGAAAGACTGTACTCTTACCTGGGGAGGTCTGACTGATAAGCCAAGCACTCTTGGTAACCTATCTAGTGATAGATAGCTGAACAGTCAGAAGTCAGCAGAGGTCATAGTACCTTTCAAACTCGAGAATGAAAGGGAAGGACTGAACAAGTTAGGAAGGATGAGAACTAGGCGTTCATAAGTAGTGTAGAAGCAGACAATCTCTTACGAGACTTACTTGAAGGAAGAAGTGGTGAATACACAGGGGACTTCAAGAGGGTGGAGCTACTAATGGCACAAATAGAACATCTCATTCACGTAGAGAGGATATATCTTAATGTTAATGGAACGAATTCTATCACGAGAAAACTTACTGAACGCTCTTAAACGAGTGGAACGTAACGGAGGCAGTCACGGTGTAGACAAGATGTCGACCCAATACCTGCGTTCGTATATTGTCGAGCACTGGGACGAATTGAGAAAGTCTCTCCAACAGGGAACCTATGAACCTCAACCCGTTCGTCGTGTCGAAATCCCGAAACCAAACGGCGGAGTTAGATTACTAGGAATCCCTACCGTGATAGACCGTTTCATTCAACAAGCGATTACTCAAACATTAACCCCAATTTATGACCCAACATTTTCTGAAAACAGTTATGGGTTTCGTCCACAAAGGCGAGGGCATGACGCTGTACGGAAAGCGAAAAGATACATCGAAGATGGTTATAGGTGGGTAGTCGACATAGACTTAGAGAAATTCTTCGATAAAGTGAACCATGACAAACTCATGGGGCTACTGTCAAAGCGTATTGACGATAAAGTTCTACTAAATCTTGTTCGAAAATATCTCAATGTCGGGATTATGATGGGTGGCGTGGTCTCACAAAATACAGAGGGAACTCCACAAGGAGGTCCGCTAAGTCCACTACTTTCAAATATCATTCTAGATTTGTTAGATAAAGAATTAGAGAATAGAGGGCATAAATTCGTGAGGTATGCGGATGATTGTAATATTTACGTGAAATCTAAGAAAGCTGGCTTACGAACAATTGCGGGTGTAACGTCTTTCATTGAAAAGAAGCTTAGTTTAAAGGTAAATCGTGAGAAATCAGCCGTAGATCGACCATGGAACCGAAAATTCTTAGGCTTTAGTTTTACTAACAGAAAAGAGCCGAAAATACGTATATCCAAACAAAGTATCAAGAGATTTAAACAGAAGGTTAGGGAAATAACGTCAAGAAAATCACCGATACCAATGGATGTAAGAATAAAGAAATTAAATCAGTATTTAGTGGGTTGGTGTGGGTATTACGCATTGGCAGATACTCCAAGTATCTTTAAAGGTTTGGAAAGTTGGATTCGAAGAAGACTGAGATTGTGTTACTGGAAACAGTGGAAACTTCCTAAAACAAGGATAAGGAAACTTATAGGACTAGGAATTGATAAACACAAAGCATATGAATGGGGAAATAGCAGAAAGGGCTACTGGCGAATAACCAGTAGTCCAATCCTTCACCGTGCCCTCAATAACTCTTTCTGGAGAAAAGAGGGTCTCAAAAGTCTATCTGAACGATACGAAACTTTACGTCACACTTAATTTGAACCGCCGTATACCGAACGGTACGTACGGTGGTGTGAGAGGTCGGGGGTTAGTCACCCCCTCCTACTCGATTTGCAGTGACTTTTATTTAGTTATTTTCTAATCTAATCGGTGGAGTGGCATATTCAGTTCTTAAGAGCTTTGAGCGAAGCGGTTCAGGAAATATCATATTATATGTAGCTGCAGCCTTTATATCTAACTCCAGCAAAGGATGTTGAAAGGTTGATAGCTTAGATATAATCGGAAGTTCAATCTGTTTTTTTATAGAGTTTAAATATCCCTGACCTTTTGAAGACATACCTAATAACCTTATATATGGTGATGTTTCGCTCTGGTCGATATAACTCATCTGTTGTTTGGTTGTTTTCGTTAATAAATGTGTGCATAACCTTTGTAGTCTAGTCCATGTATACCGTTTCGTTTTGATACGTTCCATAAAATCTTGAAAACTAACAGCAGAATGTATGTTTTTTTTGATTCTGTTTTCTAAACCTTCTTCTACTTCATAAATCGTGAGTAGATCCTCTTCACTCATGGTCATAATAGAATACTTTAGTAAGTGAAAATAATATTCCCAATTGTGTAAGAGATCTTGTTGGTCTTTGTATTTGTCCATGACTTTTACCGTTTCCTTAGGAACATAATTTGCTACCTGATCTTTGTTTGCAAATATTGCTTTTCGAATACTTGTCGCACTAGCTATGGTAGAAGAGACAAAATCTTGTTCATGGTAACCGGCTGATGACCGTTTAATTGTATAAGGTTTTATTTTCGCTTGCTGTTGATGAATTGATTTTACATAATGAAATCCAAGGATATTGTTGGGTAAAGATAAATCTAAAATTTCATGTCCGTTAGATAAGGATTGGAATGCAAGAGTTAATGCTGTAGGGTAACTCACACCAGTTTTAATATGGTGTTGGATTAACTCCTCATATTGCTTTTTGTTATGTATAAGAAATTCATTTGCAAGAAGGAAGGAAGAAATGTCTCCAGATTCACTACCAAAGCATAGTGATTGACATTGTAAGGCCTCTAGGATAGAAACGGAACCATTTGCAAACGTCTCCGCTTTTTGTGTAGCAAATGCATAAGGTAATTCAACAACCAAATCTACTCCACTATGTATAGCCATTTTCGTTCTATCCCATTTTGAGACAATAGCAGGTTCTCCTCTTTGCAGAAAGTTCCCACTCATGACAGCAATAACAATATCTGCATTTGTTTCTTTAATGGATTGTGTTAAATGATAGTAATGTCCATTATGAAAAGGATTATATTCTACGATAAGGCCTAAGGCATTCATATGATCACCACGTTCTAGAATTTTATATAGATGCTGATATCCATTATAGGTTAAACGATGATAACTATAAACACTTTGTATCTCATTATTTATTAACTCTTTTTAAGCTCACTGTTGATTTTGGCACTTTGTCGATTGGTGCATAATGCATACAGCGGAAATCAACAACCAAGTTTAATAGTGCTATTTATTTTAATAAAATTGTAGAAAGAACTTGCAAAGCAGTCATAGGATGATTAAAATAAGACATGCTAAATAAGCCGTATTTGAGTGGTACAAGATATTCGTTTTGTAAAAATGCGATAATCATGTATACTTATACTGTAAAGAAAAAATATTGACAAATATTATTGCGAAGGCTATAATTACCTTTGTTGCCTTGAGGTGATACACATTGAAATGGACAATTAGTCAACTAAATCAATTGCAAAGCAAGGGTTTGAAAATTGAAGAAGAAATCGATTTAAGTGAGCTTGTCACTAGTCATCAAGACATTCGTGATATTTCTCCTGTAAGCGTTAGTGGAAGAGCCGACATTAGCTCAAGTAAAGTAACGTTCCATTTATCAATTTCAGGTTCAATGGTTCTGCCTTGTTCTCGAACATTAGTGGATGTACAATATCCATTTTCAATTGATACAACAGAAACATTTTTATTAAAACCAGCAGACTATGATACGGAAGAGGATTTTCATCTTGCTGAGGGTGATATTGTTGATCTAACACCTATTATCAAAGAAATCCTTATATTAGAAATTCCGATCCAGGTATTCTGTGATGATGGTGCAAATGAAGAAGGAGCTGCTCCTCAATCAGGGAAAGATTGGGAAGTTATTACTGAGGAAGATCAGAATAACAAGATTGACCCTAGACTTGCTGGATTAGCAAAATTCTTCGAAAATGAAGAAAGTTAATATACTATAGCTTATAGCACAGAATGAACCGGTTTTACCGGATTCACAATGCAATGCTCTTTAAGGAGGTGGGAATAATGGCTGTACCTTTTAGAAGAACTTCTAAAACAAGAAAAAGACTACGTCGTACACATTTTAAATTACAAGTACCTGGTATGGTAGAATGCCCAAGCTGCGGTGAAAGCAAACTAGCTCACCGTGTATGTAAAGCTTGTGGAACATACAAAGGAAGAGACGTTGTAAGCAAATAATTATTTGTTACAGCTAATGAAGCGTGAGGATCAATCGATCTTCACGCTTTTATTATTGTTAATGAAAATTATAAAATTCTTGAACTGTGGGTATTCATAAGCCAATTTAGAATAGAAGGCAAAGTGCGCCTTCTATTCTAATTCGTCTTATTTGCCCTAGGCTGAACGAGGCGCTTGCGCTTTTGTTCTTGTGAAAATCAGTAAATGGAGAGGAGGATATGTATGAATAAACTTGTGATGAATGAATATGAAGAAGGAATTATCGAACTTAAGCTTAATCGGCCTTTGAAGTATAATGCTGTAGACCTGGAAATGATGGATGAATTAAAAGCTAGTCTTAATTCTTTATATAAAAGAAACGATATAAAAGCAATGGTTATAACAGGAGAAGGAGAGAAGGCATTTTGTTCAGGTGGTGATGTAGAAGCCTTTCATCATTTGAAAACAAAGGACGAAGCCTACCATATGCTTTCGAAAATGGGGGAATTACTTTATCAAATTATGACATTTCCAATTCCAACCTTTGCCTTTATGAATGGAATTGCCTTAGGTGGCGGCTGTGAAATTGCTACAGCTTGTGACTTTCGCATCGCAAAACAAGGTATTTCACTTGGGTTTATTCAAGGTTCTTTAGCAATAACGACAGGGTGGGGAGGATCCACTATGTTACATGAAAAATTAGCATATGATAAGGCAATGACAATGCTTTTATCTGCAAGAACAATGCTTGCTGAGGAAGCGCATTCTTTAGGGTTTATCCAAAAGATTGTTTCAGATACAAATGCTCGAATCGAGGCATATCAATTTATACATGAGTCATTAGTTGATCACCCTAATGTACTAAGAGCATATAAATCTGTAAAAGTAAATCAGTGGATCAATACTCAATTACATGTAAGAATGATGTCTGAAATCAATAGATGTGCTGAACTATGGGAGATGGAAGACCATCTTAGTGCTGCTACTTTATTTTTAAATAGAAAGAAGTAACTTAAATAGTTTGTTTACAAAGTGTTTTTGGTCTTGTCTTAGTCTCGCTTATCTAGAGTCTTTTTTAAAAGTAATAGATTGTATTTAGTCTATCTATTCTACTAGTTGCATATGTATAGAAAAAAAGTGACTATTGGAGGGATTATAGATGACTACTACGCGTCAAGATGCTTGGACTCATGATGAAGATTTATTGTTGGCTGAGGTTGTACTAAGGCACATTCGAGAAGGTGCAACACAGCTTGCTGCCTTTGAAGAGGTTGGTCGAAAGTTATCAAGAACCGCTGCTGCTTGTGGGTTTAGGTGGAATTCTCATGTTCGCAAACAATACAAAACAGGCATTGAGGTAGCGAAGAAACAAAGAAAAGAGCTTAGGACTGTTCCTCAACAAGAAGAGGAGCCACTTAAGGAGCCAATCGCTCAAGAAGAAAGCAAATCGCCTAGTGTACAATCTAAAAATGCAATTAAGGATCTCATCACGTTTCTCCAACAATATGAAGAAGCACCATCTATGCAAGAGATTCAACAAGAAAATAGACAATTAACAGGTAAAATTAAGATATTAGAAGAAGAAGTGGCCAAATTACAACATGAAAAGGAATCACTCATAAATAACTTAGAAGTAATTGAAGAAGATTACCATGCATTAATTGAAATTATGGATCGTGCAAGAAAGATGGTTATTCTTCAAGAGGATGAAAGAAATAGAAAAGTGAAATTTCAAATGGATAAAAACGGAAATTTAGAAAGAGTTGAGAAATAAAGGGCTAAGCAGGGGCTGACTCTCAAGTAGAAGTCAGCCCCTTTGTCATAAAAAAGCACTTAGTATTTTGCCAATATATGCAATTCCGAAGCTATTTACTTGTCAGAAGCTCGCAAGCACTAGGATATATTATTGTTCACTGACACCTGAAGGATACCAGACTAATGGGTTTTCTCCTTTGTCACGTTCCATTTCGTATTTAACTTGTTCAAAGTTCATTTTAGACCAAAAGTCTCCTGATTTAACTCGTGGATTTGTTTTAATAGGTAAATTAAATGATTTTGCGTAGTCGACAAGTGCTCTTCCATAGCCTTTACCTTGGTAATTTGGTAAAACTTCCAGCTTCCATAGCTCCAAAAAGTCCTGTTGCGGGCTAAAATATTGATCGAATCTCTTGTTTACACGATAAAGACTCATTCGTGCGACTAGCTTGTCACCGTAATAAATGCCGTAGAACGGTGAGTCGCTATCATTTTCAATTATATTTGACTGCAGATCCTCAAGCATAGAAAGCTCTTGTATTCCATATTCTCTAAATTTCTTAAATTCCTCTAAGGTTTTATAATTAACTAACAATCTTTCAACTTTTAACATAGCAAATTCCCCCTTGATGCACATCAAATTATATCGTTTTGGTAAAGAATATTTTGATTTTAATGATAATAACAATACAATTATTATAGCATGACAAATGTTGTTCATGTAGTTTTTTAGTTAACCGCTTCCAGTAAATTAATTTACAAATGGATTCAATTGCTTTTTCTAGTGGAAAAAAGCAAAAGTGTGGTACATTCGACGTTTCATTTGATATGATTGAGCTGATAAATGTAAAACTTAGCAAAGTAAATAGTAGGTGGGAACAATGGATATAGGAATTATTGGTGCGGGTTCATTAGGCTTGCTTTATAGTTATTATCTCAGTAAGAACCATACAGTTACCCTTTATACGAATCAAAAGCAACAGGCTGATCAGATAAATTCAAATGGTTTGTTGATGGTAAAGGATGGAATAAACACTAGGGTAATGATAAATGCTGATTCAACAAGGAATTATAAAGAAGAGCTCTTAATTGTGACTGTAAAGCAATACGATATCGCTTCTATTATTGCAGAAATAAACAATCTTACACCAAGAACGATATTGTTCCTTCAAAACGGTATGGGGCATTTACCGTATTTGTCAGCTCTATTAAAGCATCACATTATATTAGGTATCGTTGAACATGGTGCAATACGACTTGATGATCACACAGTCCAACATACTGGAGTAGGTAAGACAAAAATCGCTTATTATAATAGAGATAACAGTCAAAACTCATTGATTCAACAATTGCAAATCAATCAACAATCACTATTTCCGATTGAAATGGAAGATAACTGGAGGAAGATGCTTTCTGAAAAATTGGTAGTTAACGCTACAATAAATCCATTAACATCTGTATTAAAAGTGAGAAATGGTGTATTAATCGAAAACGATCATTTTATGAAATTGTTAAAAGTACTTTTTAATGAAGTCATACAAGTATTGGGACTGTCGAATGAAGCACTACTTTGGGAGCATGTATACAACATCTGTGAAAACACCGCACAGAATCAATCATCAATGTATAAAGATATCCAAAACGGACGTCAGACGGAAATTGATGCAATTCTAGGTTATTTAATTCAGCAAGCAACTAACACTCAAAAACCAATTCCACACATTACATTTTTATATCATGCTATTAAAGGGATTGAGATAGGTAATGATTGAAATAATGAAATGGATGATCTCATTTGCATTTGCTATACCTTTAGTTAATCTCGTTCTATTCTTTTTAATATTACGAATAGTTGTTAAGAATAAAAAGAAATCCATTTTGTTGACCTTAGACTTATCAACCCTATTCTTTATTGTATCTGTCCATTTTCATTTAATAACCATATTTGAGCAATCATTTCTAATTTATATCATTTTAGGATTATTATGTTTATCCATATTTGTTTATTATCTCGAATCCAATAGATCGAAGCCTCCTTCAATGACCATTGTTACAAAAAAGGTATGGCGGCTCTCATTTATCTTCTTTTTTATTAGTTACCTTTTTTTAACTATATACGGTATTGCAGCTGAAATTATTAAAAATGCATTTATTTAAGTGTAAAAAAATTAGGAAATTGATGGGGATTTGTAAGCAAAGTTTTTTCGTTTCAGCAACATAAGTGCTATACTCATCCTGTTATAATATTAACCTAGAAAGGAAGTTACATATATGGAGATTCTTGAACTCTCCCTGCGCTCTTCAAATCAATTTATGAATGACTTTAACGATCAGAAATTAAACAATGAAACATTCTTTGATTATAATATTCATACTAAAGAGGTTTTTCATAATAGAGTTGCGGATTTAAAAAATCGTTCCTTTCAGCGTGAAGAGATTTCAGCTTATTTGAAGCATTACGCAAAACGATTTTCAGAGAATAATGAGAAAGTATTAGAAAATATTGAGAGATTAAAACACCCTGAAAGTGTTGTTGTGATTGGTGGTCAACAAGCAGGGCTTTTAACCGGACCATTGTATACAATACATAAAATTATCTCGATTATCGTATTAGCTAAAAACCAAGAAAAGGAACTTGGGATTCCTGTTATTCCTGTTTTTTGGATTGCTGGAGAGGATCATGATTTTGCAGAAATTAATCATATATTCGCTGCTAAGGATCATGTTCCTAAGAAATTTGCGATTAAAGATTCTCCTCTTAAAAAACAATCTGTAAGTGATTTGACATTAAACCAGTCTAAGACCTTGGATTGGCTTGAACAAGTTTTTGAAGCATTTGGAGAAACAGATTATTCAAACAATTTACTAGATCAATTAATAAACTGTGTGAAACGCTCCACAACGTATGTAGAATTTTTTGAACATGTAATTATGAAGCTTTTTCGAAATGAAGGATTAGTTCTTGTTAATTCAGGGGATTCGGGTCTTCGTCAGCTGGAGAAGTGTTGTTTTCAATCAATTATCGATAACAATAGCAGTTTGTATGATGCAGTTAAAATCCAGCAAGAAGAAATGCGCTTACAAAGCTACAGTCCAATCATAGAAATGCCTGAAAATAGTGCAAATCTTTTTTATCATCATGAAGGAGAGCGTTTCCTTATAGAAAGAAAAAATAATGAAGAGTTTGTCGTACCTGGTATTGGTTTAACATTATCAAAAGCAGAATTAAACGATATCATAGAAACATATCCTCAAAAGCTGAGCAATAATGTTGTTACACGACCTATTATGCAGGAATACTTGTTTCCTACACTCGCATTTATTGCAGGGCCAGGAGAGGTTACATACTGGGCAGAATTAAAACGTGTATTTTCATGTGTAGAACTGAAGATGCCACCTGTTTTACCACGAATAATGATCACTTTACTTGAACGTTCTATTGAAAGAAATATGGCAGAAGCTGAATTGACGCTAGATGATGTTTTACATAATGGAGTAGAAAAATCAATCGAGACTTACCTAAAGTCAGTATCACCGGTTGATATGAATCCGCTTGTTGAAGAGGCCAAAAAGCAGGTTTCAGACATCCATGAAAAGCTAATAAAGTCGGCTCTAAAAATTGATAATAGCTTAGAACCGATGTTGAAAAAGAATGGTGCATTTATTCAAGAACAACTAGATTTTTTAAATCGTAGCGTAGAGAAAAGAAAACAACAGCAGCATGAGGTTCAGCTTTCGAAGTTTAAAGCGATTGAATTATCTTTGGTTCCAAATTTAAATCCACAAGAAAGAATGTGGAATGTATATTACTATTTAAATAAATTTGGACCGGATTTTGTTGGAGAATTGCTAAAATTGTCATATTCCTTTAATGATAAACATAAAATTGTCAAAATTTAAATAAAAGTTTTTTGAAAATCCTGTTATTACAGGGTTTTTTTTTTGTGTAAACAAAGGTAAAATAGGAAGTGGAGATAAGTGGGGGAAAGTGGTGAGTTGAGGGGAGAAAGTGGGGGCAACGAACATGTTTATGGGAGAATACCATCACACCATCGATTTAAAAGGCAGAATGATTGTCCCAGCTAAGTTCAGAGATGGACTAGGAGAAACGTTCGTTATCACTAGAGGCCTCGACCAATGCTTATTTGGTTACCCAATGAGTGAATGGAAGCAAATTGAAGAAAAACTTAAAGCTCTCCCGCTAACCAAAAAAGATGCTCGTGCATTCACCCGTTTTTTCTTTTCAGGTGCGACTGAATGTGAATTAGACAAACAAGGTCGTGTCAATCTCGCTACACCATTACTGCAATATGCAAAATTAGAGAAAGAGTGTGTTGTGATCGGCGTTTCAAATCGAATTGAACTATGGAGCAAGTCCAACTGGGAAAGTTATGTTGCTGAACAAGAAGATTCTTTTGAGGAAATTGCTGAAAATATGATTGATTTTGATATATAATCTTCACTTAAGCAAAAATGAGTAGCAGAGTGGACAAGCTAATAGAAAATTGATTTGAAAAGGTGGTACAACTTATGTTTGAACATACAACCGTTCTATTGAAGGAAACAGTCGACGGCTTACAAGTTAAGGAAGATGGTACATATGTTGATTGTACGTTAGGTGGTGCTGGTCACAGTAGCTATCTTCTTTCTAAATTATCGAAAGATGGGCACCTATTTGCATTTGATCAGGATGATATCGCATTAGCAAATGCTAAAGAAAAATTATCATCTTATGAAGGAAAGGTAACATTTATAAAAAGTAACTTCCGATACCTTACAGAAAAACTTGCAGAGCATGGTATTGAAAAGGTTGATGGGATTATTTTTGATTTAGGTGTCTCTTCACCACAATTGGATAATCCAGAAAGAGGATTTAGCTATCATCATGATGCTCCATTGGACATGAGAATGGACCAACAATCAGATGTATCTGCTTATGATGTTGTGAATCACTGGTCTTATGAAGATTTAGTAAGAATCTTTTTTAAATATGGTGAGGAAAAATTCTCAAAACAAATTGCGCGAAAAATTGAAGCACATCGGGAAAAAGAGCCAATTCGTACAACTGGAGAACTAGTAGAGATTATTAAAGAGGGGATACCAGCTCCGGCTCGCAGAAAAGGTGGACATCCTGCAAAACGTATTTTCCAAGCAATTAGGATTGCTGTAAACGATGAATTGAAGGTCTTTGAGGAGGCAATTGCACAATCAATTGAATTACTTAAACCAGAAGGAAGAGTAAGTGTCATTACTTTTCACTCTTTAGAAGATCGTATTTGCAAATCAGCCTTCAAGGAAGCGGCAACTCCACCTGAGCTTCCCCGTAACATGCCGTATTTACCTGAAGGTTACGAGCCTAAAATAAATATTGTTACAAGAAAACCAATCGTTCCATCTGAAATAGAATTAGAAGAAAACAACCGAGCCAGATCAGCTAAGTTAAGGATCGCTGAAAAAATTAAAAACTGAAGCACCATAGTCGAATATGACTTTTGAGCTGGTAAAACCCCAAATATTATTGTAGTAAAATAAAAGGAGGTTGCATGTATGAGTAATTTAGCGATGAAATTAGAACAGCAAAGACAGGAAAAACAACAGCAGCAACATATGCCTGTATCAGAACCAATTATTATTAAACGAAGAGCTTCAATAACAAATGGGGAAAAAATACTGATGATCTTAGTTGTTGGTCTTTTTATTATAGCTGCAGTAAATATTGTTACTAAAAGCTATACAGTATATCAAGCGAATATTGAAATACAGAAAACCGAAGCTAAAATAGAAGAACAAACAAAGCTAAATAGTGACCTCCACGTACAGGTTGAAGAGTTAAGTACATATGATCGAATTTGGGAAAAAGCTAAAGAGTTAGGTTTGAAATTAGATCAAAACAATGTGAAAAGTGTACAAGAATAACACAGATATAAGGGGAAAAAGCTGAGTTACACTAGTTATAAACGTGTAACCAGCTTTTTTTCATCACTCGATTGTTTCTATGTGGTAAAATAAACACACGAGTAGGAGGTCCTTATGAAGCTAACAGAGAAAAACACAAATATGAACAGAGGGGCAGCATTTCTATCTTTACTATTTGCACTGCTCTTTTTCACAATTTTTATCCGCTTTTTTTACATACAAGCAACTGGATCTGTCCATGGTGAAGCCCTTGCGGCAAAAGCAGAGGAATTATATGAAAGTCAACGAACAATTGAAGCTGAACGAGGAAAAATACTAGATAACAAAGGTGAAGTTATAGCTGAGGATAAAGCCTCATATAAGCTTGTCGCAATTCTTGATGATAAAATGACAACTAATCCAAAAAAACCACAGCATGTTGTTGATATACAGGAAACTGCTCAAAAGCTTGCTCCTTTAATTGAAATGAAAGTTAGTAAAGTAGAAGAGATTCTTTCAAAGGATTTAGATCAAGTCGAATTTGGAGCAGCAGGTCGTGATATAAGTCATACAATGAAAGAAGAAATAGCTAAATTAGAGCTTCCTGGTATTTCTTTTATTCGGGATACACAACGTTTTTATCCTAATGGTTTATTTGCCTCTCATTTAATAGGATATGCTCAAAAACAAGAGGACACGGGCGAAACAGTAGGGATGATGGGACTTGAAAAAACCCTTGAGAAATACCTACAAGAAGAAGACGGTTATGTAAAATACGAAAAGGATCATTATAATTGGAAGTTGCCAAATAGTAATGATGAAATCATTGCTCCGACAAATGGTAAAGATGTTTATTTAACAATTGATCAAAAGATTCAAACCTTTTTAGAAGACTCTATGAATCAAGTTGTTGATGAATTCTCACCAGAGAAAATCATAGGTGTTGTTGCAGATCCAAAAACGGGAAAAATCTTGGCTATGGCTCAACGACCGAGCTTTGATCCAAATATAAGGAATATTACATCTTATACTAATGATGTGATATCCTATGCCTTTGAACCTGGTTCAACAATGAAAATTTTTACGCTTGCTGCGGCCATTGAAGAAGGCGTTTATAATGGGAATGC
Organism: Metabacillus sp. KUDC1714; assembly: GCF_014217835.1. NCBI lineage: Bacteria > Bacillati > Bacillota > Bacilli > Caryophanales > Bacillaceae > Metabacillus > Metabacillus elymi. The sequence continues at coordinate 4,187,229 of NZ_CP055263.1, forward strand.
AATGTTCCAGTCAGGATCTTACGATGTAGAAGGACCAGATATTAATGACCATAACAGTGGGCGTGGATGGGGACCGATCACCTATAACGAAGGAGTTCAGCGCTCCTCAAACGTCGCGTTTTCTATTATTGCCGATAAGCTACTAGGAGTCGACCGCTTATATCAATATTTAAATAAGTTTGGTTTCACATCAAAAACTGGAATTGATCTTCCGAATGAAGCTACTAGCAAAATAAACTATAATATGCATCGTGATAAAGTAACAACAGCATTTGGCCAAGCATCAGCAGTTACGCCGATTCAGCAAATTCAGGCTGCTACTGCGATTGCAAATAATGGAAAAATGATGAAACCATATGCAATTGAAAAAATTGTTAACCCAGATGACGATACAGTTGTGAAAGAAACGAAACCTAAAGCTGTAGGTCAGCCTATTTCAGAAAAAACAGCAAAAGAAGTATTAGATATATTAGAAACCGTTGTTAGCTCTGAAAAGGGGACAGGAAAGTCATTTCGCATCGAAGGATATAAAGTTGCTGGAAAAACAGGAACTGCCCAAATTTATTCACCATCAGGTGGGTATTTATCAGGAAATGATAATCATGTGTTTTCATTTTTAGGAATGGCTCCAAAAGATGATCCTGAATTAATCGTTTACGTGGCAGTGCAAAAGCCGAAATTAGAAGGGAAAGCCGGTTCAGTTCCTGTCTCAATGATTTTCAATACTGTCATGAAGAATAGCTTACAGTATTTGCAAATTGATCCAACTGAAGAAATGGAGAGCGCAGATAAAAGCAAAACAGTAGAGGAAGGAATCAAGCTTCCTACACTGGTAGGAATGAAGCCTACTGATGCAGAACACCAGTTAGAGGAATTAGGGCTAGAGCCGATCATTCTTGGTAACGGACAAGAGATTATCGCTCAATACCCCGAGGTAGAAACACCTATCATCGTAAATGAGAAAGTGTTACTGCAAACTTCTGAAAATGTAAAAATGCCTAATATGACTGGTTGGTCTAAGAGAGATGTAATGAAATTGGGTAATCTGATAGATTTATCAGTTAATTCCGAAGGTTCTGGCTATGTTACTAAGCAAAGTATAAAGAAGGATAGTGTATTGAAAAAAGGCGATGTATTATCCGTAACTTTAAAGACAACTATAGTTAAGAAACAAACTGAAGAAAAAGAAGAGGACTAAATGGTGATTTTATGGATTGGCCTACTATAAGGTCAATCCTTTTTTTTTAGAAGTGTTTATTAGACTTTAAGACACCAGAGTTTCCTTTATTTCTATTGTTCTAACTCCTGTCGTACAAGCATATATTTGAACGAGCCTAGACAAGGGGGAGTAGAGGATATGCGTGTTTCGAATGTAACCGTTAGAAAGCGTCTTGCATTAACGTTGCTATTCGGTTTGTTAATTTTTTTAGTGATTGATATACGTCTAGGGTATGTTCAATTTTTTCTTGGATCTTCATTAACTTCTGGTGCAAAAGATCTATGGAGTAGAAATATACCGTTTGAACCTGAGCGTGGGGAAATTTTAGATCGTAACGGTGTTGAACTTGCAACAAATATGAGTGCTCCTACCATATATGTTGTCCCAAGACAAATTGAAAATCCTGCAGATACCGCTAAAAAGCTGGCAGCCGTGTTAAATATGTCGGAGGAGAAGGCATATAAACATGTCACTAAAAAAGAATCGATTGAATGGATTAATCCTGAAGGTAGAAAAATATCTCATGCAAAGGCAAATGAAGTAAGAGAGTTAAATTTAAAAGGGGTTTACATAGCTGAGGATTCCAAGCGCTACTATCCGTTTGGTAGCTATTTATCACATGTTCTTGGCTTTGCTGGGATTGATAACCAAGGTTTATTAGGTTTAGAATCCTATTATGATAAGCAGTTAAAAGGTGAAAAAGGATATGTGAAATTTTTCTCAGATGCAAAAGGCCAAAGGATGCCAGGTGAAGCGGATGACTATACAGCACCAGTTGATGGCAACAATTTAAAGCTTACGATTGATACTCGAGTCCAAACAATTATTGAGCGTGAATTAGATAATGTGCAGGCAACGTATAATCCTGATGGTATTATAGCCATTGCAATGAATCCTAATAATGGCGAGATTTTAGCGATGTCAAGTCGGCCAGATTTTGATCCTGCTAAATTCCAGGAAGTTGATCCAACAGTATACAATCGGAATTTACCTGTTTGGAGTAATTACGAACCTGGTTCTACATTCAAAATTATTACTTTAGCGGCAGCACTTGAAGAAGAAAAGGTGAATCTTGAAAAAGACACGTTTAATGATAGTGGATCTGTTGAGGTTGATGGTGCTAGATTACGGTGTTGGAAAAGAGGGGGACATGGTCACCAAACATTCCTAGAAGTCGTTCAAAATTCCTGTAACCCTGGTTTTGTTGAACTAGGACAAAGACTTGGAGAAGAAACACTCTTTAAGTACATTAAAGACTTTGGCTTTGGGCAAAAAACAGGTATTGACTTACAGGGTGAAGGTAGAGGTATTTTGTTTAATCCGGAAAAAGTTGGACCTGTTGAGCTTGCGACAACCGCATTCGGACAAGGGGTATCTGTTACCCCGATTCAACAGGTGGCGGCTGTATCAGCAGCAGTAAATGGGGGGATATTATATACACCATATATTGCTAAGGAATGGGTAGATCCCGTAACAAATGAAGTGATTAGTAGACAAACACCGGAAGCGAAGAAACGAGTCATTTCTGAGGAAACATCGAAAGAGATTCGTTATGCACTTGAAAGTGTAGTTGCACTTGGGACAGGGAGAAATGCATATGTAGACGGTTATCGAGTTGGTGGGAAAACAGGTACAGCCCAAAAGGTTAAAGATGGAAGATATATGGAGAACAACCATATCGTTTCATTTATTGGATTTGCTCCTGCTGACGATCCACAAATTGTTGTCTATGTAGCAGTTGATAATCCTAAAGGTACGATCCAATTCGGGGGTACTGTTGCTGCTCCAATTGTAGGTAATATTATGCGTGATGCATTACCAGAGCTAGGTGTAAAACCTAGAAAGGAACAAATTGAAAAGGAATATAAATGGCTGGACACAAAATTAGTCGAAATACCGAATATTATAGGGTTGACTAAACAAGAACTATCGGAGCAATTTGTTAATTTGAAGCTTGATGTAGCAGGAGAAGGAGATGTTGTTGTGCAGCAATCCCCAAATGTTGGTGTAAAAGTGAAAGAAGGTTCGACATTACGTGTTTATTTAGGTGAAAGTGAAAAGAAATTTGATGATAAAGAATAAATTGCAAGAAAGCATGACATTCGCTTGATTCTAGATGTCACGCTTTCTTTCTGTTTTTCATTTTCTTAAGCATTAATATTCTAAATAATAAAACTTCTAAATATAGACCTGCTTTTTCAAAAGAAAATGAAACGAAGGATGGCTCTTTTTTTATAAGTAAGATAAAATAAGTACGGAGAACATTCTGTATATGCTTCAATCAACCAAAAAGCTTTGGTAAATAGCTCGTTTTCTTTATAAAGTTGAATGAATGGTAACATAAGTTAATGATTCTTATCTACATTCAATTAAACGTGCATAGACCTTGTAGTGAAAGTAGGAATAATAATGAAATTAAACGAATTGCTTACATATTTACACGAACATGAAATTGTTACGAAAGAAAATCCGATGATCACATCAATTGAGATGGACTCTAGGGAAATTAAGAAGGGTAGCTTATTTATTTGTATTAACGGCTATACAGTTGATGGTCATGATTATGCCAGAAAAGCTCAAGAAAGTGGAGCGGTGGCGATTCTTGCTGAAAGACCATTGGACGATTTACAAATTCCAGTAGTTTTAGTGAAAGATTCAAAAAGAGCAATGGCTGTGTTGGCGGATATTTATTATGGTCAGCCTACACATAATATGCATCTTATTGGTGTTACTGGAACGAATGGAAAAACGACAACAACACATATAATTGAAAAAATACTTAATGAAGCAACTAAAAAAACAGGGTTAATCGGAACCATGTACATAAAAATAGCAGATGAATTAAAAAATGTAAAAAACACGACTCCGGAAAGCTTGACTCTTCAAAAAACGTTCCATGAGATGAGAGAGAAAGAGGTAACACATGCGATAATGGAGGTTTCCTCTCATGCGCTTCATTTAGGAAGAATTCACGGCTGTGATTTCAATGTTGCAGTCTTTACAAATTTAACCCAGGACCATCTAGATTATCATAAAACGATGGAATCTTATAAGTATGCTAAAGGCCTTCTCTTTGCTCAATTAGGTAATCGTTTTGATCATGAAGATGTAAAAATTGCCGTTTTAAATGCCGATGAAGAGGCATCTGAAGAATTTATAAAAATGACTGCTGCAAAAATTTTGACGTATGGAATTGAAACCTCTGCAGATGTGATGGCAAAAGAAATTAAAATGACGTCAAAAGGTACAGAATTTGACTTGTTTACACCAGTAGGTACAAAAAAAGTAACGATCAATATGGTTGGAAAATTTAGTATTTATAATGTTCTAGCAGCAGTTTCGGCTTGTTTAGCATCATCTATTGACTTAGATACAATTATCCAAGCAATTGAAGTAATGGAGGGTGTTAGAGGGCGTTTTGAACTTGTTGATGGAGGGCAAGACTTTACTGTTATCGTTGACTACGCTCATACTCCAGATAGTCTAGAAAATGTTTTACAAACGATAAAGCAATTTGTAGAAGGCAAAATCTTTTGTGTTGTTGGCTGTGGAGGAGATAGAGATAGAACGAAAAGACCGCTTATGGCTAGAATTGCTACTGAATATAGTGATGAGCCAATTTTCACTTCTGATAATCCGAGGAGTGAAGATCCATCCATGATTCTTAAAGATATGGAAGCTGGAGTTAGTGGAGAACATTATCATTTGATTTCTAATCGTGAAAAGGCAATCCACTTCGCAGTTGAACATGCTAAAAAGGGAGATGTAATCTTAATTGCAGGGAAAGGGCATGAAACATACCAAATCATTGGCAACGAAACATTCGATTTTGATGATAAAGAGATTGCGTTAAAGGCAATCAATAATCAAAATAAGTGAAAAATAGCAAAACTGGTGCTCATACCCAAGAAAACTAATCTATTTATGAAATGAAATGAATAAAATGATGTAGTTCAGGCCTCATTTCTTTCATAGAATAGGTAACAAAGGATAGAAAGAGAAGTTGATAAAATGAATGATTTTAGATTTGAGAAACATATTAAAGAAAATAGCTCATATGATATTCTCGTAAATTACCTACACGTAATTTGGGGAAAAACGAATAAAGATGGGGGGGAGCCTACATGCTAGAGCAGGTTATATTAATTACACTCGTAATGGGATTCTTAATAAGTGTACTATTATCTCCCATCATTATTCCTTTTCTTAGGAGGTTGAAGTTCGGCCAGAGTATTAGAGAAGAAGGACCTAAATCACATCAAAAGAAATCAGGAACTCCTACAATGGGTGGAGTAATGATCATATTCTCGATTATCATTACAACAATTGTGATGACAGGGAAATTTTCTCAACTAAGTGTTGAGATGTATTTATTACTGTTTGTAACTGTTGGTTACGGTTTACTAGGATTTTTAGATGATTTTATAAAGGTTGTCATGAAAAGAAACCTTGGGTTAACCTCAAGACAAAAATTACTCGGCCAGGTGATTATTGCAGTCATCTTCTATATTATCTTTACACAATATGGATTTTCAACCGAGATTGGTTTACCTGGTACCTCACTTTCATTTGATTTAGGTTGGGGCTATGTTGTACTTGTCATCTTTATGCTGGTAGGTGGATCAAATGCAGTTAACCTAACTGATGGATTAGATGGTTTATTATCAGGAACTTCTGCAGTAGCGTTTGGGGCATTTGCCGTACTAGCATGGAATCAATCTCAATATGATGTTGCGATTTTTTCAGTTGCGGTAGTTGGTGCAGTACTTGGATTTTTAGTCTTTAATGCACATCCTGCTAAGGTATTTATGGGGGATACGGGTTCACTTGCACTAGGTGGTGCAATAGTAACGATTGCAATCTTAACAAAATTAGAAATATTGCTTGTTTTAATCGGTGGCGTGTTCGTAATTGAGACATTATCGGTTATTATTCAGGTTATATCATTTAAAACAACAGGTAAAAGAGTATTCAAAATGAGCCCACTGCATCATCACTACGAATTAGTTGGATGGTCAGAATGGAGAGTAGTTGTTACGTTCTGGACAATTGGGCTTGTCTTCGCAGTGCTTGGAATCTATATCGAGGTGTGGTTGTAAGTGAAAAGGATTAGTGATTATTTACATAAAGAGGTATTAGTTATAGGGTTAGCAAAAAGCGGCTTAGCGTCCGCTAAATTATTACATCAGCTTGGTGCAAATGTAACAGTAAATGATTTGAAAGCAACTGATACAGATGCAGCGGTCGAGGAGTTAAGAGACCTTGGAATTCAGGTTGTTTGTGGAGATCATCCACTTTCATTAATAAAGGATAAGACGATTGATTTAGTCGTGAAAAACCCTGGAATACCATATTCAAACCCTTTGGTAGCTCTTGCTGTGGAAAAAAATCTCCCAGTTATTACTGAAGTGGAGTTAGCTTATAAAATATCAGAAGCTGATATTATTGCTATTACTGGTTCAAATGGAAAAACAACAACAACAACATTAATTTATGAAATGCTTAAAGAAGATCAAAAACAACCTTTAATTGCAGGGAATATTGGGACAGTTGCATGTGAAGTTGCACAAAATGCTACTAGCGACAATGTTATTGTGATGGAATTGTCATCCTTTCAACTATTAGGAACAATTGAATTTAAACCTGCTATTGCCATTATTTTAAATATCTTTGAAGCACATTTAGATTATCACGGAACGAAAGATGAGTACGTGTTTGCAAAGGGGAAAATTTATCAGAATCAATCTGGGTCTGATGTATCAATAATTAATTTAGATGATCAGGAGGTTTGTGAGCGTTCTGAAAAATCTCATGCAGAGAAACTGTTTTTCTCGACAACAAGAGAACTCGAAAGTGGTACATATATCAAGGATGAAAGTATTTGGTTTAAAAATGAACGCGTAATTTATTTAAAAGATATCGTTTTACCAGGTGTTCATAATCTAGAAAATATATTAGCTGCTGTTTCCGCCGTCAAATTAAAAGGTGTTTCAAATGAATCAATTAAAAAGGTTCTTACGTCATTTACAGGTGTAAAACACAGACTTCAATTTGTAGATACAATTGAAAGTCGCCGTTTTTATAATGATTCAAAGGCAACAAATATTCTAGCAACTAGTAAAGCACTACAGGCGTTTTCTATGCCGACTATTTTACTAGCAGGTGGTCTTGACCGCGGAAATGAATTTGATGAGCTGAAGCCTTACTTGGATAACGTGAAAGCAATGGTTCTCTTTGGGGAAACTGCACCTAAGTTAGAAAGAATAGCAAATGAAAGTGGAATAGAAGTCATCAAACGTGTCGATAATGTGGAACAAGCAGTATCTGCGGCATTTCAAATTTCCGAAGAAGAAGATGTCATACTTTTATCTCCAGCATGTGCAAGCTGGGACCAGTACAAAACTTTTGAGGAAAGAGGAGACATTTTTATTCATGCCGTGCATAAGCTTAAGTAAGGGCTTGTACAATTTTTTTTAGACAATGAAAATGGCGCTTGCACTTTTCTTAATAGCCCTTAAATAAAAGGTACAGGGGTGTTCGGCGTTGACAGCAAAAAGGTCTACACCAGACTTTATATTAGTTATCCTTACGTTGCTTCTTTTAACAATCGGTCTCATTATGGTGTACAGTGCCAGTGCGGTGTGGGCGACGTATAAATTCGATGATTCTTTCTTTTTTGCTAAGCGTCAGCTTTTATTTGCCGGGGTTGGTGTCATCGCAATGTTCTTCTTAATGAATGTTGATTATTGGACATGGAGATCGTGGGCGAAAATGTTAATCATTATTTGCTTTTTTCTCTTAATTGCCGTTTTGATCCCAGGAATTGGCATGGAGCGAAATGGATCAAGAAGTTGGATAGGGGTCGGTGCATTTTCTATCCAACCTTCAGAGTTTATGAAACTGGCGATGATCGCTTTTTTAGCGAAATTTTTGTCGGAAAACCAAAAGAAAATCACTTCATTTAAAAAAGGGCTAGTGCCTTCCTTAGGACTTGTTTTTACTGCGTTTGGTATCATTATGTTGCAACCAGATTTAGGTACAGGAACAGTTATGGTCGGAACCTGTATTGTTATGATTTTCGTATCAGGGGCAAGAGTCATTCATTTTGTCTGGCTCGGACTATTAGGTGTAGCAGGATTTGTTGCACTTGTATTATCTGCTCCATATCGGATTAAACGGATTACATCATTTTTAGATCCTTGGGAAGATCCACTTGGTAGTGGTTTTCAAATCATCCAGTCTTTGTATGCAATAGGACCTGGTGGATTATTTGGTTTAGGTCTAGGGCAAAGTAGACAGAAGTTTTTCTACCTGCCAGAACCACAAACTGATTTTATCTTTGCAATATTAGCTGAAGAACTAGGGTTTATTGGAGGATCTCTCGTACTTTTACTTTTTGGCTTGCTCCTTTGGCGAGGAGTGAGAATTGCGCTCGGTGCTCCTGACTTATATGGAAGCTTTTTAGCAATCGGAATTATCACAATGGTCGCAATCCAAGTTATGATCAATGTGGGGGTTGTAACAGGGCTAATGCCAGTAACGGGGATTACGTTGCCATTCCTAAGCTATGGAGGATCATCGCTTACCTTAATGTTAATGGCGATTGGTGTTTTATTAAATGTAAGTAGGTACTCTAAATTTTAATTTCAGAAACAATCACCAAGGGTTTATCATTTATCTAAGGAACCTTCATGTATGGATTCACTTAATAATGACATAATGAGGCTGACGATAGCGAAGAGACAGACTTTAGGCTAATATCTATGCCTTTAGTTAGTATCTTCATAGTCAGCCTTAATCACGTTTCCATGTGAAAAGCATTGGCGTCAAACGATATACATACTAAAAAAATTCCATTAAAATGGGGGAGCTATCATGAAAGTAGTTGTTAGTGGTGGAGGAACAGGCGGGCATATTTATCCTGCGCTTGCATTAATAAATGAAATAAAGAAACATAATTCTAATGTTGAATTTTTATATATAGGGACTGAAAATGGGTTAGAAAAAGGCATTGTTGAGCGGTCAGAAATTGACTTTAAAGCAATTGAAATTACGGGCTTTAAACGGAGGCTTTCATTTGAAAATGTAAAAACAGTAACGCGGTTTTTAAAGGGCGTCTCAGTTAGTAAAAAATACTTAAAAGATTTTAAGCCAGATGTTGTCATTGGGACTGGAGGTTATGTATGTGGTCCTGTTGTATATGCAGCATCTAAACTGAACATCCCGACGGTTATTCACGAACAAAATAGCCTACCAGGTGTAACAAATAAATTTTTAGCACGTTATGTCAATAAAATTGCAATCTGTTTTGAAGATGCAAAAAAGTATTTTCCAGAGCATAAAGTAGTATTAACAGGTAATCCAAGAGCTTCAGAAGTTTTAGGTCAAGACCCAGAAAAAGGGAGACGATCGTTAGGTCTAAAAGACAATCTTAAAACAGTGTTAATTTTTGGAGGAAGCCGTGGGGCAAAAGCAATTAATGAAGCTGTTTTACAAATGATACCGGCACTTGCAAAAAAGCCGTACCAGGTCGTTTATGTCACTGGGGAGGTCCATTATGATAAAGTAATGGAGGAAATGAGGTCATTAAAGGATTCATCAAATGTCATCATTAAACCGTTTATCCACAACATGCCAGAGGTTTTATCAGCTGTTGATTTAATTGTCTCTAGAGCGGGCGCGACCTCATTAGCAGAAATAACAGCATTAGGATTACCGAGTATATTAATTCCTAGTCCGTATGTAACAGCTAACCATCAAGAAAAAAATGCTAGCTCATTAAGTGATCATGAAGCTGCAATTATGCTTCGCGAACAAGAACTAAATGGAAACTTATTACTATCGAAAATTGAAGGAATTTTACTAAACGATATGAAATTAACTGAAATGAAAAGAGCATCAAAAGAATTGGGAATTCCAGATGCTGCTTTGCGAGTTTATCAAGTAATGAAGGAAATTTCAATGAAATAAACGCATTTAGGAGGTTGTTATGTCTACTTTATATCAAGATTTAATTGAAGCGAATATCGGAAAGGTCCTTGAGAATGAACCTTTAGCAAAGCATACAACGATGAAAATTGGTGGCCCTGCAGAGATTTTTATAGAACCGAGCAACAGTGAACACCTAACTAAAGCTTTCCGCATTATAAAAAAACATAATGTAAAGTGGAGAGCTATTGGCAGGGGATCAAATCTTCTTGTTGCAGACCAGGGAATTGAGGGTGTTGTAATTAAGCTTGGTTTAGGAATGGATGATTTTGAATTAAATGGAGATACCCTTACTGTTGGCGGTGGATATTCTATCATAAAACTTGCAACAATTATTAGTAAAAAAGGTTTATCAGGTTTAGAATTTTCCAGTGGAATACCAGGATCAATTGGTGGTGCCGTGTACATGAATGCTGGGGCACACGGAGCCGATATGTCAAAAATTCTTGTTAAAGCACATATTTTGTTTGAAGATGGTACGTTGGAATGGTTAACAAATGAAGAGATGAAGTTTTCCTACAGAACTTCTATTCTCCAAGAGGAAAGACCTGGAATATGCATCGGTGCGGTTTTAAAATTGCAAAAAGGGGAAAAAGAAAATATTGTCGCTGTTATGCAAAAAAATAAAGATTACAGGAGAGATACTCAGCCTTGGAATTATCCATGTGCAGGAAGTATTTTTCGAAATCCCCTACCGAATTATGCAGGTCAACTAGTGGAGGACGCTGGATTGAAAGGTTATCAAATCGGTGGTGCAAAAATCTCAGAAATGCACGGAAACTTTATCGTAAATGCAGGTGGAGCAACAGCACAAGATGTGTTAGATCTTATTGATTTTGTCAAAAAAACCATCTATGAAAAATATGAGGTATCGATGGAAACAGAAGTTGAAATAATAGGTCTTAAATAGGCACAAACCTCCCAATAATTTCATTTCCTGTGTTATAATAACCATTAAGATCCATTGGTCAATGAGTTACGTTAAAATGATATATTTTGTCGTTAAAAATGACTTTTTTATAGATAAAACAAACGGCATATAAAATGCCGTTTGTTTTATCGTTTAACATATATAGCGACTTTTCGTATGTTTTCGAAAAAAAATAACCAATTGTTAAGTTGTTTTTTTCCGTAATCAAAACGAGTGCTATGAAAGACAATGTCAAAAAATTGAATCAAAGATTGCCTAGAGTGTCTGCTAGGATGGGGTGAAAATGATTGGAAAAAAAAGTTGTTTCGTTAGAGGACCGCATACCAAAGTTACAGCAGCAGCGAAAACAGAAGACAAACCGTAGACTAATTTCATTTTTATCCGTGTTTTTTCTCTTGATTTTGCTTGTAATCTACTTTCAATCTCCCTTAAGTAAGGTTGCGAGTATATCTGTTAAAGGAAATAAAACGGTTGATTCGGAAAAGATCATTGAATTGAGTGGAATAACCACCTCATCTGGTTTTTGGAGTATCAATACAGATCAAGTAACAAATGCTGTCGAGAGTCTTTTACAAATAAAAGATGTAAAGGTAGAGAAGAAATTACCTAACGATATTGTTTTAGTTATTGAAGAGCATGACAGTATTGCTTATCTTGAAAAGGAAGGTTCCTATTTACCTATTCTTGAAAATGGACAAGTATTAAAGGATAAAAAGGAGACAGCTCCTGCAGATGCTCCTGTTTTAATTGATTGGAAACGTGATGAAGATATACAGGTTATGATAAGTGAATTAAAAAAACTATCACCAGGCGTTTTTAATTCAATCTCTGAGATCCATCATACTCCTGGGAAAACCGATCCTTGGTTAGTTCGACTTTATATGAATGATGGTTATGAAGTGATTGCTTCAGTTCGTACTTTTTCAAAGAAAATGGACGCATACCCTTCTATTGTTAGTCAACTTGATGAAAACAGCATAGGAGTTATTCATTTGGAAGTAGGCTCTTACTTTGAATCCTATAAACCGCTACAGACAGAGGAGGAAGCTGAAAGTGAAAATGAAACTGAGGGGTAGTTATGTTATTTTATCCCTTGTCCTTCTCGTTTTAGGGTTTTTAATTTCTTACTCATATCAGCTTACAAAAGAAAGAAATCAAAATCGAACAATATCTGCTGAACAATGGGATAAAGAGTATGAAACAAGATCTTTACTTATTAACAATGAAGAAATAAATCGAGATTTACAAAAGGAATTATATGCAAAACAAGAGGAAGTTAAGCAAATTGAAGAATCATTAAAGGATCAAAAGCAGGTTTATTATAATCTTGTAGAAGATGTAGAAAAATATCGTATGTATGTGGGCGATTTACCAGTGGTTGGAAAAGGAGTGCAAGTGACGTTAGAGGATGCATCTTATATACCTGAAGGCGATAATGTTAATAATTATATCGTGCATGAGAGTCATATATTTAATGTTATTAACGAACTTTATATTTCAGGTGCAGATGCTATCTCCATTAACGGCCAAAGATTATCAAGTGATTCCTATATATATTGTAATGGACCTGTTGTAACTGTTGATGGAAATCAATTTCCCGCTCCTTTTGTTATTTCTGCAATAGGTGATCCTAATGTCTTACTCTCAGCGTTGAATATTGCTGGTGGTATTATCGATCAATTAGCTTATGATCATATTGTGGTAACAGTTGAAAAAAATGAGGAAATTAAAATGGATCCTTTATTACAAGAGCAAAAGACCCAGTCATAGGAGTATCTACATACTGTTTTAAAGAGAGAAAGAATACATGTAAAGACAGATAGGTGGATGATTTGAAGCAAACGAATTGGAAAAAGGGTATGAGTTTTTCTTTTTTAACGATGATATTTGGATTAATGCTTGCGATTCAATTTCAAACAATTAAAGAACCTATTGTACGAGATACACGTGATATGTGGCAGCTTAGGGAAGACTTAAAAAAGGAACAACAATTGCAAGTTGAACTGCTTTCTGAAATAAGAAAATATAATGAAATTATCGAAACATATGAAGCAGAAGAAAATCAAAATCCAGAAGTAGCTTTAAAAGAAACATTAAATGTATTAAAAGAAGAGGCAGGTCTAACTGAAGTTACCGGACCTGGTATTATCATTACAATTAACAGATTGTTTTCTGAAGAATTGATTGGTGAACCGTTACCAAATATCTCACCTGAACTGTTAAAACGCTTAATAAATGAATTAAATTCTTATGATGCCGAAGAAATTTCGATTCAAGGAAGGCGAGTAATTAATTCTACAGTGATAAGAGATATTAATGGACAAACGAAAATGGACAACTATAGCTTACATACATATCCAATTGAGATTAAAGTAATCTCAGAAAATGCTGATAAGCTCTATAATCGGATGAACGCTTCGACAACTGACGAAGATTTTGCGATTGATAACTTGAGTCTATCCGTTTCTAACCCAATTGATAGCATGACAATACCTGCATATGAAGATACAATTCGTGTTAAAAATATGAAGCCATTAGAAATCGAAGAAGGGGGAAAATAAAATGTGGCTTCCTATATTAGGTCTTATTCTTGGTGTCTTTTTAGGATTGATATCAGAGATGCGTATTCCCCCAGAGTACTCAAATTATTTATCAATAGCTATATTAGCTGCACTTGATACATTGTTAGGTGGAATCCGAGCACATCTTCAAGATATTTACGATGAAACGGTGTTCGTTTCAGGTTTTTTCTTTAACATTATTTTAGCTGCAAGTTTAGCTTTTCTCGGTGTTCATCTTGGTGTAGACTTATACTTAGTAGCTGTCTTTGCATTTGGTGTAAGACTTTTCCAAAATATTGCGGTTATTAGAAGAATTTTGATATCAAAATGGTCTATTTCTAGAGGAAAGTTGAAAAAAAATTGAATATTTAAAAGGGAATATCAAGTATTTGACGAATAAACACTATTAAGGCAAAATCAAGAAAATATTCAAAAAATAATTTTGTTACAAACATGTAAAACTAGATTCATTGTCATGTTGTTCTTCAACGAATAGAATAGAAAGTATTGATAGATAAGGAGGTGCCTTAGAATGAACAACAATGAATTATTTGTAAGTCTTGACATCGGTACATCCAGTGTTAAAGTAATTATTGGTGAAATGACGAATGATGCTTTAAACATTATAGGTGTAGGTAATGTAAAATCAGAAGGTTTAAGAAAAGGATCTATAGTTGATATAGATGAAACCGTTCATTCTATAAAAAAAGCGGTAGAGCAAGCTGAAAGAATGGTAGGAATCTCCTTAAAGAGAGTAGTTGTAGGAGTAACAGGGAATCATGTGCATTTGCAAGATTGCCATGGAGTCGTAGCGGTCTCAAGCGAAAATCGCGAAATATCTAATGAAGATGTAAGAAGAGTAATCGAGGCAGCTCAAGTAATTTCCATTCCTCCAGAACGAGAAATAATTGATGTAATCCCAAGACAATTTATTGTTGATGGATTAGATGAAATCAATGATCCTAGAGGAATGCTAGGTGTTCGTTTGGAAATGGAAGGCACAATTATTACAGGTTCTAAAACGATATTACATAATTTGTTACGATGTGTAGAACGCGCTGGCTTAGAAATTACTGATATTTGTTTACAACCACTAGCTGCTGGTTCTGTAGCGTTGTCTAAGGATGAGAAAAATCTTGGAGTAGCTCTTATTGACATCGGTGGTGGATCTACAACCATTTCTGTGTTTGAGCAAAATCACCTTTTTGCAACGATTGTTCTTCCAATTGGTGGAGAACATATTACAAAGGACTTATCAATCGGTCTTCGTACAACAACAGATGAAGCCGAACGAATTAAAGTTAAATATGGACACGCTTTTTACGATCATGCATCTGAAGATGAAGTGTTTGAAGCTACTATTATTGGATCAGATCAAAAGCGAGACTTTAATCAATTAGAAATAGCTGATATTATTGAAGCAAGACTTGAAGAGATATATGAGTTAATTCTATATGAATTAAAAAGACTAGGTGTAAGTGAGTTACCAGGTGGGTTTGTATTAACTGGTGGAACAGTTAGAATGTCTGGAGTCCTTGAATTAGGACAAGCTGTCCTTCAAAACAGTGTAAGAATAGCTAGTCCGGATTATATTGGAGTGAGAGAACCTCAATATATGACTGGTGTAGGCTTAATACAATTTGCACATAAAAATGCTAAAATTCAAGGGAGAAAGATTGGTTCTAACGTTTCAGTGAATGCTGTTGAAGTAGCAGCTGCAAAGGAACCATCACATCAACAACGTACAACACAAAAGCAACAGCCAGAAGATAAAAAAGTAAACAAAGTAAAGAAGTTCTTTGGCTACTTCTTTGAATAGTTCACATCAATTAGTTATTTGATGGATTAGGAGGATTTCGCATGTTGGAGTTTGATACAAATATTGACGGCTTAGCTACCATCAAGGTAATCGGTGTAGGTGGCGGTGGTAATAACGCTGTTAATCGAATGATAGAGCATGGTGTTCAAGGTGTTGAGTTTATTGCTGTCAACACTGATGCACAAGCTTTAAATTTATCTAAAGCAGAAATTAAAATGCAAATCGGTTCAAAGCTTACTCGTGGATTAGGAGCAGGTGCAAATCCAGAGGTTGGTAAAAAAGCTGCTGAAGAAAGTAGAGAGCAGGTTGAAGAAGCATTACGAGGCGCGGATATGGTATTCGTTACTGCTGGAATGGGCGGAGGAACAGGAACTGGTGCTGCACCTGTAATCGCTCAAATTGCAAAGGATTTAGGTGCGCTAACAGTTGGTGTTGTTACAAGACCATTTACATTTGAAGGTCGTAAACGTGCGATGCAAGCTGCGGGTGGAATTTCATCAATGAAGGAATCTGTTGATACACTTATTGTAATCCCTAATGACCGATTACTTGAGATCGTTGACAAAAATACACCAATGCTCGAAGCTTTCAGAGAAGCAGATAACGTATTACGTCAAGGTGTTCAAGGTATTTCAGACTTAATCGCAAAACCAGGACTTATTAATCTTGATTTCGCAGATGTCAAAACAATTATGTCTAATAGAGGTTCTGCACTAATGGGGATTGGTGTAGCTACTGGAGAAAGTCGTGCTACTGAGGCTGCTAAAAAGGCTATTTCAAGTCCATTACTTGAGACATCAATTGATGGTGCTCAAGGTGTTCTTATGAATATTACTGGTGGCAATAATTTAAGCTTATACGAGGTTCAAGAAGCAGCAGATATTGTTGCATCTGCTTCAGACCAGGAAGTTAATATGATCTTTGGATCTGTTATTAATGAAAACCTAAAGGATGAAATTATTGTAACCGTGATTGCAACTGGATTTGCAGAACAAGATGTTAACCCTTTAAAACAACAAACGCGTCAATTTGGTGGAGGGAGTAACACAGGTACAAACCCAGCGCCAAAACGTGAGATAAAGCGTGAAGAACCACTTCATGAAACAACATCTCGTAATAATGTTCAACAATCGGATGAAGCTTTAGATATTCCTACATTTTTAAGAAATCGTAACAAACGACGATAATCGATTATGAATAAAAAAAGAGTGCTAATTCAATGATGAATTGCACTCTTTTTTTATGTGATTTGCTAAGTTATCGAAAATGGCTGAATAATATAGTTTCCTTATTCTAAATTTAACTTTTTCTACTTTTGTCTCTGTTTATTCCTTACAAACGACTCGACAAAAATTCTAATAATCTATCAAAAATACTTACACTTTCTCGGCAGTAAGTGACAGACTTCATGGCTGTGACGATTTATACTAAATTCTAACAGGTCCTCTTATATGACCGAATCTAATTGGGCTTTTTGAAAGGATTAAAAGAATTGGTTTAATACTTAGTTTGGGTGTCTAATTATAGCGTCTCTCCCCTCGAGGTCATAAGCGTTATAATGTACGAGGCTAATCAAGAGAGCTTACGCTTTTATAACAGGGAAAGGAGTAACAGATGTCTATCTATTTAGACGTTATTTGGCTCTTAAACTTTTCCTTTGATTTGTTTCTGCTTTTATTAACAGCCATTGCATTGAAAAGGAAAATATTCAAACTACGAATACTTCTATCAGCTCTTTTAGGTTCAAGCATTGTCCTTATGATGTTTTCACCATTAGCTTTTATAGCTACACATCCAATAGGGAAAATGATCATTTCAATGATGATGGTTTTACTAGCATTTGGTTTTAAACGATTTCGTTACTTTTTTCAAAGCTTGCTAACCTTTTATTTTGTCACTTTTATGGTAGGTGGCGGCATGATAGGTGCACATTATTTTTTGCAGGCAGAAATGAGTTACTTGGATGGGGTTTTAATGACAAATTCAACTGGATTCGGACACCCAATAAGCTGGTTGTTTGTACTTATAGGTTTTCCAGTTGTATGGATCTTTTCAAGAAATCGCCTTGAAGGTTTAGAGGCAAAAAAAATCCATTTCGATCAATTGGTGACTGTTACGATAAGAGTGGAATCAACTCAGTTTACATTAAATGGGTTGGTTGATAGTGGGAATCAGCTTTTTGATCCGATAACAAGAAGTCCAGTAATGATTATTGATACTTTGAAGGCTCAGAACTACATACCAAAGCCTTTGGTAAATCAAGCCATCCAAGATGATGTAATGAAATCGATGAGTGAGAGTGGCAATGAAAGTCACCCTTGGGAACATCGAGTGAGAATAATTCCATATCGAGTTGTTGGGAGTGAGCATCAATTCTTATTAGGTTTTAAACCTGATGAAGTGTGGATAGAAACGAAAAACGAAAAAATTAAGGTACATAAAACGATTGTAGGGTTGAATCGAACAAAATTGTCCTCTGAAGATGAATATGAATGTATTGTCCATCCAAAGATGCTTCAAGGTCAATCTATCGAGCACGTATCTTAAAAGAACACTTTCTTCTATTTTACTCTGATTCTTTTATTTTAGAAGTTAAGAAATTATAAGTTTTTTTACTTTAGTTTGTGTCTAGTTCCACCACTATGAGCGAGACACTTCTGCATTTCTAATGTCTAGCACCAGTGCCTAGCCCTTCGAGTCATAAGCCACTCATGAATGGAAGGTAAGGAATACCTTCTATTCATGAGCGTCTTATGCTAGTCGGGGCTTAGTCTAGGCACTTCCGCATTTCTAAGAAGGGGGAGGAAAATGAAAAAGTTAAAATTACACATTACTTACCTATGGTATAAGCTATTAATCAAGCTAGGACTCAAATCAGATGAGGTTTATTACATCGGTGGCAGCGAAGCCTTACCACCACCTCTCTCAAAGGATGAAGAGGAAGTACTTTTACAAAAGCTGCCTACAGGTGATCAGGCAGCTAGAGCGATTCTGATTGAAAGAAACTTACGCCTAGTTGTGTATATTGCTCGTAAATTTGAAAATACGGGTATTAATATCGAGGATTTAATTAGTATTGGAACAATTGGCTTAATAAAGGCTGTAAATACGTTTAATCCGGAAAAGAAAATCAAGCTTGCTACGTATGCTTCTAGGTGTATCGAAAATGAAATTCTCATGTATTTACGAAGAAATAATAAATTGCGATCAGAGGTTTCTTTTGATGAACCTTTGAATATCGATTGGGATGGAAATGAATTACTTTTATCAGATGTATTAGGAACTGAAGATGACATTATTACAAAGGACCTTGAAGCAAATGTCGATCGTAAATTATTAATGAAAGCTCTTCAACAACTTAATGATCGAGAAAAACAAATTATGGAACTTCGCTTTGGATTGCAGGGTGGTGAAGAAAAGACACAGAAAGATGTTGCTGACATGCTTGGCATCTCACAATCGTATATTTCAAGGTTAGAAAAACGGATAATAAAAAGATTACAAAAGGAATTTAATAAAATGGTTTAAAAAAAAATTTTAACCTAACTTTTCCTTATTGTATCAATTAAAATTCGCATTTCTATCCTTCCTAACTCGAATAGCTTGTGCATATTTTTTCCTCTCGAGGAGATACTTAACACTGTACAGCAACTCCTGTTAGGAGGGAAAGAAGTGACAAGAAATAAAGTCGAAATTTGTGGAGTAGATACCTCAAAGCTTCCAGTCCTTAAGAACGAGAAAATGAGAGAGCTATTTAAGCAAATGCAAAGCGGAGACTTATCAGCAAGAGAAGAGCTGGTGAATGGCAACTTAAGATTGGTACTCAGTGTAATCCAGCGATTTAACAACAGAGGAGAATTTGTTGACGATTTGTTTCAAGTTGGCTGTATTGGATTAATGAAATCAATCGATAATTTTGACTTAGGCCAGAATGTCAAATTTTCAACATATGCTGTACCAATGATCATCGGAGAAATTCGTAGATATTTAAGGGACAACAATCCAATTCGTGTCTCCCGTTCACTTCGTGATATCGCTTATAAGGCTCTTCAGGTTAGAGAAAGACTTATGAGTGAGACATCAAGAGAACCAACTGCTGAGGAAATCTCAAAGGTGCTAGAGGTTCCACATGAAGAAATTGTTTTTGCGCTTGATGCCATTCAAGATCCCGTTTCATTATTTGAACCTATCTATAATGATGGGGGAGATCCAATCTTTGTGATGGACCAGCTAAGTGATGAAAAAAATCGTGATATTCAATGGATTGAAGAATTAGCTTTAAAAGAAGGAATGAGACGACTTAATAGTCGTGAAAAGCTAATTCTTAGAAAACGATTTTTTCAAGGAAAAACACAAATGGAAGTTGCCGAAGAAATCGGAATTTCTCAAGCTCAAGTTTCTAGGTTAGAAAAGGCTGCTATTAAACAAATGAATAAAAATATTCAAAACTAAGACTGCTCCTTGTGAGTGGTCTTTTTTAAGTGTGCCCAGCATGGGTGCAGTCTATAGGGTGAAAGTCCCGAACTGTGAAGGCAGAAGTAGCAGTAGCTTAACGCAAGGGTGTCTGTGGTGACGCAGAATCTGAAGGAAGCGAGCGGCAAACCTCCGGTCTGAGGAACACGAACTTCATATAAGGCTAGATACCATTGGATGAGTTTGCTTAACAAAACAAAGTCCTTTCTGCCGAAGGTGGTATAGAGTAAATGAAGCAGATAGATGGAGTGAAAGACTGTACTCTTACCTGGGGAGGTCTGACTGATAAGCCAAGCACTCTTGGTAACCTATCTAGTGATAGATAGCTGAACAGTCAGAAGTCAGCAGAGGTCATAGTACCTTTCAAACTCGAGAATGAAAGGGAAGGACTGAACAAGTTAGGAAGGATGAGAACTAGGCGTTCATAAGTAGTGTAGAAGCAGACAATCTCTTACGAGACTTACTTGAAGGAAGAAGTGGTGAATACACAGGGGACTTCAAGAGGGTGGAGCTACTAATGGCACAAATAGAACATCTCATTCACGTAGAGAGGATATATCTTAATGTTAATGGAACGAATTCTATCACGAGAAAACTTACTGAACGCTCTTAAACGAGTGGAACGTAACGGAGGCAGTCACGGTGTAGACAAGATGTCGACCCAATACCTGCGTTCGTATATTGTCTAGCACTGGGACGAATTGAGAAAGTCTCTCCAACAGGGAACCTATGAACCTCAACCCGTTCGTCGTGTCGAAATCCCGAAACCAAACGGCGGAGTTAGATTACTAGGAATCCCTACCGTGATAGACCGTTTCATTCAACAAGCGATTACTCAAACATTAACCCCAATTTATGACCCAACATTTTCTGAAAACAGTTATGGGTTTCGTCCACAAAGGCGAGGGCATGACGCTGTACGGAAAGCGAAAAGATACATCGAAGATGGTTATAGGTGGGTAGTCGACATAGACTTAGAGAAATTCTTCGATAAAGTGAACCATGACAAACTCATGGGGCTACTGTCAAAGCGTATTGACGATAAAGTTCTACTAAATCTTGTTCGAAAATATCTCAATGTCGGGATTATGATGGGTGGCGTGGTCTCACAAAATACAGAGGGAACTCCACAAGGAGGTCCGCTAAGTCCACTACTTTCAAATATCATTCTAGATTTGTTAGATAAAGAATTAGAGAATAGAGGGCATAAATTCGTGAGGTATGCGGATGATTGTAATATTTACGTGAAATCTAAGAAAGCTGGCTTACGAACAATGGCGGGTGTAACGTCTTTCATTGAAAAGAAGCTTAGTTTAAAGGTAAATCGTGAGAAATCAGCCGTAGATCGACCATGGAACCGAAAATTCTTAGGCTTTAGTTTTACTAACAGAAAAGAGCCGAAAATACGTATATCCAAACAAAGTATCAAGAGATTTAAACAGAAGGTTAGGGAAATAACGTCAAGAAAATCACCGATACCAATGGATGTAAGAATAAAGAAATTAAATCAGTATTTAGTGGGTTGGTGTGGGTATTACGCATTGGCAGATACTCCAAGTATCTTTAAAGGTTTGGAAAGTTGGATTCGAAGAAGACTGAGATTGTGTTACTGGAAACAGTGGAAACTTCCTAAAACAAGGATAAGGAAACTTATAGGACTAGGAATTGATAAACACAAAGCATATGAATGGGGAAATAGCAGAAAGGGCTACTGGCGAATAACCAGTAGTCCAATCCTTCACCGTGCCCTCAATAACTCTTTCTGGAGAAAAGAGGGTCTCAAAAGTCTATCTGAACGATACGAAACTTTACGTCACACTTAATTTGAACCGCCGTATACCGAACGGTACGTACGGTGGTGTGAGAGGTCGGGGGTTAGTCACCCCCTCCTACTCGATTAGCGTAAATTATAAAATTTTTAAACTGTGTATAAGCGCACGACATCCAGCTCCAGCGCCTAGCCCCTCTAGGGTCTAGCTAATTTAGAATTGAAGGCAAAGAACGCCTTCTATTCTAAATCATCTTATTTTCCTGAGGCTGATCAAGGCGCTTGCGCTTTTGTACTTACATCCAAATAAAAATTTTTGGATTCATTTGAATAGTTTATACTTCCTTAAACATAGATATGTAATAGGTGACGTTTTTGGGTATAAGGTAAAGGAGGCAGACTGATGTATATATCTGAATTTCAAACTAAGGATGTTGTAAACGTTTCTGACGGTAAAAAGCTAGGGAATATAGGTGACTTTGATATAAATGTGACTACAGGAAAAATACAAGCAATCATTATTAATGGTCATGGAAAAATGTTAGGTTTTTTCGGAAAAGACGAGGAATTCGTCATTCCATGGCGAAATATAGTGAAGATAGGTGAAGATGTCATTCTTGTTAGAATGAATCGACAAATTGAGAGTTCTGATGAATAATTTGTCAATCATGCTAAACGTAATGGGTAAGATGTGGTAAAATAAGTGCGAAAGATCGTTTTTTAATGTCGAAAACAAAGGGTTGAATATTAAATGACAGCAGAACCATTTCAACAAATAGACACATCCTTTTTAACACTGTCACAATGGGAAAAACTTATAGATGGTCTAACTGTTGGATTCTCAACAAAAACGGGTGGAATTAGCAGTGGGTCATTCTCCACTCTAAACCTTGGCCTTCATGTAAATGATCATCAAGAAACAGTTGTAAAAAATAGAGGGATTTTAGCTGCAAAAACTTCCTTTCCGATAAACAACTGGGTATTTGCTGAACAAACTCATTCTACACATATTGAAAAAGTATCAAAACTTGATTGTGGTAGAGGTTTAACAGCTTATGATGATGGTCTTTCAAATTGTGATGGATTCTATACAAATGAAGTAGGCGTTATGCTGTCATTATGTTTTGCAGATTGTGTCCCTCTTTTTTTTATTGCTCCCGAAAAGTCATTAATAGGTGTTGCACATGCTGGCTGGAAAGGAACAGTAAATGATATAGGGGGCTTGATGATTAGTAGATGGATTCATGATGAGGGCGTTAATCCTAAAGAAATTCGAGTAGCGATAGGGCCCTCAATAGGAGCATGCTGCTACACTGTAGATTACCGGGTAATTTCAGCAATTAATAAAAATATTGTTGAGAAATATCCATTACCTTATACCTTGGTATCTGAAGGTCAATATAAATTAGATTTAAAACAGCTTAACAAATACTTACTACTTGAATCTGGAGTAAAAGAAGAAAACATAACGGTTTCACAGCAATGTACAAGCTGTGAAGAAGATGTGTTTTTCTCCCATCGTCGAGATAAAGGAAAAACAGGTCGAATGTTAAGCTTTATTGGAATAAATTAAGGAGGATTAACTCTTGAAATGAACGTGCAGGACAATTATCAAACCATTAGAAGAAATATTGACAGCATATGTGAACGTACTGGACGAAATCCGAAAGAGATTAAAGTGATTGCTGTAACAAAATATGTGAGTGTAGAGCGAGCAAAAGCGGCAATTGATGCTGGTGTTTATCATTTAGGTGAAAACCGTGAAGAAGGACTTCATCACAAATATGAAGAGATAGAAAACAAGGCTATATGGCATTTTATTGGTTCTCTCCAAACTAGAAAAGTGAAAAATATCATCGACAAGGTAGAATACATACATTCATTAGACCGTCTTTCTCTTGCTAAGGAAATTGATAAACGTGCCCAAAAGCCCATGAAGTGCTTTGTACAAGTAAATGTATCTGGAGAAGAATCAAAGCATGGTTGTTCTCCAGAAGATGTCATAAGATTTGTAACAGAGCTTGAGTCCTTAAATAATATACAAATTGTAGGATTAATGACAATGGCGCCATTTACTGACGATAGACAACTTATTAGGACATGCTTTAAACAATTAAAAAATCTCCAATTAGAAGTACAAGCTTTACAACTCCCTTTTGCACCTTGTCATGAACTATCAATGGGGATGTCAAACGATTTTGAACTGGCGATTGAAGAGGGAGCTACCTTTATTCGCATAGGTACTTCACTCGTTGGAAATGAAAACGGAGGTGTTTAATGTGTCGATTAAAAATAGATTTAAGAGTTTTTTTGCATTAGATGATGAAGAGTATGAATATGTAGAAAATGAAGATCAGCAAAACGAATATGAAGAACAGCAACAGATCGCACATAAACCGCAATCACAAACACAAAAGCAAAATGTTGTTAGTTTGCAAAGTCTTCAAAAGTCCTCTAAAGTTATTTTATGTGAACCAAGAGTGTATGCGGAAGCACAAGAAATTGCAGATCAACTAAAAAATCGCCGAGCTGTTGTAGTGAATCTTCAAAGTATTCAACGAGATCAGGCAAAACGAATTGTTGATTTTCTTAGTGGAACCGTCTATGCTATCGGTGGTGATATTCAACGAATTGGTATGAATATCTTTTTATGTACACCTGATAATGTAGATGTATCAGGATCTATTTCAGAGTTAGTATCAGAAGAAGAACATCAAAGGTGGTAATCACAAGATGAATATATTATTTAATTTAATTGTTACATTGTTAACGTTTTATTCGTATGCGATTATTGTGTACATTTTATTGTCCTGGTTCCCAGGTGCGAAAGAATCTGGTTTTGGACAATTTTTAGCTAAAATATGTGATCCATATTTAGAACCCTTTCGCAAGATAATACCACCATTAGGAATGATTGATATCTCTCCAATCGTAGCAATTTTGGCTTTGAGATTTGCACAGTCTGGCGTGGCTGCACTTTTTAGAATGATTGGCTAAGGGACTTTTTGGTCCCTCTTTTTTCATACATAACATAATACATATTTTAACCATGCAATATAGTGTAACTGGAGTTGTAACCTATGGATCAAATATATCAACATTTTCGTGGTGAAGAACGACATTTTATCGATCAGGTTCTAGAATGGAAGGAAACCGTGCAAAATCAATATAGTCCAAAGCTATCAGATTTTTTAGATCCTCGAGAACAAGAAATTGTAGCTTCAGTAATTGGTGAAAATTCAGATGTAAAGGTTTCTTTTTTAGGTGGTGTAGAAGTCACTGAACGAAAAAGAGCTTTAATATACCCGGACTATTTTCTGCCAGAACAAGAGGATTTTAAGTTAACTCTTTTTGAAATACAATATGCTAGCAAATTTATCAATCTTCAGCATCGTCAGGTTCTAGGATCGCTTATGAGTCTGGGACTAAAACGTTCAAAATTTGGTGATATTCGTATTAATCAAGACATTGTGCAGCTAGTATGTGCAAGTGAGATTGCAGAATATTTAAAAGCTAACTTCCAAGAAATTGGTCGAGCTAAAATTAGTTTGAAGGAAATATGTTTGAACAAATTAATCCCCCAAATAGAAGAGATGCAAGAGCTAATTATGACGGTATCATCACTGCGACTTGATGTTGTATGCTCAGGGGTTTATAACATTTCACGGCAAAAAATCCAGCCACTTATTACAAATGGACTTGTTAAAGTAAATTGGAAAACGGTTGATTCCGTATCATTTGAATGTCGCGATGGAGATACACTCTCCGTACGTGGATATGGTCGCAGTGAAATAACAGCTGTTGAAGGGAAAACGAAAAAAGACAAGTGGAGATTAATTGTTAATAAACAAAAATAATAAGTTTACATGACCTTATCCTTATAAAAGTAAAATATTTTTGCCTAAATAACAGGATTTTCAACAAACCTGTCGAATTATGATTTATAATGTTGACAAGGATTAACTATTTAACTACATATTGGAGGTGGCATCCGTGCCTTTAACACCGTTAGATATCCATAATAAGGAGTTTAATAAAGGATTTCGTGGATATGATGAAGACGAAGTAAATGAATTTTTAGATCAAGTAATAAAAGATTATGAAATGATCATCCGCGAAAAGAAAGA
Organism: Metabacillus sp. KUDC1714; assembly: GCF_014217835.1. Lineage (NCBI taxonomy): Bacteria > Bacillati > Bacillota > Bacilli > Caryophanales > Bacillaceae > Metabacillus > Metabacillus elymi. Next base: position 4,213,115 of record NZ_CP055263.1, read on the forward strand.
GCTTGAATCACGCGTTATAGAACTAACTGAAAAATTAGGTCACTTTACAAATATTGAAGAGACATTGAATAAATCAATTATCATAGCTCAAGAAGCAGGAGAAGACGTTAAGAGAAATGCCCAGAAAGAATCAAAGCTAATAATTAAAGAGGCTGAGAAAAATGCGGATCGTATAATTAATGAATCATTATCGAAGTCTCGGAAAATTGCAATGGAAATTGAAGAGCTTAAAAAGCAATCAAAAGTATTTAGAACGCGATTCCAGATGTTAATTGAAGCACAACTTGATCTATTGAAAAATGATGATTGGGATCATTTATTAGAGTATGAAGTAGAACCAATTTTTGGTGAAGCAGAAGAAACTAAAAGCTAAACTTGACTTTTTCATTTTTTTTCGCATATAATACGAAAACATAGAGGTTTTTCTTATCGTTTAAGAAATAATAAAATTCTTGAACTTAGGATAAGCGCACGACATCCAGCTCCAGCGCCTAGCCCCTCGAGGTCATAAGCTAATTTAGAATTGAAGGCAAAGAACGCCTTCTATCCTAAATCATCTTATGCTTGTCGGGGCTGATCAAGGCGCTTGCGCTTTTGTTCATTAACAACCTTATAGTAAAACGGTGAAAGGGATAGTAATCCTTTACAATTCTTATATAGCGAATCGAGGATGGTGTAAGCTCGACATAAGGAAAAAGGATGAAGATCACCCTAGAGTTCCATGCTGAACATATTTGTAAGTAAGCACAGGCGAATCATTCTCGTTACGAATGCTTGAGTGGATTAGTTTTAATGAATTAATCTAATAGGGTGGTACCGCGAGATAAACCTTCTCGTCCCTTGTGGGATGAGAGGGTTTTTTGTGTTTTCTAAAGAAAGTTGTACCACAAAACAGGTAATTGGGAAATTGTCAGATTCTTGTTAGTCTCTCTTCGACCTTTCACAAAAAAATAAAATTCATCCTGAAGTGAAGACACTATTACAAGGCAGCAAACTTTTTCGGAAAAAATTAACTATTAAAAGCTGGAGGAATGAAAATGGATTATAAAGATACCTTGTTAATGCCAAAGACGGAATTTCCAATGCGTGGAAACCTTCCAAACAGAGAACCACTAATGCAAGAAAAATGGGAGCAAATGAATATTTACAATAAAGTACAAGAACGAACGAAAGATCGACCACTGTTCATTTTGCATGATGGTCCTCCTTACGCAAATGGTGATATTCATATGGGGCATGCACTTAATAAAATTTTAAAGGATTTTATTGTTCGTTATAAATCAATGACAGGCTTCTGTGCTCCATATGTTCCAGGTTGGGACACTCATGGATTACCAATTGAAACTGCATTGACTAAAAATAAAAAAGTAAAAAGAAAAGAAATGTCGGTCGCTGAGTTCCGTAAGCTATGTGAAGAGTATGCTTGGGAACAAATTAATGGGCAACGTGAACAGTTTAAACGTCTTGGTGTACGTGGTGATTGGGATAACCCATATGTTACGTTAAAGCCTGAGTATGAAGCTCAGCAAATCAAAGTATTCGGTGAGATGGCTAAAAAAGGTTATATTTACAAAGGCCTTAAACCAGTTTATTGGTCACCTTCAAGTGAATCTGCTCTAGCGGAAGCTGAGATCGAATATGCCGATAAACGCTCTCCATCAATTTATGTGGCATTCCCAGTTCAAGATGGGAAAGGTGTTTTAACAAATGATGAAAAAATCATCATCTGGACGACAACACCATGGACAATTCCAGCAAATTTAGGTATTTCCGTCCACCCAGAATTAGATTATAGTGTTGTAGCTGTAGATGGTGAAAAATTCGTTGTTGCTTCAGCCCTAGTTGAATCTGTGGCAAACACTATTGGATGGGAAAATTATGAGGTTGATCGTACAATTAAAGGTGCAGCGCTTGATCGTGTGATTGCTAAACATCCTATTTATGATCGCGAGTCTCTTGTCATGCTTGGAGAACACGTAACGAGTGATGGTGGTACTGGCTGTGTTCATACTGCACCAGGTCATGGGGAAGATGACTTTATTATTGGTAGTCAATACGGTTTAGATGTTTTATGTCCTGTTGATGAAAAAGGATATATGACAAAAGAGGCTGAAGGCTTCGAAGGATTATTCTATGACGAAGCAAACAAACCAATTACTGAAAAGTTAAAAGAGACTGGTTCATTATTAAAGCTGCAATTCATTACCCACTCATACCCACATGATTGGAGAACAAAAAAACCAACGATCTTCCGTGCAACTGCTCAATGGTTTGCATCAATTAAAGATTTCCGTGATGATCTATTAAAGGCTGTTAATGAAACAAAATGGGTTCCAGCATGGGGAGAAACTAGACTTTATAATATGGTACGTGATCGTGGAGACTGGTGTATTTCACGTCAACGTGCATGGGGAGTACCAATTCCAGTATTTTATGCTGAAAATGGTGAACCAATTATTACTGATGAAACAATTGAACATGTATCAAACCTTTTCCGTGATAAAGGATCAAATATTTGGTTTGAACTTGAAGCAAAAGATCTCCTGCCAGTGGGCTTTACACATGAAGGAAGTCCAAATGGTACATTCACTAAAGAAAATGATATTATGGATGTTTGGTTTGATTCAGGTTCATCACATCAAGCAGTTCTTTTAGAAAGAGATGACCTTCAAAGACCAGCTGATTTATACCTTGAAGGATCTGACCAATATCGTGGTTGGTTTAACTCTTCTTTATCAACAGCTGTTGCTGTAACTGGTAAAGCACCATATAAAGGCGTATTAAGCCATGGTTTTGCGCTTGATGGTGAAGGACGAAAGATGAGTAAATCACTTGGAAATACGGTATTACCTTCAAAAGTAATGAAACAACTAGGTGGAGATATTTTACGATTATGGGTAGCATCAGTTGATTATCAAGCAGATGTAAGAGTATCTGATGCGATCTTAAAACAAGTTGCAGAGGTTTATCGTAAGATCCGTAATACTTTCCGTTTCTTACTTGGTAATTTAGCAGACTTTGATCCGGCTACAGATAAAGTCAGCCTAGAAAATCTCCGTGATGTCGACCGTTATATGCTTGTGAAGTTAAATAAGCTAACAAAGCGTGTAAAAGACTCATATGACCAGTATGAATTCGCTGCAATCTATCATGCAGTTCATAATTTCTGTACAATTGAATTAAGTTCATTCTACTTAGATTTTGCTAAGGATGTACTTTATATTGAATCAAAAGAAAACCAAGAACGTCGTGCTATTCAAACTGTGCTTTATGAAACACTGTTGTCTCTTGTTAAATTAGTCACACCTATTCTTCCACATACAGCTGATGAAGTTTGGGAGCATATTGACTCAGTAACAGAAGAAAGTGTTCAATTAGTTGATATGCCAGAGGTTAAAAGCTATCCACAAGCTGAAAAGCTGGAGAAAAAGTGGGATGCATTTATGGCATTACGTGATGATGTCTTAAAGGCATTAGAGGTAGCTCGTAATGAAAAAGTAATTGGGAAGTCATTAACTGCGAGTATTTCACTTTATCCTAATGCTGAAGCAAAAGAATTGCTTGAATCTGTAGAAGAAGACTTAAAACAATTATTTATTGTTTCAGGTTTTGAAATTGCTGGTGCGTATGAAGAAGCACCAGAAAATGCAGAAGGCTTCGATTCAGTGAAAATTGTCATCACACAAGCTGAAGGTGAAACATGTGACCGTTGTTGGATTGTAACACCAGAAGTAGGCCAGGTTTCAGAACACCCAACCCTTTGCCCACGTTGTGCAGGGATTGTGAAAGAACATTATTAAGTATTAACTAGTTTTGACCGAGGGTCAGACCCCTTCAGAGCGTAGTGCTAAGTATTTTAGTCTACACTTTATAGGGGTCTGACCCTGTCTGTTTAACAAGCCCATTTTTAATCAAAAATGTTTAAACAATAAAAACAAAGGGTAAAAAATACCCATTCACCAAAATTATTCGAAATTTTTTTAGCATGCATTTCAATCACAGGAAAATTCTTAATAGGGTGAGCATGGATTTCTCGGGATAAACTATAGATACATCATGAGAAGGATAAGGAGTTGTCCATCTTGAATCAATTTTTTGGGATCCGTTATGAATTGCAAGTGATGAGAGAAGAACTGCGAACTAGGTTGTTTGATCACAGTTTGTTTGAAATGACTTGTGATGATCATCAAGGAAAAGATACTACTTTGATGCATCATATTAAAGAGGAACTTCAAGATGTAGAACGTGCCTTAATGAAATTTGATAAAGGTATTTACGGATATTGCGAAGAAACAGGTGAAGAAATTCCTTTTGAGAAATTAAGGATACTCCCAACAGCTAGGACAAAATATGATTTTTATTTCCAGGAATTATTTGAACGTAAGTCTCTCCCACAATACGATTATACACATGAAGAAACATATATTACTGGTAGTGATTTTTAAGTCACTGTCGACGTTGGGGCTCAAATTTTCTCTGTAAGAGGAGTAGGTTTGGGCTTTTACTTTTGATAAAAAAATAGTAGCAACAAGCTAGCACTATCCAAGTAGTGCTTAAAACCTCAATATATGATACAATTCATAAGGATAAATGTCACATTTAGCAAAAAAGGAAAGAGGAGAGTTGAGGAATTCGTGTTCTATTACATAATTGCAGCAATAATAATTTTGATTGATCAAGTAACGAAATGGTTTATTGTCAAAAATATGCAGCTTGGAGAGAACATAACCGTAATCGAAAATTTTTTATATATTACATCCCATCGAAATCGGGGAGCAGCATGGGGAATTTTACAAGGACAAATGTGGTTTTTTTATATCATCACAACAATAGTGATTGTTGGTATCATCTATTATATAAAAAAACATACAAAGGAAAATAAGGTAATGGGAATAGCGCTTGGTTTAATGCTAGGTGGAGCAATTGGTAATTTCATTGACCGTTTATTCCGTAAAGAAGTTGTCGATTTTATAAATACATATATCTTTTCATATGACTTCCCAATCTTTAATGTTGCCGATTCTGCATTATGTGTGGGTGTTGTATTGTTATTTATTCATATGTTGTTTTTTGAAGGGAAACAAGAGAAGGAGCAAGCATAAATGGACATCATTGAATTACAAGTTAGTGAAGAGCATAAACATGAACGGATTGATAAATTCTTGTCAACATACAATGACGAGTGGTCGCGTTCTCAAGTTCAACTCTGGATAAAAGATGGTTCAGTTAAAGTAAATGATAAGGAAATAAAAACGAATTATAAATGTCAACTTGCTGATAAAATCGTCGTATCAATCCCAGAACCTGAACCATTAGACGTTATTGCTGAGGATATGGACCTCGATATTTATTATGAAGATCAAGATGTACTCGTTGTAAATAAGCCTAAAGGGATGGTTGTTCATCCAGCACCTGGTCATTTAAGTGGGACACTTGTAAATGGGTTAATGGCTCATTGTCAGGATCTTTCTGGTATAAATGGTGTACTTAGACCAGGAATCGTACATCGAATTGACAAGGACACCTCTGGTTTGTTAATGGTTGCAAAAAATGATATGGCACATGAATCATTGGTTGCGCAATTGGTTGAGAAGTCTGTAACAAGAAGATATAAAGCAATCGTTCATGGGAGTATTCCGCATGACCATGGAACAATCAATGCTCCAATTGGTCGTGATAAGGTTGATCGTCAAAGTATGACTGTTACAAATGTGAGCAGTAAAGATGCTGTAACACATTTTCATGTAATTGAGCGCTTTGAGAACTTTACCTTTGTAGAATGTCAGCTTGAAACGGGAAGAACCCATCAAATCCGTGTTCATATGAAATATATAGGCTATCCATTAGTTGGAGATCCGAAATATGGTCCGAAAAAGACGTTGCCTATTAATGGACAGGCACTTCATGCCGGTGTGTTAGGCTTTGAACACCCGCGCACTAAAGAATACCTTGAATTTGAAGCACCTTTACCAGATGAATTTGAGCAAGTTTTAGATCAAATAAAAAATAATCGTTGACACATTTCTACATGTTTGGCATAATAGTTTTAACTTAATAAGAACCTTTAACACAGTCCCGTGAGGCTGAGAAGGAAAACGGAAATGATGACTATGGTCATATTTATGCCATTAGTCTATCTATGTCTTCGTAAACCCTCTCCCAAAACGGTGAGAGGGTTTTTCGTTTTTCAAGGTTACTTTTTAATCCATAATGAAGTTGGAGACACAAGTAACGAAAGGAGTTCGAACAATGACTCAAAAAGCAGTTGTTTTAGATGAGCAGGCAATACGCAGAGCTTTAACAAGAATAGCTCATGAAATTATTGAAAGAAATAAAGGTATTGAGGATAGCGTCTTAGTAGGTATTAAAACTAGAGGTATCCATTTAGCAAAAAGACTAGCAGAGCGTATTGAACAAATTGAAGGAAAAAAAATTGCCATTGGTGAGCTGGATATTACGCTTTATCGAGATGATCTTTCAAAAAAGACAAACAGTCAAGAGCCACTAGTAAAAGGCTCAGACATCCCTGTTGATGTTACAAATCAAAAGGTTATTCTAGTTGATGATGTTTTATATACAGGAAGAACAGTTAGAGCAGCAATGGATGCATTAGTTGATATTGGAAGACCTGCCAATATACAATTGGCAGTTCTAGTTGATAGAGGACACCGTGAATTACCAATTCGTGCTGATTATGTAGGGAAAAACATCCCAACATCTGGCTCTGAAAAAATAGTAGTAGAGCTTCATGAAGCAGACAAAAATGATCAAGTAACAATCCATGAAAACGAATAGAACCCTTTAAAGAATAGTCCAGAGAGGCTACAAAGGGGAACAAAAAGGCTCAGGTCGCAGTATGCGAATGACGATCTTTTTGTACCTCTTTGCACCTTTTTGCAAAGAGGTTTTTTGATTTAAAAGTAAACCCTTCACACATTCTAACAACATGAAAACTCATTACGGAGGTCCTAATCGTGAAAGAAGAACAAATTATACTAGATGTAAATGATACACCTAAGCCAATGACTTGGTTAGCATTAAGCTTTCAGCATTTATTCGCGATGTTCGGAGCGACTATATTAGTACCATATCTCGTAGAATTAGATCCTGCTGTGGCACTTATCTCAAGTGGGTTAGGTACAATTGCGTTCTTACTTATTACAAAGGGAAAAGTACCTGCATATCTTGGTTCATCTTTCGCATTCATTACACCAATTATTGTTGCAAAGGCTGCAGGTGGTGTTGGAGCCGCGATGGTAGGAAGCTTCTTAGCTGGATTGGTTTACGGGATTATCGCCTTGATTATAAAAGGTACTGGTCATAAATGGATTATGAAAATACTTCCACCAGTTGTAGTAGGACCTGTTATTATCGTTATCGGTTTAGGATTAGCTGGCACTGCAGTTGGAATGGCAACGAATGATCCAACAGGTGAATATAGTTTACAGTACTTTTCAGTAGCGTTAGTAACTTTGCTAATCACAATCTTATGTTCGATCTTCTTAAAAGGATTTTTCAACTTAATACCTGTACTAATAGGGATCACAGGTGGTTACTTATACTCATTAGCAATTGGCATTATAGACTTTTCAAAAGTAACTGCTGCTGGTTGGATACAAGCTCCAAACTTTGTTATCCCATTTGTCGACTACACTCCATCAATATCATTTGAAATCATTCTATTAATGGTACCAGTGGTAGTTGTCACAATTTCTGAGCATATCGGACACCAATTGGTCTTAGGGAAAGTTGTGGGGAGAGATTATATCGAAAATCCTGGTTTACACCGTTCGATTTTAGGTGATGGGGTCGCAACAATGATCGCAGCGTTAATAGGTGGACCTCCAAATACGACATACGGTGAAAACATTGGCGTACTTGCTATTACAAGGGTTTATAGTGTGTTTATCATAGCAGGTGCCGCAGTTTTGGCTATCATCTTTGGATTCATCGGAAAAATATCTGCTTTTATTAGCACAATCCCTACACCAGTTATGGGTGGTGTATCGATACTTCTTTTCGGAATAATTGCTTCATCTGGACTTAGAATGATGATTGACAGCAAGCTTGACCTAGGTAGTAAACGAAACCTGATCATCGCATCTGTTATTCTAGTTATTGGGATTGGTGAAGCAACTTTAAAGATTGGAAACCTTGATTTACATGGAATGGCTTTAGCGGCAATCATTGGAATCATCCTAAATCTTGTTTTACCTTATGATAAAGAAGAAACAATCAATAATAATGAAATAGCATAAATTTGCTTAGATCTTTTAAAGAAAGTCCAGAGAGGCTTGGAAGGGTGTAAGGCAATGTAAGGTATACCAATACCTGAATTTGCTCTACCTTTAAACACTCTGATGGATATGAATCAGGGTGTTTTTTACTAAAAAGGATTAAAGGAGTGGTTAAGGTATGAAAAACCTTCTTACGATGAATCAGCTATCAAATGAAGAAATTCACGCGATTCTAGAAGATGCCGAGCAATACAGATTAGGAAAAGGGTGGACACCAACAAACATGGTGTTTGTCTCAAATCTTTTTTTTGAGCCTAGTACTAGAACGCGTTTCAGTTTTGAAGTCGCGGAAAAGAAATTAGGGCTTCAGGTGCTAAATTTTACTGCTGAACATTCAAGTGTTCAAAAAGGTGAAACCTTATATGATACAGTTAAAACGTTAGAATCTATCGGTGCAAATGCAGTTGTAATCAGACACCAAGAGGATCACTTTTTTGAGGATTTGATTGGTAAGGTATCGATTCCAATTATTAATGCTGGTGACGGATGTGGACACCATCCAACACAATCACTCCTAGACCTTTTAACGATTAAACAAGAATTTGGTAAATTCGAAGGGTTGACCATATCTATCCACGGGGACATTAGACATAGCCGGGTCGCACGTTCAAATGCTGAAGTATTAACAAGGCTTGGAGCAAACGTATTATTCTCTGGTCCTTCCGAGTGGCGTGACCCACTAAACACATTCGGACAATATGTAGGAGTAAATGAAGCAATTGCAAAATCAGATGTTGTCATGCTACTTCGAATTCAACATGAGAGACACGATGAAAAATCAAATGCAGAAAATTATTTACAAGAATATGGACTAACGAAAGATAGAGAAAAACAAATGAAAAAAGGTGCGATCATCATGCATCCTGCACCTGTTAATCGAGATGTTGAAATCGTTGGTGATCTTATTGAGTGTGATCGATCAAGAATCTTTAAGCAAATGGAAAATGGTGTTTTCGCAAGAATGGCTGTTTTAAAAAGAGCTTTACAACAAATTGAGCAAAATCAGGAGGTAAACAATAATGTTATTTATTCTTAAAAATGGTTTTATTTTAGATGAGCTTGGTGAGTTGAAAAAGGCAGATGTAAAAGTAGAAAACGGAAAGATTACAGAGATCGGAGAAAATCTTCTAACAGAAGGCTACGAAGTCATTCCTGTGGATGGACAGCTAGTATCAACTGGATTCATTGATTTACATGTCCATTTAAGAGAGCCTGGTGGAGAACATAAAGAAACAATCGCCACTGGAACAAAAAGCGCGGCAAAAGGTGGATTTACAACGATTGCACCAATGCCAAACACACGACCTGTTCCAGATACTAAGAAGCAAATGGAATGGTTACAAAATCGAATTAAAGAAACAGCGGTTGTAAAGGTGCTACCATATGCTTCAATTACAACAAGACAGCTTGGTGAGGAATTAACAAACTTCTCCGCACTAAAAGAAGCAGGTGCGTTCGCATTTACAGATGATGGTGTTGGTGTTCAATCAGCTGCAAAAATGCTAGAAGCGATGAAGCAAGCTGCAGCAATTGGCGCAACAATTGTTGCGCATTGTGAAGAAAATACCCTAATCAATAAAGGTTCAGTACATGAAGGTGAGTTTTCAAAGAAACATGGTATCAATGGAATACCTTCTGTATGTGAGTCTGTACATATCGCAAGAGACATTCTTCTTGCTGAAGCTGCAGGCTGTCATTACCATGTTTGTCATATTAGTACAAAGGAATCTGTTCGTGTGGTAAGAGACGCGAAACGTGCAGGAATTAAAGTAACAGCAGAAGTAACACCACATCATCTCCTATTGTGTGAAGATGATATTCCAGGATTAGATCCTAACTATAAAATGAATCCTCCTTTAAGAGGGAAAGCAGATCAGGAAGCATTGATTGAAGGCTTACTTGATGGAACAATTGATTTTATCGCAACAGATCATGCACCACATGCTGCAGAAGAAAAAGCCGAAGGGATGCAATTAGCCCCATTTGGGATTGTCGGTTTAGAAACTGCATTTCCGTTATTGTATACACATTTAGTAAAAACCAAGAAATTTTCGCTTAAACAAATCGTTGATTTCTTAACTATAAAACCTGCTCAAGCATTTGGATTATCTGGTGGAAGATTACAAGTAGGTGAGGTTGCAGATTTAACAGTGATTGATTTAGAAACAGAAGCAAAAATTGATCCAAAAGAATTTCTTTCAAAAGGAAAGAACACACCGTTTATTGACTGGGCTTGTAAAGGCTGGCCAACACTAACAATCGTAGATGGAAACATAGTTTGGAGTATAGGGGGCATCACAGTATGAAAAGACAATTAATTTTAGAAGATGGTACAGTATTTTTAGGTGAAGCATTTGGTAGTAATGAAGAAAAATTTGGAGAAGTCGTATTTAATACAGGTATGACAGGTTATCAAGAAATTCTTTCAGATCCTTCATACTGCTGGCAAATTGTAACATTAACTTATCCATTAATCGGGAACTACGGAATTAATCGAGATGATTTTGAAACAATCACTCCTTTTATTAATGGTTTTGTTGTAAAAGAATATTGTGATTTTCCTTCTAATTGGAGAAGTGAGTATTCAATCGATGAATATTTCAAAATGAAAAATATTCCTGGTATTGCAGGGATTGATACTCGTAAATTAACAAGAATTATTAGAATGCATGGAACGCTAAAAGGTGCCATTTGTTCGGCAGATGCAAATCCAGAGGAAGTTATAAATAAATTAAAAGGCACTGAATTTCCAAACAACCAAGTGCAAGTTGTATCAACGAAAACTGCCTATCCAAGTCCAGGTAGAGGTCCTCGTATTGTTTTAGTCGATTATGGGATGAAGCACGGCATTCTTAGAGAATTTAATAAACGAAATTGCGATATCGTTGTTGTTCCACATTCGGTAACGGCTGAGGAAGTTTTGCAGCTTAAACCAGATGGAATTATGCTTTCAAACGGCCCTGGGGATCCAAAGGATGTTCCAGAAGCAATTGAAATGATTAAAGGTATTATTGGGAAAGTTCCATTTTTTGGTATATGCTTAGGCCATCAACTATTTGCTTTAGCTTGTGGAGCTGATACAGAAAAAATGAAGTTTGGCCATCGTGGGTCAAACCATCCAGTTAAAGAACTTAGCACTGGTAAAGTTGACATCACATCCCAAAACCATAGCTATACAGTTAAAATAGATTCAATTAAAGATACAGAATTGGAAATTACACATGTAGCACTAAATGATGGAACTGTTGAGGGTCTAAAACATAAACATGCTAAAGCATTTTCAGTACAATACCATCCAGAGGCTTCACCAGGTCCAGAGGATGCGAACGGATTATTTGATCAATTTTTAAATCTGATTGAAGCTAATAAGAAAGAAGGGGTTCTATAATGCCAAAACGTACAGACATCAAAAAAATTCTTGTTATCGGTTCAGGCCCAATTGTAATTGGTCAAGCAGCAGAATTTGATTACGCAGGAACACAAGCATGTATCGCTCTTAAAGAAGAGGGTTATGAAGTTGTTCTAGTGAATTCAAATCCAGCAACAATAATGACTGATACGGAAATTGCAGATAAAGTTTATATTGAGCCCCTTACTGTTGAATTTTTAAGTAACATTATTCGCAAAGAGCGCCCAGATGCACTTGTCCCAACACTTGGTGGTCAAACAGGACTTAACCTTGCTGTTGAACTTGCTGAATCAGGTGTTTTAAAAGAATGTGATGTAGAGATTCTTGGAACTAAGCTTTCTGCTATCAAGCAAGCTGAGGACCGCGATCTATTCAGATCCTTAATGAATGAATTAAATGAACCAGTACCACAAAGTGATATTATTCACAATCTTGAAGAAGCTTTTGCATTTGTTAAGCAAATTGGCTATCCAGTAATCGTTAGACCAGCCTATACATTAGGGGGAACTGGCGGTGGAATCTGCGAAAATGAAGAGGAGTTAATTGAGACTGTAACTAGTGGATTAAAAAACAGTCCAGTTACACAATGTTTACTTGAGAAAAGTATTGCTGGCTTTAAAGAAATTGAATATGAAGTAATGCGCGATTCAAACGACCATGCGATTGTGGTTTGTAACATGGAAAACTTTGACCCTGTAGGCGTTCACACTGGTGATTCAATCGTTTTTGCGCCAAGTCAAACATTAAGTGACCGTGAATATCAAATGCTACGTAATGTTTCATTAAAAATCATTCGTGCGCTAAAAATTGAAGGTGGTTGTAATGTTCAGTTAGCATTAGATCCAGATAGCTTCCAATATTACATCATTGAGGTAAACCCACGTGTAAGTCGTTCATCTGCACTAGCATCGAAAGCAACAGGCTATCCAATTGCTAAGCTTGCTGCGAAAATTGCAGTAGGATTAACACTAGATGAAATGGAAAACCCTGTAACTGGAAAAACATATGCATGCTTCGAGCCAGCACTTGATTATATCGTATCAAAAATTCCGCGCTGGCCTTTTGATAAATTTGAGTCTGGAAACCGTCATTTAGGAACGCAAATGAAGGCAACTGGTGAAGTGATGGCAATCGGACGTACACTTGAAGAATCGTTTCTAAAAGCAGTTCGTTCATTAGAGTCTGATGTAGAGTACTTACGCTTAAAAGACGCGGAAACATTCTCAGATGAAATAGTTGAAAAACGGATTCGCAAAGCAGGTGATGAGCGACTATTTTATATCGCAGAAGCACTTAGAAGAGGTGTAACAAAAGAGCAAATACATGAGTGGAGTAAAATTGATTTGTTCTTCTTAATGAAAATAGAAAAAATCATCTCATTTGAGAAGATTATTAAAGAGAATCCTTATGAACTAACTACCTTACAAAAAGCAAAGGAAATGGGATTTGCAGATGCTGAAATCGCCAACCTTTGGAATTCAAATGAACGTGAAGTTTATGAGCTTCGTAAGCAAGCAAATATCATCCCTGTGTACAAAATGGTTGATACTTGTGCAGCTGAATTTGAATCTGCAACACCATATTTCTATGGTACGTTTGAAGATGAAAACGAATCAATCGTAACAGATAGAGAAAGTGTTGTTGTATTAGGCTCTGGTCCAATCCGAATTGGACAAGGTGTTGAGTTTGATTATGCAACTGTTCACTCGGTTTGGGCAATTAAGGAAGCTGGCTATGAAGCAATTATTGTAAACAACAATCCTGAAACAGTATCAACAGATTTTAGTATTTCGGATAAGCTATATTTTGAACCGTTAACTGTTGAAGATGTTATGCACATTATTGATTTAGAAAAACCAAAAGGTGTTGTCGTTCAATTCGGAGGACAAACAGCAATTAACTTAGCAAGTGAATTAGAGGCTAGAGGTGTTAAAATCCTAGGAACTTCGCTTGAAGATCTTGATCGTGCGGAAGATCGTGATAAATTTGAACAAACATTAGTGAGTTTAGGTGTCCCACAGCCACTTGGTAAAACAGCAACATCTGTTGAGCAGGCAGTTAAAATAGCAAGTAATATTGGCTATCCGGTATTAGTACGTCCATCCTATGTATTAGGTGGTCGAGCAATGGAGATTGTGTACCAAGAAACAGAACTTTTACATTACATGACTAATGCGGTAAAAATAAACCCACAACACCCAGTATTAATCGATAAATATTTAACAGGTAAAGAAATTGAGGTTGATGCAATCTCTGATGGAAATACAGTACTTATTCCAGGGATCATGGAACATATTGAACGTGCTGGTGTTCACTCTGGAGATTCAATTGCAGTATATCCACCACAATCTTTATCAAAAGAAGTAAAGAATAATATCATTGATTATACAATCAAACTTGCTAAGGGTTTAAATATCATTGGATTGTTAAACATTCAATTTGTCTTATCCAAGGGGGAGGTTTACGTACTAGAAGTAAATCCTCGTTCAAGCCGTACAGTACCATTCTTAAGTAAAATTACAGGTGTACCAATGGCTAACCTTGCAACAAAGGTAATCTTAGGTGCAAAACTTGAGAAATTAGGTTATGAAACAGGACTTTATCCTGAGAGTGAAGGCGTCTATGTTAAGGCACCTGTGTTCTCATTTGCAAAGCTTCGCAACGTAGATATTACGCTTGGACCTGAAATGAAATCAACTGGTGAGGTAATGGGGAAAGACAGCACTTTAGAAAAGGCTCTTTACAAAGCTTTAGTTGCATCAGGAATTCAAATTAAAAATCATGGCTCTGTTCTTCTAACAATTGCTGATAAAGATAAAGAAGAAGGCTTGGAGATTGCAAAGAGATTCCATCAAATCGGCTATCAAATTCTTGCAACAAGCGGAACAGCAGAACATTTAAAATCATTCAATATTCCTGCAAAAGTTGTTAATAAAATTGGCGTAGAAGAGCCAAATCTACTTGATGTAATCCGTAAAGGGGAAGCACAGTTTGTCATCAACACGCTAACCAAAGGCAAGCAGCCTGCAAGAGACGGCTTTAAAATTCGTCGTGAATCAGTTGAAAACGGTATTCCATGCTTAACATCATTAGATACAGCTGTAGCTATTTTACGTGTCCTTGAGTCAATGACATTCTCTACTGACACAATGCCTAAGATTAACAAACAGCTAGAGGTGAGCTTAACGTGATCAAACAAGAGCTGATGGTCGTTACTAAACAAGAGAAAATCGCAGAACATATTTTTCAGCTAACACTTCAAGGTGAACTTGTATCAGAAATGGGGAATCCTGGTCAATTTGTTCATCTAAAGGTAACAGAGGGGTCTACACCACTCTTAAGAAGACCAATCAGTATTTCTGAAATTAATCTAGAAAAAAAGCAATTCACTATGATATACAGAGCAGAAGGGGCTGGCACACAGCTCCTTTCTAAAAAGAAAACGGAAGATGTTGTTGATGTATTAGGTCCTTTAGGTAATGGATTTCCAATTGGCGAAATCGAAAAAGGTCAAACGGCCTTACTAGTAGGTGGCGGTATTGGTGTTCCACCTTTACTAGAATTATCGAGACAATTGGTTGCAAAAGGTGTAAATGTTCAACATGTATTAGGGTTTCAATCAAAATCTGCTGTCTTTCTTGAAGAAGAATTTACTATGCTCGGAAAAACGATAATCTCAACAGATGATGGTACTTACGGGTATCAAGGTTTTGTCACGGATGCGATTAAAGATCATAACATACAATTTGATACGATGTTTTCTTGTGGTCCAACACCAATGCTTAAAGCCCTTGAGAGGCTTCATGGACATAAACCGTTATTTTTGTCACTAGAGGAGAGAATGGGATGTGGCATTGGTGCATGTTTTGCATGTGTGTGTCACACGGGTGATGATCCAACTGGTACAAGCTATAAAAAGGTATGTAGTGATGGCCCTGTGTTTAAGGCCGGAGAGGTGGTTTTATAATCATGTTACAAGTTAACTTACCTGGGTTATCGCTTAAAAACCCGATTATGCCAGCATCCGGTTGCTTTGGCTTTGGACGTGAATATAGTAAGCTTTATGACTTAAGTCAACTTGGTTCGATAATGATTAAAGCAAGTACTCAAGAACCACGTTTTGGAAATCCAACACCACGTGTAGCTGAAACAGAAGCTGGTATGCTTAATGCAATTGGGCTTCAAAACCCAGGCGTAGAAAAAGTAGTCTCTAGTGAACTTGTCTGGCTTGAACAATATGATGTACCAATTATTGCAAATGTTGCTGGTTCGCAAATTGAAGACTATGTCTATGTTGCGGATAAGATTAGTCAGTCAAAAAATGTTCATGCGCTTGAATTAAATATCTCATGCCCTAATGTAAAAACTGGTGGAATTGCATTCGGAACGATACCGGAAATTGCTGCTCAATTAACAAGAGCAGTAAAAGAGGTTTCAAATGTACCTGTATATGTAAAGCTTTCACCCAATGTTGCGAACATCGTTGACATGGCAAAAGCTATTGAACAAGCAGGTGCCGATGGATTGACAATGATCAATACGTTAATAGGTATGAGGCTTGACATAAAAACAGGTAAACCTGTTATTGCGAATAAAACAGGTGGTTTATCAGGACCTGCAATTAAACCTGTTGCAATAAGGATGATCTATGAAGTAAGCCAAGCTGTAAACATTCCAATTATCGGAATGGGTGGCGTTCAAACGGTTGATGATGTAATCGAATTTTTATATGCGGGTGCAAGTGCAGTAGCAGTAGGGACAGCTAACTTTGTGAATCCGTTTGTATGCCCAGAAATTATCAATCAACTACCTGGCAGATTAAAAGAGCTAGGTTTTGAGCATGTAACGGAATGTATCGGAAGGAGCTGGAAGTAATGATCGAAAGACCTCTAATTATTGCACTTGATTTCAAGGATCACGCAGAAGTAGATGAATTTTTGAATCATTTTCATGATGAAAAGCTTTTCGTAAAGGTAGGAATGGAGCTATTTTATCAAGAAGGCCCTGCGATTATTTCCCATATAAAGCAACGTGGACATGATATTTTCCTAGATTTAAAACTACATGATATTCCAAACACAGTAAAACAAGCGATGCGAGGTTTAGCTAAACTTGATGTTGATCTTGTGAATGTACATGCAGCAGGAGGGAAAAAAATGATGGAAGCAGCAATTGAAGGCTTAGAAGCTGGAACACCTGCAGGAAAACAGCGTCCAGCATGTATTGCTGTTACACAGCTAACAAGTACATCCCAAGCAATGGTTGAAACAGAATTGTTAATTAATGAAAAGATAGATAACGTTGTTCTTCATTATGCCAATATGGCTAAGGAGAGTGGCTTAGATGGTGTCGTTTGTTCAACACATGAGGTTGTAGCAATAAATGAAAAGCTCAGTTCGTCATTTATGACGGTTACACCTGGAATCCGTATGAGAGAGGATTCTGCTGATGATCAAACGAGAATCGCAACACCAGATCAAGCTCGTCGCCTAGGTTCTACAGCAATTGTCGTTGGAAGAAGTATTACAAAACAACAAGATCCATATAAAGCATATCTGAAAGTGAAAAATTCTTGGGAGGAAATAGAATCATGAAACAATCAATTGCAAAACATCTATTAGAAATCAAGGCAGTCTATCTCCAACCAAATGAACCTTTTACATGGTCTAGTGGAATAAAATCACCTATTTATTGTGATAATCGCCTAACATTATCATTTCCAGAAATCCGCACACAAATTGCAGAAGGCCTTGCCGGCTTAATAAAAGATCATTTTCCAGGAGTAGAGGTAATTGCTGGAACTGCAACAGCTGGTATTCCACATGCTGCATGGGTAAGTGATAAATTAAACTTGCCAATGTGTTATGTGCGAAGTAAAGCAAAAGGACACGGTAAAGGTAATCAAATCGAAGGCCAAGTATCGGAAAACCAAAAGGTTGTTGTTGTTGAAGATCTTATCTCAACTGGAGGAAGTGCAATTACGGCTGTTGAGGCTCTTCGTGCGTCAGGTTGTGAAGTACTTGGGATCGTTTCGATTTTCACTTATGGTCTTGCAGTTGGAGAAGAAAAGCTTAATGATGCAAACGTAGCAGCAAAGTCATTATGTGATTATGATACATTAATTGAAGTTGCCGCTAAAGAAGGATATGTAAGTGAACAAGAGCTTAACAAGTTAAAAATGTGGAGAGAAAATCCCTCATCAGAAGCTTGGTTAGAAAATTAAAAGCATAAGAAAAAAACTGTTAGAAGGCCATTTTCTTGAGTGATAGAGGGTGGCTTTCTTTGTCTTTTGTGAATATCTCCGCTAATGCCAGCACAACTTTGTTTTTAAGCATATAATTGGATTATCTCATTTAATTTTGATAACTTTAATAAAATGAAAAGAAGTGCTAATTCTATGCTGAGGTGATGAAGATGAATTTAAATGATTGGTTTTTTAAAGGGCTTACATTTGAACAATATAAAAATCAGATGACTGTAAATAAAAATGAGTTGCTTTCTATCTATGACCGTTTTATTTTAAATGAAGATGATGATGTCCTTTTAGAGAAGATTCAAGGGAAACAACTTAGAGTAATTGTTTTGACCGAAGACTGGTGTGGTGATGCACTTGTTAATAATCCTATTTTGTTAAAAATTGCAGAAGCTTCTAATATGGAGGTGCGATTTTTACTAAGAGATCAAAATCTTGAGCTAATGGATCAATATTTGACAAATGGTACTTCTCGTGCGATTCCAATCTTTATTTTTATTGATCAAAATGGAGATGAACAAGCTGTTTGGGGACCAAGAGCACAGAAGATACAAAACTTAGTTGATCTTGAAAGAAGGGCACTACCAGCAAACGATTCACCAGACTTCAAAGATAAGCAAATGGAGATGTATAAAAAGCTCCGGAATTCTTATCTAAATGATGAGTCAATCTGGGAAACGATTTCTTATAGTATTATTACACTACTTAAAGGTAAGGATCTTCATCATCAATAAATTTGATAAATATATAATAGGTCAAAATCGAAGAGCAGTGGATTTCACGAGATGAAATGCACTGCTTTTTATGGTGATTGACTTTTTTTAACATAACTGAAGAGGGGAAAACAATTTTATTTTTACATTGATGCCCTGTTAATCATAAAATGTTTGAATATCAGTTTAACCATTTTCCTAAGCTTGGTTACAGTTGTATTGGTCTTGATTATCATGGTTTGGGGAAATCAGATAGGCAGTTAATTTGCGTGGGTGAAGGCAATCAATTAAAGAGGATTGCCTTTTTGGAACAGAAAAAATTGCTATTTTAGTAAAGAGTGATTTTACAAACTTGAAACCATAAAAATAAACGCAGCAACCGCACCTGTCAAAAAGCATCCTTTGTAAACGAGATTAAACCATTTATCAGGAATTTTCACTTTTTCTAAAACAACGAACAACGCAAGCCCAAGTAAAGAAAAAATGTAGGCGTGTTTCGTGGATTTTATTTCATTTAAAAAGTGTCTGTTTGGTTTATACATAAACACATATGCTATACAAAAACAAAAAAGATAAAAACCAACAATTGAATATAAAATATTCAGAATGATCCCCCACATACTTGCTTCACTCCCAATTCTGTCTATTAGTACTAGTTTACGAGGTGCAAAAAGGAATATGCTTATTGCAAAACAAGTTTTACCCTTGAATATCACTATTCATGTGATGCATAATCTAATAATTGTCCAAATTGTTAAGAAAAAAATAATTCTTAGTAAAATTATTAATCCGATGGATAAACTCGGGTTGACATTTGAAAGAATTGTGTTAAAATTTTGAATCAATAGCATATTTCTTATCAATAGTGGTGAAGGGAACTGGCCCAAGGAAGCCCAGCAACTTACTGATAAAAGAAGTTTATTGGTGAGCAGCTAAAATTAAGATGACTATACTAAATGATTGAAAAAATGAAACTTACATGTATAATTCATACTGTAATGGTTGGTTTTTGGTTTTAATCCCGACTATTAACGTAAGAATATACGGGTTTTAAAACCAAGTTAAATAGTATGAAAGAAAGAGGTGAATAGTATGCTAACTTTTCAGAATTGGAATGAAGTGAGCGAGGAGTTTGAAGTAGACGACACCTATAAAGGTGCTTTGAATGTATTAAAATGGGCATATGACCATTATGGAGAAGAAATTGTTTATGCTTGTAGCTTTGGAATTGAAGGTATTGTTTTAATCGATTTAATTTCAAAGGTAAAGCCTAATGCTAAAATTGTGTTCTTGGATACAGATGTTCATTTTAAAGAAACATATGAACTAATAGAGAAAGTGAAGGAGAAATATCCAACACTTAATATTGAGTTAAAAAAACCAAAGCTAACATTAGAAGAGCAAGCTAAAACATTCGGTGATAAGCTCTGGGAAACTGCTCCAAATAAATGCTGTGATATCCGAAAAATTGCTCCTTTAAATGAAACACTACAAGGTTCTACTGCATGGATATCGGGTCTAAGACGTGAACAATCAGAAACGAGAAAACACGTTAATTATATAAACAAGGATGATCGCTTTCATTCAATTAAAATTTGCCCGCTTATTCATTGGTCGTGGAAGGATGTATGGAGATACGTTCATAAAAATGACTTAATTTACAATCCATTACATGACAGAGGATATCCGAGCATTGGCTGTTTTCATTGCACAAAGCCTGCTTTTGATGAAAATGATTTAAGATCTGGCAGATGGTCTGGGCAAATGAAAACAGAATGTGGCCTCCATCAATAGGGGGAAATGAACGATGTTAGAGATAATTGCAATTGTGATCAGCTTCTTTTTTGCGATGAATATAGGTGCAAGTGGCGCAGCTGCTTCAATGGGTGTCGCATATGGTTCAGGAGCGATTTTACGCCCTAGGAATGCCCTTATTTTATGTGCGTTAGGCATTATATTAGGAGCAGTTATTGGCGGAGGAGAAGTTGTCAAGACGATAAGTTCAGGAATTATTCCATCGTCACTTATCTCAATAAAAATTGTTGTCATCATCCTCTTTTCAGCAACTTTTTCACTTTTTTTAGCTAATTTACTAGGTATACCTCTATCAACAAGTGAAGTAACAGTTGGTTCTGTAGTTGGTGTAGGAATTGCTAATCAAGCATTATATGAGAACAATTTGTTTTGGATTGTTTTTTATTGGGTCATCATTCCGATTATTGCTTTTGGGATCGCGTTTATTTTTATAAAAATATTACATTACTTTAAAATAACTGAAAAGTATGCTTTTCAAGGAAAGATTATAACGTATCTTCTTATTTTCGCAGGGTTTTTCGAGGCCTTTTCAGCAGGAATGAATAATGTAGCTAATGCAGTCGGACCTCTAGTAAGTGCAGAAATCCTATCAGTTTCTAAAGGAACATTGATTGGGGGATTATTTGTTGCGTTAGGTGCACTTCTGTTAGGTCGTCGAGTACTTGAAACTAACGGTAAGAAGATTACTAGTTTTTCAAAAATTGAAGGTATTCTTATTTCTAGTACTGGTGCAACCTTGGTAACCATCGCATCGATTTTTGGAATCCCAGTACCTCTTACTCAAATTACAACATCTTCAATCTTAGGAATTGGAATCGCAAAATCAGGTACAAATGTGTTTCAGCAAAAAATTGTTAAAAACATGTTAATGGTTTGGTTGATTTCTCCACTAATATCACTTACGATGTCATATTTTTTAGTTAAGTTGTTTATTGAAGCAGATTTATATACGATTTTTGTTTTGGCTAGTCTTTTGCTTGCCACAGTTGGAGCTCTTAGTTTAATGAAGGCTAGCAAACAAGAAAGAAGTACTGTTCATGAAGAGGGTGGGGGGATTTAATTATAATCCCCATTAAATATATTGTATTTATCAGAATTTGAATTGGAGGATATTAAAATGAGCTTACTTCCACACGGAGGAAAATTAATTCAAAAATTATCTTTAGGAGCAAATGTTTCACATATTCTACAAGAGATCGAGCTTGATGCAATTTCATTGAGTGATTTAGAGTTAATTGCTATTGGTGCTTATAGCCCAATTGAAGGATTTTTAACACAAGAAGATTACGAGTCTGTTGTTGAAAATATGAAATTAAAAAACGGTCATGTGTGGAGTATTCCGATCACATTACCAATAACTGAAGAAAAAGCGGCTACCCTTGCAATCGGTGACGAGGTTCGACTTGTTTCAGGAAATGTTACATATGGGACGATCAACGTTTCAGACATTTTCACACCTGATAAACAAAAAGAGGCAGTAAATGTATATCGTACAAATGAGCTTGCACATCCTGGTGTTAAAAAAATGTTTGAACGCGGGAATGTCTATGTTGGAGGAGAAATCACACTTGTTCAACGTCCAGAAAAGAAATTTGCGGAATATTATTTTGATCCTAAAGAATCAAGAGCGAAATTTGCTGAATTAAACTGGAAAACGATTGTTGGCTTCCAAACTCGTAACCCAGTGCACCGTGCACATGAATATATTCAGAAAACAGCACTTGAAACGGTTGACGGATTATTCTTAAATCCTCTAGTGGGAGAAACAAAATCAGATGATATTCCGGCACATATTCGCATGGAAAGCTATGAGGTTTTACTGAAAAACTATTATCCGGAAGATCGAGTACATTTAGCTGTGTTCCCAGCTGCAATGAGATATGCAGGTCCACGTGAAGCAATTTTCCATGCAATGGTTCGTAAAAACTACGGTTGCACACATTTCATTGTTGGAAGAGATCATGCTGGTGTTGGTGATTATTACGGTACGTATGAGGCACAGGAAATTTTCTCTAACTTTACTGCAGATGAATTAGGCATTACACCGCTATTTTTTGAACACAGCTTCTATTGCACAAAATGTGAAGCAATGGCTTCATCAAAAACTTGCCCACATGGTAATGAAGATCGCGTGATTTTATCTGGAACAAAGGTTCGTGCAATGCTTCGGAATGGAGAATTACCACCAAGCACGTTTAGCCGTAAAGAAGTTGTTGAAGTGTTGATTAAAGGAATGAAAGAAACAGTAAATTCATAAGGAGGTCACCCACATGGCAACGAACAACATTGTGTGGCATGACTCATCTGTCACTAAAGAAGAACGAAGAAAGAAAAATAACTATCAAAGCATGTGTATTTGGTTTACAGGTCTTTCGGGATCAGGAAAATCAACATTAGCAAATGCGCTTGCAAGACATTTATTTGAAGCTAATATTCAAACATATGTCTTGGATGGGGATAATATCAGACACGGATTAAATAAAGATTTGGGCTTTACTGATGAAGATCGTAAAGAAAACATCCGTCGTATTGGCGAAGTGTCAAAATTATTTGTTGACAGTGGTCAAATCGTGTTAACTGCTTTTATTTCACCATTTCGTGAAGATAGACAACAGGTAAGAGATATTCTTTCAGATGATGAATTTTTTGAAGTGTATGTTAAATGTTCATTAGATGAATGTGAAGTTCGCGATCCGAAGGGGTTATATAAAAAGGCGAGAAATAATGAAATAAAACATTTCACAGGAATTGATTCACCATATGAGGAACCAGAAAACCCTGCTATAATAGTAGATACGGAAACTCAAACTGTTGAAGAATCTGTGAAACAAATTGTAGATTACCTTGTCCAAAAACAATTGATTATGGTAAATTAACGTTAAGGTCACAAGATTATTCGGTAAGTATATAGACTATAAAGGTAGCAATCGGTGATTATACGATTGCTACTTTTTCACATCTGGCATTACTTCTTAATGGTTATTATTATTCACTGATGGATTAATGGATAAGATTGACTGGTGGGAGGTTACGCTAATGAAAACTACCCAAAGCGAGGCATTAACATTATGAAGCAAGCAGTATTGTATATTTGTCATGGAAGTCGTGTTCCAAAGGCTCGCGAGGAAGCATTTGCATTTATTGATAAAGTAAAACCAGAGGTACAAGCACAAATTCAAGAGGTGTGCTTTTTGGAATTAGCAGAGCCATCAATCGAGGCAGGTTTTACATCATGTGTGGATCAAGGTGCAACACATATTGCAGTAGTCCCGTTACTTCTTTTAACAGCTGCCCATGCGAAAAGTGATATTCCAGATGAGCTTGCTCATGTGAGGGCCATGTATCCTAAGGTTTTCGTAACATACGGTAGACCAATAGGTGTAGACAACAAATTAGCACATATGCTAGTTGACAAAATGATTCAAAAAGCAGATATCAAGAATTCATCAATTGCGATTCTTGTTGGTAGAGGTAGTAGTGATATGGATGTTGTTCGTGATTTAAATGAAATTTCATCTGTACTTTATGGTAAATCAAACTTAAAACAAGTTCATACTTGCTTTTTAACAGCAGCAAGTCCAAGATTTGATCAAATGATAGA
The DNA here is from genome assembly GCF_014217835.1 of Metabacillus sp. KUDC1714. Lineage (NCBI taxonomy): Bacteria > Bacillati > Bacillota > Bacilli > Caryophanales > Bacillaceae > Metabacillus > Metabacillus elymi. Next base: position 4,237,203 of record NZ_CP055263.1, read on the forward strand.
TGATCTTTACCATTCTAATGAACATTCGATATTTGTGATTCCTTATTTAATCTTTACAGGTTTATTAAAGAGAGAAATCGACCAAACGATTAATAAGTATGATTGGGGAGACCGACAAATCGAGGTATGTTCATATCTTGGTCCTCACCCAATCCTACTTGAGTTATTTATAGAACGAGTAAATGAAGCAATTGACAACAAAGATTGTGAATATACTTTTACTAGAGGTTTAAGCCATGATACCACTCCACATTAATGTAAAAGATAAGAACGTACTTGTAGTTGGTGGAGGCAAGATCGCGCTTAGACGACTTCTTCTTTTTTTAGAGGAAGGAGCAAATGTCATTGTTGTTAGTCCAGAGGTAGTTGTAGAAATTAAAAATTTAAGCAATCAGAAAAAACTACTTTGGCTAGAAAAAGAGGTTGAGTTATCTGATTTAGAACATGCGTTTATAATTATTGCAGCAACAAACGCCCCAGCAATAAATGAATGGATTGCTGAAAATGCTAAAATAAATCAATTAATAAACGTTGCTAGTAATGCCGAAAAAGGGAATGTAATAGTTCCGAAATCTATAAAAAAAGGTAGATTAACCATGTCTGTTTCAACAAATGGGGCAAGTCCAGTACTTGCCAAACAAATTTGTGAACAGCTCTCATTGCAGTTTGATGATCAGTTTATAGAAGAGTTAGATCAAATGTATAAAATACGTATGAACAAAAAACGCAAAAATTAGCATAGTTTGGAGAATGGATGGACTAATCTTAGTTCATCCATTTTTTTGTATATAAACAAACTAAGAAATATAAACTGAAAGTAAATGTTGTTAATGGTAAATTCAAGAATATTTATAGTTAATATTACCTAATTGATACATATTTCGCCATTTTTATTTACAATATATGCTAAGATGATATTGACCACTTTTTTAATAGAGTTATAGAGTTTTGGATACATAATTTAGTCATATTAGATTAGTAAGGAGGAATTATGAAAAGGGCATTATTACCTACTTTTTGTTTTGCAGTATTATCAACAATTGCTTTTGAAGAAACAGTTTTTGCTGCACAAAGTGAAACGATAGATAACGAAAGTGTGTATAAATCAACAAAATATGTAAATGTAAGCAGTGGTTTCTTAAACCTAAGAGAAAGTGCGTCGACTAGTTCAAAGGTTATTGCAACATTTATAAAGGGGACAGAGGTAACTGTTTACTCGGAGGCCAATGGCTGGTCGAAAATAGTGGCAAATGGAAAAGAAGGATATGTAAGTTCTAGATATTTAACATCGAAAAACTTAGACAAAAGCACTAGTACACTACAAACCTCTGAATCAATAACAAAATATGTAAATGTAAACAGTGGTACGTTAAACTTGCGGAAAAGTGGGTCAACGAGTGCAGAATTGGTCACATCCCTAAAAAAGGGAACAGAAGTAACTGTTTACTCGGAAGCCAATGGCTGGTCGAAAATAGTGGCAAATGGGAAAGAAGGATATGTAAGTTCCAAATACTTAACTTCTGAAAACTTGGAAAAAAGCACAAGTTCAACACCCGAAGCAACACCAACTGCGAGATCAACAACAAAATATGTAAATGTAAGCAGCGGTTCGTTAAACTTGCGGAAGAGTGGGTCAACGAGTGCTACAATAATCACATCCTTAAAAAAGGGAACAGAAGTGATCTTTTACTCGGAAGCAAATGGCTGGTCGAAAATTAAGGCAAATGGAAAAGTCGGATATGTGAGTTCCGCTTACTTAACAAACAAAAACTCTGATACAGGATCTGGCTCAGTACATACATCTGAACCAACAATTAGGTATGTAAATGTAAATAGTGGATCGTTAAATATGAGGAAAAGTGCATCAACCAATGCTTCTATTATCTTAAAACTTACAAACGGAAAAGAAGTTAAGGTGTACTCAGAAGCAAATGGCTGGTCGAAAGTCGAAGTTTTTGGACAAATAGGCTATGTTAGTAGTCAATACCTAACTGCATCTATATCAAATAAAGATAAAGTTACTAAACCAAATTCTTCGGCTCAACAACCTACCAAGAAGTATGTCATTGTAAGTGAAAGGTCGAGCTTGAACGTAAGAAATAAAGCCTCGGTGAGTGGAACGGTTGTCACAAAATTAACAAAGGGAACAGAAGTAACAGTTTATTCTGAGGCAAATGGATGGTCGAAGATTGAAGAAAATGGACAAGAAGGGTATGTAAGTTCCGCTTATCTCACTGTAATAAAACCAAATTCCGAAACAATCGTAAAGCCTAAACAAATTGAGGAAAAGAAATTTGTTAATGTTAACCTTGGTTCCAGCTTGAATATGCGGAATAGTGCATCAACAAATTCATCAATTATCCTTAAACTTGCTCGAGGTGTCGAGATAACTGTATACTCGGAAGCAAATGGCTGGTCAAAAGTTAAAGCCTACGAGAAGTATGGGTATGTAAGTTCACAATACCTCTCTACCTATAAGCCGAGTGCTGGATCAGAACTTGATGCTGTTCCGGGTGAACAATCTGATGTAAATGATACCAATGAGAACAAAATGATTTCTAAGTATGTAAATGTTATGTATGGATCAGCTTTAAACCTAAGAACAGAGGCTTCCACTAGTGGGTCTATCGTAACGAAACTTTCTCGAGGTACAATTGTTACAGTTTATTCTGAAGAAAATGATTGGGCTAGGGTTACAGTTAACGGGAAAACAGGCTATGTAAGTTCACAATATTTGTCATTGACAGAACCGTATAATCCAAGCACACCTAATGATGTTGATGCTGAAAAAATAACAAATTACTATGACATTCCTTTGAGCGAATTAACGGATATTCAAATGGCTGTTAATCCACAAACAGATAAGAAATATAATACTTATATTAGGGAAGATGCTTTAACCATAAACAATTCTACTTCTGCTACAGTTAAAGGTGCTGGATGGAATGTTCGTGGAGGTGCGGGAACTAATTTTTGGGTAGTTGGCACTGTTAGTAAAGGACAACCTTTGCAAATCTTGTCAAAAGTAAAGGGTAATGATGGATATGATTGGTACCAAGTTAGCTATAATAAATCTTGGGTAAATGCTAGTCCTGAAGATGTAACATATTACTTAGATCCCAATAATTTTCTAAGTACGCCAGTTGATTCACTTCAATATTTGAAATTATCTCTTCCGGCTAATCTTAATCCAACTGAGGTAAATGAGAAAATCCTTTCTGGAAAAGGTAGTTTGCAAGGATTAGCTTCTGCTTTTATAACAGCAGGGAAAGCGTATAATGTGAATGAAATTTATTTAATCTCACATGCATTACTAGAAACTGGTAATGGTACCTCCCAGCTTTCAACAGGAGTCCAAATAAACGGGAAAACTGTTTATAATATGTATGGAATAGGTGCATATGATGGATCTGCTCTATCAAGTGGTGCTCAGTATGCTTATAATGCTGGATGGTTTACTCCTGAAGCTGCAATTATTGGTGGATCAAAGTTTATCGCGCAGGGTTATATTAATGCAGGGCAAGATACCCTTTATAAAATGAGATGGAATCCTAGCTCTAGTGCTTCAAATGGCTATGCTTCTAATCAATATGCAACAGATATAGGCTGGGCAGCAAAGCAAGTAAAACAAATACATAATTTATATAGTTTAATAGACTCCTATAAATTAGTATTAGATGTTCCAACTTTTAAAAATTAATTATGAATGAGGGTGACTCAGGATAGGATATCCCTTAGATTGAGTCACCCTCTATTTAGTGGTCTATTGTTTTGAAATAGTTTAAATAGATTTACTAATGGTCATATTTTTAGTGGATTGTTTAGTCGTTTCCTGAACAATAAAGACCGCTAAAATAACCAACAAAATGCCAAAGTATTGCCAAATACTTAATTTTTCATTAAAAAGCAAAATACCTACAATTGTTGCTACTACAGGTTCTATAGTAGCGATAATTGATGCTCTGCTTGATTCTATGAAATTCAGCCCTTTTGTATATAAAATAAACGCAAGCATTGTTGAAAGTAATCCTAGACCTAATATGTATAGCCAGACATCTAAACTCCTGAATAATGGTAAAACAGTCCATAGACCACTAAAGGGTGTTATTGCAGCGGCTGCAAAAATAAAGGTATATACTGTAACTGTTAAAGTGTCATACTTTACTAGAGCAAATTTCCCAAAAATACTGTAAAGGGCATAAAACACACCTGATCCAATACCAAGCATTACTCCATATAATGTAATAGATCCATTTAAGTTTGGTAAGATACCAATAACAAATGAACAACCTATAAAAGTAGTAATTAAAGATATAACCTTTTTAGGTGTTAGTAATTCTTTAAACAAGACCCTTGAAAAAATTGTTACAAATGCAGGTGCTGTATAGAGAAGGATGCTTGCTATTGAAATAGAGGTTTCTTGAATTGCTTGGAATAAACACCAATTGAAAAGGACAATACTAAAAATTCCTGTACCTATAAAATACTTACTATCTGAAATGTTTATTTTCAATGCTTGTGGATTCTTAATTAAGACAAAAATAAATAGGAAGAACATTGCAGACATAGCACGGATCGCGACCACTTGTGTTGGTGTAAATCCTATTTCATAAAGATAGGTTACAAAAAAACCAATCATACCCCATAAAGCTGCACCTGTAACTATATATAGATAGGCTAATTTTTTATCCATAATTCCACTCCTACATAAAAGACCTAAATTTATAAGAAAAAGTTATATTGAAAAGTTTAGTTTATAGTGTTAATAGAATGAGGATGGCTTAGAAAGGGGTGATTATCCTAAGTCATCCTCATTAAGAATAAATTCCAAATAGAAATTTATCCTTTCCGTAATCGGAATATCAAATCCTCACTCGGTGTTACATATACGGTTTGCTGATGATCATAAATGACATATCCAGGCTTTGACCCACTAGGCTTTTTAACATGTCTTATAGCTGTGAAATCAACAGGTACAGAGCCTGAATTTTTTGCTTTACTAAAATAGGCGGCAATATTTGCAGCTTCTAAAATCGTTTTTTCTGAAGGATCTTTACTTCTAATCACGACGTGAGAACCTGGGATATCCTTTGTGTGAAACCAAACATCATCGCGTGCAGCCAATTTATTTGTTAGGAATTCATTTTGCTTATTGTTTTTGCCAACTAAAATTTCAGTACCATCGCTTGAAACATAGTACTCTAATTGTGGTTTTTGTAGCTTTTTCTTTTTAAGTGCTTTTGATTGTCTTTGCTTTAAGTAGCCGCCTTCCATTAATTCTTCACGAATTTCTTCAATATCTCTAGGTGAAGCAGATTCTATTTGTTGTATCAATCCTTCAAAATAAACAATTTCATTTCTTGCTAGTTCAATTTGTTGTTGTACAACTTCAATTGAATTTTTTGCCTTTTGGTATTTAGAAAAATACTTTTGCGCATTTTCAGATGGAGTTTTTTGTACATTCAACGGTATGGTGATTGTCGTGTTATTTTCATCATAATAATTGACAACCTCTGCCGTTTTATCTCCTTTTTTTACAGCATATAAATTAGCTGTTAACAATTCACCGTATAACTGAAATTGATTGGCTTTTTCAGCCTGATCTAATGTCGCTTCTAATTTTTTTATTTTGGTTTCATTTTTCTTTTTTTCATTAATAATGAAACGTTCCAAATCATTACCTTGCTGCTTTACACGATCTCGTTCGGATTTTCCATAATAAAAACGATCTAGCAATTCAGAGATGGTTGTAAAGATTTTGCGCTCTTTACTATCTAGGTGTGTGAGATTCATCATATAAAATACTTCTCTTTTCGCTTGATAGAAAATTTGCGGCTCAATCTGTTCATTTCTTAATTCATCTAGCATTGTTAAAAATGTTTTTGGTAAAGTTGTTCGATTAACGAGCCCTGAACGGTGGATTACCTCTTTTGCAAAAAGCGGAGATATCCCTGCAAATTGTTCGACAAGCTGTCCGTCAAGCTTACCTGAATTAAAGTCTAGCTTTTTTAGAATTGTTTCTTCATCAGCTTCAAAAGGGTTCACTTTACCTTGTCCGGGTGGCAATACATACGTATGGCCGGGAAGAACAGTTCTATGGCGGTTTACCGCTGGTGATAAATGTTTCACACTATCTAAAATCATATTGCGTTCTTTATCGACGAGTACAATGTTGCTATGTCTGCCCATAATTTCTATCATTAGCCGCTTTTCTGTTAAATCTCCAAGTTCATTTCTACTTTTTACATCAATGATAATTATTCTTTCCATATCGAGTTGTTGAATGTTTTCGATCACACCACCCTCAAGATGCTTTCTTAAAAGCATGCAAAACATCGGTGGCTCACTTGGATTTTCATAGCTCTCATTTGTTAAATGAATTCTTGCATAGCTTGGGTGGGCAGAAAGAAACAAACGGTGATTTTTTCCTCCTGATCGTATTTGGAAAATAAGATCATATTTATATGGCTGATGAATCTTTGCGATTTTTCCGTTATAAAGTGCTCTTTTTAATTCCTGTGTAATTGTGTATGTAAATAAACCATCAAACGACATGGCATAAACTCCTTCTGTCAACATGCACCTTTAGTGTATGAAATATTTATATAGCTTACCAATCTCGAATTGTTTTTTTAAGATTCCTGATCACTAGGTAAGTTTTCTATCTGATTATAGCATGTTTTAGGACGAGTCTGAATAAGTTGTGTTATAGCGAAACTTCCAACAAGTGGAGTGAACTTTTCCCCACAGTTGGTTAGAAAGAATTATCGGACATTTACGGGGAGTGAAAAGGAAAAGGAGCAAGACTTCTAGCGAGATATAGCCGTTAATCAAACGTAAAATTTTTTCTGTTTAAGGGGTGTGTAGGTGATTCATGAAATGGCATGAGATGAGATCAGAAGAGGTAATGAATTCAATTAATACGGATGCAGATTCAGGACTTACAAGTAAGGAGGTTCAAAAGCGCGAACAAAAATTCGGATATAATGAATTAAAAGAGGCTGATCGACCTTCCGCGATATTGGTGTTTTTAAGTCAATTTAAGGACTTTATGGTTCTAGTATTATTAGCAGCAACTCTAATTTCTGGTTTATTGGGAGAATATATTGATGCTATCGCTATTATTGCGATTGTGATCGTTAACGGAGTATTAGGATTTTTCCAAGAACGAAAAGCAGAAAAGTCATTAGAGGCTTTAAAGGAGCTTTCAGCACCTCAAGTAATGGTTTTAAGGGACGGAGATTGGATGAGGATTCTTTCTAAAGAGCTTGTCCCTGGAGATGTTGTAAAATTCACAAATGGTGATCGGATTGGCGCAGATATGCGTTTGATAGAAACAAAAAGCTTAGAGGTTGAAGAATCTGCTCTTACTGGAGAATCTCTCCCTGTGCAAAAATCTGTTCAACCTATTGTAGCTCAGGATGTTGGAATAGGCGATTTAACAAATATGGTTTTCATGGGAACATTAGTAACAAGAGGATCTGGTATTGGTATTGTTGTTGGAACTGGGATGAATACAGCAATGGGACAAATTGCAGACCTTCTGCAAAATGCAGAGACAATGGATACGCCATTGCAGCGGCGTTTGGAACAGCTGGGTAAAATACTGATCGTTGTTGCTCTTTTCTTAACGGTACTGGTTGTCGGCATCGGTGTGTTACAAGGTCATGACATTTACAATATGTTTTTAGCAGGTGTATCACTTGCGGTTGCAGCGATACCTGAAGGCCTGCCAGCAATTGTTACCGTTGCATTATCACTCGGTGTACAACGAATGATCAAGCAAAAATCAATTGTTCGTAAATTACCTGCAGTAGAAACACTGGGTTGTGCTTCAGTAATATGTTCTGATAAAACAGGAACATTAACACAAAACAAAATGACTGTAACACAAGTTTGGTCTGGTGATAAACTATGGAATGTAAGTGGTGCCGGTTATCATCCACACGGGGAATTTTTACATCAAGATAAAGTAGTTGATGTACCAAAAACAAAAACATTACAACAAATCCTAACCTTTGGTACATTGTGTAATAGTGCAGGCATTGTTGAACGAGATGGTCAATTTATTTTAGATGGTGATCCAACTGAAGGAGCTCTAATTGTGGCCGCAATGAAAGCGGGGCTGAAAAAGGAATCGTTGCTTCGGAATTTTGAAGTTGTTGAAGAGTTCCCTTTTGATTCTACACGGAAAATGATGAGTGTAGTTGTAAAAGATAAAGCAGGTAAACGCTTTGTTGTAACAAAGGGAGCACCAGATGTACTACTAGGTGTTTCAAAAAGCATTTTATGGAATGAACGACAAGAAGACCTAAGTAGTGTTTATGAAACCAAAGTGAAAAATGCAATAGAATCACTTGCATCTCAAGCTCTACGTACGATTGCAATTGCTTTTAAACCTTTGCAAGAAAGGGAAAAAGTCAATACTAGCTTTGAAGCTGAAAAGGAATTAGTCTTTATTGGATTACAAGGGATGATTGATCCACCACGACCTGAGGTAAAACAAGCTGTTAAGGAATGTAGAGATGCGGGTATTAAGACTGTTATGATAACAGGGGACCATATCATAACGGCAGAGGCAATCGCAAAACAGCTAAATATTTTACCAACGAACGGCAAGGTGATGGAAGGGAAAGACCTATCAGCACTTACTGTTGAAGAGCTAGAGGAAATTGTAGATGAAGTTTATGTGTTTGCAAGAGTCTCACCAGAACATAAATTAAAAATTGTAAAGGCACTCCAAAATAGAGGGCATATTGTTGCAATGACTGGTGACGGGGTTAATGATGCCCCAGCTATAAAAGCCGCTGATATCGGTATTTCAATGGGAATAACTGGTACAGATGTTGCAAAGGAAGCTTCTTCATTAGTTTTAGTGGATGATAATTTTGCGACCATTAAATCCGCAATAAAAGAAGGAAGAAATATTTATGAAAATATTCGAAAATTCATCCGATATCTTCTTGCTTCAAATGTTGGAGAGATTCTTGTGATGCTTTTTGCAATGTTACTTGCATTGCCATTACCATTAGTTCCAATTCAAATCCTTTGGGTGAATTTAGTAACTGATGGCTTACCTGCTATGGCATTAGGCTTGGATCAACCAGAAGGTGACTTAATGAAACGGAAGCCACGTCATCCTAAAGAAGGAGTTTTTGCTAGAGGTCTAGGCTGGAAAGTAATCTCGCGCGGCTTTTTAATTGGTATTGCCACACTTGCTGCTTTTATGATTGTGTATTATCGTAATCCTGATGATCTTGCTTACGCACAAACCATTGCATTTGCAACTCTGGTTATGGCTCAGCTTATCCATGTATTTGATTGTCGAAGTGAAAAGTCGATATTTGAACGAAATCCATTTGAGAATTTATATTTAATTGGTGCGGTCATTTCATCGGTCTTGTTATTGCTTGTTGTTATTTATTATCCACCACTTCAACCGATTTTCCATACAATTCCAATCCTGCTTAGAGATTGGTTATTAATTTTAGGATTATCTGCAATTCCAACTTTTTTACTAGCAGGATCACTTTTAACAAGAAAATCAACGAAGACTATGGTATAATCCAGAAGGGGGTGACCCACAAAGTCATCCCTTTTGCTTGTTGGATCAAGATCATGATATTTTTAAAAGAAGCATTATAGTTATTTGTATATCGATTTTACATAGACGTCTCACAACAATTAAGCTTATAGAAAGAAAGTGATGTGATCCATAGTGGTAGCAAGTATGACTGGATTTGGTCGTGCAAGTGGGCAAATTGATTCATGTCTTCTTACAGTTGAAATGAAATCAGTGAACCACAGATTTTTAGATGTTAGTCTAAAAATGCCAAAACAGTTCATGAGTAGCGAAGATAAGATAAAAAAACTTATCTCTCAATCTGTGAGTAGAGGGCGAATTGAGATTTATGTCAATTTAGAAGGTGAGTCATTAGTTGATAAATCAATTCATGTTGACTGGGAATTATTAGAGCAATTTGTGAACTCACTTCACCAAATAAAAGAACGTTTTTCTCTTAAGGATGAAGTTACCTTAAATCAAATTCTTGGACTAAGCCAGGGAATTGATATTCTTGAAGAGTCAATTTCAAGTGAGAATGTTGAAAACAAACTCCTTCTTATTGTGGAAGCTGCGATTAAACAATTAGTAGAAATGAGAAAAATAGAGGGCGATCAACTTGCTGTTGATTTAAAACAAAGGCTCGAGGATATTAGTATTTTAACGGTTGAGCTGGAAAAGTTAGCACCTTCTGTTGTTGAACAATACCGTGAACGAATTGAGAAAAGATTAGCAGAATACGTGTCAGGTAAAGTCGATGAAAATCGCATTTTAACCGAAGTTGCACTGTTTGCTGAAAAAGCTGATATCAGTGAAGAATTAACAAGAATACATAGCCATAACCATCAGTTTAGCGAAACCCTAAAAGCTAGTGGCCCGATTGGTCGTAAGCTAGACTTCCTAGTACAAGAGCTAAATAGGGAGGCAAACACAATTGGTTCGAAAGCAAATAATGGAGATATTGCAAAAAATGTTGTCGAATTAAAAAGTATTATTGAAAAATTAAAGGAACAAGTCCAAAATATTGAATAGGTTAACATACCATTGATTATAAAAGGGCTTATAAGGCAAAAATAGATTTGTCCTTTATTAGGGGGAGCATACATATGAGCATTAAACTAATCAATATCGGATTTGGCAACATAGTATCAGCCAACCGTATAATTTCGATTGTTAGTCCTGAATCAGCTCCAATCAAAAGAATCATTCAAGACGCAAGAGACAGAGGCATGTTAATAGATGCAACATATGGTCGTCGTACCAGAGCTGTTGTTATAATGGATAGTGATCATATTATTCTTTCAGCTGTACAGCCTGAAACAGTGGCTCAGAGGCTTTCAAATAAAGATGATCTATCAGATGAAGGGTAGGGAGTAGAAACGTTGATAAAAGAAAGAGGATTGTTAATCGTCCTATCGGGTCCTTCTGGTGTAGGAAAAGGCACGGTAAGAAAAGAATTATTTTCACAAGAAGACACTGCATTTGAATATTCGATTTCAATGACAACAAGAAAACCGCGAGAAGGAGAAGTTGATGGGATCGATTATTTCTTTAAATCTCGGGAAGAATTTGAGAAATTGATTTCACAAAATAAACTTCTAGAGTGGGCTGAATACGTTGGAAATTATTATGGTACACCTGTTGATTATGTAGAGAAGACATTAAGCGAGGGAAAGGATGTATTTCTTGAAATCGAAGTCCAAGGTGCACTTCAAGTCCGCAATGCGTTCCCTGAAGGATTGTTTATTTTCCTAAGCCCGCCTAGTTTAAATGAACTGAAAAACCGTATCGTTACAAGAGGAACGGAAACAGAGGAATTAATTAATAATCGTATGAAAGTGGCAAAAGAGGAAATTGTCATGATGGATGCATATGATTACGTTGTTGAAAACGAAAATGTTCTATTCGCATGTGATCGTATTAAGGCAATCGTGACTGCAGAGCATTGTAGACGCGAAAGAGTAGCACCACGATATAAAAAAATACTGGAGGTTGAATAATATGTTATACCCATCTATTGATGTACTAATGAATAAATTAGATTCAAAATATACACTTGTAACAGTTGCTGCTAAACGTGCACGTGAAATGCAGGAACTTAGTGATCAACAAATTGCAAAACCTGTTTCGTTTAAATATGTTGGAAAAGCATTAGAAGAAATAAATGCAGGCCTTCTTAATTATCAAAGACCAGAGAAATAATGCCTTAAAATAACAACCTAGGTTATAGGTTGTTATTTTTTTCAATGTAAACATTTATTGGTACAATAAATGATATAACCTCCAAAGATTTATTAATTACAATCATCAACAAAAAAACAGTTAAAATAGATTTTTAGTCTTTATAGAGTCAGTAATGCAGAAACGGTAAGCGGATCTCGTCCGCTTACCTTAAAAAAGATCTTTCAAAGTGGGTGGAGAATATGGTATCAGGGAAAAAAATATTATTATGTGTTAGCGGCGGAATTGCAGTTTACAAAGCGTGTATCCTAACTAGTAAATTAGTACAAGCTGGAGCTGAAGTAAAGGTGATTATGACCGATTCAGCGATGGAGTTTGTCTCTCCTTTAACCTTCCAAGCTCTTTCCCGTAATGATGTTTTTTATGATACGTTTGATGAGAAAAATTCAAAAGTGATTGCCCACATTGATTTGGCTGATTGGGCAGATATAGTCCTTGTTGCCCCAGCCACAGCTAACGTTATTGGAAAGCTTGCTAATGGTATTGCAGACGATATGCTGACAACAACGTTACTTGCAACAACTGCAGGCGTTTGGATAGCTCCAGCCATGAATGTACATATGTATGATCATCCAGCAGTAAAGAAAAATATCCAAACACTTTTTGACTTTGGATATCAGTTTATTGAGCCAAGTGAAGGGTTTTTAGCTTGTGGTTATGTTGGAAAGGGTAGGCTTGAAGAGCCAGAAAAAATCGTCAACTTGCTCAATCATTATTTTGAAAAAAATGCGTTAGGGAGACCGCTAAACAATGTGGAAATACTAATTACTGCAGGTCCAACTAGAGAAAAGATTGATCCAGTTCGTTATTTTACCAATCATTCTTCTGGGAAAATGGGATATGCGATCGCAGAAATGGCGGAAAAGCTTGGTGCTAATGTAACGCTAATTACAGGTCCAACCTCGCTTACCCCACCAGAATTTGTTACAACTATCCAAATAGAGTCAGCTCAAGAAATGTATGATCGCGTCATCGAGCTATACCCAAAATCGGATGTAGTGATCAAATCTGCTGCAGTAGCAGATTACCGACCAATTAACACATATGAGCAAAAACTAAAGAAACAAAATGATGACTTACATATTAAAATGGAAAGAACAACGGATATATTAAAGGAATTAGGTAAACTGAAAACACATCAACTTCTAGTAGGCTTTGCAGCTGAAACAAACAATGTTGAGGAATATGCAAAGAAAAAGCTAGCGACGAAGAATTTAGATTTAATTGTAGCTAATAATGTAACCTATGAAGGTGCAGGGTTTGGAACAGATACGAATATTGTGACGATTTATGACCGTAATCAAGTAAGTCTTGAGCTACCACTTTTGACTAAACAGGAAGTAGCAAAACATCTATTAGAAAAAGTCCATGTGCTATTAAAGGGAGCAAGATAATGAAATACGCAAGTGTTATTGTTGATGTTCCTGCTATGCAAACTGATCGAGCGTTTGATTATAAAATTCCAGAAGAGTGGCAAGAGTTAGTAACACCAGGTATGAGAGTAATTGTTCCATTTGGACCTAGAAAGATCCAAGGATTTGTGATTGAGATAAAAAATCACTCAGAGTTCAAACGCTTAAAGGCTATTTCAGAATTATTAGATTTAACTCCATGTTTGACTAGTGAGCTTATACAGCTAGGACAATGGTTAACAGAGAAAACATTATGCTTTAAAATATCTGCATTTCAAGCAATGTTACCGGCTGCAATGAAAGCAAAATATGAAAAAGCATTAGGACTTACTACAGATGATGTAACGGAATTAGTAGAACAACTACAGCCTTTTTTTAAGAACGGCAATCAAGTCGATTTAAAAGAGCTTGAACAAACTGTTTCATTAAAGATGATACAAAAGGAAATTGAACAAGGTCATTTAGAAGTCATCTACAAAGTGAAACAAAAGGGAAATAAAAAAACGATCAAAATCATTAAACGGAATGAATCGTTATTAAGGCTTACAGAGCTTATAAAAGAACTCCCTGCGAATGCAAAAAAACAAATTGAAATCATTTCCTATTTTACGACCAATGAAATAAATGAAATAGCTTTACAGGACTTATTAATAGAAGCTAATACGTCAGATGCATCTGTTAAAGCACTTATATCTAAAGGAATTTTAAAAGAAGAGATTAAAGAGGTTTATCGTGATCCTTATCAAGATCGTCATTTTGAGAAAACTAAAAGACTAATATTAAACAATGAGCAACAGCAGGCGATAACACCACTAATAAAAACAATCAACGAAAATGTACATGATGTATTTCTTATGTACGGGGTAACAGGAAGTGGAAAGACAGAGGTTTATCTTCAGTCAATCGAAGAAGTGTTGAATAATGGTAAAGAAGCAATCGTCCTCGTGCCAGAGATCTCTCTTACCCCGCAAATGGTTCATCGTTTTAAAGGTCGCTTTGGATCAAAAGTGGCTGTCCTACATAGTGGACTTTCTACTGGTGAAAAATATGATGAATGGCGAAAAATCCAAAGAAAAGAGGTTCAACTCGTCGTTGGTGCAAGATCTGCTATTTTTGCTCCATTTGAAAATCTAGGTATGATTATTATCGATGAGGAGCATGAATCGAGTTATAAACAAGAAGAGAACCCACGTTATCACGCTCGTGATGTTGCTATATACCGTGCGAAACTTCATAAATGTCCGGTTGTGTTAGGGAGTGCAACACCAACCCTAGAATCGTTTGCACGATCTAAAAAAAATGTTTATAAGCTACTTACATTAAAGGAGCGAGTGAACAAAAGATCAATGCCTCAAGTTGACATAATCGATATGCGAGAGGAGTTAAGAAGTGGCAATCGGAGTATGTTTTCAACATCGTTAATTGAGAAATTAACCGAAAGACTAGAAAAAGGGGAACAGTCGGTTTTATTCCTTAACAGAAGGGGATATTCTTCGTTTGTTATGTGTCGAGATTGTGGTTTTGTTATCCAATGTCCACATTGTGACATTTCATTAACCTACCATAGACATGGGCAACAGCTTAAATGTCATTACTGTGGACACGAGGAACAGATGCCAAATGTATGTCCGGAATGTCAAAGTGAACATATTCGTTTTTTTGGAACAGGTACACAGAAAGTAGAAGAAGAATTAGTCAAGGTATTACCGCATTCGAGAATCATTCGAATGGATGTGGATACGACAGGGAGAAAAGGTGCGCATGAAAAGCTTTTAACAAGATTTGGTAACAAAGAAGCTGATATTTTATTGGGAACTCAAATGATTGCAAAAGGTCTTGATTTCCCAGATGTCACCCTTGTTGGTGTGTTAACAGCAGATACGATGCTTCACTTACCTGATTTTAGAGCCTCTGAAAAAACATTTCAGCTATTAACACAAGTAAGTGGTAGAGCAGGAAGACATGAGCTTCCAGGTGAGGTTATCATTCAAACTTATACTCCTGAGCATTATAGTATTCAATTGGCAAGTCAATATGATTATGACTCATTTTATAATCATGAAATGCAGCTTCGTAAAAATCATGCTTATCCACCTTATTACTATCTAGCCTTACTTACGGTCTCACATCCAGAAATAACAAAGGTTGTTTCTGTGACAGAGAAAATAGTTCAATTTTTAAGAAGAAATGTTGAAAATGAAACAAAGATATTAGGACCTGTAGCTTCACCGATCCCGCGGATTAAAGATAGATATCGATACCAATGCATGGTAAAATACAAACGGGAAAAAAACTTACATGAAACATTAAGAAAAATCATTGAACACTTTCAACAAGAAATGAGTTCAAATGACTTAATCATCGCAATTGATCTAAGTCCAAATACGATGATGTGAGTTGGACTTTTGTTTAATGAATAATAAAATTTTTATACTGTATAAGCGCTCGGTATTCAATGCCTAGCCTCTCGAGGTCATAAGTCTCACTAATGAATTGAAGGTAAAGAATGTATTCTATTCATTAGTGTCTTATTGCCCGAGGCTGAACAAGGCAATTGCGCTTTAGTGTATGTTTGGAGGAGTCTTTTTGGCGGTAAAACCAATCGTTATGTTTCCGGCAGATGTTTTAGAAACACCTTGTGAAAAGGTAACTATTTTTGATCGGAAGCTAACAAAGCTTTTAGCAGATATGTATGATACGATGATTGAAAATGATGGTGTTGGACTAGCAGCACCACAAATAGGAATTTCACAGCAAATAGCTATTGTTGATATTGATGATCATAATGGAACAATAGAATTAATCAATCCAGTTATTGTTGAAGAACGTGGTGAACAAACTGGACCTGAGGGATGTTTAAGCTTTCCTGGTCTGTACGGTGAAGTAACGAGAGCAAACTATGTAAAGGTTAGAACATTTAATCGAAAAGGAAAAGTGAAAATCATTGAAGCTGAAGGATTTCTTGCTCGAGCGATCCAACATGAAATGGATCATCTTGAAGGAGTGTTATTCACAAAAAAGGTAGAAAAATACTTAGAAGAAAATGATTTAGAAAGTGCGGAAGGATGACACGTATGACAAAAATCGTATTTATGGGAACACCTGATTTTTCTGTGCCGATTTTACGGAGTCTTGTAAAAGCAGGCTATGATATTGTTGGTGTTGTAACCCAACCAGATCGACCAAAAGGGCGTAAAAAAACTCTTACTCCGCCACCAGTAAAAGTAGAAGCTGAGAATCATGGTATTAAAGTGTTACAGCCTGAAAAGATTCGAAATGAGGTTGAGGATGTTCTTTCATTGGAGCCAGACCTTATTGTCACGGCAGCTTTTGGACAAATTTTACCAAAGGAATTATTAGAAGCGCCTAAATTTGGCTGTATAAATGTACATGCTTCACTTTTACCGGAATTAAGAGGTGGTGCACCAATTCATTATTCTATTCTTCAAGGGAAAGATAAAACAGGAATCACGATCATGTATATGGCAGAAAAACTTGATGCAGGTGATATCCTTACTCAGGTCGAGATTAGAATTGAGGAGCGAGACACAGTTGGTTCATTACATGACAAGCTCAGCGAAGCAGGAGTAAGGCTTTTGTCTGAAACAATTCCTCAATTACTTGCAGGAAAGCTCACACCAAAAAAGCAGGATGATTCAAAAGCAACCTTCGCCTCTAATATTAAACGTGAGCAAGAAAAGATTGATTGGACCAAAACAGGGGAAGAAATCTATAACCAAATTAGAGGTCTTAATCCTTGGCCTGTTGCGTTTACCACATATGAGAATCAACCTCTCAAGGTATGGTGGGGAGAAAAGATGCCGAGTAAAAACGATTCATCTCCGGGAACAATTATCGGAATTGATCAGGATGGTTTTGTTGTCGCAACTGGAAATAAAACAGCGATAAAAATCACTGAACTTCAACCATCTGGTAAAAAGAAAATGAGTGGAGAAGACTATTTGAGAGGGACAACAATTTCCGTAGGGAATAAATTAGGCGATGATGATGAAAAAACAACCAAATAGTGTACGAGATGTAGCAGTAGAAATCTTATTACAAGTTGAGAAAAATCAAGCATATAGTAATTTGCTTTTAAACTCAATGATAAAAAAACATAAAGTAAATGAGAAGGATATAGCATTACTCACCGAAATCGTTTACGGAACATTGCAAAGACGTGAAACACTCGACTATTTTTTAGCAGGCTTTTTAAAAAAGGCAAAAAAAATTGAGGCTTGGGTACAAATTTTATTAAGGATCTCCATTTACCAAATGGTTTATCTTGATCGAATCCCAGAAAGAGCAATCTTTTTCGAGGCAGTAGAAATTGCGAAAAAACGAGGTCATAAAGGGATTGCTGCTTTTGTGAATGGCGTGCTCAGATCTGTTCAACGAGAAGGTCTACCTACATTTGATGATATATCTGATTCTGTGGAGAGACTAGCAATTAAAACAAGTCACCCCTCATGGCTAGTTGACAAATGGGTAAAACAATTTGGTTATGAAGAAACCGAAAAAATGTGTGAAGTAAATTTAATGCCACCTTCGCAAACAGCACGAGTTAATCAAACGAAAACAACTGTTGATGAGCTTTTTCATGACCTTACAAACAAAGGGATAATGGTTGAGCATGGAGATTTATCTGAGGATGCAATAAAGGGTATGAAAGGAAATTTAGCCTTAACTGAGGCGTTTTCAAAAGGACTACTTACCATCCAAGATGAAAGCTCAATGTTAGTTGCTAGAGCATTAAATCCACAAGAAGGTGAGAAGGTTTTAGATGCATGTGCAGCTCCTGGAGGAAAATCTACACATATAGCTGAACGTATGAAAGGCACAGGTACTGTTCATTCCCTTGATTTACATGAGCATAAGGTAAAGCTTATTAAACAACAAGCAGACCGATTGCAGCTAGAAAATATTATACCTGAAGCATTAGATACCAGGTTGGCCGGTAACCGCTTTGAAAAGGAGAGCTTTGATCGAATTTTAGTTGATGCTCCATGTTCTGGTTTTGGAGTTATTCGAAGAAAGCCTGATATCAAGTATACGAAAAATCAAGAAGATGTATTAAAGCTGGCCGACCTGCAACACAATATTTTACAGGCTGTTGCCCCTTTATTAAAAAGAGATGGTGTGTTAGTTTATAGTACATGCACAATTGATAAAGAAGAAAATAGCGACGTCGTTCAGACGTTTTTAGAAAGCCATCCAGAGTTCGTGCGGGATCAAGCTTCAGTAAAATATTTACCTGAAAAACTTCAGCCTATTTTTCAAAATGGGGAAGTACAGTTGCTGCCACATTACTTTGGAACAGACGGTTTTTATATAGCATGTTTACGAAAGAAGGGTTAAAATTGGAACAGATGAAAGCAACTAGGACAAAAAAAGACAGCGAAGAAAAGAAGAGTAACCCGTCTATCTACTCATTAGAACTTCATGAGTTAGAAGAATGGTTAAAGAATAATGGAGAAAAATCATTCCGAGCAAATCAAATATTTGAATGGTTATATACAAAACGTGCAACTAGTTTTGAGGACATGTCAAACCTTTCAAAAAACCTTAGAACGCTTTTGAGTGAAAACTTTACTTTAACAACACTTAATACTCTTATTCAACAAACATCAAAAGACGGAACAATTAAGTTTCTTTTTGAATTACATGATGGATATTCGATTGAAACGGTTTTAATGAGACATGAATATGGTAATTCTGTATGTGTAACAACTCAGGTAGGTTGCCGGATTGGTTGTACATTTTGTGCCTCAACATTAGGAGGATTAAAAAGAAATTTAGAAGCAGGAGAAATTGTTGCTCAAGTCGTAAAAGTACAACAGGCACTTGATGAATTTGATGAGCGAGTAAGTCATGTTGTTATAATGGGAATTGGTGAACCATTTGATAATTATGATGAGATGATGTCTTTCTTAAAAATTATTAATCATGATAAAGGCTTGAATATAGGTGCTCGCCATATTACTGTTTCAACAAGTGGGATCATTCCGAAGATCTATAAGTTTGCTGATGAAAAGTTACAAATCAATTTTGCTATATCATTACATGCTCCAAATTCGGAATTACGGACTCAACTTATGCCTATTAATAAAGCATATAAATTGCCCGATCTAATGGAGGCTGTAAAGTATTATGTAGATAAAACAGGAAGACGTGTTAGCTTCGAGTACGGACTTTTTGGTGGAGAAAATGATCAAGTTGAACATGCCGAAGAATTAGCAAAATTAGTTAAGGGTTTAAAGTGCCACATTAATTTAATTCCTGTAAACTACGTACCTGAAAGAAATTATGTACGTACACCGAAAGACCAGATTAAGTTATTTGAAGATACGCTTAAAAAGTATGGAGTTAATGTAACAGTAAGAAGAGAACAAGGCCATGATATTGATGCAGCATGTGGACAACTTCGAGCTAAGGAGCGTAAAGAGGAGACGAGGTGACCAAGGTGGATACTTTCTATTTGTCAGATAGGGGAAGAGTTAGACAACATAATGAGGATTGTGTTGGTGTTTTTGAAAACGAAGCTGGTGTGTTGGCGATTGTTGCTGATGGAATGGGAGGTCATCTGGCTGGAGATGTTGCTAGTCAAATGACCATCTCTACCTTTAAAGGATTATGGGAGCAAGTGAAGCATATTGATAGCCCTAAAGATGCTGAGGCTTGGTTTATTGAGAAGGTCTCAGAGGTAAACAAAGCTGTTTATGACCATTCTTTATCGAATCCAGAATGTCAAGGCATGGGAACAACAATTGTTGGTGTAATTATAACCCCAAGCTTCGCGACCATTGGTCATATTGGAGATAGTCGGTGTTATCTATTAAACCACAGTGGTTACAAGCAAGTGACCCAAGACCATTCACTCGTAAATGAATTGGTACGGTCAGGACAAATTTCAAAAGAAGATGCTGAACATCATCCTCGGAAAAATGTCCTTTTACGGGCATTAGGCACAGAACAAACAGTAGAACTTGATCTTTCCACGATTGAATTTGAACAAGATAATGTGCTTTTATTATGCTCTGATGGGTTGTCAAACAAAGTTTCTGATGAAGAAATGCAAGAAGAACTTTTAAAAAGTCATTCTCTTCCGGAAATTGCGAATTCGCTTGTTAAGTCAGCAAATGATAACGGTGGAGAGGATAATATTTCTCTAGTCATTATAAAAAAGACGGCAAATCTTGAATTAGGTGAAGCGCCGTGCTAATAGGTAAAAGAATTAGTGGTCGTTATAAAATTCTAGAAGTTATTGGCGGAGGTGGAATGGCAAACGTCTATCTAGCCAAGGACATGATTCTAGAAAGAGAAGTTGCAATGAAGGTATTGCGATTTGACTTTTCTAACGATGACGAATTTATTAAAAGATTTAGAAGAGAAGCACAATCTGCAACAAGCTTGGCCCATCCTAATGTAGTAAGCATATATGATGTCGGAGAAGAAGATGGGATTTACTATATTGTAATGGAGTATGTAGATGGTCAAACCTTAAAGCAATACATACAGCAGTTTGCTCCTATTCACCCGAGAAAAGCGGTTAACATAATGGTACAGATTGTATCAGCGATCCAACACGCACATGATAATCATATTATTCATCGTGACATAAAACCACATAATATATTGATTGACCATCATGGTAATGTGAAAGTAACAGATTTTGGAATTGCGATGGCACTTAGCTCAACAACAATCACACAAACCAATTCTGTACTAGGGTCTGTCCACTATTTATCACCTGAACAAGCTAGAGGTGGATTAGCAAATAACAAATCTGATATCTATTCAATTGGAATCGTATTATTTGAGTTATTAACTGGACGTTTGCCATTCGATGGTGAATCTGCTATTTCGATTGCCTTAAAGCATTTGCAATCAGAGACACCATCACCGAAAAGATGGAATCCCGATATCCCACAAAGCTTAGAAAATATTATTTTAAAAGCGACTGCAAAAGATTCTTTTCACCGCTATGATTCTGCAGAAGAAATGGAAAAAGATCTTGAAACTGCATTTGATGTAAGTCGGATATCTGAACCTCGTTTTTCAATTCCTGAGGATTTCGAAGCAACAAAAGCAATACCTATTATTACGAATGAAGATATTGAACAAAGTAAAATCGAGGATACAATTGTACATTCCACAATAGATAACCAAAAAGAAGAACCAAAAAAGAATATTAAGCAAAATAAAAAGCTAGCAAAGAAAGAAAAGAAACCAAAAAAGCAAAAAAGCAAACTTGCCATCTTTATTATTACCACTTTTATTATTTTAATCACGGCTAGTGTTGCTGCTTTTACAATAATTCCGCCTATGATGCTACCAAAGGATATCGAAGTGCCTGATGTTTCAGGGGAAACTTATGAAGATGCAGTAGATATTCTCTATGAAAATGGATTTGAAGTTGGAGAACCTGTTCTTGTCTCTGATGAGGAGATAGAAGAAGGATATGTCATCAAAACAATTCCATCAGCTTCAGAAATAACAAAAGAAGGTGCAACAATAACGATTTATGAGAGTACTGGTAAAGAAAAAGTAGTGCTTGATGATTATGTTGGGAAAAATATTGACAGGGTCAAATCAATTCTCGAAATAAAGGGTTTTACCATTGATGTGAAAGAAGAGTCAAATGAAGTGGAGAATGCAGGAACGATTCTAACTCAATCGCCTGAAATAGGGGTAGAAGTAATCCCTTCTGAGGAAACCATAGAGTTTACGGTGAGCTCTGGACCTAAGCTTGAAAAAATCGAGAATTTTGTTGGTAAAAGTAAGTCTCAAGTCGATGAATATGTAAGTTCTAATGGATTTACTTCTATAGAATCTGAGGAATATTCAAATGATATTCCCATTGGCCATCTTATTTCACAATTACCAGAAGTAGGAACAGAAGTCGTTCCTAAAGACACAACTTTGCAGCTTGTATATTCTTTGGGTCCAGAACCTGAACCGCCTAAGAAGGTAGAAAAAACCGTAGAAATTCCATATGAGCCAGAAGAAGAAGGTCAAGAGCTTGTGGTTAAAATTAGTATAGATGATGCTGAGAATTCAATTTCAGAAACCTACGAAGAATTCAAAATAATAGGTCCACAAACTAAGCGGTTGGAATTTATAATTGCTCCAGATGAAAGCGCGTTTTACCAAATTACGATCGATAATAAAGTTGTCGCCTCTGAAACAATTCCATATCCAGAGGAATAAAAGCAGAATATAGTTTTTTATTATGGAATATCACAAGAATATTAATCACAAACTTTTACTATGAATTCTTGTAATGAGCTTTAATAAATCAATAACATATTTAGAGAAACAACAATATTGTTCTAGGAGGTTATTCATGCCACAAGGGAAAATTGTGAAAGCTCTTAGTGGTTTTTACTATGTGCAAGACGGCGAAAGAATGATTCAATGTAGAGGTAGAGGTATTTTTCGGAAAAATAAGATCACCCCACTTGTAGGAGATGAAGTTGAATACCAGGCAGATAATGATCAAGAGGGTTATATACTTGAAATATTTGGCCGTAAAAATGAACTTGTCAGACCACCTATTTGTAATGTCGACCAAGCGATTCTTGTTTTTTCAGCAGTTGAACCTGATTTTAGTCCAGCGCTGCTTGATCGCTTCCTTGTACTGATTGAAGCTAATGATATTGAACCAATTCTGGTTATTAGTAAGGCAGATTTAATTCCATCTGAGGATATAAAAGAAAAAGTGCTTTCGTATGCTAAAGATTATCAAAATGCAGGGTACAAAGTGCTATTAACTTCTACTGTTGAATCTAGTGTAGAACATGACCTACAACCGATTCTAGATAATAAAATTTCAGTTTTTGCTGGACAATCTGGAGTAGGAAAATCATCGTTATTAAATGTTTTAAGACCAGATCTTGATCTAAAGACAGATGATATTTCAACACATTTAGGGAGAGGTAAGCATACGACAAGACATGTAGAATTAATTGCAGCAGGGTCTGGCTTTGTTGCAGATACACCAGGTTTTAGTTCATTAGATTTTACAGGTATTGAGGTTGAAGATTTAACCTACTGTTTTCCGGAAATGAAAGAAAGAAGTGGGAATTGTAAATTTCGTGGTTGCACACATGTGAAAGAGCCAAAATGTGCGATCAAAGAAGCGGTAGATAATGGAGAAATACCGCAATATCGATATGAACATTATTTAACCTTTGTTGAAGAAATAAAAGATAGAAAGCCGAGGTATTAGTATGATAAAAATTGCCCCATCAATCCTATCGGCAAATTTCGCGAAATTGGGTTTGGAGATTAAAGATGTAGAAAATGGTGGTGCCGACTATATTCATGTAGATGTTATGGATGGACACTTTGTACCAAATATTACGATTGGGCCTTTAATTGTGGAAGCAATTCGACCTGTTACAAAGCTTCCTTTAGACGTACACCTCATGATTGAACAACCAGACAGTTATATACATGAGTTTGTGCGTGCAGGTGCGGATATCATTACTGTACATGTTGAAGCATGTAAACATCTACATAGAACCCTTCAATTAATCAAGTCTGAGGGTATTAAGGCAGGTGTAGTGTTAAACCCACATACACCTATCGAGTCAATACAGCATGTTCTAGAGGATATTGATATGGTTTTATTAATGACAGTAAATCCTGGTTTTGGGGGACAAGCTTTTATTCCACAAGTCTTACCAAAAATTAAACAGCTTGCTACAATTATTAAAGAAAAACAGCTTCCGATCGAAATTGAAGTGGATGGCGGAATTAATGAAGAAACGGCCAAACTTTGTGTTGAAGCCGGAGCAACTGTACTTGTTGCAGGTTCGGCTATTTATAATAAGCCTGATCGCCATCAAGCAATTCAAGCCTTAAAACAGGCCATTCATTCATAAATCTGAAAAACTCATCTAAGATTCAATTTAAATCAATAAAGAGTTCTGACGCATTCCCTGTGTCAGACTTTTTTTATATCTTAAGTACTAAACTTCGGTATAAGATTAATCAGATGAGCAGAGCCAAGAAGTTGTGCTTAACAAACGATGGTTAGGAAGAAAAAGTTCAGGTGAAGCCTTTGGACTTAGCATTTTTAGCATGGTAAGTCACGCTATCCATTAGTGAGGATAAAGTGAAAAATTTAATAAAATTTTGATACATAAGGAGTTAATATGAAAACAATCGCACTTGTTGCAGGAGGACCAAAAGAAAATCTCCCTGTATTAACAGATTATCATCACGAGGGTGTTATATGGGTTGGAATTGATAGAGGGACGTTATACATACAAGAGTCAGGATTGCCCCTAACCTTTGCTTTTGGAGATTTTGACTCCATTACAAATAAAGAGAGGAATGAGTTGACAAAGGCTTTCACTAATTTGTCTATCTTTTCTGCTGAAAAGGATAAAACAGATACTGAGCTTGCATTAGAATGGGCAGTTCAACAATCACATGAACTCATACAAATTTTTGGAGCAACTGGCGGAAGAATCGACCATATGCTTGGTAATATTCAACTCCTTTTTAAAACAATAAAGTATGATTCAAAAATTGAAATAATCGATCGTCAAAATCATATCACGCTCTTCACTCCAGGAACATATACAATAAAGAAACACAAGGAGTGGAAATATATATCGTTTATTCCGATTAGTCATGAAGTGAAGGGTATTACGCTAGAAGGATTTAAATATCCATTAAATAATTGTCATATCAGCATTGGATCGACATTATGTATTAGTAATGAACTCATTCATGAACAAGGTACTTTTTCTTTTCATGACGGCATAATATTAATGATAAGAAGTCGAGATTAAGCCTTGTGGATTCAAAGAGATAAGGTCTCGCGTCATTTTTTTCCACAGACTGAATATAATGCTAAAGAACTGATTTGATTTTTATGAAACTTTGACGCTAATAGTACCTTTAAACAAGCATGTTTAATGATTTGGTTGAGGAGGGAAACAATGAGATTTTATACGATTAAGCTACCAAAGTTTTTAGGAGGAATTGTTCGAGCAATGCTCGGTTCGTTTAAAAAAGATTAAGAAAAAAGCACCGTTATTTTCGGTGCTTTTTTCTTAGCTTATGTGTTTTATATTTATTGAATATGAAACATAGCTGCAATATAGCAAACTAAGATAAGCTATCATTTCATGTTTTCTGCTTTATAGGTAGTTCAAAAAGTCCGGAAAAATAGCTATTGAATTTCTACGACAGCTTGTTACTCGACTCCTCACGAATATAAACGTTTTGGTGTTGAAGATTAAGCTTTCTACTTGAAGTTCTAGGCTCTTTTTGTCTTCCTTTTTGAACACTAATTTAGAGAGAGCTTAATATGAATTAAACTCGCTCAACTTTACCTGATCTTAAAGCGCGAGCAGATACATATACTTTTTTTGGTTTACCGTTTACTAAGATGCGAACTTTTTGAAGGTTTGCGCCCCAAGTACGTTTGTTAGCGTTCATCGCGTGTGAACGTGCATTACCTGAGCGAGTTTTTCTACCAGTAACAACGCATTTACGTGCCATGTTATTCCCTCCTTACTACAAAAAAACCTAACATTTTTTACAATAGTCATGTACATAGCCATGAGATACTTTAATAATTTATCATAACTGCCTCAGGAATGCAATACTTCAACGTAAAGCTTTCAAGAATTTTTCCTTGACATAGTATTTAATGGTGTATTGTATAATACTATTGAAAAAAGGAATTGTGTTTTGTTCTTTTATTGATAAAGGCGCTTCCACTTTTCATTTGTGCATGCTTATAGTAAAATAATTATAGCCAGTGAGAGCAATTCCAAAGGGGGAACGATCATGTCCATTGAATTAAAAACGAAGTACGGACAAATTGATATATCAAACGAGGTCATTGCAACTGTTGCCGGTGGTGCAGCAATTGACTGCTATGGTATTGTTGGAATGGCATCAAAGAATCAAATTAAAGATGGTCTTACAGAAATTCTTAGAAAAGAAAACTTTAGCAGAGGCGTAATTGTACGCCAAGAAGACGAAACAATTTATATTGATATGTATATTATCGTCAGCTATGGTACAAAAATTTCTGAAGTCGCACATAACGTTCAAACTAAAGTTAAGTATACGTTAGATCAGACGGTTGGACTTGCTGTTGATTCCGTAAATATTTTTGTACAAGGTGTTCGTGTAGCGAACTCGTAGTAAGGAGGAAATTACCTGTGTCAATTACAACTTTAGATGGTAAGCGTTTTGCAGAGATGATTTTGCAAGGGGCAAACCACCTATCGAATAATGCAAAATTAGTCGATGCACTAAACGTTTTTCCAGTTCCTGATGGTGACACTGGAACGAACATGAATTTATCGATGACATCAGGGGCAAAAGAAGTCCAAAACAATACTTCAGATCATATCGGTAAGGTTGGTAGTGCTCTATCAAAAGGACTATTAATGGGTGCTAGAGGAAACTCTGGTGTTATTCTTTCGCAATTATTCAGAGGGTTCTCAAAATCAATTGAATCGAAGCAGTCGATTAACAGTTTAGAATTTGCTAATGCACTTCAGGCAGGTGTAGATACAGCATATAAAGCAGTCATGAAGCCTGTTGAAGGTACGATTTTAACTGTTGCAAAAGACGCTGCTAAAGCTGCAGTGCTAGCGGCAGAAAATGAGATTGCTATTGATAAATTAATGGAAGTAATATTAACAGAAGCGAATCAGTCATTAAAGCGTACACCTGATCTTCTTCCAGTTTTAAAAGAGGTTGGAGTAGTTGATAGCGGTGGTCAAGGGTTAGTGTTTGTATATGAAGGGTTCTTAGCTGTTTTAACAGGAGAAAAACTTTCAACTCTAAATGCATCAATGCCTTCTATGAATGAACTTGTAAACGCTGAGCATCATAAAAGTGTTCAAAGTCATATTAATACTGAAGACATTGAGTTTGGCTATTGTACAGAGTTCATGGTACGTTTTGAAGCTGATAAGACACCATTCAATGAAGAAAATTTCAGAAATGATTTAAGTCAATTTGGTGATTCATTACTCGTTATTGCTGATGATGAGCTTGCAAAAGTACATATACATGCAGAACATCCTGGTGAGGTTCTTTCATACGGTCAAAAATATGGAAACCTTATTAACATGAAAATCGAAAATATGCGACAACAACATACTAATATTGTTGGTGAAAATTCACAGGCTGCTCCTAAAGTAGAATTAAAGCAAGAAAAGCAGAAATATGGCATCGTGACAGTAACCATGGGCAAAGGTATTGCTGAGCTATTTAGAAGTATCGGAGCGAATGAAGTGATCGAAGGTGGACAAACGATGAATCCTAGTACAGAGGATATCGTACAAGCTATTAAAGACGTTCATGCTGAAACCATTATAATTCTACCAAATAACTCAAATATTGTCATGGCTGCACAACAAGCTGCCTCTGTTGTTGAAGATAATGTCATTGTCATTCCTTCTAAAACAGTACCACAAGGAATGGCTGCACTACTCGCTTTTAATCCTACTGCAGATCCTAGTGATGTAGAAAATACACTAATTGATGCCTTGAGCAATGTGAAAAGCGGTCAAATAACGTATGCAGTTCGCGATACGAATATTGATGGACTTGATATTACAAAAGGGGACTTCATGGGGATTTTGAATGGTAAAATAACCATTACAGATCGTGATCAACTAGCTGCTTCGAAGAAACTACTTTCAGAAATGATTTCTGCAGAGGATGAGATTTTAACGATTATCCAAGGTGAGGATGCAAACGATGAAGAAGTAGAGAAACTAATTCAATTTGTTGAGGAACAGTTCGAGGACATTGAAGTTGAAACGCATAAAGGTGAACAACCTTTATATTCTTATATTTTCTCAGTTGAATAAAATCACACATAGAAACTCGGCATTTGCCGAGTTTTTTTCAGTGTGAAATAAATGAAGAATTCCTCTGTTACAAACTTCTAATAATCAATTTTCCAAGATGAAAACTCAATAATTTATACTGAACTTTTATCAAAATATAAGTTCAGACTTTTTAATTCGTAAGCTTGTACAGCTTGAAGAGAAATCTGTTAAACTAATCTTATTACGTATGCTGCAAGAAAAGAACTAGCACAAGGAGGTTAGCCGCGAGTCCTAAAGGTCAACATCTAAAGACCATAATAGGGAATCGCAAAATAAATGTGAAGAAAAGACTAGCAGAACCTATTTCATCAATTAAAGGTGTTGGTGATGAAACAGAAGACCTTTTAAACGATATAGGTATATATACAATTGATGATCTTATAGAATATTTTCCATATAGATATGATGATAACAGCTTAAAAGACCTTGCGGATGTTAAACATGACGAAAGAGTAACCGTGGAGGGGAAGGTTCATAGTGAACCACTACTTTCTTATTTTGGTAAAAAGCGTTCACGCCTTACATTCCGTATATTAGTTGGTCGATACTTACTCTCCGCAGTTTGTTTCAATCGTCCTTATTTTAAAAATAAGCTAACGATCGATTCAACAGTGACCGTTATAGGGAAGTGGGACAAACATCGGCAAACCATTACCGTTCAAGAACTTACATTTGGACCTAAGCAAGTGCTCAATGGAATTGAACCTGTGTATTCTGTAAAAGGTAAGCTTACAATTAAAGGGATGCGGAAATTTATTTCTCTTGCGTTAAACGAATTTTTAGATGAAATAGAGGAAATCATTCCAACTGAGCTCTTACAAAAATATAAGCTTCAAACAAGAAAGGAAGCTTTACGTTCGATTCATCTACCAGATGGAAAGGAAGAATTAAAGCAGGCAAGAAGGCGTTTTGTGTATGAAGAATTTCTCTTATTTCAGTTGAAAATGCAAACATTACGCAAGGTGCAAAGAGAACAATCACAGGGAATAGCCCATGAATTTCCTGAAGAAAGTCTTGAAAACTTTATTAAAGCATTACCTTTTCCTCTTACGAACGCTCAAGCACGTGTGATTAATGAAATTATTACAGATATGAAGTCACCATTTAGAATGAACAGATTACTTCAAGGAGATGTTGGATCAGGAAAAACGGTAGTTGCAGCAATTGGAGTATATGCTGCTATTTTATCTGGTTATCAAGCCGCTCTAATGGTCCCAACGGAGATATTAGCTGAACAGCATGCAGAGTCTTTATCTAACTTGTTTGAATCATTTGATGTGAATGTCGCTCTGTTAACAAGCTCTGTTAAAGGTAAGAAACGTCGCGAGCTTTTAGAAAAGGTGAAAAATAATGAGATTCAGCTTTTAATTGGAACGCATGCTCTGATTCAAGATGAAATTCATTTTCACAAGCTTGGCTTAGTTATTACAGATGAACAACATCGATTTGGAGTTGAGCAAAGACGGATGCTCCGTGAAAAGGGAGTCAATACAGATGTATTATTTATGACAGCTACCCCGATTCCTCGAACACTAGCGATTACTGCGTTTGGAGAAATGGATGTCTCTATTATAGATGAGTTGCCTGCAGGTAGAAAAACAATTGAAACATATTGGGTAAAGCCAACAATGCTTGAGAGAATTTTGGCTTTTATTGAAAAAGAAATATCTAAGGGGCGTCAAGCTTATGTGATCTGTCCTTTGATCGAGGAATCTGACAAGCTTGATGTACAAAATGCATTGGATGTTCATAGTATGCTCACCTCTTATTATAAAGGTCGTTATCAGGTAGGTCTAATGCATGGTAGACTATCATCTGATGAAAAAGATACTGTAATGCGAAGCTTTAGTCAAAACCAGGTAAATATATTAGTCTCAACAACTGTTGTTGAGGTTGGTGTAAATGTCCCGAATGCAACAACAATGGTTATATATGATGCAGAGCGTTTTGGCTTGTCACAGCTTCATCAGCTTCGTGGTCGTGTGGGAAGAGGAAGTGAACAGTCATATTGTATTTTACTAGCAGATCCGAAATCAGAAGCAGGTAAAGAAAGAATGAAGATTATGAC
This sequence comes from Metabacillus sp. KUDC1714, assembly GCF_014217835.1. Lineage (NCBI taxonomy): Bacteria > Bacillati > Bacillota > Bacilli > Caryophanales > Bacillaceae > Metabacillus > Metabacillus elymi. The sequence goes on from NZ_CP055263.1 coordinate 4,267,368, forward strand.
AGATACGAATGACGGCTTTGTTTTATCTGAAAGAGATTTAGAGTTGAGGGGTCCAGGAGATTTCTTCGGTAAAAAGCAAAGTGGTATGCCGATTTTCAAGGTTGCTGACATGGTCCATGATTATCGTGCATTAGAAGTTGCAAGACAAGATGCTGTAGAATTAGTTCGTTCAAAATCTTTTTGGGTAGAAGATAGATATGAGGGGTTAAGAATGTACTTAATTCAATCTGGTATTCTAAATGGGGAGAAGTTAGATTAATAGTTAAATGGTATTGAAATAGTGATCTCTAGCTCCAGCGCCTGGAGCGAAGACCTATATGCTACTCATGAATTGAAGGAAAGAGCACCTTCATTTCATGAGTGTCTTATGCTTTTCAGGGCTAACCAAGGCGCTTTCGCTTTTCTGCTGTCTAGCTCCAGTGCCTAGCCCCTCGAGTCATAAGCTACTCATGAATTGAAAGAAAGAGCACCTTCATTTCATGAGTGTCTTATGCTTTTCAGGGCTAACCAAGGCGCTTTCGCTTTTCTGCTTGCATTCTATTTTTTTTATCTATATACTACTATTAGTACCTAGTCTTAATAGTTCGGACGGTGTCATAGTGATATGAGAAAAAATAAAAAAGAGAGACAGCAATTATTGCAGGAAACTATAGGTGATACACCTTTTATAACAGATGAGGAATTAGCTGATAAGTTCCAAGTGAGCATTCAAACAATTCGTCTTGACCGCTTAGAATTATCAATTCCAGAATTAAGAGAACGTATAAAACATGTTGCAGAAAAGAAACTAGACGATGAAGTGAAATCGTTACATATAGAAGAAATTATCGGAGAAATAATTGATCTTCAGTTAGATGAGTCAGCAATTTCTATGTTAGAAATAAAAAAAGAGCATGTTTTTAGTAGGAATCAAATTGCTCGTGGTCATCATTTATTTGCACAAGCAAATTCATTAGCAGTAGCTGTTATTAATGATGAGTTGGCGCTTACTGCAACTGCAAGTATTCGGTTTACTCGACAAGTAATGGAAAATGAACGGGTAATTGCAAAAGCAAAGGTTGTAATGGGCGAATCTGAAAAAGGACGTACGACTGTCGAAGTAAACAGCTATGTCGGAAATGAATTAGTGTTTTCAGGTGAATTTGACATGTATCGCTCAAATCCAGCACAAAGGTAGGTAGCATAAATATGAAGTTAGCGATCGACGCAATGGGTGGAGATAATGCCCCACAGGCTGTAGTAGAAGGTGTTATAAAAGCCATTTCTGCTTTTTCAGACTTAGAGGTGACACTCATTGGTCATGAAGATAAAATTAAACCTTATTTAACAGATCAGACGAGAATTACAGTTATACATACAGATGAAGTAATTGAAGGTACAGATGAGCCAGTACGTGCGGTTAGAAGGAAAAAGAATGCTTCTATGGTACTAATGGCTAATGAAGTGAAGGAAGGACGAGCAGATGGTTGTATATCTGCTGGTAATACTGGTGCATTGATGACTGCAGGTCTATTTATTGTAGGTAGAATTGAAGGAATTGAACGACCAGCACTATCACCAACTTTACCAACATTGGATGGAAAAGGCTTTTTATTTTTAGACGTCGGTGCAAATGTGGACGCAAAACCAGAACACTTGCTTCAATATGCAATCATGGGCTCAATCTATGTAGAAAAGGTGCGTGGAATTAAGAATCCACGTATCGGCCTATTAAATGTAGGAACGGAAGATAAAAAAGGAAATGAATTAACGAAACAAGCTTTCGAGCTTTTAAAAAGAACGCAGTTAAATTTCGTTGGAAATGTTGAATCGAGAGACTTGATGAATTCTATAGCAGATGTTGTTGTAACAGATGGCTTTACCGGAAATATAGCTCTAAAGACAATTGAAGGTACCGCATTATCTGTGTTTTCAATGATGAAATCTGCTTTGACAAGTAATTTGAAGTCGAAATTAGCTGCAGGGATATTAAAGCCTGAGCTTCGAGGAATAAAGCAGAAAATGGATTACTCTGAATATGGTGGAGCCGCACTTTTTGGCTTGAAGGCACCCGTTATTAAAGCGCACGGTTCATCTGATGCTAATGCCATTTACAATGCGATACGTCAAACACGTGAAATGGTTTCGAACAATGTTTCTGATACAATCCATTCTTCACTTTAAGGTGATGTAGAGTAAGAATTAGATGAAAATCAGAAAGAAAAGAGGGACAGAGATATGACAAAACTAGCATTTTTATTTCCTGGACAAGGTTCACAAGCTGTTGGTATGGGGAAAGATCTCTTTGAACGCGTACTAGAATCAAAACGTATTTTTGAAGCAGCAGATAACCGCTTAGATGAAAAGCTAACAGAGCTTATTTTTGAAGGTCCACAGGATACATTGACATTAACCTATAATGCACAGCCTGCATTGTTAACAACAAGCATTGCGATATTGGAGCATTTTAAACAGCACGGAATAACTGCAGACTTTGTTGCCGGACACAGTCTTGGAGAATACACAGCACTTGTAGCAGCAGGCGTTTTAAGCTTTGAGGATGCTGTTTATGCAGTAAAAAAACGCGGTGAGTTTATGGATGAAGCTGTACCTGCAGGTCAAGGGGCAATGGCTGCAATTTTAGGTATGTCTGCAGAGGAGCTTGAGAGTGTTACTTCTGAAGTTACAAATACAGGACATTCTGTACAATTAGCTAATTTAAACTGTCCTGGACAAATTGTGATTTCAGGTACAGCTGAAGGGGTCGAACAAGCTTCTGCAATCGCAAAAGAAAAAGGGGCGAAACGTGCGATTCCATTAGTAGTTAGTGGTCCATTTCATTCAGAGCTTATGAAACCAGCAGCAAATCAATTACAGGAAGTTCTTTCAGAATTAGGCTTTCAAGATGCAACAATTCCAGTCATAGCAAATGTAACGGCGAACCCAGTTGAGAGCCAAGAAGAAATTAAGGATTTACTTGTGAAACAGTTATACTCTCCTGTAAGATGGGAAGAATCTGTAAAAACAATGATTGAAAACGGCGTAACGACATTTATTGAAATTGGGCCAGGCAAAGTTTTGTCAGGATTAGTGAAAAAAATAGATCGATCTGCTATTGTTTATTCCATATCAGATCTAGAAACAATTAATACAACGGTTGAGAAGCTTAAGGGGGAGTTATAATGCTAGAGAACAAAGTAGCATTAGTTACAGGTGCGTCACGTGGAATTGGAAAAGCTATTGCGCTTGAATTAGCTAAAAATGGTGCAAGTGTTGCTGTCAATTATGCTGGTAGTGAAGCAAAAGCAAATGAAGTTGTAGATGATATTAAAGCAAATGGTGGAAACGCATTTGCTATTAAAGCAGATGTATCAAATACTGAGGATGTACAAAATATGATCAAAGAAGTTATTAGTCAATTTGGTCAATTAGATATCCTAGTGAATAATGCAGGAATTACTCGAGATAATTTACTAATGAGAATGAAAGATGCTGAATGGGACGATGTTATTAATACGAACCTAAAAGGTGTATTCCTTTGTACAAAAGGTGTTACTCGTCAGATGATGAAGCAACGAAGCGGTCGCATTATTAATATAACTTCTGTTGTTGGAGTAAGCGGTAATGCAGGACAAGCAAATTACGTGGCTGCAAAAGCTGGTGTCATTGGTCTAACGAAAACAACTGCAAAAGAGCTTGCATCTAGAAATATTACTGTAAATGCAGTTGCACCTGGCTTTATCACAACAGATATGACAGATGAGCTATCAGAAGAGATGAAAGCGGAAATGCTAAAACAAATTCCTTTAGCGAAATTAGGAGAACCTAGTGATATCGCAAATATTGTTACCTTCCTTGCTTCGGAAAAAAGCAAATATATTACTGGTCAAACCATGCATGTTAATGGCGGAATGGTAATGTAACTACTGGTTCTGTCTAGCACCAGCGCTTAGCCCCTCTAGGGTCTAGTGACTCAATAATTAAAGGTAAAGAACACCTTCAATTATTGAGCGACTTATACTAATCGAAGCTGAACAAGGCGTTTTTCGCATTTCTTTAAAAAATGCTAGTTTGAAACCTAGTTTTTCTATTGAAAATCACTTATAATACTTGAGGGGAGGTGAAGGAAAATGGCAGAAGTATTAGAACGTGTAACAAAGATTATCGTTGACCGTTTAGGTGTTGATGAGGCTGAAGTAAAATTAGAGTCTTCATTCAAAGATGATCTTGGAGCAGATTCCCTTGATGTAGTTGAGCTTGTAATGGAACTTGAAGATGAGTTCGATATGGAGATTTCTGACGAAGATGCAGAAAAGATCGGTACAGTGGGTGACGCTGTTAACTACATAAATAGCTTACAGTAATGTTTGCTTAAAAGTCCCGTATTTTTACGGGGCTTTACCCCTTTTATAAGGGTAAATTTTATGATTAGAGAAATAGATAAATTTCGGACGGAGTACACTTTATTTGCTCCTGCGCCTTTTTTCCAAAAACACAAGATGTGTGTGTAAGTGGAGTTACCGCGATGACTTCGTGAATGTAACGGCTTTTTAGGTCATAAGCCCCTCCCTAATTGAAGGTATTAATTCCTTTTATTATGGAGTGACTTATTTTCTTAAGCCAAAAAATGCGCGCTTCCGTTTTAAATGGAGGACCCTATGCCAAGACATATTAACTACAAAGAGAAAAGAACCTTTGCAAAAAAGGTAGAGGAATTCAAAAAATTTCAAGAGCGTATAGGCCATTCATTCAAGAATGAAAAGCTTTTATATCAAGCTTTTACACATTCATCATATGTGAATGAACATCGCAAGAAGCCTTATGAAGATAATGAGAGGCTTGAATTTTTAGGAGATGCTGTTTTAGAGCTAACGATCTCACAGTACCTTTATAAAAAGTATCCGATGATGAGTGAAGGGGAGTTAACGAAACTACGTGCGGCAATTGTTTGTGAGCCTTCCTTAGTAGCATTCGCTAATAACCTTTCTTTTGGTAGTTTAGTGCTACTAGGAAAGGGTGAAGAAATGACCGGGGGGCGTGCTCGTCCTGCGTTACTTGCAGATGTATTTGAGGCATTTATTGGAGCTTTATATTTAGATCAGGGCTTGGAGGCTGTTGTACAATTTTTAGATCAGTTTGTTATTCCAAAGATTGACGAAGGTGCTTTTTCGCATGTGATGGATTTTAAAAGTCAACTGCAAGAGTTTGTTCAAAGGGACACAAAAGGTATTTTAGAATATAAAATTCTTCAAGAAAAAGGACCAGCACATAATCGGGAATTTGTATCAACTGTATCATTAAATGGTGAAGTTTTTGGAACTGGGAGTGGCAGATCTAAGAAAGAAGCGGAACAGCATGCTGCACAGGAAGCACTATCAAGGCTCCAACAAATTAATAATTAACTTTTAATAGGACAGACTCATTCGATAATGTCATGTACTTCACATTTTTATTAAATCATTTCATTTAAGTTAAATTGATTTATGGTGATAAACATGACATACGTGAGTCGTCCTTTTTTCATGTCATTAAAAGTTATCGACCTTTATCCGACATATTGTGATAAAATATGAAAGGATTTGTCATGTTTTAGGCATGACTAATAATTAAAATGTTTATGGATCATAACATCGATAGAGTGATTTTTCTAGCAGGTTAAAATCACATACTAAATAGAAAAAATAGTAAGGAGGAAATCACAATGTTCCTCAAACGATTGGATATTGTTGGATTCAAGTCCTTTGCTGAAAGAGTAACAGTTGACTTTGTAAAAGGTGTTACAGCAGTAGTTGGACCAAATGGAAGTGGCAAGAGTAATATTACTGATGGTATTAGATGGGTGTTGGGAGAGCAATCAGCTAAGTCTCTTCGGGGTGCAAAAATGGAGGATATCATTTTTGCTGGAAGTGATTCTAGGAAGAGTTTGAATATTGCTGAAGTGACATTAACGCTAGATAATGAAGATCATTTTCTTCCAATTGATTATCACGAGGTGAGTGTTACACGCAGAGTGTATCGTTCAGGAGAAAGTGAGTTTTTTATTAATAAGCAAAGCTGTCGCCTAAAGGATATAATAGATTTATTTATGGACTCTGGTCTTGGGAAGGAAGCTTTTTCAATTATTAGCCAGGGTAAAGTTGAAGAAATACTAAGCAGTAAATCTGAAGAGCGCAGAAGCATTTTTGAAGAAGCTGCAGGTGTTTTAAAATATAAATCACGTAAAAAGAAGGCTGAATATAAATTAGCCGAAACACAGGAAAACCTAAATCGTGTTCATGACATTTTACATGAGTTAGAGGGTCAGGTTGAACCATTAAAAATACAAGCATCTATTGCAAAGGATTTCTTGCAAAAGAAAGAAGAACTCGAACAAATTGAAGTAGCACTTACGGTTTATGAAATTGAAGAACTTCATCAAAAATACGAAGCGCTTGCTAAATCAGTTGATGATGGGAAAGATCGTGAACTCAAGCTTTCAGCAAACATGCAAAAAAGAGAAGCAGAAGTTGAGCGTATGCGCGATCATTTAACCGCATTAGATGATTCAGTTAATGACCTACAACAGGTTTTACTCTTGGCAAGTGAAGAGTTAGAAAAGTTAGAAGGAAGAAAAGAAGTTTTAAAAGAGCGAAAGAAAAATGCCCATCAAAATAAGGCTCAATTAGAAAAATCAATTGAAGAATTAACTGAGCGACTTGTAAGGTTGAAGAAGGAAAAACAAGAGCAGGAAGCGTTCTTACAAACCTCTAAAAAAGAGCTAAATACCATTCAAGATCAATTAGTAGCAAAACAACAGCTGATGACATCTTATGATCAAAATATTGAAGAATTAATTGAAGGCTTAAAAAGTGAATACTTTGAACTTTTAAATGAGCAGGCTACTGCACGTAATGAAATACATTATTTAGACGAGCAGCTAAGTCAACAAGAGCGGAAAAATACTAGACTGCTAGACTCGAATAAACGATATATAACAGAACGCGAAGATATTATTGAGAGAAAAACCAAAATCGAAGCGAAATATGCGCTAATTGAAAGCCAGTTATCTCATCAAATAAAGAGTTTTCGGGATGCGCAAACTAAACTTGAAAACGTAAAAAATGCGTATCAAAAGAAAGAATCGACTTTATATCAAGCTTATCAGATACTCCAGCAAACTCGCTCAAGAAAAGAAGTCTTAGAATCAATGCAGGAGGACTATGCTGGATTCTTCCAAGGTGTAAAAGAGATTTTAAAAGCAAAGGATAAGTTAGAAGGAATTCATGGAGCGGTTGCTGAATTAATTTCAACTGACAAAACCTACGAATCAGCAATTGAAATTGCCTTAAGTAGTTCGATGCAACATGTGGTTGTTGAAGATGAATCCTCAGCGAGGAAGGCGATTCAATTTTTAAAACAAAACTCTTTTGGTCGAGCTACATTTTTACCTCTAACAGTCATTAAGGAACGTTCAATTGGCTCACATGATCTTAAAGCAATTCAGTCTCATCAAGCATTTGTTGGTGTTGCGACAGATTTAGTGAAGTATCAACCACAATTCAAATCTATTATTGGCAATCTTCTCGGAACGGTTATTGTCACCTCAGACCTAAAGGGTGCAAACGAGATCGCGAAACTAATGAATTATCGTTACCGACTTGTTACACTTCAAGGTGATGTAGTGAATCCTGGTGGATCAATGACAGGTGGCGCTGTAAAACAAAAGAATAACTCCTTATTAAGTCGTGGACGTGAATTGGAAACAATTAATGCAAAATTAGCCGATATGGAAGAGAAGACATCTTCGCTTGAACAAGATGTAAAGGCAACAAAGGAAACTATTAAAAAACAAGAAGATATTCTCGAAGAGTTACGCTCTAATGGTGAAAAGCTACGTTTAGAAGAGCAAATGATCAGAAGTGAAATAAGGGAAATTGAATTAAATGAAAAGAATGTTAACGATCATTTAAAATTATATGATGCTGAAAGAGAATCATTTGAATCTGAAAAAGATAAGTTTTCAGCACGGAAAAGTGAGCTTAGTAATAAACTGCAGTCAATTTCTTTGAAACTTGAAAAGCTAGATAAAGAGATCGAGAAAATGTCCGAGAAAAAGGTATCCCAGCAAACCTCAAAAGACGAATTACATGATGAGTTGACCGAATTTAAAGTCATTCTAGCAAGCAAACGTCAGGTTTATGAAAATCAGAAAGAAAAGGTAGAACGAATAAACCAAGACTTGGAACAATCACAGGAAAAGTATGGTGAAGCAACTGAAGATTATTCCTTGCTTTCAAATGAAATGAATTCAAGTTCATCTGGTGAGGAAAAGCTAGAGGAAGCTGCGAGAAATAAGCTCCAGGATAAAAATAAAACGATTGAATTAATCGCAAGTAGACGTGAGGAGCGCCTCCAATTACATGAAAAGCTTGAGTATGAAGATCGTAAACTGAAGGAGTTAAAGCGTCAGGATAAACAGCTTCAAGATAGTCTAAAGGATGAAGAGGTAAAATTAAATCGCTTAGATGTTGAATTAGATAATCGTCTTAACCATCTTCGAGAAGAATATTTGTTAACCTTTGAAGGTGCAAAAGAAAAATATACCCTTGATATGGATATAAATGAAGCAAGAAAACGTGTGAAGTTGATCAAGCTTGCAATTGATGAGTTAGGAACGGTAAACTTAGGAGCGATTGATGAGTATGAACGAGTATTTGAACGTTTCACGTTCCTATCTGAGCAACGAAATGATTTGACAGAAGCAAAAGACACTCTTTACGAAGTTATAGGTGAAATGGACGAGGAAATGAAGAGAAGATTTGAGCAAACCTTTAATGCGATTCGTGCTCATTTTGAATCTGTTTTTCAGGCGTTATTTGGTGGTGGACGTGCTGAATTAAAGTTAACGGATCCGAATGATATATTGAATACAGGTGTTGATATTGTTGCACAACCTCCAGGTAAAAAGCTGCAAAATCTTGGTTTGCTTTCTGGTGGGGAACGTGCTCTAACAGCAATAGCATTATTGTTCTCAATTTTGAAAGTACGACCAGTACCTTTTTGTGTACTTGATGAAGTGGAGGCAGCACTTGATGAAGCAAATGTTCATCGTTTTGCACAATACCTGAAAAAGTTCAGTCATGAAACACAATTTATCGTGATTACCCACCGTAAAGGAACAATGGAAGAAGCTGATGTCCTGTACGGGGTAACGATGCAGGAATCAGGTGTTTCTAAACTTGTATCTGTAAGACTTGAAGAATCAAAAGAACTCGTACAATCTAGCTGAAAGGATGAACAAGCATGAGCTTTTTTAAAAAATTAAAGGATAAAATCACAAAACAAACAGATTCTGTAACAGAAAAGTTTAAAGAAGGCTTAACGAAAACAAGAGATTCATTTGCTGGTAAAATGAATGATCTTGTTGCAAAATACCGTAAAGTTGATGAGGAGTTCTTTGAGGAGCTTGAAGAGCTTTTAATCAGCGCAGATGTCGGTGTAACGACAGTTATGGATCTCATTGACGAATTGAAAATGGAAGTTAAACGTCAAAATATTCAGGATACGAAAGAGGTACAAGCGGTAATCTCCGAAAAGCTTGTAGAAATTTATCAAGGTGATCAAGATGGGGATGATAATGAACTAAATCTTCAAAAAGATCGCTTAAATGTCGTGCTATTTGTTGGTGTTAATGGTGTTGGTAAAACGACAACAATTGGAAAATTAGCTCACAAGCTTAAAAGTGAAGGGAATTCTGTTCTTTTAGCAGCAGGAGATACGTTTAGAGCGGGTGCAATTGAGCAGTTAGAGGTATGGGGAGAACGAGTTGGTGTAGATGTAATTAAGCAATCTGAAGGTTCTGATCCTGCAGCCGTAATGTACGATGCTGTTCAGGCTGCAAAGGCAAGAAAAGTAGATGTCCTTTTATGTGATACAGCAGGAAGGCTGCAAAATAAAGTGAATCTTATGAAGGAACTAGAAAAAGTAAAGCGTGTCATTGAAAAGGAGATCCCTGGAGCTCCACATGAGGTACTGCTCGTTTTGGATGCAACAACAGGGCAAAATGCAATGACACAAGCAAAGCAGTTTTCACAAGCAACAAATGTATCTGGTATCGTGTTAACAAAGTTAGACGGTACTGCAAAGGGTGGTATTGTATTAGCTATTAAAGGTGAGCTGGATATACCTGTGAAATTTGTAGGTCTTGGAGAGAAGATGGATGATCTTCAAGAATTTAATACAGAACAATATGTATATGGTCTTTTCTCTGGAATTATTGAAGAGCAAGAAGAACATTAAAAGTTTTTTAAAATAGAACGAGCTAACTTTTACTTTGAGAAAATGTGAAAGTTAGCTCGTTTTTATATTGCCACAGTACTTACAGATAGAATTATTCTTTAAAATCCGTAGTTTCATCCTGTAATACTTGACAAGGATCGGCTGCAAATGTAGACTATTAACATGTAAAGGTAATTCACTTAACAAAGGGGTGAAACGGCATAATGCTTGAAAAAACGACAAGACTTAATTATCTGTTTGATTTTTATCAATCATTATTAACTCCTAAACAAAAAAGCTATATGTCGTTATATTATTTAGATGATTTCTCCCTTGGTGAAATTGCGGAAGAATATAATGTTAGTAGACAAGCTGTTTACGATAACATTAAACGTACTGAAGCAATGCTGGAGCAATACGAAGAAAAGCTATTATTATTTCAAAAATTTCAAAAGCGTCAAGAGCTAATGACAAAACTTCGTGAATTCTCTGCTAAGACAGACAGAAATGCGGAAATTGGTTCATTGCTTAATGAACTTGAGAAATTAGATTAGGAGGCGGCATTATGGCATTTGAAGGATTGGCCGACCGACTGCAAAATACGATGGCAAAAATTCGCGGAAAAGGGAAGGTTTCTGAAGCTGATGTAAAAGAAATGATGAGAGAGGTTCGCCTCGCTCTTTTAGAAGCCGATGTAAACTTCAAAGTTGTTAAAGACTTTATTAAGCGCGTAAGTGAACGTGCTGTTGGTCAAGAGGTAATGAAAAGCTTAACACCGGGCCAACAGGTTATTAAAGTTGTAAAAGAGGAACTAACTGAATTAATGGGTGGAGAGCAAAGTAAAATTGCTGTTTCCAATCGCCCTCCAACAGTCATTATGATGGTTGGTTTACAAGGTGCTGGTAAAACAACGACAACTGGAAAGCTTGCAAACCTTTTACGTAAAAAGTTCAACCGTAAGCCATTGCTTGTTGCAGCAGATATTTACCGTCCTGCCGCAATTAAACAATTGCAAACATTAGGCAAGCAATTGGACATGCCTGTTTTTTCTATGGGCGATCAAGTTAGTCCTGTTGAAATTGCAACGAAAGCACTTGAACATGCTAAGAATGAACATCATGATTATGTTATCATCGATACAGCAGGTCGCTTACACATTGATGAAAATCTCATGGAAGAGCTAGAACAGGTAAAATCCATCGCTAAGCCGGATGAAATCTTCCTTGTTGTTGATGCAATGACAGGTCAAGATGCAGTAAACGTCGCAAAAAGCTTTAATGAACAACTTGGATTAACAGGTGTTGTATTAACAAAGCTTGATGGTGACACACGTGGTGGGGCTGCATTATCGATTCGCTCTGTTACAGATACACCAATTAAGTTTGTTGGTCTTGGTGAGAAATTGGATGCATTAGAAGCATTTCATCCAGAACGTATGGCATCAAGGATACTTGGTATGGGGGATGTACTAACCCTTATTGAAAAGGCTCAGACAAATGTTGATGCCGAAAAGGCAAAAGAGCTTGAGCAAAAAATGCGTACGATGTCATTTACGTTTGATGATTTTCTCGAGCAGTTGGGTCAAGTTCGCAACATGGGTCCTCTTGAAGATCTAATTGGTATGCTTCCAGGAGCAAACAAGGTTAAAGGACTCAAAAATCTTCAGGTTGATGAAAAACAGATAAGTCATGTAGAAGCCATAATTAAATCCATGACAAAGGCTGAAAAGATCAATCCTGAAATCATGAATGCTTCACGTAAAAAACGAATTGCAAAAGGTAGCGGAACATCTGTTCAAGAGATCAACCGTCTATTAAAGCAATTTGAAGATATGAAAAAAATGATGAAGCAAATGACTAGTATGTCAAAAGGTAAGAAAAAAGGGATGAAATTCCCATTTATGTAAATTTAAAAGTGCAGGCGCCTTGGTCAGGCCCGACAAGCATAAGACGCACATGAATATAAGGCGTTCTTTGCCTTCAATTCATGTGCGCTTATGACCTCGAGGGGAAAGGTTCTGGAGCTAGAGACTAAAACTAAGTACAAAAATCTACTTTTTTTAAAGGAAATTTCTTCTGACAAGAAAAAAACCTTTACATCATAAAAGTTATTTGATAATATACTATCTTGTTGAAATATTTTCGGAGGTGCTTTATAAAATGGCAGTAAAAATTCGTTTAAAACGTATGGGATCAAAAAGATCACCTTTTTATCGTATTGTAGTAGCAGATTCTCGTTCACCACGTGATGGACGTTACATCGAAGTAGTTGGAACATACAATCCAGTTGTGCAACCAGCAGAAGTTAAAATCAACGAAGAATTAGCAATGAAATGGATGCAAGATGGTGCTAAACCATCTGATACAGTACGTAACTTGTTCTCAAAACAAGGCATTATGGAAAAATTCCATAACGCAAAATTAAGCAAGTAATGAATGCAAATGAGATGAAAGAGTTAATCGAAGCTATTGTTAAGCCGCTTGTTGACTCACCAGAGCATGTTGAAATAACAGAACTGGTAACTGAGAACCAAATTACGTATCGCCTTTCTGTTCATAAAGAAGACGTTGGTAAAGTAATTGGAAAACAAGGCCGTATAGCAAAAGCGATTCGAACTGTTGTTTATGCAGCAGGATCAAATTCATCTAAAAGAATTCAACTTGAAATTAATGACTGAAAAAAGGGTGAGGATCGATCCTCCCCTTTTTTTGTACATTAGAATATATTTTTTAGTTTCAGTGTCAAGCACCGAAGTACATACATGCAAAACAGGAGCTTGCGCACTTCTAATAGTATTAAGCTCAGGTAGGGGAGGAATAATAATGGATATACTCCACCGTGTTACTGTAAAACAAATCTTGACTGAAACAAGTAAGCAAGCATTAATTGAGCAGTTTACAAATAAGAAAAAACTACTAGAGCAAGAGTGTGATCAACTATATTTTCAATATAAAAAGGTTGAAAAAACTAGCAATCAGCTTGCAACACAATTTTTAAAAGAGATCGATAAAAGACGTGAAAAAATAAAACTAGTTGAATTTCAACTTCAACAAGTACATACTTTACCCCTTGGTAGTGAGCTTAAGGAAAAAGAAGTGGAAGCAATTATTGAAGTAAATGTTGGTGACAATTGGAATGAACTAATGAAAGAAAGAACAATTGTCATAAAAGATGGAATTGTAGATCAAATACGCCTGAGGTGATGAAAATGGCTGAAAAATGGTTTAATGTTGGAAAAATCGTAAACACGCATGGAGTTAAAGGTGAGGTTCGTGTTATATCAAAAACAGATTTCGCTGAGGAAAGATATGAGCCTGGCAATAAATTATACATATTTAAAGATGGCTCCAATGATCCGATAGAGGTTGTTGTAGATAACCACCGGGTACATAAAAACTTTGACTTACTGACATTTAAAGGAATGAATTCCATTCAAGATGTAGAGCAATTTAAAGGTTCTTTACTAAAAGTAGACGAAAATCAGTTGTCAGAACTAGATGAAGGCGAATTCTATTTTCATGAAATCATTGGTTGCCACATGTATACGGATCAAGGAGAGGAAATCGGGAAAATCCATGAGATTTTAGCAACAGGTGCTAATGACGTATGGATAGTGAAAAGAAATGGTGATAAAGACCTCCTCGTTCCTTACATCAAAGATATTGTTAAGGAAATTAATATTGAAGAAAAGAAAGTAATCATTACTCCAATGGAAGGGTTACTAGACTGATGAAAATTGATTTTATGACACTTTTTCCAGAGATGTTTGACGGTGTATTGAATGAATCGATTTTAAAAAAAGCACAGGAAAAAGAAGCTGTTCAGTTTCGGATTATTAATTTTCGTGATTATTCTTCAAATAAACATAATAATGTTGATGATTATCCTTATGGTGGTGGAGCAGGGATGGTTTTGCAGCCACAGCCCATATTTGATGCTGTAGAGGATATTGAAAGGCAAACAGATGCAAAACCTAAAGTGATCCTTGTATGCCCTCAAGGAGAGCGTTTTACGCAAGCTAAGGCTGAACAATTAGCAACCGAAGAACATCTCCTTTTTATATGTGGTCATTATGAAGGGTATGATGAACGGATTAGAGAGCATCTTGTAACAGATGAAATTTCAATTGGAGACTTCGTCTTAACAGGTGGTGAGCTTGCATCCATGGTAATTGCTGATAGTGTTGTTCGACTCCTTCCAGGAGTATTAGGAAATGAGGATTCACCAGTTTTAGATTCATATAGTTCAGGTCTACTTGAACATCCACATTATACGAGACCTGCAGATTTTAGAGGAATGAAGGTTCCTGAGGTCCTGCTGTCAGGTAATCATAAGCGTATTGAGGAATGGCGTGAGCAGGAGTCTCTCCGAAGGACATTCACCAGAAGACCAGATCTATTAGAAACTTATCCTCTTACAGAGAAGCAAAAATCTTTGATTAAACAATGGGAAAATGAAAAGTAGCTATTGCAGGCATAACGTCTATATGGTATGATAAATCTCGTGACTTGCTGACTAGAGCTTACTATGTAATCTTTTTTCTGTAGAGTCTTAAAACGATGTTCCGCTGCAATACGAAATGTTGGAATGAGCATCTGTTGGAAGGAGTTGAAAACGATGCAAAAACTAATTGAAGATATCACAAAAGAACAATTAAAAACTGATCTACCTGCATTCCGTCCTGGTGACACAGTACGTGTACACGTAAAAGTTATCGAGGGTACTCGTGAACGTGTTCAGGTGTATGAAGGTGTTGTGATTAAGCGTCGTGGTGGTGGAATTAGTGAAACATTTACAGTACGTAAGATTTCTTACGGTGTAGGTGTTGAGCGTACTTTCCCTGTACACACACCAAAGATCGCGAAGTTAGAAGTTATCCGTCGCGGTAAAGTTCGCCGTGCGAAACTTTATTACCTACGTCAATTACGTGGTAAAGCTGCGCGTATCAAAGAAATTCGATAAGATAGCTTAGCAATGCTAAGTCTCTAATATATGGGTCAGCACTTAGTACTGTCCGTATAGGTGAAAAGGAGCTTGTTTTTATAACAAGCTCCTTTTTCATCTAAGTTCTTTTGTAAAAAATTATTGCCTTAAAACGACTCCAAGAAATTTCAAGTGAATACGACTTAATAAATAAGTGAAATCGGTAGATTGACTTACCTTGTAATAGGGAATAGTAATAAGTAAAAGTGTTGATAATGATTGCTAGAGTAGGTGAAATAATGACAAAAAAGAAAAACGAACTGTTAGAATGGATTAAGGCATTGGCGATAGCAGTACTATTAGCAGCCGTCATACGTTATTTCTTTTTTGCTCCAATAGTAGTTGATGGATATTCTATGATGCCAACCTTACATACACAGGATAGGATGATTGTGAATAAGTTCTCATATAAAATCGGTGAACCTAAACGTTTTGATATTGTTGTATTTCATGCAACGATTGACAAAGATTATATTAAAAGAGTAATCGGTTTGCCGGGGGATCATGTTGAGTATGAGAATGATACTCTTTATATAAATGGAGAAGCGTTTGAAGAACCATACCTTGAAGAATATAAAAATCAACTAATAGATGGACCATTAACCGAGCCCTTTGATCTCGAAAGTATCATTGGACAATCAACAGTACCAGAAGGCCATATCTTTGTTATGGGTGATAATAGAAGACAAAGTAAGGATAGCAGACACATTGGTACAGTTCCGATTGAAGAAGTTATGGGAAAAACCAGTTTGGTATACTGGCCCATCTCAGGTTTTAGAATCGCTGAGTAACGGAAAAAGAAGGTGCTTTTTATGACTATACAATGGTTTCCAGGACATATGGCAAAAGCTAGAAGACAAGTAACAGAAAAGCTTAAATTAATTGATATTGTTTTTGAACTTGTTGATGCTAGAATACCAATGTCTTCACGAAATCCTATGATCGATGAAATTGTGTCATCAAAGCCTCGTATTGTATTATTAAATAAGGCAGATAAGGCTGATGATGCCATAACCAAGCAATGGCTGGAGTTTTTCAAAGAAAAAGGTATACATGCCCTTGCAATCGATGCACAAACAGGAACTGGATTAAAACAAATTACCGCTTTATCAAAGGTATTGTTAAAAGAGAAATTTGATAAAATGGCTGCAAAAGGAATAAAACCTAGAGCTATACGAGCGTTAATTATCGGAATTCCAAATGTAGGGAAATCAACATTAATAAATAGACTGGCAAAGAAAAATATTACCAAAACAGCCGACAGGCCTGGTGTAACAACTGCTCAGCAGTGGGTAAAGGTTGGACAAGAACTTGAGCTCTTGGATACTCCAGGAATACTCTGGCCAAAATTTGAAGATCAGCTAGTAGGTTTTAAGCTTGCAACAACTGGTGCTATTAAAGATGCAATCCTAAATCTGCAAGAGGTAACAGTTTTTGCATTAAATTTTCTAAAAGAACACTATCCTAATCGGCTAATTGGTCGCTTTCATTTGGATGAGTTACCGGATGAGATTGTGCCCCTTTTTGATGAAATCGGTAAAAAGCGTGGGTGTATTATGCCTGGAGGTTATATTGATTATGATAAAACCTCTGAACTTGTTCTTAGAGAAATCCGTGCTGATAAATTAGGAAGATTATCTTTTGAAACACCAAAACAATTTACTGAACAATAACATATTTAAAGGGCTCGCAATTTTGCGGGTCTTTATTTATTTTAAATTGGACCGATATAATTGGTAGAGGAAAAGTGTAAGGAGCTAATAATTATGCAATTAACAACGAAGGAAATACAAGATAGATTATCTGAAATCAAAAGTGATAAGGATCCTTTTCTAAAAGAGTGTAAAACTGATTCAAGAAAAGGCGTACAACAGCTTGTGCAAAAATGGATGAAAAAGTATGAACAAGATAAGATTCTTCAGCAGCAGTTCTATAGCATGCTTAGCTATGAAAGAAGTGCACATAACAATGGTTTTCATTTGATAGCAGGTATTGATGAAGTGGGGAGAGGCCCACTTGCTGGGCCTGTGGTAGCAGCAGCGGTCATCTTAAAAGAAGAGTGTTACATGCCTGGATTAAACGATTCTAAGAAGCTATCGGCACCAATGAGAGAGAAGTTTTTCAATCTTATTAAAGAAAATGCGCAGGCGATTGGAATTGGTATCGTCGCACCAGAGGTTATTGATCAAATAAATATATATGAAGCTACAAAATTAGCTATGAAGAATGCGATCAAAGAGCTAGAAATCCAGCCGAATTTTTTATTACTTGATGCAATGAAATTAGAATTACCAATTTCACAGGAATCCATTATTAAGGGTGATACAAAAAGTGTATCAATTGCAGCAAGCTCAGTTATCGCTAAGGTTACTCGTGATCGCATCATGCTTGATATAGCAAAGCAATTCCCTGAATATAGTTTTGATCAACATATGGGATATGGCACAAAGTACCATTTGGAAGCATTGCAAAAATATGGTGTTACAGTACATCATCGTAAAAGCTTTGCACCTGTAAAAGAATTACTACAATCATATTAACAAGGAAGGAGCGTATCAATGGAGCGTGCATCTGTCATGGGCAATCTCTTGAAACAAGCTGTCTCTCAACTTAGCCAGCCTCAAGGGCAGCTGATATTAAAAGAGAATCAGGTCGTATTGGGACATGTACTCAAGCTCATTCCTGACCAAAAAGCACAAATCCAGGTAGGGCATTCAAAACTGGTAGCTCATCTTGATACACCAATTCATCCATTGGAAAAATATTGGTTTACAGTAAAGGGTTCAGATCAGTTAGGGATAAAATTAAAAATAGTCAAACAAGTTGAGATAGATAAAAATTCCCAGCTTGCTACTGCGAAAGATTTATTAAGCTTATTTCAGCAACAACATACAAAGAATAATATGTTGCTAGCGAATGAACTAATAAGACTCAACATACCAATAACGAAACAACAGCTTATTACTGCTAATGAAATTATTAAAAATACACATAAGGCTCAAATACCTGAAACAATAAACACGATAATCTCAGCTTTAAAAAAACAATATCCGTTATCAGAAGTAATAGTTAGATCGATTATTGAATCTCAAAAAAGTGAACCGTTAGCTCAACAAATTGACAAGCTCTTTCAAACACTTCAACAAGAAAACATTCAAACGAAATCTATCAAACAGCTAACAGAATTAATCAAGGGAGTAATGCAAGTTTCAATTGGTAATCCTGATAATGATTTACAATTAGTTTCAAAGGATATCGTACAAAACGTTCTTTTAGCAACTGAAAAAAACTTAGGTCTCATGGATGAAACTAAATTATGGCACCAGTTAAATAGAGAGAGAGATAAAATGAATGAAACGCTTTCCCTTAAAAATATGTTGATTTCTGCTAGTAAAGAAGTTGCAATTCCAGGGTTGAAAGACCAAATTGATCAACTCATCCATCGTTTAAATGGTCAATCATTACTATATCAAGATAATGGTCCGACCCAACAAATTATAACTCAAATTCCACTCTTCTTTAACAATTCGCAGACAGATTTGACGATTAAATGGAATGGGAAAAAACAAGCGGACGGTACGATAGACCCAGCGTTTTGTCGAATTATATTTTATTTGCAACTTCCTAGACTTAATGAAACGATGATCGATGTTCAAATCCAAAATCGCGTCATGAATATTACTGTCAGAAATAATAGTAAGGCACTAGAAAAACTTGTCACACTTTATAGTAATGAATTAAAAGAACATTTAAGTAATATTGATTATTATGTAACCTCAGTTAAAGTTACGCCTTTTGAGAAGAAAGCTGAATTTCAAGGAAATTCTATCAAGCAAGTAAATATACAAACTCCCCAATCCTCATACACTGGAGTTGATATTAAAATATGATTAGTAGCAGGGAAATAAAACAAGCAATTGCCTTAAGATATGATAACGAAAAAGAAATTGCGCCAAAAGTTATAGCAAAAGGAAAAGGACTAGTTGCGAAAGAAATTATTAAAGCTGCAAACAAACAAGAAATCCACATACAAGAAGACCCGGCATTGATCGAATTACTATCAAAACTTGAAATCCATCAGCAAATCCCTGAAGAGCTATACGAGGCAGTTGCAGAAATTTTTGCATTTCTATATAAACTTGACAAAGAAATATAAAATTGTCGTTTTTGGGGACAGTCCCTAAGTGAGTAAACACTTTGTAAACCATGATATTTGTTCGGTGAAAGCTAATCTTATATAGAATTTGGGGACTGTCCCCAAATTCTATAAATTCTTCTATCTTAATAAAATAAAAATTAATTTTACTAAAGGAATATACAATTTTGTGTGGAATGGTAGACAAGGTGAAAACTATTATATAAAATGAAAGCGCAGTATATTTTTTCTTGTAAATAGGTTAGGAGGATGGCAAATGAATATCCATGAGTACCAAGGGAAAGAACTCCTTCGAAAATACGGGGTTTCTGTACCAAATGGACGAGTGGCTTTTTCTGTGGATGAAGCAGTTGAAGCTGCAAAAGAACTTGGAACAGATGTAGTGGTAGTTAAAGCTCAAATCCATGCAGGTGGACGCGGTAAAGCTGGCGGGGTAAAAGTTGCTAAAAACCTTGATGAAGCTCGTACATATGCTGAAGAAATTCTTGGAAAAACATTAGTAACACACCAAACAGGTCCTGAAGGTAAAGAGGTTAAACGCCTACTTATTGAAGAAGGCTGTGATATTAAGAAGGAATATTACGTAGGTCTTGTATTAGACCGTGCTACATCACGTGTTGTTCTTATGGCCTCTGAAGAAGGTGGAACAGAGATTGAGGAAGTAGCAGAGAAAACTCCTGAAAAAATCTTTAAAGAAGTGATTGATCCTGCTGTAGGATTACAAGGCTATCAAGCTAGAAGAATCGCTTTTAACATTAACATTAAGAAAGAATTAGTTGGACAAGCTGTGAAATTCATGATGGGCTTATACCAAGCATTTGTTGAAAAGGATTGTTCAATTGCAGAAATTAATCCTTTAGTTGTTACTGGTGATGGAAAAGTTATGGCACTTGATGCGAAATTAAACTTTGATTCAAATGCACTATATCGCCACAAAGATATCGTAGAATATCGTGATCTTGAAGAAGAAGATGCAAAAGAAATTGAAGCATCTAAATATGACTTAAGCTATATTTCTTTAGACGGTAACATTGGATGTATGGTAAATGGTGCTGGTCTTGCAATGTCTACTATGGATATTATTAAGTTTTATGGCGGAGATCCGGCAAACTTCCTTGATGTTGGGGGCGGTGCAACTGCAGAAAAAGTAACAGAAGCATTTAAAATTATTCTATCTGATGAAAATGTTAAAGGTATTTTCGTTAACATCTTTGGTGGAATCATGAAATGTGATGTTATTGCAGAAGGTGTTGTAGAGGCAACAAAACAAGTAGGATTAGAGATTCCACTTGTTGTACGTCTAGAAGGTACAAACGTAGATTTAGGAAAGAAAATTTTAAATGAGTCTGGTTTAAATATTACTTCTGCAGAATCTATGGCTGACGGCGCACAAAAAATCGTTTCATTAGTAGGGTAAGAAAGGCAGGGGACAATCATGAGTGTATTTATTAATAAAGATACGAAAGTTATCGTACAAGGTATCACTGGTTCAACAGCACTTTTCCATACAAAGCAAATGCTAGAATATGGTACAAATATTGTTGGTGGTGTAACACCTGGTAAAGGTGGAACTGAGGCGAGCGGTGTACCAGTTTTCAATACAGTTCAAGAAGCTGTTCAAAAAACTGGTGCTAATGCATCTGTAATTTATGTACCTGCTCCTTTCGCTGCTGATGCAATTATGGAAGGTGTAGACGCAGAATTAGATTTAGTTATCTGTATTACAGAGCATATTCCAGTACTGGATATGGTAAAGGTTAAACGTTATATGGAAGGCAAGAATACTCGCCTTGTAGGACCTAACTGCCCAGGTGTTATTACACCAGATGAATGTAAAATTGGTATTATGCCAGGTTATATTCATAAAAAAGGTCATGTAGGTGTTGTATCTCGATCAGGAACGCTTACATATGAAGCAGTTCATCAACTATCACAAGCTGGTATTGGGCAATCTACTGCTGTGGGTATTGGTGGAGACCCAGTTAATGGGACAAACTTTATTGATGTTCTTAAAGCTTTCAACGAAGATGAGGATACATATGCTGTCATCATGATCGGTGAAATCGGTGGTACTGCTGAAGAGGAAGCTGCAGAATGGGTTAAAGCAAATATGACTAAACCAGTTGTTGGCTTTATCGGTGGTCAAACAGCACCTCCAGGAAAGCGTATGGGCCATGCTGGTGCAATTATTTCAGGTGGTAAAGGTACTGCCGAAGAAAAAATCAAAACAATGAACGAATGCGGTATTAAAGTGGCTGAAACACCATCTGTTATGGGTGAAACACTTATTTCAGTACTTGAAGAGCAAGGTTTGTTAGAGAAATGTAAAACACATTAATTACATGTCAAAGAAGGGACAGGTTTTTGCCTGTTCCTTTTCATGGTGTTTAAAATTTCATAATTTGCTAGTTCAGAAAAGTAATAGTAGGAGGAGAACATGGACATTGTTACTAAAAGATTATTTCTATTATCACATTGTAAAGGTGTAAGTAATCAACTTCTTTATAAACTCTATAAAATTGACCCAACTTTAAATATCTTTTACTCGCTTAATGATGATGAATGGACTCTTTATTTAAATGTGAAGAAAGATAAGGTTCATGCTATCAAGAAAGAATATAATTTAATAGATTTTGACTCACTTTATGAAAAATACATTGAGCACAATATATCTTTTGTTTCTTTATATGATGAAAAATATCCGCATTTGTTGAAAGAAATTTCCGACCCACCGCCAATAATGTATTATAAGGGGGATATTAGCTTAGCACAGCGTCGACATTTAATAAGTGTAGTTGGTACGAGGTATCCAACTGATTACGGTAAAAAAGCTCTAGAGCACCTTTTAAAGCCGCTTATTATTGATAATTGGGTAATTGTAAGTGGCATGGCTAAAGGAATTGATACATTAGGTCATGAAACAGCCCTACATAATGGTGGGAAAACGATTGCGGTTATTGCAGGTGGTTTATTTCATATCTATCCAAAACAAAATATACCATTAGCTAATGTACTTATGTCATCACATCTTATCCTCTCAGAACATCCCCCATTTACACCACCTCAAAAATGGCATTTTCCGATGAGAAACCGAATAATAAGTGGGTTATCAGAAGGGACAATTATTATTCAAGCAAAAAATAGAAGTGGTTCATTAATAACAGCATACCAAGCTCTTGAACAAAATCGCGAGGTATTTGCTGTACCTGGTTCCATATTTGATGAATGTAGTTCTGGTACTAATGAACTAATACAAAGCGGGGCAAAATTAGTTCAAAATGCATCACATATTATTGAAGAATTGCCAATCAATCATTAACGTTTTTGATTCAAAAGTATCAGTATTAAAAAGATAACTATGTACAAAATTTACAATATTAGTGAAAATATTCATGTTCTTTCTTATTAAATTGGTATATGATAAGGTTAATTTCTTTATTAGTGTTTGACAAATAGCATGGGAATATTTAATAATAGTGGAGATTTATATAGTGGAACTTCAGTCTCATGGGGTTTTTCCAATAGCAGTAAATGGATAGTTGGACATAACAGAATTTTACTAGTAGCATTCTTAATAGATTCTGATAACTACGCTTATATTGGAGTAAGGGCCAAACTAACAATTATAATCAAAAAATGAATAAGAAGGTCTCTTCTTTCTAAATGTGACCTAAGCGAAACATTCACATTCAAATAATCTTTCAATAAATTTAAGAACATAAAAGAAATATTAAAGAGAGAATACCTCTTAAGGAGGACAAAATGCATGTCGGACTATTTAGTCATTGTTGAATCACCTGCAAAAGCAAAAACGATTGAACGTTATTTAGGGAAAAAATATAAAGTAAAAGCATCAATGGGACATGTGAGGGATCTACCTAAAAGTCAAATTGGTGTTGATGTTGAACATAACTTTGAACCAAAGTATATTACAATTAGAGGTAAGGGTTCTGTTTTAAAGGAATTAAAGACTGCTGCTAAAAAGGCAAAAAAAGTTTACCTCGCAGCTGACCCGGATCGCGAAGGGGAAGCGATTGCATGGCATTTGGCACATAGCCTTGATGTTGATATACACTCTGACTGTCGTGTAGTATTTAATGAAATTACCAAGGATGCAATACAGGAGTCATTTAAACATCCCCGTTCAATTAACATGGATCTCGTCGATGCACAACAAGCTAGACGTGTCCTTGACAGACTTGTTGGCTATAAAATTAGCCCTATCCTGTGGAAAAAAGTAAAAAAAGGTCTAAGTGCTGGTCGAGTACAGTCTGTTGCTCTTCGGTTAATCATTGATCGAGAAAAAGAAATCAAAGACTTCATTCCAGAAGAGTACTGGTCAATTGATGGTCAGTTTTTAAAGGGACAAAAGGAATTTGATGCAGCTTTTTATGGTGTTAATGGAAAGAAAAAAGAGTTATCATCAGAGGAAGATGTTAAAGCAGTATTTCAAAATATTGAAGGAAACAAATTTACTGTCGATAAAGTAACAAAAAAAGAACGAAAGAGAAACCCTGCAGTACCTTTTATCACCTCAACTTTACAACAGGAGGCTGCACGTAAATTAAACTTTAGAGCAAGGAAAACAATGATGATTGCTCAGCAGCTTTACGAAGGTATTGATTTAGGTAAGGATGGTACAGTTGGATTAATCACCTATATGAGAACAGATTCAACAAGAATAGCTGAAACTGCTCAAGCAGAGGCAGCTCAATATATAGAAAATAAGTATGGAAAAGAATATCTTGGTACACAAACAAAAACTGCTAAGAAAAATTCGAATGCTCAAGATGCTCATGAAGCGATTCGTCCAACCTCAACTTTACGTGATCCTGCGTCACTGAAAGAGTTTTTGAGCAGAGATCAACTTAGACTATATAAGCTCATTTGGGAACGTTTTGTTTCAAGTCAAATGGCATCGGCTATTTTAGATACAATGAGTGTTGATTTAACAAATAATGGTGTAATGTTCAGAGCTACTGGGTCTAAAATTAAGTTTCCTGGATTTATGAAAGTATATGTCGAAGGAAATGATGATCAAATCGAAGAAAAAGATCGATTACTGCCTGACTTAAAAGAGGGAGATGAGGTCTTTTCAAAAGATGTTGAACCTGCACAGCATTTTACCCAGCCACCTCCACGTTATACAGAGGCACGCTTAGTAAAAACATTAGAAGAATTAGGGATTGGTCGTCCTTCAACATATGCTCCAACATTAGATACAATTCAAAAGCGCGGCTATGTGGGACTTGATAATAAACGGTTTATTCCAACAGAGCTTGGTGAAATCGTACTAGAGCTTATCAGGGAGTTTTTTCCGGAAATTATCAATGTTGAGTTCACTGCAAATATGGAAAATAGTCTAGATGAAGTAGAAGATGGAAATATTCAGTGGATAAAAATACTTGATGATTTTTATAAAGATTTTTCTCCAAGATTAGAAAAAGCAGAAAATGAAATGGAAAAAATCGAAATTAAAGATGAACCTGCTGGGGTAGATTGCGAAGAGTGTGGTCATCATATGGTTTATAAAATGGGTAGATTTGGAAAGTTTATGGCTTGTTCAAATTTCCCTGATTGCCGTAATACCAAACCGATTGTTAAAGAAATAGGTGTTAAATGCCCTAATTGTGAAGAGGGTACGATAGTAGAACGAAAATCGAAAAAACGCAGAATTTTTTACGGATGTAATCAATATCCAGAATGTGAATTCCTTTCTTGGGATAAACCAATTGCAAGAAGTTGTCCAAAATGTAACAATATGCTTGTTGAGAAAAAGCTGAAAAAGGGCATCCAAGTACAATGTATGGAATGTGATTATAAAGAGGAACAGCAAAAGTAGGTGAGCAGCTTTTAAGCTCACCTCTTTATAATTATGAAAAAGAATTTATAGCTCGAGGAATTTATAAGGAATTTCTTATTTGATGGAGGGTAATTCAATAATGAACCAAGATGTAGTAGTAAATGTAATAGGTGCGGGATTAGCCGGTAGTGAAGCTGCTTGGCAATTAGCGAAAAGAGGTATTCCAGTTCGTCTATACGAAATGAGACCAGTTAAACAAACACCAGCACATCATACAGACAAGTTTGCAGAATTAGTTTGTAGTAACTCATTAAGAGCAAACACGTTAACTAATGCTGTTGGTGTATTAAAAGAAGAAATGAGAATTCTTGACTCAGTTATTATAAATGCAGCTGATGAATGTGCTGTTCCTGCAGGAGGGGCTTTAGCGGTTGACCGACATGAGTTTGCTGCTAAAGTAACGGAGCTAGTTAAAGGACATCCCAATGTTACCGTTGTAACTGAAGAAGTTGGAGAAATTCTTAGTGGTCCAACAATTATTGCAACTGGTCCACTTACTTCAAAAAATCTTTCTGATCAACTTAAATCACTAACTGGTGAGGAATATTTATATTTCTATGATGCAGCCGCACCAATTATTGAAAAAGAAAGCATTGATATGGAAAAAGTATATTTAAAATCCCGATACGATAAAGGGGAAGCTGCTTATTTAAATTGCCCGATGACAGAGGAAGAATTCGATCGTTTTTATGAGGCATTAATCTCTGCAGAAACAGTTCCATTAAAAGAGTTTGAAAAAGAAATCTTCTTTGAAGGATGTATGCCAATCGAAGTAATGGCAAAAAGGGGTAGAAAAACTATGTTATTCGGTCCGTTAAAGCCGGTTGGTTTAGAAGATCCTAAAACAGGGAAAAGGCCCTTTGCCGTTATTCAACTCCGTCAAGATGATGCAGCGGGTACATTATATAATATAGTAGGTTTTCAAACACACCTTAAGTGGGGACCGCAAAAAGAAGTACTTTCATTAATTCCGGGTCTTGAAAATGCAGAAATTGTTCGTTACGGTGTTATGCATCGTAATACCTTCATCAACTCTCCAAGACTTTTAAAAGCAACTTATCAATATAAAGATCGTGAAGATTTATTTTTCGCAGGGCAAATGACAGGTGTTGAAGGGTATGTTGAATCTGCTGCATCAGGGTTAGTAGCTGGTTTAAATGCTGCCCACTTTGTTTTAGGTAAAGATCTAGTCGAATTTCCAAATGAAACAGCGATCGGTAGTATGGCAAAATATATTACAACTACAAATGCTGATAATTTTCAACCAATGAATGCAAATTTTGGCATCTTTGCAGACTTACCTGTGCGTATCAAAAGTAAAAAAGAGCGAAATGAAATGCATGCAAATCGTGCCTTGGAAACAATTCAAAAAATTTCGAAAAATTTATAGAAATAATTTGCAAGGGCTACTAAAGTTGTGATAACATTTAGTAGCCCTTGTGAGGTGTTATGATGGAAAATGTTAAGATTTATTTAAATTTTTTCATAGAATATTTACAAATTGAGAAAAATTATTCACAATATACTGTTGTGAATTATGCCACTGATATAGAGGACTTTTTTTCCTTTATGAAAGAACAAGCGATCCTACATCTAGAAGAAATTACATATAATGATACACGTTTATTTTTAACGCAGTTACATAATAGAAACTATTCTAGAAAAACAATTTCAAGAAAAGTATCCTCCTTAAGAAGCTTTTTTAAGTTTCTTGTTAGAGAAGAAAAACTTAGTGAAAATCCTTTTTCGTTAGTGTCATTACCGAAACGAGAACAGAAAATCCCCCAATTTCTTTATGAAGAAGAAATTGAAAATCTGTTTTCGATCTCAGATTGTACCACTCCATTAGGGCAAAGAAACCAGGCGCTAATAGAGGTTCTTTATGGAACTGGGATTCGTGTAAGTGAGTGTTGTAATATACGGTTAACAGATATTGACTTTTATATTGGAACCGTACTTGTTCATGGGAAGGGTGGCAAGCAAAGATATGTTCCATTTGGTAGCTATGCCCAGGATTCGATTGAGCACTATTTAAGCCAAGGAAGAAAATTGTTAGTAAGCAGATTAAAAGAACCTGATCAACATTCATATTTATTTGTCAATCATCGAGGTAGCCCTTTGACAGATCGTGGAGTGAGACACATATTAAATGAATTGATTAAAAAAGCATCCTCCACACTTCATATACACCCTCATATGTTTAGACATACATTTGCTACACATATGCTAAATGAAGGTGCTGATATGAGGAGTGTTCAAGAGCTATTAGGCCATGCACATTTGTCTTCAACTCAAGTGTACACCCATGTTACGAAAGAGCATTTAAAGAGGATTTACATGTCCCATCATCCACGAGCTTAAAAGCCAGATTATAGGAGGTAAAAAAATGTCTCAATTTCATGCGACAACAATATTTGCTATTCAGCATAATGGTGAGGCAGCAATGGCTGGTGATGGTCAAGTCACATTTGGCAATGCTGTTGTGATGAAGCATACTGCAAAGAAAGTTCGGAAAATATTTAATGGAAAAGTGATTGCAGGGTTTGCGGGTTCTGTTGCAGATGCGTTTACTTTGTTTGAGCTTTTTGAAAGCAGACTTGAAGAATATAATGGTAATTTACAACGTGCAGCTGTTGAATTAGCAAAAGAGTGGCGTAGTGATAAGGTGTTAAGAAGACTTGAAGCAATGCTTATCGTCATGAATGCAGAACACATTTTACTTGTTTCTGGTACAGGCGAAGTGATTGAACCTGATGACGGCATTTTAGCGATCGGTTCAGGTGGTAATTATGCTTTATCTGCTGGTCGAGCTTTAAAGCGCTACGCAGGTGAGAACTTAACTGCCAAGGATATTGCAAAAGGTTCATTGACTATTGCAGGTGAGATTTGTGTATATACCAATCAAAATATTATTGTCGAAGAGCTTTAATAAGGGAGGGAAATGGGTTGAATAAAGAACTGACACCAAAAGAAATTGTTGAACGATTAGATCAATATATTATAGGGCAAAAGGATGCAAAAAAGGCGGTAGCAGTTGCACTACGTAATCGCTATCGAAGAAGCTTATTAACCGAAAAGCTACGTGAAGAGGTAGTTCCTAAAAATATTTTAATGATCGGACCTACAGGTGTTGGAAAAACAGAAATTGCGAGAAGAATTGCAAAACTTGCCCGAGCACCTTTTATTAAAGTTGAGGCGACAAAATTTACTGAAGTTGGTTATGTAGGTAGAGATGTTGAATCGATGGTACGTGATTTAGTTGAGACGGCAGTTCGTTTAGTGAAGGAAGAAAAAATTTCTGATGTAAAAGGTCTTGCAGAAGAGAATGCAAATAAGCGTTTAGTAGAGCTGCTTGTACCTGGGAAAAAGAAGCAATCTACTGCAAAAAACCCATTGGAAATGTTATTTGGCGGTGCCAGTAACCAAGTAAACGAGCAAGAGGATAGTTCTGAAGAAACGTCGATTCAAGAAAAACGCCGTCGTATCGCACATCAATTAGCTCTAGGGGAATTAGAGGATCACTATGTGACGATCGAGGTTGAAGAGCAACAAGCATCGATGTTTGATATGCTTCAAGGCTCTGGT
Organism: Metabacillus sp. KUDC1714; assembly: GCF_014217835.1. Classification (NCBI taxonomy): domain Bacteria; kingdom Bacillati; phylum Bacillota; class Bacilli; order Caryophanales; family Bacillaceae; genus Metabacillus; species Metabacillus elymi. The sequence goes on from NZ_CP055263.1 coordinate 4,296,191, forward strand.
ATGGAGCAAATGGGTATGAATATGCAGGATGCTTTAGGAAGCTTTATGCCAAAGAAAAAGAAAAAAAGAAAGCTTACAGTAAGAGAAGCAAGAAAAGTCGTTACGAATGAAGAAGCAAGTAAATTAATTGATATGGATGAAGTGACACAGGAAGCAGTCATTCGAGCTGAGCAAAGTGGAATCATCTTTATCGATGAGATTGATAAAATAGCTGGGAAATCGAAAGGTGGTTCATCTGCTGATGTTTCAAGAGAAGGGGTTCAACGCGACATCCTTCCAATTGTAGAAGGTTCCACAGTGGTAACCAAATATGGATCTGTAAAAACAGATCATGTCCTATTTGTTGCTGCTGGTGCTTTTCATATTGCGAAGCCATCAGATCTAATACCTGAACTGCAAGGGAGATTTCCTATTCGTGTAGAACTTACTAAGCTAAGTATTGATGATTTTGTTAAAATTTTAGTAGAACCTGATAATGCACTTTTAAAACAATATCAAGCATTAATTGAAACTGAAGGTATACAATTAGAATTTTCTGACGATGCTATACGTAAAATAGCAGAAGTTGCATTTCAAGTGAATCAGGATACAGATAATATCGGTGCGAGAAGATTACATACCATTCTTGAACGCCTGCTAGAAGATTTATCTTTTGAAGCGCCTGATATAAATTTAGAAAAGATTGTTATTACACCTCAATATGTTGAAGACAAATTAGGTAAAATTTCAAAAAACAAAGATTTAAGTCAATTTATACTATAGGAACAATAATAATTTCTTATGTTGATTCTACTAGAAGGACGAAGCATTTTGCTAACAGATATTAAATTCCGAACCTTCCAAATAACAATTTAATATGCTACAGGAGGAACCAATTATGGCTCTATTACAAAAAACGCGCAAGATTAATGCGATGCTCCAAAGAGCAGCTGGAAAACCAGTAAACTTTAAAGAAATGGCAGAAACGTTAAGTGACGTGATCAAGGCAAATATTTTCGTTGTAAGCCGAAGAGGTAAACTACTAGGTTTTGCTGTAAATCAACAAATTGAAAACGATCGTATGAAAAAAATGCTTGAAGATCGTCAATTTCCTGAAGAATATACAAACAATCTTTTTAACATTACTGAAACATCTTCTAACATTGATGTTGAAAGTGAATATACCGCATTTCCGGTAGAAAATCGTGAATTATTCCAAAATGGTTTAACAACAATTGTGCCAATTATTGGCGGTGGTGAGCGTCTTGGTACACTTATTTTAGCAAGAGTACAAGAGCAATTTGAAGATGAAGATTTAATTCTTGCAGAGTACGGTGCTACAGTTGTAGGTATGGAAATTCTTCGTGAAAAATCCGAAGAAATCGAAGAAGAAGCAAGAAGTAAAGCTGTTGTACAAATGGCAATTAGTTCATTATCTTATAGTGAATTAGAAGCAATTGAACATATATTCGAAGAATTAAACGGCAAAGAAGGTCTTTTAGTTGCAAGTAAAATTGCAGATCGAGTTGGGATTACACGCTCTGTCATTGTAAATGCACTTCGCAAACTTGAAAGTGCTGGTGTAATCGAATCTCGCTCATTAGGTATGAAAGGAACATATATCAAGGTATTAAATGATAAGTTCCTATTGGAATTGGAAAAGTTAAAAACTAATTAATCAAAAAAAGCACTTCAAGTTAAAACTTGAGGTGCTTTTTTGATGTTCGAAATATGGAAAAATATTATACCTGCCTTGTTGTAGATTAATGTGTTATTTTGATATAAGCGATGAAATGAAAAATTCTACTTAATAAGAATCATATCTTAATTTTTAAACCATCAGTTTTATGTAGTTTTTATAGGTATATAGTCCTTATTTTGGAATTGATAGAAAATCCGACTTTTTTTTACAGTAGCTTAATAGACTTTAAGCCTATTATTTCATACAATTAAAATATCAATTAACAAAATTCGACACTATACGATACGTGTGGATTTTTATTTTTGTGGGGGGAAACCATGAAATTATTTTCTAATACAATAAATAACCTTGAACAAGCACTAAGTCAATCAACTACAAAACAAAGAGTTATCTCAAATAATATAGCAAATGTAGATACTCCGAACTATAAGGCTCAAGATGTTCGTTTTAATAATGCTCTTAGTAATGAAATGCAAAAGTTACAAGCAAATAAAACTAACAATAAACATTTTGATTTTGGTTCTACTTCATCAGGTTATCAAATCACAAATAGAGCGAATACCAACTACCAACACAATGGAAACAATGTAGATATTGATAAAGAAATGACGGAAATGGCAAAAAATCAAATTCATTATAACGCGTTAATCGACCGTTTAAGTAGTAAATTTTCTTCATTAAAAACAGTAATTAAAGGTGGAAATTAATACATGTCAATCTTTCAATCAATTAATACGTCGGCATCTGCTCTGACAGCACAACGAGTTAGAATGGATGTTATATCATCTAATATGGCTAATATGGATACGACTAGAGGAGAGATGGTTGATGGGGAATGGCAACCATACCGTAGGAAAATGGTTGTAACTCAGCCACAAGGTAATCAATTCTCATCCTTTTTAAACAAGGCTATGGGCTCATCCTCGACAGTGGATGGTGTAAAAGTAACAGAAATTGTCGAAGATGACACACCATTTGAACTTATCTATGATCCTGACCATCCTGATGCAAATGATGAAGGATATGTAGCTATGCCAAACGTCGACCCATTAAAGGAAATGGTAGACCTTATTAGTAGTACTAGGTCATATGAAGCGAATGTGACTGCAATGAATGCAACAAAAGGGATGTTAATGAAAGCATTAGAAATTGGAAAATAGGGTGGATTAAATGATAAACAAGGTAAATCCTTTTCAACTAACTACACAACCAACACAAATACAACTAAAAACTAATTCTTTAATGAATAATACGAGTACAAGTAAAACTAGCTTTGCTGAATCATTAAAACAAGCGATAAATCAAGTGAATCAATCACAAATTGAGTCAGATAAAATGACAGAGGCGCTTGCTACTGGTAAAAATGTTGAATTACATGATGTGATGATAACAGCTCAAAAAGCTAGCGTTTCGATGACCCTTGCAGTTGAGGTTCGCAATAAAGCGATTGAAGCTTATCAAGAAATGATGAGAATGCAAGTATAGTAATTGTTCTTACGTTTAAGGACGGTTATCGGTAACTACAAAAAGAATATGTCATCATAACCGGGGGACTATATGAATGAACGAAAAGTTAAAAAATACGACAAATAAACTAAATGGGATATGGCAGCAAAGAAGTAAAGTGCAGAAAACCTTAATCATTACTGGTGCACTTTTATTTTTTGTGTTCGCAGGTTTATTAACATTTTTTGTGTCAAAGCCTAATTTAGTTCCTTTATATTCAAATCTTTCACCAGCAGAGACTGGACAAATAAAAGAAACTCTGGATTCCAAAGGTATTCAATCTGAAATTTCAAATAATGGTGCTACTATTTTGGTGCCAAAAGAGCAAGTTGATACATTAATGGTTGAGCTTGCTGCTGAAGGAGTTCCAGATTCAGGTACAATTGATTACTCCTATTTTGGTCAGGATTCTGGTTTTGGAATGACTGATAAAGAATTTGATGTCATAAAGTTAAAGGCGACACAGACTGAGCTTGCCAATTTAATGATGGGGATTGAGGGTGTTAATGATGCGAATGTCATGATTAACCTCCCAGCAGAATCTGTATTTGTTGGTGAGCAGCAAGAAGGTTCATCAGCTTCGGTAGTTCTTAATTTAAAACCTGGTGCCAGTTTAGATCAAGAAAAAGTAAATGCACTTTTTCATTTAGTGTCAAAAAGTGTTCCAAACCTTACTACAGACAACATTGTCATAATGGATCAAAACTTTAACTACTATGATCTTAATAATGGTGAAAATTCTACAGCAGGAACTAGCTATGCATCTCAGCAGGAAATCAAGTCGCAAATTGAACAGGATATTCAGCGTGATGTCCAAAAAATGCTTGGTACAATGATTGGACATGATAAGGTTGTTGTTTCTGTTACTACTGATATCGACTTTACCCAAGAAAATCGAGAAGAAAATATTATTACTCCTGTAGGAGAAGATAGCGATGAAGGAATTGCAGTAAGTGTTGAACGAATTACAGAGGCATACACAGGTAACGGAGCTGCTGCTGCTGGTGGAGTTAATGGAACAGGTGAAACTGATGTTCCTGGCTATGAAGCTACAACCGAAACCACAGGTGACGGAGATTATGAACGAATTGAAGAGAGAATAAATAATGAAGTAAACCGTATAAATAAACAAATTGTTGAAAGCCCATTTAAAATTCGTGACTTAGGAATTCAAGTTATGGTAGAGCCACCTGATCCAGAAGATCCCCTTTCATTCACAGCAGAGCGAGAAGAAGATATTCAACAAATTCTCTCAACTGTTATCCGAACATCAATTAATAAAGATTCTACCGAAGAACCATTAACAGACGAACAAATTGCCGAAAAAGTGGTTGTTTCTGTCCAACCGTTTGATGGTAAACAACAATTTGCTGAAACAGAAGCAACACAAGTCATACCAATGTGGATGTACATTGTTGCTGGTGGTTTATTATTGGCAATTGTTATTCTAGTAATTTTGTTAGTTAGAAAGAAAAAACAAGATGATATAGAGTTAGACGATGAAGAGGATTATACGATTGATGAGCCGATTAGAGTACATGATATAAATAATGAAGTCGAAACAGAAGGTACTGTTCGTAAAAAACAGCTCGAAAAAATGGCTAAAGAAAAGCCTGAAGATTTTGCTAAGCTTTTACGTACATGGATTACAGAGGAATAGGGGGGAAGTTTATGGCAAGAAAAGACAATTCTAATACACTAAATGGCAAGCAAAAAGCTGCTATCCTCTTAATCTCATTAGGTCCTGAAGTCTCAGCATCAATATATAAACATTTGTCTGAGGAAGAAATTGAGAAATTAACGTTAGAAATATCCGGTGTTCGAAAAGTTGAAGCAAATAAGAAGGAAGAAATTATTGAAGAATTTCATGATATTGCAATGGCTCAGGACTATATCTCTCAGGGTGGTATAGCATACGCAAAGCAAATTCTTGAAAAGGCTTTAGGTGGTGAAAAAGCAACTAGTATTATTCAACGATTAACATCGTCATTACAAGTTAGACCTTTTGATTTTGCAAGAAAAGCAGATCCAGGACAAATTTTGAACTTTATCCAAAATGAGCATCCACAAACAATTGCACTTGTTTTATCCTATCTTGAGCCAGCCCAGTCAGGTCAAATATTATCTGAGTTGCCACAAGAGCTGCAAGCTGATGTAGCAAGGAGAATAGCTGTTATGGATCGAACTTCTCCTGAGATTATTAATGAAGTAGAGCAAATTCTAGAACGGAAGCTTTCATCTACAGTCACACAAGATTTTACCCAAACGGGTGGAATTGAAGCAGTAGTAGAAGTGTTAAATGGAGTTGATCGTTCTACAGAAAGAACAATTCTTGACTCACTTGAAATTCAAGATCCAGTACTTGCGGAAGAAATTAAAAAGAGAATGTTTGTCTTTGAGGACATCGTAACACTTGATAATCGTGCAATCCAACGAGTCATCAGAGATGTTGAAAATGAAGATTTAATGCTTTCGCTTAAAGTTGCAAGTGAGGAAGTTAGAGATGTTGTCTTTAAAAACATGTCGAAACGAATGGTTGATACTTTTAAAGAAGAAATGGAATACATGGGACCCGTTAGGCTGCGCGATGTAGAAGAGGCTCAATCTAGAATCGTTGGCGTAATTAGAAGATTAGAAGAAGCTGGTGAGATTGTCATCGCTCGTGGTGGAGGAGATGATATTATTGTCTAGGTTGATTAAAGTGCAATACTATAAAAATGACAATGATAAACAACCCATAGCTGTACAAGGGATAGAAGTACTGCTAAACGAAAAATATAAACACATAAATGACCCAAAGACAGATATGCACGCTTCATATATTATTCAAACTGCTAAAGAAGAGGCAGAGCAATTAATTCAATCAGCTCAAGCTGAAAAAACAAGGTTACAACTACAAATAGAAAATGACCGCAGAGCTTGGGAACAAGAGCATGAACAGCTATTTGAGCAAGTAAGACAAGAAGGTTATGCTGAAGGTTTAGAACTAGGTAGACAAGAGGCTTTAAGGCAATATCAAGGTTATATTGAAGATTCACAGAGGATCGTTGACATGGCGAAAAAAGACTATGATGAAACGATTCAATCGGCAGAGGATACGATTTTATCTTTATCAATTAAACTGGCCGAAAAGATAATTGCAGCAAAATTAGCTGAATCACCTGACAAATTTTTACCGCTTATCCAACAAGGTTTAAATGAAGTAAAAGAATATGAAAATATAAAAATACATGTTCATCCATCATATTATGAACTTTTGTTAAGTCATAAGGATGAATTGAAATTATTAGTGACAAATGACACTGACATAAGTATATATGCTAGTGCAGAGTTAAATGTAGATGACTGTTATATTGAATCTGCTTTTGGACGGATTGACGTTAGTATTGATACTCAATTAAAGCAATTAAAAAATCAGTTATTACAATTACTGGATGAAGGGTGATCCTCAATTGAAAGCATTGGACTTGATTCATACAATTGATTCACTAGATTCCTATAAACGCTATGGAAAAGTAAAAAGAGTAGTTGGACTTATGATTGAATCAAGAGGTCCAGAAAGCTCAATTGGAGATCTGTGCTTTATCTACACAGGATCAAACAAAAAATCAAAGATTCCAGCTGAGGTAGTAGGTTTTAAGGATGAAAATGTACTGCTAATGCCATATTTACAAGTAACAGATATCTCACCTGGTAGTATTGTAGAAGCAACAGAAGATCCATTAAAAATTAAGGTTGGTACAGGATTAATCGGTAAAGTAATTGACGCCTTTGGACAACCTATGGATGACTCAATTTTACCTAAAGGCTTAACATATGTACCTACCGATCAATCACCGCCAAATCCAATGAAACGGCCGCCAATTCATGAAAAGATAGAAGTTGGTGTGCGAGTAATAGATAGCTTATTAACAGTAGGTAAGGGGCAACGTGTTGGTATTTTTGCAGGTAGTGGTGTTGGGAAAAGTACCTTGATGGGGATGATTGCCCGCAATACGAACGCAGATATAAATGTAATTGCTCTTATCGGAGAACGTGGTCGTGAAGTCCGAGAATTCATAGATCGAGATTTAGGTCCCGAAGGATTGAAAAGATCTGTCGTGATTGTAGCTACTTCAGATCAGCCAGCCCTAATGAGACTAAAAGCAGCATACACTGCAACTGCTGTAGCAGAATATTTTCGTGATAAAGGGTTAAATGTCATGTTTATGATGGACTCGGTAACACGAGTTGCCATGGCACAACGTGAAATCGGACTAGCTATTGGTGAACCACCGACCACAAAAGGATATACACCTTCAGTTTTTGCCATTCTTCCGAAGCTTTTAGAACGAACAGGGACAAATGAGCATGGGTCAATTACCGCATTTTATACAGTCCTGGTTGATGGAGATGATTTGAATGAACCCATTTCAGATACTGTCCGTGGAATTCTTGATGGGCATATTGTTTTAGATCGTCAGCTTGCAAATAAAGGCCAATTTCCTGCAATAAACGTGTTAAAAAGTATAAGTCGTGTTATGAACCATATTGCTGATCAAGACCATCGATCTTCAGCAACAAAACTCAGGGATCACCTATCAACCTATTTGAACTCAGAAGACTTAATCAATATTGGAGCCTATAAAAGAGGGTCTTCACGTGAAATTGATGACGCAATAAAATTTTATCCGAAAATCATTTCCTACTTAAAACAAAATGTAGAAGACAAAGTTACGATTGAGCAGAGTATTTATTCGCTTATTCAGTTAATGGAAAAAGGTGAATTTTAATGACTTACCAATTTCGATTTCAAAAAGTTATGGATATAAAAGAAGATGAAAAGGAGAAATCGTTAGCAGAATACAATCAATCGGTTAATGATTTTGAAAATGTAGCTCAAAAACTTTACGACTCACTAAAACAAAAAGAAGTGTTGGAAGAGAATACTCTTTCTAGACTCAATCAAGGAATGCAAGTTCAAGAAATAAGGCACTATCAACAATTTGTTAATAATTTGGAAAAGACAATATCGCACTATCAAAAACTTGTGGTTATGACTCGAAGTCGGATGAATGAAAAGCAAGTAAAGCTTATGAAGCACAATATCGAAGTTAAAAAGTATGAAAAGCTAAAAGAAAAACAACAAGAAGATTACCAAATAGGTATTAAGTATATTGAAAACAAGTATATGGATGATCTCTCAATTCAGACATATATGTATCGAGGAAATTAGGTGGAAGATCGATGGAAAATAAGAAACAAGAATATGGTAAATTCCAATGGTTTTTCTTCGTTATTTTAATTCCGACTATCTTCACAGCTACGTTAGTCCTAGTAATCTTGTCAGTTGCTGGATTTGATGTCTTGGGCAAAACAAAGACACTCTTAGGAGTACCAGTGGTTGAAAAATTGTTTAATGATGATAAACAGGAAACAACAACTGATGCAGAAGTAGCTGTGAAGGAAGCTACACAACAAAAGGATGAGAAAGAAAAACTCGAGAAGACAATCCAAGAACAATCATCAATAATTGGTGCATTAGAAAATGATGTAACGATTAAAGAAAAGGAAATTCAAAATTTAAATCAAGAAATAAACTCTCTAGAATCTCAAATTGAAGACATAAATAATGCTAAATCAGAAAACAAGTCGAAGGATATTGCAAAGCTGTACGATAATATGACAAGTAAAAAAGCAGCTGAAATCATTCCTAATTTAAATGAGGCAGATGCAATGCTTATTCTTACATCTTTAGATGACAAACAGGTAGCAGATATATTAACAAAAATGACTGTTGATGATGCAGTAAAATATACAAATCTATTAGCATCAACAACTGAATAGAAGGGTGGTGAACTAGTGAAAATCGCTCCACTATTACAAATGATGAATCAAAATGTAAGTTCATTCAGAACAATTCATAATTTAGGTGGTTCGAGGTTTAGTGAGTTTTTAGTTGGTGATCAAGGAATAAAACAACTACCTAATATTGGTCAAAATAAAGCATCTACTGAAGATGTTTCCTTGCAACAAATTACTGATGAATTGAAGGCTATCATAGGTGGGGGTTCACTTGATCATGTAAGCAAAAATACTAGCTTTCACGAAAATGACCATCCCATTGATACTAAATCATCAACTGTGTCACTTCTTGAAAATCAAATAATAAGTAATTTTAATGATGCTGAATCTGTAAAAGAATTGATTGAGCAAGTTATACCTTCACCAACTGCAGTGGGAGTCCTAACATTAGTAAAAGCGATTGAAGAATTACCTAAAGATGAAAAAGTGGATTTTTCACCATTCTTATCTAAGTTAAATGATGTATTAGACCAAGAGTATTCTAGTTATCATAATGCTAATTCCTTTTCATTATTAAGCATGACGCAAGCAATTGATCAGATGAATGAAAATGACAAATCCTTAATCGAAGGAGAAATATTATTAATTAAGTGGACATCAGATGATGATTCAACAAGGTTACAAACCATTGATAAATTAATCGAGATAAATAATAAATTAACCGAAATAAATATCATGCCAATACAAGAACCACAGATAAAAAAAGAAATTATTAATGATATTTTAACTGTGCCCTCTGATGATGAGATTAAGCGTAATTTACGTACTATTTTTGAACAAGTAGATTTAACAACGGTAAAATCGATCGTTAACAAAACTGTAGAAAATCTTTTTACTGCGGAAACTCCATCTAATCAGTTAAAGCAATCAGTTAATTATGATGATAGGTTTGGAGAGATAAGGTTTTTTTCTGAAGAATTGATTGTCAAAGAAGACAAACAACTTGAAAGAGACAAGTGGAATTTATCATCTGAAAGCATTAATCAGGCTTCAAATATAGAATCACAACATGAAAGAGTTATTGATCAAATCGTTCCATTAGATTCAATTAAAACAATTGAGGAAGTATTCCAACTAGTACAATCAAGTCTATATTTGCTCTCTGATCAAGTTGGACTTGATATTAATGATATAGAAAAAGAAATTACTAGTATGATAAATCAATATTCCCTCAGTAAAAGTATAGACCATAATTCAGTTAATCTGGTTAGCCTAGTTAATCCAAATAATGCAGTAAATCCTGAGAATGCAGTTAATCCGGTTAACCCAGAAATTCCAGTAATTATTACCCAAAATGAAATTAAACAAACTGAACATAACACTCCATTAATTAATCAAATACTCACAATTGCTACAACTGCAGATCAAGTAGCAAATAAATTCACAGTTGATATTAACACCGTTTTATCTGAAATTGACAATTTACAAAAATCAAATATCGGTTTAACTAGACCGATTATTCAAGCAAGTATACATTCTAATAGAACACAGGATCATGACAATGTTACAAATGAATTGATTCGACCAATTACGCCGCTAATAAAGGGAGTACAAGCTTTTGTGAACGGTATCGAATTATCAACACAGTTTTCAATTGATATGAATGAATTATACTCAAAAGTTGAAAAAAGTATTCAAACACTATTTTCCGATAATATACAGATAGGAAAAAAAGGAACTATTTTTGAAGAAATTCCTGTTATATACGATAGATTAATAACCAAACTCTCAAAACAGGACTGGAAATTCTTCAGAGAAATCACTGACGGAATGTCAAGTAATATTCAAGAGTTAAATAGTAAAATAAATGTCCAGGCCGAGCGAATGAATCCATCGATAAGTAGAAGTGATACTACAAGACTACAAACGATAGATTTAACCTTTTCACAACTTCAACCCCAAGAAGTAGCAAAGACGATTGAAGTACGAGAAGAAACGTTTACAATTCAATTAGACAAACTTACCGCTAAACCAATTATTTTATCTGGAGAAAACCAAAAGTCTGAAGCCACAACGCGGCAGGAATTTACAAATCAATTAGTGAATGCGTTTAAAACAAGCAAATTTTCACAACTTCCAAACGGAGCAAATCGTTTAGTAATCAAATTAGATCCTGAACACCTGGGATCGCTTACTGTTAGGCTTGTACAAAAAAATGGTGAGATGGTTGCAAGGATCATCACATCAACTGAGTCTGCCAAGGACCTACTTGATCATAGTATTCATCAATTAAAGCAAGCCTTACCATCGATTCAAATAGAGATCGAAAGGTTTGAAGTGATTTCAGAACAAGTTGTAAAAACATATAAGGATCAAAATCAAGAACAAGAAGAAAAACATGAAAAAGATTTCGAGAATTCTAGGCGTGAAGAAGAACCTGAGACTGAACAAAGCTTTATAGAATCATTAAAAGAAGCATTAAATACAACTGTGTAAGGAGGATAAATGATGACTTCAATAGATCCTAGTTTACTAATTTCAAATAAGCCTAGTACAACTAGCACAGGTAATTCGAGTCTTGGGAAGGATGAATTTTTAAAAATATTGATGTCCCAGTTACAAAATCAAGATCCACTTAATCCTATGGAAGATAAAGAATTTATCGCTCAGATGGCTCAATTCTCAACACTTGAACAAACAACAAATATGTCAACTATGTTAGAAAAGTTCATAAAAACCCAAACACAAAGTGACTCTATTTTAAAATATTCTGAAATGATTGGAAAACAAGTTGAATGGAAGGCCACTGAAGAAACTGGTAACGGCATTGTTAAATCGATTAAACAAAGTGATACAGGGATCATATTAGAGCTTGATAATGGTGAAGAAATTAAAAACGATTCTATTACAAAAATTAGTAAGGCTGAGTAACAATTTAACTTACTGCAATTGAACATAACTATTCAGCCACGGGATCAATAATGAATCATTACTAAGGCTTGCATTTTAGAATGTCTAAAGCAACTAAATATAATTATTAAGGGAGAGAATAATTAATGTTACGTTCATTATATTCAGGAATAAGCGGAATGAAGAATTTTCAAACGAAATTAGATGTCATTGGGAACAACATTGCTAACGTTAATACGTATGGTTTTAAGAAATCACGTGTTACATTTGCTGACCTAGTTAACCAACAAATTTCAGGTGCATCTGCAGCAACTCAAACTTCAGCAGGAACAAACCCACAACAAATCGGGCTTGGATCAAAAATTAGTTCAATTGATACAATTCATACTTCTGGTTCTACACAGACAACCTCTAGAACGTTAGACGTAGCTTTAGCTGGAGATGGATTTTTACCTGTCGCGACCTTGACTGATTTAAGTAAAATCAATATTGATCAAGGAAATCAAATTGGTAATAACTTAATAATTGGTGCCATCGATGGTGCTGTTGATATGAATTATACTAGAGCAGGCAATTTATATTTAGATGATCGTGGTTATTTAGTATCAGCTGAAGGAATGTATGTGATTGGTGAAGCAGGAGAGAAAACTGTTCCTTCAACTCCAGCAATTCAAAAATCACAAGATGCTCTTAATGCTATTAATAATTTCAGCACACCGTACAGCAATATGACGACCTCTCTCGAAGATCTTTCTAAGCAAGCAAACGATCTGTTGAATGCTTATCAAGAATATAGTGATGCATATAGTAACTACACTAAAAATGAAACTGGTACAGGTGGCCCTTTATATAATGCTATGGTAAGCGCAAATGGTGCTTTAAATACAATTATTGCTCAATATACTAATGCACAAACTAATTTCAACACAGTTGCTACTGCTTTTAATACCAATGTTGGAAATTTAAATGGTGGAGTCACTACGTTTAATGGAGCACAACCGGTTGGTACAATCGTAAAAGAATTTAATACAACGATTGCTCAATTAACTGGTACATATACAGCACCTGGAGCTAATAATCCAGTGCCAGATGCAACGTTAACCAATTTAAACGACACAATTGCTGATTTAAACAACTACATGATCGACTTAGAAAAAATAGGTCAATCTGTCGTTAACTTTGAGGAAGTTGCATCAAGTTTGCAAGATCCAACTTTCACAAATAAGCTAAGTGGTGAAGCTGGGTTAATCCAAATTCCTTTAAATGCTCAAAGCTTTAGTATTGGGCCAGATGGTACAGTTACATTTGTAAATGAAAATGGAGAATTAAATCTTGCTGGCCAAATCCGTGTGGCTATGTTCACAAATTCAGGTGGTCTAGAAAAAATTGGTGGAAACTTATTTAAACAAACAGCTAACTCAGGTTCAATTGACAAAGATAATAATGGTATTCAACTTGAAGAGTTAACAGTAGCTGGTAAAGATGGAGCAGCATCAATTATTGCTGGTGCACTTGAAATGTCCAACGTTGATCTCTCTGAAGAATTCACAGAAATGATTGTTGCGCAGCGTGGCTTCCAATCTAATACGAAAATCATTACTACTTCAGATGAAATCTTACAAGAATTAATGGGCTTAAAACGTTAATTAAGGGGGAATGAGGCGGATTTAATGTCACATTTCTAAGTCTTCCTCACATATTATGATTCAGTTAACAAGGTTAAATGGAAAACCATTTTCACTAAACGCATTATTTATTGAGGTAATTGAATCATTTCCTGATACAACGATTACTTTAACAAATGGGCATAAATATGTTGTGAAAGAGCCAGAACAAGAGGTTTCTCAGAAAATAACTTCTTTTTATAGAGATATAAATGTTCTGTCGTTAAGAAAAGGCTCGGAGGTCTTGGACGATGAATAAGAAGCTTATAAGTATTATGCTTGTCATTATCGTTTCTATTACATTAATCGGTGTAACAGCACTTGTTGTCGTTATGAAATTTCAAGGTAATGAAGAGCATAAAGAACCTTCAATTGAAGAGGTAGTGGAAGCATCCGTGGATATCCCGGAAATCACCACAAATTTATCCAGTGGTAATATAGTACGTCTGTCATTTAAAATTGAAACTGATTCTAAAAAGGCAAAAGAAGAATTGGAACAAAGAGAGTTTCAAATCCGTGATATTATCATATCGGAACTAGCAAATATGACCGCAGATCAGCTTGAGGGAAAAGAAGGAATGAACAAGCTAAAAGAAACAGTTAAACAAAAAGCAAATGGATTAATGCAAAAGGGCAAGGTCAATAAGGTTTATACCACTTCCTATATCCTTCAGTAGTTTCAAACATATAATCCTAGGAGGTGAAAACTTTGGCAGGAGATATTTTATCACAAAGTGAAATTGACGCCTTACTCTCAGCCATTTCCACTGGTGAGATGGATGCAGATGAATTAAAGAAGGAAGAATCCACCAGAAAAGTTAAAGTATATGATTTTAAAAGAGCATTACGTTTTTCAAAGGATCAAATCAGAAGCTTAACACGTATCCATGATAATTTTGCTAGATTGTTAACGACTTATTTTTCAGCTCAATTAAGAACTTATATTCAAATAACAGTTGGATCAGTCGATCAATTACCCTATGAGGAGTTTATCCGCTCAATCCCTAAAATGACTGTGCTAAATGTTTTTGAAGTTCAGCCACTTGTTGGTCGTATCCTTATGGAAGTTAATCCTAATATAGCATACGCTATGATGGATCGGGTTATGGGGGGGCTTGGCTCAGGAATTAATAAAATTGAAAATTTAACAGAAATTGAAACAAAAATCATTTCAAATATTTTTGAAAAATCATTAGAAAATTATCAAGAAGCATGGGATTCTGTCATTGATATTGAGCCAATGATGTCGGAATTTGAAGTCAATCCTCAATTTTTACAAATGGTATCACCAAATGAAACAGTTGTCGTGATTTCATTAAACATTCAGGTTGGTGAAACAAGTGGAATGATCAATTTATGTATTCCACATGTTGTCCTTGAACCGATCATTCCGAGACTTTCAGCTCATTATTGGATGCAATCAGATAGAAAAGAGCCTAAACCAAATGAAATAGAAGCTCTTAAGAGGCAAATACAATTAGCTGATTTAATAGTGTCTGCAGAGCTAGGGGCTTCTGAAATATCTGTTCAGGATTTTCTCCATTTACAGATTGGTGATGTCATTCAATTAAATAGTTCGATCGACAAACCATTGGTGGTTAAAATAGGTGATAAGCCAAAGTATACGGCACAACCAGGGAAATTGAACAAAAAAATAGCGGTTCAGATTATTGACCACTTATTGAGAGGTGACGAAGATGGTGAGTGACGGTATGTTATCTCAGGATGAAATAGATGCTCTATTAAAGGGAAATAGTTCTGAAGATGATCAAACACCTGTAAAGAACGAAGGGGCAATTATATTAAAAACTGAGGATTATTTTAATGCAATGGAAGAGGATGCGATAGGGGAAATTGGAAATATCTCTTTCGGTAGTTCTGCAACTGCATTATCAACACTACTTCAGCAAAAAGTTGAAATTACAACACCGAGTGTTTCAGTTGTTCAAAAAAGCAAGTTAGGTGACCAATTCGAGCATCCGTATGTAGCAATCGAAGTGAATTATACTGAGGGTTTTTCTGGTAGTAATTTATTAGTGATTAAGCAAAGTGATGCTGCAATCATTGCGGATTTAATGATTGGCGGAGACGGTCTAAATCCTGATGAAATGCTTGGTGAAATTCAGGTAAGTGCAGTTCAGGAAGCGATGAATCAAATGATGGGTTCGGCTGCTACATCAATGTCTACAATTTTTAACAAGAAGGTCGATATATCACCACCGAGAGTAGAACTGCTCGCTGCAAACGATACTGATGAATCTCAGGCAATTCCAGATGAAGATTTATTTGTTCAAGTTTCGTTTAGACTTAAAATTGGAATGTTAATTGACTCTAACATCATGCAATTATTACCATTATATTTTGCTAAGGATTTAATCGAGCAATTAATTAATCCAGTACAAGAGGTTGCAGCTACAGCTGAAGCAGTTAAAGAGGTTCAACAGCCATCACCTGTTATGAATGATATACCTGTACAATATGCTCAAGCTCAGTACAATCAAATGCAAATGCAACAACAAATGCACCATCCAAATCAATACATGGAACAACCTAGTCAGCAAATGTACAATACACCACAACCACAATATACACAATCGACACAACAACCAGCAGTTAATGTAAAACCAGCAGATTTCACTTCTTTTGAACCAATGCAATATCAGCAGCAAGAAATTCAAAATTTAGATATGCTACTCGATATTCCTCTACAAGTTACGGTAGAATTAGGTAGGACAAAGCGTTCAGTGAAAGAAATTTTGGAATTATCATCAGGCTCAATTATTGAACTCGATAAGCTAGCTGGTGAACCTGTTGATATTTTAGTAAACAGTAAAATTGTTGCTAAAGGGGAAGTAGTTGTTATTGATGAAAATTTTGGAGTTCGTGTAACTGATATTATCAGCCAAACTGAACGGCTAAATAAACTAAAATAATATAACGTATTAGGAGCGGAGAACAATATGGCACATAAAATTATGATTGTAGACGATGCAGCATTTATGAGAATGATGATTAAAGACATACTAACGAAAAATGGGTATGAAGTTGTTGCAGAAGCAGCAGATGGAGCTCAAGCTGTTGAAAAATATAAAGAACATCAACCAGACCTAGTTACTATGGATATTACAATGCCTGAGATGGATGGTATTGCAGCTTTAAAAGCTATTAAAGAAATTAATGTTAATGCAAAAGTTATTATGTGTTCTGCAATGGGACAACAAGCGATGGTTATCGATGCGATCCAAGCAGGAGCAAAAGACTTTATTGTTAAACCATTCCAAGCAGACCGTGTTTTAGAGGCTATTGGTAAAACATTAAGCTAAAGGTGGAGTGAAATTGCTTCATAGAATCTATTGGTTATTGATGTTAGTAGCACTTATCATTTTTACTCCGCAAGCGTCGATAAGTGCACTTGCGGAGGAAAAAGTAAATGAAAGTGTGTATGAGAATATAAAAGATGAGAATAACGGGCCTACTGATAACACTTCGATTGAAAAAAATAAAGAAGAGCCGGTTGTTCAGGAGGATGCGCTCTCAGTTTCAGCCTTTGATTTTATTAAAATGTTTCTTGCCCTAGCATTTGTTCTTTTTTTGGTTTACTTCTTGTTAAAATTTGTCACCAAACGCAACCGGATGTTTCAACAAGGTCAGTCAATTGTCAATCTAGGAGGTACAAGCCTAGGGCAAAGTAAATCAATTCAAATGGTCAAGGTTGGAAATCGCTTATTCGTGTTAGGTGTGGGTGAATCGATTTCATTACTTAAAGAAATAGACGATGAACAAGAAAGAAATCAATTAATTGAGGATTTTGAGCGAAAGCAGGAACAGATCGTTGAACCTAAGGATTTAATCCAAAAGGTGACAACTATACTTAATGACAAATTAAAAAGAAATCGGGTAAAAGAGAAGGAAACAACATTTTCAACTTCATTTAAAGACCAGTTAGAAAAGGTAAAGAACGAGCGAACGAAACAGCTTGAGGATGTTAAAAGAAAGGGTTTAAACAAGCATGAATGAATTTATGGAATTTTTTAATAATAGTGATGCAGAAAGTGTCAGTACATCTGTAAAACTATTACTATTATTAACTGTCTTGTCAATTGCCCCGAGTATTTTAATCTTAATGACATGTTTTACACGAATTATTATTGTTCTGTCGTTTGTTCGGACATCTCTGGCAACGCAACAAATGCCACCAAATCAAATTTTGATTGGCATTGCCTTATTCTTAACCTTTTTCATCATGGCACCGACTTTTTCAGAAGTGAATGAACAAGCTTTAACACCTCTTTTTAATGAGGAAATTCAATTAGAAGAAGCATATGAGCGAGCAGCATTACCGTTTAAGGAATTTATGAGTAAGCACACAAGACAAAAAGACCTAGCACTTTTTCTGAATTATGCAGGTATTGAAAGTCCTGAATCGGTCGAAGATATTCCATTAACAGCTCTTGTCCCTGCGTTTGCGATAAGTGAAATTAAAACAGCTTTTCAAATAGGATTTATGATATTCATTCCTTTTTTAGTCATTGATATGGTCGTTGCAAGTATTCTCATGTCCATGGGGATGATGATGTTACCGCCAGTTATGATTTCTCTACCATTTAAGATTTTATTATTTGTGTTAGTAGATGGTTGGTATTTAATTATTAAGTCTTTGTTACAAAGTTTTTAGAATGGGTGAGAACGAATGAGTTCAGAGTTTGTAATTTCTTTAGCAGAAAAAGCGGTGTATACAACTTTAATCATATGTGGGCCTGTATTATTATTAGCACTTGTAATTGGTTTAGTAGTCAGTATATTTCAAGCTACTACTCAAATTCAAGAACAAACACTTGCGTTTATTCCGAAAATTGTTGCAGTGTTATTAGGATTAATTTTTTTTGGTCCGTGGATGCTTTCTACACTTGTTTCCTATGCTCAAGATATATTCGGTAATTTAAATAGGTTTGTGGGGTAAAAATGGTTATAATTCTTGAAAATTATCCAGCATTTCTTCTAGTATTTATGAGGATAACAGCTTTTTTTGTTACTTTACCTCTATTTTCTTATCGAAATATCCCTAATACACATAAAATTGGTTTTTCTTTTTTTTTAGCATATATTATGTTCATTTCCTTAGAACCACCAGCAATTGAGATAGATAGCCAATATTTTATTCTTATTTTAAAGGAAGCACTTTTCGGGCTAATCATTGGCTTTTGTGCTTACTTTATCCTTGCAGCTGTTCAAATTGCAGGAAGTTTTATTGATTTTCAAATGGGCTTTGCTATCGCAAATGTTATTGACCCACAAACTGGTGCACAAAGTCCCCTTATAGGACAATTTCTCTATACATTGTCACTATTGCTTATGATTAGTCTGAATGCTCATCACCTATTATTAGATGGAGTATTTTATAGTTATCAGTTTGTTCCGATCGATCAACTTTTTTTACCATTGGGTGAAGAAAATATTATTGAATTCATTGTTCAAACATTTAATTCCATGTTTATCATTGCGTTTCAAATGTCGATTCCTGTTGTAGGCTCATTGTTTTTAGTTGACATAGCACTTGGTATTGTTGCAAGAACGGTTCCTCAACTAAATATATTTGTTGTAGGATTGCCATTAAAGATTGGAGTAAGCTTTATCATGCTTATTCTTGTAATGGGTGCATTATTTTTGTTAATGCAACAGCTTTTTGAAACGATGACATATACAATGCGAGGACTCATGGAATTGCTTGGAGGAGTAGGCAATGAACCTTCTTAAATTAGATTTACAGTTTTTTTCGGGAGAGAAAACAGAAAAAGCTACGCCTAGAAAAAAACAGGATGCAAGAAAAAAAGGTCAAGTTGCTAAAAGTGCGGATGTAAATACTGCATTATCACTATTAACTGTTTTTTTATCGTTTCTATTCATAGGCGCTTTTATGAGAGACCGAATTTTACTCATGATAAAAGGTGTTTTTCAAGATTACTTACTTTTAGATTTAACAGATGAAAACGTGTATGATTTTTTTTTAACAATGGCTTTTCAAGCTGCAATGATTCTTGCTCCGATTATGGGAATCGCATTAGTAGCAGGTGTACTTGGTAATTACCTTCAAGTTGGTTTTTTATTTTCGACAGAAGCTATTCAAATGAAATTAAATAAATTGGATCCCATTCAAGGCTTCAAACGAATTTATTCAATGCGTGCAATTGTGGAGCTATTAAAGTCACTGTTGAAAATCTCATTTGTTGGATTAGTTACATTTGCTGTTATATGGTTCGATATGGAAAATGTTTTACGGCTATCGCAAATGACTGTGGAACAATCTTTTCAATTTATTGCTTCCTTAACTGTGAAAATGGGTTTATTTGCATCTGCAGCCCTGCTGTTATTGGCGTTAATGGATTATCTTTATCAGCGATATGATTATGAAAAAAACCTTAAAATGTCAAAGCAGGATATAAAGGATGAATATAAAAAATCAGAAGGTGACCCATTAATTAAATCGAAAATTAAGCAAAGGCAACGTGAAATGGCAATGCGAAGAATGATGCAGGATGTACCAACTGCAGATGTTGTCATTACGAATCCAACACATTATGCCATTGCTTTAAAATATGACGAATCAAAAATGGATGCTCCATATGTTGTTGCGATGGGGGTTGATCTTGTCGCGCAAAAAATTAAAGCAATTGCGAAAGAGAATGAAATAATGATGGTTGAAAATAGACCTCTTGCACGAGCACTGTACGATCAAGTTGAAATAGGCCAAGCTGTACCGGAGGAATTCTTCCAAGCTGTCGCAGAAATCATAGCCTATGTTTATCAAGCGAAATCAATGTAAAAAAGTACCGTTAAATTAGTGTAAGTTTATATTGGATAAAATATTTATTATTCATGAAAGCTAAAGATAGAATTGACTGGTTTTAAGGAGAGAAAAAAATGTCTGCAAGAGATTTATCTGTATTACTTAGTGTTATCTTAATCATAGCAATGCTTATCATCCCGTTTCCAGGCTGGTTGTTAAGCTTTTTAATTATCATAAATATATCTCTTGCGTTGTTAGTCATCCTTACGTCAATGAATATGAACGAACCATTACAATTTTCCATCTTCCCTTCATTAATATTACTCTTAACCTTATTTCGTTTAGGGTTAAATGTTTCAACAACTCGCGCTATTTTAGCTGAAGGTGATGCGGGAAAGGTTGTCGAAACATTTGGTACTTTTGTAACTGGTGGAAACATCCTTGTAGGAATGGTTGTTTTTATTATTTTAATTGTCATCCAATTTGTTGTAATAACAAAAGGATCTGAGCGTGTCTCTGAAGTTGCAGCGCGTTTTACCCTTGATGCAATGCCAGGTAAGCAAATGAGTATTGATGCAGACTTAAACGCTGGTATGATCTCCGAGCAACAAGCCAGAGAACGTCGAGAGAAAGTTGCAAATGAAGCAGATTTCTATGGAGCGATGGATGGTGCGAGTAAATTTGTAAAAGGGGATGCTATTGCTGGAATCATCATGGTCTTGATCAACATGCTATTTGGAATTATTATTGGCATGATGCAAAAAGGGATGGCGATTGGTGAAGCAGCATCGCATTACACAATGCTGACAGTTGGAGATGGGATTGTCAGCCAAATACCTGCATTATTAATTTCAACTGCTACTGGAATCGTTGTAACTAGAGCAGCATCAGAAGGTAACTTAGGTAGTGATATTACAGCACAATTGTTTGCATATCCAAAAATGCTTTATGTAGCTTCTGGGACTATACTATTATTAGGTATTTTTACACCAATAGGTCTTTTACTAACCTTACCAATTGCTGGATTACTAGGTTTTGGAGGGTACATGATTTCAAGATCAAAAGAATCACAAGTTCCCGATGAAGAAGAAATTGAACAGGAAATTGAAATGGATGAAATGAAAAGTCCGGAAAGTGTTGTAAATCTGTTAAATATTGATCCGATTGAATTTGAATTTGGTTACGGCTTAATCCCGCTTGCAGATACAAATCAAGGTGGGGACCTTCTCGATCGTGTTGTAATGATAAGAAGGCAGTTGGCAATCGAATTTGGAATTGTTTTACCGGTTGTTAGAATTCGTGATAATATCCAGCTTCAACCAAATGAATACCGTTTGAAAATAAAAGGAAATGAAGTAGCTAAAGGTGAGATTCTACTTGATCATTATTTAGCGATGGCTCCAGGAATTGAGGATGATTCAATCGATGGTATTGATACTGTCGAGCCTTCATTTGGGCTACCTGCTAAATGGATTACAGAAGAAATAAAGGATACAGCTGAAATGTACGGTTATACGGTTGTTGATCCACCTTCAGTCGTTTCAACACATATCACTGAAGTTATTAAACAACATGCACATGAATTGCTCGGAAGACAAGAAACAAAACAATTGGTTGATCATTTAAAAGAAACCTATCCAATATTAGTAGAAGAAGTAACGCCGACACCACTAGGAATAGGCGATATTCAAAAAGTACTTGCAAAGCTTTTAAGAGAAAAGGTTTCTATTAGGAATCTACCAATTATTTTTGAAACAATTGCCGATTTTGGGAAGATGACTTCTGATACAGAGCTATTAGGTGAGTATGTAAGACAGGCTCTTGCAAAACAAATTACTAGTCAATATACAGATCAAGATCAACAATTAAAGGTAGTTACCTTGTCAGGAAAAATTGAGAAAATAATTGCCGATGGTGTACAACAAACAGAACATGGAAATTACTTATCATTAAGTCCTGACGTTTCTCAATCGATTATTGAGGCAATAGCTAAAGAGATAGAAATGCTTTCGCTTCAGCAGCAAACACCAATACTATTATGTTCACCTGCAGTAAGAATGTATGTTAGACAACTCACAGATCGGTATTTTCCTCAGGTGCCTATTTTATCCTATAATGAATTAGAGGCAAATGTCGAAGTACAGAGTGTTGGGGTGGTGAATGTCGAATGAAGGTAAAGAAATTTATTGCACCTTCAATGCAAGAAGCAATGAAAAAAATTCGTTCTGAGATGGGAAATGAGGCTGTTATTTTAAATTCGAAAGTCAGTAATACAGGTGGATTTTTAGGGCTCTTTGCAAAGAAACAGATTGAAGTGATTGCAGCCATAGACCCAGAAGAAACAGACCGAAAAAAAATGGGAGAAACGCGAACTAATACACAAGATAAAAACAACGCTTTTCCTAAATCACAAAATAAAACTGGAATGCACAATGAACACGTTTCTACATCAATTAATGTCGACAATAATCAGGGTGTTTTAAAAGAATTAAAGGAATTAAAAGGCTTACTAAATTCAATCTCTACTAATGAAAGAAGTGACTTTTATCCAGAGCCACTGAAAGTAATCTTAAAACAATTGACAAAACAAGAGATAAATTCATCAATTCGAGGTCAGGTTATGTCAGAGCTTTTAAATTATTGGTATCTTGGTAATGGAAGCTTGACCATTGCACAATTAAGAGAAAAAGAAACAGAAATCTTCCTTAATGAGTTAAAGGAGCTTGAATTTGGTGGGATGTCCTATCAAAAGAAATATATTAATGTAATTGGACCAACTGGTGTTGGGAAAACAACAACTCTCGCAAAGCTTGCTGCACATTGTGTATTACAGAAAAAGAAAAAGGTCGCTTTTATCACGACAGATACATATAGAATAGCAGCTATTGACCAGTTAAAAACTTATGCAAAAATTTTAAACGTTCCAATTGAAGTTTGTTATAGTGTTAATGATTTTAAAGAAGCAAAAACAAAACTTGATAAATATGATTTTATTTTTATCGATACTGCTGGTAGGAATTTCTTGGAATCCCAGTATGTGAAAGATCTTCAAACCATTATTGATTTTAATGATGAGATGGAAACCTTTCTCGTGTTAGCTGCAACGGCTAAACCATCAGACATGATTGCGGTATATGAGCAATTTTCAGTCCTTCCAATTAATAGGCTTATTTTCACAAAGCTCGATGAAACTTCGACCAGAGGATCATTGTTTGAGGTCATGGTAAAAACGAATAAAGGTATTGCCTATACTACACATGGTCAAACTGTCCCCGATGATATCGAAGTAGCAACAAGAGAACGTATAGTCGAACAGATATTGAGGTAGAGTGATATGGAGAATGATCAAGCAAAAAGCTTAAGAGAGCAATTAAAGACATTGAGAATGCAAGCGAAATCAATCGCGGTTATGAGTGGTAAAGGTGGAGTTGGAAAATCTAACTTTTCCTTGAATTTCTCTTTAGCCTTACAAAAAGCTCAAAAAAGAGTTTTATTATTTGATTTAGATATTGGCATGGGGAATATTGATATTCTTGTTGGTGAAAGCTCTAGACTTACAATCGTTGACTTTTTTAATAAAAATGTTTCACTATCTGACATTATATCAACAGGTCCAAATAATCTTGATTATATTTCAGGTGGAACTGGTTTAGGTACAATTTTTAGACTAAGTGAAGAGAAATTTCAACGTTTTATTCAAGAGCTTGAGCGTTTATTTAATGCATATGATTTTGTTATTTTTGATATGGGAGCTGGGATTTCCGAAGACAGTTTAAGGTTCATACTCTGTGTTGATGAAATAATCGTTATTACAACGCCAGAACCAACGTCAATGACTGATGCTTATGCTGCTATAAAGCATATTTGTGTAAATCATGAAACGATGCCATTTTCAATCGTTGTTAATCGTGCATATAATCGTAAAATTGGCGATTCTACCTTTAATAGATTAGCACAAACAATGAAACAGTTTTTAAAACGCGAAGCCACACTGTTAGGTACTATTCCTGATGATTCAACCATCATGAAAGCAGTTATTGATCAAAAACCATTCTTAATGTATCAGCCAAATTGCCATGCAAGTAAAGCTATATTCAAAATTGCTAACGACTTTATATATAGACAGTCATCATCAATTGATGAAAAAGATGCTAAACCTTTTATTGCAAAATTAAAATATTTCTTCATGAAAGGCAGGTAAACTTGGGTGAGTAAGATACGTGTACTTGTAGTTGACGATTCTGCCTTCATGAGAAAAATAATTACTGATTTTCTAAATGAAGAAGAAAAGATTGAAGTCATTGGAACTGCTAGAAACGGACAAGATGCTATAAAGAAGGTCGAGTTATTAAATCCCGATGTGGTCACAATGGATATCGAAATGCCCATAATGGACGGAATTGAAGGATTGAAAGTTATTATGGATCAATTTCCAAGACCAGTTATTATGCTATCAAGCACAACAACTCAGGGTGCTGAAAATACAATAAAATCATTGCAATATGGTGCATTTGATTTTATTGCAAAACCTTCAGGAGCAATCTCATTAGACTTATACAAAGTTAAAGAAGAAATAATTGAAAAAGTTATACTCGCGAAGTCAGCAAATGTTCATAAATTGTCAAAAGAAGTAAATCGAAAAAATATTCACCTAAAGGAAATGGGATATAGTAAAATAGACTCAAACAGAGACAAAAGTCCTATAATCATCGACAAAAATAGCCTTAATAAGAAAATTGTCTGTATTGGTACCTCTACTGGAGGACCAAGAGCGTTGCAACAAGTATTATCAAAGATACCAGCAGACATTGATGCACCAATTCTCATTGTCCAGCACATGCCTCCTGGATTTACTCAATCTCTAGCTAATCGCTTAGACTCAATTTCATTCATCACTGTAAAGGAAGCCGAAAATGGTGAACACTTACAAAATGGAATTGCTTATATTGCACCAGGTGGCTCTCATTTAAAGGTAATGAAATCTGGAGGCTATTTAACAATTAAAATTGATCAATCAGATATAAGAAATGGACATCGTCCCTCTGTTGATGTGATGTTTGAATCAATAAGTAAGCTACAGGATTACCGTAAAATTTCTGTCATTATGACTGGAATGGGATCTGATGGTACCGAAGGGTTAAGAAAGCTTAAATTAACAGGTGTTGTTAATGCCATAGTAGAATCTGAGCAGACATCTGTAGTGTATGGTATGCCTAGATCAGCACTTAGTACAAACCTTGTTGATAAAGTTGAACACCTGGAAAATATAGCTGCTGCTATTATGGATTTTATACGAAACTAAGGGGTGTTACTCTATGGATATGAATCAATATTTAGAAGTTTTTATTGAAGAAAGCAAAGAGCATTTACAAGCATGTAATGAAAAATTACTAGATTTAGAGAAGAATCCCAATGACTTAGCCATTGTTAATGACATTTTTCGATCCGCTCATACTCTTAAAGGAATGAGTGCAACTATGGGCTATGAAGACCTCGCTAGCTTAACCCACCAAATGGAAAACGTTCTTGATGCCATAAGAAATGAAATGCTTTCAGTAACACCAGCCTTGTTTGATGCCGTTTTTGCCTCTGTTGATGCACTTGAGGAAATGGTTTATTCCATTACGGAAGGTGGAGATGGAAAAAAGGATGTATCAGCTATTGTTGCCATGTTAAAATCCATTGAAAATGGTGACGAAGGTAGCCACGATCATAATAGCCAGCGACATACTAACAATGATTCTAGTAATCATACAATACAGGAATATGATGATTTTGAATACACTATCATTCAGCAATCGAAAGAGCAAGGGTTTTCTGCATATGAATTGTCGATTTCTCTACGTGAGGATTGCTTATTAAAAGCAGCAAGAGTATTTATGGTTTTCGAAATTTTAGAACAAATTGGTGAAGTGATCAAGTCTGTACCTACTGTAGAACTTTTAGAAGATGAAAAGTTCGATTCACAATTCACTGTGGCAATTGTCTCTAAAGATACAAGCGATGATATTCAAAATAAAGTGATGAAAGTGTCTGAAATTGAAGCGGTTAAGATCCATATTTTAGACCCTTCAAATATGACTAACTCGCAATCTAATTTAAGACCTGCTGATTTAGCTGGTAATGATAGCTCGATGAAAAATGAAGAGAGCGTACAAATACTAGAACAAGAAACTAGTGTAGCAAAAAAACAAGTTGCAGCAACGAGCACGAAAACAATTCGAGTAAACATCGAACGTTTAGATATTCTTATGAATCTATTTGAAGAGCTTGTAATTGACCGTGGGAGATTAGAACAAATTTCAAAGGATTTAAACAATAACGAACTGGATGAAACAGTTGAAAGAATGTCAAGAATCTCAGGTGATCTGCAAAATATCATTTTAAACATGAGAATGGTTCCAGTTGAGACAGTATTTAACCGTTTCCCTCGTATGATTCGTCAACTTGCAAAGGATTTAAATAAAAAAATAAACTTAGAGATTATTGGTGCTGAAACTGAATTAGATCGAACAGTCATTGATGAAATAGGTGATCCACTTGTTCATCTTTTACGAAATGCAATTGATCATGGTATTGAGATGCCAGATGTTCGAGTGAAAAAAGGGAAAACAGAAGAAGGAAATGTAATTTTAAGAGCTTACCATAGTGGAAATCATGTGTTCATAGAAATCGAAGATGATGGTGCAGGTATAAATCGTGATCGAGTTCTAAAAAAGGCCATTGACAGAGATGTTATCACTGAACAAACTGCATCAACCTTGACTGACAAACAGGTTTATGAGCTTATTTTTTCTTCTGGTTTTTCCACTGCCGATCAAATCTCTGATATATCAGGACGTGGAGTAGGTCTGGATGTTGTTAAAAGTACAATTGAATCACTTGGTGGCTCTGTATCAATTGATGCTGAGGAAGGAAAAGGATCCTTATTCTCAATTCAGCTTCCACTTACTTTATCAATAATCTCAGTGATGCTTGTGGAATTACAAAATGAAAAATATGCAATCCCACTATCGTCTATAATTGAAACGGCAGTTATTAAAAAGGAAGAAATTCTACAAGCACATAATCAAAAGGTCATTGATTATCGCGGGAAAATTGTTCCATTAGTATTCTTGAGTGAGATATTTGAAGTACCAGTGGAAAATTCAAATGAAGATTTTGTTTCCTTAATAATTGTACGAAAAGGTGATAAAATGGCTGCGTTAGTAGTGGATTCGTTCATCGGCCAACAGGAAATTGTTCTAAAATCTCTCGGGAATTATTTGAATTCAGTTTTTGCTATCACAGGTGCAACCATTTTAGGAGATGGACAAGTAGCTCTAATTATTGATTGTAATTCTTTAATAAAATAGAGGATTGTATGTGTCTAGCCTATAAAGAAAAGGCTCTGTTAATGTTCACTGTTGATTTTTGCACTTTGTTGATTTGAGAGGAAAGCGAACGCCTTTAGAAATCAAAAACCTAGTTTAACAGAAAAAGTAAAAAATCCATTTTTATCTAAGGCTTAAGCTACTAATGAATGGAAGAGAAGAACACCTTCTATCTATTATTTTCTTATGCTTGTCGGGGCTAACTAAGCATTCCGCATTACTAAGAAAGGGGTCTTTCCAATGAGTGAATACATGTCAGAAGATGTAAAAGTCATTGTGTTTCAACTACAGGATGAGGAATATGGAATTCCTGTTCAACAAGTTAAATCGATTGAAAAGGTTCAACATATTACACGTGTACCTAGAACAGCACCTTATATAAGAGGTGTTATTAATTTAAGAGGTGTTGTCACGCCGATAATTGACTTACGTAAACGTCTCGGTCTAGAAAAACTTTCAACGAATGAGGGTACAAGAATAATCATTGTTTCTAAGGACGACACGGAGGTAGGCTTTATAGTCGATGCAGCAAATGATGTAATTGATATTCATTCAGAAATTATTGAACCAGCACCTGAAGTAGTAGGAGCAGTTCATTCAGACTATATTCAAGGTGTAGCAAAATTAGAAAAAAGATTAATTGTCATGATTGATTTAGAAGAAATATTAAAGATTGAAAATCAGCCTTCATTGCTAGTTTAGGAGCATACAAATGGAATTTTTAAAAAGTATTTCTTTTAAGCATTTAGACGTTTTAAAAGAGGTAGGTAATATTGGAGCTGGTCACTCTGCTACCGCCCTTTCTAAGCTTTTAAATAAAAAAATTGATATGTCGGTTCCAAATGTTAAAGTTGTTTCTTTTAATGAGTTAACAGAATGGTTAGGAGGACCTGAAGTCTTTATTGCCAGTGTTTTTTTACGAATTGAAGGGGATATTCCTGGTTCTCTATTTTTTGTACTTAGCATTGAACAGGCTGAACGCTTTGTAAAGCAATTAATTGATGATGCTAATTTTTCACTTAGACAATCAACTTATGATGAAATTGGACTATCTGCATTTCAGGAGCTTGGAAATATAGTAACAGGATCATATCTTTCATCATTATCTGACCTCACTGATTTACATCTCTATCCTTCTGTGCCTGCTTTATCATTCGATATGTTTGGAGCAGTAATAAGTCATGGATTGATTGAATTATCCCAAGTGAGTGATTATGCGATTATTATTGACACAGTAATTAAAGAAGAAGATCAGCAAGAAGTTGACACTGTTAAAGGCCACTTTTTTCTATTACCAGATCCAACCTCATTTAAAAAGCTCTTTGAAGCATTAGGTGTAACAGATGATGATTAAATCTAAGGAAACAATAAAAGTAGGGATTGCTGATCTTAATGTAGTTAAGTCACCTAATCAAATTAGAACCTCAGGACTAGGTTCTTGTGTCGGTTTGATATTATTTGACAAGGTAAACGAAGTAGCGGGTTTGGCACATATCATGCTTCCGGACTCTTCTCTCGCAAATAAAGGCTCTATGAACAATGCTAAATACGCTGATACTGCAATACCACAGTTATTGGATAGATTAGCAGAATCAGGAGCTAGGGTTAGATCACTACAAGCTAAAATGGCTGGCGGTGCTCAGATGTTTCAATTTCAATCGTCTAATGACATGATGAGAATTGGTCCGAGAAATGTAGAAGCAATTAAGCAACAGCTAAAAAAGTATAACATCAATCTAATAAGTGAGGATGTTGGCGGTAATAGTGGTAGAACAATCGAATTTGACCCGAAAACATGTGAATTGATGATAAGAACAGTAAATCAAGGTACAAAAGTGATTTGAATAATAGAGGTGTGTTTACAATTCTTGGTAAGGGGGGGTTAAAATGGCTCAATTAACAATAAATGAGGAACAAGTGATATGGCAAAAATGGATAGATGTACGTGACACAAATGCTGGCAATGTTCTCATAAAAAGATACATGCCCCTTGTTTCTTATCACGTACAGAGGATTTCTGTGGGGCTTCCTAAAAGTGTAAGTAAGGATGATTTAATGAGTTTAGGCTTATTTGGCCTATACGATGCATTAGAAAAGTTTGATCCAAATCGAGATTTGAAATTTGATACGTATGCATCTTTCCGAGTAAGGGGAGCAATTATTGATGGATTAAGAAAAGAGGATTGGTTACCACGTAGTTCTAGAGAAAAAGCAAAACGTGTTGAAGCAACTATTGAGAAATTAGAGCAAAAGCATCTAAGAAACGTTTCTTCAAAAGAGATTGCAAATGAGTTAGGACTTTCTGAAGGTGAAGTCGTCAGTGTCATAAATGAAGGTTTTTTTGCGAATGTCCTTTCAATCGATGATCAGCTTTTTGATCAAGATGATGGGGAAGGCATCGGGTTTACGATTAAAGATGAACATCAGCACACACCCGAAGATAAAATTCTAAAAGATGAATTAATTGGACAATTATCTGAAGTGATTACCCAGCTAAGTGAGAAAGAACAGCTTGTGATTAGCTTTTTTTACAAAGAAGAATTAACCTTAACTGAAATTGGACAAGTTATGAACTTATCAACTTCAAGAATTTCACAAATTCATTCAAAAGCTTTATTTAAATTAAGAAAAATATTGGAAAATGTGATTCATTAACATTAATCGGGTGAGAGTGAATGTGAGCCTTAGAAATATTGAAATGTACTGCCCTTCCACGTACACATGATACAGGAAAGCTACAGGAGCAACTAAATCAAAGAAGCCAGCTTGCTCAAGACCAGCTGGCTAATTCATTTCAAAAATAATCTGACATAAAAAGATCACAAGTGTAAGAAAATAGTGATAGTGAGAAATTACATCTAAAAAAGGAAAGTTCTGAGCAACATCAACAGCACAATCAGAAAAAAAGAAAAAACAAGATGAGAATCCTGATCATCCCTATAAAGGGGAAAAATCGATTTTTTTGGTTAAGAAAGGATGTCTATGACTACAATATTACTATTGATAAGTTTACTACTCCATGTAGTAGCTTTTTATTTTATCATCGTTTTATATACAAAATATTCAACGATTAAAGATCTTTCAAATTCTCAAAGGGCTATCCTTGATGAAACGGAAACTTCAATGACAAGCTTTTTAATTGAGATGAAAGAAGAGAATGAGAGACTGATCCAGCATTTAAAACAAGAATCTGCACATATTACTAACCATGGAAAAGAGTTAGAAGCAAAGACAAAAGAGAGCAATCATCCCACAGCCAACTCCACGATGATTCACACGAATGAGAAAGTACCGGAAGAACCTCAAGAGAGTGAACTACCTGACTACTTATCTGAGCTTAATGAAATCGAAGATATTGTTGAAATCAGTCAACCAGTACAAAAAAAAGATCTTCCTTTTGAAATTCAAGCTATAAATCTATATGAAAACGGTCATACTGTTGAACAGATTGCTAAAAAATTAAGTAAGGGAAAGACAGAAATAGAGCTTCTTCTTAAATTTCGTCAAAAGTAGTCAATATATCCTTGATTGTCATATTTCAATATGGTATATTAATTTTTGGTGTTATTACACACGTTTATAGATTTAAGCATTGGTGCTGTTAGTAACAGTTATGCTTAAAGATGATATAAGCGGAGGAGAACAAAACCATTAGGAGGAACAAACACATGTCAGTTATTTCTATGAAGCAATTGCTTGAAGCTGGTGTTCACTTCGGTCACCAAACACGCCGTTGGAACCCAAAAATGAAACGTTACATCTTTACTGAGCGTAACGGTATCTACATTATCGACCTTCAAAAGACAGTTAAAAAGGTTGAAGAAGCTTACAAATTCGTTAAGGAACTTGGAGCTGAAGGTGGTACAATCCTATTCGTTGGTACAAAAAAACAAGCACAGGACTCTGTTAAAGAAGAAGCAGAACGCTCTGGAATGTACTTTGTTAACCAACGTTGGTTAGGTGGTACGTTAACAAACTTTGAAACAATCCAAAAGCGTATCAAACGTTTAAAAGATATTCAAAGAATGCAGGAAGATGGAACTTTTGAAGTCCTTCCTAAAAAAGAAGTTGTTCAACTTAACAAAGAGCTTGAGCGTCTTGAAAAATTCCTAGGTGGAATTAAAGACATGAAGCAATTACCAGATGCATTATTTATTATTGATCCTCGTAAAGAGCGTATCGCAGTAGCGGAAGCTCGTAAATTAAACATCCCGATCGTTGGTATCGTTGATACAAACTGTGATCCAGATGAAATTGATTACGTAATCCCTGCAAATGATGATGCAATTCGCGCTGTTAAGCTTCTTACTGCAAAAATTGCAGATGCAATTTTAGAATCTAAACAAGGTGAAGAAACAACACCTGCATAATGTGCAAAAGGTGATAAGGGGAATTGACCTTTTATCACCTTTTTTTAAGCAAGTTACATAAAGTACAAATGCAAAAGCGCCTTGAACAGGCTCGGGAAAATAAGACGTCAATTATAGAAGGCGTTTTTCGCCTTCAATTATTGGGTGGCTGTAGACCCAAGTGGGGCTAGGCGATGGAGCTGTATGTCGAAACTTTATCTTAAGAACAAGATAATTCTTAAACTATAAAAACAATTGACCTTAAGGAGGAATACCGTTATGGCAGTAACTGCACAAATGGTAAAAGAACTACGTGAAAAAACTGGCGCTGGAATGATGGATTGTAAAAAGGCGTTAACTGAAACAAACGGAGATATGGATCAAGCGATTGATTACCTACGTGAAAAAGGTATCGCAAAAGCAGCTAAAAAAGCTGACCGTATTGCAGCAGAAGGATCTACATTAGTAAAAGTTAACGGTAATGAGGCAGTTATTTTGGAAGTTAACTCTGAAACTGACTTCGTAGCGAAAAACGAAGGATTTAAAGAGTTAATCAATGGATTAGCTGATTTCTTATTGACGAAAAAACCAGCTGATGTTGATGCTGCATTAGCAGAAACAATGGACAATGGTACAAATGTTGGAGATTATATTAACTCAGCAATTGCAAAAATTGGTGAAAAAATCACTCTTCGTCGTTTTACAATTGTATCTAAATCTGATAACGATGCATTTGGTGCTTACTTACACATGGGAGGACGTATTGGTGTTCTTACATTATTAGAAGGTACTACTAATGAAGATGCTGCTAAAGATGTAGCAATGCATATCGCTGCAGTTAATCCTAAGTATGTTTCTCGCGATCAAGTTTCTGCTGAAGAAGCTGAACATGAGCGTAAAATTTTAACAGAACAAGCTCTTAACGAAGGCAAGCCTGAAAATATCGTAGCTAAAATGGTTGAAGGCCGTTTAGGTAAATACTTTGAGGATATTTGCTTACTTGATCAGAGCTTTGTTAAAGATCCAGATCAAAAAGTTAAACAATTTGTTGAGTCAAAAGGCGGTTCTGTAAAAACATTTATCCGTTATGAAGTTGGAGAAGGTATCGAAAAGCGCCAAGACAACTTTGCTGAAGAAGTAATGAGTCAAGTTAAAAAATAATTTTTGCTATCTAGCACTTTTTCTAATTGCTTAGAATATAAGTGTAAATGATCAAAAAATGGAAGAGGGAACACAGGCTGTGTTCCCTTCTTTTGGAGATATATATAGGCAGTAGCCGATTTGCGCTTTTCTAGATAACAAAAATGTATAAGTTTTTTTATACTTAGTTTTCGTGTCTAGCTCCAGCGCCTAGCTCCTCGAGTCATAAGCCACACAGGAATTGAAGGTAAAGAACACCTTCTATTCCTGTGCGTCTTATGCATTTCGGAGCTAAACAAGGCGCTTGCGCTTTTCTTATAAGGAACAGAGTTGGAGGTAAATATGAGTAATCCTAAATATCAACGTATTGTACTAAAATTAAGTGGTGAAGCATTAGCAGGTGAAAATGGTTTTGGTATTAACCCTACTGTGATCCAATCAATTGCAAAACAAGTGAAGGAAATTGCAGAGCTGGATGTTGAAGTAGCTGTTGTTGTTGGTGGTGGCAACATTTGGCGTGGTAAAATCGGTAGTGAAATGGGAATGGACCGAGCAACTGCTGATTACATGGGAATGCTTGCTACAGTAATGAATTCTCTAGCATTACAAGATAGTCTTGAAACACAAGGGATTCAGACACGTGTTCAAACTTCTATAGAAATGAGACAAGTTGCAGAACCATACATAAGAAGAAAAGCGATTCGACATTTAGAGAAAAAACGCGTAGTGATTTTTGCAGCTGGAACTGGTAACCCATACTTCTCTACTGATACAACAGCTGCTTTACGTGCTGCTGAAATCGAAGCAGACGTTATCTTAATGGCTAAAAATAATGTTGATGGTGTTTACAACGCTGATCCTAGAATTGATAAAAATGCTGTGAAATATGAAACATTATCTTATTTAGACGTACTAAAAGAAGGTCTTGCGGTAATGGATTCAACTGCATCATCTTTATGTATGGATAACGATATACCGTTAATTGTCTTCTCGATAATGGAAGAAGGTAACATTAAACGTGCCGTAACTGGTGAAAATATTGGAACAATTGTTAGGGGGAAATAACCTTGGCTAAACAAGTATTAGCGAATACTAAAGATAAAATGGAAAAAGCTGTGTCAGCTTTAAGTCGAGAATTAGCATCTGTAAGAGCTGGTAGAGCAAGCGCAAACTTATTAGATAAAATCTCTATGGATTATTATGGTGCTCCAACTCCAGTTAACCAACTTGCTTCTATTAGTGTACCTGAAGCTCGTCTCCTTGTTATTCAACCATATGACAAGACTGTTATAGGTGATATCGAAAAAGCTATTCTTAAGTCTGACTTAGGTTTAACTCCTTCAAATGATGGCTCGGTTATTCGTTTGTCTATTCCTGCTTTAACAGAAGAAAGACGAAAAGAGCTAGTGAAATTAGTTAAGAAATATGCAGAAGAAGCAAAGGTTGCTGTTCGTAATATTAGACGTGATGGTAATGATGACCTGAAAAAGCTAGAAAAAAATGGTGATATCACTGAGGACGAATTAAGAAGTAATACTGAGAATGTCCAAAAATTAACCGATGACTATATTGTAAAAGTTGATCAGGTCGCAAAAGATAAAGAAAAAGAAATCATGGAAGTTTAATGAGAAAATAGGTACAATAGAAAAGTGAAAAACCCTCTAATGTTTACAGGGGGTTTTTTTGTTAATACTGTTAACGTCATCATGGTAAAAAGAGATCATGAATTATTGGGTGATGGAGGAATCACATGCTCAACTTATTAAAAAAGTGGAAAGCTAGTTCCCAAGCCACAAATGAACAATCGATAGCTAAAGTGGATATAGAAAAGGGAGAAATTCCTAAACATATTGCGATTATCATGGATGGAAATGGTAGATGGGCAAAAAAACGTGCACTTCCACGGATTGCGGGTCATCATGAAGGAATGAAAGTTGTACGAAAGATTACCAAACAAGCAAATGCCCTTGGTGTTAAAGTACTTACACTATATGCATTTTCAACTGAGAATTGGAAAAGACCTAAAACAGAAGTAGACTATTTAATGAAGCTTCCTGAAGAATTTTTAAATACTTACTTACCAGAACTGATTGAGGAAAATGTGCAAGTCCGTATTATGGGTGATAAAAATAGGCTTCCTGCACACACATTAAGAGCTGTAGAAAAAGCGATGAGTGATACTGAGAATAACAAAGGGCTTATTCTGAATTTTGCATTAAACTACGGAAGTCGAGCAGAAATCATATCTGCTGTCCAAAAAATTTCCCAAGATGTTAAAGAAGGACGAATTGAAGAAACATCAATAAACGAAAGCCTATTTTCTGATTATTTAATGACACAATCATTACATGACCCTGACTTATTAATACGTACAAGTGGCGAAATAAGACTTAGTAATTTTATGCTATGGCAGTTAGCTTACACAGAATTTTGGTTTACTGATGTGCTATGGCCAGATTTTAACGAACAAAACTTACTTCAAGCTATTTACACATATCAACAAAGAGGGCGCAGATTTGGCGGCGTATAAAAGGTGATGAAATACAATGAAACAACGAATACTAACTGCAGTACTAGCTGCAGCTGTTTTTCTTCCATTTGTCATTTACGGGGAGCTCCCGTTTACAATATTTGTTTATTTATTAGCATCAATTGCATTATATGAGCTTTTAAAAATGAAAAACATTTCATTAGCTAGTATTCCGGGACTAGTTAGCTTATTAATTTTATGGGTTCTATTGATTCCAAATTCTTATATAAAAATACTAGACAGTTTTTCAAAGGCTGAATTTGCTTTATTGGCATTGCTGTTGTTATTAACCTATACTGTTGTAACGAAAAATAAATTTACTTTTGACGATGTAGGCTTCGTTGTCATTGCGATTTTTTACTTAGGGATTGGTTTTTACTTTCTAATTGAAACAAGAAACCTTTCACCAGGTGGTCTAGAATTAGTTTTTTATGCATTAATATTGATATGGGTAACTGATTCAGGTGCTTATTTTATTGGGCGTGCAATGGGAAAAAACAAGCTTTGGCCTGAAATTAGTCCTAATAAAACAATTGAAGGTGCAGTAGGCGGTGTTTTATTTGCAGTTATTTTTGCATGGATCTATCATTATTTTACAGGGGTTCTTGATAACTACATCATCGTCACATTTATGACCATCTTCTTATCTGTTTTTGGACAAATAGGTGATCTTGTTGAATCTGCTTTAAAACGACAATATCAGGTAAAAGACTCAGGTACAATCCTACCGGGTCATGGTGGAATACTAGATCGTTTTGATAGCTTATTATTCGTTTTACCAATTTTACATTTCTTAAGGTTACTATTTTGAAAAACATTTTTGCCTAAATTATATGTCTAGCTCTAGCGCCATGGCTTTCGACACCATTGAACGTTTAAATCACAGTAAATGTTGTGTTAGCTAACTCGAGGGTCAGTCTATAACGAGATTAGACAGGGCGCTCTAGAGCATTTCTTAATTTGATTGGAAGTGACTTCGTGAAAAAGATTAGTTTGTTAGGAGCTACAGGTTCAATTGGAATACAAACTTTAGAGGTTATTGAATCACACCCTGAAGAGTTTAAGCTTGTAGCGATGTCTTTCGGAAGGAATTATAAATCCGGAAGCGACATTATAAAGAAATTCAAGCCAGAATTTGTTGCAGTTAAAGATAAAGAAACATATGAACATCTTAAGCGGGAGTTTTCAAGTCAAGATGTTAAATTAGGATATGGTGAAGAGGCCCTTATTGAAGCTGCAATTTATGATGGAGTAGAGTGTCTAGTCAATGCTGTAGTTGGAAGTGTAGGGTTAATACCAACTTTAAAAGCCATTGAAAATAACATAACAATTGCACTAGCTAATAAGGAGACTCTTGTCACTGCGGGACATTTAGTGACAGAGCATGCAAAAAAATACAATGTTAATATTTTACCAGTAGATAGTGAGCACTCTGCGATTTTTCAATGTTTGCAGGGTGAGAGTGTCAAATCGATAGACCGCTTGATCATAACTGCATCTGGAGGAAGTTTCCGTGATCGAAAAAGGGAAGACCTTGTAAATGTAACGGTGGACCAAGCATTAAATCACCCCAATTGGTCTATGGGTGCAAAGATAACGATAGATTCAGCTACTATGATGAATAAAGGCTTAGAAGTAATTGAAGCACACTGGTTATTCAATTTGCATTATGACAAAATTGATGTCTTATTACATAAAGAAAGTATTATTCATTCTTTAGTTGAGTTTCACGATCGAAGTATCATTGCTCAACTAGGAACACCTGATATGAGAGTTCCCATTCAATATGCATTAACATATCCAGAGAGATTACCTTTAAAAGAAGCGAAAAGGTTAGAACTTTGGGAAATTGGAAAATTACATTTTGAAAAAGCGGATTTTACCAGGTTCCGATGCTTACAATATGCGTTTGATTCAGGTAAAATAGGTGGTACGATGCCTACGGTTTTAAATGCTGCAAATGAAGTAGCTGTTGAGGCATTTTTAAGTGGAAAGATTACGTTTCTTCAAATCGAGGAATTTATTGAAAGATCGTTGGATAAGCATGAGAGCATCGCAAACCCTAGTTTGGAGCAGATTCAAGAAGTTGATCAACTAACAAGAAATTTTGTACAAACTTTAATCTAGATAAAGGTGGTCATACAAGGTGAATACAGTGATAGCGTTTGTCCTCATTTTTGGTGCTCTTGTCTTTTTTCATGAGCTTGGACATTTACTTCTAGCTAATCGTGCTGGGATATTATGCCGTGAATTTGCAATTGGTTTTGGACCGAAAATCTTGTCTTTTAAAAAAAATGAAACGGTTTATACAATCCGCTTATTACCTATAGGTGGTTTTGTAAGAATGGCTGGCGAGGATCCTGAAGTGATTGAGGTAAAGCCTGGCCATAACGTAGGATTACTTTTTAATAAAGAAAATAAAGTCGAAAAAATCATTTTAAATAATAAAGAAAAATATCCACAGGCACGAATTATTGAGGTGGAGAACGCAGATCTTGAACATAGTATGTTTATTTCTGGCTATGAGTTTGGAGAAGAAGAGTATATAAAAAGATTCGATGTTAGTGAAACATCTTATTTTATTGTTGATGGTCAAGAAATCCAAATTGCTCCATATAATCGTCAATTCCAATCGAAGAAAGTTGGCCAGCGAATTGCAGCAATTTTTGCAGGACCATTAATGAATTTCCTGCTTGCATTTGTCATTTTGTTTTCATTAGGATTATTGCAAGGTGCTCCTGTTGATGATCCCAAATTAGGTATATTAACTGATGACGGTTCTGCAAAAGAAGCCGGTTTACTTGAAGGTGATGTCATTCAGTCAATTGAAGGACAATCTACTTCATCTTGGGAGGAAGTAGTAAATATTATTCAAGAAAACCCTGATAAGGAATTAACCTTTGAAGTTGAACGCGGTGGAGAAATCCTTTCATTTGAAGTAGTACCTGAAGCAACGAAAGTCGGGGAAGAGACAATAGGACGTATTGGTGCCTATAATCCCGTAGATAAATCGTTTAGTAGCTCTATAAAATATGGATTTATTGAAACATACACATGGACAAAAGAAATATTAATTGGTTTTGGGAAGCTAGTAACAGGTCAATTTTCTATTGATATGCTCTCAGGACCAGTTGGTATTTACGATATGACAGATCAGGTTGCTGAATCTGGTACATTGAACTTGTTAAGATGGGCAGCACTTTTAAGTATAAACTTAGGAATAGTCAACTTATTGCCTCTTCCAGCTCTTGATGGTGGACGTTTATTATTCTTATTTATTGAGGCGTTGAGAGGGAAACCAATTGATCGACAAAAAGAAGGGGTCGTTCATTTTATTGGTTTTTCGTTATTAATGCTATTGATGCTTGTAGTTACATGGAATGACATTCAACGTTTATTCTTATAAGAATATACTATTGAAATTGGAATAGGTTATTCACCGATCTCATTTTTTAAAGATTTAGCAAATTTATGGGGAAATTTGAATGATAATATAGTAACCTAAAAAGGTGAAACTAGTTTAATTAAAAATAGAGGTGCTCGTAATGAAACAAAGTATGACGTTTATTCCTACTCTTAGAGAAGTTCCTGCTGATGCTGAAGTAAAAAGTCATCAGCTTATGCTACGGGCTGGATTTACAAGACAAAATACAAGTGGTGTTTATAGCTACTTACCATTGGCACATAAAGTATTAAAGAAAATCGAACAGATTGTTCGCGAAGAAATGAACAATGCTGGGGCATCTGAATTATTAATGCCAGCCCTGCAACAGGCTGAGCTTTGGCAGGAATCTGGACGCTGGTATTCATATGGTCCTGAACTAATGAGATTAAAAGATCGACATAATCGTGAATTTGCTTTAGGTGCAACACACGAAGAGATGATTACGAGCTTAGTTCGAGATGAAATTAAATCTTATAAGCGACTTCCGCTTTCCTTATATCAAATTCAGACAAAGTTTCGTGATGAAAAACGACCTCGTTTTGGTGTTTTGCGTGGTCGCGAATTTATCATGAAGGACGCATATTCTTTCCATGCCACACATGAAAGTTTGGATGAAGTCTATGTTAAAATGTTTACTGCTTATCAAAATATATTTTCTCGTTGCGGCC
This sequence comes from Metabacillus sp. KUDC1714, assembly GCF_014217835.1. Taxonomy (NCBI): domain Bacteria; kingdom Bacillati; phylum Bacillota; class Bacilli; order Caryophanales; family Bacillaceae; genus Metabacillus; species Metabacillus elymi. The sequence continues at coordinate 4,336,025 of NZ_CP055263.1, forward strand.
TAGACTTTAGGGCTGTTATTGCAGATTCAGGGGCTATGGGTGGCACTGATACACATGAATTCATGGTGTTATCTGATATCGGCGAAGATACAATTGCATACTCTGATACCTCTCAATATGCTGCAAATATTGAGATGGCACCTGTTAATGCAACTTATGAAAAAAGTACCGAGGAACAAAAAGAATTAGTGAAAATTGAAACACCTGATCAAAAAACAATTGAAGAAATTTCAACATTTTTAAATGTTTCTAAGGAATCATGCATTAAATCCGTTCTTTTCAATGTTGATGATAAATTTGTTTTAGTCTTAGTTCGTGGCGATCATGAGGTAAATGACATTAAGGTGAAAAATCTATTTGGCGCTTCAGTAGTAGATTTAGCAACAGCAGAAGAGACAATAAAAGCTTTAAATTGTGTTCCAGGCTTTATAGGACCTATTAATGTCTCTGAAGATGTTGAAGTTGTAGCAGATCATGCAATATCTTCAGTGGTTAATGGAGTTTGTGGTGCAAATCAAGCGCAATACCATTTCCAGGGAGTGAACATTGAGCGAGATGCTAAGATCACTCGATTTGCTGATCTACGCTTTATCCAAGAAGGGGACAAATCACCAGATGGTGAAGGTACTATTAGATTTGCCAAAGGGATTGAAGTTGGTCACGTGTTTAAACTAGGCACTAGATATAGTGAGTCAATGAATGCAACGTTCTTAGATGAAAACGGCCGCACGCAGCCAATGATTATGGGTTGCTATGGTATAGGTGTTTCAAGAACATTAGCTGCTATTATTGAGCAGCATCATGACGAAAATGGGATCGTGTGGCCTGGGTCAGTTGCACCATTCCAAATCCATGTTATACCAGTAAACATTAAAAATGATTCACAAAAGGAGTTAGCTGAAAAACTATACACTCAATTTACTCAGAATGGATATGAGGTTCTATTTGATGACCGCGCTGAGCGAGTAGGAGTGAAATTTGCCGATTCAGACCTTATTGGATTACCTGTACGTGTAACTGTTGGTAAGAGAGCAGATGAGGGTATAGTAGAAGTTAAAATTCGTAAGACAGGTGAATCATTTGAAGTATCAGTGGATGAACTTCATGAAAAGATGAAGCAAATACTTGGAAACTAAAAAAGGTTACAGCAAGGAATAAACCATGATAAAATAATACAAGAGCAATAACGAGAAGAGGCTGACTCGAAAGTAATAGACAAGCTCCTTTATATACTTAATTGTATATAAAGGAATAAGTCTATAAATGAGGCAGCCTCTTCAGTTGTGATAAAACTAATTTTATTGTACTTTGAAATGTTAAATAAAAATTTAAACAACTATTAATAGAATTAATAAGTAAGAGGGAGAAAGGGGATAGTATATGGACATGCAAATCAACCAAATTGAGCGATTTCAACTCCTGCTCCAACAAATAAATTTAACAGAAGATGCGGTTGTCGTTCACTTTAAGAACGGTTCAATTGCCAAGTTGACCGTGCATAAACAAACGAAAAAGTGGCATTTTCATTTTCAATTCGAAAAAATTCTGCCTTTTGATGTGTATCAATTGTTTCAGACTAAGCTTGCAAAGGCGTTTTCTCATATTGCAGATGTTACATTTTCGATTGAAACGAAAGAACAAAATTTTGACGAAAAACTTGTTCAGGATTATTGGTCAATCTGTATTCAGCAAATGGACGGAATCTCCCCTCCAATGCTCGCACTATTAAATGAGCAAAAACCAACTGTTCAGGGGATAAAGGTCATTGTTAAAACCAAAAATGATACCGAGGCAATGACAATAAAACGAAAATATGCATCTCTCATTCAAGAAAGCTTTCAGGAACTGGGATTTCCTACCTTTCAATTAGATACAACTGTAGCAGTCTCACAAGAGGAAATTTTAAAATTCCAAGAACAAAAGCTACAAGAAGATAAAGAGAAAGGACTAAAGGCACTAACTGACATGGTTAATGCTGAGAAGGAAGAGGCTAGTCAAGCTGAATATACTGGACCTTTAACAATTGGTTATACGATCAAAAATGATGAAGAAATTCGTACCCTTGCTTCGATTGAAGATGAAGAGAGAAGAACCGCTATTCAGGGGTATGTGTTTGATGCAGAAACAAAGGAACTTAGAAGTGGAAGAACACTTCTGACCTTTAAAATTACTGACTACACAAGCTCCATCCTTGTTAAAATGTTTGCTAGAGATAAAGAGGATGCCGTTTTAGTACAGGCTGTTAAAAAAGGAATGTGGTTAAAAGTACGCGGTAGCATCCAAAATGACACATTCGTACGAGATCTTGTAATGATTGCAAATGACATTAATGAAATTACACCTCAAGAGAGACGAGATCAATCTCCAGAAGATGAGAAGAGGGTGGAACTTCATCTTCATTCACCAATGAGTCAAATGGATGCAGTAACGTCTGTAAGTAAGTATATTGAGCAAGCTAAGAAATGGGGACATAAGGCAATTGCATTAACAGATCATGCTGTCGCACAATCTTTTCCAGAAGCATATTCAGCTGGCAAAAAGAATGGAGTCAAGGTTTTATACGGTGTCGAAATAAATCTTGTAAATGATGGGGTTCCTATTGCTTATAATGATGATAATCGCTTTTTACCTGATGAAACATATGTTGTATTTGACGTTGAGACGACTGGTTTATCAGCTGTTTACGATACAATCATTGAGTTGGCTGCAGTAAAGGTTCGTGGAGGAGAAATTATCGACCGTTTTGAGTCCTTCGCAAATCCTCATCATCCATTATCAGCAATCACAATTGATTTAACAGGCATTACAGACGATATGGTAAAAGATGCCCCTAATGTTGATGAAGTATTACGGAAATTTAAGGATTGGATCGGAAATGATATTCTCGTTGCACATAATGCTAGCTTTGATATGGGTTTTTTAAATGTAGGGTATAAAAAACTTCTTGGTGAAGAAAAGGCTAAAAACCCTGTTATCGATACGTTAGAACTCGGACGTTTCCTATATCCTGAATTTAAAAATCATCGACTTAACACACTTTGTAAAAAGTTTGATATCGAATTAACTCAGCATCACCGAGCAATTTATGATGCCGAAGCAACAGGCTATTTGCTTGTTAAGATGCTAAAGGATGCAGCGGAGAAGGGCATCGAAAATCACAATCAATTTAACGACAATATGGGTAAAGGTAATGCATACCAACGTTCAAGACCATATCATGCTATTATACTTGCACAAAATGAAACTGGGTTGAAAAATTTATTCAAACTAGTTTCCATTTCACATATGAATTACTTTTACAGAGTTCCACGAATTCCACGTTCACAACTCAATAAATATCGAGAAGGTCTTATTGTCGGATCCGCATGTGATAAAGGTGAGGTTTTTGAAGGTATGATGCAAAAATCTCCCGAAGAGGTAGAAGAAATTGCAGCATATTATGATTATTTAGAGGTACACCCTTTAGAGGTTTACAATCACCTTATTGCATTAGATTATATTAAGGATGAAACGTCTTTAAAAGAAATTGTTACCAATATTGTAAAGCTCGGTGAAAAGCTAGAAAAGCCTGTAGTAGCAACTGGGAATGCGCATTATTTAAATCCTGTTGAAAAGGTCTACCGGAAAATATTGATTAGCTCTCAAGGTGGGGCAAACCCATTAAATCGTCATGAATTACCAAATGTTCATTTCCGAACTACGGATGAAATGATGAACTGCTTCTCTTTCCTTGGTAAAGAGAAAGCTAAAGAGATTGTTATAGATAACACAAATAAGATTGCTGATATGATCGACGAAATTAAGCCAATAAAGGATGATCTTTATACACCTAAGATTGAAGGTGCAGATGAAGAGATCCGCGCAATGAGCTATTCTAGAGCGAGAAGTATATATGGAGAAAATCTTCCGGAACTAGTTGAGGCTCGACTAGAAAAAGAACTTAAGAGTATTATTGGCCATGGGTTTGCGGTTATTTATCTTATCTCACATAAACTCGTTAAAAAATCACTTGATGATGGTTACCTAGTAGGTTCACGTGGGTCTGTTGGTTCCTCATTTGTCGCAACAATGACAGAAATAACAGAGGTAAACCCGCTGCCACCTCATTATGTGTGTCCAGATTGTCAGCATTCAGAGTTTTTTAATGATGGATCAGTCGGTTCTGGTTTTGATTTACCTAACAAAGAGTGTTCGAATTGTGGTGCTCAATATCAAAAAGATGGACATGATATTCCTTTTGAAACATTCCTAGGCTTTAAAGGGGACAAAGTTCCCGATATTGATTTGAACTTCTCAGGCGAATATCAGCCTACAGCCCATAACTATACGAAGGTTCTTTTTGGTGAAGACAATGTGTACCGTGCTGGTACAATCGGGACAGTAGCAGAAAAAACTGCTTATGGATATGTAAAAGGATATGCAAATGATCATAACCTCATTTATAGAGGTGCTGAGGTTGACCGTCTTGTTCAAGGATGTACCGGAGTAAAACGAACAACAGGACAGCATCCAGGTGGAATAATTGTTGTACCTGATTATATGGATATCTTTGATTTTTCGCCGATTCAATTCCCTGCAGATGCAACAGGTTCTGAATGGCGTACAACCCATTTTGATTTCCATTCCATTCATGATAACCTATTAAAACTAGATATTCTTGGACACGATGATCCAACTGTAATCCGTATGCTACAGGATTTAAGCGGTATTGATCCAAAAACTATTCCGACAGATGATCCTGAGGTAATGAAGATTTTTAGTGGAACCGAGTCTTTAGGCGTGACTGAAGAACAAATAATGTGTAAAACAGGGACATTAGGGATTCCTGAGTTTGGAACAAGATTTGTTCGGCAAATGCTTGAAGATACAAAACCAACTACGTTCTCTGAGCTTGTCCAAATTTCTGGTCTATCACATGGGACAGATGTATGGCTTGGGAATGCTCAAGAGTTAATTCATAATAAAATATGTACGTTAAGTGAGGTTATTGGCTGTCGTGATGACATCATGGTATATCTTATCTATCAAGGATTAGAGCCTTCATTCGCCTTCAAGATTATGGAGTCTGTTCGTAAAGGAAAAGGTTTAACAGATGAAATGGAAGAAGAAATGAAAAAACAGGAAGTGCCAGCTTGGTATATTGATTCTTGCTTAAAAATCAAGTACATGTTCCCAAAAGCCCATGCTGCGGCTTACGTGTTAATGGCTGTACGTATTGCGTATTTTAAAGTTCATCATGCTCTACTATATTATGCTGCATATTTCACAGTTCGTGCCGATGATTTTGATATTGACACAATGGTAAAAGGTTCTACACCAATTCGAGCTAAAATTGATGAAATTAATCTAAAAGGGTTAGATGCTTCTCCAAAAGAGAAAAACCTACTAACTGTATTAGAACTAGCACTAGAAATGTGTGAAAGAGGATATTCCTTCCAAAAGGTTGACCTTTATCGTTCTAGTGCAACAGATTTTATTATTGATGGGAATACACTAATTCCCCCGTTCAACTCCATTCCTGGACTTGGAACAAACGCAGCGTTAAATATTGTAAAAGCTAGAGAAGACGGAGAATTTCTATCAAAAGAAGATCTCCAGCAACGAGGTAAAGTCTCAAAAACAATCATTGAATATTTAAACACTCATGGCTGTCTTGATGAACTACCGGATCAAAACCAACTATCACTATTTTAAAGGACATTAAAACACTAAGTCTCAAGCGGGGGCTACCCCCCCACTAATTGAAATGAAACACTAACTAGAAGATTATAGTGCATTAACAACGTTGCTCTAAGTAGTGTCAAACTCCTACAAAGACTTGTTCAAATAACTTAAATATTCTCCTGGGGGTCTGACCCTGGGGGAATTAAGGTATATTTGCAATAAAAATACGGTTATGTTATGATTTTAATGGAAATGCTAACGATAAGCAGAGGAAAAGAGTGGGGAAACCCACTCTTTCGTATTGTTATCGTCCTCGTCACTCGGATAGTATAGTACATACCATTCCCTGCTCAAAAGGCAGGGTTTTTCAGCAACTTAAAGGTGTCAAATTGCTGTTTAGGATAAGAATGCTAGTTTTTGGACTAAAGAATCATGTCTAGCTTCAGCGCCTAGCCTTCAAGTCAATAATCACCAAAGGTATGTGATTATCGTTGCCCAAGGCATGCGCTTTTCTTAGCAAGGAGGAAGAGAATGAGCAAAAAAGTAACGGAAATCGTGGAACAATTAGTGACACCAATTTTAAACGATATGAAATTAGAATTGGTCGATATTGAATACGTGAAGGAAGGTTCTAATTGGTTTCTTCGATTATTTATTGATTCTGAAAAAGGCATTGATATTGAAGAATGTGGTGTAGTTAGTGAACGATTAAGCGAGCAGCTTGACGAATTAGATCCCATTCAACATAACTACTTCTTAGAAGTTTCATCGCCAGGTGCTGAGAGACCATTAAAAAAAGAAGAAGATTTAAAGAAAGCAATTGGTAAACAGGTCCATATTAAAACATATGAACCAATAAATGGAGAAAAGTTATTTGAAGGTGTCTTAACTGATTTTGACGGTCAAACGGTTACTGTAACTGTAACAATTAAGACTAGGAAAAAACAGGTTGAAATCCCTTATGATAAAGTGGCAAAAGCTAGATTAGCCGTAACATTTTAACTAGCATGGACTGCAGTATCTCCAGCAGATTTGTGAGTATTTATCCACTTACAAGTCCAAGCATTCTCCTCATTACTTCTTAAGTGTACTAAGCTTGTACCTTAACTGTAGAAGGTGGATTTAGCAAAACAATATGCATTTAGCTTATTTTTTAAGGGGGAAGCCGTTAAAATGAGTAGTGAACTATTAGATGCCTTAACAATTTTAGAAAAGGAAAAGGGCATCAGCAAGGAAATTATCATTGAAGCAATTGAAGCTGCATTAATTTCTGCTTATAAACGAAACTTTAACCAAGCACAAAATGTTCGCGTTGATTTAAATCGTGAAACAGGGACAATGAAGGTTTATGCAAGAAAAGATGTTGTTGATGAGGTATATGATCCGCGTCTTGAAATATCTCTTAGTGAAGCACGAGGAATCAATCCAAATTATGTGCTGAACGATGTGATTGAGATGGAAGTTACTCCAAAGGATTTCGGTCGTATTGCAGCACAAACAGCTAAACAAGTCGTAACTCAGCGTGTTCGTGAAGCTGAGCGTGGTGTAATTTATAGCGAGTTTATTGATCGAGAAGAAGATATTATGACAGGTATTGTTCAGCGTATCGACTCTAAATTCATTTATGTAAGCTTAGGTAAAATAGAAGCTCTTTTACCTGTTAGTGAGCAAATGCCAAATGAAACTTATAAACCACATGACCGTATAAAGGTATTTATTACAAAGGTTGAAAAAACGACGAAGGGCCCACAAATTTTTGTGTCTAGAACACATCCGGGACTTTTAAAGAGATTGTTTGAAATCGAAGTTCCAGAAATCTATGATGGTACTGTTGAAATTAAATCTGTTTCTAGGGAAGCTGGAGATCGTTCAAAAATCTCTGTACATTCCGAGAATCCTGAAGTAGATCCGGTTGGATCATGTGTTGGGCCTAAAGGGCAACGTGTACAAGCAATTGTCAACGAATTAAAAGGAGAAAAAATTGACATTGTAAAATGGTCGCAAGATCCTATTGAATTTGTCGCTAACGCACTTAGTCCTTCTAAAGTAGTTGAGGTACTTGTAAATGAAGAAGAAAAAGCTACTACAGTTATTGTTCCTGATTATCAATTATCATTAGCAATTGGTAAACGTGGACAAAATGCTCGTTTAGCAGCTAAGCTTACTGGTTGGAAAATAGATATTAAAAGTGAAACAGATGCCGAAAAAGCTGGAATTTATCCACTTCAAAAGTCTGAATCCGACGTTGATGTTGATGACGAACCACTTTTAACTAGTATTCATGAACCTGAGCTTAGTGAATAAGAGGTGAAATCACATGAACAATCGCAAAATTCCTTTACGTAAATGTGTTGCAACAGGTGAAATGAAAACCAAAAAAGAATTAGTCCGAGTTGTCCGATCAAAGGAAGGCGATGTTTCTGTCGACCTAACCGGAAAAAAAAATGGACGTGGAGCTTATATCACACTTGATAAAGAGTGTATTCTTTTAGCGAAAAAGAAAAATATTCTTGCTAATCATTTAAAGACAAAAATTGATGAAACTGTATACGAAGAGTTACTTCAATTGGCTGAGAAGGAGAAACAATAAATACATGAATCAGCAGCAACGATGGACGTCCTTATTGGGCTTAGCAAATCGAGCACGAAAAGTTATATCAGGGGAGGAACTTGTTGTTAAAGAAGTGAGACAACAACGCGCTAAACTTGTTCTTCTTTCACAAGATGCATCCGCTAATACAATGAAGAAGGTAACAGATAAATGTAAATTTTATCAGGTCCCCTTAAAAACCGTTGAGGATCGCTACCAGTTAGGTCAAGCAATTGGTAAAGATGCGAGAGTCGTTGTAGCGATAAATGATGCTGGCTTTGCTGCAAAGTTAAAAACCTTGCTCGATTAATATTCTTGGGGGTGAACGTATGACAAAAATGCGAGTTTATGAATATGCAAAACAAACAAATGTATCAAGTAAAGACATTATTTCTACGTTACAAGAGATGAATGTTGAAGTTAATAATCATATGTCAACAATTGAAGATAATGTCATAGTTAAGCTTGATCAAAAATTTAAAGCAAAAAGTCAAGAAAATACAAATAACGAATCAACTAAGAAACCGGGGAAACAAGTGAATAATTCTAATACAAGTCCTAACAATTCAAATGTAAAAACAACTAGTGGTGGAGAGAAATCTGCTAACAATAAATCGCTTAAGCAAGCTCCAACTAACAATAACCGAGATAACAAAAAGCCAAATCAATCTAATAATAAACCCTTTAATCAAAATAAAGGTAAGAAAAACAACAACAATAAGAAAAATAAAGGTAACTTCCAACAACCTGTTCAACCAAAGCCTAAAAAGGAACTACCTAGTAAAATTACCTTCACAGATAGTTTATCTGTAGGAGAATTAGCTTCAAAGCTTGGTAAAGAGCCTTCGGAAATTATTAAAAAGCTTCTTTTACTCGGAACAATGGCAACAATTAATCAAGAGCTTGATAAAGACTCAATTGAATTAATTGCTGGTGAATATGGTGTTGAAGTGGAAGAAGAAATTGTATTTGAAAAAACAGAATTCGAGAAGTATGAAGAAGAGGACCGTGATGAAGATTTACAAATCCGCCCTGCTGTTGTAACAATCATGGGTCACGTTGACCATGGTAAAACAACCCTTCTTGACTCCATTCGAAATACGAAAGTAACTGAAGGTGAAGCTGGGGGTATCACTCAGCATATTGGTGCATATCAGATTGTTTCTAATGATCAAAAGATTACCTTCCTTGATACACCAGGTCATGCTGCTTTTACAACTATGCGTGCTCGTGGTGCGCAAGTAACAGATATTACCATTTTAGTAGTAGCCGCAGATGATGGTGTTATGCCGCAAACAATTGAAGCTATTAACCATGCTAAAGCAGCTGAAGTACCAATCATTGTTGCTGTAAACAAAGTTGATAAACCGACAGCAAATCCTGATCGTGTTATGCAAGAATTGACAGAACATGGTCTAGTACCAGAGGCTTGGGGTGGGGATACTATTTTTGTACCAGTTTCTGCTTTAACTGGTCAAGGACTTGATGATCTACTTGAAATGATTATCCTTGTAACTGAAGTAGAGGAATTAAAAGCTAACCCAAGCAGACGTGCTACAGGTACGGTAATTGAAGCACAATTAGATAAGGGTAGAGGCTCTGTTGCAACATTACTTGTTCAAAACGGAACTCTTCGCGTTGGTGATCCAATTGTAGTAGGTAATACATTTGGTCGTGTACGTGCAATGGTTAATGACATCGGTCGCCGTGTGAAAGAGGCAGCACCATCTACTCCTGTTGAAATCACAGGTTTAAATGACGTACCTTTAGCTGGAGATCAGTTCATGGTATTTGAAGATGAGAAACAAGCTCGTCAGGTTGGGGAAGCAAGAGCTCAGAAGCAGCTTGATGCACAACGTAGCGAAGGTTCTAAGTTGAGCTTAGATGATTTATTTGAGCAAATTAAACAAGGTGAGATCAAAGACATTAATTTAATTGTAAAAGCTGACGTTCAAGGGTCTGCGGAAGCATTAGCAGCAGCATTGCATAAAATTGATGTTGAAGGTGTTCGTGTTAAGATCATCCATACAGGTGTAGGTGCAATTACTGAATCTGATATCATTCTAGCAGCTGCTTCTAAAGCAATCGTAATTGGGTTTAACGTTAGACCTGATAATGGTGCTAAGAAAACAGCAGATGTTGAAGAAGTTGACATTCGTCTACATCGTATTATTTATAAAGTTATTGAAGAAATTGAATTAGCAATGAAAGGTATGCTTGACCCTGAATTCGAAGAAAAAGTAATTGGTCAAGTTGAAATAAGACAAACCTTCAAGGTTTCCAAAATTGGTACGATCGCAGGAGGATATGTTACTGAAGGTAAAATCACTCGTGATAGTGGTATTAGACTAATCCGCGATGGTATTGTTGTATTTGAAGGTGAAATTGATACCTTAAAACGCTTCAAGGACGATGTAAAGGAAGTTGCTCGTAACTACGAATGTGGAATCACAATTAAAAACTTCAATGATATAAAAGAAGGCGACATTATTGAAGCATATGTGATGGAGGAAATTGAACGTAAATGATCGGTTATATAGATTGTGAATGCATCATTTATGATTCACAGTCATTAAAAGATAAAAGAGCTGTTTTACAACGAGTGCTTACAAGAATAAAGCAAAAGTATAATGTTTCAATTTCAGAAATTGAATTTCAGGACACGTGGCAACGTACGAAGTTTGGTATTGTTGCCATAAGTTCCTCTAAGGTGCAAACTGAAAGGGAATTGCATAATGTTTTGCAATTTATTGATTCCTTTCCTGAAATTGAACGAACAGTAACTTCGTTTGAATGGTTTTAATGAAGAGGTGAAGGCATGAGCTTAAGAGCAAACCGTGTCGGTGAACAGATGAAAAAAGAACTTGGCGATATTATTGGTCGAAAAATAAAAGACCCTCGCATCGGCTTTGTAACAGTAACAGATGTAAGTGTATCAGGAGACCTACAAATTGCTAAAGTATTTATCTCTGTTTTAGGTGATGAAGAACAAAGACAAAACACGCTAAAAGGCTTAGCGAAGGCAAAAGGGTTTATCCGTTCAGAAATAGGCCAACGAATCCGCCTAAGAAAAACTCCTGAAATTCAATTCGAATTTGATGAATCAATAAGCTATGGAAATCGGATTGAAACACTTATTCATGAGTTGAATGTTCAAAATAAAGAGGAGGATTAACTCCTTTATTTAAGGGATAGACACCTTCGTCTATCCCTTTTCTATGTAGCGACACAATTTATGATAGGTATCAGTCTTATAATAAATCAGGAAAGTGAAATGCAAATTATTTTACATAGTAACATCATTTCACATTTTAAATAATTGCATGGAGGTATTTAAATGGAAGGTGTACTTTTGCTAAATAAGCCTGTTGGGATGACATCCCATGACTGTGTAGCCAAAATGCGAAGGCTCGCAAAAACAAAAAAGGTTGGACATACAGGTACACTAGACCCTGATGTAACAGGAGTATTGCCATTATGTCTTGGAAGAGCAACTAAAATTGTAGAATATCTAACAGCTTCATCGAAAACGTATGAAGCAGAGGTAACAATTGGTTTTTCCACTACAACTGAAGATTCATCAGGTGAAGAAGTAGCAAGAAAAAAAGTGAATTTTAAAATTACTCAAGATGAAGTTGAACATGTTTTAAATTCAATGCTCGGTTCGATTGAACAAATTCCCCCAATGTACTCAGCGGTAAAAGTGAAAGGGAAGAAGCTTTACGAATATGCAAGAGCTGGTATAGAGGTTGAAAGGCCAGCTCGAGTGATTACAATTGATGATTTAGTTCTTCTTGGAGACGTAATAAACGATAATGATTTAACTAAATTTCGCTTCCGTGTTACCTGTTCAAAAGGTACATATGTGCGAACTTTAGCTGTAATGATTGGAGAAAAACTTGGCTACCCAGCCCATATGTCCCATCTTATTCGTACAAAGTCAGGAGAATTTGAATTGGCAAATTGTTTGACTTTTGAAGAAATTGAAGCAGCAATTGAATGTGGAACACTTGAGGATTCTTTACTGTCAATTGGTGAAGCGTTAAAAGATTTGCCGAATCTAATTATCCATGATACGCTAGCAGAGAAAGTGAAAAATGGTGCAGTGCTTGAGTTACCTTCAGAGTATCAAGATCTTGAAGCTGGGTCTCCAATTGCAGTTTATAGTGAAGATGGACGTTGCCTAGCTATTTATGCTAAACATCCTGCTAAACAACATCTTATGAAGCCTACGAAGGTGCTGTATAATGAAATTTAACATGTTATAAGTGAGAAAAGGTGAAGTGACCGTGAAACTAATTAAGCTGTCTCAACCACATAATTTTATGAAGCAAGACCTTGATGAAATGGTTTTAGCATTGGGTTATTTTGATGGAGTTCATATTGGACATCAGAAAGTTATTCTGAAAGCAAAAGAGATTGCTAAAAATCTTGGGATTAAGAGCGCAGTGATGACATTTAATCCACATCCTCTTGTGGTTCTTCGTAATCAGGAGGGAATTGACTATATTACACCCCTTGATGAGAAGATCCGCTTGATTGAGGAATTAAATGTAGACCTGTTATTTGTTGTGGAATTTACAAAGGATTTTGCAGCTTTATTGCCACAACAGTTTGTGGATGACTATATCATAAACTTGAATGTTAAGCATGCAGTTGCGGGCTTTGACTTTACATATGGACATTTAGGAAAGGGCACTATGGAAACTTTGCCGTTCCATTCTAGAGAACAATTTTTTCATACTACTGTAGAAAAACAAACAGATCATGATCGAAAGATTAGTTCTACATTAATCCGTGAAGTGATAAGAAGCGGTGACGTAACATATGCTAATAAACTGCTAGGTAGACCACATAGTGTTACAGGCACTGTTGTTCATGGTGATAAAAGAGGGAGAACGATCGGATTTCCAACAGCTAATGTCGAGGTGTCTGATGTCTATTTATTGCCACCAACAGGAGTTTATGCCGTTTCAATCATTGTAAATGGTCAAGAATATGAAGGGGTATGTAACATAGGTTACAAGCCTACCTTTAATAAAGAGAAATCTGCCAAACCAAGTATTGAAGTTCATATTTTTGATTTTCAAAATGAAATTTACGAAGAAAAAGTCTCAGTTTCATGGTTTAAACGTATAAGAAGTGAACAAAAGTTTCATAATGTAGATGAATTAATCTCACAAATTGCGAATGATAAAGTTGCCGCACTACAATACTTTGGAAAAAAAACAGTTTAGCTCTTGCAAAATCATTAGAAAAATAGTATTCTAATTGATGTAACTTAAAACCATTGCTTGGCAAATCGATTCACCAACGGTTGCTCGGTAATTGGGGTTTTGTAAATTAAGGAGGTGAAAAGGATGGCTATCACACAAGAACGTAAAAACGAACTAATCGCTACTTTTAAAACACATGAATCTGATACTGGATCTCCAGAGGTTCAAATTGCTATCCTTACTGAGGACATCAATAACTTGAACGATCACTTACGTGTTCACAAAAAAGACCACCATTCACGTCGCGGTCTATTAAAAATGGTAGGTAAACGTCGTAACTTACTAACTTACCTACGTAATAAAGACGTAACTCGTTATCGTGAGTTAATCAACAAGCTTGGTTTACGTCGATAATTACTTCAAAAGCGGGATTATTCCCGCTTTTTTAGTGTATTTAAATAAAGAGCCTGTATAAGAAAAACTTAAGCATTGTCAATAGTACTTGGCGATGAATCAAGATTTTCTAATTAACCTATTTACATACAATAACAACATTGATATGTTGAATATAAATGGTTCATACTAATACATAATATTAAAACTAACTAGTAAGAGAGGAGTTTTACATATATGGGACAAGCAAAGCAAAAGTTTTCCATAGACTGGGCTGGTAGAAACCTAACAGTTGAAATTGGTCAATTAGCCAAACAAGCAAACGGTGCCGTATTAATTCGTTACGGTGATACTGCAGTATTAAGTACAGCAACTGCTTCAAAGGAACCGAAGCCACTTGATTTCTTTCCGTTAACTGTAAACTATGAAGAGCGACTATATGCAGTAGGGAAAATTCCTGGTGGATTTATAAAAAGAGAGGGTCGTCCAAGTGAAAAAGCAATTTTGGCAAGTCGGTTAATCGATCGTCCAATAAGACCATTATTCGCTGACGGCTTTAGAAATGAAGTACAAGTTATTAGCATTGTTATGAGTGTTGATCAAAATTGTTCTTCTGAAATGGCAGCAATGTTTGGGTCATCACTAGCACTTTGTGTTTCGGATATCCCATTTGAAGGACCGATCGCTGGTGTAACAGTAGGTCGAATTAATAATGAGTTTGTCATTAATCCAACTGTTGAACAAGCTGAACAAAGCGATATTCATTTAGTCGTTGCAGGCACAAAAGATGCAATTAATATGGTTGAAGCTGGTGCAGAAGAGGTACCAGAAGAAATTATGTTAGAGGCAATTATGTTTGGACATGATGAAATAAAACGTCTAATTGCCTTCCAAGAAGAAGTTGCTGCAGCCGTTGGTAAAGAGAAAACAGAAATTGAACTTTTTGAATTAGATTCTGAGCTAGAAAAAGAAATTCGTGACTTATCAGAAACCGACTTATTACAAGCTATTCAAGTTCAAGAAAAACATGCTAGAGAAGCTGCTATTACAGAAGTGAAAAATGCTGTAATTGCTAAGTTCGAAGAAAAAGAAGCAGATGATCGCACAATTAAGCAGGTTAAACAAATTCTTTCTAAACTAGTAAAGGCTGAAGTTCGTCGCCTAATTACTGAAGAAAAAGTAAGACCTGATGGCCGTGGTGTTGATGAAATCAGACCACTTTCATCTGAAGTGAATTTATTATCAAGAACACATGGTTCAGGCTTGTTTACACGTGGACAAACTCAAGCATTAAGTATTTGTACGCTCGGTGCACTTGGGGATGTACAAATATTAGACGGTCTTGGTATCGAAGAATCAAAACGATTCATGCATCATTATAATTTCCCACAGTTTAGTGTTGGAGAAACAGGACCAATGAGAGGACCAGGACGACGTGAAATCGGTCATGGCGCTTTAGGTGAAAGAGCATTAGAACCAATTATTCCATCTGAAAAGGATTTTCCATATACTATTCGTCTTGTTTCAGAAGTTCTAGAGTCAAATGGATCAACATCACAAGCAAGTATTTGTGCAAGTACTTTAGCAATGATGGATGCAGGTGTTCCAATTAAAGCTCCAGTAGCTGGTATCGCAATGGGTCTAGTGAAATCTGGAGAGCACTATACAGTATTAACAGATATCCAAGGTATGGAAGATGCATTAGGTGATATGGACTTCAAAGTAGCAGGTACTGAAAAAGGTGTAACTGCCTTACAAATGGATATTAAAATTGAAGGACTTTCTCGTGAAATCCTAGAAGAAGCGTTGCAACAAGCGAAAAAGGGTCGTATGGAGATCCTAAAATCAATGCTTGCTACCATCTCAACACCAAAGCAAGAGCTTTCACAATATGCACCTAAAATCTTAACGATGGCAATAAATCCAGATAAGATTAGAGACGTTATTGGACCGAGCGGAAAACAAATCAATAAAATTATTGAAGAAACTGGCGTTAAGATCGACATTGAACAAGATGGAACTGTATTTATTTCATCTGTAAACGAGGAAATGAATCAAAAAGCGAAGAAAATTATTGAAGATCTTGTACGTGAAGTGGTCGTTGGTCAAATGTATCTTGGTAAAGTTAAGCGCATTGAAAAATTCGGTGCTTTTGTTGAAATTTTCAGTGGAAAAGATGGCTTAGTTCATATTTCTGAACTTGCTGAAGAACGTGTCGGTAAGGTAGAGGATGTTCTCTCCCTTGGAGATGAAATTTTAGTTAAAGTAACTGAAATTGATAAGCAAGGTCGTGTAAACTTATCACGTAAAGCTGTATTAAAAGAACAAAAAGAAAAAGAAGAGCAAGAAGGATAATAGTGGAGGCCGGGGTAACCGGGCTTCTTTTTAGGTTGTGAAAGGATGTTAGGAAGAGCGGTTGCAAATCGTTGGATTTATGAACATAAAGTCGATTCTTTTTAAAAAGGGTCTGTTTTCTTAGTGCCCTTAGAATTATTATGCTTAGGAATAAGTTTTTGTGTCTAGCTCCAGCTGCAGGTGCCATCGGCTCGAGTCATAAGCAGGCACCTTTCGCTTTCTAGTTCTACCTTGTCCTCTTTTTACATATTTTTTAGTAAAAAGGGGGATACATAATGAAAAGGAAAATTATTCATCTCGTTGGATTTCTTATAATCTTAACGGTTGGCATAGGGTTTATCGAAAATCCATATACATCTTCTTATGTTGATCAAATAAAATATGCTAGCATCACCGTTTCAAAGCATCAGGACAATTTATATGATGAGATTTCAGCTAAATCCCATGAATATAACGTTCCTGCTCAAAATGCAGAAATACATAAAGTTTGGAAGGCAACACCAGGCTATAATGGATTAGCCGTTGATGTTGAAGAATCATATAAGAAAATGAAGGATAAGGGAGTATTTGATGAAAAGCTCCTCGTGTACCGTCAAGTCGAACCGACTGTTCATTTAGCAGATTTACCTGCAGCGCCGATTTATCGAGGACATCCTGATAAACCTATGGTTTCCTTTCTAATTAATGTTGCTTGGGGAAATGAGTATATTCCTGATATGCTAGAAACACTAAATAAATACCATGTGAAAGCAACCTTCTTCTTAGAAGGTAGATGGGTCAAAGAAAATCCTGAAATGGCTAAGATGATAGTTGATGCAGGTCATGAGGTTGGAAATCATTCATATACACATCCGGATATGAAACAGTTGTCTTCATCGTCTATTAGAGAGCAATTAACAAAAACAAATGAGGTCATCAAGTCAGTTACAGACGTAACGCCAACTTGGTTTGCACCACCAAGTGGAAGTTTTAGGGATGAGGTTGTAAAAATTGCTGACGAAATGAATATGGAAACAGTTATGTGGAGTGTCGATACAATTGATTGGCAGCGTCCTGAACCGCATGTGCTCGTTCAGCGGGTCATGGGTAAAGTTCATAATGGCGCTTTAATCTTAATGCACCCAACCTCTTCAACTTCTGATAGTCTTGAAACACTAATTTTATCAGTCAAGCAAAAAGGATATTCGTTCGGCTCTATTTCAATGATGGTTGATGAAGAAAGACTATCAACAAATGATATGAATAACAAAAAGATGAGTGATTAATTGTAGCATCTATGAAGGAGGAGCAAGTTTGATAAAAAAATATACTTGTCAAAATGGGGTAAGAATCGTATTAGAAAACATACCAACTGTACGATCAGTTGCAATTGGGGTATGGATTGGCACTGGATCACGTAATGAAAATCTACAAAATAATGGTGTTTCCCACTTTTTAGAGCATATGTTTTTTAAAGGAACGAAAACGAGATCTGCACGTGAAATAGCAGAATCCTTTGATAGTATAGGTGGGCAAGTTAATGCATTTACATCAAAGGAGTATACATGCTATTATGCTAAGGTTTTAGATGACCATGCCGGGTATGCACTTGATGTATTAGCAGATATGTTCTTTCATTCAACATTTGATGAGGAAGAACTAAAAAAAGAAAAGAATGTAGTATATGAAGAAATAAAAATGTATGAAGATACACCAGATGACATCGTTCATGATGTATTAAGTCGTGCTACATATGGAGATCATCCACTTGGTTACCCAATTTTAGGTACTGAAGAAACGTTAGCAACCTTTAATGGAGATACTTTACGTCAATACATGAATGATTATTATACTCCTGATAAAGTTGTAATCTCTGTTGCTGGTAATGTATCAGAGGAATTTATAAAAGATGTTGATAAACTTTTTGGTTCGTACGAAACGAGTTCAACTAAAGGTGAGGTTGAAAAACCAGGCTTTATGGATCAAAAGCTAGCAAGGAAAAAGGATACTGAACAAGCACATCTTTGTATCGGGTTTAATGGATTAGAGGTAGGTCATGATAATATTTATAGTTTAATCGTATTAAATAATATATTAGGTGGAAGTATGAGCAGCCGTTTGTTTCAAGATGTAAGGGAGCAAAAAGGACTTGCCTACTCGGTCTTTTCTTATCATTCTTCATATGAGGATAATGGCTTACTAACGATCTACGGTGGTACAGGAAGCAGCCAATTAAACCTGTTATTTGAAACGATTCAAGATACGTTAGCAACATTGAAAGCAGAAGGTATTACCGCAAAAGAATTAGCAAATAGCAAAGAGCAAATGAAAGGAAGCTTAATGCTAAGCCTCGAAAGCACAAATAGTAGAATGAGTAGGAATGGTAAAAATGAACTTATGCTTGGACGTCATCGAACACTTGATTCAATCATTGAAAAGGTAAATGAAGTTAGTGAAGAAAGCGTCAATACTCTAGCAAACCAATTGTTTACAGATACGTATTCAGTTGCCCTCATCAGTCCAGACGGACAGCTACCTGAAAAACTGAAATAATTTGAAATGCCTACAATTCATGAAAATTGTAGGCATTTTTTTATGGTATAGTCCGATAAGATAATAGAAAGGGGGAATGAACATGAGATTAAGTGAGTTAAGTGGAAAAGAAATCGTCGATGTTAAACGGGCAGAGCGGTTAGGAGTGCTTGGTCAAACAGATCTTGAAATCAATGAACAGACAGGTCAAATCACTACTTTAATTATCCCTTCCTTAAAGTGGTTTGGTCTAAGAAAACAAGGTCAAGAAATTCGTGTACCTTGGCAGCATATTAAAAAGATCGGGACAGATATGATTATTCTTGATATTCCTGATGAACAGATTGAAAAAATAGAATCATGAAAGTATTCGATTGGCATATGCCAATCGTTTTTTTTTTATCTAATTCCACCATTGTGGGTAAGTGGAAATAAGAATACATCAAGGTAAAACGAATACTCTTTGAAAGGTAAAATACTTATCACACAGGAACGTTCCGGTTTCCGATTCCTAAAATACTAAGCTTCCACTTTCAAAATTCTTCATGTTTAATCACCCATACTACATTCCCTACATAGTATGTTGAAGTAAGTTATCCTAGAAAATCAATGAATTTATAACAGATAACATGCCGAAAAGAAGGTGAAAAATCAACATGTTAACGGGATTAAACGTAGCTGTTATCGGTGGCGATGCTAGGCAGCTTGAAGTTATCCGTAAATTAACTGAACTCGATGCAAAGCTTTTTCTCATCGGTTTTGACCAATTAGACCATGGCTTTACTGGTGCTACAAAAGCAAAGATAGATGAGGTTCAATTTGAAGAAATAGATGCAATTATTTTGCCCATCCCTGGTACCACACAAGAGGGGATTATTGATACTGTGTTTTCGAATGAAGAAGTTAAATTAACAGAGGAATTACTATCAAAAACTCCAGCACATTGTGTTATATATTCAGGAATTACAAATTCTTACTTAGATAATATTGTTCAATCTACCAATCGAACATTGGTTCAACTTTTTGAGCGGGATGATGTTGCCATTTATAATTCGATTCCAACAGTCGAAGGTACGATCATGATGGTCATTCAGCACACTGATATCACAATCCATGGCTCGAAAATTGCTGTCCTAGGCCTTGGAAGAGTAGGAATGAGTGTTGCCAGAACATTCGCAGCATTAGGAGCAAAAGTGAAGGTAGGAGCAAGAGATACTGCACATTTAGCTAGAATTACTGAGATGGGACTTACACCATTTTCATTAGAAAACCTTCAAGAAGAGGTTGATGACATTGATGTATGTATTAATACAATTCCACATTTAGTTATAACTGCAAGGGTCATCTCAAATATGCCTGCACACACTCTAATCGTTGATTTGGCATCAAAACCGGGGGGAACTGATTTTCGCTATGCTGAAAAACGGGGAATTAAAGCTCTATTGGCACCAGGGTTACCTGGCATTGTTGCCCCTAAAACAGCAGGCCAAATTGTAGCTAACGTTCTTACACAGCTTTTGAATGATTTATTAATAGAAGGAAAGGGGTCTTCTTGATGAAGTTATCTGGAAAACGTATTGGATTTGGAATTACCGGATCACATTGCACATATGAAGAGGTATATCCACAAATTAAGTCATTATTAGATGAAGGTGCAGATGTAATTGCTGTTGTATCATATACAGTTAAAAATACAACAACACGTTTTGGAGTTGCTGGAGAATGGGTAGAAAAAATAGAAAAACTGACAGGTAATAAAGTAATTGATTCGATTGTAGCAGCAGAACCATTGGGTCCGAAGCTCCCACTTGATTGTATGGTAATTGCACCATTAACAGGTAATTCAATGAGTAAGTTTGCGAATGCATTAACTGACTCTCCAGTTCTTATGGCTGCCAAAGCAACATTAAGAACACATCGTCCTGTTGTAGTTGGGATTTCAACTAATGATGCACTTGGGTTAAATGGTGTAAATCTAATGCGTTTAATGGCTACTAAAGATATTTATTTTATTCCTTTTGGTCAAGATGCTCCTGATAAGAAACCTAACTCAATGGTTGCTAGAATGGAATCATTACTTGAAACAGTTCTATCTGCACTAGAAGGAAAACAATTTCAACCTGTTGTTGTCGAAAAGTTTCGCGATTTAGAAAAATAATTTAAAAATTCAATAAAACAAAAATAAATTTTTGAATCCATTCGACAATTAATGTGATAGAATAATACGTAAAAGATTTGAAGCTATTTTACATGTTTGTTTAAAATAGCTGGAAGGAGCTAGTGTTTAATGGAAGCAAAAGGTTATCATGTAGCAGTAGTCGGTGCAACAGGAGCGGTGGGGCAGCAAATGCTTCATACGCTGGAGGAACGTAATTTTCCAATTTCTAAATTAACTTTGCTTTCTTCTGAGCGTTCAGCAGGTACTAAAGTTACGTTCAGAGACGAAGAATATATTGTTCAAGTCGCAACTCCTGAAAGCTTTGAAGGAGTTCAAATTGCATTGTTCAGTGCTGGTGGAAGTGTATCTAAACAATTTGCACCAGAAGCGGTAAAACGTGGAGCAATCGTTGTTGACAATACAAGTGCATACAGAATGGATGAAAATGTTCCACTTGTAGTACCTGAAGTTAATGAAGAGGCTCTTAAAGATCATAATGGGATTATTGCAAACCCAAACTGTTCTACGATTCAAATGGTTGTTGCACTTGAACCAATCCGCAAGCAATATGGCTTAAATAAAGTGATTGTGTCAACATATCAAGCAGTATCTGGAGCAGGTGCAGCAGCAATTAGTGAATTAAAAGAACAATCTAAAGCCATCCTAAATGGTGAAGAATACACACCTGAAATTCTTCCTGTAAAAGGTGATGAACAACACTATCAAATTGCATTTAATGCAATTCCACAAATTGATAAATTCCAAGATAATGGCTTTACATTTGAGGAAATGAAAATGATTAACGAAACGAAGAAAATTATGACTATGCCTGAATTACACGTAGCAGCTACTTGTGTTCGCTTACCTGTTGAGACTGGACATTCAGAATCTGTATACGTTGAAATTGATCAACATGATGTAACAGCAGAGCAAGTTAAAGAACTATTAAAAGAATCTGATGGTGTGACACTTCAAGATGATCCTTCAAGACAAATTTATCCAATGCCAGCACATTGTGTAGGAAAGAATGATGTGTTTGTAGGTCGAATTCGTAAAGATTTGGACCGTGTTAATGGATTCCATATGTGGATTGTTTCTGATAACCTATTAAAAGGAGCAGCTTGGAACTCTGTTCAAATCGCTGAGAGCCTTGTAAAATTACAATTAGTTTAATCATTATTAGGAAGAGAGCATGGTTAACCAGCTCTCTTCTCTCACGTCTATAGTTGAGGTGTTACAATGAAAATTATCGTTCAAAAATTTGGTGGAACGTCTGTTAAAGATGCACACGGCCGAGACATGGCCTTAAACCATATAAAAGAAGCAATGTCAGAAGGCTATAAGGTTGTTGTTGTCGTCTCTGCTATGGGTAGAAATGGTGATCCTTATGCAACAGATACGCTGCTTGGTTTGCTGTATGGCGGAATTGAGTCGATTTCGAATCGGGAACAGGATATGCTCTTGTCTTGTGGTGAAATGATTTCTTCAATTGTATTTTCGAGTATGTTAAACGAGAATGATATTAAAGCTACAGCGCTAAATGGATCACAAGCAGGTTTTGTTACAAATGATGAACATACAAATGCGAAAATTCTTGAAATGAAGTGTGAGCGATTGCTTGAGACATTCGAAACTCATGATGTTGTAGTTGTGGCAGGTTTTCAAGGTGCTTCATCGACAAATGGAGATATTACGACGATCGGTAGAGGTGGAAGTGATACTTCTGCAGCCGCACTAGGTGCAGCATTAGATGCTGAATTTGTTGATATCTTTACAGATGTTGAGGGTGTCATGACTGCAGATCCACGAATTGTAGAAAATGCAAAACCTCTTTCAATTGTAACATATACGGAAATTGTTAATCTTGCATATCAAGGTGCTAAGGTTATCCATCCCCGTGCAGTTGAAATTGCAATGCAATCAGAAGTACCTATACGTGTTCGATCGACATATTCACAATCCTCGGGAACACTCGTTACATCAAATCACTCTAGAAAAAGAGGTAGCGATGTCCATGAACGACTTATAACCGGAATCGCTCATGTCTCTAATGTCACTCAAATAAAAGTGACTGCAAAAGAAGGACAATATGATGTACAAACTGAAGTTTTCAAAGCAATGGCAAAGGACGGTATAAGTGTTGACTTTTTTAATATAACTCCAAAAGGTGTTATTTACACTGTTACTGATAAGGTTACCGATCGTGCAATTGAAATTTTAGAGAGTCTCGGTTATGAACCAATTATTAATAGACATTGTGCAAAAGTATCAACAGTAGGTGCAGGAATTATGGGTGTTCCAGGTGTGACAGCAAAAATAGTGACAGCACTTTCCGAAAAGGGAATCCAAATCCTTCAATCAGCTGATAGTCACACGACGATTTGGGTCTTAGTAAAGGAAGAAGATATGATAAAATCGGTAAATGCTTTACACGAAGCATTTGATCTATCAAAGTAAGAAAACTTAAAGCCCATGAACATTCTTGGGCAACTAGCTGCTATTTTTAGCAGTAAACTAAGTTTATTTTTAGAAGGCAACAAGAGGAGTGAGAGTGAGAATGAGTCATTTTGGTAAACTTTCAACAGCAATGGTAACTCCGTTTGATAAAAATGGAAATATTGACTTTCAAAAAACATCTAAATTAATTGATTACTTAATCAACCATGGATCTGATTCATTGGTTGTAACAGGTACAACTGGCGAATCTCCTACTCTAAGCAATGAAGAGAAAATTGCGCTTATTAAACACACTGTTAAAGAAGTAAATGGAAGAGTTCCTGTAGTAGCTGGGACTGGTAGTAATAATACTGCTGCTTCAATTAAACTAACAAAGCTCGCAGAAGAATCTGGTGTTGATGCAATTATGCTCGTAGTTCCATATTATAATAAACCTAGCCAAGAAGGACTTTATCAACACTTTAAAGCTATTGCAGAATCAACGAATCTCCCGATCATGCTTTATAATATTCCAGGCAGAAGTGTAGTTAATATGTCCGTAGAAACAACTGTGAGACTGTCAGAACTGCCAAATATTGTTGCGGTTAAAGAAGCTAGTGGTAATTTAGATGCGATGTCAGAAATTATTTCTAAGACAAAAGAAGATTTCGTCTTATACTCAGGTGATGATACTTTAACATTACCAGTTCTTTCAATTGGTGGTACTGGAGTAGTATCTGTTGCTTCTCATATTTTTGGAAATGAGATTCAATCTATGATATCAGCATTTGTTAGTGGTGATTATATTTCAGCTGCAAATCAACATCGTAAATTATTGCCCGTTGTTAAACAATTATTCGCAGTTCCTAACCCAGGACCTGTAAAAACGGCTTTACAAGTTAGAGGCTTAGATGTTGGTTCTGTACGCTTACCATTAATCCCTTTAACAGGTGATGAACGTAGTAAGCTAATGGAAGTAATCGATAACTATATTAACGAATAATTTAATTGCTTTTCCAAGTTGATTCCTTTTCGTAAGGCCTGATACAAAAGTATCAGGTCTTATTTATTTCTTATGCAACTATAATAATTTCATTCAAAGTCTTGGCCACTTATGATTTAAAGGTGAAGAACACCATCTATTTATGAGGACTTACTAGAGTAGACGTTACGATATTACGTATTAAACATTAGAAAACTATACGGAGAAAATTTCCTTGTGTTCCATTTCTTTCATCATGTATAATGTTTCTAAGTGACGTTGAACGGGTACTTCAGTGGGGAGGATTTATTAAATCATGGAAATGACAGAAAATATTAAATTAATCGCTTTAGGCGGCGTAGGTGAAGTCGGGAAAAATATGTTTGTAGTTGAAATTAACTCTGACCTATTTGTCGTTGATGCAGGGTTAATGTATCCAGAAGGTGAAATGTTAGGTATTGATATGGTTATACCTGATATTACGTATTTAAAGGAAAATAAAGAGCGTGTAAAAGGAATTTTTCTAACACATGGTCATGATGAGAATATCGGTGGGATTTCCTATCTCCTAAATAATATTAGTGTGCCTATATATGGTACAAAGCTTACATTGGCATTCGTCAGTGAAAAACTAAAAGAAAATCGTATGAAACAAACGGTTTTGGTAAAGGAAATTGATAACCAAACAGTTTTGCGGTTTTCAAGTACTGAAATTTCGTTCTTTAGAACAAATCATAGTATTCCAGATTCAGTGGGCATAAGTTTTTCTACTTCGATGGGATCAATTGTCTTTACAGGAGACTTTAAATTTGATCAAACACCTGTTGGTGATAGTCAAATGGACATTGGTAAAATCGCTAAGATCGGCGATGAAGGCGTTTTATGCTTATTATCTGATAGTATCAATGCAGAAAAGCCTGGTTATTCTGGTTCAGAAGCCATTATTGGAAATGAAATATCTGATGTCATGTATAATGCAGAAGGAAGAGTAATTGTTGCAGTAATTGTTTCTAACCTATATAGGATTCAACATGTAATTAATGCTGCAGTAAAAAATAACCGTAAGCTAGCTATTGTAGGGAAAAATATGAAGAATACCCTAAATTTAGCTATCAATCTAGGTTATATTGATGTTGACGAAGAGTTCATCATTTCTGTAAACGAAATAGACAAGCATCCCAAAAATGAAGTTGCCATTTTAACAACAAGTAATCATGGAGATCCACTAGCTGTTTTATCTAGAATGGCTAAACAATCTCATAAGCAAGTAAATGTAAAAGAAGGAGATACCATCCTTGTAGCAGCTACTCCAATTCCTGGTCAAGAGTTAATTTTCTCTAAAACAATTGATTTATTATTTAGAGCAGGTGCAAATGTTGTATTTGGTCAAAAGCAAATACATGTTTCTGGTCATGGTCACCAAGAAGAGTTAAAAATGATGCTTAACTTAACAAAGCCAGAGTTTTTTATTCCAATTCATGGTGAATATAAAATGCAAAAAGCTCATGCAAAATTAGCGAAACAAGTAGGCTTGGATGAGGAGAACATCTTTCTAATAGAAAAAGGAGATGTTGTTGAGTTTAAAGGGGATCAAGTACATACAGGTGCTAAAGTATCATCTGGAAATATATTAATCGATGGGCTAGGAATAGGTGATGTAGGAAACATCGTGCTTCGCGATCGTCGATTATTATCTCAGGATGGGATTTTAATTGTTGTGGTGACTCTTGATAAACAGAAAAAACAAATCATATCAGGTCCAGAGATTATAACAAGAGGCTTCGTTTATGTCCGAGAATCAGAGGAGTTAATTGGAAAAGCAACTGAGCTTGTTTCTGATATAGTAGATCGTAGTATGAGGGAATATGCCATTGAATGGTCTGCTATAAAGCTAAGTATAAGAGAAGCACTTAATCAATTCTTATATGAGAAAACGAGAAGAAGACCAATGATTTTACCTATTATTATGGAGATTTAATGAAGAATCAATGTACATTATTATTAATAGATTGAAAACGCTTGTAGGACAAAGATGATTAATATACTGTAAATTAGTTCGAGACTGACACATCAATTTATTGTCAGTCTCTTTTCAATGTAAAGGAAATAATAAAATTCCTTGTATTGTTAACTATGCATCGACATCCAGCTCAAACGATTTGTTTTGAATCGTCCATTTTTTATCATTCGCATGAAATAAACAAGGTTGTAAATACTACAAACAGAATGAAAAAGAAAGGATGATGAAGCATGACGAATCATGATCATTACATACAGGGGAACGATCATAATGAAGGAGAGAAGCAAGAGGGAAAAGAGAGTTCAATTGTTGAAAAGATACAACAATTGGGCCAAACAAATGTGCCACAAATGGGACAAGATTCCAAAATCCATTGTTTAACAATTGTTGGACAAATTGAAGGTCATATCCAACTTCCACCGCAAAATAAAACAACGAAATATGAACATGTCATCCCGCAGATTGTTGCAATTGAACAAAATCCTAATATAGAAGGATTATTGGTAATTTTAAATACTGTTGGAGGTGATGTGGAAGCAGGTTTAGCTATTGCTGAGATGCTTGCAACGATTTCAAAACCAACTGTATCCATTGTATTAGGTGGAGGTCATTCGATTGGAGTCCCAATCGCTGTTTCATGTGACCATTCCTTTATTGTAGAAACAGCAACAATGACCATCCATCCTGTTCGATTAACTGGATTAGTTATTGGAGTACCACAAACTTTTGAATATTTAGATAAGATGCAGGATCGAGTCATCAATTTTGTAACGAAGCACTCAAATATTACTGAAGAGAAGTTTAAAGAGCTAATGTTTTCAAAAGGGAATTTAACAAGAGATATTGGGACAAATGTTGTTGGGAAAGATGCAGTAGAATACGGGTTAATTGATGAAGTCGGTGGAGTTGGTCAAGCGATTCAAAAGCTGAATAGTTTTCTTGATAAATCTGATGATAAGCAGGTGCTTCAATGATCTACTATACAATGATGCCAGAAGAACTTATGTTCCCAACCATGGAAGATGAGTATAAAAAGCAATCTGTCATTCACATGAACGGTGTTCAATTATTAGTCCAAGAAACAGCTAACGCTCAATATGAAATTGTTCGAATACTTAGTAGTGATCCACGTCATTTTTTAGATAATCAGTATTGTCCTGGGCAAAAAATTACTATGGCCATTTCTACCCCTGAGGAGAAATATGGTATAATAGGAGAGCAAAGATAAGGCAGCCAGTTTCGGCTGCTTTCTTCATTGTTAAGGAAATTATAAAATTCTTGAACTGTGGATAAGCGCTTCGACATCCAGCTCCAACGCCTAGCGCCTCTAGGGTCTAGCCAATCTAGAATTGAAGGCAAAGAGCGCCTTCTATCCAAATCGTCTTATGCTTGTCGTGGCTGAACGAGGCGCTTGCGCTTTTGTTCTTTATTAAAAGAAAAACATTAACTATACATAGGTGATCATTTTATGGCAAAACGAAAAAGAAAACAAAGAAAAACGAAAGAAGATTGGAAGACGACGTTAAAATATGAGCTTGCAGGATTAATTATTTTAGCAATTGCACTAATAGCTATTTCAAAACTTGGATTTGTCGGTACGACATTCGTTCATTTATTTCGCTTTTTCAGCGGAGAATGGTATATGCTGTTTTTAATTGGAATTGTCCTTTTCTCACTCTGTTTAATTTGGAAGCGACAAATCCCAAGGTTATTTAGTCGGCAAATGATCGGAATATATTGTGTAACAGCTTCTTTATTATTACTAAGTCATGTTACACTTTTCAAAATGCTTTCACATAATGGCACTTTTGCATCACCAAGTGTTCTCGCAAACACACTTGAACTGTTTTGGGTGGATGTTAGAGGTGAGGGAAGCACTGTTGATTTAGGTGGAGGAATGCTAGGAGCACTCTTTTTTGCTGCTTCCTATTATCTATTTGCTGAAGCAGGTTCAAGAATTATTGCAGTTGTCCTAATTGTTATTGGGGTTATATTAATTACTGGTAGATCATTACAAGCAACATTGGCTAAGGTATTAATGCCGATTGGAAGATTTATTAAAAATCAGGCTATAGGCTTTAAAGATGATATGAAAAGTCTTCCTTCTTCAATGAAAAAGAAGCGTGAGAAGCAAAAACAAAATAAAAAGGACAAGGAAGAAGAGAAGACTAGAGAAAAAGAAATGGAATCATTTGATGATGAAGAGGTTCTGCAACCAATCATTTCAAGTTTTTCTGATCGTGAGGAACCACCAGAAATGGTCGTTCATATGATGGACACTCAACAACAAATAAATCCAGCCAATGAATCAACTCAAAAACAAAAAAATACATCAACAACAGAGTTACCAACACAAGAGCAAGACGCTCTTCAGCCAATAACATTTGTAGAGGTAGAGAACAAAGATTATGAATTACCGCCAATCGATTTATTAAAAGCACCTAAGCAAAACGCTCAAAATGCAGATAAGAAAAATATTTACGAAAATGCTAGGAAGCTTGAAAAAACATTTCAAAGTTTTGGTGTCAAAGCTAAAGTGACTCAGGTACATTTAGGACCAGCTGTTACGAAATATGAGGTATACCCCGATTCAGGTGTTAAGGTTAGTAAAATTGTCAATTTAAGTGATGATTTAGCTTTAGCTCTTGCTGCAAAGGATATTCGGATAGAGGCCCCTATTCCAGGAAAATCTGCTGTAGGTATCGAAGTTCCAAATTCAGAAATAGCAATGGTTTCACTTAGAGAGGTATTAGAGTCGAAATCGAATGATCGACCAGATGCAAAACTACTAATCGGTTTGGGAAGAGATATTTCTGGTGATGCTGTATTAGCTGAACTTAATAAAATGCCTCACTTATTAGTTGCAGGTTCAACAGGTAGTGGAAAAAGTGTCTGTATTAATGGAATCATCACTAGTATCTTAATGCGTGCAAAGCCACATGAAGTCAAGCTTATGATGATTGATCCGAAAATGGTAGAGCTTAATGTATATAATGGCGTCCCGCATTTGCTCGCCCCTGTCGTAACAGATCCAAAAAAAGCGTCTCAAGCCTTAAAAAAAGTAGTCAATGAAATGGAAAGACGATATGAGCTGTTTTCACATACTGGAACGAGAAATATTGAGGGTTATAATGAGATAATCAGAAGAAATAACCGAGTTGAAGAAGCAAAGCAACCCGAAATCCCCTATATTGTTGTTATTGTTGATGAGTTGGCAGATTTAATGATGGTTGCATCATCTGATGTAGAGGATTCAATAACTAGGCTTTCACAAATGGCTCGTGCGGCAGGTATCCATTTAATTATTGCTACACAACGTCCGTCAGTTGATGTTATTACAGGAGTAATTAAAGCCAATATTCCTTCACGAATCGCCTTCAGTGTTTCATCACAAACAGATTCCAGAACAATACTTGATATGGGGGGCGCTGAAAAGTTATTAGGTAGAGGAGATATGCTGTTTTTACCTGTCGGTGCATCAAAACCTGTTCGTGTACAAGGTGCATTTTTATCGGATGATGAAGTTGAACAAACCGTTGATTTTGTTATTGCTCAACAGAAGGCACAATATCAAGAAGAGATGATTCCAACCGAAGTAGTTGAAACAACAAGTGAAGTACAAGATGATTTGTACGAGGAAGCCGTACAGCTTGTAGTTGATATGCAAACAGCATCTGTGTCAATGCTACAACGACGATTTCGTGTTGGTTATACGAGAGCGGCTCGATTAATTGATGCTATGGAAGAAAGAGGAGTAGTAGGTCCATACGAAGGAAGCAAGCCCCGTGAAGTCCTGCTTTCAAAAGAAAGACATGAAGAACTAACCTCATAATGAATAAGACTATACAGTGTATGAAATGAAAATCATTTTGTATGCTGTTTTTTTGTCTTTATAAGTAACTAATAAATGAAATTCATTAGAGATCACTACTTTGCTACTTGTAGTTCCAATAATAATCGGACTCAATACATTTAAAAATTTACATATTTGAGAATAATAAATTATAAAAAATAAAAATAAAGTTAGCAGACTAATTTTATTTTTCTACTTATTTCGACAAAAATATATAGTTTCTATTTATTTCTAAGGTAAAACATGATATAGTATTTTCGATTAGAGATAGGTGTATAACATCAGATGTCTGATCTCTTGTACATAGCTGAAAAGGTTGGGGGCGGACTAATGACCATAAAATCTGACAATCGTCACTTGTATTTACAAGTTATTGATAAAATTAAAGAAGATATTGAAAATGGCACTTATAAGGAAAAAGAAAAATTACCATCTGAATTTGAACTTTCTAAAGGTTTAGGAGTCAGTAGAGCTACCTTAAGAGAAGCACTCCGTATACTTGAGGAAGAAAACGTTATCATAAGAAGACATGGTGTTGGTACATTCGTAAACTCCAAACCACGATTCACTTCAGGTATAGAACAATTAAATAGTGTTACAGCTATGATTGAAAATGCAAATCTTACACCAGGCACTATATTTCTTTCATCTTCGATTACTGGTGCTACAGATGATGATGTGAAAAGGTTTAAATGTGACAAAGAAGAGGAAATCTTCTTACTAGAAAGAGTACGTACAGCAAATGGTGAGCCGGTAGTCTATTGTTTGGATAAAATTCCGACAAATATTTTACCTGAAACTTTTGATCATGAGCAGGAATCCTTATTTAAATTATTGGAAGAAAAAGCTAATATATATATTAGCTATGCTGTTACTCATATCGATCCCATTGGATACCATGAGAAAATTTCTCCAATCTTAGAGTGTGATCCTGAAACCTCTTTGCTATTGTTAAAACAGATGCACTTCGATAACCAAGACCGACCGGTTTTATACTCATTAAATTATTTTAGAGCTGACCACTTTAGTTTTCATGTTGTAAGAAAACGATTATAGGTAAATGATAATAAAAAGTTTTCCTATCGTTCATACATATGCTTGTCATTAAATCTACACCAGTTAATGCTTAACCCTTGTCTGTTATTTATAATGAAAGTAAGTGTAAATTGGACTTTAAGGAGGTGATCGTACCGAGAAGTCTGTTTTTGTAAAGTGCTATATTAAAATTATTATTTAGGGGGCAATAAAAATGAAGAAAAAACATGGACTTGCATTATCTCTAGTGCTTGCAGCAGGAACGCTTTTAGCTGGCTGTGGCGGTGGGACTGATAAAAATGAAGATGCTGGTGGAGAAGGCGGCGGTGAAAGTTCAAAAGATAACTTCACAGTGGCAATGGTAACAGATGTTGGAGGAGTAGACGATAAATCCTTCAACCAATCAGCTTGGGAAGGTATCCAAGAATTCGGGAAAGAGAACAACCTTGAAAAAGGTGATGGTTTTGATTACTTACAGTCAACTAGTGATGCAGATTATGCAACAAATTTAAATACCCTGGCTCGTAAAGACTTTGATTTAATTTATGGAATTGGTTACCAATTACAAGGGGCGGTAGATGAAATCGCACAGCAACAAAAGGATGCACATTTTGCTATAGTTGATAGTGTTGTTGAACAACCCAACGTTGCAAGTATTACGTTTAAAGAGCATCAAGGTTCATTCTTGGTTGGTGTGGTTGCAGGATTAACAACAAAAACGAATAAAGTTGGATTTGTAGGTGGTATGGAATCTGATTTAATTAAAAAGTTTGAAGTTGGTTTTGTTGAAGGCGTAAAAGCTGTAAACCCTGAAGCAAAAGTTGATATTCAATATGCAGGTGCCTTCGATGCCGCGGATAAAGGTAAAGCGATTGCTTCAAGCATGTACGGTGCTGGTGCAGACATTATTTATCATGCTGCTGGTGGTACTGGTAACGGTGTATTCTCTGAGGCTATTGACTTGAAAGTTGAAGATCCAGACCGTGAGCTTTGGGTTATCGGGGTTGATAAGGACCAATATGAAGAAGGAAATGGTAAAACAAAAGATGGGGAAGAGTTTAACGTAACACTTACTTCTATGGTAAAACGTGTTGACGTTGCTGTTAAAGATCTTGCTGAAAAAGGTGCAGTTGGTGAGTTCCCAGGCGGAGAAATTTTAGAATATGGCATTGAAGAGGAAGCAATTGGTATTGCTCCTGCTCCACATGATGAACATCTAACAGATGATGTAAAAGCAAAAGTGAAAGAATACCAAGAGAAAATCTTAAATGGTGAAATTGAAGTACCTACAAAATAAGGATAAATAATAAGGGGCTGACTTAATGATAAAGGTCAGACCCTCTAGCTAAAAAGAGTATTGGACAATTCGTCTTATACTTCATTTGTTAGAGAGGTCTGTGCTATTTAAAAGTCACCCCTTTATTCCTGAAAATCAATAAATGCAAATTTTCTAACTATTTGGAGGACTTGCATTTGGTGATTTTCATACCAGCTAGCTTTTGTCAATAGAGCATTAAGTTACAAAATGAATAATAAAAAACTTCATGTTGTTCAGGGAAAAGGAGTGAACAAGTTGGAATATGTAATTGAGATGCTAAATATTCGCAAAGAATTTCCTGGAATAGTTGCAAACGATAACATAACCTTACAAGTTAAAAAAGGAGAAATTCATGCGTTATTAGGTGAAAATGGAGCAGGAAAGTCAACATTGATGAACGTTCTATTTGGACTTTATCAACCGGAAAAAGGGGAAATTAGAGTTAAAGGAAAAAAGGTTGATATTACAAATCCAAACATCGCAAATGATTTAGGAATTGGGATGGTTCATCAGCATTTTATGCTCGTTGATACGTTTACAGTTACAGAAAATATCATCTTAGGTAATGAACCGAAAAAAGGTACTTCTATAAACTTAAAAGAAGCAGAAAAACAAGTAAAAGAAATATCAGAGAAATACGGTCTTAAAGTTGATCCTACAGCTAAAATTTCAGATATTTCAGTAGGTATGCAGCAACGAGTAGAAATTTTAAAAACATTATATCGCGGTGCAGAAATTTTAATTTTTGACGAACCGACAGCAGTTTTAACACCTCAAGAAATTAAAGAATTAATTCAGATTTTAAAAACTTTAATTAATGAAGGGAAATCGATCATATTAATTACACATAAATTAAAGGAGATTATGGAAGTTTGTGATCGAGTTACAGTCATTCGAAAAGGAGAAGGGATTGGAACAGTAAATGTAGTTGATACAAATCCAAATGAACTAGCTTCATTAATGGTAGGGCGGGAGGTTTCATTTACTACAGAAAAAATTCCTGCTTCTCCAAAAGAAGATGTATTAACAATTGAAAATTTAGTTGTTAAAGATAATCGTCAAGTTCCGATGGTTAATTCTTTAAGTTTATCAATCCGTGCTGGTGAAATAGTTGGAGTTGCTGGTGTAGATGGCAATGGTCAAACTGAATTAATTGAAGCGATTACAGGGTTAAGAAAGGTGAATTCTGGGACAGTTAAAATAAATAATAAAAACATTACAAATATGCATCCAAGGAAAATTACAGAAACAGGCATTGGTCATATCCCACAGGATAGACATAAACATGGCCTTGTACTAGATTTCCCTGTTGGAGAGAACATGGTGTTACAAACATATTACCGACAACCTTTTTCAAAGAGAGGTGTCTTAAATTTCAAAGCAATTTATGATAAAGCTTCCCAATTAATAACTGAATTTGACGTAAGAACACCAAGCTCTACAACTTTAGCGAGGGCTTTATCAGGTGGAAATCAGCAAAAGGCAATAATCGGACGTGAAGTTGATAGAAATCCTGATTTATTAATTGCAGCCCAGCCTACACGTGGATTAGATGTTGGAGCAATTGAATTCATTCATAGCCGGTTAATAGAACAACGTGATAACGGAAAAGCTGTCCTTCTTATTTCATTTGAATTAGATGAAATTATGAATGTTAGTGATCGAATTGCAGTTATCTACGAGGGTAAAATAGTTGATATCGTTGATCCTAAGGAAACTACTGAACAGGAGTTAGGATTACTAATGGCTGGTAGTAAGCGTCAGAAGGAAGGTGAGCCATCATGAATTTAAATCGTTATATGAATTTGCTAATTCCAATTATTGCTATTATATTAGGTTTAGTTTGCGGTGCAATCATTATGTTAGTTAGTGGTTACGATCCGATTGCTGGATATAGTGCATTATGGTATGGGATCTTCGGAGAATCTTATTATATAGGTGAAACTGTTAGACAGGTAACACCTTATATTTTAACAGGTTTAGCGGTAGCATTTGCCTTTCGTACAGGTCTTTTTAACATTGGTGTTGAAGGGCAAGTTATAGTCGGTTGGCTTGCTGCGGTTTGGGTTGGTATTGCATTTGAATTACCAATGATTATTCACCTTCCACTTGCCATTATCGTTGCTGGATTAGCAGGTGCACTATGGGGATTTATTCCTGGTTTTTTGAAAGCCCGATTTAAAGTACACGAAGTTATCGTTACAATTATGATGAATTATGTTGCATTACATGTAACAAACGCATTAATTAGAGATGTTATTACTGATAATGCTGATAAAACGGAAAAAGTATTTCCATCTGCATCATTACGTTCTGAATTTTTTGAGAATATAACTGATTTTTCACGTATGCACTATGGAATTTTTATTGCAATTATTGCAGCATTTTTGATGTGGTTTTTACTTGAGAAAACAACAAAAGGTTATGAACTTCGTGCTGTAGGATTTAATCATGATGCAGCACATTATTCTGGTATGAATGTAAATAAAAACATTATTTTATCTATGGTTATTTCTGGTGCGTTTGCAGGTGTAGCTGGTGCAATGGAAGGTTTAGGAACGTTTGAATACGTTTCAGTTAAGGGTGGCTTTACTGGAATAGGATTTGATGGAATTGCTGTAGCCCTCATTGGAGGAAACACGGCAATTGGAATCATATTAGCTGCTGTATTATTTGGTGGTCTGAAAATTGGAGCATTAAACATGCCTTCAGAAGCGGGCGTACCGAATGAACTTGTTGAAATTGTTATTGCGCTTATTATCTTCTTCGTAGCATCGAGCTACTTTATCCGCTGGATCTTACTTCGTTTTAAAAAGGAGGGGAAGTAAGTGAGCATATTACAGGCTTTAGAAATTATCATTCCAACAGCTTTATTTGTGGCAGCTCCACTTATTTTCACTGCACTTGGTGGAGTTCTTAGTGAACGTGCAGGTGTTGTTAACATTGGTCTTGAAGGCTTAATGATTATTGGTGCGTTTGTAGGTATTGTTTTTAATCTTAATTTTGTAGATGTATTTGGTAGTGCTACCCCTTGGTTAGCTATTTTAGCGGCAATGGTTGCAGCAGCTATCTTCTCCCTGCTTCACGCAGTCGCTTCGATTACTTTTAAAGCAGATCAGGTAGTAAGTGGTGTAGCGATTAACTTTTTAGCATTAGGTTTAACTTTATTCTTAGTGAAAAATATTTATGAAAAAGGGCAAACTGATCGAATAAGTATGAGCTTTAATAAAATGGACGTACCAATCTTAAGTGACATTCCTATAATTGGAAAAATATTTTTCTCAGGAGGATATATTACCTCTTATATTGCAATTCTAGCAGCAGTGATTGTATGGTATGTTGTATATAAAACACCATTTGGACTTCGTCTTCGTTCTGTTGGAGAACATCCAATGGCAGCAGATACAATGGGAATAAATGTAACGAAAATGAGGTATATCGGGGTCATGCTTAGTGGAGCATTTGCTGGAATCGGCGGAGCGGTGTATGCCACGATTATTTCAAGAGATTTTGGTCATGCAACAATAAGTGGTCAAGGATTTATGGCGCTTGCAGCGGTTATTTTTGGTAAATGGCATCCATTAGGTGCAATGGGGGCCGCACTATTTTTTGGTCTTGCCCAAGGATTAAGTATAATTGGAGGAACCATTCCATTTTTAAAAGATATTCCAACGGTTTACTTACTCATATTACCTTATGTTTTGACTATTCTTGCGCTAACAGGATTTATTGGGCGTGCCGATGCACCTAAAGCATCTGGAACCCCATATGAAAAAGGAAAACGTTAATAGTAGTATCAAAAAAGGCTTCCTCACTATATGTTGGGAAGCTTTTTTGCTTATAGAATTAATATTCTAACAAGAAAAAATATAAAAAAACGTATTAATAAATTTCCATTTGTTAGTTACTACTTAATCCTAGTATATGTTCGCAGATAACTACACAAAATGTAATTGAATAAAAAATAATGTAGACAAGGTGAAGCAAAGATGGAATCACGAAAGAAGCTCGATTTGTTAGCATTATCATCTGTTCCGCTTGTAATGACATTAGGAAATTCAATGTTAATTCCTGTACTTCCTTTAATCTCTAAAAAATTAAATATCGGATCTTTTCAAGTTTCTTTAATTATAACCGTGTATTCAATTGTGGCGATTATTTTAATACCGATTGCAGGATATTTATCTGACCGTTTTGGTAGGAAAATGGTCATGGTACCATGTTTAATTATTGCAGGTCTAGGTGGAGCAGTTTCTGGTTGGGCTTCTTGGCAAATGGAAGATCCTTTTATGTTTATACTGATAGGGAGGGTATTACAGGGGATTGGCTCTTCTGGTGCCGCACCCGTGGTGATACCGTTAGTAGGTGATATGTTTAAGGATGATGAACAAGTTAGTGCGGGATTAGGATTAACTGAAACAGCTAATACAGCAGGAAAGGTGTTAAGTCCAATAATCGGAGCTGTATTAGCTTCATTTTTATGGTTTTTGCCTTTTTGGTTTATTCCTTTTTTTAGTTTGATTAGTGTATTACTAGTCTTCTTTTTAGTAAAAGTTCCTAAGAAAAAGAAAACTGAGAAACAGTCATTTAAGGAATTTGCTCATTGTATAAAAGATATTTTTAAAGAAAATGGAAAATGGCTTTCTGCAGTTTTTGCGGTAGGTTGTATTATTATGTTTGTCTTGTTTGGAGTTTTATTCTATTTATCGGATATGCTTGAAAAGCGATATAACATAGATGGTATTCAAAAAGGGTTAGTATTAGCCATTCCGTTATTAGCGCTTTCGATTAGTTCATATGTCGCAGGGAAAAAAATTGGTGAGAGCAAACAGCTGATGAAAATGGTCATTGTCATCGGGATGGGAATTGTAACTATATCCTTTATTGCATTAAGGGTACAACATTCCTTTCTTTATTTAGTTGCCTTTTTAGTCATTACTGGCATTGGCATTGGAATCACACTGCCAAGTCTTGATGCGATCATTACAGAGGGAATTGAAAAAGAACATCGGGGAACAATTACCTCAATATACAGTTCAATGAGGTTTATAGGAGTTGCAGCAGGTCCACCTGCATACGCATATTTTATGACGATATCAGAACACCTCATCTATTATATATCTGGTGGAGTTAGTTTTTTGGCGGTAATGATTGTTATGCTATTTATTAAGCCTAAAAATGACCCACAAAAGGATTCGGATTCAAAGCGAATGCCTAAGCTTGCTTAATGCTGATATAAGAGCTTTACTACCTTATATCAGCCTGTTTATATACCTTTGTATATAGATGTATGTTTATAGAAAGAATAAGATGGAGAAAAAAGTGTATTATTTCCTTTATTATCCTCGTATTGATATAATTACAAGCAAATACTTACAAAAGCTATTTGACATAAAGGAGGGTTTTCATGTCGTTTATTAATGAACAGCTTGTTAATGTAAACGGGTTGTCCTTGCATACTGTTTCAACGAGTAAATTTAAAACCAATACTATCGTTTTAAAACTACTCGCCCCATTAAATGATCAGTATGTTACATATCGTGCATTGCTTCCGTATGTTCTTCAAAGAGGTACGAAGAGTTTTCCAACAAGTACGAGTTTAAGGCAGCATTTAGATGAACTATATGGTGCAACACTACATGTTGATCTTGCTAAAAAGGGTGAAAATCATATCATTTCATTCCGTATGGAACTTGCTAATGAAAAATTCTTGTCTAATCCTGCACCTTTATTAGAAAAAGGGATTAAGCTATTATCAGAAATTTTGTTAGACCCGGTTGTTGATGGTGAGGCATTTAAAGATGAAATTGTGACACAGGAAAAACGAACATTAAAGCAACGCATACAATCTGTATATGATGACAAAATGAGATATTCAAATTTACGTCTTGTGCAGGAAATGTGTAAAGGTGAACCATATGCACTACATGTTAATGGTGATATTGAAGATATAGAACAAATATCTCCACAAACCTTATTCGATTATTATCAAAAGGCAATAAGCTCCGATAAAATTGATCTATATGTAGTTGGTGATTTAGATCAGCAAGAGGTGGAAGGTTATGTAAAGCGGTATTTTCCATTACAAAATAACCATCAGCCAGTTAATGAAGCATTTGAGAAACAAGAAGTAGAAGAAAATGAAGTTATTGAGGAACAAGATGTAAAACAAGGAAAATTAAATATTGGCTATCGTACAAATAGTACGTATCGTGATGATGACTATTATGCTTTACAGGTCTTTAATGGAATTTACGGTGGTTTTTCTCATTCGAAGTTATTTATTAATGTCCGTGAAAAAGCAAGTTTAGCTTATTATGCGGCATCAAGAGTAGAGAGTCATAAAGGTTTATTAATGGTTATGTCCGGCATAGAGGTTCAGAATTACGATCAAGCTGTCACAATCATTCGGGAGCAAATGGCTGCGATGAAAAGTGGAGATTTTACTGATCAGGAATTTGAGCAAACTAAGGCAGTCATCCGAAATCAGCTATTAGAAACAATTGATACTGCATATGGCTTAGTTGAGATTGTCTATCATAACGTTATTGCACAAAAAAATCGCTCATTTGACGAATACCTACAAGGGATTGAAAAAGTTTCAAAAGAAGATGTTGTGAAAGTTGCTGATAAGGTAGAGTTAGATACAATTTACTTCTTAAAAGGAATGGGGGGAAATGCATGACAAATCCTATTCGTTTTGAGCAACTACAGGAAGAGCTATATTATGAAAAGATGGATAATGGTCTAGATGTCTATGTATTACCTAAAAAGGGTTTTAACAAGACATTTGCTACATTTACAACAAAATATGGGTCAATTGATAATCGCTTTGTTCCTTTGAATAAGGAAGAGATGAATACTGTTCCAGATGGAATCGCCCATTTTCTTGAACATAAGCTTTTCGAGAAAGAAGACGGAGATGTGTTTCAGCAATTCAGTAAACAAGGGGCGTCTGCAAATGCGTTTACTTCGTTTACAAGAACAGCATATTTGTTCTCAAGCACAAGCAATGTGGAACAAAATCTTGAAACATTAATTGATTTTGTGCAAACTCCATATTTTTCAGAGCAAACTGTTGAAAAGGAAAAAGGTATTATTGGTCAGGAAATCAATATGTATGATGATAATCCGGATTGGCGTTTATATTTTGGTTTAATTCAAAACCTTTATCAACATCATCCAGTAAGAATAGATATTGCAGGTACAATTGATTCTATTGCTAAAATTACAAAAGATTCCTTGTATGAGTGTTATAATACGTTTTACCACCCAAGCAATATGTTGCTATTTGTGGTTGGTGCTGTAGAACCAGAAGAAATATTAAAACAAGTGAGAGATAATCAACAGAAAAAGGAATTCACAGCACAATCTGAAATCAAAAGAGAATTTCCAAATGAACCCAATGAAGTTTATCAAAAGCTTGATCAATTAAAAATGAATGTCCAAGGGTCCAAATGTTTAGTTGGATTAAAAGCAAAAAATCCTAATCGCTCTGGAAAAGATTTATTAAAATATGAGCTGTCTATGAATATTATTTTGGATATGTTATTTAGTAAAAGTTCAAAGTACTATGAGAATCTCTATAGTGAAGGTCTTATTGACGATACATTTAGTTATGACTATACAGAAGAAACAGGTTTCGGTTTTGCTATGATCGGTGGAGATACAGAAGATCCTGATAAACTTGCAGAGCAAATCAAATATATTTTATTAAAAGCAAAAGCTGAAGGTGTTGATTTTACAACTTTTGATGCCGCAAAAAACAAAAAAATTGGAGCATTTTTAAGAGCAATTAACTCTCCTGAATATATCGCAAATCAGTTTACGCGTTATGCCTTTAATGATATGAACCTTTTTGATGTCGTACCAACACTCGAATCGCTATCACAGGACGATATTACATCAGTACTCAAAGAAGCAGTGGAAGAAGAATTATTCACAGTTTGTCAGGTTGTACCAAAGTAAAGATATTTTTAAAAGAACGACTTATAAGGGTCTGTCCCCTTCAAACTCACTAGTCTATCGTATTTTTTCACCTTTAAATACTATAGATTGTGTTAAGGGGTCTGACCCTTTTGTTTGAGGAGAGAAACAATGGATAAATATGCATTAATCACCGGGGCTAGTGGTGGAATTGGTATGGCAATTGCGAAAAAACTTATAGAGGATGGTTATCACATATTTGTTCATTATCATCAAAATGAACAAGCTATTCAGGAGCTAATCCAAACTAATGCCCAATATAAACGGATGATCCTACCGATACAAGCAGATTTAACAAAGCAAACGGGCGTACAAGATCTTATCAATCAAATGGAGAAGCCAATTGATTTGCTCGTATTAAATAGTGGCAAGAGTTTTTATGGTTTAATTACTGATATGAATGATGATAATATTGAACAAATGATCAATTTACATATTACAAGTCCATTTCGTTTAACACAAAAGCTTATTCCTTCAATGGTAAGTAAGCGCGAGGGAAACATCATAGTGATTTCATCCATTTGGGGAATAGTAGGAGCATCTTGTGAGGTATTGTATTCGATGGTTAAAGGTGGGCAAAATTCATTTGTAAAAGCTCTTGCGAAAGAGCTTGCCCCAAGTCAAATTCGAGTAAATGCCATTGCACCAGGTGCTATTAACACTCAAATGCTCTCGGATTTTACTGTAGAGGAACTAAATGATCTTAAAAATGAAATTCCGATTGGTCGTTTAGGTGATCCTGATGAAATTGCTCATGCGGTATCTTTTTTATCGTCAACAAATGCCTCATATATTACTGGTCAGGTTTTATCGGTGGATGGTGGCTGGTATTGATTAAGTGCATTATTCAATTTACTATGTTAGAACGGATATCGAGTCCATTTTTTGATATTGACGAAATATTGTTTTCTATTGCATATATTTTTTCTAAATAATATGGAATAAAAAATGAAGACCAAAGGAACACTAAATTTGTAACAATTAAAAAAAGGGGGTACTCCTATGTCTGTTTTAGAAAATTGGGATGAGTGGAAAAATTTCCTTGGTGACCGTTTACATCATGCTCAAAACGAAGGAATGAATGATCAGGTTATTAATAACCTAGCATTTGAAGTTGGTGACTACTTAGCTAAGCAAGTAGATCCAAAAAACACTCAAGAAAGAGTATTATCAGATCTTTGGAGTGTTGCTTCTGATCAAGAAAAACAGGCAATTGCAAGTATGATGGTAAAGCTTGTTCAAAATAACGGTTCGCACTAAAAAAGAGAGGAGATATCCTCTCTTTTTCAATATCATTTTTTATAGAAACCTTTTGGTTTGTTTTACATAGACCTTTTTTGGATAAAGTATGATTAGGATGCTTGTTCTTTTTATTATTTGTCAAGTAATTGTTCTTTCTTCTTTTGGATAAATCATATATTATAGGTTATAGTGATTGTTTAAAGGGGGACTTACATTGCCATTTGAATGGTATTTAGAATATGAAATTCAAAAAAATCGTCCCGGGCTCCTTGGTGATGTTTCATCTTTATTAGGAATGTTATCAATTAACATTATCACTATTAATGGTGTAGATGATTCCCGTCGAGGTTTGTTATTGAAATGTGAAAGTAATGACCAAGTACGAAGACTCGAATCTATCCTAAAAACTATGGATCATATAACTGTTACCAAGTTAAGAGTCCCAAAGCTTCGAGACCGATTAGCAGTTCGCCATGGACGATACATACAGCGAGATGCAGACGATAAAAAAACCTTTCGATTTGTACGAGATGAACTTGGACTATTAGTTGATTTTATGGCAGAATTATATAAACAGGATGGTCATAAATTAATTGGAATCCGTGGAATGCCGAGGGTGGGCAAAACAGAATCTATAGTTGCATCTAGCGTTTGCGCAAATAAAAAATGGTTATTTGTTTCATCTACTTTGCTCAAGCAAACAATTCGCAGTCAGTTGATTGCTGATGAATATAGTGAAGACAACGTATTTATTATTGATGGGATCGTTTCAACGAGAAGAGGTTCTGAACAACATCTTCAGTTAGTTAGAGAAATTATGAGACTTTCTGCAACAAAAGTAGTGGAACATCCTGATATTTTTGTGCAAAACACAGAATATACATTGGATGACTTTGATTATATAATAGAAATTCGCAATGATCCTGATGAGGAAATTACCTATAAAGATGTTGAAGAACCACAAATGCTGTTTGATTCTTCAAGTCTTTCAGGCTTTGACTTTTAAATATGGGGTGTTACGGTTGAGTGAATTAGGAGATCGACTGAAACAAGCAAGAGAAGAAAAGAATATTAGCTTGGACGACCTTCAAGCAATGACGAAAATTCAAAAGCGCTATTTACTTGGTATTGAAGAAGGCAACTATTCCATGATACCTGGTAAATTTTATGTACGTGCGTTTATTAAGCAATATGCTGAAGCAGTGAATTTAGATCCAGATATGATCTTTGAAGAATTTAAAAACGAAGTTCCAAGTACATATAATGAAGATTTACCTGAACAGCTATCACGAGTAAAAACACATAAAGAACTTCCTAAATCTGCGTCTAAATTTCTCGATCTGCTTCCTAAATTATTAATTGTGATAGTTATTGTTATTATTGCAATTGTCTTCTGGCTATGGAGACAAAATGCAACTGAAAGTAATCAAGGTGGCGATACTACTGTTGAAAACGAGAACGAATATACAAACAATATTGAAAATACTACATCCACTGATGAGGAAAACGAATCGGTAGAAAAAGAACAAGAGGATGCGACAGCAGAGGAAGAAACTAAATCAGAACCTGAAGCACCAGTTCAAACACTTTCTGTAAAAGAAGTAAAAGGTAATACAACAACATATGAACTTACTGGTGCAGATAAATTTGAATTAGAGGTAATTGCTAAAAGTAGAACATGGGTAGGTATTAAAAATGGAAAAGGTAAAAGTTTCTTTGGTGCTGAAATTGCACAAGGGGAATCCCACGTATCTGACTTTACAGCTGAATCAGAAATCACAGTAAGGGTTGGGAATGTTCCTGGTACTGATCTAAAAGTTAATGGTGAGTTGTTAAAATTTGAAGATACGAAGACAACACCTCAAAACATTACGATTATTTATAGTAAAGAATAGGGATTGACTCATGTTAATGTGTCAGACACCCATCCGTCCTCATGTCGGATGAGGTGTCAGGCTTTTATTTTGAGTCGTTCCCTTTTACTATTGATTAATTTTTAGGCTCTGTTAAAGCTCACTGTTGATTTTGGCACTTAGTTCATTGGGAGCGGATATGTGAGACTCCTGCAGGTGCAAAGCACCGAGAAGGTTCCCAGACCGCCCGCAGAAAGTGAACGCATGCAGCGGAAATCAACACCTAAGTTTAGCAGAGCCAATTTTAAAAAAACACGGAGGAAATCAAACATGAATTTACCTAATAAAATAACGATCTCGAGAATATTACTAATTCCAGTTTTCATGGTGATTATGCTTGCACCATTCAATTGGGGAG
Organism: Metabacillus sp. KUDC1714; assembly: GCF_014217835.1. Lineage (NCBI taxonomy): Bacteria > Bacillati > Bacillota > Bacilli > Caryophanales > Bacillaceae > Metabacillus > Metabacillus elymi. The sequence continues at coordinate 4,380,055 of NZ_CP055263.1, forward strand.
AGTTAACTTTTGGTTCTGAAACGATTTTAGTTACACATTTTGTTGGTGCACTTATATTTATTATTGCATCAACAACAGATTGGATTGACGGTTATTATGCTCGAAAGCTTAACCAGGTTACCAATCTCGGGAAATTTTTAGATCCTTTGGCAGATAAACTACTTGTTTCTGCGGCATTAATTATCCTAGTAGAACTTAAACTTGCACCTTCTTGGATGGTCATTCTCATCATTAGTCGTGAGTTTGCAGTAACAGGTCTGAGACTTGTATTAGCAGGTGAAGGTGAGGTTGTTGCAGCGAACATGTTAGGGAAAATTAAAACTTGGACACAGATTATAGCCATCTCAGCTCTATTACTTCATAACCTGCCTTTTGAATTTATAAATCTTCCATTTGGAATGATAGCCTTATGGGTTGCGACCTTTTTTACAGTAATATCAGGCTGGGACTATTTTAATAAAAACAAGCAGGCCTTTATTAACTCCAAGTGACCTTTAACCCCCTACAGGAGGAATACAAAATGAATATACGTACAGAAATAATTGCTGTTGGCTCTGAATTACTGCTTGGGCAAATTGTAAACAGCAATGCTCAATTTTTATCTAAAGAACTTGCTGAACTTGGGATGAATGTTTATTATCATACTGTAGTTGGTGACAATCCTACCCGACTTGAGCAAGCAATTAAAATTGCTAAGGAACGATCAAACATTATTATTTTCACTGGAGGGCTTGGACCTACAAAGGATGATTTAACGAAAGAAACCATCTCTAAATCACTTGGTAAGGAACTTATATTTGATCAGGCTGCGTTAGAAAGCATTGAACAATACTTTGTTCAAACTAAACGAATCATGTCTGAAAATAATAAAAAGCAAGCACTTGTACTAGATGGCTCATACATATTGAAGAATGATTATGGGATGGCACCTGGGATGGCTTTAGAAGTTGATCATACTATCTATATGCTTTTACCTGGTCCTCCGAGTGAAATGAAACCAATGTTCCAAAACTATGGTCGAGAATATTTTCAAAATCAACTTGGTTTTCAGGAAAAGATTATTTCTCGTGTGTTAAGATTCTTTGGTATAGGTGAATCCCAGCTTGAGACAGACATACAAGACATCATTGATGAACAGATAAACCCAACCGTTGCCCCCTTAGCATCTGAAGGTGAAGTAACGTTACGATTAACCGCAAAGCATGTAGACGAAGAAGTTGCGAATCAACTATTAAACGAACTTGAACAAAAAATTCATGCACGTGTTGGAGAATATTTATACGGTTATGAACAAACAACACTTGCTCAAGAACTTAAAACACTGTTAATAGATAAACAGAAAACAATATCTGCAGCAGAAAGTTTAACAGGTGGAATGTTTTCTGAACAACTAACAGCCTTAGAGGGTTCATCACAATTTTTAAAAGGTAGTATTATTAGCTATTCAAATGAGATGAAGGCACAAATACTAAATGTATCAAAGCAAACACTTGATGAATATGGGGCTGTCAGTGAGCAATGTGCAAAGGAAATGGCAGAGCAAGTACGCAAGATATCAAATAGTGATATCGGTATTAGCTTTACAGGTGTTGCAGGTCCAGAACCACATGAGGGACAACCTGTAGGTACAGTATTTATCGGTATTTCTATGAAGGATAGTGAAACAAAAATTTATCCGTTTCATTTTGCAGGTTCAAGAAAAGGAATTCGTGTGAGAACGGTAAAGTATGGATGTCATTATTTAGTAAAACTTTTATCGGAAATAGAATGATATAATAATCTCTCGTAAACTTCTTAAATGATTACTTACTTGAGAGAATGAAATAGGATCTGATTTTCAGATCCTATTTCATTTATGGGAACTGACTGTTTAATAAATAGATAAAATTAGATTTTATTGCTTCATATTACTCTTAATTTCAAAAAACTCTCTAAAGAAAAGTGAAAATTAAGAACGTTTTTTAAAAGAAAACAATCGAATAAATGTTCGATTTTTACTTGGCAAACGATAAAAAAAGCGTTATATTATATATAGATTCATTTAAAGGAGGAAATTTTGTGAGCGATCGTCAAGCTGCCTTAGATATGGCGTTAAAACAAATAGAGAAGCAATTCGGTAAAGGTTCCATTATGAAATTAGGGGAACAAACAGATAGAAAGATTTTAACATCTCCAAGTGGTTCACTAGCTCTTGATGCGGCATTAGGAGTAGGTGGATATCCTCGTGGTAGAATTATAGAGATATACGGTCCTGAAAGCTCTGGTAAAACGACTGTAGCGCTTCATGCTATTGCTGAAGTACAGCAACAAGGTGGACAAGCAGCATTTATCGATGCAGAGCACGCACTTGATCCTGTCTATGCACAAAAGCTAGGTGTTAATATAGATGAACTATTATTATCTCAACCTGACACAGGAGAGCAGGCACTTGAAATTGCTGAAGCGCTTGTTCGAAGTGGCGCTATTGATATACTAGTTATTGACTCAGTTGCTGCATTAGTGCCTAAAGCTGAAATTGAAGGTGAGATGGGTGATTCACACGTTGGTCTTCAAGCACGTTTAATGTCACAAGCATTACGAAAACTGTCAGGTGCTATTAATAAATCAAAAACAATCGCGATTTTTATAAACCAAATTCGCGAAAAAATTGGTGTTATGTTTGGTAATCCAGAAACAACACCAGGCGGACGTGCTTTAAAATTCTATTCATCAGTTCGTCTAGAGGTTCGTCGCGCAGAAACACTTAAACAAGGAAACGATATGGTCGGAAACAAGACGAAAATCAAAATTGTGAAAAACAAAGTTGCTCCACCATTCAAAGTGGCTGAAGTGGACATCATGTACGGTGAAGGGATCTCTAAAGAGGGAGAAATTATCGATTTAGGATCTGATATTGATATTGTTCAAAAAAGTGGTTCTTGGTATTCATATAATGAAGAGCGTTTAGGACAAGGTCGTGAAAATGCGAAGCAATTCCTAAAAGAAAACCCAGCTCTTCGTTTAGAAATTCAAGAAAAAATCCGTAAGCATTATGGATTGGATGAAGATGTCATTGCTCCGGATGAGAGTCAAGAGGAATTAGATTTATTAGAGGATTAATTTAAAAAGGGCAACTTGCCCTTTTTTTGTATGCTCTTTTCAGGTATGGATGAAAAACATAAACATTGCGAAAATTTCTTTTTTATTCAACCCATAAGAGCATATTAGAATCTAGAGAAAAGTCTTTATATGAAAATAGTATTTTACTCGTCATACAATACTATAGATAAGAAAATGACTAAAGATAACTTGAATGCGTATAGAAAGGTATCATATTTGGATATAATCATTATAATTAATTTTATCTAAAAACAATATATTATGACACAATTCTACAAAATTCACTCTTGTTTTCTCAATTTCAAAAAGGAAAATCAATCTTACTAATTGTTTAAGTGGCTACAATCGTTAGAACGACGGGCTTGACAAGAAAATTTCACACATTTACAATTAGGATGTATATTTTACAATTTTGTAGAATGATGATTGAAGCATTTTGAAAGCAAAAATGTTGGTACTTGATTTTGTCTTCCTAAAAAAAATATTGATAAGACGCAAAGTTCAACATGAAAACAAAGCTTTGTGCTGTATGTTGACAACTTAAAATTGAACAATGTACATGCCGACACTTTAATCTAGAAAAAACAAGTTCATAGCAAGAGGAGGTGTAATGATGGACATAGTATCAATAATCATCTCCATTTTGCTTGGCCTAATCGTCGGTGCAGTTGTTGGCTATTTTGTTCGTAAATCCATTGCCGAAGCGAAAATTGCTGGTGCAAATCATGCTGCAGAGCAGATTCTTGAAGATGCAAAGCGTGATGCAGAAGCAACGAAAAAAGAAGCACTTCTTGAAGCAAAGGACGAAATTCACAAGTTGCGAACAGATGCAGAGCAGGAAGTTCGTGAGAGACGAAATGAGCTTCAGAAACAAGAAAATCGCTTATTACAAAAGGAAGAGAATCTTGACCGTAAGGACGAGTCTTTAGATAAACGTGAAGTTATGCTAGAGAAAAAAGAAGATTCTCTGAATGAAAGACAACAGCATATTGAAGAGATGGAAAGCAAAGTGGACGAGATGGTGCGTAAACAGCAAACAGAGCTTGAGCGCATATCTAGCCTTACACGAGATGAAGCAAAGTCGATCATTCTTGAAAAGGTTGAAAAAGAACTTACACATGATACCGCTATAATGATTAAAGATAGCGAAAGTCGTGCCAAGGAAGAAGCTGACAAGAAGGCAAAAGAAATCCTGTCGCTTGCTATTCAACGATGTGCAGCAGATCATGTAGCCGAAACTACAGTATCTGTTGTCAATCTTCCAAATGATGAAATGAAGGGTCGTATTATTGGACGTGAGGGACGTAATATCCGTACTTTAGAAACATTAACGGGTATAGACCTTATCATTGACGATACGCCTGAAGCAGTAATTTTATCAGGGTTTGATCCAATCCGTAGGGAAACTGCAAGAATAGCGTTAGATAAGCTTGTTCAGGACGGTCGTATTCACCCTGCACGTATCGAAGAGATGGTTGAGAAGTCTCGACGTGAAGTTGATGAATACATTCGAGAAATCGGAGAACAAACGACATTTGAGGTTGGTGTACATGGACTTCATCCTGATCTAATAAAAATTCTTGGTCGTTTGAAATTCAGAACAAGTTATGGTCAAAACGTGTTAAAGCACTCTACTGAGGTATCATTCTTAGCAGGCCTAATGGCTGCCGAACTTGGTGAAGATGTGTTATTAGCTAAACGAGCAGGGCTCCTGCATGATATTGGTAAAGCAATTGATCATGAGGTGGAAGGAAGTCACGTTGAAATTGGTGTTGAGCTTGCAACAAAGTATAAAGAGCATCCTGTTGTGATAAATAGTATTGCTTCACACCATGGTGACACAGAGCCAACTTCAATCATTGCTGTTATTGTTGCAGCAGCAGATGCATTATCAGCGGCAAGACCTGGTGCACGTAGTGAAACGCTTGAAAATTACATTCGTCGCCTAGAGAAGCTCGAGGAAATCTCTGAATCATATGAAGGTGTTGAAAAGTCGTTTGCGATCCAAGCAGGTCGAGAAGTACGTATTATGGTTAAGCCTGATAGTATTGACGATCTACAAGCTCATCGCTTGGCAAGAGACATCAGAAAAAGAATTGAAGAAGAACTCGACTATCCTGGTCACATTAAAGTAACTGTTATCCGTGAAACAAGAGCAGTTGAATATGCAAAATAAAGTGGTGCAGAAATGCGCCACTTTATTTTTTATGAAGTTTGTGTAAAACTAAGAAAGACTTTTTGCAAATTAGCGTTTTGATGATAAAAATAAAGATTACTTAAATAGAGGGGCTTCAATTATGAAAATATTGTTTGTTGGTGATGTATTTGGTTCACCAGGTCGAGATATGATTAAAGAATATTTACCTAAGCTAAAAACAAAATATAACCCACATGTTGTAATTATTAATGGAGAAAATGCTGCACATGGTAAAGGGATTACAGAAAAGATCTATCAGCAATTTATTGAATGTGGAGCACATGTTATTACGATGGGAAATCATACTTGGGATAATCGTGAAATATTTGAGTTTATAGACCATGCTAAAAAGATGATCCGTCCTGCTAACTTTCCAGAGGGAAATCCAGGGAAAGGCATGATCTTTGTAACAATTGGTGGAAAAGAAGTAGCGGTTATTAATTTACAAGGGAGAGCATTTTTACCGCCATCTGATTGTCCGTTTAAAAAGGCTGATGAGCTTGTTGCAGAAGCTAAAAAACGTACACCAATAATATTTGTTGATTTTCATGGAGAAGCAACAAGTGAGAAGCAAGCGATGGGATGGTATTTAGATGGGAAAGTTTCAGCTGTCGTTGGTACACATACACATGTCCAAACAGCAGATGAACGTATTTTAGATAAAGGGACAGCTTACATAACGGATGTCGGAATGACAGGCCCTTACGATGGGATATTGGGTGTAAATCGAGATATGATTCTGAAAAGGTTTTTAACAAGTTTACCTGTACGTCACGATGTAGCTGAAGGACGTACGCAGTTAAGTGCAGTTGTTGTTGATATCGATGATAAGACAGGGAATGCAAAAAAAATTGAAAGAGTTCTCATTAACGACGATCATATGTTTTTTGAATAAGGCTATCTTCTAAAAGATTGTTGCTTTAAAAACGAAATCAACCACACCGCACTACTTGGTAAATAGCAACTAAGTTTGCGAAAAAAGCCTTGAATAAAAATAGGTTAAAGGATATAAAGGAAAAATACCGAATAATGGATTTTTTTATGGCGAGAGGAATTATAAATCGCTTACGCTATTAGGTGAAGGATTTTTCAGAATAATGTGCGAACAAGCAGGAATACTTTCCATTTCTAGTGAATATAGTATCAATGGATGATGAACTAACACTGTTTAGAAGGCAAATGAGGGGATGGTCTTTTAAACAAGATATGCCAATGATTGTTCTAATGAACACTCAAGGATTCATTGAAAATTAAGGGGGAACTAGAAATGGAAATATTAAAAGTTTCAGCAAAGTCTAATCCTAATTCTGTCGCTGGTGCATTAGCTGGGGTTTTAAGAGAACGAGGAAATGCCGAAATTCAAGCTATTGGGGCTGGTGCACTCAATCAAGCTGTAAAAGCTGTCGCGATAGCAAGAGGCTTTGTAGCTCCGAGTGGTGTTGATTTAATATGTATTCCTGCTTTTACTGATATTCAAATAGATGGAGAAGAACGAACGGCAATTAAATTAATTGTCGAGCCAAGGTAACGTAAGGTTTACAAGTTTGGGGGATATATCCAATTGGGGTTTGACTCGTAACATTGAGTCAGACCCTTGTTTTGTTAAAGACTTGTTTTTAAAGGGGAGAAATGATTGATGAGACTGTTTGATGCACACTGTGATATGCTGTACAAGCTTTGGAAAGATCCGAAAATTAATGTTTTTGAAGACGAAAGCTTGCATGTCTCAATTGCAAAACTTAAAGCAATGAATAAGACAATCCAATGCTTTGCAATCTTTGTTCCAGAGGATGTTCCATTTAATAACCGATTATCGGTCGCTCATTCACAAATCAATATTTTTTATCAAAAGGTGCTAAAAAGATATCCAGAAATAAAATTAATAAAAACTAAATCTGATATCGACAGCCTTTCTGAAAATGATATAGGTGCTATTTTAACACTAGAAGGCTGTGATGCAATAGGAGATCAGATTGAACAATTAGAAATTCTTTATCAATTAGGGGTTCGTTCTGTTGGCTTAACTTGGAATTATGCAAATCTCGTAGCTGATGGTGCAAATGAGAAACGTAATGGTGGACTTACGAACTTTGGTAGGAAAGTGATTAACTATTTGAATGGACAAAGAATGTGGACAGATTTATCTCACACAAGTGAAAGAAGCTTTTGGGAGTCTTTAGAAATAGCTGACTACCCAATTGCTTCACATTCCAATGTTCATAGGCTTTGCCCACATGTACGTAATTTAAAAGATGAACAAATCGTTGCCTTGTTTAAAAAAAATGGAATGATAGGAGTAACGTTTGTCCCATTCTTTACAACCAATACTCCACAGCCAACCATTTCAGATGTCCTAAAACATGTAGATTATCTTTGTGCTTTAGGAGGAGAAAATAATATAGGATTTGGTTCAGACTTTGATGGGATTGATGAAACGATAATTGGTCTAGAAGATTACTCATGCTATTACAACTTTATCAATCAGTTACTCAACTATTATCCTCAAAAAATGGTAAATAAGCTGGTCTATCAAAACTTTATCGACAACATTTCATATTAAATAAATAGGAATGATAAGCTGCTGAAACAAGACTTTATTTTTCTTGTTATTTTGAGTCAAACACTTGTTTTTTTCTAAAGTAGGGTCTACAATTGTAAAAGTTTAGTGTAATTCCAATCAAATAACTCAGTTTAATTGAAAAGACAATATGTCAAATTTTCGTAGACTCTAAAGAAGTAGTAATGAAAATGGACAAGATTATGGTACACTGATAATTATATTTAAAAACATATAAATTAAAATATTGTATTTTTTGAGGGGTGTAAATACATGATAAGTCAACTTTCCTGGAAAGTTGGAGGACAGCAAGGAGAAGGTATTGAAAGTACTGGTGAAGTATTCTCTATTGCATTAAACCGACTAGGCTATTATTTATACGGATATCGTCACTTTTCGTCACGAATTAAAGGTGGACACACGAACAATAAAATTCGTGTAAGTACAACACAGGTTCGTTCAATTTCAGACGATCTTGATATATTAGTAGCTTTTGATCAAGAAACAATCGATGTAAATTTTCATGAGTTACGAGCTGGCGGGATTGTCCTAGCGGATTCAAAATTCAATCCAACCATTTCAGATGAAGCAAATGTTACGCTTTATTCAGTTCCATTTACAGCAATTGCTACTGAATTAGGTACATCATTAATGAAAAATATGGTTGCAATTGGAGCAACAAGTGCAATTCTTGATATAGATCCGAGTGGATACCGTGATGTTGTTAATGACACATATGGCCGCAAAGGTGAAAAGATTGTTGAGAAAAATATGCAAGCAATTGAAAAAGGTGCAGAGTATTTAAAAAATGAGCTTGGATTTGATCGCCAAGATATGTATCTTGAAAAAGCAGATGGCAATAAGCGTATGTTTATGATTGGGAATGATGCGATCGCATTAGGTGCATTAGCTGGAGGGTCACGCTTCATGGCTGCTTATCCAATTACACCTGCTTCAGAAATTATGGAATATTTAATTGAAAAACTTCCAAAATTCGGTGGAGCGGTTATTCAAACCGAAGATGAAATTGCAGCTTGTACAATGGCAATTGGTGCAAACTATGCAGGCGCACGTACCTTTACTGCATCAGCAGGTCCTGGCTTATCGTTAATGATGGAAGCAATTGGTCTATCAGGTATAACAGAACAACCTCTTGTTATTGTTGATACACAACGTGGTGGCCCAAGTACAGGATTACCAACAAAGCAAGAACAATCTGATTTAATGGCAATGATTTATGGTACACATGGGGAAATTCCTAAAGTTGTAATGGCTCCAAGTACAGTTCAAGAGGCATTCTACGATACAATCGAAGCATTCAATATTGCCGAAGAATATCAATGTCCTGTCATTTTGTTAACTGACTTACAACTATCATTAGGAAAACAAACCGTTGAACCGTTAGATTATAGCAACATCGAGATTCGTCGTGGCAAGCTTCAAACAGAAGAATTACCAGAAATTGAAAATAAAGGATACTTCAAACGCTTTGAAGTAACAAAAGACGGAGTATCACCACGTGTTATTCCAGGTATGAAAAACGGAATCCACCATGTTACAGGTGTAGAGCATGATGAAACTGGTAAGCCATCTGAGTCTGCAGGAAATCGTATTGATCAGATGGATAAACGATTAAGAAAGTTAAATAGCATGCAGTTCAAAAATCCAGTTCATAAAAATATCCAACATGAAAATCCAGATGTCCTACTTGTTGGTTTTATTTCAACAAGAGGAACAATCGAAGAAGCAATCGTGCGCTTAGAAGCAGAAGGTGTTAAGGTAAATCATGCTCAAATTCGCCTTATCCATCCTTTCCCGACTGAGGAAATGCTCCCATTAGTAGAATCTGCAAAAAAAGTCATTGTTGTTGAAAACAATGCAACTGGTCAGCTAGCAAGTCTTTTAAAGATGAATGTTGGTCATGCTAATAAAATTTCATCATTATTAAAATATGACGGTAATCCATTCCTACCTCATGAAATTCATACGAGAAGCAAGGAGTTGATCTAAAGATGGCAACAACGTTTAAAGATTTCAGAAACAACGTAAAACCAAACTGGTGTCCTGGTTGTGGTGACTTCTCTGTACAAGCTGCGATCCAGCGTGCTGCAGCAAATGTAGGTCTACAGCCAGATAATCTTGCTGTTGTGTCAGGTATCGGATGTTCTGGTCGGATATCTGGGTACATTAATTCGTATGGTTTTCACGGTATTCATGGTCGTTCATTACCAATTGCACAAGGTGTGAAAATGGCAAACCGAGACTTAACAGTTATCGCATCTGGTGGTGATGGAGACGGCTTTGCGATTGGTATGGGTCACACCATTCATGCTATCCGTCGTAACATTGACATCACGTATATTGTGATGGATAACCAAATATATGGATTAACAAAAGGTCAAACATCACCACGTAGTGATGCAGGCTTTGTTACAAAAAGTACACCTAAGGGCTCGATTGAATCTGCCTTATCTGTAATGGAAATGGCATTGACAGCTGGTGCGACATTTGTTGCTCAAAGTTTTTCAACTGACCTTAAGGATTTAACAGCATTAATTGAAGCAGGTATTAACCATAAAGGATTCTCACTAATTAACGTTTTTAGCCCTTGTGTAACGTATAACAAGGTCAACACGTATGATTGGTTTAAAGAGAATTTAACAAAGTTAGCTAATGTAGAAGGTTATGATCCTAATAATAAAGAATTAGCAATGCAAACATTAATGAAGCATAAAGGCTTGGTTACAGGATTAATTTATCAAAATACAGAGCAAAAATCTTATCAGGAACTGATCAATGGTTATAGCGAAACACCATTATCAGAAGCTGAATTAGCGATTGATGAAGAAGAATTTAATAAACTAGTTTCAGAATTTATGTAATAGTTGTTAGCGAAGGACTGATGGGAATTCATCAGTCTTTTTTGTATGTTCAGAATTTAAATATTAAGGAAATTCGTTAAAAGAAAAAATTATTTTGTTTGCAATCAATTGTCCGTTTGCAGTAGACATCCTTATTTACATTTTATAATAACGTGTTAAACTATTAATATGTAAGGGTTTTCAACAAAGGGGTGTTCATCTTGAACGGAAAAATGAAGGCGGTTGTTAAACATCATCGAGGATATGGTGCCCAAATACAAACAGTTGAGATTCCTCAAATAAATGAGGATGAGGTTTTAATTAAAGTGAAAGCAACATCAATTTGCGGGACTGATGTTCATATTTATAAGTGGGATGAATGGTCTGAGAGCAGAGTGAATCCACCATATGTTTTCGGGCATGAGTTTTCTGGAGAGGTGGTAGAAAAAGGCTCAAAGGTAAAGAATGTTGATTATGGTGATTCTGTATCAGCTGAAACTCATATTGTATGTGGAAAATGCTCACAATGTCTAACAGGAAAAGCGCATATATGTAAGTATACAAAAATTATTGGTGTTGATACACGAGGGTGCTTCGCAGAATATGTTGCCCTACCAGCAGCTAATCTTTGGAAAAATCCAAAAGAGATGTTATATGACGTTGCAGCTATCCAAGAACCGATGGGTAATGCTGTACACACTGTTTTATCAGGTGATGTCATCGGTAAAACGGTAGCAATTATCGGTTGTGGACCAATAGGATTGATGGCAGTTGGTGTAGCGAAAGCAGCAGGCGCAGCACAGGTCATTGCCCTTGATATAAATAATTATCGCTTAAATTTAGCGAAGCAAATGGGGGCAACAAGTGTTATCAATTCAAAAAATGAAGAGCCACTTCAAGCTGTTAAGCAGTTAACAAATGGAGATGGTGTTGACGTAGTTTGTGAAATGTCAGGACATCCAATTGCCATGAATCAAGGCTTTAGAATGGTCACTAATGGTGGCAGGGTGTCAATTTTGAGTTTACCAGTACGACCAGTTGAACTAGATGTGACAAATGACATTGTATTTAAAGGAATAACCGTGAAAGGGATAACAGGTAGAAAAATGTTTGAAACATGGCAGCAAGTATCTGCACTACTTCACTCGGGGCAAGTTAATGTAAAACCAATCATCACACATCATTTTTCACTTGAAGAATTTGAAAAAGGTTTTGAACTAATGATCGAAGGTAACTGTGGTAAGGTTGTATTATATCCTTAAAGGATCAAAACTTTGTTTATATTTTTACTAGTTTAATAGGAGGAATAAAAATGAAAGGCTTTGACTATTTGCAAGCTGAACTTAATGAAATGAAAAAACAGGGAACATTTCGAACGTTAATTCCATTAGAAAGTGATCAAGGTGCAAAGGTTGTCATCGATGGCAGGGAAGTCATTCAGCTTTCATCAAACAACTATTTAGGGCTAACTTCACATCCACGTTTACAAAAGGCTGCAATAGAAGCGATTGAGAAATTTGGTGCTGGTACTGGTTCTGTTCGGACAATTGCTGGAACATTAACAATGCATAAGGAATTAGAAGAAAAACTCGCGAAATTCAAGCATACTGAAGCTGCACTAGTGTTTCAGTCAGGCTTTACAACAAACCAAGGAGTCCTTTCTGCCATCTTAACAAATGAAGACGTTGTCATTTCTGATGCCTTTAACCATGCATCTATTATCGATGGAATTCGATTAACAAAAGCTGAAAGAAAAGTATATAACCATGTTGATATGAAAGATCTTGAAAGAGCACTTAAGGAATCAAATAACTTCAGAGTTCGGGTAATCGTGACTGATGGGGTGTTTTCAATGGATGGAAATATCGCACCGCTACCTGAAATCGTAGAATTAGCAGAAAAGTATGATGCGTTAGTGATGGTCGATGATGCACATGCTTCAGGGGTTTTAGGAGAAAATGGTCGTGGAACTGTTAATCACTTCGGTTTAGACGGACGTGTTCACATTCAAGTAGGGACATTAAGTAAAGCGATAGGTGTTTTAGGAGGTTATGTAGCAAGTTCGAAGACGCTTATTGACTACCTGATTCATAAAGGTCGACCGTTTTTATTTAGTACATCACATCCACCAGCTGTGACAGCAGCTTGTAGCGAGGCAATTAATGTGCTATTAGAAGAGTCTGAACTGATTGAACGGTTATGGGATAATACAAAGTTTTTTAAAATAGGACTAGAGCAACTAGGTTTTAACACAGGGAAAAGTGAAACACCAATCACTCCAGTCATAATTGGAGATGAAGCACTTTCACATCAATTTTCAGATAAATTACTAACATATGGAGTATTTGCACAAGGGATTGCATTTCCAACTGTTGCTAAAGGACTTGCACGTGTGAGAACAATAGTCACCGCAGAACATACAAAAGAAGAGCTTCAAGCTGCTTTAGACATTTTTGAGAAGGCAGGTAAAGAATTAAAGATAATTTAAAAAGATATTACTTTGACAGTACTGATACTTTTAGTGCTGTTATTTTTACGTATAAAAGCTGCTTTCAAAAAGAAAACTAATTATTCATTTTTTAGTCGTGCTATAAACATGAATTGCAACCAGCTTAGTAGGGGCATACTTATAAGAATTAAACCAGTTTTTGATTGGAGTGTACCTATGAAAGCTGTTACTTATCAAGGTCCTAATAATGTAAAAGTAAAAGAAGTTGAAGATGCAAAGTTGGAAAAAAGGGATGATGTAATTGTCAAAATTACATCAACAGCAATTTGTGGATCTGATTTACATTTATATCAAGGAAATATGCCATTACCTGAAGGTTATATAATTGGTCACGAGCCAATGGGGATTGTCGAAGAAGTAGGTCCAAATGTTACGAAGGTAAAAAAAGGCGACCGTGTTGTCGTGCCTTTTAATGTTTCATGTGGGGAATGTATTTATTGTCAGCATGATATGACAAGTCAATGTGATAATTCTAATCCACATTATGATTCCGGTGGATATTTTGGCTATACGGAAAAGTTTGGCAATCATCCTGGTGGACAAGCCGAGTATTTAAAGGTTCCTTTTGGGGATTTTACTCCTTTTCTCATTCCTGAAACTTGTGAATTGGAGGATGAATCACTTTTATTTTTATCAGATGTTCTGCCTACTGCATACTGGAGTATTGAGCATGGCGGAGTGAAAAAGGGTGATACTGTTATCGTTTTAGGGTGTGGACCAGTTGGTTTGATGACACAGAAATTTGCCTGGATGAAAGGGGCAAAACGTGTGATTGCCATCGACCACTTAGAATATCGACTTAATCATGCAAAAAAGATGAACAGCGTAGAAGTGTTCGACTTTACTGAATATCCTGATATGGGTGAACATTTAAAAGAGATTACTCATGGTGGAGCAGATATTGTAATTGATTGTGTAGGAATGGATGGTAAGAAATCACCGCTTGAATTTATTGAACAAAAATTAAAGCTACAGGGTGGAACACTCGGACCGATTCAAATTTCAACAAAAGCCGTAAGGAAATATGGGACTGTACAAATCACAGGTGTTTATGGTGCGAATTATAACAATTTTCCACTAGGTGCATTTTTCACTAGAAACATCACTTTAAAAATGGGCCAGGCTCCAGTTATTCCAATTATGCCAAAGTTATTTGACATGATCATGAATAAAGAATTTGACCCTAAGGAAATTATCACTCACAAAATTGCTCTAGATGAAGCGGACCATGCTTATAAACTATTTAATGACCACCAGGATAATTGTATTAAAGTTATTTTAAAACCTTAACATTTAACACTTGGACGATCACTCCTCACATATAATTACAAATAATACAAAAAGGGAGTGGGTTCGTTGGCTGTTGTAAAAGCAACTGAAGCTGATGTGAAATTGTTAGCTCGCTTAATGAGAGCAGAAGCAGAAGGTGATGGGCAATTAGGGATGCTAATGGTCGGAAATGTAGGCGTCAACAGAACACGATCTGGGTGCTTAGACTTTAAAGAAATAAATACGATTAGAAGAATGGTTTTTCAACGTCCAGGTGGGTTCGAAGCGACGATAAAAGGATATTTTTATCAAGGTGCAAGAGAACTTGATATAAGACTCGCCCGTAGAGTTATTAATGGCGAACGTTTCCACCCAGCAAGTTACTCATTATGGTTTTTTAAACCATCAGGTGCCTGTCCAGCTCAATGGTATAACCAATGGAACTCAGGAAGGTTCAAGGCTCACTGCTTTTACAAACCAACAGAATCCTCATGTCCGGACGTATATAATACATTTTAAATTCTTTATGAAACATCACATAGTTTTGTGGTGCTTTTTCTTGTCTTAATAGGTAAAATGGGGAAAGGTGTATTTCATCAGAATTTATTTTATGGGAATAATTGTATATAAAACATATGATATTTCAATAGGAATTAAATGAAGTCATGTTTTCAACTATTAAACTTTGTTTTCTTACATTTTTCATCTAAAGAAAAATACTGTAAACTAAAAGTAGATTCCAGGGAAAATAGAATGAATTAAAGTGTATGGGTGATTAAAACAATGAAGGTAATAATTGCAGAAAAACCCGATCAAGCTTCAACCCTGTGTGCGCAATTTCAGAGAGTGAAAAGAGATGGCTATTTCGAAGTGAAGCCGAATGAACTCTTTCCAAATGGTGCCTATTGTACGTGGGCAATTGGCCATTTAACTCAATTAAGTGCACCTGAAGCTTATAAGTCGGAGTGGAAAAAATGGTCATTAACGATGTTGCCGATCATTCCTGAAAAGTTTAAATATGAAGTTACAAAGTCAAAAGCAAAACAATTTAATATTGTCAAACAACTTTTAAAAAATCCAGCAGTTAATGAAATTATCCACGCTGGAGATGCTGGTCGTGAAGGTGAGCTTATCATACGTAATATCATTCACCTATCAGGTATAAGGAAGCCTTTAAAAAGATTATGGATTTCATCACTAACTCCTGCTTCTATCTATGAAGGATTTCGCCAATTACTTGATGATGAAAAAACGAAAAACCTATATTTTGAAGCTTATTCTCGTGCTTGTGCAGATTGGTTAGTAGGGATGAATGCTTCAAGGGTGTATTCGCTTTTATTAAAAGAAAAAGGGATCAATGACGTTTTTTCAGCTGGTAGAGTTCAAACACCAACACTCGCATTAATCGTTAAAAGAGAAAAGGAAATTGATGCATTTAAGTCTGAGCCATTTTGGGAAATTGTTGCAACGTTCCAAATAAACGGGAAGAAATATCAAGGGAAATGGCAAAAGGATCAACAAACAAGAATAATGGATGTTGAGCTTGCAAACAGAATGGCCGCATTTTGTAAAGATAAACCAGCTGAAATAAAAGAACTAATAACCGAGCGCAAGGAATATCAGCCACCGCTTCTTTTCAACTTGTCATCACTTCAAGCAACAGCAAATAAGGCATTTAAATTTTCACCAAAAAAGACGTTAGACATCGTTCAATCACTCTATCAAAAAGGAATTGTTTCTTATCCTCGTAGTGATTCAGCCTATGTAACAAAAGGGGAAGCAGAGCTGTTTCCTGAAATTTTAAAGAAATTAAGTGCCTTTGATGACTTTAAGGATTTGTTTCCGTTACCAAAGCCTTCGATCATAAATAATTCTCGATACGTAAATGAAAAAAAGGTAACAGATCACTATGCAATCATCCCAACTGAACAGGTAAAGGATCCAAAAAGATTATCTGCTGACGAACAAAAAATGTATGACATGATTGTTAGAAGGTTAATTGCCGCCCACTATGAAAGTGCGATTTTTGATTACTCAACATTAACTACCCTTGTTGATGGCCGTGCAGAATTTATTACCAAGGGAAAACAACAAATTCAAGAAGGCTGGCGCAAAGTCATATTTCAAGCTGACAAAGAAAAAGATCAACTACTCCCTAATGTTTCGAAAGGTGATTCTGGACATGTTCATAAGGTTGAAGCAAAGGAAGGAAAAACTCAGCCGCCAAAGCGATATACGGAAGGTCAGTTAATAACTTTAATGAAAACGGCAGGGAAATATTTAGATAATGATGAATTAGAAAAGGTCTTAAGCAAAGTAGAAGGGTTAGGTACCGAAGCGACGAGAGCAGGTATTATCACAATGCTGAAGGACCGAAAGTACATTGATATTAAAAAGAACCAAGTGTATGCGACAGATAAAGGAAAAGTGCTAATTGCAGCAATTGGTGATCACATTTTAGCTTCACCAGAAATGACAGCAAAATGGGAGCAACGCCTTTCAGAAATAGGTGAAGGACAAGCATCACCATCTTTATTTATGGAACAAACAAAAAAGCTGTCTACAAAAATAGTATCTGACGCAATAACAGTTGCACCTAATTGGAGCTTCGAAGGATTAAAAGTAGACTCAATCCAGCGAACATCTTCCCGATACACAATAGGCAAAAAGGTTGGAAAATGTAAGCTGTGTGATGGTGATATAGTCGATAAAGGTGAATTTTATGGATGTGCAAACTACAAAACAATCAAATGTACCTTCACTATTTCGAAAAAAATATTAGGAAAAAAAATCTCTCAGACTAATATTCAAAAGCTATTAAATGAAGGTAACTCTAACTTAATTAAGGGATTTAAAAAGGGAGAAAAAACGTTTGATGCGAAATTAGAGTGGAAAGAAGGCAAAATTCAATTTCTTTTTGAAGGAAGTCCATCCAAAAACTAGATTCGCATTTTATTGAAAAATCATGTACAATTTTCAACAGTATGGTTAAATAATTGTGATATACAACAATAAGCGATATACTATTAAGTTGTATGTTTCTATAATATTATTTAAATAAAGGCTCGCATCTATTCTAAGAGGTTGTTGCTTTTAAAACAAAAACTATATTAGGTTTATTGGAACGGATTGCGAGACTCCTGCTTAGAGTAGCGGGACAGGTGAGGCTCATACAGGCGTTTACGCGCCTAAGGCTTACCGCTCGCCCTGCGGAAAGCGAGCATCTTTTGCTCCAATCAACCACATCGAATTACTTGGTAAATAGCAACAAAGTTTGGCGAGTCAACCTAAATAAATGAGATAAAAGATCAATACAACGTTTAAATGACCTTAGTTTATGTCCAATAAGTTTCACTTTTAGGATATTAAATTAATTGTTACAAAGTTAGAAACTTACTAACAAGTTTTTAAAAGGGTAGTTTGAAAGGAGAATCACACGATGAATGAACAGCAACGTAAGGAAAGTACTCAAGTAACTCCAACGGACAAAAAATCCGAAAAGGACTACAGCCAGTATTTCCAAGCAGTGTATATGCCTCCTTCATTAAAGGAAGCGAAAAAGCGCGGGAAAGAAGAAGTAAAGTATGATGGCTTCTCGATTCCAGAAGAATTTCGAGGAATGGGACATGGTAAGAAGTTTTATATTCGCACATACGGATGTCAAATGAATGAACATGATACTGAGGTAATGGCTGGTATTTTCATGGCACTAGGCTATGAACCAACAGATGGTGTTGAAGATGCGAATGTAATCCTGTTAAACACTTGTGCAATTCGTGAAAACGCAGAAAACAAAGTGTTCGGAGAACTTGGTCACTTTAAAACATTAAAAAAGAAAAGACCGGATTTATTATTAGGGGTTTGTGGTTGTATGTCACAGGAAGAATCTGTTGTAAACCGTATTTTAAAGGTTCATCCGTTTGTTGACATGATTTTTGGTACACATAATATCCACCGTTTGCCTAACATTCTAAATGAAGCATATCTTTCTAAAGAAATGGTTGTAGAAGTATGGTCTAAAGAAGGGGACGTAATAGAAAACCTTCCAAAAGTCCGTAAAGGGAATATTAAGGCATGGGTAAACATTATGTATGGTTGTGATAAATTCTGTACGTACTGTATCGTACCATACACACGAGGTAAAGAGCGTAGCCGTCGTCCTGAAGAAATTATCCAAGAGGTCCGTCATCTAGCTGCACAGGGCTATAAAGAAGTAACCCTTCTTGGGCAAAACGTTAATGCTTACGGTAAGGATTTTGAAGACATTAATTATGGTTTAGGCGATCTAATGGATGAAATTTCTAAAATTGATATTCCTAGACTACGCTTTACTACAAGCCATCCGCGTGATTTTGATGATCACTTAATCGAAGTTTTAGCAAAGGGTGGAAATCTGTTAGATCATATTCACTTACCAGTACAATCTGGAAGCACGGATATTCTGAAAATAATGGCACGTAAATATAGTCGTGAACATTATTTAGAACTAGTTCGTAAAATTAAGGAAGCAATGCCAAATGCATCCCTTACAACGGATATCATTGTAGGCTTCCCAAATGAAACAGATGAGCAATTTGAAGAAACGTTATCTCTATACCGTGAAGTAGAATTTGATAGTGCCTATACGTTTATCTATTCACCTCGTGAAGGTACTCCGGCTGCTAAAATGCAGGATAATGTACCTGATGAAGTTAAAAAGGAACGTCTTCAACGTTTAAATGCTCTTGTAAATGAAATATCTGCAAAGAAATTAAAAGAATACGAAGGCAAGATTGTAAATGTTCTTGTTGAAGGCGAAAGTAAAAAGAACCCTGATGTTTTAGCAGGTTACACGGAAAAAAGTAAGCTAGTAAACTTCAGAGCACCTAAATCTGTTATTGGGCAAATTATAAAGGTGAAAATTACGAAAGCAAAAACATGGACGCTTGATGGAGAAATGATAGAAGAAGCGGTTGAGGTGAAATAAGATGACATTATATACAAAAGACGATATTGTAGCAAAAGCTCGTGAGTTAGCACAAATGATTTCTGAATCAAATGAGGTTGATTTCTTTAAACGTGCTGAGGCACAAATCAACGAAAATCAAAAAGTACGGGAAATGATTGCAAGTATTAAAAGTCTTCAAAAACAAGCTGTTAACTTTCAACATTATGGGAAACATGAAGCATTGAAACAAGTTGAAGCAAAAATTGATAAAATTCAAAATGAATTGGATGAAATTCCAATTATTCAAGAATTCCAAGAATCACAAATAGAAGTAAATGACTTACTTCAATTAGTTTCACATACAATTTCAAACAAAGTTACGAATGAAATTATTACGTCAACAGGTGGAGATCTTTTAGCAGGAGAAACAGGATCTAAAGTTAAAAATTCATCTGGTGGTAGCTGTTCATAAAAATGCATATGATACAAAGTAAAGAGAGGTGGGTTAACCCATCTCTCTTTACTTTGTATTTTTTTAGTTGTTTTCTATTATTGCTCAATCAATATGCAATTGTGGTTCTTTCTCACACCTTAATAGCTTGCAAGTAAGTTTTATTTTTCTTTCCAAAAAAGATTAGGCTTAAGTATTTTTAGATAATCATGCACCTTTTTTCTTTTTTAGGCACATATTTATCACCCTCAGCATACAATGAACTATAGGTTTCATGTATTGGCGTAACATGTCATCATTTCAGTCAATTATTTTGGCACAATCATTACTAGCCTAGCATAGGATTAAAAGAAGATTCATTGAGGAGGGTATGCTCGAATGTCTGAATACAGAGAAATAATTACAAAAGCAGTTGTTGCGAAAGGACGCAAATTTTCACAATGTACACATACGATTTCACCATCGCAAAAACCTGCGAGCATTTTAGGTGGCTGGATTATTAACCATAATTATGATGCTCAAAAGAATGGTAAAACAGTTGAAGTAGAGGGTACTTACGATATTAACGTTTGGTATTCTTACAATGAAAACACAAAAACAGAGGTTGTAACCGAACGCGTAGAATATGTAGATGTTATAAAGTTAAGATATAAAGATGATAACTTTATTGATGATGAGCATGAAGTAATCTGTAAAGTATTACAACAACCAAACTGCTTAGAAGTAACGATTTCACCAAATGGAAACAAAATAATCGTTCAAGCAGAACGTGAGCATCTGGCAGAAGTAATTGGGGAAACGAAAGTGTGTGTACATGTAAATCCCCATGGCTGTGATGATGACGAAGAGTGGGAAGAAGAGCTAGATGATGAATTTGAAGATTTAAATCCAGAATTTCTAGTTGGAGATGTAGAGGAATAACTAGGAGGAATTGTCCTCCTAGTTTTCTTTATTTCCTCAAAATCTATATTCAGTTGTTTTGTCGGACAAGTTTTTCTGATGCACTACCTTGGTTGTTTAATCCCCATTGCTATTTTCACTGTCCTCCAGATAGCTCTTTCCACGTACACCGCATTATTAAAGAAGTTTCGCGAGATTCCTATGTTTCCCTTTTGTTAAAATCACAAGAATATGTCGATATATGTTATAATAAACAGTGATTTTTAAAGAACGTTATGGTGATATTGGAGGATAAACATGGCTACTTACACGCCGATGATACAGCAATATTTAAAGGTTAAGGCAGACTATCAAGATGCCTTTTTATTTTTTCGTTTAGGTGATTTTTATGAAATGTTTTTCCAGGATGCGATTAAAGCTTCACAGGAACTAGAAATTACTTTAACAAGTCGCGATGGTGGGGGAGAAGAGCGGATCCCAATGTGTGGAGTTCCATATCATGCTGCACCTTCGTATATTGAACAGTTAATCTTAAAAGGTCATAAAGTTGCAATCTGTGAGCAAACAGAGGATCCTAAGCAAGCAAAAGGTGTTGTGAGAAGAGAGGTTGTTCAGCTTATTACACCTGGTACGGTGATGGATGGAAAAGGGCTTCATGATAAAGAAAATAACTATATAGCCTCTATTACAGCCTTTGATACACAGATTGGACTGGCGCTAAGTGATTTAACAACTGGTGAAAATCTTGTAGCCATTTGCTCGAACTTTGATGAGCTTTTAAACGAAATCTATTCAGTAGGAGCAAAGGAAGTTGTCATCTCAAGAGACTTTCCTGATGAATGGAAAAAACAACTGATTGATCGCTGTCAAGCAACATTATCGTATGAAGCAGAGACAACAATTTCTTCTGATTTTGAGGGGATTCTTAGGGAACTACATGATGAGCGACTTACCTGCACATTTGGAAGACTGTTAACCTATCTACAACGTACGCAAAAGCGTAGTCTTGATCATCTACAAAAGGTAAAGGTTTATTATCTACAAGATTCAATGAAAATTGACCTTTATTCAAAACGGAACTTAGAGTTAACCGAAACAATACGTTCCAAAGGGAAAAAAGGATCATTACTTTGGCTCCTGGATGAAACGAAAACAGCAATGGGCGGAAGATTACTTAAACAGTGGGTGGATAAGCCTCTTGTTGATCGCACAAAAATTGAAGCTCGGCTTACTATGGTTGAAACATTTATTGCAAACTACTTTGAACGCGAAGATTTGAGAACTTTACTTAAAGAGATATATGACTTAGAAAGGCTAGCGGGCAGAGTCGCTTTTGGAAATGTGAATGCTCGAGATTTAGTTCAATTAAAAAAGTCACTCCAACAGGTTCCAGCTATTGAAGAGCTATGCAGGTCCTTACAAAACGATGTCTATCTATCAGAACGCTTAGATTCTTGTGAGGACTTAAGCAATCTATTAGAGGAAGCTATAGTTGAAAACCCTCCTCTTTCTATTAAGGAAGGGAATATTATGAAGGACGGCTTTCATACTCAGCTTGACCAATACCGTGATGCAAGTCGGAACGGAAAAACATGGATTGCTCAACTCGAGCAACAAGAGCGTCAAAAAACAGGAATTAAATCACTGAAAATCGGCTATAATCGAGTGTTTGGCTATTATATTGAAGTAACGAGAGCAAATCTTCATTTATTACAGGAAGGTGTGTATGAGCGCAAGCAGACCTTAACAAATGCTGAACGCTTTATTACTCCTGAATTAAAGGAAAAAGAGACGCTAATATTAGAAGCGGAAGAAAAGATTGTTGAACTTGAGTACCAGTTATTTGTTGATTTACGAGAACAGGTGAAACAATATATTCCTAGATTACAGGTGTTAGCGAAGCGATTAAGTGAGTTAGATGTCCTTCAATGTTTTGCGACAGTTAGTGAAAACCGTCATTATTGTAAGCCAATATTTTCAAAAACAACTGAGCTCTTCATAAAGGACGGACGCCATCCAGTTGTCGAAAAAGTGATGGATTCACAGGAATATGTGCCAAATGATTGTTATTTAAATGCAGATCGTCAAATGCTACTTATTACTGGTCCAAATATGTCAGGGAAAAGCACATATATGCGTCAAGTTGCCTTAACAGCAATATTAGCGCAAATTGGTTGTTATGTTCCTGCTTCAGAGGCAGTACTACCAATTTTTGATCAAATATTCACTAGAATTGGTGCTGCAGATGATTTAATTTCTGGACAAAGTACATTTATGGTGGAAATGCTTGAAGCTAAAAATGCAATCGCAAATGCTACTTCACAAAGTTTAATCCTTTTCGATGAAATTGGAAGAGGAACATCAACTTATGACGGAATGGCACTTGCCCAAGCTATTATTGAACATATACATGAACAAATTGGGGCAAAAACATTATTTTCAACGCACTATCATGAGTTAACGATCCTTGATGGGCAATTAAGCTCATTAAATAATATCCATGTTAAGGCAATTGAAGAGAATGGCAAAGTAGTATTCCTTCACAAAATTGAAGAAGGTCCCGCTGATAAAAGCTATGGTATTCATGTAGCCGAATTAGCTGACCTTCCAAAATCGTTAATAAAGCGAGCTAAGGAAATTTTATCAGAATTAGAAGCAGACAAATTATTGACAGAAACAGTTGAAAAGAAAACGGTTGTGAAAGAAGATCTGTTGACTGACTCGCAACTTTCTTTATTTGCTGAAGAAAATCCAGTACCCAAAAAAGCTCCTACTCTATCAAAAAAAGAACAAGCTGTCATAGAACTATTAAAGTCTATGAATCTGTTAGAAATGACACCACTCGATGCAATGAATGAATTGTATCAACTACAGAAAAAAATAAAATAAAGTCCCACATCTGACCTCATACCTCTTGAGGGTTAAATGAACAGACTTTGTATAAAAAAGTTATGAAACTAACAAAATGAAAAGGGCGGTGAGATTCTTGGGAAAGATTATTCGCCTCGATGACCAGCTATCAAATAAAATTGCCGCAGGTGAGGTTGTTGAACGACCAGCTTCGGTTGTAAAAGAACTATTAGAGAATGCGATTGATGCTAATAGCACGATTGTAGAAATTGAGATTGAAGAAGCGGGCTTAGGTAAAATAAGAATTCTTGATAATGGTGATGGAATTGAACAAGATGATTGCCTAAATGCTTTTCATCGTCATGCCACAAGTAAGATTAAAGATGAAAATGACCTCTTTCGAATTAGAACATTGGGGTTTAGAGGTGAGGCTTTACCTAGTATCGCCTCTGTATCAATGCTTGATATGAAAACGAGCACTGGTAGTGGTGCGGGAACAAACCTCGTTTTAACCGGTGGGAAAATGGAGAAACATGAATCAACCGCAAGCCGAAAAGGCACGGACATTACGGTTAGAAATTTATTTTTTAATACACCAGCACGCTTGAAATATATGAAAACCGTTCATACAGAGCTAGGTAACATCACAGACATTGTGAATCGTATAGCCCTTGCTCATCCACATGTATCAATTCGTCTCGTTCATAATGGCAAAAAGCTCTTACACACAAATGGAAATGGTGATGTACGACAAGTATTGGCCGCGATTTATGGTATGTCGATTGCTAAAAAAATGAAAAAGATATCGTTAGAGTCACTTGATTTCGAAGTAAATGGTTATGTGGCACTTCCAGAAATAACAAGAGCATCTCGAAACTATATCTCGACCATTATTAATGGGCGTTTTATTAAAAACTACCCACTAGTAAAAGCCATTCAACAAGGCTATCACACATTGTTACCGATTGGTCGTTTTCCAATTGTTTTTTTAGAAATAAGAATGGATCCAATCCTTGTTGATGTCAATGTTCATCCATCAAAGCTAGAGGTCAGATTAAGTAAAGAAGCTGAACTAAATGAACTAATAACTAAAGGGATTCGCGATGTATTTAGACAGCAACAGCTCATTCCATCTGTTGAAACACCTAAGGCACAAAGAGTAAAAACAACCGATGAACAGCAACATTTTACTTTTGATCACTCATCAGAAATTTCATCTCAACAACAAAAATCGATTAATCCTTTTCATCATTCGACTGTTGTAAAAGAAAATCCATTTGAAACAATAGCTCAAATACCTGTAACTAGTGAGGTGAAGGCTACAGAAAATGAAATGGAAGTGGATCCTTTCGAAGTAGAACAAGAAGAATCGTCACAACAATGGGAACAACCGTTTGAAGATGAAGAATTAGTCGAGGATGAATCATCTAGTAAAGAAGAGGTAAAAGAAACTATTTTCTTAAGTGAGCGGGTTCCACCATTGTATCCAATCGGACAAATGCACGGAACCTACATTTTAGCCCAAAATGAACGTGGCCTCTTTATCATTGATCAACACGCTGCCCAAGAACGAATTAAATATGAATTTTATCGTGAAAAGGTTGGAGAAATTCATTCAGAGGTTCAAGAGCTATTAGTACCATTAACTTTTGAATATTCAAATGATGAAACAATGATCATCGAAGCACACATTGACACTCTCGCCAAGGTTGGTATTTTCCTAGAACCATTTGGTCGAAATAGCTACATTGTCAGATCACACCCACAATGGTTCCCAAGGGGCGATGAAGCGACAACAATTGAAGAGATTATTCAACAAGTACTTGAAGAGAAAAAAATTGATATTAAAAAACTTCGCGAAGAGGCAGCCATTATGATGAGCTGTAAAGCTTCGATTAAGGCAAACCATCATTTACGTAACGATGAAATCTTTGCTTTACTTGAGACATTAAGAAAAACGTCTGATCCATTTACTTGTCCGCATGGACGACCGATTATTGTTCATTACTCAACTTATGAGATGGAGAAGATGTTTAAACGAGTTATGTAATAGGACAAATTTTCGCAGTAGTGTGTATAAGTGTGTTTTGATATTTAGAGAAAAAGAAGAATAATTTCTTAAGTCGACATTAATTTGTTGGCTTTTTTCTTGTTTATTTTATGTCGAAATTGAAAGTATGAGTGTTAAAAAGTGCTGATAAACCCTTATATATCAGTATTTGTGTCAATGCGATGTATGAGGAGAAGTTTCCGCATTAATTGTTATAAGATTACGTTAGTTTACCAGTATCATATTTTCTAACCAAATAGGTCCATGTCCATTTCAGACCTAAACTAAAATTCATAACCTAATAGTAACAGGAGGGAATGAATTTATGGCGATTAATGATGAATCGGTTTGTCAACAGTTTGCAGGAATTATCGGTGGCCAAGAGGGATTCGCCGGTGGAAAATGCGTAGCAACAATAAATCGAGATGATATAAATGCTACAATCTTGGGAAAGCGTTTTAGAGTAACAACTTCTTTCTCATACGAATCAAGAGATAATTCTGGAAGAGCCTTGTGTCTAGGCAGGATAGCACTCTTGGAAAAAGAAGTAGGTGGATTTGTTGCTGCAATTCTTAATCAAGGAATAAAAGTTTCGTCGGTACACAACGAGTGGTTGTTTGATAATCCGAATTTGATTTACGTTAATATTGAAGACGTTGATGATCCACTAATTTTTGCAAGAAAGGTCAGAAGAGCGTTAAGAAACTAACTGAGGTCTTTAGTTGTAAAGTGTAGAAAAGAGTGATGTTCAAAATAGCAAATTCCTTATTGCTTAAAGTTTGCATAACGTGTTAAAGCCTGGAAATAATAAGCAAGAATGAAATATCGTTCTAGGGAGACCATTATGCAACAACAAAAAATAAGTGCACTTCAACTCTTTTATGTCATAGTGGGATTCGAAATTGGAACCGCGATCATTTTGGCAATAGGGGCTGGAGCAAAGCAGGATGCATGGTTGGCAATTCTGATTAGTATGTTAAGTGGTCTGTTTCTAATAGGTGTTTTTACACAATTATCACTTTATTATCCGAATGATACATTATTTTCAATGCTACCAAAAATCATTGGAAAGTACCTTTCTTATCCAATTATATTAATTTATATTTTTTACTTTATCTATTTAGCAGCAACGGTTTGTCGTGATTTCGGGGATTTAATTTCTTCTACATTGTTAGTTGAAACCCCAACATTCGTAGTGATTAGTAGCTTTATGGTGTTAGTGATCTATTGTCTTCGTGGTGGAGTTGTGACATTTGTAAGAATGGGAGAAATGGTATTTCCACTATACATTATATCTTTGATTATTCTTTGGATATTATTATTAAGTGTGGAAGATTTTAATCTAAATAATCTTACTCCTATAATGGGGAATGGATTAAGGCCAATTTTGAAAGAGGTATATCCTGGTATTATAAACTTTCCTTTTGGAGAAACGATTATCATTATGATGTTTATTCCTTATTTAAATAACAAACAAATAATTAGAAAGCTAGGGATGATTGTAATTTTAGTCGGTGGGTTAATACTTACAATTAATACAATTTTGGTTTTATCTGTCTTAGGTCCGGAAATTTATGGTGAAAAATCTTTCCCTTTAATAATAGCTACTAAAATGGTTTCTATTGCAGATTTCCTTGAACGATTTGATGCATTGGTTATTTTAATGATGGTATCAGGGGTATTTTTTAAAGTTGGCGGTTGTATATTTGGCGCTGCTGTTGCAATCTCCCAATTAGTTAAGTTAAATCATACTAAATCGGTAATACTCGGTTTGGGAACCATTATTTCTCCATTATCATTATTAATTGCAACGAATTTTGTTGAATATTTGAAAATTGCCTATAGTTATTTTATTCCCTATCTTTTCGTGCCACTACAAATAATCGTACCAATAATACTGCTATGTATTGCATTTATCCGTAAAAAATTAAACCTTGGTAATTCGTCTACCTGAAGTTCAATTTATTATTGAAGATTATGTTGATAAAGGGATTGGCATGTTTATAGAAGAAAAATCCAACGATGAAACAGAACGAATTTTCGTAAATTTGGATTAATTAAACGAGTTATGTAATAAAACCAGTATTTATATTTTAAAAATCTAAGGGGATGACTGAAAAGGGTCTGACCCCACACAACAATACCGATATATAGCACTTTCATTTCCATTAAGGGCTATATATTGTATTTGTGGGGTCTGACCTTTTGGTTTTGAGTCAGCCTCTTTTTTGATTTTACAAAATTATAAGTTCGAGTTATTTGGATAACACTTTAACATCTAACTTCTGCGCTAGAGCAGAAGTGAACTTCAAACTCATCCTTACGCTAAGTTTACATCGAATCTCTTACGATCTTTATGTTTCCTTTGCCGCAAATTAACGGCCAGTAAATGATAACTTGCCCATAAAGGTCCGATAAGTCTCACTTTATCTCATACTTAGGGCTCCAGACCATACGTACCTAAACGGGCGTTTGTTCTTTTGTATTATTTAACCGCCAATCTCATCCGATAGCTAAATAGTACGTCACAACTTTCACCTGCAAATGACTCCTTCACTTGATCTTTAAAATCATTAACTGCTTCATGCAAGTCATCGGCACCTAGTTGTATCGCAGTTTGTAATCCTCCATTGCTAAAAGCAATATTTGCATATCGTGTTGCATCACATTTTTCCCAATGATGGAAGACAATTTCCTTTGAAAAACGAAATAGGTTTGACTCACGAATTTTCTGTAGATGCTCAGACTTTTTCCATCTGTAAGGTTGTTCGTCCTTTTCAGTCAACTGCATTAATTTCTTATTGACGAGCGATATCAGTTGTTTGTATTGTTCCTCGATTAACCAGTCAAAGGTAGGTGGCCAGTCACAATCGTATGCAGCGAATACTCCTCCACCACGAAGGACACGGGAAAATTCTTGTAATGTACTGTGTGGATCCATCCAATGAAAGGATTGCGAGCATGTCACGACGTCAACAGATTCTGTTGGTAAATCTAATTGATGTGAAAAGCCTTTTATAAATTGTATGTTCGACGGCTCATCAAACTCTTGCAATTTTGCAAGTGCCACATTTCTCATGTCATTATTTGGCTCGAACCCAATAATGGAGTTAGCTTCATTTACCCATAAAAATGTAGAAAGACCAGTGCCACAGCCCACATCTATAACAGTTTGAGGTTGTCTTCGTAAGTATTTTTTAACGATCTCTATAATATCTTGAGGTGGTATAGGACGATTTTTATCATATAGTGTCCCAAATCCCTGAAATCGCTTCACATTATTTCGTATATGTTCATTCACTAAACCATCAACCCTATCTAATATTTTCTTTTTAGAAACTAAAATTCAATAACGGTGGAGTATCGTTAATATATTCTTTATTCATCTCTCTAAACCTTCTCAAACTGACTGGTTTGTAAATGCTTCCTTTCTTTGGAGAACCAAATACGAATTATTGAATACTATAACAAAAAGGGAAAGGAACATCCTTATGCTTATACTACTGATTTATATGATGATTGGCGTAGTGTATTCAGTCTATAAAGTCAATGAGTTAAAGCGTCATGAGGTCGTCCTGATTAGTTTATTCTGGCCATTAGACTTGTTATTAAAATACATCAAGCTAGTTGACCATGTGAAAAAACAAAATAAGAGAATATAGGTTACCACTGTAATGGATTCCGATACTAAGCACTAAAAGTAAATCAAATAAAGCTTAAAACGTGAAGTCACATAGGACTTCACGTTTTAACTTTTTTATTAAATCAACACTACAAATTAAGATGTTTATTTGTAATGATAGTTTCATAATATTATTATGTAAACAGTTTAGTTGGAAATTATTATTAATTCGATTTGGATGATATTTCTTCTATTAGTCAAAAATAGTAATCATTTCATTAAAAGGAAGCATTTTACATACAAAATGTTTACAATTAGATTAAAAAGGGAACAATAATCTGGTGTTCAAGTAGTTCACATGATAAGATGATGAACGTAGAATCTATCTGGTGTGAAAGAGTGATTGTTTGTGGAGAAAAGGAAACTCGTCGTCATCATTGGTCCAACAGCAGTTGGAAAAACAAAACTAAGCATTGATTTAGCTCATCGCCTTAATGGTGAAGTTATTAGTGGTGATTCAATGCAAATTTATAAGAATATGGATATCGGGACAGCAAAGATCAAAGTAGATGAAATGGATGGTATACACCATCATTTAATTGATATAAAAAATCCTGATGAAGATTATTCTGTAGCTGAATTTCAGGCGACTGTCCGTCCTTTAATTGAAGAAATTTCAAATAAAGGGAAAACACCAATGATTGTTGGAGGTACAGGCTTATATATACAATCTGTTTTATATGATTATCAATTTACAGAAAACCCTACAGATCCTGAATTTAGGTCAAGGCTTGAAAAGGAGCTAGTGGAAAAAGGTGAAATAGCGCTTCATAAAATACTTGAAGAAATCGATTTTGAAGCAGCAAGTAAAATTCACCCAAATAATAGTAGAAGGGTGATTCGTGCCCTTGAGATTTATCACTGTACAAACAAAACTATGTCTGAATACATAAGAAGTCAAGAACAGGAACTGCTTTATGATGTAGCATTAATTGGGTTAACCATGGATCGAGAAGTGTTGTATGATCGCATTAATCAACGAGTTGATCTTATGATTAACCAAGGCTTAATTGAAGAAGTAAAGCAACTTTATAATCTAGGTATCCGTAATACTCAAGCGATCCAAGCGATTGGTTATAAGGAGTTATATGACTATTTTGATGGAAAAATAACCTACACTGATGTGATACAATTGCTGAAGCAAAATTCTAGAAGATATGCAAAACGTCAGTTGACCTGGTTTCGAAACAAGATGGATGTCAAATGGTTTGACATGACCCCACCAATCAAGCATGATAAAATGGTTGATGAAATTTTTACATATATTGCAGGAAAGCTTCAAGATTAATCGAATTAAAAGGTATAGAGAAAAGAGGAGGACGAAACATGAAACAATCTATCAACATTCAAGATCAAGTTCTTAATCAATTACGTAAGGATGGTACTTTTGTAACTGTATTTTTACTAAATGGATTTCAATTAAGAGGCCTAGTTAAGGGCTTTGATAACTTTACAGTTCTTTTAGAAACAGAAGGTAAACAACAACTTATTTATAAACATGCAATCTCTACTTTTTCACCACAAAAAAATATACAATTAGTGCTTGAATAAAAAATAGGAATGGAGCTGATGGTTAGTATCGTCAGCTCCATTTCTATTTCCCCGAAATACTATTTAAGTATCAATACTCCTAAAAAAGTTTCTACTATGGTGGTAAATTTCTAATAAATGAATATAAATAAAGGAATGAATATTTCTTGGGAAAGCGCAAAAAACAACATCCTTCATACATTTTCATCACGTTTGTCGAAGATTGAAAGCACATTATAGTTTATTAGTAAAAAGCCTAAGGATAAACAGTTTCAGATTGTGAGGTGAACATCTTTGGAACATGATCGAGCAGTTACTTATAAAACCAATGGACAGATTAATATCATATTAAATAATCAATCTAAAGACAAAATCGATGATAAAGTAAGCTCATCCTCCTATGACTTGAAAATCCCAAAAGTAGAAGGGAAGCATACAATTTTAAAAGAAATAGAAGCCGAAATGAGTTCCCTTGTAGGAATGAATGAAATGAAACGAATGATAAAAGAAATATATGCTTGGATTTTTATCAATAAAAAGCGTGAGGAACAAGGTTTAAAGGCTGGAAAACAAGCCCTCCATATGATGTTTAAGGGGAATCCAGGAACTGGTAAAACAACGGTAGCAAGGTTAGTTGGGAAGTTGTTTTTTCAAATGAATGTCTTGTCAAAAGGGCATCTAATTGAAGCTGAAAGAGCTGATCTTGTAGGAGAATATATTGGTCATACGGCACAAAAAACTCGTGATCTTATAAAAAAAGCACTAGGTGGAATCTTATTTATTGATGAAGCCTATTCACTTGCTAGAGGTGGGGAAAAAGATTTTGGCAAAGAAGCTATTGATACATTAGTAAAACATATGGAGGATAAACAACATGATTTTGTATTAATACTTGCAGGGTATCCAAGAGAAATGGAAAACTTTTTATCTCTAAATCCCGGACTATTGTCAAGGTTTCCACTAGTTGTAGATTTTCCTGATTATTCAGTTGATGATCTAATGGAAATTTCTGACCGGATGATGTCTGAGCGGGAATATCGCTTTAATGATGAGGCAGTAATAAAACTTAGGGAACATTTAATGTCTGTTAAAACGATGACACCTCCAGCAAAATTTAGTAATGGCCGATATGTTAGAAATATCATAGAGAAATCAATACGTTCTCAAGCAATGCGCTTATTACTTACAGATAAATATAACCGTGAGGACCTTCTAACAATTAAGGGCCAAGATTTAGTGTTAACAGATGAAAAGGCAAATTAACGAAGTCTGTAATGGAAAAAAGGTGATTGGCTCAACAATAGAGACAATCACCTTTTTCTGTTTATCAGAAAACATTTTAATTTTTTCTTATTCTCATCATTTGCCGTTCTTTTTTTGACTCTTATGTCATACATGATATATCAGATTTAATTTTTTGGAGGTAAAAATGAAAGGAAAACTAATCACTTTCTTAATTCTACTTAGCGTGCTACTTGTACTTGGTGTTTACTTTTGGAAACCATCTGAAAAACTAGAAACAAATCAACCAATAAAAGATGTGGAAATGCAAGATTCATATAAAACCTTTACATATGTTATTACTGAAATAAGTGGAAATGACTATTATGGTCAATCTCTTGATGGGACAACTAAAATTTACTTTAATCGTAAAAATGTGAAGTTCCCAATTGAAGATAACATTCAAGTGAAGGATAAAATATTGGCATATGTGGAATCTGAAAATCATATTGGTGGACTTGTGAAGATCGAGAAACTTGAATAAATGAGGATAAGGGTATAACTCAAGTGATATAAATGAGTTATACCCTTTTTTAGAATAAATATTTACTTTTAAAGATTTTTGATCTTTTCAACAACACGAAAGCCTAATAAATGAGTTGGTTTTAAGGTACCTTGTGTGCTTTTTACCTTTCATCTGGCGGATATCTACGATAAGGTGTTATTTCTTCGGATATTTGATTATCTGATGAATTATCTATATGTTCTGAGTAATCTTGTGGATTATCTAAGTTGGTTATTTCTTCGTTTTGTGATGTTTCATTATTCCCATAATTGGAATTATTAGTAGGATTATTTTTATTTGTAGGAACATGTTCAGTTGGTGTTTTTGCATTGAAAAATCCCTTACCACTCTCAGGGTTTGAAATAACTCCTAAAGCAACCAATATACCTAATAATGCAGTAACATATGTGTCCCAACGCGTTAAATCAATCTGATACCCTAGATCATTAATGACCATATATAAAACAGATGCAATTGACACCCATAACCCATAATTTTTCCATTTCACGAATCACTCACACCTTTCAAAAAGATCGTTCATTATAACTTATTCTTCTCGTATAAAACCGTGAGGCTATATTTAATATAGACATAAATATAACTATAACTTGTTTTTAACCCAACAATTCTGTGTAGAAACAATGTAATAAAAAAGATTTGTATACATTTCTTTATTTTTTATAGATTGAAATGAAAAAATATATAGAGTCATATATAAATAGCATTAAACTCATACTATTCATTCGAAAAAAGCTATAGAAATCAATATTGATAACGCTTTCAATATTTTTGTGACGATGATAAAATACAAAGTATAAGAGGGAGTGATCAGGATGAGTGATAACAAATTATTTTTAGAAGAGCTTAAATATCTTGTTGAAAATGAATTGTCACTTAACGAATATGTTATTGATCAATTACAAGAAGAGTTTGGTAAAAGTCCGTTTCTCATAACACAGCTTTATCAAATTTTAGCAAATAATCAAAAAATCCTACCGTTTTTTAATGATATAGAAGCAACAATATATGATTATATAGTGGATAAAGAAATGTCCCAAGAAAAAACATATTATGGAGCAACAATGTACGTAGCGGATATGTTTGATACAACTCAGACATATATTAAATGTAAAGTAAACCAATCAAGACATTCTCTTCAAAAAATTAGCTAATGTCACTAGAAACATGACACAGTGGTGCGTGTTTCTTTTTTTCTATTAAAAAGTAATGAGGCAGACATTATGCATTTAATTGTAAAATCAAAAAGAATGTATTTTAACACCAATTAAGTTTACATAATGTTATTATTTGTAACTATAAACAAAAAGAACAACTAATAAGTTGTTCTTCTCCTAATTCTTAGATTATTAGTATTATAGGCATATTTCTATAATGATTGTTCTTTTGATAATGTTTGTAAACTGCGATTTGGTAATTTCCAATTATACGTATAGGAAAATACACGGAGAACAACGATTCCAATGAATAAAATATATAATTCAATAGGTTGTTTGACAACTTCAAAACCGATTAGAAGCCCTGCAATTATCGCCCAAAATGCATAGATCTCTGCTCGAAGCACTAATGGTTTACGACCTGCTAGTAAATCTCTAACAATCCCTCCGCCACTTCCGGTTAGGACAGCTGCAACAACAACTGCACTTGTTGGATGACCCATGTTCACCGCATAAAGTGCTCCCTGAATGGCAAAGGCAGAAAGACCGATGGCATCAGTAAAGTTACCCCATTTATGCCAATGCTTTAATAAACTATGTGGAAAAAGAAATACAGTTGTCATTGCAAAAAGGGCAATTTGAAAGAGTACCCCTTGTTCCCATAATGCAGTGACCGGAACTCCAATTAAAAGGTTTCGAATTGCACCGCCACCAAATGCTGTGACAATACCTAGTATATATATCCCTAAAATATCATACTCCTCTTCCATTGCTACAATTGCTCCGCTTATTGCAAAAGCAATCGTCCCGATAATACTTAATACTTCCCATGTCATATCTCTTGAATCCTCCATGTCCGATCTCTTGTAGTTGAACTTGATTTTAAAGCTCAAATATGGAAAGGTCAATGATTTTTTCATGAATAAGTAATACAAAAAGATAAAGAAGTTATTTTCTGTATATAATAAAGAAATAATTAGTGAAATATCAAAATGTTTGATATGATTAGATTGCTAAAACAGCGTAAGGGAAGGGTTTTATTGAATAATACAATTGATGTTTTAAAAGAAAAAGTCATTTTAGTTGGTTGTCAGCTTCAAACAATGCTGGATGATCATTTTCAATATTCCATGGAAGAACTAGCTTCATTAACAAAGACCGCAAATGGTGAAGTGTTAATTAATATCATACAAAAACGTGACAGACCACACCCAGCTACATACATAGGAAAAGGAAAAGTTGAAGAATTAGAAAATCTAGTTGATGAGCTTGAGCCAGATATAGTTATCTTTAATGATGAGTTGTCACCGAGCCAACTAAGAAATTTATCATCTAATTTAGATGTGAGAATCATTGACCGTACACAACTTATCTTAGATATTTTTGCACAGCGAGCTAAATCTAAGGAAGGTAAGTTACAGGTTGAATTAGCGCAACTTCAATACTTGTTACCAAGACTTGCTGGACAGGGGATTGCACTCTCACGTCAAGGTGCGGGAATTGGGACGAGGGGACCTGGTGAGACACAACTTGAAACAGATCGTCGACATATACGTAATCGAATCCATGAAATCAAACAACAGCTTGCAACAGTTGTTAGTCACCGAAATAGATATAGAGAACGACGAAAAAAAAATCAAGCTTTTCAAATTGCTCTTGTAGGCTATACAAATGCGGGAAAATCCACAATATTTAATCGTTTGACAACAGCAGGAAGCTTTGAAGAGGATTTATTATTTGCAACACTTGATCCAATGACTCGCAAGGTGGTATTACCATCTAATTATCAAGCTCTTATTACAGATACAGTTGGGTTTATTCAAGATCTGCCAACAACGCTAGTAGCTGCCTTTCGTTCTACATTAGAAGAAGTGAAGGAAGCAAATTTGATTTTACATGTTGTGGATAGCTCAAATGAGGATTATGCAAACCATGAACAAACCGTTTATAAACTTCTTGAGCAGTTAGACGTAACAGATATCCCAATTCTAACTGTTTACAATAAAAAGGATCAAGCACCAAGCTCATTTGTACCATCACCGAATGAAGAGTATATCCAAATTACCGCATTTTCAAAAGAGGATTTGGATACCCTGATGGATCAAGTAGAGAGTTTTGCAAAGGATGTAATGAATCAATATAGTGTGAAAATACCTGCAAATGAAGGAAGGTTACTATCTCAATTAAAAACAGAATCATTGATTAAAAAGTTAATTTTTAATGAACAGTATGAACTGTATGAAATTGAAGGATTCGTACTCCCAACTCATTCAATAAATGGACAGCTAGAGAAGTATAATGGAGAGGGTAAGAATAATGTTTAATTATTTAAAACATGGTGCAGAACTTGCACCAATGGTAGCTAAGGTAGAAGAAAAGATAAAGGAAGTTCATGAGGCGATTGAGAGACAAAGTGAAGCAAACCAATTTCGTGTCCTTCAAAGTTTTCAAAAGCACCGTGTTAGTGATTCTCATTTCATTCCGACTACAGGTTATGGTTATGATGACATAGGTAGAGACACATTGGAAGAAATATATGCAGATGTATTCGGTGGAGAAGCAGGTTTGGTAAGACCACAAATCATATCTGGTACTCATGCGATCTCAATAGCATTATTTGGTGTGTTAAGACCAGGGGATGAACTTGTATATATTACTGGTAAACCCTATGATACGCTTGAAGAAATTGTAGGGATTAGAGGAAGTGGAATAGGCTCATTAAAGGAGTTTCAGATTGGATATAAAACCGTTGATCTCCGCGAAAATGGGGAAATTGATTTCGATGCTGTTAAGAATGCGATTACGTACAAGACAAAAATGATCGGTATTCAACGCTCAAAAGGCTATGCAACACGTCCTTCATTTACACTTGCTGAAATAGAAGAAATGATATCTTTTGTAAAATCTTTGAAAGAAGATGTTGTCATTTTTGTCGATAATTGCTATGGTGAGTTTGTAGAAGAACTTGAACCATGCCACGTAGGTGCAGATTTAATGGCGGGATCATTAATAAAAAATCCAGGTGGAGGAATCGCAAAAACAGGTGGATATATTGTAGGTAAAAAATCACTTGTGGAAGCATGCTCTTATCGGATGACATCACCTGGCATTGGTGCAGAAGCAGGTGCTTCCCTTTACAGCTTACAAGAAATGTATCAAGGATTCTTTTTAGCACCACATGTTGTAGGACAAGCTCTTAAAGGTGCTGTTTTCACATCTTCCTTCTTAGAAGAACTTGGGTTGCAGACGAATCCATCCTGGAATAGTACGAGAACAGATCTAATTCAATCTGTTCAATTCAATGATGCTAAGCTAATGGTTGCTTTTTGCCAGGCAATTCAATATGCTTCACCAATTAATTCACATGTGACACCATATCCGAACTATATGCCTGGTTACGAGGATGATGTAATCATGGCTGCGGGAACATTCATCCAAGGTGCTAGTATTGAACTATCTGCAGACGGACCAATAAGAGCTCCGTTTGTTGCATATGTTCAAGGAGGACTCACATATTCCCATGTTAAAATAGCGATTTGTTCAGCTATAGATTCTTTACTAGATCAAGAGCTGCTCACGATAAATAGTTAACTAGTAATTTATATTTGAAAATGATGTTATAATTTCTCACATAATATTGACACATAATATAACATGAATTATAATAAAAATAGTTAAACAAAAGGAGCGAATAACATGAGTGATAATATTCGACGCTCAATGCCCCTATTTCCGATTGGAATTGTTATGCAGTTAACAGATCTTTCTGCAAGACAAATCCGATATTATGAAGAGAATGAATTGATTTTTCCCGCTAGAACCGAGAGCAATCGAAGACTTTTCACTTTTAATGATGTTGATAAGTTATTGGAGATTCGTAACTTAATTGAGCAAGGTGTAAATTTAGCAGGAATTAAACAAATTTTCTCCAGAAATGATAGCGCGCATAAAGAAGCTCAACTGGAACAACCTAAAACTGTTGAGAAGCCAGACATAAGTGATGCGGAATTGCGCAAGCTACTGAAATCCGAACTAATGCAAGCGGGTCGCTTTAATCGACCAACTTTAAGACATGGCGACATGTCAAGGTTTTTTCATTAATTATGAGTAATTCCAATTAATTATAAAAATTCTTTGCCTGTAGAGAGGAGATTTTCAATGTCTAAATATTCAAGAGAAGATATTGTAAGTTTAGTAAAAGAAAATAATGTAAAATACATCCGTTTACAATTTACGGATATTCTTGGAACGATAAAAAACGTTGAAATCCCAGTTAGTCAGCTTGACAAAGCATTAGACAACAAAATGATGTTTGATGGATCTTCAATTGAAGGTTTTGTACGTATTGAAGAATCTGATATGTATTTATATCCAGATCTAGATACTTTCGTTATCTTCCCTTGGACTGCTGAAAAAGGCCAAGTTGCTCGTTTTATTTGCGACATTTACAATCCAGATGGAACCCCATTCGCTGGTGACCCACGTAACAATTTACGTCGTCTATTAGCTGAAATGGAAGAGCTTGGATTCACAGACTTCAATTTAGGACCTGAGCCAGAATTCTTCTTATTCAAACTAGATGAAAAAGGCGAACCAACTCTAGAATTAAACGACAATGGTGGTTATTTCGATTTAGCACCAACTGACTTAGGTGAAAACTGCCGTCGTGACATTGTTCTAGAATTAGAAGAAATGGGCTTTGAAATTGAAGCTTCTCATCATGAGGTTGCACCTGGACAGCATGAAATTGATTTTAAATATGCTGGAGCAATCAAAGCATGTGATGATATTCAAACATTTAAATTAGTTGTTAAAA
Source organism: Metabacillus sp. KUDC1714 (assembly GCF_014217835.1). Lineage (NCBI taxonomy): Bacteria > Bacillati > Bacillota > Bacilli > Caryophanales > Bacillaceae > Metabacillus > Metabacillus elymi. The sequence continues at coordinate 4,418,714 of NZ_CP055263.1, forward strand.
CAATTGCTCGTAAACATGGACTACACGCTACATTTATGCCAAAACCATTATTCGGTGTAAACGGATCTGGTATGCACATGAACTTATCATTATTCCGCAATGGTGAAAATGCATTCTTAGATACTAGCGCTGACCTACAATTAAGTGATACAGCTAGACAATTTATTGCAGGTATTATTAAACACGCATCAGCGTTTACTGCAGTAACAAATCCAACTGTAAACTCATACAAACGCCTAGTACCAGGTTATGAAGCACCATGTTATGTTGCTTGGTCTGCACAAAACAGAAGTCCATTAATTCGTATTCCAGCATCCCGTGGATTAAGCACACGTGTAGAAGTACGTAGTGTTGACCCTGCTGCAAACCCATACTTGGCAATGAGTGTTCTTTTAGCTGCTGGACTTGACGGTATTAAAAATAGTCTTGAAGCACCAAAACCAATTGATCGTAACATTTATGTTATGTCTAAAGAAGAGCGTATTGAAAATGGGATCGTTGATTTACCAGCAACTCTTGCTCAAGCATTAGATTTACTAAAAGCTGACAGCACAATGAAACACGCGTTAGGCGAGCACTTATTTGAGCATTTCATCGAAGCTAAAGAAATTGAGTGGGATATGTTCCGTACACAAGTACACCCATGGGAAAGAGAACAATACATGTCAATGTATTAATAATAAGACCCCTTAACACAATTTGTGCTAAGGGGTTTTTGATTAAACTTCAGGTCAAATAAATACTTGTTTTTAGTAGTTTATTAAATGAAAAACTTGCAGATAAAAACGATGTAATTATCTTAGAGTATATGAAAAAAGCTTGCCGATTGGCAAGCTTTTAATGGATCGTCCGATAAACCCCAATTACTTTTCCTAAAATACTAACATTGCGTAAAATAATAGGCTCCATAGTAGAGTTTTCTGGCTGTAAGCGAATATAATCCTTTTCTTTAAAGAATCGTTTACAGGTTGCTTCATCTTCTTCAGTCATTGCCACAACAATATCACCATTATTAGCAGTCTGCTGCTGTCTTACAATGACCATGTCTCCATCTAGGATACCAGCTTCTATCATACTTTCCCCCATAATTTCTAGCATAAAAACATGTTCCTCGTCATTTACATACCGATCAGGGAGTGGGAAATATTCTTCAACATTCTCAATTGCTGTAATCGGTAAACCCGCCGTTACCTTACCAATCACCGGCACGTTTACAACTTTACTTCTTGGAATATGAAGTGTTTCTTCCTCTTCCAAGATTTCTATTGCTCTTGGTTTAGTAGGATCACGACGAATCAATCCTTTTGATTCTAATCTAGCTAAGTGACCATGAACAGTAGAGCTGGATGCAAGGCCAACTGCTTCGCCTATTTCTCTTACAGACGGCGGATAGCCTTTCTTTTGTACTTCATCTTTTATAAAACTTAATATATCTTGTTGTCTTTTTGATAGTTTCGTCATCCTTTGTGACACCTCGGATTCCTGTAATATATATTTATTATAGCATCATTTACCTATTAATACAAACATAAGTTCGAGTAAACAGTTGACTAGAATGTTTGTTCGTATTATACTGAAAATATAAATACGAACAAATATTCTTATGGGGTGGTAAAATTGAAAAAAGAAACAATATTTTATATTCTATCTTTCTTTGCTGTGGTATTAGCTGTTACAGGGGCTATTTCATATACTGGTACAAATGAAAATTTAGAAAAATTTCATCAAGTAGAAATTGAAGAAGGGGATAGCTTATGGAGTATTGCTGAACAATTCCATGAAAATGCTAACATAACAAAGCAAGATTTTGTAATATGGGTGCAAGATAAAAATAAAATGAATTCAAGTGTAGTTAAACCAGGTGATTTAGTTTTTGTACCAGTAGAGAAAGAACAAATATACCAATTTGAACAGATTGCTAGTGAATAGAAAGTAATCTAGTTACTGGATTTTTCTTATACATAGAAATGATACAATTTTATTAGCTAGGGTGATCCGAAATGAAGGCCATCATTTATTGTAGAGTTAGTACAAATAAAGAGACTCAAGATACCTCAATTGAGAGGCAAAAAGAGGAATTAGTAAAGCTTGCTGAAATACATAACATAGATGTAGTAAAGATAATTGAAGAACGGCATAGCGGATATGACATCGATCGAGATGGAATAATAGAGGCACTTGCTCTTATAAAAGATAAACAAGCGGGCTTGCTTCTTGTACAGGATGATACCCGCTTAGGACGCGGACATGCTAAAATTGCTATTTTACATGAAATAAGAAAATTAAATGCAAAGGTATTTACTCTTAATGAACAAGGGGAGCCGGAATTATCTGAAAGTGATATCATGGTATTAAATATACTTGCAGCGGTTGAAGAATTTCAACGAAAACTCGTAAATTATAAGATTAAAAGAGGAATGAATCGAGCAATCGCAAAAGGATATAGACCACAAGATAATTTATCTAATATAGATAAGGGTGGAGGTCGTGAAAAAATTGATGTACCAATTGAGGAAATAATTAAATTACGTAGTAAGAAACTCACTTTTCATGAGATTGCAGCTACACTAAGAGGTGTAGGTTATGATGTTAGTAAAGCTACTGTTCATAGAAGATATAAAGAATATATTGATAGTGAAACGATCGATCATAACTAGCAAATAGTAATTAATTATATGATTTTTCTGCTTTAGGTTGCATAGGAGTTGTCAATTCTGTCTTCTTTTAGTAATATGACATGTAAGTTAATCACGATTTTACATTGTTAATGTAAAACCACTAGTTGATTTGGATTGTAAAATTAACATTGGACTATTTGTGGATGATTTACCTAGGAAGATCGAGTTGGTTGACTAATATACATAAAAGCCTAAGGAGAATGAAATAATATGTTACCTAAAGATAAAATTGATCGAATAAATGCATTATCAAAAAAATCAAAATCAGAAGGCTTATCAGTAAAAGAACAAGAAGAACAGCAATCTCTACGTCAACAATATTTACAAGCTTTTCGCTCGTCAATGAAAAATACTTTAAAAGGTGTAACAGTTGTTGATCCAAATGGAAATGATGTAACACCACAAAAATTAAAAGATGAGAAGAAGTTTAATCTTCATTAGAAGAATAGATCTTAATGATTTATTCTTTTTTTATTTAAAATATTTCACATTTTTTTCTTTTCAAATATAAATAAAAAATGTTAAGCTCTTCGACAAAAATAGTGGCTTCTTTCTCCGTCTTAAGACAATTCTTGCTTTGATGATCTTTTATAATAATAGAAATAGATGATAGAGGAGGAGTGAAATGGTGAGACACTATTATATTTATTTAATAGAAGAAGAATTTGCTAGTCACTACTTTGGTCGGGAGTCAAAAATTTATCACCTGTTTCAGGATTTTCACTGGACAACAGTTCGCTCAAATCATGTGGCTACACTTGAAAGACAAATTAATTATATTACTAAGCCCATTCCTTCATTATTTATACATCAACTACTTGGTACTCACTTAGCAAATCGTCCTGATTATCAAAATATTCACCATATACATAAGATCGAACTTAAGGCTAATCGAGGGAATGCTACATTAATCGTAAAAGACCGTCATTTAGAGCTTTCCTCTGATGGAAGCTATGAGGCAGAAACGATTTTCTTTGAAGTTCTAAGGAAATTTGATCCTTGTTTTTTAGCGATGGATTTACAAGGTGAAAGATATGGTTGGTTAAATCCGATAAAAGAAAGAAATTTTGGTTAAAAGTGAAGAAATTATAGTACAAATGTTGTATAATATCGTAGGGTTTAGTACACTGTAAGATAGACAACACGAAGGAGGAAAAATAATGGAATTATGGGTTGTTATTCTAGTAGGCATTCTAGCACTACTTGCTGGAGTTGCACTAGGATTTTTCATTGCGCGTAAATACATGATGACTTACCTAAAGAAAAATCCACCAATCAATGAACAAATGTTAAAAATGATGATGATGCAAATGGGTATGAAACCTTCCCAAAAGAAAATCAATCAAATGTTGAAAGCGATGAATGGCCAAATGGACAAGTAAAACCCATTAAATAATGGGTTTTAGATTCATTGATCATATCCTGTTAGACATTGATTATCTATACATATTCTAAAAGGTGAATCTTTCATCATAAAACTTTTCTTTGTTTTGATTTAACCTTCATCAAACTAATCCGAAACCACTTATTCTGTTGGAAACTTAACCAAAGAAGAGGTGGTTTTTTGTGTTATTTGAAGACGTATTAGAAGAATATCTATATCATTGCCAAGCAAAAGGTTTTACAGCTAAAACCATGAAAAATAAAAGACAGGAGTACAAGCAACTCAGATTATTCTTACTGGAGAAGAGAGGTATAAATGAATTAGAGAACATCACTGCTCATGATTTAAAATCATATGTCAGATTAAAACAAAAGGATGGTCTTCAACCACAGTCGATTGTTTCAATGTTTAAAATGATAAAGGCATTTTTTAATTGGTGTGTAAAAGAAGGGTACTTGAAAGAAAATATTTCAAAAAATGTTGAGACTCCAAAAGTACCAAAAAAGATATTAAAGGGTTTTACTGAATCAGAAGTACAAGCAATGATAGATGCATTTACTTATAAGAATTATTTTGAAGCACGTAATAAGGCTATCATAGCAATGTTGAGTGATTGCGGTCTTCGGGCAATGGAGATAAGGGGGCTAGAGACAAAGAATTTAAAAGAGACTACTATTCTTGTTAATGGTAAGGGGAATAAAGAAAGATATATTTTTATTAGTCCAGCTTTGAAGAAAATTCTTATTAGGTACGAGAGAATAAAAAAGGAATACTTCAAAGATAAACATTCCTATTCAAAGAGTTATTTTCTATCTTACAAAGGCGATCAGATATCCCATGTCGGTTTAGATAAAGTGATAAAAGAAGCAGGTATAAGAGTAGGAATAGAAGATAAAAGAGTATCACCACATACTTTTAGGCACTTCTTTTCTGTTCAATGTATTTTAAATGGAATAGACATTTACACATTATCTAAATTGCTTGGACACTCGGAAATATCTACAACGCAAAGATATTTACAGTCATTAGAGGATTTCGAACTAATAGAGAAAGCTATGCCATCTAGCCCGCTTATGAACATAGGGAGGGCTAAAAATTGACAATGTCTAGACCCCTTGAAGTAAGATTTGTATCTTGCTTTGATATACGGGGTCTTTGTAGAAATCAAAGTTACATGTGGGGAGTATAATATTGCTATTGTACGCAAATATAAACTAGAAAATGCATGTAACTGAATAGCGTAAAATTCTTTATTAGAACAAAAAGCTTATCGATGAAAATATATCTATTTAAGAAGGCAAGGTTGGAGAGTCTGGGATTTATAGCACAAAAATTCTTTGAAATATGCTTAGAGTATAAGGCTATATTGAAATTAAGATTAATGGTATGGATAATATAACTAAAGAAATGTAAAATAAAAAAGGAACAAATCAGTTCAATTTGAGCTCTTTGTTCCTCTTTCTACGGTTGACATAACTTTATGTAGTTTCTTCTAAAAGAAATTCTAGTATCGTAAGAGTATCAAGAGCATTGAATAATCTTAGGGCATCTATGTCTTTCCACTGCGATGGGATATCTCTGCCATGCAAAACCCAGTTTCGATTAATTAGAAATGGTCTTTCACGCCCATCCTCTTCAAAAGCAGCAAAGCGAAATGCCTGTGTAATGAATACTTGAGCAGAAGCGTAAAAAGCTAAATCAATATTACTTTCAGTTAGTTCTGCTCGAACAGTTTCAAATTGTTTGGGCAGACTTTTCCTTTTCTTTGTTTCATGAGGTTTAAATTTTGGATAAATAAGCTTATGAGAAAGTCCTTCAAGTACAGTAAATAAGCTAGGTATGATGATGACATGATTTCCTTTTTCGAAATTTTCAAAACATTGTTCAAGAATTACCTGCCACTCAGAGAGAAGTTGATGGTTGATAATATTATCTTTCAACAGCAAGTAATTTTTTTCATCAGAATAAAATTCTTTATAATAGTTATCCACTTCAAGTTGACTATCTAATTCAATTACGTCTAAAAGCTCATTAATTCCAATGTTTGTTGGAATTGTCCAGCCTTTTTGTGCCATCGCTTCAGCCATTTCAACCCATTCTCTACCAACACTCTCCCAATCTATCTCAAAGAGTGGTGCTAGAGCTTTAGAGAGTGCTTTACTAAATTTGTAAGCAGCTTTTCCAAGCTGCCCTATGAAATTACTAATAGAAGCTATTTTTTCAGAAAATCTTGAAGATGATTCAAAACCAACTAGGGGGTTAGATACAACGTAGGGAGCGGAAATATTTTCTATATCTTCTGTTACTATTTTTTTATCCACTTCTTTTTTATCCTTTGTCATATTAATTCTCCTCTCAAAAAGCCCAATAATAATACTAAATTTATAAATTGAATTAAAAGAGTTACCAAGTTAATGTGGTAACTCTTTTATAAGTAAAACTATATTGGTCGTACCCACTTTTTTAATAAACCATCGATACTCTCCTAATTTTATTTTAACAAACATTATCGATGAACACTAATCTTTCAGACACGTTAATTAGGGCTTGTCCTCATCGGTAGTTCAGTAAAACGATAAGTAATTTATTACCTCATCATGCACTAAGGTTTAATTTGTATTATAATTTCATTATGACTAATGGGGGTAATGAATCATGGATTTAAGCATACAAATAGGGCAAGTCTTAAACAACGATGAAATAGTTGCAAATTTTAAATGTGCACCACAAGGTGGAATGAGAAGATCACATAGAACCAATTCACTGGTTATAATCTCGGACCATACTAAATCTTTATATGAAGACAAATGGATAGGTGCGAAATTTCATTACACTGGCATGGGGAAAAAGGGTGACCAAGACCTTAACTTTGCACAGAATAAAACTCTTGCTGAATCTAATGAGAACAAAGTCGAAGTGTACTTGTTTGAAGTCTTTAAACCAAAAGAATATATATTTCTTGGACAAGTTTATTTAACGTCTGTACCATATCAAGAAAAGCAGTTTGATGAAGATAACATTATAAGAAATGTTTGGGTGTTTCCATTAAAACTAATGGATTCTAAAAAATTTGTGGTTGATAAGGAGCTTATTGAAGCTAAAGAGGAAATCCAAGGAAAAATAGCTTCTAGATTAAGTGATGAAGAGATTGCAAAAAAAGCTGAATTAATAGATGGTAAGACATCTACAAGAACTGTAACTACCACTACATACGAGCGCAACCAGCTTATTACTGAATATGCTAAGAGATGGGCAAATGGTATTTGTCAGTTATGCGAAAAGCCTGCTCCGTTTAAAAATAAAAAGGGAGAACCATTCCTAGAAACACATCATGTAGATTGGTTAGCTAGAAGTGGAATGGATAGTATCTATAACACTATTGCTCTTTGTCCTAATTGTCACAAAAAAATGCATATAGTAGATAATAATGAAGATGTAAAGAATTTAAAGAAGAAGATAATTGACCATATAAAAAAATAAGTAGAAGGGTAAAGATATATTGAGAGAATTATACTAAAAACTTTTTAGAAAGTGCTGTTTATAAATAACGAGATTTTTATTATAAGGAGAGGTACTTGTGAGTGAAGAACTGAAAGTAAAATTATTAGAAGATATCTTAAAGACAGGGTTTCCATTAGAGATGGAAATCTCTCAAAAATTAAGAAGCAATGGGTGGCGTGTTTCAAATAGTTCATATTATATTGATATGGATGAAAATAAAGGCAGGGAAATCGATATTATTTCTTCTATTCATAAGAATAAAGAGGTTTATAAAGAAATTTATTTAGAGATATTATTCTCTTTAATAGTTGAAATAAAAAAAACAGAAGACAAACCTTGGATATTTTTCACATCCGAAGTTCATGGACCAATAGAGAAATACCTACCAAAAGATTATGTGATGTCGGGTTTTGCTAACAAACCACATGTTATAAATAGATTACTTAGAAAAAATACAGAAAAAGTAAACACTAGGATCGGCAGGAATTTTTATCAAGGGTTTACTAAAAATGGCGGGAGAGATGATATTTACAAAGCGCTTTCTGGTGTTATTAAAGCAACATATCATTTTATGGAGAATAGTTCTGCAAAGGATAATAACAGTGTAGATAGACTGATACATTTTTTTGAACCAGTGGTAGTTATAAAAGGTAAGTTATTTGAAACTTATCTAAAGGAGGATGGTGAACAGGTATTAGAAGAAGTAAATTATATACAAACACAATTCAATTATCTATCACCAAATTACTCTGATGGAACAAGTTCCAACAAAGTAGTGCACGTTATAACTAGTGACTATCTAGAAACATTTGTTATAGAACGTAAAGAATCGTTAAATGCTTTTTTTGAGGATTTAGTTAATAACGATATTCATTAATACAAAATAATTAAAAGCAGATATTTAGTAAGAACAGCAGAGCATTTCAATATAAAGGTGCTGATAATAGTGTATTGATGAAAAATGTAGAGGGACACTTACATTCAATTGTGAGTGTCTTTGTAATTATAAATCACTTAGTATTCAAATATCTAAGAAACGTATCTGAAGAAAATGAGAGTGAGTGGGTGAAGTTTGCTGATCATTATAATATTGAGCCATTACTTAAATTTAATCAGTTAAAGTAACATTAACCATCCAAAGAGAATCATTCAAAAAGAAAAAGGTAAAACGTGTTAATTGGATTACATAAAGGGTATTGAATGGTTCTTAATGGATAAAAAAGGATGTGAATATGTTAAGTTTACTTTTATTGATCTTAGTGACAACACTAAAAGTGTCGCCACCCTCTTAATTAAAAGAGGAAATTTACTAAGATGATAAGAGTAAGCAGCTCTTCATATGAGAGCTTTACCTCAACATGAAACACATCCATCACCGTCCTTATTAAATTATAAAACTAATATATGAATGTTTGTTCATAATTATGCATAATAAACCATTATAACAATGTAATATTAAAAACATTTGATCTGTATTCAATAGTAACCAATGTCAAAACAGAGATGTGAATATGGATACGATTAAAGTCTTGGTTTGGGTAGGACGAGCAAAATCATTACCAATGATGAAACAACAAGTTGTTCTGAAATTGATACGATAAGCTTGCTCTTGGTGTGTTAGTTAAAACTATAAGGGATTGGAAAATAAAATGATAGATAAGGAGGTTTATTATGGAGATGGGGAAAGCGTATTTTTCAGAACCAACTTGTAATGATGTGATTGAATTGCATGAAGTTGTTTTATTCTGTAGGCGAAATAGTGGGACAGAAATTGGCAGACTAGATAAAGTATTTACAGACTGGAATGAAGCAAACAAAGCTTTAAAGAAGTTGATTAATGGTGGGGCTTTTAACTATGGCACAATTAGAACAATCAAACGAGATGGTGAAGTAAGATTTCTAGGTATCTTATTTGAAGATAGAAACGAAAGTGCTTTTTCACCTGTAACGGTACAATCGGTACAAGATGTTATTGCAACGTTAATAGGTAATCGAAATTTAGGAATCATTAAGCCACTAATAAAAGAAGCAAAAAGATTAACAGCAGAAGTTTTAGAGGGGAATTACAATTAATTGTATTTATTGTTACACAAATTTTGGGCTTTAAGTGTGTACAAGAGGAACTGAGTTGTCTGAGGGTGTCTTGTATCGTATTATATTAAATTAAATGGTATGAAAGTACTCTCCATTGAAGTTATACAGTATAGTGAGTCTATGACAAGTCGCGTTCTTTTTACTAATCGAAAAAATAAAAAAGTAACCTACCCCTGCCATCCCAAGCCTGTGTAGGTTACTTTATTAAAGTGCCACCATGTGCAAGTGGTTGACCGCCTTATACGGTCTATACGATTGTGTCACCAAGTTATGGTTAATCCCATAGCTTGTAATAATAATAAACTAAAAGACATTATTTTACAAGTCAGGGAAATAAGCTGAAAATAAGGAACATATCCAATATTTGATGTTGACTTGTTTAATGATGGGTTGTTTTGGATGACGTTGTCTTTATAAAAATAGCAAATCTTACTATTTTTGGATAAGTAAATAAAAATCTTATCTAACTAAATCATATAATTTTACTTGTGTTAAGCTAATAATTAATTTATCCATTGTCAGATTATACTCAATTAATTTATTAGCTAAATAAGCACTTAATGTACTAGAATCTCCATATTTTAATATTTGCAAGCCTTCTCTTAAAATAAACTCTAAAGTATCTGCAATTTCTAAAAAAGAGTTTGGATTAACCAAATGAATTCCTTCGGAAGCGTACTGAGATTCTTGTTGTATTTTACTTTTAGGACAGACCATTAATAAAGTGATATCACTATACTCTGGAAGTGAAAAATTACTTCTCACCCAGTTTTTATGAACAAAGGTTTGCCTAATATCATCTAGTGGGATATAGCCATCAATATTTTCAATGTTTGTTTTGGCTTCAATTGATAACCATTTATTTGATAAATTCCAAATACCATCTGGAACTCCATGACCCTCTGGTTTTTCTGAATAAAAACCAAGAGATGTTCCTAATGATTTAAGAGCTGGTTCAAATAGATTTGATTCTTTTTTATTTAAACCTTCTTTCAACTTACTCCAATCGTTATCGAACTTGTTGTCACGATCACCAAACGATTTAAGATAGCTAGCTATTCTTTCAACCTGCATTTCAAGTTCATCACTGAAAACAGTTTGGTTTTCTTCATCACTTAAAGTTATTTCTCTTTTATCTAACCATAGCTTATTATTTGAAGCGTTTAAGCTCTTTAATAGAAATTTATTAACTTTATCACTGTTATTTTGTAACGTAGCAACAGTTGCAATTAAATAATTCCACCAAGCTCTATAACCCTTTAATTCTGGTGTTCTAGCAAACTCATTTATAACTTTGTCTGCAGACTTATGTGCATTCTCATAATCTTCTTCCCAAAGATAGTAAAGATAATCTATTTCATTTTTAGTTGAGTTATATAGCTTTGTTGAAGCAACTGTTTTCGTAAACTCCTCTTTTTCTTTACTAAGTTTGTTTATTTGTTTCTCTAAATATGTTTCTACACGCTTCCAATCTTCAGTTTGCTTAAGGAAATTACTCAGTGAATCATGCCATGATTTTTTGTCCTTAATATGATCTATTTGTTGAAAGCCAAAGTTTACTTCAGCATCAATTTCAGCAGGTAACAATTTTCTGAATTCATCTTTAAAAAGGTAATCGCCAACATATCTCCCTGTAAATAGAACAACTGCAAAATCAGAATTGCTTCTAGTGCATCTTCCTAGACCCTGTACAATCCTAGTAACTAATTTGCTTTTTAACAACTCGGTTGCATTCAGTCGATCTTGTAAAAACTTTTCTTCAAAGCTGATTGCAACAGGTAGTTCATGCATAATTTGTAGTCTACAGTCATCATCCCTTAAATCGATACCTTCATATCGACCAGCTAAAGTAAGAATTGAATTGTCAGAGGACGTAAAATTACTTAGATTATCTTCAATATCACTATTATCTAGTAATTTTGATGTTGGAACTAACTCGCCAAGTTCATCCTTTACTTTTTTAAGGTCGTGATAAGATGGAGTTAAAACTAAGCTTCTAGGAGTTGCTTCAATTGTTTCTTTAATGATTGTTCTAAGTTCATCTCCCTCAAAATGGTCCTCTGGGAAAAGAATCAATCTTCTTCCAGAAACTTTATTTGAAGTTCGAGGAAACTTTCTTATGTAGTGTATATCTTGTACACCAATCATTCTTTCCAATTCACCAGAATCACCAAGTGTAGCAGACATATAAATCCTCTCATCAGCGTTAATAAAGGCTGGGTGTTTTTTATTTGGTGGGATAATTGGTTTAAGTACAATGTTAGAATGTGACACAAATATCTGGCATGATTGTAAGTGTGTTCTAAGTAAACTCCATGAATAGTAGTGAGGTGTATCGTCAGTTTTTGAATCAAGAAGGCTTCTAATGTCATTTAGCTTTTTATGCCATTGAGGGAAAGATATTATATCAATCCCATCGTGTAACGGGTCATATGTTCCATGAACAATCTTATCTTTAATATGAGGAGCAATACTATCTCCTAGTGTTGCTATTAATGAATTGAATATATTTTCATCATTTATTCTATTGATTTTTATAGACCAAAAATCATCAATAGCATATTCAGTTGCATGGGCATCATCAAAAATAATTAGGTTAGCATCATCAAACTTAGGTCTAATATTAAAAATGTGACTGTAAGTAGTTACACATATTGCATCCGATCTTTGATATTTACCTAAATCTCCAGAGGAAAATTCGCTGGATTTTCCAGTTAAAAGAACTGATTCAATTCCATATGACTGAAGCAATTTATTTGTCTGTGCGGCTAATTGTCTAGTTGCACAAGTGTAAACAACTCTCCAATCCTTATTTATTCTATTGTATTCTCCAATTAGTCCACCAACTAATGTTTTTCCATGTCCAGCTGGCATCTCAATTGCAAAGTCGGTTTTGTTTGTCCTCTCATCTTCATACTCTTTGAGAGATTCACCTTGTTGATGTGATAGTCTATCTAATTTTACAACCTTGTTAAATAAATCAATCGTACTTGTGTAATTACTACTTTCTTCATCGGGTATAAAAAAACTCATAATTAATAACTCCTTTCATTTAATAAGGATAATTATACCAGTTTATTTGACGACATTGGAAAATAATAAGACTATTATACTGAATTTTATTGTTGTTCTAATATCTAGAGTGGTACATTCTTGAGCTGGCATTTATATACTCCTAGACTTAGAGTCTGTAATAGAATTTGCGAGCGAAAGGATAAAACTGTAAATAAAATGAAGATTTTATCAATACTTTTGATTTGGAAAAAATATTTTTATTTTATAGTTTCTTATTTGTTTTGTTACTAAAACCTTCAAGTATATAAAAAACACAGGTCAAATTTGATTGGACAAAAAAAACAAAAGCTATTAAAGTAGTTATAGAGCGGGACAAAAACAAACAAAAACATTAGAGCTTATTAAAGCTAATTGTCAAACCACTAGTCAATGTGGCGAATCTAGACATTTAGCTTTTTTGAATTGGGAACGTACACGCTTAAAACATGGAGGTGGAAGGATAGGAGAAAAAGGAGTTGGGATTTTTGAAAGATATAATTGATGTAAAGGACTTTCTTAACGATCTACATGGTAAAACAGAAAGTAAATTTAGGTGTATAAAGGAAAAAAGAGTTAAAGATATAAAAGGATATTATAGTTTTAATGTCCATGAAAAATTGAAGAGTTTTAACAACGAGGGATACGAGGTCTATTTTTTAGTTAACGAGGGAGGATATACTAGTAGAGAAATCACAAAATACAATTCTTTATTTGTTGACTTAGATTGTGGAAGAGACATTGAAGGTAACTATCATCATATAGATTTCGTAGGTCAATACAAGGAATTTAAACGGTATGAACTACATGACTTTGATTATCAACCAAGTTATATTATCGAAACAAGAAATGGTTTACACGCATACTGGTTGCTAGAAGATGGTGTGAACTTTGAACAGTTTAATGAGTGCGAAAAGAGATTAATTGATTACTTTGATGCTGATAAAATAGTCTGCAAGTCAAATAATCTATTACGTGTGCCAAGTTATTTATGGATGAAAGACTCTGAAAATCCATTCGAGATTAAGATACTTGAATCAGAAGGTACAAGATACAAAATTCAAGACGTAATAGATGCATTACCAGAGTTAGCAGGACGAGAAAAAAGTCCCACTGATAAGAAATGTACAATATTTATTAAGGGGACAAAAACCACCTTCGGTGCTAATGCAGATAACATAAATCTAATAATTAACAAAGATATTGAAGCGTTAAAGGATTTATTGAATCCAGTACCTATTGAATTTGAGACACATGACGAGGTTTATGATCATCTAAAAAAACAAGATTTGTATGAATTTCTTAGTTTAAGTAGAAACAACTTTAAATGTATATTTCATAATGATAAGAATCCAAGTGCGGGAATCTTAAGAAATGATCGGAATGGACATCATATCTATAATTGTTTAAGCACTTCTTGTGATGTCAGCTATAACATAATCCAAGTTGTTGAAGAATTAACTGGAATGGATAAACGATCATCACTGAATTTTTTAAGGGCTGTTTACAAAGTTGATTATAAAGATAGGGAATGGAAGAAACAGAGAATATCCTATTTAGGAAATAATGAGAAGTTGTTATCTTCAAATGACTTAGAGAAAGAGCATAAAAAACTAAATCAATTTGTTAGAAGATACCTTCAAACCCTTTTGGTTTTTCATAGTATCTGTTCTAAAAACACCTTAACAAAAAAATATACGGATTGTGATGGTAACCCTGTATTCTTTGCTAGTAACAGCCATTTGGCAGCAGAGTTAAAAAAAGATATTAAGACAGTTACACAACAAGTAAATATATTGGCTTACTTAGGATTGATTCGAAAATTGCCAAAAAAGGAAATACCAAAGGATATGCTGCAGAAGTCAATTGACTATGCAAAAAGCAAAGGTCAACCAAGAATAATTAATTACTTTTCAATCCCAATCTATGATGAAACACTAATCAATTTTGCTTCTCAGAAGGCGAGGGAGTATAAACAACATGGCTTCAGTGTAAAAGGCTTTGGAAGGGAGATGATATATAGGGTATTAGGTGAAGCAGAAGCTGATCGTGTTTATCCACAAGCAAAAGGTAAACATTTGTCAGAGACAAGTATGAATAATGCAATCGATACAGAAAAAATCATAATGTCATTAATAGAAGAAAAGTATTGGATAACAGAAAAAGAGATAGTTAATGAATTAGATGAAAAGTTTGGTAAACAAAACTACCATCATAATATGTTGAAAAGAACATTACCAGAGATTATTGAAAAATATGCATTAGAGAAACGAAGGCTTAATAATGAAACTAAAGCTCGTTTGGGTATTACTACTAAGGGTTACCCATATATAATCATTAAAGAAGAATAAAACTAGGTATTTATATACAATGAGGAGTGATTAAAACGTAAAAATTCAAGTTAACAACCACTTGAATTTTAGTAAGTGGATTTCTGGATTAGTAATTGTTGCTGAACAGAGGTTGTAATGAGAAATAAAATAACATAAACAGCTACTAATCGAGAAGAGTCCAAACAATAAATATATTACCCTCCTCATTCAAAATCAATTGAATGAAAGGAGATGTTTCAAATATGAAACGCAGTAAAGAAGTAAAGCTAGTAGGAGATAAATTACTCAATAAATCTTGTGAAAAAGCAATAGAGAGAAGTAAGTCTCAAACAGGAAACTATAAAAATGTAAAATGTTCATTTAAGAGTGCTAAGAAGTTTAGAGAGTCTCTTAAAAAAGATGAAAAATTTATGTATATGTGGTATGACTATACAAAGACTTATTTGGAAAATGGCAAGGAACTGGCATACAGACCAGTAATTGATAGGATTAATGAAAAAGGTAATTACTAGTTATATAATGTTCAACCTTTATCATATAGTGAAAATTCTATAAAGGCTCGTGCTAAGAAAATTTTAATATTGAGTTACAGTAAAAGCTTTAAACTTAAATATGAAGTGGTTTATGGAATAGAGAAAACAAGAATGAAGTTAGGTTTAAATAAGGTACAATTTAATAAAAGAAAAAACACAAATAATCATAAAGAGTATTATGTGTTTGTCGATGTTCGTTCACAAGGTTCATTAAATGTAGATTTTGTTAATAAAAGCAATTTAATTGAAAAGTATATGTTTGCTAATTTAACAATGATGATAAATGATGCTATTAAGGTGAGGTTTTAAGAGAAGTTACATGATGAAATATCAAGCGGTCAATTTGATCGCTTTTTCTTATAATTAATGATATGGCAAGATCATTGCCAGTTCTATATAATTAAGCATTTGTTTTGATTTGCAACTAGCTCTTCTAGTTGCAGTGTGTTATATTTTGAACTCCTAATTAATATGCTTCCATGAGTGCCCTCGTCTAATGTCACTTATCGTACTTCTCAAAGTATTGTATTTTTCAGCAATCTCTTTATTACTAAGCCCTTGTTCTATCAATCGTTTTATAGAAATCACATTTTGTTTAGTTAGTCTTTTACGTCTCCGATGAATCTTTATTTCTTCACCAACATTTCTCCAAATTATATTATTTTTGATACTGCTTATTGTTCTGTAATTAACGGTAAATTTTTCCGCTAAATCTTTCACTTTATATCCCATATTTAGTAATCGCTTTATTTCAATTACGTCTTTAAATGGATCAAGGTTATTCTTAAAATTAAGCTTTATAGTATCTATTTGAGGTTCTACATATGTGAAAGTTCTACCTTTCCTTATTGACGCAACTGTATCGTAGTTAACACTAAGAGCTTGTGAAATGTACAAAATTCCTTTGCCTTCATTTAACATTTGTTTAATATTACTCGCTGCTTCTTCTGATATTGAAGCATATACTCCTCTTTTGGCTAAACTGTTTTTACTCTTGGAGTCATTTGAGTGTCTTACACCTAATGTACTTCCAGCAGTTGGAGAAATGTTGTATCCAGTGTCACGTAAGTAACATTTCTTTTTGTCTAACCAATATTGTTCACGTAAAAGTAACTCATTAATATTAGAGACAAGTTCTAATACTTCAAAGCAGAAGCTTTTACTGCCATTACAATTCCAAGAATTTTGAAGATATTGATTATCATGGTTGTTGTTGCTAAGCATTCTAAAGTGGTCTTTGCACCTTCTGTATAGGTCTTGTGCTGAACCAATATACACCTTATTACTCGAAATTTGTTTTATTTGATAGATACCAGATGTGTGCTTATAGTCTCTTGTAAGAAGTTCCATTCATTGCTCCTTTTTGTATTAATAATTGTTTACATATAAAGAGTATATTTATACATAATATTCAGAAAACTAATACTGAATTAAATACGTCTACGTTAATAAAATTCAGATATAAGTATCTCCCTTTTTAAAGTATGAGAAAACAAGATGATGTCATGGATACACCAAAAAATTTTGCTGTCATAGAGAATGAGATACAAATTCAGATAACAGAAATTATCTGAACAAACTTTAGGTTAGAGGGAGGGGGTAAGTTTACAGGAGTATAGAGAATTGATGATATAAACTAACATGTAATACACCCTTCTAGACAAGGAGACCTCATTTCCAGCGAGCGATTTAGGAAACAATAAATAAACGGTGATAGGTGTTATTTAATATCTCTTTTAAGATACTGTGGATTGTATTCTTCAACTAACGTAAGCAGGTTAGCTAAAGAAGGAGTAAATGTATTTAGAATAGAATTATATGTTTAATAAAGGAAAAGGGCGTGGGGATTTTGTTTTATAGAAGGAAGTTTTACATAGTGAAAAATGAATTTGTTGATATTTTTAATGCTCATTTTAATGAAACTAACTTACCTAATCAAATTAAAAATGGTGCACGATTAATAGGAAGATGGATGACACCTAATAATGATACAACCACTGAGATTTTTGCTATTTGGGAGTATGACAGTTATGAGAAGTACAAAGAAATTGAAGAGAAAGTCAGAGGTAACAGTGAACACGTTAGTCGAATAAATAAATGGTATGATAAAAATGGCGGTAGGGATTTTGTGTATAAAGAATATATTTTGGAAGTGAAAAATGAACAGTTAGAGTCAACTTTAATAAGGAATGTATCCACTAATCCTTAATTGAATTAACGGGTCTTGAGTTGAATTGTAGGGTTGCTGCGGCAGCCTTTTTCCTCTTGAACTAACGGTACAGGCTAAATAAAGGCAGGAGATAAAATTGAAACGAGGAATCAGCTTTGAAATCCCCAATAAATACGGAAGTTTTCTTGGGGAAGTATTACAGCCCTTAGAAATTACTGAATTCATTTGGCTCAGTGGGGGTGAGGAATCATATTTAGTGGAAGATGATGAATTAAGGAAACCACTTTTCACAGATGAGATTAACTGGATGGATGGCTTACTCCTTAAAGAACTTTTAGAAGATAATAAGTATTATCTCATTTTTGTGGATTTAAAAGCCTACTCAAAAGGAAAGAATCCAGCATATATTGAGACGTATAAGGATTTTTTAAATAGCGATTGTGAGCTAATTTTATTAGTCGTTGACTCTGTTTATGTCACAATTTATTGTAAGGACAGTGAAAAACTCGAAGCATTTTATGATAATGTAAAGAAGAAAGGTTTTGATAATCTCCAATACATAACTGACAAAAATGACACAAGAATAAAGTTTTCGGTATAGTAACAGATGATTACAACTAATACATTCTGTTCAACTTACGGGTGCAATGCTTCAATAACGGAGGATTGCTTTTTCTTATACAAGTAACGAAGCAGTTGAGTTGAAGAAGTTATAATAGATTTAGCTAATATTTGAAAAGGAGAATAGTAATGTTTTAACTAAACATATAAATAAGGAGGTAATAAAATGAGCCGCCTATATCTATTTGGAATCTTATTTCTATTTTTTGTACCACTATCTGGGTGTTCGTCTAATTCTCATACTGTTGACTCTAACGAGGGCAATGAGCTAATAAATGAAAATTCAATTAATGAAAATTCTGCAAGGACTACTGAACTTTCCGAAAAAGAAAACGTAGAAGAAATCGCTGAAGCTACACTTGAAGAAAGACAAGAAAAGAATATTGGTAATAACTCCCTCTCAACACCTCAACAAGATAGTGTTTCACAAGAAGAAATGGAACTTTTAAAGGAAACGTTGAGGACATACATATTTGATGAGTATATGGGTAGCTCTGATTATGTTTATGCAAAGGGAGTTAATTGGACTGAGAATTTTTATGATAATCTAATTGCTGAAGAGATTTGGAATGTTATAGAGGAATATAAGGAAATGAATAACGGTGAAGAAGGGACATTGTTTGATCAAGCTAGTTACCTTTCTGTGAATGCACCCATAAAAGATAATTGGGAAGAACTATTTTTAGAAAACTGGAATAAAAGCCCTTACGCTGATGATAACGAAATAGAAACTATGATTGATAAAGGTGATTCAGTGTGGATTTATACTGATACTTTGCCTTATACAGGTGAAAAAGACAATTATCCTTTCATAACATTATTTAAGAGAACCGGTTTTTGGCACGGATAAAAAATACGTTTTATATTAATTAATAAATGTATAAAAGTAACGGGTAGCTTTTGTTTAATAATACCATAGAAAGGTATGGTATTATTTTCTTATTCTTAAATACTAACATTATTGTCAATGAGAGCAAAAAAAATTAATTGAGCTTCAGGTGTTCTTTTACAGCACCATTATATTGGTGACGTGTATTACAGAGATTTTGCTCTTTACTTTTATTTTCTCTTGGTAGACTTGAAAAAAGATGTCGATTCTTCTTAGCATAATTATGTTTCTCAAAAACTCCTGCAAGAAGATTATCTAAATAAGGAAGTCTTTCAAAGATTGCGTTTACAATTCTGGTTTGAAGTTTTGGATTATGTTGATAAAGAAATTGAGATATTTCAAGAGTAATACGTTTAGCTTCTTTTTGGTCCACATATTGAAATTTTTGACGATAAGAAGGGATTGCATTAATTAAATGGATTTGTTCTTCGTTGCTCCAATGTTTATTCACTGAACTACCTCCCAACAAAAATCTATATAAGTATCTAGGGATATCGTTTATTCCCTTCCATTTTAACCTTATTTATACCTATATGGAGAAAATTTCAAAAAATGCCTACGAAAGTCTTAAGAATAATAGTAAAATAGTCTATGTAATATATAGAAATATATATAGGGGGGATACAAATGAAAAGATTTACAATTTTATTGGTCTTATTGTCACTATTTTCATTTCAAAACATTGCAGAAGCTCATTCTGGGCGAACTGACAGTTCTGGAGGACATAACTGTAGCGATAAATCAAAAGCAAAAGGGCTATGTACTGGCTATCATAAACATAATGGTGGGAGTGACTCATCATCATCAAGTAGCAGTTCTTCCTCAGGTACATCTGCAACCACTCAATCTTGGGATAAAGATTGCTCTGATTTTAGTTCATATGAAGAAGTAGTCGAGTATTGGAACTCAAAGGGGTATAGCAAGACTAACGATCCTGAGAAATTAGATGGTTGGGGAAATGCTGTTGATGATGGAATACCTTGTGAAGCTCCAAGTGGATATGACACTTCAAAGATTAATGGTAGTGAAGCACAATTAGCTAAAGTAACTGCTGAAAAAGATAGTGCAAAAGGTGAAAGTGAGGGCTATACAGTTGGATTAAATGATGGTTCAAATGGAAAAGGAGAAAATTTAAACATTACTGGCTCAGAAGCTTATGTAGAGAGCTATAAAGATAGTTATCAAAAAGGATACGAAGAAGGTTTACAGAAGTTTGAATCGGAAAAGAAGAAGGCTAATGAAGCTGGACTAGCATTAGGAAGTAAGCAAGATAAGCTTGTAGTTCCAGAAGTCTATCAGAAAAAGGAACAACTAAGAACAGCTTTTGAAGAAGGATTCAACAAAGGCGTTGCAACTAGAGATGAAGCCAAAAAGAAAGAGTTTGAAGATAAAGGATACAAGAATGGTCTTGAAGATAAGCATGATGAACCAAAAGATGTAAAGGAAATTTATATTGATGCATACACAGTTGGTTATAAAAAGGGGCAAGCAGAATTAAAGGAAAAATATATAAAAGAAGGATATGATGGAGCATTAACAATGCTTGAGTATAAAGCTCCAGACTATGAGAATGAAAAATATATTGAATGGTATAAAGAAGGTTTTGAATCCAACAAAGAGATTAAAAGTATTCAAGAAGCTGCATACAATCAAGGGTTAAGTGGCGAAAAATATAGTGTTCCAAAAACATATACAAAGTCAGAGGTTATATATAAACATTATTACGATCAGGGATATGAAGACTATGAAACAGAGAAAAAAGAAGATACTGCAACAACTGCTGGTGGATTAGGTGTTATTATTCTTGGATGGCTAGCTCGTCGTTTTTATGTAGCTAAAAAAATGGTTGGGTAAGGAGGTTTAGAAGAATGGGAGTCTATAGATCAATTTGTTATAAGGTAGAAGATGCTTTCATAAAATTAATTACAAAAAAGCAAGAGCCTGAGCAGGTAACACAAAAGGTAGAAAATTATAGGAAGCAAAAAGAAGAAGAAAAAGCACGTAAGAAAAAAGAAAATGCAGAGAAAATGGAAGAGCTAAAAAAGCAACAATCTGAGAACAGAGCAGAGAATGAAAGAATTAGACAAGAGAAGGAAGCTAAAGAAAAACAAGAAGTTCTTTCCTTGTTATCAAAGGTAGTAGATGTAGATAACATGAATTACACTCAATATGAGTTTAATGAAGTAAAGAAAAACAAACAATTCTTTAACGCATTGTATGAAAGAGTGTTTGAGTCAAATGAGAAGGGACTTACTTTTCTTTTTTGTGAATATGACAAATCAAGCAAGAAAGAAATTAAAGGCTATTTGATTGTTACCAACAAGAGAGTATTGTTCTTAACAAGGGATTTAAATCAAATGGAAAAATTTCGCTACCAAACAATCATCAATATTAATTGGTTCAAAGATGGACTACTTGAAAGAGGTCTTCGCATTCAATATGGAAAGAGAAAATTAGAGTTTGATGAGATATTTGATGTAGATCAAATGAAGCGGGTAGGAGATTTAATCTTAAATTTATCCAGTAAAAAGTAAGATAAAACTATAGGATACTTCGGTTAGAAGTATCTCTTTTTGTATTGATAAGTTATTAAATCTTTAATCTTTAATGCATTTTCAAACTAGAAAGGAGGAATATGTAGTTGAATTGGAAATATAAGAATTTATTGATTTTTGTACTTATAAGTTTATTACCTCTATTGTTAATCGCATGTGGAACATCCACTAGTGAACAAAGCAACACAGAATTGAACGGTACAGTAGATAAAAAAGAGTTAAATGAAGAAGAGCAAATTGATTACATAGAACAAGAGATAAGTGTTGAAACAGCTTTAGGGAACGTTAAATCTGTAATTGAAAGTGAAGCACCTACAGATTTCAACTCAATTGAACATAAAGCAATTTATTTTACAGGTGATAGATTACCAGAAGTCATAGCTTTGTATCGTCCTATTACAGCTTCCGAGGTCGATTCTACAATCAATTTAATACGAGTGTATCAATATAATGAAGACGAAAAAAAATGGAACTCTATATATAAGGAATCTTTAGAGAATAGAGTACAAGTAACTATTAGTGAACCTATAAAATTTACACAGGATTCTCGTGAACAAGTGATAATTGGAGCTCAAGAGGGAAGCGGAGCTTATTTTTCCTATTTACTACTTGGTAGTAAGGAGAACAAAATCGTAACAGCATGGCTAGATTCATTTAAGAATAGTGACTTACCAGTATATTTTCAAGGTAAATATGAATTATTTGAAAACAAGTATTTAGTTTTTTATGAGTCAGACCGAGTTGCTGACGTATATGTATGGGAAAACCAAGAATTAGGAAAAGTCGATCCCACATCAATTCCAGAGCTAACTTCTACTACGACTTTCAAAGAAGTAAAAGATATTAATGATATTGTTATAAGTTACAAAATAAATGAAAACGAAGAGATAGAAGCTAATTACTCACATCAAGAAACAGTATTTGGAAAGGTTGGTCAAAAGATTAGTATTGTAAGAGAAGAGTCTAATACATCAGATGTGAATACAAGAATTTTATACTCTGCTCAAAATGATCCATATTCAGTAGATGCAACTACAGGGGAGATTCTTGCATCAGACATTATCACTGTGACTATTATTCCAAATGGTTATGATTGGGACAAGGCATTTGGGGTATATATAAACGCACTTGATGAATCAATAATAAGTCCAGAGATAGATGAGTACATACCAGCAGAGGAAGACACATATAACAGTGATGATTTTATTAAAGGCTTTGTCGGAGATGTAGATTGTACAGATTTTGCATCACAGGCTGAAGCACAAGCTTTTTTTGATGCGGAAGGACCTAGTGATCCTCATGACTTGGATAGGGACAGTGATGGATTAGCTTGTGAATCAAATTAAGCATTAACAAAGAAAAAGTAGTGTTCTTGCATTGTAGCTGTATAGGTTATTGGTTTCTGCAATTTGTGTATCATTTAAAAGCAAATAAAATTTGAATTTTATCTAGATATCATTTGGAATTTTTTGTTACTATTTAACTTTATTAATAAACACACACTAAGGGGTGGGGAATTTTGGCTATTCATCAAGAACCAATTAACAATATATATTCACTCATTTTATATATATTGTTATATAGAAATAAACACTGTTAAACATTTCAAGCTAGTATGTTAGATTATAAGAGTTTTGTTACTATTTGTAAATTTAATATGAAAGGGATACGAATCTTGAAGACAGTTATAAATCATATAGAGAAAAAATTACCTTGGGGGATAATTGGGGGACTATTAGGGATTATTGGTTTAATTGTAGGGATTTATTATGCAGTCTATTACGAAAAAAAAGCCGAGGTTAGCTTTCAGATAGTGAGTGAATCAGATATATTAGATGTACGGAAGCCATTAAAGGAACTAGACATCTATTTCGAGGGAGAAGATATACAAAAAGATAATCTTAACCTAAAGGTTATTAAATTCAAAGTTGTCAATACAGGACAAGTCGATATTCTGCAAAACTTCTATGATGTAAACGAAGATTGGGGATTCAAAATAAGTAGTGGTAAGATTATTGAGATTAGACCCACTAAAACAAATTCAGCTTATCTTGAAAAAAATATTAAACCAGTTCAAGTTTATACTGATTTCATTAAATTAAAAAAAATAATATTAGAGAAAGAAAAGTATGTTACATTCGAAATTCTAGTTCTGCATGATAAAAATTCCCCTCCGCATATAGTTCCAGTTGGTAAAATTGCAGGCATTGATAAGATTGTTATAACAGACTCCATTGATGAAAAGGAAAAGACGTCTTTTTGGAGCGACTTATTTTATGGGAAGTTACACATGCATATAATTAGAGCACTTATATATTTTATTGTATTGTTATTTTTACTTATAAGTATAATATCAGTAATAACATTATTCTCTAGTATTAGTGATAAGTTGAGGAGTAAGAAAAGAAGAAGGAAACTTGAAAGAATGACGCTACCTTCAGGTAATGATGATTCAAGTTTAGAATTAATTTATAACGCATATATAGATGGTAGATTCGACTTTCTTAAGAAACTAAATAATACCTTAAAATCTAACACTGACATAACCAAAAGAATTGAAAGAATGAAATTGTTAAAAAAACACAAAGAAGAACTTGGGATACTTGCTTACGTAGCACCAGAGGAAAATATGAGTGAGCATAAAATAGGTATTCAAAGGTATCCAATTGATTTTGAATATTGGAATGAACAGGAGTATCTGTTAAGGAGAGAAAGGTTAATAGAGTATCGAATGGGTATTCAAGAACTTGATAATGTAATCAGTGAGCTTGTTAAAAATGAAAAAATAATTATTCAGGAACAAAAAGCAATAGTTGATGATGAGTTCCAAAATGTATTAAATATGATTATTGCAGTAATTTCTTAATTAATACAGTGTAAATATAGTCAGAATATAAAGTTTTTAACTAACGGTTGATTTAAGCTTAAAAGGACTGCAACAACAAGTCCTTTTTTGAGCGATTAAAGAGTGTTGAAAGTCAAATCATTAAAAAGTTGGGATTATCTTTCTTAAATTTATTATGAATATACCGATATAAAAGGCAATAGGTCAAATATTGTTAGGAGTATAAGTATGTTCACCAAATTTTTTAAAAAGAACAAAGTAAAGAAGACATTTGATACCAAAAAAACTACACCACAATCAAATCAAGTACAAAATATAAATAAGGTAAAACCAACAAGAATCGGAGACATTGGAGAGTATAAGATTAATATACAACTAGATCAAATACCAAAAGATTGTAGATATCTTTCCGATATACTAGTACCAAATTCAAAATCAAAGTCGGGCTATAGTCAAATAGACCATGTTGTTTTAACGCCATATGCAGTTTTTGTTATTGAGACAAAGAATTATCAAGGAACAATATATGGAGGTAAAGATAGAAAGACATGGTCTGTGAATGGGAAATTTAATATGCTTAATCCGTTCCATCAGAACTATGGTCATATCTCAGCATTAAAAGCTATCGTCCCAATAGAAAATACAAACATTGTATCAATGGTATCCTTCACTAAACGGTGTACATTTAAAGTTGATTTAGAGTTAAGGAAAATCCAATCAAAGAACTTAATTGTTTATGATATTGAATTGTTTGAGTTCATAAATAGGAAGTTGAATGTGCTGAAGCTTCAGAATGGGTCACCAGTGTATTCTGAAAATGATATAGTACAAATGTACCAGAAGGTAGAACGAGCTAATATACGCGATTCTGAGGTTAGAGAACGTCATGTGCGACTGCTTAAATCAAATGCTACTAAAGAGACTTCTAATGGTGTTCAAAAGAAGACATCTTTAGACAAATGCAAAGTATGTGGTACAGTTGTTCCTTTAAAAGTTAAGGAATATTGTCTGTCTAACAATAAGAGGTTCAAAGGTGAAATATACTGTTTCGAACATCAAAAAATAGTTGTTAATAAGGGATAAAGGGGGAGAACTACTAAGCACTTACTAATATATTAGAAAGTGCTTAGTAAAAATTATTACAATCTTGATAAAAAAGAAATGGAAACTTAATACAGTTGGATTTTAACGATATTCAACTCCGCCTGCCCAAAGCTCTCTACCACCTGTATGTCCAGTATTATGATGAGTTTCTTCATTTACAAGTTGTAGGATTCCAGGGGATTCATTATGATGCCATGTATAGCCTTCTGGAGTGTTACCTTGAGATAATTGCTCAATATCAGTTTTGTCTAGGTCCAATTCATTAGCAAGACTAGGATTTGTTTGTATTTCTTCATATAATTCATTATTTGCATATGAAAAATGTACTGAATCACTTTGTAGATACATGTTTTCGGGTAAAGTAATTTCATAGGCAGTTTCAAAAACTGGGAAAGCACTAGTTTTAATTTCTCCATTAGGCAACTCAACAGTCTTTGTTTCAAATGGTACTCCTGTCTCTGGATGTACATCTCCCGACAAATGATCATTTCTTGTATCCAATTCTTCAGCATCAACAACATCTGCACCATCTACAAAATCAACTACACCAATTGCTAACGTTGATACAACGGCAACTTTTCCTATATTCTTAACACCTTGTAAAGCTTGTTCGCTGTCACCAGATTTTAATCCTTGATAAGTTGTCCCAGCACTCTTTACTGTGTATTCGATAGTGTTACCCAGTCCTTTTAGAGTTCTTCCAGTAGAGTCCTTAAGGTCACCAAAACCTTCTTGTTTAGCTAAATCATCTTGTTTTATTAAACCGTATGTACCTTTAACTGCTCCGTCTACAAATTGCCCTGCATTATCAAGAGCAATAGTTGATGCTTGTTTAATACCATCTCCAACTTCTTCAACCCATTTAGAGCCTACAGTTTTTCCAACTACTTTTACACCACCACCTATAATACCTCCACCTATAGTACCAATTCCCTTACCTATCGCCCGAAAAAAAGCCATGTTAATATTCCCCTTTACAATATTATTATCAAAATAGAAAAAACGCCCTAAAAGGGCGTTGAAATCTATAAAAGATGCAACTGGCTGGTATACCTTAACAGATTAGCCCTTAAGTTTTGCTTCCCAATTTTTCAAATGGTTTGCCAATATTTCAACTTTTTAGTATTTATTACCTATGATTATAATACTATAAAATTCTAGTTGTTCAATATAGTTTATATAAAAGTTTTATATACTAAAAGATTACTCTATAAAAATTGTTAGAATTACCATCTATTAAATCTTTCGTCCTAGTGCTTTTTCTTCTGTATGGTAATATATTTGTAGAGGGTTTTACATAAAATAGGAGGTTTTTCCATTGAGATGGCATTATATTTTATATCTTTTTATTTTTACATTTCTTTTTACATTAATAACTCCAGCTGAAGCACATAATGGCGGTAGAGATGAGCTTGGTGGTCACTTTAGAAGAGCAGACTGTATGTACCTGTTACATAGCCCAACTCCTTTAGCGGAGTCAGCAAAGAATAAACAAGAGCTTATTCAATTGATTAAACAAAATAACACAAATTCAACATGTACATCTGGTTTAAATGAATCGAAACTTGACCTTGAAGGATATACAATTTCTAGTGAAGGTACTTCAAAACAGTCGACACAAGAAGTAAGAGATGACCAACCTAAACCCAATGCCACTACTACTTCAAAAACTGCAACTCCATTGGCGATGGGAAAAAAATATCCAGCTACGCTAGATAAATGTACAGATGGAGATACAGCAAATTTTAATGTGAACGGTCAAATCTATAAAACCCGATTTCTCTATATCGATACACCAGAGAGCACCATTGAACAAGAACCTTTTGGGATAGAAGCATCAGATTTTACATGTAACTTTTTAAAGCAGGGTAAGATAACACTTGAAACAGATGGTGGAGAGATTTTTGACAAGTATGATAGATTGCTTGCTTGGGTATTTGTAAATGATCAGTTACATCAAGAAGCAATAACTAAAGCGGGATTAGTAGAAGATTTCTACGACTATGGTGATTATAAATACGAGGATAGAATAATCTCAGCAATGGACTACGCAACTAGTAATTATGTTGGGATGTATTCTCAAAATAAACCTAAAGAAGAAGTTGAGCCAGTACAAAAGGAAGAACAATAACAAAAAGAAACTGTAAATGAACAAGAAAATCAAGTAACAGAAGATAAGAATGTTGTAGCGAAAAAAACAGATAATAGTCAAGATAACAATGAGACAGATAAAGAGAATTCTGTAGAAGAAGTAAAAGCTGGTAAATCTGATAATGATGAACAGCTATCAAGTGAAGAGATTGAGGGAACGGAAGAAGTAACAGAGATAAGTGGTGGTCTTGCAATTTTCATATTAGTTGTAGTTGTCTTATTTTATATGTTACCTATGATTAAAGCCAAGCTAGGTGTTAGACCTTTAATTGTTCATAAGCTAAGATCAAAGAGACTGTGGGTCAATATTTTACTTGGAATATTATTCATTGGTGCTTGGTTTATTACTATGATCTTTGTTCTAATAGAATTGGTACACCTAATTGTAGGTAGAAAACAAAAAAAAGAGTTCTCTTAGTGAGAGCTCTTTAAAAATGTTTTGAAATTTTCGTAATGGGGGACTTATGTTGAACGATGAATATAAATTTGAAATATTGAGAGTAGTGGCTCTAAGGTTAAAGAATTCTCAAGCTATATTTGAGCGACGTCCTAAAGAAAATAAATACAGGGTAAGAATACCAGTAAATAAACAAGATGGATATCTAATTGACTTTTCTACTAAAGTTCCAGATGGAGTAAGAATTTGTTATGTGTTAGATATAGATGAGAAAAATTCAGAACGAAGAGCAGGTCTTGAACTGGATATGAAAGAGAATGAAGAATTTATTACTCGACTTTTTGATGCACAAGTTTTTAGAAAAAAAGATGATGCTAAAGTTTGTGCAGATGGTCTAATGAAGTGGATAAAGATAGGTAGTCATAGACGTATGGGATTTTATCAGTTTGTTAGATTTCATGAGTTTGGAGACTATTCTATAGATACTTTATCTAATGAAATTGTTTCCAATGTAGAGATTTTTATGGGAAATGTTACTAAGTATCTTTCGAGGAATTCATTCAGCGAAGAATTAATTGCTAAAAAAACAGATGGGCAAATGGAAACTTTACCTGTACTTGAGCCAGTTAATCGTTCAAGTGAGTTTAATTCATACAAAGAACAAATTAGAGATAGTGTAATTTATGAATATTTATTTAAATCAAGAAGCCATAGATGGATAGATGCAAACATAATTGGTCTTGACTCAGATGAGAGCAGAGGTTACCAAACTATGGGGATTTTACATCACATTGGTTTGAAAAATGAGCACAAAGGTTTATTTCAAGACTATAGTTTAGAAGCTGCTATTAATGTATTGGAAATGCAATCCAGTGAATTTAGCTTAGTTTTAGAATCATTGAAAAGGTTTCAAGGAATTGAAAGTACAATAGCTAGTTTTAATGAACAGATTAAAGAAGATATTGATTCAGAACTTGCAGAGGAAGATCAATACGATAAAGAGGGTGCAGTAAAGGAATACTTTGGCAAACGCTATGAACGAAGTATAGAAAATAGAAGGAAAGCCATTGAATTACATGGGTTTAGTTGTGTGGTTTGTGATTTTAATTTTGAAGAAACCTATGGTGAGCGGGGAAAAGATTTCATTGAAGTACATCATGTTAAACCATTAAGTACAATTAAAGGAGAAGTTGAGGTAAATCCAGTAACTGATCTAGTTCCAGTTTGCTCTAATTGTCATCGAATGATTCATAGAAAAAAAGACCAAGTGTTGACAATAGATGAATTGAAAGGAATATTAAATCTGTAAACTGATTATTAACACTAACTGGAATTTATACAAATAATTTACAAATGGTTAATGGTTCATCAAAACTCTTATGGTTAAATAGTCTTAGGATTATTTACATAAGAGTTTTTTGTTTCAAATATTATAGAAATGAGGGTGAAATGATGATTGTCGGTAAAAGGTTGAGAGAATTAAGAGTGAGTAAAGGCTTATCGTTAAATGAAGTCGGAGGTGCAATTAGTATTTCTACTTTAGATAAGTTGGAAAGAGGGGAAAGTAAAAACTTTAATTGTAACCATCTACTTGTGTTATCACATTTTTATCAAGTGTCACCCATGTATTTATTGGGGTTAGATGAAATGACATATCACATTGAACCTAAATGGATTGTGTTAATTAAAAAATTGAAGAAGAATAATTTGACACCAAGAGATGTAATAAAGTGTGTTGAGAAAGAAATTGATGTTTCGATGCGGAACAGGAGGGCTTAAAAGAGTAGATTTGAATACAATTGTAGTATGTTTAAATCAATGGTAGATTAACCATATTATCTATAAATCACTATTTATAATAGACAATACTAAGTGGAATATGGTATATTTTTCTTAATAGAATAAATGGATTCGGATTAGTTATTAAATTTCAATGATTTAGTGGATAAGGATACATGATGACTTACCTAAAGAAAAATCCACCAATCAATGAACAAATGTTAAAAATGATGATGATGCAAATGGGTATGAAACCTTCCCAAAAGAAAATCAATCAAATGTTGAAAGCGATGAATGGCCAAATGAAATAAAATCCCGATATTCGGGCTTTTATTTTATATTATGCTGACATTTTTATATAAATGTTTTGATAGATAAACTTTTAGTCGATAAAAATCGGTAATCATTCATTCAAAAACAATAGCACGCGAAAAAGCGTGCTTTTTATTTGGATTTGATTTAGTTGTTATTGTTGATTAATTGCTTTTTGGATATAAAATACGAGTAGCGGACCTCAGGAATAATAGACACGATTTTTTTTTGTAAGGTCATCTTTAATATACTGATTTAATAAAATATCTAACTCTTGGCTATATTGTATTGATATTGTTGAATTTATCCCGTTTTTTAGGACAATGTCAATAAGCTCGGCTCGTTTCTTTTCAATTAGTTTAAGCATTTCATGTTTAGACACGAGAACTTGTCCTTTCTAATCATGTTTTTTTATTATTTAAGAATTATACTCTTTTTTTGAATGGTTTCAGGTGGAGATGCAAAAAACTACATTGAATCTATTATAAGGGTATAATTGGAGAACGAAAAGAAGAAATTGTAAATTGTTATTGAATTGACATAAAAATGTCACGATCCTACCTATAAAGAAAGGTTAAATTTGCTAGAATAGAGAAGACATTCTCGTGTAGGAGGAGAGTAAAATGGCAGATATAAACATTTTTTTAGCATTCGGAGCAGGATTTTTATCATTTATTTCTCCTTGCTGTTTACCACTTTATCCAGCGTTTTTATCTTATATAACAGGCGTTTCTGTTGGGGAGCTAAAAACGGAAAATGCATTATTACAAAAGAGAAGTTTATTACATACGATATTCTTTTTAATCGGTTTTTCTTCTATTTTTATAGCCTTAGGGTTTGGTACATCTTTAGTAGGAGAGATCTTTCATAATTATCAAGATCTAATTCGTCAAATAGGTGCCATATTAATAATCGTATTTGGGTTAGTTATTGTTGGTGTTTTTACTCCTGAATTTCTAATGAAAGAGCGAAGGTTTGCATTTAAAAATCGTCCTGCAGGGTACTTAGGCTCATCCCTAATCGGAATGGCTTTTGCAGCAGGCTGGACTCCATGTACAGGGCCTATTCTATCTGCAGTTATTTGGTTAGCTGCAACAAATCCTAGCTCGGCAATGATCTATATGATAGCCTATATAGGAGGGTTTGCGGTACCGTTCTTAGTTTTATCATTCTTCATCGGAAAGCTTGGATGGGTTAAAAAGTATAATTTGAAAATAATGAAAATAGGTGGTTATTTGATGATAGTAATGGGTATATTACTATTCTTTGATCTAATGACATCGATTATCATTTTATTAACTCAATTATTTGGAGGCTTTACAGGATTTTAGTCCTTGGTAATTTGTTGAAAAAGCATTTTTTTGAGTCGAATTTACTATATCATTTTAAATTTTTTGATATAATGAGTGTATGAATGATGTTGCTTTAAAAGAAAACAAATTTCAAAAGAGGTTAGCAAAATGTCAAATTGCAATCGCCTTCACCACTATCGAAGCTCCAATATTAACAGGCTTTCTTTATCATTTTTTGGGAGGAACTAGGCATGGCTAGAATTTTAATTGTTGATGATGCCAAGTTTATGAGAATGACGTTATCAAATATATTAATAAAAGCGAATCATGAGGTTGTCGGAGAAGCTGAAAATGGGGTAGAAGCTATTGAACTTTTTGTAAAAGAAAAGCCAGATTTAGTTACTTTGGATATTACGATGCCAGAAAAGAATGGAATTGAAGCACTTAAAGAGATCAAACAAGATTATCCTCAAGCTAAGATTATTATGTGTTCAGCAATGGGTCAACAAAAAATGGTTGTAGAAGCTATAGAAGCAGGAGCAAAAGATTTTATTGTTAAGCCCTTTGATGAAAATCGCGTTATAGAAGCGGTTAACCGTGTACTAGGTTAAATAGACGTGAAACCATTTATGATTCTTCTTAAATGGTTTTTTGTATTATTAAGGTATTAAAACTCCAAAATTTTCTCCTTTAGGCTTGGTGTTCAGCAATTAAGGTGGAAACACTTTATTTTAGTATTTAAATAAGTAATTTAAACAGGATCATTAAAATGAAAGTTTATGTAGGTAAATATGGTAAATTCGTTTATACTAAGACTATTAGCCGTCTAGTAAAGGATTGATTTATTTGGTCACAATTATTTCATCATTTTTTGCAATTTGTATGGCTCTGTTTGTTTTATTCATTCGAATAAAATCAGCTAAGAAGCCTGCAACTGCAAAAAAAATTATTTTGCCACCGATATTTATGAGTACAGGTGCTTTGATGTTTATTCATCCAATGTTCCGCGTATCAGCCGCTGAGTTTTTTGAGGCTTTACTTGTTGGTATGATCTTTTCGATTCTTTTAATTAAAACATCGAATTTTGAAATTAGAGAGGATAACATTTATCTTAAACGATCAAAAGCTTTTGCTTTTATTTTGATTGGGTTGTTACTCATTCGTATAATCATGAAATCATATTTAAGTAATACAATTGATGTTGGAGAATTAAGTGGCATGTTTTGGATTCTTGCATTCGGGATGATTGTTCCTTGGAGAATCGCGATGTTCTTTTCTTTTAGAAGGGTGAAAAATCAGCTAGATTCTTCCTCTAATATACCAACAATTTAAATAAGACACCTGTAATTATCATTAAATGCACTTGTGCTTTATTCATGAATACTCAGATATGGTAGTGTATATTAAAATCTTTTAAATAAAAAACCGAAACGATTTTCGTTTCGGTTTTTTAAAAAAGTGCTTTATAAGCTGAAAAATCAATTTGTTTTTCATTCAACCTTTTTATCAAAAATTTATGATCGCGTTTTGGGGTAGCCAAAATATAACCGCGAATGACCAAATCTAATGTTATGCTTTGAGCATTTTCCTTTAAAGCAAGTTGACCGATCTTACCAGCAATTTTTGCTCGTGCTACATCACGAAAAAGCTCTGGGACAGGTTCAACAAGATCTTCTAATAGATCCTTTTCATTTTGTTCCCACAGGTGTTTCGTTTTCTCAAGATAATAATCCTGCCAGTCTAAATCTGATTTCCCATCTTCTTTTGGCATTCTTTGAAGAAATTTTCGAAACATGAAAAATCCACCTATAGCAAACATTGAGATAAGAAAAACAACCCAAAATAAGATAAACCACAAAAACCAACCTTCTAACATTTTGTTCACCTCTTACTAAATACAAACTTTCCCATATTAACAGGCAGTTAGATCCCGTTCTAAGTGAAAATGAGTAGAAGTAGGTGCTAAACTGCCTGTATTGTACGATAAATCATTTCATATTACTATTATACACATGCAATGTAGTGTGTAAAACTATTCTTGGTGTCCAAACGCATGGTGTTCTTTTGCTAAGAGGAGCAAAGCTTTTTTGACTGCTTCGACTTTTTTACGATCAAAAGCCGAACTCATTAAATCATTTAACTCAGCTTGAACATGAAACATTGAATGTTTATAGTGTATATCAACTCGAATTGTCCCAACATCTGTTGGTAGATAAACAAATTCATATGTACGTACCATCGTAGCTCCTCCTAGATATAACAATAATGGTATTAAATAAACTTTTTTGCATTTAAACGATTACACGCCCAATTAAAGTGTTATGTATGTAATTTCATTTACGAATGGGCAGTTCCAATTAACCATTTTGCAAAAAAAAGGATATCCTATATAAATAATAGCAGATTAAGCATAGATTATCACTCATTTATCGTATAAAAAAAGTGCCTGATTAAAAAATCAGACACTAGTCCCTTCCGATCCGTACATGGTTAAGTGTCCCGCAACAAGCGAATGTTTCGGAAGGGACATTATTAATTTATACAATATCACGCTTTTTTATGCGCGTAAAGTACCAAATAATAGAAAAATTCACTTGGGTTTTATAATGATCATAAAGCCCATCCACTTTCTTATATCGATCCATGTAATAACCTCTATCTAAAAAGAGGAGCTGATTTAATTCATTTGGAAACTTTGCCTTTAATAAAATTCATCTTGAAATAGATAAACAATTTTATCATCGGTAAGGTAAAACCTACATTAAATATATAAAGGGATTTTTTCTTCTACATAGAATGATCTAGTAAATATATTTCTATTAAGAAATTAAGGTGAGGTGTTACGATGATCGTTTATGAGGACAAAACTTCATTTGTCATGACTGAACAACATGAGCATGCATTATTATCAGAGGGTTTTGCACAACACTGGAAACAGGAACATTTTCTTGGGATTGATAAAAGAGATTCGGTTTTATATGCAATAGCTCAGCATGATCGTGCATGGATTGATGTTGATGAGTCACCTTTATGGAACGATGAAGCGCAAGTACCTTTTACCTTTGTCGATTTTCCAATCTCCTTAAAGCTGCATTTTTATAAAAAAGGAATCGATGAGATTGAAGAGAAAAATCTATACGCAGCTTTACTTTGTAGTATTCACTATACTCAATTTTTTAAAGAATTAACAAACGATAAAAGAATTATCTTATTTGTAAATAAGGAGATTTCAAGACAAAAGCGCCTTTTAAATAAGTTAAACCTCTATGAAACTGATAAAAATCTAGTTTTTCACTATAACTTGCTAAAATTTTGTGACAATATCTCACTTTTTGTATGTATGCAGGAAGCTGGTGCAATAGGTGATAAAGTGCATAATTGGTTTGAAAATGGTCTTACTCAACCATTTTCGTTCTTTAAAGAATTTGCTTTTCATGCTGTGTGGAAGAGCCAAAATGAAATAATGGTAAATCCGTTTCCTTTTACTGAAGAGTTTAAGCTTTCTATTCCTTTAAGACACGTTCCTAAAGATCTTGTTAAACAGCAGGGGATTCTAAAAGCATTTCACGATGCACCAATCCAAAATAGAACTGTTGAAATTATATCAAAATAAGCTTCGAAATTGATTGATAAAACGTTTTCAATTAAAATGATGAGAATTTAGGATTTATTTGGTATGATTACTATGAAACTACTTTAAATGAGGAAGGAAGTACATAAATGAACAATTCGATCGCTGTACAATTATACACTTTACATGCAGAATGTGAAAAAGATTTTTATGGAACATTAGAAAGAGTAGCTGGATTAGGTTTTAATGGTGTTGAATTAGCAGGGTATTGGGGAAAAGAAGCGGAAGATTTGAAGGCAACTCTTGATCGACTAGGCCTTAAAGCAGTTAGCAGCCACGTTCCACTAGAAAGAATGGAAGAAAACTTAGAAGCTGAACTAGAATATTTAAAAGCAATCAACTGCAATAATATCGTTTGTCCATATTTAGTAGAAGATAGACGTGGAGATTATTCACAATTAGCTAAAAGCTTAAACGAGATTGGAAAAAGAAGTCAGCAGGAAGGGATTTCATTAAGTTATCATAATCATGATTTTGAACTTGAAAAAGGTGATAGTGTTTCACATCTTGAACAACTTTTTGCTGATACAAATTCAGAGTATGTTAAAGCTGAATTGGATGTATACTGGTTAACTCTTGCTGGTGAAGATCCATTAGAATGGATGGAAAAATACACTGGGCGTATGCCACTAATTCATTTGAAAGATATGACAACAGATAGCGATAGAACCTTTGCTGAATTAGGTACTGGTGGAGTAGATATCGAGGGTGTTCTTAAAAAGAGTAAGGAAACACAAATCCAATGGTATGTTGTCGAACAAGATAAATGTAATCGTTCTCCTTTCGAAAGTATTGAAATAAGTATCAACTATTTAAAAACTACATTACCTAAAATCGGATAAAAATAAGAAGAATAACAAGGGACTGTCCCCTCGAAAAATACCAATACATGTAGCAATTAATTAAGTCAAGGCTATATATTCGGTAAGGGGTCAGACCCTTTTTTATCGTTTACGAAATAATAAAATTCTTTAACTGTGGATAAGGGTACGACATCCAGCTCCAGCGTCTAGCTAATTTAGAATAGAAGGCAAAGAACCCTTCTATTCTAAATCAGCTTATTTGCCTGAGGCTAACTAAGACGCTTGCGCATTTGTTCTATGGTTATAGATCCAATTTTATTTCCTGTCTGTTATGTATTTTACGGTAAGCAGTTGGTGTTAACTTCTTTTGTTCCCTAAATACACGAGAAAAGGTTTGAAAGGATCGATATCCGACTTCCAAAGCAATTTCTGTGACAGGAATTGTCGTGGATGTTAATAGACTACAAGCATGTCGAATTCGTACTTCATGTATGAAATGAACGAAATTAAGTCCAACATGTTCTTTAAATAATTCACTTAAGTACGGGATACTGACATGAAATTGTTTTGCTATATTCGATAGAGTTATATTCTCATCAT
This sequence comes from Metabacillus sp. KUDC1714, assembly GCF_014217835.1. NCBI lineage: Bacteria > Bacillati > Bacillota > Bacilli > Caryophanales > Bacillaceae > Metabacillus > Metabacillus elymi. The sequence continues at coordinate 4,455,437 of NZ_CP055263.1, forward strand.
AATGAAGATGGATGTATTGAATAATGTCCCATATGATGCCTTTTTTTGTTGCTCGTTTTTTGATAAAAGCAGACGAGTGATTTACCTGACGATTTCGTTCAAATAAAACTAATACCTCAGCCATTTTTGCTTTTAAAACAACTTCTTTATATGATTTATTACTCCTGTATTCGTCAAGCATTTCATATAAATGCTGTTTCATTTTAAAAAAATGCTCCTCATTTAGTTTTAAATATGGTTTAAGTTCCAATTCCCCAGAATCAGTTAATAAACTATGAAGACCAAGATCGTGGATGAGACCAAGATCAAAAATACAGTTAACTAATAATAAGGGTGTTTCTTTTTCAGCCACAATCTCATGTATTTGATAGGGGAGGATGAATGTAAACGTTCCAGGTTCCATTTTATGTTTCCTTCCATTGATAATTTCAAATCCGTTTCCTCCAATAACCAACGAAAATTCAAGGTAATCGTGGCGATGAGAAGGGAAAGTGGACTCGATTTCGTTAATGGAAAGATGAAACGGGAATGTTGTATCCATATTAGGATATGAAGATAGATACATAGGGAATATTGTCAATGCTTCCGTGTCCTCCTTAACAGAAAAAATGAGATAAATAGATGAAAAATTGATCAGCTTTTTTCCTCTATTTATCTTATCATAAATGTAAGCGTTATAATAAGCTCTTTACTTAAAAGGGGTTTGATGGGTTTGCAATTGGCGTTTTGTTGCAAAAAAGATGGATATATATAAATCGATCACTATTATAAGCATGGAAAGCAAAAATACATTTAAATATAACAAGGAGGAATACAAATGGAAACGAGTAAAATAAGATTAGGGATGATAGGTGCAGGAGCAATTGGGAGTGTTCACTTAAATACTTTTGGAAAACTAACGGATGAGGTCATCATTCAAGGCATTACTGATGTTTATTTACCACTAGCAGAAAAGCGCGCCGAGGAATATGGAATAAACACAGTGTTCAATAGCGCAGAAGAATTAATCCATGATCCACAAATAGATGCAGTCATTATTGGTGTACCAAACAAGTGGCATGCCCCATTAGCTATTCAAGCGTTAAAGGCAGGGAAGCATGTACTTGTTGAAAAGCCAATGGGAATTAATAGTGAAGCTGCTAAGGAAATCGTAAGAGCACAACGAGAATCTGGAAAAGTTGTCATGGTAGGTCATCAAATGAGATGGCAGTGGCAATTTCAACAAATAAAAGAACAAGTTGAAAAGGGATCACTAGGTAAAATTTATAATGCCAAGACTGGTTGGTTCCGTAGAAAAGGAATTCCTGGATGGGGTAGCTGGTTTACACAGAAGTCTGAAGCTGGTGGCGGGCCATTGATTGATATCGGGGTTCATATGCTAGATATAGCTCTTTATTTAATGGGAAATCCGAAGCCAGTATCCGTTTATGGTTCAACATATGCTGAATTCGGTCCAAAGAAAAAAGGAATTGGTTCTTGGGGAACGCCATATTGGAACGGCCAATATGATGTCGAGGACTTGGCAACTGCATTGATTAAAATGGAGGATGGTTCTACATTATCACTAGAAGTTAGCTGGGCCGTTCATATGGATACAAGTAATGAACCTTTTATTCACTTGATGGGCTCAGAGGGTGGTGCATCACTAAGTGGTAATCATGCAAAAATCTTAACAGAACAATTTGACCGTGCTATTGATATTGATCTTACACCACCTGTAAGTGAACAAGATGATCGTGTCCAATTAAGTAGACATTTTATTGAATGTATTCGTGAAGGAAAACAACCAATCACATCTGCAATGTCAGGATTAACTAATAACCTTATCCTGGACGCCATCTATGAATCTTCGATAACTGGTCGTGAAGTTGTGTTAGATTGGAATATTTAATTTTTCGTTGCGGTTATCCAAAATAGGATACCTTTTCTTCTTAATTTGGAAGACCGATTTTGATTAAAGGTTATTTACTAACGAAAGGGTGTATTGGAAGATGTTAAGAGGTATAACAAAAGCGGGGTTAGGGCAAATAAAAGATGATAAACGGTTTATTGAATTAGCAGCTGAATTTGGTTTTCAATCTGTTGATCTTGATGCGAAAAGTTTCATCGATGAATATGGTTTGGCTGGAGCGAAGGATATCTTACAAGAAAATGGGATTGAAATAGGTGCAATTGGTCTTCCAGTTGAATGGCGTCAAACAACTGATATCTTTTCTGAAGGATTAGGAGATTTAGTGGCTACTGCAAAAGCAGCTGCTGAACTAGGATGTAAACGCTGTTGTACGTATATTTTGCCTTCAACTGACCTTAAAGCCGCAAGACTGATGAGTCTTGCAGTAAAACGATTAAGAATTTGCTCTGATGTTTTAAGTGCGTATGGGATAAGATTGGGTTTAGAGTATGTCGGACCACATCATTTAAGAAAAACCTGGAAAAATCCATTTATTTGGTCACAAGATGAGACTTTAGAGTTAATAGATGCAATTGGGTTATCTAATGTTGGCCTCTTGCTTGATTCATATCATTGGTACACTACAGGATTAACAAGTAAGGATCTTGTAAAATTAAAAGAAAATCAAATTGTCCATGTACATATTAACGATGCTTACAATCTGCCTACTGAGAAACTAAAAGATAATGATCGCTTATATACAGGGGAAGGAGTTATTGATTTATCCTTATTTCTGCAAAGCATTAAACAAACTGGTTACTCTGGGCCAGTTGCTCAAGAAGTCCTTACACCGAGTATGCCAACACAGCCAGTTGAAGAGCTTTTTAGAAGGTCAAAGTTAGGTTTTGATAAGGTATTTAGTCAAATCTAATAAAAATATCGCAGTGCAGGAAAAGTCCCACTGCGATATTTTCATTATAACTAGTGCATATATTAGTCGAGGCTTATTTGTGTTGAATCTTTTATTATTACTTAAATGTTATTTAAGAATCATTCATTGTCATTCATATTCTTTTTTTGCAAGCTTTTTTCGATCGTCTGTTTGGGGCGGCTCTTCTAACCATTCATTTTTTATCATTATATTTGCACCATCTTCAGCGTATAGTGAAATTTCTGGAATTAAAGAAGCATACTTAATGGCGATATCTTTTCTAGGACTTGCTGCCATAGCTGTTCCATAATTTCCAATTCCAGCAGCTATCATCGCAGACACATGAAACATAATTAACTTATCTGAAAAAATTGGTTTAGTACTATCTGTTACGCGGTATCCCAAGACATTGGTGAAGGCAAGTCGGCCTTTTTTAAGATGTCACTAAAAATGTCTATATGCTTTTGAGCTATATGATCTTTTCTTTGAAAAATACAAATTAATTACTAATGAGTTATTTTTAAAGTTTGCCCTACATAGATGGTGTCAGTTGTTAAATTATTTGTTTCTTTTATCAGCGTAACAGTTGTGTTAAATCGATTAGCAATAACTGATAATGAATCACCAGAGACTACTGTATAGGTTGTTATCTCTGGATCCTTTGGTGGAGTCACATTCTCTGTAGAGGTAGTGGTAGTGCTTATATTTAAAACCTGCCCTACATAAATAGAATCCGATATTAAGTTGTTTTGTTCTTTAATTGACGTAACAGTAGTGTTATAACGCTTAGCAATAACCGATAGTGAATCACCAGAAACAACGGTATAAGACATAGTTGAGGTCTCTGGTTCAGTTACTGTTATATTATTTTCACCAGAAGGTATTTTTAAAGTTTGTCCTATCAGTACAGTATCTGTATTTAAATTGTTTATGTCTCTAAGGATAGTTACTGTCGTATTATTTTTGTTCGCAATTGACCATAAACTATCACCTGAAACTACAGTGTAAAGTTTGTAGTCTTTTCCTTCGTCTTTATCAACATTTGTAAATTCAGGAGAGGTGACAGGCACAATAGTAGGTAGTGAGGTTGTGTAACTATTCCATACCTCGGGATTTTCTTGTCCTATACTCCAGTTACCAACTCCACGTAGGTTATACTGATTTACTAATGAAAGTTTATGTCGAATAGATTCTTCGTTTTCATACCAAATTGTATACGTATCAGGAGAAAGTGAGCTACCACTCACAAATGTAATAGGGTCACCTTCGTTAATAGTAATCGTTGCTTTTGGCGTTTTACTTATTTCATCAAACGTTACCGACCCATTATATTTTTGGATCATTTCCTCAACCTTAGAATTCGAAATGCCAAATCCTCCGTATGAAACTCCTTCAATCCAATAACGTCCAAAATGTGCAACACCAACGACAATCTTATCACTTGTCACACCTTGATCAAGTGCATATTGAATAGATTTTTCTACCCATGAGTAACTAGCTACAGAACCTGCCTCCCCGCCAGTATAGCTTTCGTCGTAACTCATAATCATTAAATAGTCAGCATATTTGGCTAATTCCGTATAATCATAGGAACCATGCCAGCCCGAGGACCATCCATTAGGATTCGCAGCAACAGCAACAGATACTTCTTTAGAAACTGGAATTTTTTCCCTCAACAACCGAACAAATTCTGTATAATTTTCACGATCTATCTCTGTTACATTCTCAATGTCAACATTTACACCATCTAAATTGTAGTGCTCAATCGCATCAGCAATTTGCTGTGCAGCTTGCTCTTTATTTTCTAGCATTGCACGACCAATAGTACGATCCCAATGGTTACTTAAAAATGGAACAACTCGTTTACCTTGCTGGTGCATCATACTAATAAAATGAGGGTCTACTTGATAGGTGAGCTTTAATGATCCATCTGAATTTATATCAAAGTAACTTGGAGACACGATATTTACTGAATTTGCTGTTTGATTTATCATGTTAATGTATTCATTTGTATTTCCAAAATACATATATCCAAGGTTAATCACTTCACTTGCTGAAATAGGCAAGCGTAATTGTTGATTAGTTTGAATCGCTTCGCTTGTTAATTGGTTAAGAGACATTAAGGCCTCAACAGTTGTGTTATAACGTTTAGCAATCGAAACTAACGAATCGCTAGCTGCAACCTTATAAGTGTAAAGGCCTACAGATGTTAGTTCACTCGTGTTTCCAGCTAAATCTGTTTGAGAGACTGAAGCAGTTATCTCACCAGATGTGTTCAGCACATCTAGATCTAGGTGCATAAATGTTGAATAATAACCCTTAGAATCAGCAGAGGATGACTTTGTTAATAGCTCATTCCCATTAGCATCAAAAATGGTAATTTCAATTGTCGCATTTGGCTCCGCTAACCCAATCATTGTATAAATAGATTGAAGGTTTTCATATTTGAAACCATTTTTTGAAATAATTGGATTTTCTACTGTCGTATCCTTTTCAAGCGATGTGGCTTGAACAATACCTGTGTTTCCAGCAAGATCTATTTGAGTGATTTCAAAAGAGATTGGACCATTTTTTAAACTTGATAAATCGAGTTGTGTGTTAAAACTACCATTAATAACTTTCGTTGATTTTGTTATCGCAGTCGTTCCATCTGTTACAACCATTTTGATTAGTGAACCTTCTTCAACACTAGAGCCAGTTATGTCATATTGCTTCATATTTTGTGAATTCACAAAGGGTGGAACTGTTAAAATCGCTTTAGTAGGTGCAGTTGTATCCTTCTTAATGGTGATGGGCTCTGGAGTTCCGCTATTTCCAGCTGCATCCCTTGTCAAAAATGAAACAGTGATATTTCCATCCATTAATGTACTAACATCAAATGGTATTTCAAAAGAACCATCTTGGTTAGTTGTCAAAGACTTTATTACATTTGTTTTCTCATCTGAAAGAGTAATTTCAAGCGTAATGTTTGGTTCTGCCGAGCCAGCAACTTTATAGGAGTTAGCATTACCACTAAAAATAGTATTAAGTTGATCAACCTCTAGATTTGTTGGAGCGGTTGTATCCTTTATTAATGTTTTTGAGATGGAAGGACTAATGTTCCCTGCAAAATCATTTTGCGTTATTTTGAATGTTACATCTCCATCATTAAAAGTGGTGAGGTCAATTGGAATTCTGTAGCTACCAGTCTCATCAGCAGTTCCGCTTACTTGAATCGACTGCCCATCGTTATTAGAGATGATTACATTTATTTGGGCATTTCCTTCAGCAGATCCTGTAAGGAGGTAAGAGCTTTGATTTTCATTATTAATAAAAAAATTATTATTAAATATAGGGACTAAGGGAATATCAGTATCTTTTAACAGCTTATTAACTAGGGTACCACTATGATTACCAGACAAATCTATTCCTTGAGCAGTTATTGTTAGTTGACCGTCACTAAGAGAACGTAAATCAACATTTGCTTGAAATTCACCATTGTCATTAGCTGTTACACTAGTATTAATTTTAGAATTATTTTCATCTGTTACAGTAATTTTGACTGTAGCGTCACGCTCAGCAACACCAAAAATTGTGTATTCGTGTGCATTTACATTTGTAACGTGTTTTTTATTATCGATCATAGGTTCAGATGCAAATGTATCCTTAGCAATTATTCCTGTATTTTTCTCGCTTTTGTTACCAAAGCGGTCGATAGCGGTAGCAGTAATTGTAATTTTCCCATCATTAAGTGAAGTTAAATCCAAATTTGCTTTATAGTCACCTTCTTTAGTGCTTGTCACACTAGCTTCAACCTCAGATACTCCATCTGTAGCTTTTATCATAACGGAAGCGTTTTCTTCACTTTTTCCTCTAATTGCAACTGTCCCAACAGAATCACTATTTATCGAAGGAGGCAGTTCCATTGTTGGTTGATTAATAGAAGAATCCTTTATTACAGTGATTTTCGATGCTTGACTTTCATTTTCCAAAGAATCTTTTGCATTGGCTGTAATGAATATTTCACCATCATTTAAACGAGTTAAATCAACAATGGCTCGGAATTCTCCGCGTTCATTTGTTACGCTTTGAGTAGTAATCTCTAAATTTTCTCCATCTGATATGACGATTGTTACGATAGAGCCTGGATCTGCTGTACCTAGAATAGGGTAAGTACCAGATGATGACTTATTAATCGTTGTACTCGAGATGGTAGGAGCTGTTGAAACAGTATCTTTTTTAACAATTAACTTTGATCCTGAACTTTGATTTCCTGCAGCATCTGTTGCCGAAGCTGTAATGGTAATATTTCCATCCTGTAACATCGATACATCAACAACCTGTTGGAATTTCCCGTTAGCATCAGCTTTTACCTCGAAGTTATTTGGTTCATTCTTTCCGTCTGAAATGGAAACTTTTACATTTGCATTAGTTTCTGTTGCTCCTGATATATTCAACCGTGCATGGTTTGAACTAGTAATCTGATTGGCTGTAGTTAAAACAGGAATAGAAGGAGCCAAATTATCTGCAGGTTTCACAGGAACTGTCTGAGCTGTAGGTATTTTGAGTGTTTGACCAATAAAGATAATGTCTGTTGTTAGACTATTGGTTGACTTAATAGCGTCTACGGTTGTGTTTAAACGTTTTGCGATAACAGATAAAGAATCCCCTGCGATAACGGTATAAGTTGTTGTTATTTCTTTAATTGGTTCTGTTGGGGTCTCGTTTTCTACAGCTGTTTTTGGAATGGTTAACATTTGTCCGATATAAATAACGGTTGTTGATAAGTTGTTTTGAGACTGAATTGCAGCGACAGTCGTAGAAAACTTTTTCGCTATTAATGATAATGAATCCCCTGAAACAACCGTATATGTAGTTAGAGCATCTGTTTTTGGTGTCTCAGGAGTTAGTTCTATTTCTGGATCTTTAACTGTTGGTGGTGCTTCTTCTGTTGTATCAGGCTGTTGATTTTGCGGAACTTTTAATATTTGGCCAACATATATAATATCAGTCGTTAAAAGGTTTAAAGTCCGAATGGTATCGACTGTTGTACTGTATTTTTTTGCAATTAATGACAATGAATCACCAGAAACAACTGTGTACGTCCCATTATTATCTTCAACTGTTGGATGGTCAACAGGTGTTTCTTCAATAGGATTAGTGGATGTAGGTATTTTTAGCTTTTGACCAATATTAATTGTATTACTTGTAAGTTGATTAAATGTTCCTATTGCCGCAGTTGACGTATTAAAACGTTTGGCGATAACAGAAAGGCTATCACCTGAAACAACAGTATAAGTGAAGAAAGGAAGATTTAACTTTTGTCCAATAAAAATAGAGTCTGATGCTAAATGATTTAACGATTTAATAGAGGCCGTTGACACATTAAATCGTTTTGCTATAAGAGATAAGCTATCACCGGATTGTACGGTGTACACATCAAATTGATTTCCTTGTGTAAGCTGGGTGGAACTATTTGCTTCTGCACCTGCACTTGTTGCTGATCCTGTTAGATATAAAGTTGTAATGATTAAAGATCCAGCCATTACCTTCGCAGCTTTAATAGGAACATGCGGAAATCTCTCTTTGATTAGAGATCGAATATGCTTATTGAGATCATCTTTCTTTAGTCGAGTTTCTCCTAATTCTGTTGAAAATTCAGTCAACAGAGGATCAAGATAAATGATAAGTGTGTAATAATTATTCAAATCACGTTTTAATTCATACCTACTAATGTCCATTCATAACACCTCTACATATTAACTATTCTTTGTAGTGTCTCTATATGTAGAATTCTTCATGCATTAAGGCTTAAAGAAAATGAGATGGATGATAGAGATTGTGGAGAGAAGTCAAACTGTTACATTTAAGAGTTGGCGATAAAGACAAGCAAAGTTGACAGTGACGGTTAATTTACTTTTATATGAAAACGAAAGAGATTTTTGGGTTAAAAACTAGTAATCTACCTTTTACATTAATTAAAGTTGGTGGTATTCTTTAATAAAGTACAATAAACTGGAAATGTTTTAGACTTGATGAGAAAGTTTAGAGTTAACGGTTATGAAAACGTTATCAATACGGTTTTTAATATAATAATTGGAGGAAGTAGAAATGACGACTAAATCAACTGTAAAAATAGCTAAAAAAATAGAAGTGCCCACTGTAATGAAAGCTGCAGTTATGAATAAACCTTTTGATATCGAAATCCAAGAAATCTCTGTTCCACAGGTTCATGATGATGAGGTGTTAGTGAAAGTCATGGCTGTAGGAGTTTGTGGCTCAGATATTCATTATTACGAACACGGCAAAATTGGCCGTTATGTCGTTGAAAAACCAATTATTTTAGGGCATGAATGTGCAGGTATTGTTGCTAAGGTTGGTGAAAATGTTACGAAAGTAAAAGTTGGAGATCGTGTTGCCATTGAACCAGGTATTACGTGTGGTCGTTGTGAATACTGTAAAGAGGGAAGATATAATCTTTGTCCAGACGTTCAGTTTTTAGCAACACCACCTGTTAATGGTGCATTTGTGCAATACATAAAGCATCGTGAAGATTTTTTATTTCCTATTCCTGATGAACTATCATTTGAGGAGGCAGCACTTGTTGAACCTTTTTCTGTTGGAATTCATGCAGCAAAGCGTTCAAATCTCAAACCAGGCTCAACGGTCGCAATTATGGGAATGGGGCCGGTAGGATTAACTGCAATTGCAGCAGTCAAAGCGTTTGGTGCTGCAAATATAATTGTAACAGATTTGGAAAATAATCGCTTAGAAGCAGCTAAAAAACTTGGAGCAACCCACGTGATTAATGTATTAGAACAAGATCCAAATGAAGAAATACTGAAGATAACTAATGGTAAAGGTGTCGATGTTGCATTTGAAACAGCTGGAAATCCAAAAGCGTTACAATCTGCGTTGAAGGCTGTCAAACGTGGGGGGAAAATGGCAATCGTTGGTCTACCTCCTCAAGATGAAATAGGTCTAAATGTTCCACTAATAGCAGATAATGAATTAGATATTTTCGGGATATTCCGATACTCAAATACATATCCTCAAGGAATTGAATTTTTGCAAGGTCAAAATATTGAATTAAAAAGCTTAATTACCGATCGCTTTATGTTAGAAGAAACGAAAGAAGCGATGGAACGTGCAAGACTTAATAAAAAAGCGAGTTTAAAGGTTATGGTCTATCCGAATGGAATGATTAAAGAATAAGCTTTGGTCATAAATGATTCAAAGACATAAAGTATGACTTTAAGGGGGGCTATGAACAATTTCAGTCTTTATCAAGATGAATTGGTAGCAGGTCATTACCACCCAAAGGTAAATGCCTATTATTTTAAACAATGGCAAAGCCATCAAATGCCTTTTCATTCACACAAGGAAGTAGAAATAATGTATGTAATCGATGGGAAATGTACGGTGGAGACAGAAGATAAAAGGATTTCAATGAAAAAGGGAGATTTTATTTTATTAGATGCAAATGTACCCCATCGATTAACAGTAGAGAAAGGCAATCCATGCAGAATGCTAAATATTGAGTTTTCCTTCGTGCAAAAAGAGGGGAGATTTCCGGCGTTTAAAGAGTTAGTAGCGGAAAATGAAAGCCTGACGCAATTATTAGCATTAAGTTACTCATATATTGTGTTAAAGGACCCAAATGAAATCTATCATACTCTTAAAAATCTGGTATTAGAAATGGATAAAAAAGGCTCTGAAAACGAAATGATGGTTCAGATCCTTTTGGCTCAGTTACTAATTCAAATAGCTAGAATGGTTGTTGAAGAAAATGAGAAAGATTGTGAGTTCAATCAGGTGAATATCTATGTGAAAAAGGCAATTGAATTCCTACATCAAAACTACGACTGTGATATACAAATAAAAGATGTTGGTTTTGCCGTAAATTTACATCCTGGATATCTTCACCGTATATTTAAAAATCAAATGGACTGTACCATTATGGAATATTTGACTTCTCACCGAATGGAAAAGGCAAAAATGCTCTTAGCTGATACAGATATACCAATAATCGATATCTCTCATTATGTCGGTATTAATAGCAGACAATACTTTAGTCTTCTTTTTAAAAAGTATACAAATAAAACACCACTCGAGTTTAGAAAATTAGCTCTTAAAAACATCGTGAAATATAGTAGTTAATAAGCAACGGTTTGATGACCGTTGCTTTTTCTGGATGCTCAAAATTCATACCAAATGATATGGGAATAAGCGTAACTAGAATTATATTATTTTAAAAAGTTAAGATTTTTTACATCATTAAGTTACAAAATTGAAAACGTATTTAAGGGGTAGTTGATAAAATAAACATAGGTTTTTTACTACTGAACTGGGAAAAGAAAAGGAGAGCTGTCCAATGTCATTTAAAATTGCATTTATTGGTGCAGGAAGCATTGGTTTTACAAGAGGGTTATTAAGAGATCTATTAGCTATTCCGGAATTTAATCAAATAGAAGTATCCTTTACAGATATTAATTCACAAAATCTTGATATGGTCACTCAGCTTTGTCAGCGTGATATTGACGATAATGGTTTAGATATAAAGATATTTTCAACAACAAATCGTAGAGAAGCATTAAGAGATGCCAGATACATCTTTTCTGTGGTGAGAATTGGCGGGCTTGAGGCATTTCAAACCGATGTAGATATCCCGTTGAAATATGGAATTGATCAATGTGTTGGTGATACGCTTTGTGCTGGAGGGATCATGTACGGTCAACGCGGTATTGCTGAAATGATGGAAATTTGTAAAGATATCCGTGAAGTAGCTGAAAAAAATTGTTTATTGCTTAACTATGCAAACCCAATGGCTATGTTAACGTGGGCTTGTAATACTTATGGTGGTGTTCGAACAATTGGTCTATGTCATGGAGTACAAGGTGGTCATAGACAAATTGCAAATGCACTTGGATTGAAAAAGGAAGAAGTAGACATCATTTGTGCAGGTATCAATCATCAAACATGGTATATAAGTGTGAAGCACAATGGTGAGGATATGACAGGGGAAATATTAGAGGCATTCGAGAATCATCCAGAGTTTAGTAAGACAGAAAAGGTCCGAATCGATATGCTGAGACGTTTTGGTTTCTATTCAACAGAATCAAACGGCCATTTAAGTGAATATGTTCCATGGTATCGTAAGCGTGCAGAAGAAATCAATGATTGGATTGATTTAGGTACATGGATTAATGGAGAAACTGGCGGTTATTTACGTGTATGTACAGAGGGAAGAAATTGGTTTGAAACAGACTTTCCAAATTGGTTAAAAGAACCAGCAATGGAATATAAACAAGAAAACCGCGGAGAAGAGCATGGTTCATATATTATTGAAGCTCTTGAAACAGGCCGTGTTTACAGAGGTCACTTCAACGTAGTAAACAATGGCGTTATTTCAAATCTACCAGACGATGCTATCATAGAAGCACCTGGATATGTTGATCGTAATGGGATAAGTATGCCACATGTTGGAGATCTCCCATTGGGCTGCGCCGCTGTTTGTAATGTGAGTATTTCAGTACAAAGATTAGCAGTTGAAGCTGCAATTAATGGCGATGATTTCCTACTTCGTCAAGCAATGATGATGGACCCGTTAGTTGGAGCAGTATGTAATCCAAAAGAGATTTGGCAAATGACTGACGAAATGCTAGTTGCACAAGAGCGATGGCTGCCACAATATTCAGATGCAATAGCTGAAGCGAAGAAACGGTTAGCTTCCGGAAATCTTTTACCAACAAAAAATTATGAAGGTGCAGCTCGTTTAAAAGTGAAAACAGTTGAAGAAATGGCTCAAAATCGGGACGAAGCAACTAAAAATGCTGGGGAATCGGATAAAGCGAAGGAACGTCCCTCTGTTGTGAAATAATATCGTAGTCTTCTAGAAGGATATTATTAGAAAAGTAAGGGAAAACTAGAATTTGAATCTATGTAAAATAAGCGTTTTATGGTAAAATTAAATTATCAGTAAATTAAAAAAACTGAAGAAAATTATCAAGTAAATTTAAGACTAATTTAAGGGGATGGATGCAAATTCATCCTATCATTACACCATCATAGCCATACTAGTATGGTAGAATTGAGGAGGTAAAGATGAGAAAGATAACAAATCCAATTTTACGTGGTTTTAACCCGGATCCTTCGTTTTTAAGAGTGGAGGATGATTATTATATTGCAACATCTACTTTTGAGTGGTTTCCTGGAGTACAAATTCACCATTCAAAGGATCTAGTAAACTGGAGATTATTAACACATGCTTTAACACGTAAATCACAGGTGAATATGGAAGGTAATATTAATTCTGGAGGAGTTTGGGCACCTTGTTTGACCTATTCAGAGGGCACCTTTTATTTGATTTATACTGATGTAAAAAGTAGAAAAGGAGCATATAAGGATACTCATAATTATTTGGTGACAGCTCAAGATATTATGGGGCCGTGGTCTGAACCCATTTATCTAAATAGCAGTGGATTCGATCCTTCACTGTTTCATGATGACGATGGCAAGAAGTGGTTAGTAAACATGCTTTGGGATGGTCGAAAAGGGAAAAACTCGTTTGCTGGTATTGTAATTCAAGAATACTCGATAGAAGAAAAAAAACTAATTGGACCAGTGAAAAATATCTTTAAGGGAACAGACCTTAAGCTAACGGAAGGGCCACATCTTTATAAACGAAATGGTTATTACTATTTGATGACAGCAGAAGGTGGTACAGAATATAAACATGCCGTTACAATGGCTAGGTCTAAATCGCTTTTTGGACCTTTTGAAGTTGATCCTATAAATCCAATTCTAACATCTGCTAACCATCCAGAACTAGCCTTACAGAAAGCGGGACATGGTAGTCTTGTGCAAACACACACTGATGAGTGGTATCTAGCACATCTTTGTGGACGACCTTTAAAGGATAACTATTGTAATTTAGGAAGAGAGACAGCGATCCAACGCTGTTATTGGACTGAAGATGGTTGGCTGAGAATCTTTGGTGGTGGAAATACACCGTCCTTACATGTTGAGGCACCTAAAATTGATCCCCATCCATTTGATCCAATTTCGATAAAAGATGATTTTCAATCCGACTCTTTACAGCTTGATTGGAGTACATTACGGATTCCAACAGATCCTTCATGGATATCTTTAACAGAACGAAAAGGTTTTTTAAGATTGAAAGGAATGGAATCGCTATCATCCACACATAAACAAAGTTTAGTAGCAAGAAGGCAACAAAGTTTTAATTGTGAAGTTGAAGCAGCAATTGAATTCAATCCAGAAAATTTTCAACAAATGGCAGGGCTAGTTGTTTATTACGACACAAATGATTATGTATATTTACGGATTTCCAATGATGAGGAGATAGGTAAGTGTTTGAACATCATCCAAACAAAGAATGGGCAATATGATGAATTGTTAGAAAAAGATATCCCTCTTCAGGAAGGAAAAACTTGTAAGTTAAAAGCTGTTATCGAAAGGGAGAACTTGCAATTTTATTATACCTATTCGCAAAATGATGATAAATGGAACAAGATTGGTTCAGTAATCGATATTTGTCATTTATCAGATGAATACGGTGATTACATACGCTTTACAGGAACATTTATCGGTCTGTGTGTTCAAGATTTAAGCGGTTCAAAAAAGCATGCTGATTTTGAATACTTTATTTATAAAGAGTTCCTTGAAGAGGAAAGTGAAATTGGAACTAATTCAGATCAGGTTTTTAGATTTTCTTAATATCATATTAAATAGCTGGGGGAACTTAAAATGAATATAATACGGTATAAAAACGAATTAAATGAAAGCGTTTTAGCTGTGTTGACTGTAGAAAATAAAATATATGTTCTACCTCAGTCAGATTTTTTATCTTTAGTTAGGGAAGCGGAAAATAAGGGGAAAACTCCATTGTTACTTATTGAAGAAGTCATTGAAAATTCTCTTCCAATGAAATTGACCTTAAATGATCTAGATTTGTTAATACCAGTAGATGCCCCTGAAGTTTGGGCTGCAGGCGTGACTTATGAAAATAGCAAGCTTGCAAGAAATTACGAGGCTTCCCAAGGGTATGAGGAAAAAGAAGAAACGTTCTATGATAAGGTATACAACGCAGCACGTCCTGAAATCTTTTTCAAATCAACAAGTGCTCGGACGGTTGCACCTAGAGGTGAAGTTTATTTAAGAAGTGACTCAAATTGGCAAATTCCTGAGCCCGAGCTAGGGTTGGTTATAAATAAGGTAGGAAAAATCATTGGTTATACAATTGGAAACGATATGAGCTGTCGAGATATTGAAGGAGAAAATCCCTTGTATCTACCACAAGCAAAAGTCTGGAAAAATTCTTGTTCGATTGGTCCTTCAATTCGTTTAGCAGAAACGGTGGAAGATCCATATAACTTTGATATTACATGTAGAATATTCCGAAAAGAGGAAAAGGTATTTGAAGGTAGTGCAAATACAGAGCAATTAAAACGTAGCTATACAGAGCTAGTTTCCTATTTATTAAAAGATAACGAAATATTTGATGGTACTGTTTTATTAACAGGAACATGTATTGTACCTCCAAATGAATTTACATTGGATCATAATGATCGTATTGAAATTGAAATAGAGGGAATAGGTATTTTGGAGAACACGGTAAAAAAACAGATTTCTCAAACACTTCCAACCTTGTAATTAAACGAATATTTTCAGTAAATCTAAGAAGCCTGCAATTGTTAAATTTGCAGGCTTTGTAAATTAAAACCTAGTTCTTATTGACCATCAGCACCACTTATTGTTACCTTACGAATGTGGTCATCTTCATAATTGTTTTCCCGTAACTTTTCAACCTTGTCGTTGACTAGTTGTTTTTGATCAACCTCTGGTGAAGGTGTTTGTTTTTTCTTTGACACTTTGAAAACCTCCTTTATTAAGATACTTGGATCCTGCTTAGTTTTCCTATTTACATTAAAATTATTTCAACTTAAAGGGTGTCAATTGTGAGGAAGATAAATTTTCAATTTTGCATGGTAAAGAACTGAAACGAATAACAAGGCAAGAGCTAGAAGATCATTTGAAGGGAAAACTAAAGAACAAATATATTATGCAGCCCTTTATTGAGTGTAAAACAAAATCAGGATTAGCGTATGACTTTCGGTTACATGTTCAAAAAAATGAAAATAAAAAGTGGGTGATAGCTCTTATCTATCCAAGAATTAATGGGGATGGAAAATTAACAAGTAATATTAGCAGTGGGGGATTTAGAGGGGAATTAACTTCTTTCTTAGATCAGGAATTTGGTCAAGAGAGTCCACAGGTAGTTCAATTATTACAAAACTTTGCCTTATCGTTTTCTGAACATCTTGATCAAATTTACAACTGTTCCTTTGATGAACTTGGAATTGATGTAGGAATCGATGTAAATAGGAAGCTTTGGATTTATGAAGTTAATTGGAGACCAGGCTCTAAACATAGGGAATTTGAAGTTGCTAAACAAATGATTCCTTATGCAATGAGTCTACATGCAAACTAATTTTAGGCAACCTTATTTACAGAGTATAATCACAATTTGTTTAATAAACTTATACTATATAGGGAGAAAACGGAGAATGGGGTAGGAGGATGGATGATTGATTCCCGTAAGGAAATGAGGAACTTATGCATTTTAGAGCCATTGAAAATAATTAAATTCCATCAAGACTTTAAAATAGATCCATCATTAAATAGTTTCAAAGATCGATGTGAACATGTAAAAGTAGTAGATACGATTCCTTTTATATTATGGAATGATAGCGGATTGTTCGAGTTAACAGGATATTTTTCTGATCAATTTGAAGATAAAAAAGTGGACTCATTTTGTACTAGTTTTTTTCGAGTAGAAAATATAGATGAAAAGCAAAAGTGTGCAACTCTTTCTTTGTTAAAACCATTTGACATAGATGGATGTTTGTCAAAAGAGATTTGTGAAATTGTAAGATTAGAAAGAACTCCGATTTGTTTCGCCGTTGATCTATCCTGTTTTTGTGCAATTCACTGCCTTAATGTTAAGTTACTAACTAGAAAAATTATTATCGAGCCAAGATGAGTGGAGTAAAAACCTGGAGAATAATCTTTCAGGTTTTTAGTATATAACCTATCAAAATATTCTAACAGAAAGAGAGGTGAGTTATGGAACATCTCAGACTTGTAAGTATTCTTCCTGTGTTAAAAGGTGAAATCATAAAGGGGCAAGAAAACCCCTTAATAAAAAGTGTAGCAAAAGGTAAGAAATACCCAATCACAAATCATTCAATTTATTTTCATATGAAAAAGCAAAAGATTCAAATTCCTAGTGATGTAGATGAATGTGTACTTGTAGTAAGTAACATATCATATGTAAAAAGTATTAAGGATGAGGGAATTACTATTGTCTATGTTCAGAATGTAAAAAATGCTTATTATAGATTTATAAGCTATTATCGAAGTTTGTTTTCGCTTCCAATAATTGGTGTTACAGGAACTTGTGGTAAAACAACAACAAAAGAAATGATTGCATGGATTTTATCGAAAGATTTAAATGTAGTCAAAACTAGGTTAAGTGAAAATGGATTATCACGAAATCTTAAATATCTCATGCAAATTGATAATAAGACAGACGTAGCTGTCATAGAAATGGGAGTAGACAGCCCTGATAACATGCTTTACACAGCACATTACTTTAAGCCAGAGATTGGCGTTATCACAAACATTGGTGTGGATCATCTTGAAGGATTTCACGAGCATGATAAATACATCGAGGAAAAAGCGAAAATGCTAACAGCAATACAAAATAAGGGTGTACTCGTATTAAATGCAGATGATGAATATACAAAAAGAATAAATTTAAATGATTTTAAAGGGAAAATTGTTTATGTAAGCTTAAAGAAGGATACGATGTTTACAGCTAGTAATATTAGATATGGGAAAAAGGGAATGCGATTTAATTTAACATATAATGGCACGGTCTATCCATGTTATGTACCAGGTTTTGGGGAACATAATGTTTATAACGCATTGTACGCAATTGCTGTTTGTATGGAATTAAATATCGGTATAATCGAAGCAATCGAACGTTTAAAATCATTCAAGCATGTTCGACGCCATACCCAATTTAAAAAAGGGATAAACGAATGTGAAATTATCGATGATACATGGAGTACAAATCCTACATCAATAAAAGCTGCATTGGATGTACTACAACATGCTAGTAAAGCGAATAAAAAAATTGTCGTTCTAGGTGATATTGAGGAACTAGGACAATCTTTTGTAAATGAATATATGAAAGTAGCTGATCTTGTTGTAAACAGTAAAGTAGATTTCTTTGTTACAATCGGAGAAAAATCAAAGATAATGAGTGATCGAGCAATTGAACTCGGAATGGATACAAATAAAGTTTTCCATGCTTATGATCAACAAGCTGCATTTGATATAATACAAGCAACTTCTGATCGTGATACATGTATACTAGTAAAAACGTCTATGAATCTCTCATACAGTGGGCTAATAAAAAAATTAACACAATTTTAAACAAGATATATGAGATGGTGCTAAAAAAGTGTCAGATCCTTAGTTTTAAACGGGTCTGACCCATTTTTTGTTTTGGGAAATAATAAATTTTAATAGAACGGATAAATGAAATAATTTCAAGAAAACACTATAAATCGAATTTCGGATATATTCCAATAGAATGAAAAAAGGTAAGATGTAAGGAGAAGATACGAATAAAATAGTACCTTTTCTACTATTTTTTAAGAGCCATTCATAGATTAAGTACAACTGAAATCAACATTGAGGTGCACATAAATGAAACGTAATATAAAAATAAAAGGTATCGGCACATATTTACCAAAACGATTGATCAAAGCGGAAGAAATCGATCAATTACTTTCAACAAAAAGTGGGTGGTCTAAAAGAAAATCAGGTGTGAAGGAACGGTATTTTGTTAGAGATGAAACAGCTTCTTATATGGGTGCAGAGGCTGCTAAAAAAGCAGTTCAAGATGCTGGTCTAACTTTAACAGATATTGATTGTTTGATTAGTGGGAGTGGTACGATTGAGCAAGCAATCCCTTGTAATGCCGCATTGCTTCAGGAACAACTAGGTCTTCAGTATTCTGGTATTCCTGCATTTGATATTAACTCAACTTGTTTAAGCTTTGTTACCGCTCTAGATATGATCTCCTATGCAATTGTTTGTGGTAGGTATAAGAATGTATTAATAATATCTTCTGAGATTTCATCAATAGGACTAAACTGGGATCAAGACGAGAGCTCAATTTTGTTTGGGGATGGTGCTGTTGCGGTTGTTTTATCCAAATCAACGGATGGTTCAGGAATAATATGCTCACATATGGAAACATATAGTGCTGGTGCTCATTTATCTGAAATTAGAGGTGGAGGCACTAAAATCCATCCTAGAGAATATAACGAACAAACAAAAGATGATTTTTTATTTGATATGGATGGGAGGGCCATCTTTAAATTATCCTTTAAACTTCTGCCACGGTTTATTGAAACACTCTTTTCAACTACAAATCTTACAATGGAAGATATCGATATGGTGATCCCTCACCAAGCAAGCGCATCTGCGATGAAGATAATCCGGAAAAAGCTAGGAGTAGAAGAGTCGAGGTTTATGAATATTATTGAAAACTATGGAAATATGATTGCAGCATCGATTCCAATGGCGTTATTTGAAGCTATTCAACAAGGAAGAGTGAAAAGAGGAGATAAAGTTTTACTATTAGGAACTTCAGCTGGATTATCCATTGGAGGCATCGTACTTGAATATTAAGAGAAAGCGAGTTTTGATAACAGGAGCTAGAGCACCCGTTACACTTCACTTATGCAGAGTGTTAGAAAATGGAGGAATGGATGTTTATACTGCCGATAGTGTCCCATATGCGCTTGCAAAAACCACTAATCGGATAAAAGAATTCTTTTTATACCCTTCTCCAAAATATGAAACGAAAGAATTTATTAACTGCTTAATACAGATTATTAAAAAAAGACGAATAGATATACTAATGCCTACTTGTGAAGAGACCTTCTATGTTTCAATGTATAAAGAGCAATTATCAACTTATTGTGATGTAATAGTCGATGATCTTGAAAAAATGAGACTACTTCATCATAAAGAAAGGTTCATCCGATTTGTTGAGGAACTTGGGCTTAATACACCAAAAACAAAATTACTAGTATCACAAGTAAATCTACCAGTTCTTATGAAGGAATTTCATAGTGATCTAGTATTGAAAAAAGTCTATTCTAGGTTTTCTGATTCGGTAATTTTTCTAAAAGAAGGAGAAGATTTACCGGTACAAGTATTTGAAGATTCACTTTGGATAGTGCAGGAGCGAATATATGGAAACCAATACTGTTCTTATGGATGCGCTAGAAATGGGAAATTACTAGCACATTCTGTATATAAATCCGAATTCACAGCTGGCTTAGGTGCAACACTCTCGTATCAATATACAGAAAAACCAGAAATTGAGCAATTTGTTAAATTAATCGTTGCGAAGCTATCATTTACAGGACAAATATCATTTGATTTTATCGTCACTCATGCTGGTGTAGCTATCCCAATAGAATGCAATCCACGGGCAACAAGTGGATTGCATTTATTTGGGAAAGAAATCGCCAATGTAATAAGCGGTGAACAGAAAGATCTCCTTTATCCTAAAAATGAAACAAAAGAAGCTATTAAGTTAGGTGTTCTTCTTTATGGCAGAAACAATTTTAAATCAATGAAGCAAGTAAAAAGATGGTTTCAAATACTTGCAACATATAAAGATATTACATTTCGAAAAAATGATATAAAGCCTTTTTTCTATCAATTTGTGAGTATGTACTTTTTGTGGAGGGCAAGTCGTATTAATAAACTGACTATGCTAGAGCAGTCAACGTATGATATTAGCTGGGATGGTGAACATTCTTGAACATATTAGTAACCGGTGCAACAGGATTTTTAGGTAAGAAATTAGCTTTTAGACTTGTTTCACTTGGATACAATGTTACTGGCATTGGACGAAATAAAGAGGTGGGGGAGACGTTAAAAAAGGTAGGGATTCGATTTGAAGAAGCGAACTTAGAGGACAGCGAGAGAATCATTGAACTTTGTAAAGATAAAGATTATGTATTTCATTGTGGTGCACTATCTTCTCCATGGGGAAAATATCAGGATTTTTATGCAGCAAATGTTCTAGGGACTAAAAACATCATTGAAGGCTGTAAGAAATGGTATGTGAAACGGCTCATACATGTATCGACACCTAGCCTTTATTTTTACTATGACGAGCGTATAAATGTAAAAGAATCTGATC
Organism: Metabacillus sp. KUDC1714; assembly: GCF_014217835.1. Lineage (NCBI taxonomy): Bacteria > Bacillati > Bacillota > Bacilli > Caryophanales > Bacillaceae > Metabacillus > Metabacillus elymi. The sequence goes on from NZ_CP055263.1 coordinate 4,476,560, forward strand.
CATTACCTAAAAAGTTCGTTAACCATTATGCGAAAACGAAATATATAGCAGAATTAGAGATTGATAAAGCGTTTCATGAAGGCCTGCCAACAATTACAATCCGTCCAAGAGCTATTTTTGGCCCGGGTGATAATGCAATTTTACCTAGGTTAATTAAAGTATGTGAAAAGGGCATGTTTCCAAAGATCGGAAAGGGCTATGTCGAAGTCGATATTACATATGTAGAAAATGTTGTTGATGCATTATTGCTTTGTCTAACATCAAGGGAAGAAACACTAGGTAGAAAATATAATATTACAAATGGTGTACGAGTAAATCTATATGAAATGCTTGAAGAAGTGATGGGTCAACTAGGTAAGACTGTATCTTATAAGGAACTTTCTTATAATAAGGCTTTTTTTATAGCTAGGACACTTGAATACATATCAACCATTTTCTTAGGTGGAAAAGAACCATTACTAACTCGGTATACTGTTAGTGTTCTTTCGAAATCACAAACATTATCACTGGAAAAGGCTCAACAAGAATTGGGCTATATTCCTGCTGTTTCAATAGAACAGGGGACAAAGGAGTTCGTAGCATGGTGGAAAAAACATGAAAATTAGTACGTTAAAGCTTTACGAATGCGGTTATTGTACACACCCGGAAAAGATAGTTTTACCAAATGAAACACTAAAGTCAATAGAGTTCCCTGCAACGGTTGCTTTAATAAAGCATCCAATAAAGGGGTATATCCTTTTCGATACGGGCTATACAACACATTTTAGCGAAGCAACTAAAAAATTCCCCTATTCACTATATGCAAAGTTAACACCGGTTTTCTTTACAGAAGAAAAGTCGATAAAGAAACAATTGGAAAAAGACGGGATTAAGGCTGAGGAAATAAATACGATCATCCTTTCTCATTTTCATGGCGACCATACTGGTGGGTTGAAGGATTTCCCAGATGCGAAAATTTTAACATTTAGAAAAGGCTATGAACCTATTAAATCAATGAGTAAATTGCACGCTTTAACAAAAGGATGTTTACTAGATTTGATTCCAGAAGACATTGATACGCGTATTTCTTTCATTGATCAAGCTGAAATTAAGCTAGACATTGGCTATGGGGAATTTACTACTGGATTTGATGTGTTCGGAGATAATTCGATAATAGCAGTAGATTTAACAGGACATGCGATTGGACAATTTGGTATTTTTGTGAATCTTCAGAGTGGAAAAAGGGTTTTACTATGTGCTGATGCGGTATGGTTAAGCCAAGCCTATGAAAAACTCATTTTCCCTCATAAAGTTGCAAATTTATTAATTGAAGATATCAAAGCGTATAAGAAAAATGTAATAAAACTTCATCAATTATCAAGAACAAATTCTGAAATAGATATTTTACCAACACATTGTCAAAAAACGTGGGAGCTTGTGAAAAAGGGGTTTGTTTATGAATAAGCTTAATTTAGTGAAACAATATGTGTTAACCAAATACGGTAGAAGATTTTCATCCAAGGAGGAATTGCAACGCTTTCAGCAACAGAAAATTAAAAAGCAATTATCATTTGTGTTAAGGCATTCGGCTTTTTACCGAGAATTCTATGAAGATTTTCAAAATGAATTACAAGAAAATCATTGGGAATCGCTACCGATTATTGATAAATCAATTATGATGAACCATTTCGATGACTTTAATACCGTTGGAATCAAAATGAAAAGAGCTCTTGAAATAGCGTTTGAAGCAGAGAGAACGAGAGATTTCACAGCGAAAATAGCTGATATTTCAATAGGCCTATCGTCAGGTACAAGCGGAAACCGAGGAGTATTTTTAGTGAGTGATAAAGAAGCTGAAATGTGGGCTGGAGCTGTTTTAGCAAAATTATTACCAGGAAGCCTAATTGAGAAGCAGAAAATTGCTTTTTTCCTTAGGGCAAACAATAATTTGTATAGCACAACCGAAAATGGTCGAATAACCTTCCAGTTCTTTGACCTTTTGGATGATTTTTCAACACATATTCACCGTTTAAATGAATTAAAGCCGACCATCATAATAGCACCTCCGTCAATGTTAAGAAAACTAGCAGAATGGCAGATTGAAGATAAAATACTGATACGACCAATAAAAATCGTCTCAGTTGCTGAAGTGTTAGAGGACCTTGATAAAAGGTTTATTGAAAAAGTCTTTCAGCAAACACTTCACCAAGTTTATCAATGTACAGAAGGATTTTTAGCAGCTACATGCTCACATGGAACGCTTCATATGAATGAAGATTTAGTAGCTGTTCAAAAGGAATATTTAGACGAAGAAAAAGGAATTTTTGTGCCAATCTTAACTGATTTTACAAGAACAACCCAGCCAATTATTCGTTATAGACTAAATGACATCCTTATCGAACGGAAAGCTCCTTGTCCCTGTGGATCACACTTTTTAGCATTAGAACGCATTGATGGACGTTGTGATGATTTATTTTATGGTTTCAAAAAAGTTGGAGGAGATGTAGGTGTTCTGTTTCCTGATTTTATTCGAAGAGCTATTATGCTAGCATCAGATCATATTCTTGAATACAAGGTAACTCAAAAGGATCTGAAAACTATTGAAGTAAAACTAAAGGTAAATGCAAGTTCAGAAACAGTGAAAGAAGCAGTCATATCAGAGATAACAAAGCTATGGAATCAAAATCGATTAGTCGTACCAGATATCCACTTTCTACCTTACGATTTAATTCCATCAGATAAAAAAAGGAAGCGAATCGAAAACGCGATGAGAGGACACTTCGATGGTAAAATTGTATGATGCAAAAAACATCGATTCCATTGAGTGGTCAACAAAAAAAGATGGTCATTTGATAAGGAATTATTTTGAGATATTAATGAAGGATGGTATAAACAAATATATAGAGAATATTGAAACTGAAATATATTTACTGGAGATTGATGATATTATCCTACCAATTTCACTAAATCAAAAAGAATTCACTAATTCGTATGTCGTTTCTCCTTATACTCATTATATTAGCTATGCAAAGGAAGAGTTATGGGAACTAGGAAATAAACGCTTAGAGGCTTTTCTTTCGTATATTATTGAAGGCATTGGATTTTTCCTTCGTAAAAGCAATATAAATAAAGTTGTTGTTGTAAATAATTGGCTTTTGTCTACAAATCTGTATCCTAGTTTAACAAGTGATCAGATTAAAAAAATGACAGAGTTTCTTACCAATCATTTTCCACAGCATACGATCCTCATGCGTTCGATAAATGAAACTCTTCATAACCAAATGATTAGTAGTTTTAATAGTGAAGGCTACAAACGAATCATGTCCCGCTCGATTTATCTATTTGATCCCAGTATACCACTGACAAAAAAACAACGAAAAGCACTTAATCAAGATAAAAAGCTTTTGGAGAAATTTAATTATCAAATAAGAGATATACAATCAGGCGATTTTCAGAAAGTTGAGGAATTATACAACCAGTTATATATTGATAAATACTCCATTAACAACCCTCAATTTACAGAACACTTTTTTAAAAATGCTGCGATACATAATACAATACAATTTAAACTTGTATTGAAAGAGGCAAAAGTAATTGGTGTGATTGGTTATTTTGTGAGAGGTGGGGTTTTAACAACACCAATATTAGGGTATGAAATTAAGAGGGAAAAAGAGGCAGGGCTTTATCGAGTATTGTCTATGCTTATTACGAAGGAAATAATCGATAAAAACTATATGGGACATCGAAGTGCAGGAGCAGGTTCATTTAAGAGGAAACGAGGATCAGTGCAAGAGATAGAATATACATACTATTACAATAAGCATTTATCATTTAAATCAATGCTTGCTTGGAATAGTCTAAAAATGATAATGGATAATGTTATTGAGCCACTTGCTAGGAAAATGAGATTCTAAGCTGTTGCAAGAATAAATAATCAAAGTGTTTTGTATAAGGGTATTTTATTTTATTTCATAGTGTATAATTATATATTGAGATTATATATTATGATAATGATCTAATTAAAAGCAGCATCCATTTTAATGTTGCTTTTTTCTCGTGTTTTTATATGAAATTGTTATATTTTCGGCTGGAGGATACTAGAATTGCTAAAAGATTTATTTGTTCATTTGTGTATAATGATCGCTTTTTTGTTCGTTGGTGGCTCTATTTTTAAAAATAATCCGTATGAGATTAGTCTGATAAATAAAATGATATTTGGTGTTTTTACTGGAATTCTAGGCTCTCTATTAATGATTTTTAGCATCCAGGTAGAGTCGGAAACGATTATTGATTTACGTCATATTGTAATGATTGTTTCTGCTATCTTTGGTGGATTCGTATCAAGTATCATCACGTCAACTCTTATTGCTATAAGTAGGTTATTATTTTTAGATATTAATACTGAGGTAATAATCGTGTCGATTGCAATTATTTTTGTCGGAGCAATAATTGGCTTCATTAGTAGCCTAAAGATCTCTAAAAGTAAACAGTGGATTTTTATGGTTGTTATTAGCACATTTATCTTTTCAATCATCTTATATTTCCGCATCAGACATTTAGACTATTTCAATATTATTCTCTTTAATTATTGGGGTTTGTCCATTTTTGGTGGAATTATTACCTACATTCTTGTTAACTATATAAGCCGATCAAATTATTTGAATTATGAATACAAAAAACAAGCTACTGTTGACTTCTTAACAGGCTTAAAAAATACTCGTCAATTTGATTTAATCTTATCTAATTTGATGGCAGATGCAAAAATTCAACGTAAAAACATAGGGCTACTTTATATAGATATTGATTATTTTAAACAAATAAATGATAGCTACGGACATCAAGCAGGTGATTCTATCTTACATGAAGTAGGATCAATTTTAATAGCTTCGATACGTGAACATGATAATGTATTTCGAAATGGAGGAGAGGAATTTTCAGTAATACTTCTCGATATGAATCTTGAAAAGTCGATAGAAATAGCAGAAAATATCCGCACCAAAATTGAAAAGCATCCATTCCTTTTACCTAATAACTTGACAATACACATTACTTTTTCTATAGGTGTCACTACTAGTCAAGCGGTTGGGGATACTCCACAAAATATAGTGAAACGTGCGGATGATGCATTATATAGTGCCAAATCAAAAGGAAGAAATCAAGTTTGTTGGAGTCTAGCTAAAGAAGAACGAGATCATCCGAACCGATATAATCTTTCTGCTAAGGATCGCTATAAAAAGCATAAAAAATTCATAACCACTCGATGATTAATCTTTTAGTAAAACTATACTAAAGGCTTTTTTTTGAAATAATCAGTTGATTTATCCGAGGTAATCATTTGACGCCTTTTGGAATACAGATAAATCTAGCGACAATGATGTTAAAGAGTCAACAAAAATAATTAGAATTAACTTTGTGGTTATTTTTCCAAACTAGATTCATTTAATAGCGTTTTTATTTATAGTAAAATAATCCAATTAAGAATAACTAAGTTTTACAGGGTATTATTAAAGTTAAATGACTAAACTTAAGGTTTATATTACCATCCCTATTCCTCATTCTTTTTTGTTACTATTTTAAAAGACTATAGGAATGTGAAAGGGATGTAGAACATGAAAAAAAGCTACTTACTACTTGCACTAGTATCCATCCTAATTTTCACAGGTGGATTCTTTTCAGGAATGTTATATTCTAGTAATAGTACAGATCAAGCGAAGAAAAATACACAAATGGCCCCTAAATCCGCAAAAAAATTAAAACAAAAACAAATACCTAAAATAGAACAAAAAAGTTCTAAGGTATTAATTGGATATGTTCAAGATTTTCGGGATCCTAATACAATTAATTATTCTAAATTAACACATACTATTTTCTCCTTTGCTCATCCTACAAAAGATGGAAGTCTTTTAATGAATGGCGATAGCGCTTTGTCAAATTTGCGCACAATGGTTCAACAAGCACATAAACGGGATACAAAGGTAATGCTTGCAGTTGGTGGCTGGTACCATATTAATGGAGGAGAGTCATACGAGTATTTTAGAGCAGCGATCTCCAATCCCGCATCCCGTACTAAGCTAATCAATGAACTTGTTGGAATTACTGAGCGAGAAAATTTAGATGGTATTGACATTGATTTTGAACATCCTCGCTCTAAAGAGGATGCAAAAAATCTTGCTACTTTTATGAAAACGTTAAGTGATAATCTTCATCCTAAAAATAAGGAGTTATCAATCGCTGTTTATTCTAAGATTCATAGTGTGACAGGAACAGAAATTGCTTCTGTTATCTACGAACCAACAATGTTTAACTATGTTGATCATGTCAATATTATGGCATATGATGGTCAATGGGATGGTGAGTATGATGCAGCTAACTTATCTCCATATCCTTTTGTAGAAAATATCGTTAGCTACTGGACAACTCTTTTTGATAAACAAGGTATTAATAAAGAAAAACTTGTATTAGGTGTTCCGTTTTATGCGCAGCCTGAAGACGTGTCAATTAAACAGGTTTCATATGAAGCAATTATTAATAGCAATCCCACAAATGCAAAGCGTGATACCGTTAAGATGAACGGTACGACCTATCATTACAATGGGGTGGAAACCATTCAAAAGAAAACAAATCTTGCATTAGACAACGGCTTTGGCGGAATGATGTTGTGGGAACTAGGACATGATGCAAAAGGGTCACATAGTTTGACAAATGTTATCTCACAGGTACTTGATAAGGAAAATGCAGAACAAAAACAAGTAACCATTTATTCAAAAGATGAGGAAAGTAAATGAACGAAAAACTGTTGGGGATCTCAACAGTTTTTTTGTTCCGTATATTGTTATGTAGAATTACTATGTCTGTAGTGTTTATACAAATTCACAACTAATTGTCATAAAATAGACATAAGTTAAAACCCTTTTTCGACATGTAGTTATAATGACCTTATCATATACTAGGCTTGTTCTTAATTATGTAATAAAAGGTGACATTGGATTGTTGGACTATAAGAGTATGTTTTTGTTCTTCTTAATTTGGGTAATTTTAAAAAGAGAGATCATTTTACAGGGAGAATCCTTACTATTCAATGTGACTTAAATAAAAGTGAAAGGAGAAGGTATCTTGTCAAATTTGACTATAAAACATTACTTTTTAGAAGTAACCGAGAGAATCAAAATCGAAGAGGTATTGTTTCAGCACTTATCAGAAAATGTAGATGAAGTATTATGTTTAGATGACCATACACTTTTGGAATTATACAACAGTAGAATAGTTGAAAAATCAATTTCCTAATGAAAAAAATTAAAATACATATACAAGCTGTTGTTGTTTTTTTAACAGCTTGTTTTTTTTTGCAGGATTTCTCACCTTTGTTAAGAACTATTATAGTAAAGTTGTATTGAACTATAAACAATTTAAATAGAGTAATGCAACTTATAAAGGAGGATAAAAATGATAAGAAAAATGCCATTACAAAAACGTGAGATTACAACAAGTCGCCTTGTATTAGGTTGTATGGGGTTTGGTGGAGGCTGGGATAATAATCCGATTACGAAAGAGGACAATCTTATCGCAGAAAAAGCTGTTGATGCCGCGTTATCAAGTGGGATTACGATGTTCGATCATGCAGATATTTATAAGATGGGAAAAGCAGAGACGATCTTTGGTGGAATTTTAAAAAATCGCCCAGAATTAAGGGAAAACATAGTTATTCAATCAAAATGTGGAATACGTTTTCCGGAAGGGAATACACCACATCGATTTGATTTTTCAAAAAGTCATATTTTATCTTCTGTAGATGGAATATTAAAGAGATTGAATACCGAATACATAGATATTTTATTATTACACCGCCCAGATCCTTTAGTTGAACCTGAGGAAGTTGCAGAGGCATTTGAGGCGTTAAAAGCATCTGGAAAAGTGAAAAATTTTGGAGTATCAAACATGAGTGCAGCTCAAATCAAAATGCTAAGTGCATTTTGTTCAGATCCACTTATCGTAAATCAACTAGAGTTAAGCCTTAAACGTATTGATTGGTTGGAGCAGGGTGTATTGGTAAATCAAAAAGCGGGAACGGATATTAATTTTGCTGATGGAATTATTGAGCATTGCCGCTTAGAGGATATCCAGATCCAAGCATGGGCTCCTTTGGCTTATGGAATGTATTCAGGGCGTGAAATGGAAAATGTAACAGAAGCTGACTTGCAAACTAAAGACCTCGTTCAAAAAATGGCAAATGAGAAGGGGACTTCAACAGAAGCAATTGTTCTAGGTTGGTTAATGCGCCATCCTGCTCTAATTCAGCCAGTGATTGGCTCAACAAATCCAGAACGAATCAAAAACTGCCAAGATTCAGTGCGCCAAGCTGAAATGATGACTCGTGAAGAGTGGTATTCATTGTACACAGCATCACGTGGGAAAAAAATGCCTTAATCTATTGAGATAGGAAAGAGACAGAATGAGTGTAACTTCAGAGACAATTGATCAGATATTAGAACATTACTTTTCCGCTGATAAAACATGTCTTGTTTATCAGGGGAAAAGTGGTTATAACAATACCACCAGATATATTGTAAATGATAATAAAAAATATATCCTTCGTATTTATGAAACACATAAAGACAAAGAAAAAGTAAAGCTAGAGCATGAGGTTTTAGTAAGGCTTAATGAAATTGAGGGTTTACCTTTTAAAGTTCCTGTTCCGATTTATACAAATGAAGGAAAAACATACCTTCGACTACATAATGGGTCAAACAAGCTTGGTTGTATCTATACATATATAGAAGGAGAGAATCCTGTCTTTGATTATTCCAGAGTATTGTATTCTTTTGGCAAAAGCACCGGAGATGTATTACGCGCTTTACAGGGGCTCCAAGTTCATCAGCCGTTTATTTATCGACCTTATTATGAAATTGAACATACACATCCAAATTGTGGGATCAATCAGGTCGTTCAATGGTGTACAAATCCTCCGAAGGAGTTTACAGAATTTAAGTCAAAGTTATCGTGGATCGCAAAACAAATGCTCCAATTTCAAACGTTCGTTCCACGACTTAAGACTCTACCACATCAAGTAATTCATGGTGATCTAAACGAATCAAATGTCTTAGTTGGTCAAAATGGAACGATAGAGGCTATATTAGATTTTGAATTTGTAACATATGATCTTCGCGTAATGGAAGTGGCTGTTTGTATATCAGAAATAATTGTAAAAGAACCAAATGAATCAATATTATGGGAAAAGCTCACAACGTTTTTCAGAGGATTTTCGTCTGTTCTGACTTTAACAAAACCTGAAATTGATGCTTTACCAATCTTGGTTCAGTTAAGACGATTAGATGTTTTTGTTCATTTTCTAGGACGATATTTAGATGGAATCGATAAACAGGATGTTCTGAAAGAGCAAATCATTAAAACGGTTACAAATAAGGATTGGTTATGTGATGGTGGGAATAAGCTTACTAGGTTATGGAGTGGTAAATAGTTATAACTAAACTAAAAAGATAATGAAAACGGTGCTCATTATCTTTTTAATTTTAGGCTCTGTTAAATCTAATTGTTGTTTTAATAGCGGGGAGAAAACTTTTCCGCTTATTTATCAACAGTATTGTTTAACAGCGCCTTGTTTTTAAAAAAGGACTATATATCATTACCTTTCAATTCTTCTTTCATCCGTTCTTCTTCTTCCTTCACACAAATTCGAGTTATTTGTTCATTTAGCATATGGTGTAAATAGTCTGATTCCTCACAAATGATATCATTTTTATCTTTCATATTAAAAGATCACTCCTTAAAGTGTTTCATAAATTATTCTTAATTGAAATCTCGATCTATTTTTATTTTTACATTGAAGCCACTAATATATACAATAAAGTAAATAAGCCAATATCAGGATTTAAAATCATGATATTGGCTTATAAAAGTTTAGTGGTTAAAAATAGTCTATACAGAACATAGATTTTCTGTTCTCGTTTGAGAATAAAGAACATGTTCTAATTCTTTTTCGGATGCTTCATAAAATTGACGACCATCGGGCATTTTGTATAGATTTCTATGTAGTAGGGCATCAATGATTTCACCCTTGTTATTTATCGATTGTTTCTTGTGTTCAGACATGAAAAAACACTCCTTATTTGTAAGCGTTTACATTTATTATTTTAAACAATTATGATATAAATGTCAATCGATTAATTTACTTAATATTAAATAACTAGAACAATGTGTACCTTTCCAATTAAAAAGCATTGTGAATTTAATTTTTATTGATTTTTTTAAAATAAAGGTTTTTACATGTCCGAAGAAGAAAATCAGTGATGTATAATAAAGAAATGATAGCGTTAACAAAGGAGCTGGAGATGATGAATTCGATCCACAAGAAATTAAAACCAATGTTAAAAGATTTTGTAGAAAAAGGTCCTGCAGGCTGTGCTTGTTCAGTCACTCATCAAGGAAAAACGGTATTTGAAGACTATGTTGGAATGGCAGACATCGAATCACAAAAACCAATAACAGAAGATACAATCTATCGAATATATTCAATGACAAAAGTCGTTACTTGTACAGCAGCCCTTATGTTATATGAGAGAGGCCATTATTTACTTAATGATCCTCTTGAAGATTATTTACCGGAGTTTATAAATCCCCAAGTTTACCGGGAAAATGATAAGGGGGAGCTATACACTACTCCTGCGGAAAGGTCGATTACAGTTAAAGATCTATTCACGATGACATCGGGGTTAACTTATCCAGGTGATGCAAATGAAACGGAGCGCCAACTTACAAAGGCCATGCATGTTTTAGAACAGCAGGAGAACCTTGGCGAAATAGTCAATGCACGGACTATTTCAAAAAAATTAGCATCGATACCATTAGCATTCGATCCAGGGACCAGGTGGCATTACAGCTTTAGTCATGATGTCTTGGGAGCATTTATTGAAGTAGTATCTGGAAAAACGTTTGGGCAATTTTTAAAAGATGAAATTTTTGATCCATTAACAATGAACGATACATTCTTTAGAATTCCCGATGATAAGAAAGCCAGACTTTGTAGCCTGTATAATCGGGATGAAAATGGAAATTTATCGAAAAATATAGAGATGGATGCACATATTCAACCAGATGCAACATTTGAAAGTGGTGGAGGTGGTCTGCTTTCGACACTTAGTGATTATAGTCGTTTTGCACATATGCTCGCAAATGGAGGAGAATTAGATGGAGAACGCATTATAGGACAAAAAACTATTAATCTTATGGCTACTAATCAATTAACAACAGAAAATTCATCTAATTATAACTGGAATTATCTTAAAGGCTACGGTTACGGACTTGGAGTTAGAGTCATGGTTGATCCAGCTTTAGGTGGAAGCAACAGCTCTATAGGTGAATTTGGTTGGTCAGGATTATTAGGGACGTGGGTGTTAATTGATCCAAAAGAAAAGCTATCTGCAGTTTATATGCAGCAAATGATGCCTAATTTAGAGGCTTATCACCAACCAAGACTGCGATCTGTGATATACGGGGGAATTTGAGGAGATTTCTTTTTATAAATTATTAAATTGATGAAACTAAAAAACTCCACTAAATAATAAGTAGAGGTAGTGTCATTACCTCTACTTATTTTCTTTAAAATTTTTCTAAAAATTCCATTGACCAAATCCAAAGAGTTAACTATAATCAAAAAGAAAAGGAAAAAACCAAACAAAAAAGATATAAAAAAAACAGAACATCAAAAAAATATAAACAAAAAGAGAATTTATTAAACCTTAAAGGGAAATTAGTGAACAAAACAGAAGCTTGTAAAGGAAATATGGAGGGATTAAAAGCAAAAGAAGTAGAAAGTGAATGGATAATTGTAACCGTTTTAATCTATCGTGAAAATTTCTTTGCAAGCTTAAATGTTTAGAACTCATATGGAGGGAAATGTAATGGTTCAAAATGAAGTTTTTATCGAAAGAAGAGAAGTAATTCATCAAATTGATTTACTAATGGATAATCTTACACAAATAAAAGATAATACTGGTGAATTTTTATTAAACTTCGATGGTTTAGTTGTAGATGATAAGAGCTGGAATGTTTGGAATTGGCCGCAAGGTGTTGGATTATATGGAATCTTTAAATATTGGAAACTAACAAATAGTCAGAAGGCTTTAACGATAATAACAGATTGGTTTAAAGCAAGATTAGAAGAAGGTGTCCCACCTAAAAATGTTAATACAATGGCTCCGTTTTTAACATTAGCCTTTTTGTATGAAGAAACGAAGGATCAAACATTTGTGCCATACTTAGAAGATTGGGCAGAGTGGGTAATGTATGATATGCCGCGTACGAAAGAAGATGGACTTCAACATATGACATATGGTCCAGAAAACAAAAATCAGCTTTGGGATGACACATTGATGATGACTGTTTTGCCATTAGCTAAGATTGGTAAGCTTTTTAATAAACCTGAATATATCGAAGAAGCAAAGAAGCAATTTTTAATTCATATAAAATATTTAAGTGATCGAAAGACAGGATTATGGTTCCATGGTTGGACATTTGAAGAAAATCACAATTATGCTGAAGCGCTATGGGGAAGAGGTAATTGTTGGATTACAATTGCTATTCCGGAAATTATTGAAATTTTAGAGTTAAAAGAAGGAGATTTCTTAAGGGAATTCCTACTCGATACATTAAATAGACAGATTGAAGCATTGGCTAGCTTCCAAGATGACAGCGGTTTATGGCATACATTAATTAATGATAAAACGTCTTACCTTGAAGCATCAGCAACAGCAGGTTTTGCTTATGGGATCTTAAAATCAGTTCATAAACGTTATATTAGTCAAGAATATAAGGAAGTTGCATACAAAGCGATCCAAGGAATTTTAAAAGAAATTAACGATGAGGGCGCCCTGCAAAAAGTGTCAGTAGGAACAGGTATGGGTGATAGCTTAAACTTTTATAAAGAAATTAAAATTACGACGATGCCATATGGGCAATCATTAGCAGTTCTTTGCTTGTCGGAATTTCTACACTATTATATCTAAAATTATTCTTTTTTAGAAAATAATTTCATCAGAATAATAGACTTGGTTATGGTGCAATCTTAAGTTAATTTTGCATTATACCAAGTCTAAAAAGAAAGGCGTACGAAATTATTTCGCAGGGGGAAACTGAGATGAAAAAGATTATACCTATCATACTTATAGGCTTGTTGTCTGTAATTTTGTTTACTGGCTATAGCAAAAATGAGAACGATTCCATAGTTTTACGATTTGCTTATGCTAGTAATAGTCAACCAGTAAAAGATGCAATGGCTGAGTTTGGAAAATTACTAACGGAAAAAACAAATGGTGAGGTTACTGTTGAATATTTTCCAGATAGTCAACTAGGTGGAGAAAGAGAGTTAATCGAATTAACACAAACAGGTGCAGTTGATATTACAAAAGTAAGTGGATCTGCACTTGAAAGTTTTTCAGAAAAGTATTCTATCTTTGGTCTTCCATATTTATTCGAGGATGAAACACATTTTTATAAAGTAATGGACAGTGAAATTGTAAAACCAATTTATGATTCAACAGAAGCGTTAGGCTTTGTAGGCTTAACCTATTATGATTCAGGGCAAAGAAGCTTTTATATGACAGAAAAGCCAATAGAAAAACCGAGTGATTTAAATGGAAAAAAAATAAGGGTTATGCAAAGTCAAACAGCGATAAAAATGGTGCAATTATTAGGTGGTTCACCAACACCTATGGATAGTGGTGAAGTATATACTTCGTTGCAACAAGGAATCCTTGATGGTGCTGAAAATAATGAGTTTGCTATCACAGAAGCTGGACATGGTGAGGTAGCAAAGTATTATTCATATGATGAACATACAAGAGTGCCTGATATCATGGTTATGAATAAAGAAACATTAGACAAATTAACTGAATCACAAAGACAAGCAGTATATGAAGCGGCTAAAGAATCAACAGCATTTGAAAAAGTTGTTTGGAAAGAAGCGGTTGATCAAGCAAAAGAAAGAGCTGAAAATGAATTTGGTGTTGTTTTTAATGAAGTAGATAAAAAGCCGTTCCAAGAAGCAGTACAGCCGTTGCATGATGAGTTTGCAAATAAAGAAGGTTTCAAACAATTATATGAAGATATCATCAAGATGAAAGAAAATAAATGACAGAGGTTGATACGATGAGAAATTTAAAGAAAAGTGTTGATAGAATAATTGAATTTCTTACTTGTACTTTATTCGTTGTAATGGTAGCGGTTGCAAGTTGGCAAGTCTTGAGCCGCTTTATCTTAAAGAGTCCAAGTACATTTACAGAAGAGCTATTAAGGTATAGTTTGATCTGGCTTGCCATGTTAGCTGCTGCCTATGTTGTCGGGAAAAATCAGCATATTGCGATTACCTTTTTAAGAGATCGTTTGGTTGAAAATTCTAAAATCACCCTAGATATTTTGATTCAATCGATCTTCTTAATATTTGCAGCGGTTATTATGGTTTATGGTGGTGGAAGAGCGGTTTCTTTAACAATGGCTCAAATTTCTCCAGCTTTACATTTACCAATGGGCTTTGTTTATTTGGCATTACCGTTATCTGGAGTATTTATTCTTTTTTATAGCACAACAAATATTATTGAGTTAATGAACAAGAAGAAAAAAATATCCTATATTAATGAAGAAAAAAAAGCAAGTTAATCGTTCATACAAGAAGTTAGATCAAAAAATAAGAGCAGGTGATTCAAATGGTGTTACAAGCTAGTTTAATTTTAATTATAGTATTTGCATTATTAATGGTAATAGGAATACCTATTGCTATTAGTATCGCAACAGCGTCCCTGGCAACGGTATTAATCGTTTTACCTTTCGATATATCTGTATTCACATCAGCCCAAAAGATGATAACAAGTTTAGATAGTTTTTCACTTTTAGCAGTACCATTTTTCATATTATCAGGAATTATTATGAACAATGGTGGAATCGCTATCAAATTAGTGAATTTAGCAAAATTAATAGGTGGAAGAATTCCAGGTTCATTGGCCCATACAAATATAATAGGGAATATGTTTTTTGGATCTATCTCTGGTTCTGCGATTGCAGCATCAACAGCAATTGGCGGTACATTGAGTCCACTCCAAGAAAAAGAAGGGTATAGTAAGACATTCTCTGCAGCTGTTAATATTGCTTCAGCTCCAACAGGGATGTTAATACCTCCAAGTTCAGCATTTATCATTTTCTCATTAATAAGCGGAGGAACTTCTATTGCCGCTTTGTTTATGGGAGGTTATGTTGTTGGAATATTATGGGGATTATCTGTAATGGTTGTTGCCTATATTATAGCTAGAAAGAAAAAATATTCAATTACATCAAAGGTTTCCTTTAATGAAGCAAAAAAAATCATCATCGAAGCAATTCCTAGTTTGTTATTGATTATTATTATCATTGGAGGAATTCTTACTGGTGTCTTTACAGCAATTGAGGCATCTGCAGTTTGTGTGGTCTATTCATTATTCTTAGCGCTTGTTTTTTATAGATCATTATCTCTTAAACAATTACCAAGTGTTTTGGTGCAAGCAGTTGAAATGACTGGTGTTATTATGTTTTTAATAGCAGCATCATCTGGCATGGCTTTTGTAATGGCGCTAACAGGTATACCAGAAGCACTAAGTAATCTTATTTTGGGTATTTCAGACAATAAATTCGTTATCCTTGCATGTATTACGATAATTTTATTAATTATTGGTACGTTTATGGATATCGCACCAGCGATCTTAATCTTTACCCCAATCTTTTTACCAATCGCAACAAGCTTAGGAATTGACCCAGTACATTTCGGCATCTTTTTTATCTTTAATTTATGTATTGGAACAATAACACCTCCAGTTGGTACAGGCTTATTTGTTGGAGCAAGCGTTGGGAAAGTGAAGATAGAGCAAGTACTTAAACCACTTATTCCGTTTTATGTAGCGATCATTGTTGTTTTGCTGTTAGTTACTTATATACCACAAATAAGTTTATTCCTGCCAAATGCATTTGGTTTATAAACTTTATGATAATGTTACCTCCTTGTGATGTATATGCGAGGGGGTTAATTTATTTTAAAGTTTTGATTAATTTTTAAAATTTGATACAAACTATTAAAAAGGGTAGAGGGGGTAGGATGTGTTGAAAAAAGAAGCTATTGAAAAAATTGAAAACCATATAGTTACCATCATTCTTGCTGTCATAATAGTATATTTTATTTGTGCAACTTTTTTTGGGTATGATTTACCAGCTGGGATATTATCTTCACTATTCAACTAATAAATACTAAAAATTAAAAATAAAATTGATGCAAACGATTGCACTATTTAAGTAAATATGATATTTTAATTTAAGACAAAAGAAAAGAATTATTTTATTCATTATACCCACTTGTGCAATCGGTTGTCCAAATGAATAGAAAATTAGATTATATTGGAGGTCCATAATGAAATTAACGTCATTTGATTTTTGGCAAAAGTTTGGTAAGGCTTTATTAGTAGTCGTTGCAGTTATGCCTGCAGCTGGAATTATGATTTCTCTAGGTAAATTAGTCGGAATGATGGGAGTAGATATATCTTTAGTGCAAACGTTTGCATTAGTGATGGAAGAAATCGGTTGGGCTATTATCGGTAATCTTCACGTATTGTTTGCAGTTGCAATTGGTGGCTCATGGGCAAAGGAACGCGCTGGAGGTGCATTTGCAGCGTTAATTGCTTTTATCCTAATCAATCGAATCACGGGTGCTTTATTTGGTATAAATAACGAAATGTTGAGTGATCCTTCAGCTACTGTCAATTCGTTATTTGGAAGTGAGCTTATTGTTAAAGATTATTTTACCTCTATTTTAGGTGCACCAGCTTTAAATATGGGTGTATTTATAGGGATTATTTCTGGGTTCTTAGGTGCTAATATATTCAATAAATACTATAACTATAGTAAACTACCACAATCGTTAGCGTTTTTTAATGGGAAACGCTTTGTACCATTCGTTGTGATTGGTGGATCGATAATAACAGCAATAATCCTTGCTATCGTTTGGCCGTTTGTTCAAGGACTTTTAAACGATTTTGGAAAATGGATTGCGACATCTCGAGACACTGCTCCAATTATTGCACCATTTATCTTTGGAGCTTTAGAGCGTCTATTACTTCCGTTTGGCTTACATCATATGCTAACGGTTCCAATGAACTATACGGAACTTGGTGGAACATATACGATCTTAACAGGTTCAAGTGCTGGACAGACCGTAGCAGGGCAAGATCCATTATGGCTAGCGTGGATTGCTGACTTAAATAACTTTCTTGCAGCAGGTGATACAGATAGCTATAAGGCATTATTAAATGATGTTACACCTGCACGATTTAAGGTAGGTCAGATGCTTCTTTCTTGTGCAGCTTTAATAGGGATTGCCTTAGCAATGTACCGAAATGTTGATAAAGAAAAACGTACGAAATATAAATCTATGTTCTTGTCAGCGGGTTTAGCGGTATTTTTAACAGGTGTAACTGAACCCATTGAATTTATGTTCATGTTTGCAGCGCCTGTTCTATACGTTGCCTACGCGATTATGACTGGAATGGCATTTGCGATAGTTGACCTTATCGACATCCGTGTGCATTCTTTTGGTATTATCGAACTTTTCACAAGAACTCCAATGATTATTAAAGCCGGTTTATGGCTTGATCTAGTTAATTTCATCATTGCTTGTCTCGTATTTTTCGGCTTAAACTTTACGGTAGCCAATTTTATGATAAAAAAATTCAAATTACCTACACCAGGTCGTTTGGGTAATTATATTGATGAAGAAAACGGAGAGAATGCACAAGATAATCAAAGTAATGATAAAAATCAAAATGATGATTCTCTAGCAACTACAATTATTGGTTTATTAGGAGGAAAAGAAAATATCGAGGATGTCGATGCATGTATGACTCGTCTTCGTGTAACAATTAAAGATGTAGATGCTGTCGCTTCCGAACAACAATGGAAGAAAAACGGTGCTTTAGGTTTAATTATTAAAGATAAAGGTGTACAAGCTATCTATGGACCAAAAGCTGATGTGTTAAAATCTGACATCCAAGATCGTTTAGGAGCATAAAAGATGAAGCTATTAACTTTAAATTGTCATTCATGGCAGGAAGAGAATCAGCTTGATAAGATTCAATATCTAGCAAAAACGATAAAAGAAAAGTCCTATGATGTAATTGCCCTGCAAGAAGTAAGTCAGCTTATTGCGGGGGATAAGATAGCTGGGACAATAAAAAAAGACAATTATTTAACTATTTTATTGAACGAACTAAAAGTGCTTGGTGTTACGAATTACGATTATATGTGGGACTTTTCACATATAGGATTTGATAAATATGAAGAGGGTCTAGCTATATTAACAAAGCATCGAATAGAAGAAAAATCTTCCTTCTATATTTCTCTTTCAGATGATCCAGCCAATTGGAAAACGAGAAAAATTGTTGGAGTGAAAATTCGATATAATAATGAGTACATTTCTTTTTATTCCTGTCATCTAGGTTGGTGGGGAGATGAAGAGGAACCCTTTCCAAAACAAGTTGATAATCTACTCGCAAATGTCACTAGGGATGGAACGTTCTATTTAATGGGCGATTTTAACAATAGTGCTTCAGTTAAAGCAGAAGGATATGACTATTTGCTTAGTAAAGGGCTTTATGACACGTATGAATTAGCAATAGATAAGGATAGTGGAACAACAGTCGAAGGCAAAATTACTGGTTGGGATACAAATAAACAAGATCTACGAATTGATTATATTTTTACAAATAAACAAACTTTAGTGAATAAATCTAATGTCATTTTTAACAATGTTAATAAGCCGATTATATCTGATCATTTTGGCATAGACGTTGAGTCGATAGAATGATTTAACTTACATTGATGTTTACCATTACGAAAGGGTGGTATGCTTTTGATCTAGTTGTCAAAGCTCTTATCCACAGTACAAGAATTTTATCGTTTAAATAACAAGTAAGAAACCGCTTAGGTAAGTTTAGTTGCCCAAGCGGTTTTTTACGGTGTTGATGTTTACACCACTTATTTTCCAGTCTTGAAATTAGAAATAATATATCCAATTATAGCACCGATAATCGCGGGAACTAACCATCCCATACCTATATTGAAAAGAGGGATATAGGAAAGCCAGTCATTTATGACCGATAGATTTAGATTAGTTGCATTTAGGCCATCGACAATACTAAATATAACTGTAGCAGATAAACTAATAATATAGACAATTGATTTTATTCCAAAAGCAATGTCAAAGAAAGACAATATAATTAGAACAATCGCTAGGGGATAAATCGTAACTAATAGTGGAACTGAAAATGAAATAAGTTGCGATAATCCAAAATTTGCAATACAAGTGCTAAAAATGGTAATAACCAAAATTATTTTTTTATATGAGATGGTAGGAAAAACCTTTGATAAGTAATTCCCGCATGCTGAAACTAAACCAACGCTTGTTGTTAAGCAAGCAAAAGTTATCGCTAATCCTAGAACAACATTTCCTAAAGACCCAAATAGAATATTAGCAGCACCTGATAATATTACACCACCATTTTCTGAGTAGCCTAGAGAAGAGACACTTGTTGCCCCAATATATGAGAGTGAAATATAGACAAAAATTAAACCAATTGCTGCAATGATACCTGCTTTTAATGAGACTATTGTTATTTCTTTTCGTTTTACGATACCACGTTCTTTTACTGCAGAAATAATGACAATTCCAAATACTAATGCACTTAACGTATCCATCGTTAAGTACCCTTCTAAAAATCCTTTGAAAAATGCTCCTTCCAAATACACACCTGTAGGAACTTCTAATCCTCCCATTGGTGTAAGAAGTGCTTTTACTGTCAATAAGATAAGAATTAGAATTAAAGCAGGAGTAAGAATTTTTCCAATTCTATCAATAAGCTTGCTTGGGTTTAAAGCTAACCAAAATGTGATTCCAAAAAAGAGAAGCGTATAAACAAGTAAAGAAACCCAACTATTTTCAAATGAACTTGGTAAAAAGGGTGTAATTCCAATTTCATAGGCAACTGTTCCAGTTCGAGGAATTCCAAATAGCGGTCCAATTGTTAAATATAAAACAATAGAAAAGATGATACCGAATTTTGGATGGACCTTTTCACCTAATGTTTGGACATCACTGCCAGTTAAAGCAATTGCTAGTATACCTAAAAAAGGAAGACCAACACCTGTAATTAAAAATCCGCAAATAGCACTCCATACATGTTCACCTGCTTGTTGACCTAATGCAGGTGGGAAAATCATATTACCTGCTCCGAAAAATAGTGCAAAAAGCATTAAGCCGATAACGACTGTCTCCTTACCGGACATTTTTTTATTCATAATATCCTCCTATAAAGCAAAACTTCTTACCAGCAAATTCCTGCCGGTTATGTAATTAAAAAGATCACAGATAATTATCCTAACATAGAAATTAAAATATTGTCCAAAGTCGAAAAAATTTTAATATTAAATATTTTCATACTATTTAATTCCTAGTTGATATGTGAAAAGTTATCTTCTAGAAAAAATGGATTTCTTAATCATAGGATTATGATTGCCGAAAAAACGTTAAAACATATATATAAATAGTAAGATGTCCACAAGGAAAAACCTTGTTAGATTCAACAAGGTTTTTCCTTAATTTTTCCAATATTAAAATTACCATAAAGTAGGCTTCACGACCATAAACCATAGCATGGCCATTAAAAGAATAATATAAGTCCAAATCGTACGGTTTAGTTTAGCAGCAAGCTCTTCTTTACTATGCTCTTCTTCATGAAACCTTTGTAGTGTCGGTGAAAAAGCACGAGCTAGAAAGAATAATGAACAAAAAAGGATAATTAGCGTCATGACGATCCAAGGTGTTCCCCAAGTCCAAGGACCAGACAAAACAAGCAAAGCTCCTGAACCAACTAATACATGACCTGAATGCTTTGATAGTCGGACAACAAAACGAAATGTATCTAAGTAAATAGTTAATTCAGTTTCTCTTGCCGCCCTCAATTTTTTAACAAGCGGCAAAAGAATAAAAAATGGACCGATAGAAGCGATGACACTAATAACATGAATATAAATAACAATTTTGTATAGTATGTAATTCATTCCTTCTGGTATTACTCACTAACTGGGCTAAACTCATGCACCCAAACTCTCATTTGCGGAAGCCAAGGCATTCCTGGATGATAAGATAAAATAGATTGCTTATATTCTTCTACAGTATCAAATCCTTCCTGTTTTGCATGCTCATCAGTTAATTCGCCTAAAGATTGAGAATACACGCGATCTACCTTGAATTTCTTATCCTTTAGTTCCATAATTTCTCCAACGTCGGCATATCTACCATTACGGCGAGTCGCTGTTTTCTTACCTTCAAGTACTTTGTTAACATCTTCCTCCATAGTTACAAGTCGCTCAACAGAGCATGTCTTTGGTGGTAATGTATTATGTACATCATGATTAGTCATTTAATAAAACTCCCTTCATTCTTGTAATCCTTTTTACTATATCATATGTCTAACAATACAAGTAACAAGATAGTGAAGAATATTAATTTGCCTCCTTCGTAAGCTGATAAAAAACGTGATATGATAGGATAAATGGTAGAGTATAGGATGTATAGAAAGAGGAAAGTAAAAATGATCATAAGAATAAAAAATTATAGCTATATCTTCTTTGGATTTATTTTCCTAGGTTTAGGAATGTTAGGAATTATCTTACCTTTATTGCCGACTACACCATTATTGCTTTTAGCTTCGGTATGTTTTGTCAGAGGGTCTAAGAAGTTCGAAGTTTGGTTTAAAAGCACGAAACTATATAAGAAGCATTTGGAAGAGTTTGTTAAAAATAAGGCAATGACAATAAGGCAAAAAGTGACTATTTTGTTATCTGCTGATTGTATGATTGCGATCCCTTTTATTTTATTAGATAGCTTTCTGATAAGAATGCTATTAATTTTAATCGTTGGTTATAAATATTATTATTTCATCTGTAAAATAAATACAATAAAAGCATCATAGTATTAAAAATATTCAAATGACTTTAGAAAAATAAAAAACATCCGATATACTTTGTAGATAAGTGAAAAGGAGAATCTATCGGATGAAAATGTTATACAACATGAAAATTAGCACAAAATTATTAGTATTAATTATCATTTCCACATTATCACTTGGTATTGTCGGATCAGTAGGCTACAAATATATGAAAGAAATGGCACTGGGCTCAGAAATTATCTATCATGAGAATTTATTACCAATCGAATGGTTAGGTCAAATCAGAACAAACAATCGAGCGATTGATTCTTATACGTTAGAATCGATGTTAACGAAGGATGCAAATAAATACGAAGAGTTAATGAATCAAATGAAGAAAGCAAGTACTGAAAATGTTACCTACATTTATTAATTCGAAAGTTTACAGTTTAAGAGATTTGAAAGCGGAGTATGGAGAGAATCCCTACTTCGCTTTGTTATTTTTGGAAATGGAAAGTTATTGTCACATGTCGGTTTCATTAGTTCCGATAAGTTTGATTTAAGTAAATAGTTGGCGAGACTCCTGTAACTTTTTTAAACACTCGACTGAAATAAAATGGATTAGAAAAACCTAAGGCATTACTTACTTCGGAAATATTGATCGTTTCCTTTTTTAACATCGTAATGGCTTTTTCGATTAAGAGCTCATCCTGGAATTGGGTAATGCTTTTACCAGTTTCTTTTTTAAACAAATAAGATAAGTATGCGTAGTTCATTCCGAGCCTGTTTGCAATTTCCTTACTGGACAATTTTTTGGAAGCTGTATTACTAAAAAGCTCAATCATTTTACCGACAATTCGATGTTGTTTGGTCTTTTTGGACTCTTCTAATCTATTTGCATATAAATCGATGAAGAATTGATAGGTTATCACACTTAAATAAAGTGGACGAATTGGATGAGGTGACATGTAATCCTCATTAAGCTTCTTTAGATGTAGTTCGGTATACTCAGGATTTAAAACCTTTCCTTGCTTTGGTAAGTTAATATGAGAATGATAGGTTTCCTCCAAGATCAATGAAGATTGCTGGTAATGTGAATATTCTGAGGTTTCATCCATGTTGTTCTGTTGGTGTGAATCATAAAAATGAATATAATACCATTCCGTACCTGGAGAGTATAAAGTTTTACCCCAATGAGGTACATTTTTTCTGAGAAAAAGATATGAGCCTCCATTTAATTGATACTCAACTCCATCTTCAATAACTTGAATCGTCCCTTTTTTAACATAAACAAAAACATGTATGTTTTCCATAAGTCGATCTGGATGTCCGCTTGTTCCCTCATTATCCCACATATGACCAATTTCTCTAATAAGAGGTAGGCTGTTTGAAAACAAAGTAACTTCATGCATCGTTTTATCTCCTCGCCCTTTTCTTTATTTTATCACAGAAAATCCAAAAAAAAGATATGCATTATGTTGTATAGTGAATTCCGTTTTACCTCTATCATTATTCATAATAGAACTATCACAACTTGTTTAGTACTAGGAGGAAATTACATGAAAAATGTAAACTTATTAAACGGTATTTTCAAAGATTCCCAGGAAAAGGGTAAGGAATATCTCATCTATCTTGATGTCGATCGCCTTGTTGCTTCATGCTATGAAGCTGCTTCAAAAATCACTAAAAAACCTAGGTATGGTGGCTGGGAATCAACTGGAATTAGTGGGCATTCAATTGGCCATTGGCTATCAGCAGCCGCAACGATGTATTCATTAACACTAGATTTAACCTTAAAAGAGAAGCTAGAATACGCTGTAGAT
The DNA here is from genome assembly GCF_014217835.1 of Metabacillus sp. KUDC1714. NCBI lineage: Bacteria > Bacillati > Bacillota > Bacilli > Caryophanales > Bacillaceae > Metabacillus > Metabacillus elymi. Next base: position 4,500,369 of record NZ_CP055263.1, read on the forward strand.
GAGCTTGCGCACATACAATCATTCGATGAAGATGGATATGTAAGCGGGTTTCCTAGAACCTGCTTTGATAAAGTTTTCACTGGCGAATTTGAAGTAGATAACTTCAGTCTCGGTGGTGGTTGGGTACCATGGTATAGCATTCACAAAATTTATGCTGGATTAATCGATACTTATCAGTTAACTGGAAATAAAAAAGCGCTTGAAGTCGTAATTAAGCTTGCAGACTGGGCGAAAAAGGGAACAGATAAACTTAATGATGAGCAGTTTCAAAAAATGCTGACTTGTGAACATGGTGGAATGAATGAAGCAATGGCAGATCTCTACACCATTACACAAAACCAAGCTTACTTAGATCTTGCGATTCGATTTTGTCATAAAGCGGTGCTTGATCCACTTTCTAAAGGAGTCGATGAGCTTCAAGGCAAGCATGCCAATACACAAATACCTAAAGTAATCGGTGCGGCAAAGTTATATGACATTACAGGTGACGAAGTCTTTAAAAGGATGGCTGTGTATTTCTGGACACAAGTCACTAATCATCGTTCCTATGTCATTGGCGGAAATAGTATAAATGAGCATTTTGGTCCAGAAAACACGGAAGAGCTTGGTATCCAAACAACAGAAACTTGTAATACCTATAACATGCTAAAGCTTACAGAACACTTATTTCATTGGTCTCAAAGAAGCGAATATATTGATTACTATGAAAAAGCTCTATATAACCATATTCTTGCATCACAGGATCCTGATTCAGGAATGAAGACGTATTTTGTCTCAACACAGCCAGGTCATTTTAAAGTTTACTGTACTCCTGATGAATCCTTTTGGTGCTGTACAGGTACGGGCATGGAAAACCCGGCAAGATATACGAGGAATATTTATTATCGTGATCATGATGAAGTATATATTAATTTATTTATTGCGTCTGAAATTTACTTGGAAGATAAAAATTTAAAACTTAGACAAGAAACGACTTTTCCAGAGTCAGATAAAACGAAGCTCATTTTTGAAAGTGCTACAGATGAAAGTATAACCATCCATATAAGAGTACCAAACTGGGTATCTGGTAATATGATCGCAACTGTAAATGAGCAAGAGAGCTACACATACTCTGAAAATGGATATATAACCATTAAGGGCCAATGGAATGTAGGGGATCGGATCGATATTCAGCTACCAATGGATTTACACCTATCAAAAACTAAAAATGATCCAAAGAAAGCTGCAATTCTATATGGGCCGATCGTATTGGCAGGAGCATTAGGAACAGAGGATTTTCCTGAAACAGATATATTAGCTGACCATCTAAAACTGAACAATCATCCATTAATAGAAGTACCAGACCTTATCACTGGAGAAAAGGATTTATCAAAGTGGATTAAACCTATTGAAGGTGAACCTTTAGCATTTAAAACAGCTGCTGTTGGGCAACCAGGAAATAGAAGTGTCAAACTTATCCCATTTTATAAGCTCCATCATCAGCGGTATACTTTGTATTGGAACATAATGGATGAAATAGCTTATCAAACGTTCGTTGACAAAGAAAAGGAAGATGCTGATCGACTAAGAGCAATTACTGTTGATGTCGTAAATCCGAATGAACAACAACCAGAGGTAGAACACTCAATTAAAAAGAAAAACTCAAGATCGGGTTTCTTAAACCTTTTCAATCGTGGATGGAGGGACAGCATAAATGGGGGATTTTTTAGTTATGAAATGGCGGTATTATCTGACAAACCGGTGTATCTACTAGTTACGTATAGTGGAAACGATGCATCTCTACACGAAGATGGGAAAGCACATTCACGTGAATTTGATATTTTAATAGATGGTTCACAGATAGCCCATCAAACACTACATGCGAACCATCCTGGTAAACTATTTGATATTTGTTATGACATTCCATTAACGCTTACGAATGGGAAGGAAAAAGTAGAAGTGAAGTTTGCTTCAGAGGAAGGTAAAGTTGCTGGAGGAGTATATGGGGTTAGGGTTATTAATGACAAGAAAGGTTGGTAGAGTTATTAGTATAGATTGAAATTCTAAAAAGTGAAGTTTCTTTGAAATAACAAAAACGCTGAGAAAATTTCAGCGTTTTTTATTTGTTTTGTTAGGAATTATTTTCATTTTTGTAACGTCGATTGATCAATCGGGAAGCAATATACCAAGTGGACTTGTGTCTTCAATGATATCTTGTAGTTGATAACTCCCTATAGGAAACATTGGAAATCCAACATAACCTGGTGTGATCTGATACATATCAAAATAAATAATGAGGGCTTTGTCAGCAATATAGTATTTTTGATTAGGGCGAATGCCTGTATAGGAGTTTAAAAGTGGGATGTCACGTTCTTTTATTTGTATCTCGATCAATTTGTTAATTCGTTCTCTATAAGGACTGTTTTCTTTAAACAGATCTTTTAACTGATATATTTTCCCGGTGCGAACATCTGTTGTGAGAGAATCCAAAAAGGTGACAGGATGTGCAAGTGTTGGCATATTGGCAAAATTACTTAATGTGATACTGACAATCCCGCGTTGATTATTTTTAACTTCATAATTACCAATCATCTCGGTTATACCAGGTTGATAATAACCTTGTTCATTTATATTAGAGAACAAAGTATATACTATTCGATAAATTGTTTGATTAATTATTTGTTGATGGGCTTTGTTTACTAGTAAAAGCTGAGGATAATAAATGGAAAGCTTATGAGCTAAAACATCGTATGTTTGAATAGGTATTGGTAAACGATATTGTACCATTGTCATCAAATCCTTTTTCATGAATGATGGTTTATCGTATTCAAATTTAGGCATTTGTTGCATATTGACTCTGTCTTCGATTATGTAAAGCATTCAGGAAGATAGCCAGTAAGTTTTGTGTGGCATCTGCATGATGAAATGCCACTTGTTTCGATGGCGAATAAGAATATACTTTTTCATTGCATTATATATGAAACATTTATGACGTTTCATACATAATTAAAGTAATATGTAGGAAAATAGAAAAAAGTTATAAAGGAGGCACTTAGAATGGTAAAGTTCGAGGATTCGGAATTACACCTAAAAAGTAAGGAAGATGTATTAGAAATTAGCTCAACTGGATATGGGTTAGAATCTGTTTCGATAGATAATATAGAAAAACAGAAATTACAGGAATCGAAAAGACCAAACTCTTCAGGGAGTGGAGAGCAATAGCATATTAAACTACTATCAATTTCTTGTGCTTAAGGAAAAGTAGTTGTTACTAAAAGTTAGACTACTTTTCCTTCATTAATTGTTCCACAGCTGGAATATCCGCAGGAGCCCACTTTAGGGAACATAGATTTTCTTTTTTCAACCAAATCAATTTTGAATGTTCATTTGGAATTGGATCTCCATTTGTGATCCTACATTTCATGCAAATCAAATGAATGCTAAATGATTCGTATTCATGAGTGTTTTCATGAAAGATATTTTGTGCTTCAATTTTACAGTCTAGCTCTTCATTGATTTCTCTTTCAATAGCTATATAAAAATCCTCACCTTTTTCCATCTTACCTCCAGGAAATTCCCACATGTTCGGTAATGACATGCTCGGTGATCTTAATGCGCAAAGTATTTCATTTTGGTCATTTTCAATAATTGCAGCGACTACTTTTATTTTTATTTTCATCCGAATTCTCCCAGGTTTAATATCAAAAATTACTTTTATCTATCATACCATTTTATTCAATAACATCTGTTAATAATTACATTACCTTTAAATGAAAGTAAATTTTTTTACATAATAATAAAAATTGAAAATTTTAATAGGAAAAACTTCACATGAAAATTCACTTGAATTCAAAATTCACTCATACAATTTTCATGTTTTTAAGTGTAATATACTTGGTATATCTGAATTTATCCTACTAGAAAAAAGCTTAATGAATAATCAATATATCTTATATAAAGGGTTTACATATTATCGTTATGATTTGTTTGTATTATATAACTAGGAGGGAATTGAAATGAAAAAGTGGTTAAATCCTTATTTTTTAGTAGCAATTATCATGATGTTGTTAGGTACAGTCTTTTCAGGAACATCAAATGTGTTAGCTTCAGAAAACAATGAACAAACATCTGAGGTGAATTTGAAGGTAATGACGTATAACTTAAGGTATTTGAATAACAATGACCCTTCACCACATACTTGGGCAGAAAGGTTACCAGCTATAAAAAAATTGATCCGAATGGAACGACCAGATATTATTGGAACTCAGGAAGTATTGTATCAACAACTTAAGGATCTTAATGATAGTTTACCTGATTATGAATGGATTGGTTTAGGGCGTGAGGGAGGCAATAAAGGAGAATATTCAGCTATTTTTTATAACGAAAACCGCTACTCTCCTTTAGAGTATGATCATTTTTGGTTATCAGATACACCCAATGTCATTGGATCAAAGTCGTGGGGGAACTCAATTCCACGTATGGTCACTTGGGCGAAATTTCTTGATAAGCAGAGCGATCAACAATTTTATGTTGTGAACACTCATTTTGATCACCAATCTGCAGAGGCAAGAGAGAAAAGTGCTGAATTAATAATAGAAGAGATTAAAGCATTTGATTCTGAATTACCGGTTGTATTAACAGGGGACTTTAATACAAGCCCAAATAGTCTGCCACATCAAACATTAACAAGTGATGGAGCATTTTCCGATACATGGGATACAGCAAAGGTAAGAATGAATGAAAACCTAGGTACCTTTAATGGATTCCGTGATCCAACTGGTGGAGGACCGGAAAGACGAATTGATTGGGTTCTTGCTAAAGGTAACGTTGTAGCAAATTCTTTTGAAATTCTAGACTATTATAAAAATGGTCAATTTCCAAGTGATCATTATCCTGTAATCGTTGATTTAGCTTTTCCTTACTAATAAATAAAAAAGTCTTAATCCTTTTTTGAAAAGGGGTTAAGACTTTTCTATTGTTTTCGGTAAGATCTAAATAATTTTTTTATTCTTACTATCATCCATTAAAACTTTTACATCAACGGAAACCTCTAATTTTTGTTCACCTAAACCCTGGTAAACCCCTTTTACTGGAACAATATCTCTGTAATTACGGCCATGCCCAATTTTTACATAACGCCAATTAATTTTCCCATTATTAGTCGGATCGAAGCCGATCCAACCTACGATTGGAACATAGGCTTCGATCCATGCGTGAGAGGCGTGCTGGACTTCTTCTGTTTGATCATCATGAATATCACCAATAAACTGATATCCACTAACATATCTTGTCGGTATGTTATAAAGACGGCAAATTGCAATCATTAAATGGGCATAATCTTGACAAACACCTCTTTTAAGACGCAATGTTTCTTCAACTGTTGTATGGACATGTGTGGCACCTGTATCATATGTCAGATTAGAGTAGAGCAAATTTGAAATTTGCTCTAGCAAATGATATATACTTTTTACTTTGTATGTATGAACCGTTTCAGCACAAAATATTCGTAATTCAGGTGTAATTCGGGTAAAATCTGTTTCCATTAAGTACTCTGCATACTGATTTTGAAATGTATCACTAGCTAGAATATCGGTTTCTGTTTCATAGGGTATAGGGTGCACCATATCTTTGAAAGTCTCAACTGTATCTACGATTGAACGTGATTCAATTGTAAGTTCGTGATGTGGTGAAGGTATTGTAAAATGATGGACAGTATTCCCGAAATAATCTGTGTAAGAAAATAGGGGTACTTCTGGTTTAACTAAGATCCTATGTTCGCTGCATTCTTGATGATCATCAGATCTAGGCGTGAGACGGACCTCATTAATGCTGTCCATTACTGGTTCTTGATAAGTGTATCTTGTAAGATGGGTAATTTGCAATTTCACGCTCCGACGAACTCCTCCTGAAAAAATGTTTTTGAGATTGTATCACCTAGTTGATCACATGAAACAAGCATTTGATAAAGCAAATCTAAACCATATAGTTCTCCCTGAACTCCAGCAAGAATCTCTCTAATTTTTACAGTTAAATCAAGCGCTTGGTCTGATAAAAGGACAAAATTATAATCTTGTTGTTTAATAGATTGTAAATTAGACTCTAACGAGGTTAAAGCAAAATTTACTGAACGTGGAAAAGTAGGGTTAAGCATCATATACTCTACTACTTTTTCAAACGTAACATTATTTGCATGAAATTTTCTGAAGCCTTCATATCCACCGACAGACTTTAACAACACGATCATACGATTGTAATTATGTTTGTCTTTTAGTAAAGAGCCATCCTCCATAAAATTAAGATAGATTGAGTAGAGAATCCTGAGAATATTCTCGGCCCGCTCTAAATGCTTCCCAGCTTGAATGAAATTCCACTCTTGATTACGAACCATTATAGAATCGGCTGTGCCGTTAAAGATTGACAACCACTCTCTGATACGTTGATAGAAAAGATAAGGTGATTGTTCCATTGCAGAGTCTATATCTTGTTCTTTTAACCAAAGGTAAAAAGTATTCGTAATATCCCACATTTCATTAGGAAGCAATTGTCTCAATGCTCGCATATTTGTTCTAGTTTGGTGAACACATGAAAAAATTGAATTTGTGTTTGTTTTATCAAATGTTAAAAATTGAATAACAGTTTTCTCATTAATTGTTTCAAATTTATTGTTGAAAGCATTTACACTTCCAATTGATGAAACTAAACGTTCCCACATATAGTCTTCTTCATCTGCATTTCTTTTTAATTCATGTCGCATATGATAGTTGACATCGATTAACCTCGTATGATTCTCAATTCTTTCGAAATAACGACCTACCCAAAATAGTAATTCCGCACAACGGTTCATCATATTTTCTTCACCTCATCATAAGTTTTTTCTAGAATATAGATAATTAAAGAACCCAAGTATCTTTTGTGCCGCCACCCTGGGATGAATTGACGACTAATGATCCTTCTTTTAATGCGACTCTCGTAAGACCACCCGGAGCGAGTTGCACATTTTTCCCTAAAAATACAAATGCACGTAAATCAATATGTCGAGGAGCTGGCTCTCCGTGATCAGTTAAAGAAGGTGAACAGGACAGCTTTATTGTTGGTTGAGCTATATAACGGTCTGGATGTTTAATAATCTTTTTTGCAAACTCATTGATTTCTGTTTCAGAAGCAGTTGGTCCAATTAACATGCCATATCCACCAGATAGTGTCCTTTCTTTTACAACCATCTTTGATAGATTAGCGATAACGTATTCTTTTTCTTCCTGTTTTGAAAGAATATATGTAGGTACATTTTTTAAAATTGGTTCTTCCTTTAAGTAATACCGAATCATGTCTGGTACGTAAGCATAAACAGCTTTATCATCAGCCATTCCAGTTCCAGGTGCATTGGCAAGTGCAACATTTCCAGCACGATATGCATTCATAAGACCAGGTACACCGAGTAGGGAATCTGCTCGAAATGCAAGTGGATCAAGGAAATCATCATCTATACGACGGTAAATGACATCAACCTGTCGAAGACCTTGAATGCTTTTTAAATAAACTTTTTGATCAATAACTGTTAAATCTCGTCCTTCGACAAGCTCTATTCCCATCTCTTGAGCAAGAAATGTGTGGTCATAATAAGCGGCATTATGAACCCCAGGAGTCAGCAAGACAACTAGAGGATCCTGTTTATGTTCGGGAGCTAGACTCCGTAAGCTACCAAGTAAATCATTTAACCCTTGATTAATATCCCTTACTTGATATTCAAAAAATAATTCAGGGAATAAATGCATCATTAAGGAACGATTTTTATAGACATAAGACAAACCTGATGGATTTCGTAAATTATCTTCTAAAACATAATACTCTCCTGTATCACTGCGTATTAAATCAATTCCAGAAAGAGGGATATAATTATCGTTTGGAATATCTAATCCAACCATTTCTGGAAGGAAATAGGGGTTGGAAATTATCATCTTTCTTGGAATGATTTCATCTCTAAGAATGTTTTGCTCATGATAAACATCTTTAATAAACATATTTAACGCAAGAACCCTTTGTTTCAAACCACGTTCGAGGAACTCCCACTCTTCTGACGTAATAACTCTTGGGATGATATCAAAAGGGATCGTTCGTTCAGAATGTGATTCATCTTGGTTCCCGTCGTAGAGTGTAAATGTGATTCCCTGCTTAATCATTTGCGACTGCATGGAAGAGTTTCGGTTTGTTAATTTTTTTACCCCCATTTTTGAAAACTGTTGATAGAGTTTGTCGTAAGAATTCCTAACCTTTCCATTTGAATCAAACATCTCATCATAAAATGAATGTTTTGGATATTCAGAAAATACTTGTTTGTTTTTCATTGTCAGCACCGTCACTTTTTTACTCCTCCATATTGGCATATTCCAAATTTTCATCTACTGTCACCCTGATCAATGTTATTTTTGTTTACATCAGAAACGATATTGCAAGTATAAGTCAGTCAAACCACATCTGTATGTCGAAAAGAAGGGGGTATTATGTGTCTATTTTGTGTCAATGTTTTGTATTTCACTGCAAATCCATATAAAACAAGGATTGTTTCGATTTAATAGTTTGTGAAATAGAGTGAAATTATGTTAGATATTCTCACAAAAGTTGTTATAAAAATCAAATTAATAGTTTATAATCTATTTAAAGATACTGAATTTATACAATAATTAAATAACGTCAAATTTAATAAAGGATAGAGGGGAGTTAATTGGTGGGTGAGATTTACAATAAGTAAAAAGTTAATCCTAGGTTTTCTGTCTGTAACTCTATTTTTCGGTGCAACTAGTGGGATTTTTTATTATTACATCAATAAAATTAATAACTCGTATTCATCAATAATAAATGTACGTGTCAATATCTTAAGTAATATAAAAGATATTGAAATTTTAGCAACTCAGCAAACCAATAGTTTACGTGGGTATTTGTTAACCAAAAGCCCAGACTTTGAAAAGGAACTACAACGGGCAAATATTGAATTGGATTTGTTAATACGCGAAACAAGTAGCCTTGTTACCCAATCTGAAAGTAGAAAAGTTGTTACAGAACTAAGTGAACTTAATAAGCAGTTTACTAAAAAGTATGAAGAGTTATTGAGGCAATTTGAAGAAGATTCGAATCAAGAAGAAGCATTAGATTATTTTATTTCGGAAGTGCTGCCTATAGGAATTGAGTTTGCTCCGTTAACTAAATATCTTACTGAACGAAATAATCAATTAATGAGTGATGCCAAAGCAGAGAACACGGCACTAGTTGATGATATTAAACAAACCACAATCTTAATAAGCTTTGTTGTACTTATAATCAATCTATTAATTGGGTTATTTATTTCTAAAAATATTACTAATAATCTATCAAAGATAACTAAAGTGATTACCACATTAACATCAACTTCCAGTACAAAAGAACGTTACATACCAATTGAAGTAAAAACGAATGATGAAATAGGTGATATTGCAAATGCTTTTAATAAGATGACGATAGCTCTTCAGGAAAAAAGCTGGCTTGAAACAAGCATTACAGATATAGCCACAATGTATCAAGGGATTCATGATCTTCCAACATTAGCCGAGAAATTTATTACTAAAATCACACCGATGGTTGGTGCAAATTACGGTGTGTTTTATATCAAGCAAGGATCTGAAGAACCAAGATTTCAAAGTCTTGCAACTTATGCATTTCAAAATCAGAAAATGAGTGTTCCTAGCTTTAGTTACGGGGAAGGAATTATCGGACAAGCAGCACTTGAAAAGCGAGCAATTCATCTTGTAGAGCTCCCGGAAAACTATATTCAAATATCTTCAGGTGTAGGTACTGCTTCACCAGCTAGCCTATTCATTATACCGGTTGAATTTGAAGGGGAAATTACAGTCATTATTGAATTAGCTTCGTTTAAAAAATTTGAACCTATTCAAGAAAGATTATTAAAACAAATTGCCAACCATATTGGTATTACTGTAAATAGTGTGAGAGGTCGTATGCAGGTTGAAAATTTATTAAGAGAATCAAAGCAATTAACAGAAGAATTACAAAGTCAGTCTGAGGAGTTGCAGCTTCAGCATGAAGAACTAATAAGTATGAATGAAAAACTTGAAGAACAGTATAAAAGCTCGGAACAAAAAACAAAAGATTTAAACAATACCAAAATGGAACTTGAGGAAAAAGCTGTCCAATTAGAACTTAATTCAAAATATAAGTCAGAATTTTTAGCTAATATGTCACATGAGTTACGTTCACCGTTAAACAGCTTGCTTATTCTAGCACATCTGCTTACTGAAAATGAAGAAGGAAATCTTACGATTCAACAAGTTGAGTTTGCAGACACCATTTATAAGTCGGGAAATGACCTACTACACTTAATTAATGAAATATTAGATTTGGCTAAAATTGAGTCAGGAAATATTGAGATCATACCTAGCGAAGTTATTCTTAATGATGTATGTCGTTTTATCGAACGTCAATTTCAGCCGCTTGCAGATCAAAAAGGGTTAAAGTTTTCAATTCAAATTGATGACAAATTACCAAAAGTTATATGGACAGATGAACAACGATTACAACAAGTTATCAAAAATTTACTAACAAATGCCTTTAAATTTACCGAATATGGTGAAGTTGAGATGAAACTTTATAAAGCGAATTTAGCAAATCATCCTACTTTAAAAAATGACGAAACGATTCTAGCATTTTCGATTAAAGATACTGGAATTGGAATACCGATTGATAAACAACAGTTAATATTCAAGGCCTTTCAACAAGGAGATGGAACAACCAGTCGTAAATATGGGGGGACAGGATTAGGTCTTTCAATTAGTCGAGAACTTGCACAATTGTTAGGCGGGGGTATTGATGTTGAAAGCTCTCCAAGTAAAGGGAGTACATTTACGTTTTATTTACCCGTTTATGATAAAAGTAGTTTAACAGAAGTAAATCCATTAAATGATGAAGTGGCAACTACACTTGAGATTATTAATGATAACAAACAGAATTCTCTACTAGAACAAGATGGAGACGAATTGTTAAAGGGGAAAAAAATACTTATTGTTGATGATGATATGCGGAACATATTTGCAATTACAACAGCCCTAGAAAAGAAGCAAATGGAAATTGTCTTTGCTGAAAATGGCAAGAGTGGACTTATTGTTTTACAGGAAAATCCAGATATTGATTTAATTCTTATGGATATCATGATGCCTGAAATGGATGGATATGAGACAATCCGAATAATTCGTAAGAAGTCAGAATACGAAGACATTCCAATCATTGCCTTGACCGCGAAAGCGATGAAAATTGATAAAGATAAATGCATAGAAGCTGGTGCGTCAGACTATATTAGTAAGCCTGTATTTTTAGATCAACTCTTTTCTTTAATGAAGGTATGGTTGTACAGATAGGTGGTTACTCAATGGAAAAGATTGTGATGCATGAAAAGAATCCTGTAGATCTTGAAAAAATAGAAATTGATTTATTACTAGAAGGTATTTATCGGCATTATGGATTTGATTTTCGAAACTATGTATTCTCATCGATTCGTCGTCGTATATGGCATCGAATCTATTCTGAGAAATTATCGTCAGTTTCAGGATTACAAGAATTGGTTCTACATGATCCAAAAATTATGAGAAGTCTATTAGAGGATTTCTCGATCACGGTAACTGAAATGTTCCGTGATCCCAGTTTTTATTCAGCTTTTCGTAAGAAAATCATTCCTATATTAAAAGAATATCCTACTATTCGGATATGGCATGCAGGGTGTTCTACAGGTGAAGAAGTCTACTCAATGGCAATTCTGTTATACGATGAAGGATTACATAAAAAAGCAACATTATACGCAACTGATATTAATGAATCTGCGTTAGAAACAGCGAAGTTAGGTATTTTTCCATTAAAGAAGATGCAATTGTATACAAAAAATTACCTACATTCAGGTGGTAGAAAAGCATTTACTGAATATTACACAGTTAAAGACAATCAAGCAATTTTTCATGCCTTCCTACGAGAAAATGTTGTTTTTGCTCAACATAATCTAGCGGTGGATCATTCTTTTAATGAGTTTCATGTCATTCTCTGTAGAAATGTCATGATTTATTTTAACTCAAATTTACAAAACCGTGTGCACGAATTATTTTATAATAGTCTAGTTTCATCAGGAATATTGGGGATTGGAAAAAGAGAGGATCTTGCTTTTACTAGCCATAGTACGTGTTATGAGGAGATGGATTCTGATGAAAAGCTATATCGAAAAATGGAACACTAATGCAAATAAAGTAAATATATTATTAGTAGATGATCGTCCAGAGAATCTATTAGCACTTGAAAGTGTCCTATCCTCACCTGAATACAATTTAATTAGTGTCAATTCAGGTGAAGCAGCGTTAAAGCATGTACTTATAGATAACATTGCTGTAATTTTGCTAGATGTACAAATGCCAGGGATTGATGGATTTGAAACAGCTAGAATGATAAAGTCTCGTGAGAAATCTAAGCAAATTCCAATTATTTTTATTACAGCCATTAGTCAGGCTTTAGAGCATGTGACAGAGGGGTATCACTCAGGTGCTATTGATTATATCTTTAAACCTTTTCACCCTGAAACTTTGAGGATGAAAATTGATGCTTTTATAAAAATTCATCGATACCAAGAACAAATTATGTTTCAGAATGAAGTATTAAGAGTAACCGGAGAAACATTGGCAGATACCCTTGTTACTTTTGATGAAACTGGTAAGGTGATAACGACAAATCCCGCAATAGACAATATGTTTGGATATATGGTGGAAGAAATAATAAATGAACACATCAATCTGATTGTACCTGATTTGACAAAGTATTTTGGAGATCTTATCCATATAGGTACAATTATTGAAACTACGGCACTCCGAAAGAATTCATCTGTTTTTCCAGCTGATATCCAAATTGGAGAGGCTAGTATAGGAGGTCAGCTGGTTTATGTTTGTTCAATTCGTGATGTTACAGAAAGAAAGCTGATTGAGGAAGAACGTTTTCGTAAAATATTTGAAGCAACACCATGCCTTGTATCATTGCGATCGCTAAAAGACTGGCACTTTATCAACGTAAATAAGAGTTGGTTAACTTACTCTGGATTTAATCACTATGAAGAAATACTCAATCAATCAGCCGATCCTCTAACATATATCTCTTATGAAGATATTGGTGAAACCGTTGTTGAAATGGCTGATTTAACACATCCTGTATACAATAGCAGAATAAAGTACTTAAACAAAACAGGAGAGTTACGAGAAGGTTTATTATCAACTGAATTAATGGAATTACATGGAGAGAACTGTCTTCTTTCAGTAATCACTGACATTACAGAGAGAGTTTTAGTCGAGAAAGAAATGGCACGGTTGGACCGTCTAAACATTGTAGGGGAAATGGCGTCTGGAATTGTCCACGAAGTTCGTAATCCGATGACAACCATCCGTGGGTTTTTACAAATGTCTAAAGATTTTCCTTCATCTGAATTTATTGACATTATGATTGAAGAGCTTGATCGGGCGCATAATATCATTACTGAATTTCTATCAGTCTCAAAAAATAATAATACAAAACGAGAATGGAAGAATTTAAACGGAGTTATTGAAACATTGTTCCCGCTTATTCAAGCGAAAGCGATGTACACAGATCATCATGTTGATCTAGATCTAGCTGTCTGCCCTTCTATACAAATCCATGAACGTGAAATTCGGCAATTGATTTTAAACCTTTCACTTAATGGTCTTGAGGCAATGTCTTCAAGCGGAACCTTAACCATTAAAACATATCATCAAGATGACCAGGTTGTTTTAGCAATTCAGGATCAAGGTTGTGGGATTAAGGATGAAGTTATTGATAAAATTGGTACACCTTTCTTCAGTACAAAGAAAAATGGTACTGGTCTTGGTTTGTCCATTTGTCATAAAGTTGTTTCTGAACATAACGGCAAAATTAAGATTGATTCAAGTGACAAAGGTACTACATTTTTAGTTTATTTTCCTTGTGAAGACAATCAGTTATTAGGTGAAGATTCTCATCATATGCTCAATCTTTAAGTGATAAGGTTGTGGATTTACGAGAAATAATAAAAAAGTTTAAAATGTAAATAATATGTCCCCTAAAATCATTTTAACCAGTGATTTTAGGGGTTTTTGTTAAAAAAAGTAATAGTATCTTTGAAATATATTCTTTTTTAAAGAAAAGGTTGATTAAAAATAAAATGTCATTACAATAGAAATAGTAAAGCGCTTTCAGTTTAGTGGAAATAAAATTGGTGCCAAAATAATTTATCGTATACTTCATACATGTTACATAGTGAACTAGACTTGTAGAAAGTAGCAAAGGTTAGTATTCCCTTTATGTTAAATGACTTTTTACTTACACATTAGGATTACTGAAGGAAAGTGGGAACTAAAAGTGAAAATTACGATCTATGATGTTGCAGAAAAAGCAGGTGTTTCAATTTCTACCGTATCTAAGGTCTTGAATAATCAGCAGGTTGGAAAAAAATCAAAGGAAAAAGTTTTAAGTGCAATGAACGAGCTAAAATACAAGCCAAGTGTCCTTGCATCTGCTTTAACTGGTAAGCGAACTTCCACAATAGGTTTTTTGTTACCCGATATCGCAAATCCTTTTATTGCTGAGATGGCACGTCAAGTTGAAGACCGTGCCCATGAACGGGGATATAACCTTGTTATCTGCAGTACTGATTTTAGATCGGAAAAAGAAGAGCACTACGTTTCATTGCTACGGCAGAAAAGCGTCGATGGTTTTATTTTTGCTGGTGGTTTTAAAAATAGGAATGTTGTTATGGAGTTGCTAAAGGAAAATGTTCCAGTGATTCTACTAGCTGCTGAACCTCACCCTAACCTGACTGTGAATACTGTAACCGTGGATAATTTTGTTGGAGGTTATGAAATAGCTAATTACTTAATTTCTCAAGGTCATAAAAATATAGCAGTAATTGCTGAGGATGCCACAAGCAGTCAGGAGCGAATTCGCGGCTACAAACAGGCTATGCAAGATCATAACTTATATGTACAAGATGAGCATATAATGATCTGTAACTCTAGTGTCGAACATGCACAGAAGCTAACAGAAGCAACACTGGATACACCTAATCCACCAACAGCAATTATTGGCGCCAATGATTTGCTAGCGATTGGGATTTTGATTGGTGCACGTGAAAAAAACTTAGTTATTCCTCAAGATCTATCAATTACAGGATTTGATAACACACTATTATCGAAATGCTGTGATCCAACATTAACAACGGTTGATCAACCAATTCAGAGCATGTGCTCTCAAGCAGTGGATATTTTATTAGCTGAGATAGAAGGTAAACATAATACAAGACAAAAGATACTGGTACTGCCGAAGTTAATTATAAGAAACTCAACTTGTGAGGTATACTAACATCGTTAGGGTTATCGATAACCTTTAATATTGCATGTTAAAAGAGTCAAATCAAGATATGATTTGACTCTTTTTTTATATAACAGTGTGAGGTGTAACAACTAAATATTTTAGTGGATATGATATAATTAAAGGTATCGATTAATGAAAAATAGAATGTTTGAAAGAGTGTGGAAAGATGAAACCTACCATTTATGATATCGCTAGAGAAGCAGGGGTTTCTGCTACTACTGTTAGCAAAGTTATAAATAATAAGGGACGCATAAGTGAAAAGACAAAAGCTAAAATAATGAAAATCATGGAAGATCTTCATTATCAACCGAATGTATTGGCCTCGGCAATGAAAGGGAAAAATACATTCACAATCGGAATTATCATTCCAGATATGAACAATCCTGTTTATTCTGAGTACTTGAAATTAATTGAAGCATACGGGCGTGAATTGGGATTTAGTATTTTAATTTGTAATACGAATAATGACCCAGAAAAAGAAGAAGAACAAGTAACGTTATTCCGTCAGAGACAGGTTGATGGCTTCATTATTGCTTCAAAATTTAAAAATGATGAGGTTCTTAAAGAGCTTATTAATGAGAATTTTCCATTAGTGCTTTTTGCACTTGAACGTCCTGAACTTAGTATTGATTGTGTAACTATTGATGATTTTTTAGGAGGATATAAGGTTACGGAATATTTACTATCATTAGGGCATCGACAAATTGGCGTAATGACTGAGGATGCAGTAAGCAGTTTAGAGCGTGTTAAGGGTTATAAGCGAGCGTTATCAAATGCTGATATAGAATATAGCGAAAAATTAATTTACCAAAGTGAAACAACAATCGAGAGGGCGGTTGAACAAGCAGGAAAACTTCTAGATAACCAAGATAGACCTACTGCAATCTTTGGTTGTAATGATGTTTTAGCTGTTGGTACAATAATGGCGGCAAAACAACGTGGAATAAAGATTCCAAACGAATTATCTGTTATCGGTTTTGACAATACATTTATGTGCAAAATAGTAGAACCACAATTATCTTCAGTTGCGGCGCCTTTAGGTGAAATGGGGAGAAAAGCAATGGATCTGCTTATTAGTAAAATTGATAAAACAAATAAATTAAAGCAACGAATAAAGATGCTACCTGATCTAGTGATTCGTGAGACAACAGCTCGAGTTTATGGGAAAGAAGGTCAATAGTAGGGGTGTCGTATGATTTACCTATTATCAATAGTTTTATTTAACAAACCCTTTAAAAAATATACACACCCAATCTAAAATAATACTCCTATTATACATTAAGTAGATAGGGGTATTTTTGTGTTCATATTAGTAAATGGCAGATTAAACTGTAGGTTATTTAGTTACGCGAAGAATTGGAATAGTTAAGAAACCTTTTGCAGTTGTTAACAATAAAAGAATTTTAAGGTAAACAAAATTCAAAAAATTTCTAAAAAAGTGTTGAAAAGTAATTTGTCATAAGATAATATACAAATAGGGGTTATCGATTACCCGATAATGAATTTTGAAATCGATTACAACGCTCATATCAGACGATAATTCCAAAATCACAAAGGGGTAAGGGGGATCACTTTCCGGATATCTATTGGTTTAAATCGGTCAATTCTTAAGTTAACATCATAGAATAACTCTTACATATTTAAAAGATAAAGCGCTTTCGTTATAATTGTTAACCTGTTATGAATAATGTATGTTTTATCTGTTAATTAAGTAGTAGTTTGCAATTGTTTATTTTGTAAAATGTAAGCGTTTCACTAAAAGTTATTATAGGGGGTTTACTTATGAAACTAAAAAAAATAATGAGTATGTTAATGATTGCTATTCTTACATTAGGATTGTTAGCTGCATGTGCGTCAGGTGAAACAGGTGGAAGTGATTCAGGAAAAGATGGAATTGTAATCGGAGCTGCTATGCCTGTGTTTGATGATAAGTGGCTTTCCTACTTATACGATGGAATTAAAGAATATGATGAAGCTCATGATGATGTTGAAGTAAACATGGTAGATGCGAAAAATGATGCAGGTAAACAATTTTCACAAGTTGAAACTTTTATTGTTCAGCAGGTAGATGCAATTTTAATTAATCCTGTTGAAACAGATGCTGTAGGTCCGATGGTTGATGCGGCAAATGAGGCTGGAATACCTGTTGTTGTCGTTAATAGAATGCCAGATGAAGAGACGATGGAAAAGATTTATGCTTATGTAGGTTCCGAATCTGTTGAAGCAGGTACAATTCAAATGGAAAAAGTCACAGAGTTACTTGGTGGTAAAGGAAATATCGGAATTATGAACGGGACGTTAGGCCAAGAATCAGTTGTTAATAGAACAAAAGGAAATAAAGATGTCTTAGAGAAAAATCCAGATATGAAACTAGTTCGTGAACAGACTGCTGATTATCAAAGATCGCAAGGCATGACCGTAATGGAAAACTGGATTCAAGCTGGAGATGAATTCGATGCAATTGTAGCGAATAATGATGAAATGGCAATTGGTGCAATCATGGCCCTTGAGGCCGCTGGTAAGCGCGGAGATATTATTATTGCAGGGATTGATGGAACAATTGACGCATTAGAATATGTAAAAGATGGAAAGTTGAATGTAACTGCCTTCCAGGATGCTTATGGCCAAGGGAAGGGTGCAATTGAAACAGCTATTAAGGCTGTTAAAGGAGAAAAGCTAGAAAGTAATTTCATAAATATTCCATTTGAATTAGTTACTCAAGAGAATGTTGATGAGTATATCGCGAAGTGGGAGAAATAATTTAGAAGAATTTTAAGGTGATTCAAAACCAAAGAGTCTGATCTTCTTCCACAAAAATTCATTTAATGAGTTGAAAGATATAATTACAATTCATGCGTGGATGGATCAGACTCTTTTGAGTCAGCCTGTAAACTACTAATTACAAGGTGGTGTAAAGGTGAGTGAACAATATATTTTAGAAATGCAAAATATTACAAAGGAATTCCCTGGGGTAAAAGCGCTAGATAATATTCAATTGAAGGTAAAGAAAGGGACCGTTCATGCATTAATGGGTGAAAATGGTGCTGGGAAATCTACACTCATGAAAATTATTTTTGGAATTTATACGCCTAACCATGGAACGATTAAATATAAAGGGAAAGAATTGAACGTTTCGAGCACAAAGGAAGCATTAAAGAATGGGATATCGATGATTCACCAAGAATTAAGTCCGGTTCCTCATATGACCGTTGCCGAAAATATCTTCTTAGGCAGAGAACCTATAAAAGGTAAATTTGGCTGGGTAAATGATAAGAAAATGGTGGAGGACGCTAGGGAGTTATTTGAAAAACTCGATATGAAGATTAATCCAACTTCAAAAATGAAAGACTTAAGCATTGCAAATATGCAAATGGTTGAAATCGCAACAGCTGTGTCATATCATGCTGATTTAATTATTATGGATGAACCAACATCTGCCATTACAGAAAAAGAAGTAGAGCAATTATTTAATATTATTCAATCGTTAAAAGCGAAAGGTGTTTCGATCATATATATATCACATAAAATGGATGAGATTTTTAAAATTTGTGATGAAATTACTGTCTTTAGAGATGGGCAATATATCGGGACAAAGGGTGCACATGAATTAAATCAAGATACATTAATTCAAATGATGGTAGGAAGAGAAATAAAACAAGTATTTCATAAAGAAGCTGCAGAAATTAAGGAGGTCGTTCTTGAAGTTAACAATCTCTCAAAAGAGGGGAAATTCAAAAACATAAGTTTTGAAGTAAGAAAAGGTGAGATATTAGGGATTGCAGGGTTAATGGGCTCTGGTAGAACAGAGGTAATCGAAAGTATTTTCGGCATTGATCCACCTGACTCAGGCGAGATTTTTATCCATGGAGAAAAGGTGAAAATAAAATCACCTCAAGATGCAATTAAACTCAAGCTCTCATTATTAACAGAAGATCGAAAATTAACAGGAGCATTTCTTCCGATTTCAATTAGGGAAAATATGATTATTTCGAATATCGATCATTTTTCACAGCTAGGATATGTAAATAAAAAATTAGTTGATGAAACATGTAAGGAACAGGTAGAACGGTTAAATATAAAAACACCTAGTATTGATCAACTTATTATGAACCTAAGCGGTGGAAATCAACAGAAGGTCCTGCTAGCGAGATGGTTGTTAAATGATCCCGATATTCTTATTTTAGATGAGCCAACTAGAGGTGTTGATGTTGGAGCAAAATCAGAAATACACAAATTGATGTCTAAGTTAGCGCAGGAAGGTAAAGCCATTATTATGATTTCTTCTGAATTGCCTGAAGTATTAGGAATGAGTGATCGTGTCATTGTCATGCATGAAGGTAGCAAAAAAGGAGAATTAAGTAGGGAAGAAGCAAATCAAGAGAAAATTTTAGAGGTTGCTTATAGTTGAAACCAGAGGAGGGTTTAAGATGAATAATCCAGTTGGCAGCACAGTTACGAGTGTTAGTAAGACTAAGTTTGCTTGGAAAGAGAAAGGGGCACAACTAACTAGTAAGTATGGGATATTACTAGTTTTACTCGCAATGATGGTGACAATGTCATTACTTTCAGAAGCCTTTCTAACAGCACAAAACTTATTAAATGTTATTCGTCAAATTTCATTTATCGGAATTGTTGCAATGGGTGTTACGATGGTTATTATTACAACAGGAATTGATTTGTCATCAGGGTCAGTTATTGCGTTAGTTTCTGTTGCATCAGCAAGTTTTGCTCATCCAGGTGAATTTCCAATCATTGTCCCTTTAGCAATTGGACTTGGTATTGGTGCGCTTGCTGGATTAATTAACGGAACAATTACAGCAAAAGGAAAAATTCCTGCTTTTATCGCTACACTAGGAATGATGATTGCTGCAAGAGGTTTAGCTTTATTATATAGTGATGGAAGACCAATTCCTGATTTATCGCCATCATTTTTGTTTATTGGTAAAGGTGAAATCATAGGGATCCCATTTCCAATTGTTGTATTTATTGTTATGGGGATTATCTCACATTTGATGTTAAGTAAAACAAAGTTCGGTAAATATACGTATGCAATTGGTGGGAATGAACAAGCTGCACGAATTTGCGGGATTAATGTAGACCGATATAAAATCATGATCTATACTTACGCTGGTTTTCTTTCTGCCATTGCTGGGATGATGTTAACAGCGAGAATCAGTGTAGGTCAACCAAGTATGGGAAATATGTTTGAGTTAGATGCTATTGCAGCTGCAGTAATTGGTGGAACAAGTCTAGCTGGGGGCGTTGGAACAATTGCGGGAACAATGATTGGTGCACTAATTATCGGTGTACTGAACAATGGCCTTGATTTATTAGGGGTTTCATCTTACTGGCAACAAATTTTAAAGGGTATCATCATTGTAAGCGCTGTATTAATTGATGCTCGTAAAAATAAAAAAGCGTAATCAAAAAATATAAGGAATCGAACGGCAGTAAAAAGCTAGACTTTATTGGTCTAGCTTTTAATTATTCTAAAAAAACTAATGGATGATTGAGTGTTCCTATAAAATACATGGAAGTATAATAAAGTAATACAAGGAATAAAAAATTAGCTCAAACTTGATGGCAACATAATGAGATGTTCTAGTATGATGAATTAAACATATAAAGTTATTATCATGCTATAAATGCAGCAAAAATGTTAAAGATCAAATTAGTTATTTCGAGAAATGAAATTATGGAGGGAGCTCATAATGAGAGAAGAAGTAGGGAAATGTTCTATTTGTGAGAAGATTATTTATTGTTTGGATGGGTTTTTAGATGGAATGATAACGGATAATAAGATCCTGTATTGTTTTTCGTGTGTAAAACAGAAGGATAAGTAATGGAAATTGGTTATTTATTGAATGTTTGTTAAAATAAAAGATGTATTTGAAATATTCTTTTATTTTTGTGAATGGGGGAAATAGAATGGAATTTAACCATGTGGTGAGTAGCAGACGGGAAATTACTAGTTTTTTAGACCAACCGGTACCTTCTGAAAAAATCGAAGGGATTTTAGAATCAGCATGGCTTGCACCTACAGGGAATAATCTGCCTTCGAGAGAGTTTATCGTTGTAAATGATCGAGGAATGCTTGATCATCTGTCAAAAACAACCCCATATGTACCATGGTTAAAAGAAGCAAACTATGCGATCGTTATTACAGGTCGTCCAACAATTAGTAAGTATTGGATTCAGGACTCGTCAATTGCAAGTGGGTATATTTGGTTAGCTGCAGTGGACGCTGGATTAGGGTGTGCTTTTGGAGCAGTCTTTAATGCGACAGATGAGGATGATTCCGAACAAAGGGAAATGTATGTAAGAGATGCATTAAATATACCGAATGACCGAAGAGTGCTTGCTATTTTGGGATTAGGATATGGGAAAGAAAAGCCAAAAAAGAAAGATCTACCAAATAAAAAAGAAATAATTCATCATGGATTATTTGATCAAGATCATTAACTAATATTAAGATGTACATAATTCGAGTAGAAAAACGTGAAGATGCTGTTTAAAAACAATTTCTTTAAGTTTTTATATTTAGATAAAAAATGTTTCGCTTGTAGACTGAATTGTTTGCTAATTTAGCTCAGCACTTAGACTTAACAATTGTTGCTGAAGGATTTGAGATAGAAAATAAAGCATCAAGTCTTAAACTAAAATGGTTGTGATTTTGGTCAAGGCTATTACTTCAATAAACCATTAATTGGAAACGGATTACAACGAGCTTTCTTAGAAACCGATAAGTAAATTAGTAATATCTTTGTTCTCTAGGTGTTTATTTATTAATATTGTATTATAATTGATTGGAAAGCATCCGTTAAAGCTTATAAATGATTTCTAACGATAAAGGAGATATATTAATGTCAAATCATGAAAATAATAATGACCAAAATACACAACCAACAGAAAAAAAGAAGGTTAGCTTACAGGATTTAATGAAACAACAGCTTGCAAATAAAAAACAAGCTCAGGCAAATGGAAAACAGGCAAATAAAGGATTGGGACAAAATCAAAAGATGAAAAGTCAGCAATCAAAAAAAACTAGTACTACACGTAGGAAAATGGGAAGCTAATAAAGATATATTGTATCAAGAACACCATGTAGATAGTTGTTTACAATCTACATGGTGTTTTTTTATTCTTTTAGAGATTAAATAAGGTGAAATTTTTTTACTATTCTTTATTTTGAAATTGAAAAAGGAATTTTATGAAATTAGTAGAAATATCATATAATCTGCTTTGATCTTTAAAACTAAAAATGTAATCGCTTTCTATATGTGAGGGGGAGAAATGAAAATGTATTTAACGATTGGTAAGTTATTTGAACAAACCGTTGCTAAATTTGGAAAAAAGGAAGCGTTGGTAGATCGACCAAGAGGAATTCGCTGGACATATCAGGAGTGGAACAACGAAGTAAACAAGCTTGCAAATACATTACTTGCTACAGGTGTTCGCAAAGGGGATCGAGTATCTACATTTCTATTCAATTCATATGAATTAGGAACAGTTTATTTTGCTGCAGCAAAGATCGGGGCAATTATAAATCCAATAAATTTTCGTTTGAAAGCAGATGAAGTATCATATATTTTGCATGATGCTGAGCCGAAAATTGTCTTGTTCGAACATGCTTTGGAACCCCAAATTACAAAGATACATGACCAGTTCCCATCTGTTTCCTTTTGGTCTATTGATGAATCACCCCCAGCCTTTGCTTCTTCTTATCACGAGAACGTTAAATCAGCTTCAACAACACAACCAATGACAGAAGTATTTGAATCAGATACTTACGCAATAATGTATACAAGTGGAACTACAGGTCGACCAAAAGGGGTAATGCACCGTCATCGTGATATGATTGAGCATAGCTTAATTTGTATTAGCTCTTTAACAATGTCTACGAGTGATATTGGACTTGTAACAGCCCCAATGTTCCATTGTGCAGAACTTCATTGCTGTTTTCTGCCTCGAGTGCATGTCGGAGCAAAAAATGTGATTATCCATCACTTTGATGCAAAGGAAGTGTTACATACAATAAAAGATGAAGGGATAACAAGTTTTTTTGCTGCCCCAACGATGTGGAATATGCTATTACAAGAAAATTTAGAACTATATGATTTAACATCACTTGAGCTTGGTCTCTATGGTGCAGCACCAATGGCGCCTGTATTAGTCAATGCATGTAAGGAGAAACTGGGGATCGAACTTGTGCAAGCATATGGAATGACGGAAATGGGTCCAGCTATCACATTTCTAGGGAAAGATGAACAGCTTTCAAAAGCAGGTTCAGCTGGAAGAGCTTGCTTTAATCACGAAGTAAGAGTTGTTAAACCAAATGAAAACGGACCATCTGAGCCTGAAGATATATTACCACCTGGTGAGGTAGGAGAAATAATCGTGAAAGGTCCAGCTATGATGATTGGGTATTTTAATAGAAAAGAGGCCAGTGAAGAAGCACTTTATAAAGGTTGGTATCACTCTGGTGATCTCGGATATTTAGATAAGGATGGTTTCTTATTTGTTGCAGATCGAGTGGATGATATGGTCATAAGTGGTGGAGAAAATGTCTACCCACGCGAGGTAGAAGATGCTCTTTATGAGCATGAAGGAATACTAGATGTAGCTGTTCTTGGAGAACCTGATGAATTATGGGGAGAGAAGGTAATCGCAGTTGTCGTGAAAAAAGATCAAAATGTGACTGCCGAAGATTTAGAAAACTTCTGTAAGCATTCTGAAAAGCTAGCACCTTATAAGCGTCCAAGAAGATATGTTTTCGTTGATCAATTACCTAGAAATGCAAGTGGGAAGATTCAAAAGTTTTTATTACGTGAGGATTTAAAAAATCAGGAGGTTAAATGAGGTTAGTAACTAAAAGCTGAGTATCTGTACTAGATCTCAGCTTCTTATAAAATTATGTAAAGTTATTGTTAAAATCACCTAGTTCTGATGTACTACTTTAAGATCAATACTTGATAAAGCGGTAGGTAAATCTGCAAAGGTTGTAACTCCTTTAAAATTAACCCCAATTGAAACTATGGTTTGCGCAATTTCAGGTCTTATACCTGTAATAATTGTTTCCACTCCTAAAAGTTTCAAAGCGTAAATCACTTTAAATAAATTGTCAGCAACCATTGTATCGATTACTGGCACTCCTGTGACATCTAAAATTAGATATTCGAGTTTGAGTTT
The DNA here is from genome assembly GCF_014217835.1 of Metabacillus sp. KUDC1714. Taxonomy (NCBI): domain Bacteria; kingdom Bacillati; phylum Bacillota; class Bacilli; order Caryophanales; family Bacillaceae; genus Metabacillus; species Metabacillus elymi. The sequence goes on from NZ_CP055263.1 coordinate 4,524,966, forward strand.
AGAAGATTCTTCCATTGTCACTTCTAATATTAGTTGAGATCTATGTGTATCAATTTCACCAATAAGTGGAACAACAGCGACATTTTTGTTAATAGGAACAACAGGTACCGAAAGCTCTTCTAATGCAGTATAAGCTATTTTCATTAATTTATTGCTGTGGTCTTGAAAAACTTCCCCAAATACGGCACTTATTTCATCTAATAATGGGTCAATAATTTTACTAACATCTAACATTGTAAGTGCGGCAAATTGTTGTTGTTCTAACTCCTCTGTGAAAACATCCCATATAACGGTTCGATAAAAAGCCAAAGACCTTAGAGCTTGCGTTAACGAAATAGTATCTACGAGATAACTAGCCTCTGTTTTTGCCCAATCAACTATTTCTTTAGATAATTGTTGTTTATCTATTAATGATTTTCCTAAAAGTTCAATAAGATGTGATGCGCGATTATTATCAGTATCCTCGTACCAATTGAGATTGTTTTGGCTTAAATCATATAAATTTTTCTGTAAATCAGTGACACTGTTAGCTAAAATTTTCCTGTTGTTAATAATTTTTTGTCCAATGTAATTTAATTCTTCTTTCATTGCCATCGCTCCCAAATTTTAGTCAACAATTTAATAATACCATATTTGACTTTTAAATCGTTTAAAAGTTAAGGCTGTTTTCGCAAACTTTGTTGCTTTTAAAATAGTATTGGGTTGGTTGATTGCAGCGAGAGGATGCTCGCTTTCCGTGGGGCGGGCGATGAGCCTCCTCAGCGCGAAGCGCCTGTGGGGTCTCATCTGTCCCGCTACTCCCACAGGAGTCTCGCATATCCGTTCCAATCACCCTAATCAGTTTTGTTCAAAAATAACAATCTTTTAGAAAAGAGCCAAAGTTAAACAAACCTAGCTAGCAATTTTGAAACGAACAAACCTATTTACTTATTTTTTTATTCGTCTATATCAATGTTTGCGACGCTTTATTAAACTGATTTTAGTTATTTAATTAATCGTTTGTTTAAAATGTATTAGAGGATGTAGGTATAGTTAGGAAATAAAAAAAGTTATAATTAAATTCTCACTGTAAAATACTATTCAATATGCTATAGTAAATAAGCCTTTATTCGATCAAATGTGCAAGCGCCCGTTTAGCTACTTATGAATTGAAGATTGATGTCAACGAGTATATCCAAGATAAAATAACAATAAAAGCATTAATTTAAGAAAAGAGACGTGATTACCTTGCCTGACTTTTTACAACTAGGAATTCGAAAAGAAATTAACCATACATTAAAATCATTAGGACTTGTTACACCTACACCTATCCAAGAAAAAACAATTCCCTCTATATTAGCGGGAAAGGATGTTATTGCCCAAGCGCAAACTGGAACTGGTAAAACATTAGCTTTTGTTCTTCCAATTTTAGAAAAGATTGATAGTAGTAAGTCTGATATACAGTCTTTGATATTAACACCAACACGTGAACTAGCACAGCAAATATCAAAAGAAATAAAAAAAATGATTGAGAACCTAGAAGATATCAATGTACTTGCTGTTTACGGGGGGCAGGATGTTGAGCACCAGTTGAAAAAGTTAAAAGGTGCACAGCATATTGTTGTGGCAACCCCAGGTCGATTGTTGGATCATATTCGACGTAAAACAATTGATCTATCAACTGTTGAGATGCTTGTATTAGATGAAGCTGATCAAATGTTACATATGGGCTTTCTTCCAGAGGTAGATGACATTATCTATGAGACACTTTCAACACGTCAAACGATGCTTTTTTCAGCTACAATGCCAAATGAAATTCGGTCTCTCGCTAAAAAATACATGCAGGAACCAGAAAGCATTCAAGTAAAAGCGAAAAGAATAACAGTTGATGAGATCAGACAAATTGTTATTGAGACAACGGATCGTCGAAAGCAGGGGACATTGTTACATTTATTAGAAGAGCATCGTCCTTTTTTAGGAATTATCTTTTGTCGAACAAAAATTCGAGCGAAAAAGCTTCAAGAAGCTCTTATCGCCAATGGCTATGAATCTGACGAACTCCACGGTGATTTAACACAAGCAAAGCGTGAAAAAGCGATGAAGCGATTTCGTGAAGCGAAAATTCAATTTTTGGTTGCTACAGATGTCGCTGCAAGGGGATTAGATGTAGAAGGTGTAACACATGTATTTAACTATGATATTCCACATGATGTTGAAAGCTATGTTCATCGGATTGGCCGTACAGGACGAGCAGGTGGAGATGGTGTTGCCTTTACATTAGTTGCTCCCAAGGACATTGATTTCTTACGTATGATAGAAAAAGGGATTGGTCAAACACTAGAAAAGCAAGTGATAAAAGGGATAAGTATTCCTGATCGTGATGATTATGAGCAGGAACGAAACTCACAAATAAAAAAGGTACGCCGTACAATTGGAAAAGACAAAGCAGGCAGAGCATCTGAAGCTCCATCTAGAAATAGAACAAATGACAGTAGGAGAAAGAGTAAAACAAGTACTTCTTCGAGGTCTAAAAGGACCCGATAATATCTTGGGAAATGAGAAGAGAGAGGACTTCAACCGTCTTTAGTTGAAATCCTCTCTCTTTTTTACTTTTGTAAATCCTGCTTCGTTTTTTCGCTTCTAATATTTATATCCTTCGAGAATTCTGTATCCTGCTTTTTGTTATTGGGGTATTTGTTTTTTCGTTCGCGGTTATCATTGCGGTTTGTCATTTTTGTACCTCCTCTCCTTGGTGATCATAACTATTATGTGCAATAGAAATATTTTTATTTTCTATCTAATTTTCATTTTTTACATACTCCATGATGATTAGAGAATAATAATGTCGACAAAAAATTTAGGAGCTATTTTATGGATCAGAGGCTATTTAAATGGATAAATGACTTAGCAGGAAAAAATACTTTCTTAGATAATATCATGATCTTTGCCTCAAATAAGATGCGCTATATTTTCGCATTTGTTTTATTTTTACTGTGGCAACGAAAAGGTCAAAAAAGGAAAGTATTTTATCGCTCATTGATTTCGCTCATGATTAACTTATGTATTAATGTTCTAATAAAGCAATATAAATTTAGACCAAGACCGTTTATAACCCGTAAAGCCAATCTTTTAATTCCTTCAAAACTTGATTCAACTTTTACAAGTAAACACACTTTGCTGGCCTTTTCTGTTTCAACGATGATCTATCTTTCCAACAAAATTGTAGGCTGCATTATGTTGGGGTTATCAGTACTAATTGGTGTTTCACGAATATGGACGGGGGCTCATTATCCGTTTGATATTATTAGAAGTGCTTTTATAGGTTGTATAGTAAGTAATATTATTAATATGTCTTCGCTGATAAGAAAATAAATATCAAAAACAAGGATGATAGGAGGATATAATTCTTTTATCATCCTTGTTTTTATTCATATAGAACGAATTAATTAAAAACCGCCTTCACCTGGAGTAAAAGGAAAATCAAATTTATTTTCTACTGCACGTAGTCGTTGGTTTAAACGGTTTAATCGGCGAGTATGTTGTTCAACTCTATCATTAACTTGTGTTACTTGCTGGTTCACTCGGTTGAATTCACGATTTAATCGATTGAACTCTTGATTTATTCGTTTTTGCTCATCGTTTTGTCTTTTTAATTCATTATTAAGTCTTGCCAATTCTCGTGTTTGTCGTTCATTTTGTCGTTCTAGTGCAGCTACTCTTCTTTCAAGAGCTGGTTGTCTAGTATCCTCAAATTGTTCCTGATGTTGAACGAATGGAGGATAGTCATTTGGACTATAAAAATTAGGTTGCTGTGGGATAAACTCATGATAATATCCGTATCCGTATGGGTTCATGAAGGAAACGCTCCTTTTTTTATATGGTTGAAATCCTTATAAGTTTATGTGGGTTTTAGCGGACTGTCACGGCTCATGCCTATATGTATGGGCCATATCTTCCTAGTTATTTCTCGGGAAAGCGCAGAAACCAACAAGATGTTACATGTTATTCGATTTTTAAATGAAATTTGTAGAGAGATTCTGGTTAGTATGAATCGTGATGGAAATCGATTTAATTACATAATAATGTTATGTGAACAAGAGTATAATTATATACGACCTAGCATAATAAGAAACGATATTTAGAAAAAAAACTTGCTAAATAACGAAAAATGATATAATCTAAGTCACATGTTTTAAATATATTTTAAAATTTAATAATGTTCAGTCAATGGGTGTTAAAAGATAATAAAGACTTTTAACTTAAAAGGGAAGTTCGGTGTAAATCCGACACGGTCGCGCCACTGTTATGGGGAGCTTCATATCGCAATCCACTGTTTCAAGCATGAAATGGGAAGGGATATGAAGTGAGGAACCTAAGTCAGGAGACCTGCCTATTGTGTGCACTTATTACCTACGCGAAATAGGGAGGAGTGGTGGTCATATGTTGAACCCTTTTATTCATTTCAACTCTAGTTAACTATGTCTATCAATCGTCTCTCTATTAATCCATTAGAGAGGCTTTTTTATTTGAAAAATAAACTACATAGAAGGAGTTAATAAAATGAGTATAAAAAGTTCAAATATCGGTTATCCAAGAATTGGTGAGAATCGTGAGTGGAAAAAGATTTTAGAATTATTTTGGTCAAACGAAATATCTGAGGAACAGTTTTATAGCGAAATGGAACAAATTCGCTTATCACATCTTAGAAAACAGAAAGAAAAAGGAATTGATCTTATTCCTATTGGTGATTTTAGTTATTATGATCAAGTGTTAGATACGGCTGCAATGTTTGGACTTATACCTGAGCGCTTTAAAACCGGTGAAACAAAGATTTCCCTTAAAACCTATTTCGAGATTGCTAGAGGAAGCAGCGGGAAAATTGCGTCAGAAATGACGAAGTGGTTTAATACAAATTACCATTATATCGTGCCAGAGTTAAAGGACGCAAAGCCTACTTTATTAGAAAATCGTTTACTTAACTTGTATTTGGAAGCTAAGAATAAGTTAGGAATACATGGTAAACCGGTTATCCTTGGTCCAATCACATTACTTTCTTTATCTAAAGGATTTGATGAGCAAGAAAGAGCTGAGTTATTAAATTCACTAATAACCTTATATATAGAAGTATTTAAACAACTAAAAGAAGCTGGAGCAGAATGGATTCAGATTGATGAACCAATCTTGGTTAAGAATGTAGAGAAAGAGATAATTAATGAGCTTAAAGAAGTATATACTGCTTTCCAAGGTGGAGTTCCAGATGTAAAGTTCATCCTTCAAACCTATTTTGAAAGCATTGAATTTTATGAAGAGATAACTCAACTACCAGTACAAGGTATTGGTCTTGATTTTGTCCACGATGAAGGTGTGAATTTTGAAAATATAAAAAAATATGGTTTTCCAAATGACAAGGTGCTTTTTGCAGGTGTCGTTGACGGCCGTAATATTTGGAAATCAAGCTTAACTGAAAAAGCTTCTCTATTGAAAGAATTAACTAGCTTCGTTGATGAAAATCAACTTATTGTTCAGCCATCGTGTAGTTTGCTTCATGTTCCAGTAACGGTAAAAAGTGAGCAACAATTAGACACGCAAATAAAAGATGCATTAGCATTTGCTGATGAAAAGCTTGAAGAAATTGTCTACCTAACAAAGTTTGCTAACGATGAATTAGGTGTTGCTGAACTAGAAATCTATGATCAAGCAGTTCATTCGTTGAAAAATTCTGCACATCGTAATGTTCAAATAGTTCATGACGCGATGAAAAATAGGAAAAATGACTCTTCATCACGGATTGATTCAAAAATTCGTAAGGAATTACAAGCAGAACAATTTCAATTACCAATCCTTCCTACTACAACAATTGGTAGCTTCCCACAAACAAAGGAAGTACGTAAACAACGATTGAAATGGAGAAAAGGTGAGCTATCTGCTGCGAAATATGAGAAATATATTCAAAGTGAAATAAAGAAATGGATTGATATTCAAGAAGAGCTTGGATTAGATGTTCTTGTTCATGGTGAGTTTGAGCGTACAGATATGGTTGAGTTTTTTGGAGAAAAACTAGAAGGTGTCGCGATAACGAAATTTGGTTGGGTTCAATCGTATGGCTCCCGTTGTGTGAAGCCTCCTGTTATTTTTGGTGATGTTTATGCAATAGAAAACATGACCGTTAAGGAAACCGTATATGCCCAATCTCTAACAAAAAAACCAGTGAAAGGAATGCTAACTGGACCGGTAACGATCATAAATTGGTCATTTGTCCGTGATGATATTAGCCGTACTGACGTGTTAAATCATGTAGCCTTAGCGATTCGCGCGGAAGTTAAAGCACTTGAGGCAAGTGGAATTAAGATGATTCAAGTAGATGAAGCTGCTTTACGTGAAGGGTTACCATTAAAAGAAGAAAAAACAGAAAACTACTTAAACGCAGCAGTTTATGCATTCAAATTAGCTACATCATCTGTGGAAGATAATACACAAATTCATACACATATGTGTTACTCGAATTTTGATGATATTATTCATGCAATCGATGAACTTGATGCAGATGTAATCTCAATTGAGACATCTAGAAGTCACGGTGAATTAATCGCTTCCTTTGAACAGCATCATTACAATAAAGGAATTGGTTTAGGTGTTTATGATATTCATAGTCCACGTGTTCCAACAATTGACGAATTATCACAAAATATTAAACGTGCACTTGAAGTGTTGGATTACCATGCTTTTTGGGTCAACCCGGACTGTGGCTTGAAAACAAGAGGGGAAGCTGAAACGATTGCAGCATTAAAGGTAATGGTTGAAGCGGCTCTCAATTATCGAGAAAAACTTTATACTGTTGAGACTGTTTAAATAAATTTTTTAGAATGTGATAAAAGGTTCTATTAGATAGAAGAAAGACGAAAGGCACTACTACTGTTTTGGTATGTAGTGCTTTTTTGTCTAGAAAAACAATACTCAGTATTATGTAACAAATGTATTAAATATCTGTGCTTATTAGTTTTGTCTTGTATTAATGCTTTATTATGATTTAAGCTTACAGTAACAGTTTCACTGAGAAATCTATGTAATCCATGAAAATAATGGCTTACATAGATTTCTATGAACTATGAAGTTATTTTTCTATGATCATCCAGATAAAATTCAGAAAAGATTAATAAGCATTACTTATAAGGACAAAAGCTAAAGGAGGTACATAATGGAACATTATCAAATGTATATTAACGGAGAGTGGCTAGGGGAACATTTACCAACGATCGAGGTTATGAATCCGGCTACAAACGCTTGTTTTGCGACTGTTCCAAATGGAGGAAGAGTGGAAGCTGCGCAGGCTGTTGATGCGGCAAGTAATGCCTATATTAGTTGGTCAGATTATTCTGCCTATGAACGTGCAGACTTAATTCACCAATGGCATGATTTAATCAAAGAACAATTAATAGATTTAGCGAAAACAATGACGATGGAGCAAGGAAAGCCATTAAAAGAAGCGATTGGTGAAGTTAACTATGCAAATGGATTTTTATCATGGTATGCAGAAGAAGCAAAGCGGATATATGGCGAAACAATCCCTGCTACTCAACGAAATAAACGTCTTTTTGTGCAAAAGCAACCAGTTGGAGTAGTCGCAGTTATCACCCCATGGAATTTTCCTGCTGCAATGATTACAAGGAAGGTAGCCCCTGCACTAGCAGCTGGATGTACAGTTGTGATTAAACCTGCTGAACAAACGCCGATTACAGCATTAAAATTAGCAAAGTTAGCAGAAGAGGCAGGAATTCCTAAGGGTGTAATTAATGTTGTCACAGGGAGTGCTAAGGAAATTGGTGAGGTCTGGCTCCAGGATGACAGAGTACGAAAATTAACGTTTACCGGATCAACAGAAGTTGGAAAGCTCTTGATGCTGCAATCAGCACAAACTGTTAAAAAGCTATCATTAGAATTAGGTGGGCATGCACCTGTAATAATATTAGAGGATGCAAATATAGATAAAGCAGTTGATGGCGTGATCGCAGCAAAATATCGAAATGCAGGACAAACTTGTATTTGCGCAAATCGCATTTATGTACACGAATCAATTTACCAAGCTTTTATTGAAAAACTAATTCCAAAAGTAAAAGAATTAGCAATAGGAAATGGACTTGATGAAGGGATCGATATTGGACCACTTATTGATCAAGCGGCGGTTGAAAAAGTAATTCTACACATCGAGGATGCAGTATCAAATGGGGCCAAAGTCGAACTTGGTGGTACAAGAAAAGCAGGTTTATTTATAGAACCTACAATTCTTTCCAATATAAATGATCATATGTTGTGTATGAAAGATGAAACATTTGGACCAGTTGCTCCTATTACCACATTCAAAACAGAAGAAGAAGTGATCAAACGAGCGAACAACTCTATCTTTGGTTTGGCAGCATATGTGTTTACAGAAAATATCTCTAGGGGAATAAAAGTAACAGAAGCCCTTGAATATGGAATAATCGGCTTAAACGATGGACTTCCTTCAACACCTCAAGCTCCATTTGGGGGCTTCAAGCAAAGTGGAATAGGTCGTGAGGGTGGCCATCATGGCATTGAAGAATACTTAGAAATAAAATATATTTCACTTGGATTATAGTATCTATGAGAGCTTAGCTAAAATTAGCTAAGCTTTTTTTAATGTCTGGAAATTATAAAATTCTAGTACTGTGGCTAAGCCATAGGCATCCGGCTCCAGCGCCTAGACCCTCTAGGGTCCTTCTATTCATGAGCGTCTTATTTGCCCGAGGCTGTTCAAGGCGCTTGCGCTATTGTTCGTTATTCATGTAAATAATTCAGGATTTGTGAGTAGTGTGATAATAGTGAAAAATTGGTTCAAACCAAGTTAGAAAGAGCTACGAAATAGTGGGGTGATTCAATAAACGAGGAAATTGATTCAAAAAGTCAGAGTAGTGGTTAAATAAATGAGATGAGGGATTCAATAAAATGAAAAAGTGGTTCAAACCAAGTTAGAAAAGAGCTCGAATAGTTGGTTGGTTCAAAAAAAGTGTCGTGGTTAAAACTCGTCCACATTGATTGTTCTTACTAACAAAAAACAATTTTAATAGTAATAGATTCATAATCAATAACATAGTAATAAAAGTGTCGTGATATTAACAGTGATAAAGAGAACCCAATACTATGACACTCACACACACAAACTAACTATTTTTAGAGTTATTAAATAATAATTTTAAATATTAAATTATAATTATTATAAAAAAGTATTGATTTTTAACTGAGAGATGTTATTATAATATCATGTTCAAATAATTGATGAGGTGATTCTTAAATGACTAATAACAGACTTACTACAAGCTGGGGTGCTCCAGTAGGGGACAACCAGAATTCAATCACAGCAGGAGATCGCGGACCAACATTATTACAAGATGTACACCTTTTAGAAAAGCTTGCACATTTTAATAGAGAACGAGTTCCAGAGCGTGTTGTACATGCAAAAGGTGCAGGTGCTCACGGTTACTTTGAAGTAACAAATGATGTGTCAAAATATACGAAAGCTAACTTTTTATCTGAAGTAGGGAAACGTACACCTTTATTTATTCGTTTTTCTACGGTTGCTGGTGAACTTGGATCAGCTGATACAGTTCGTGATCCACGCGGATTTGCAGTTAAATTTTATACAGAAGAAGGTAACTACGATATCGTTGGGAATAATACACCGGTATTCTTTATCCGTGATGCAATCAAATTCCCTGATTTCATCCATACACAAAAAAGAGATCCACAAACACACTTGAAAAATCCTAATGCAATATGGGATTTCTGGTCATTGTCACCAGAAGCTCTACACCAAGTAACAATCCTTATGTCTGATCGTGGCATACCAGCAACATTACGCCACATGCATGGTTTTGGTAGCCATACATTCAAATGGACAAATGCAGAAGGTGATGGAGTTTGGATCAAATATCATTTTAAAACAGAGCAAGGTGTTAAAAACATCAGCCCTGAAGTTGCGGCTAAAATAGCAGGTGAAAATCCTGATTATCATACAGAAGATTTATTCAATGCGATTGAAAAAGGTGATTTTCCAGCTTGGAAATTATATGTACAAATCATGCCTTTAGAAGACGCAGATACTTACCGTTTTGATCCATTTGATGTAACAAAGGTTTGGTCACAAAAAGACTATCCACTAATCGAGGTTGGTCGTATGGTATTAGACAGAAATCCTGAAAACTACTTTGCTGAGGTAGAACAAGCAACATTCTCACCTGGTACACTTGTTCCTGGAGTAGATGTATCACCTGATAAAATGCTACAAGGTCGTTTGTTCGCATACCATGATGCACACCGTTACCGTGTTGGCGCTAACCATCAAGCACTACCGATTAACCGTGCAAGAAATGAAGTGAAAAACTATCAGCGTGATGGGCAAATGCGCTTTGATGATAATGGTGGTAAGTCTGTATACTATGAGCCAAACAGCTTTGGTGGTCCATCTGAAACACCTGAGCATAAGCAAGCAGCATTCCCTGTTTCAGGTGTAGCAGATAGTGTTGGATATGATCATAATGATCACTATACACAAGCAGGTGACCTTTATCGCTTAATGAATGAAGAACAACGTGCACATCTAGTTTCTAACATTGTTGGAGCTATGAAACCCGTTGAAAGAGACGATATTAAGTTACGTCAAATTCAGCACTTCTATAAAGCAGATCCTGAATATGGAACTCGTATCGCTGAAGGTTTAGGGTTAGCAGTTCCAGAATCAGTGAAATAATCGCTTAGCTGATAGATTCATAAATTTCGTTTTTAAAAAATAAACACATTCTCAATAGATTCTTAATTATTCTCATTTAGAGCACCCGTTTCTCGGGTGCTTTATTTTCGTTAAGGAAATTATAAAATTCTTGAACTGTGGATAAGCGCACGACATCCAGCTCCAGCGCCTAGCCACTCGAGGTCATAAGCTAATTTAGAATTGAAGGCAAAAAACGCCTTCTATTCTAAATCATCTTATGCTTGTCGGGGCTGATCAAGGCGCTTGCGCTTTTGTTCCTTATAGGTTTGATTGGATAGTTTTCAAAAAGTATAATGGAATGAGAAAATATGTTTATTTGGAGGTTCAGATGGAAAAGCTCTTTGTTGATGAATCAATAGTAATCAATGCATCAAGTGCAAAAGTTTGGGAGGCGCTTACAAACCGTATTTATTCAGATAAGTGGGCAACTGAGTTCTCAAGTGGAGGCCCGCAATTTTCCATAGAATCAGACTGGAACCTTGGTAGTCCAGTTCTTTGGAAAGGTCAAGACGGAACAGTCATTGTTGAAGGCAATGTCACGGCTCTTAAACCACATAAAATTTTGCGCTTTACTGTATTTGATGTTCGTAGTTCAGAAAGACCTGCTGTTACTGAGGAAGACGGTATTACCTTCAAACTGTCTGAGCAAGATGGAAAGACGACACTCCATATCTTACAGGGGGATTTTTCTGTAATGAATGATGGAGAGAAATACCGTGATTTAAGCACTGAGATTTGGGAAAAAGTACTTCCTAAAGTTAAGAGCATGGCAGAACAAATAAATAATAGTATTACATGAGAAAACGAGGCATTATGATAGCCTCGTTTTTGTTAGAGTCAATTCAAAGTGTTACAACATTTGCAAATGCTTCACTATGCTCTCGACGTTCTTTTCGTACATTTATCCGTTGGCCTGCAGTATTATTAAGCATAACTTCTTCATCAGATTCAGGAATCACTTTTGGAACTTGGACAGGTTTCCCTTGATCATCTAAAGCTACAAATGTTAAAAAGGAAGTCGCAGCAAGCTTCCGTTCACCTGTTCTTAAATCCTCAGCTATCACTTTCACAAATACCTCCATAGAGGAGCGTCCTACAGATGAAACATATGATTTTAAACTAACGGAATCGCTCTGACGTATAGGGACTAAAAAATCAACAGAATCTGTTGACGCTGTTACAACCTCACATCGAGAATGCTTCGCTGCAGAGATCGATGCTACATCATCAATATAACTCATTAATTTTCCACCAAATAATGTATTGTGGTTATTTGTATCCAATGGGAAAACTCTGCTCGTTTTAATGACAAGTGATTCACTGCATTTTTTTTCGGCTCTTCCTACCATTAACATTCTCTCCTGACTTTCTGAAATGATATCCTTGTTTACATTATTCTTTTTTCAATCAACAGCGTCAATTTATTTGTATTAAATCATAACAACATTTTATGATATTGTTTACGAAAACTGGAAAATATACTCATTCTTTATTCCTTTAAGCGTATTTTACCTTTTCAATAAGAAAAAAGCATTTTTACAAAAAGTGATGTTAAATATCGCTAACCATATTATAATGAACATAATCGCACAAATTAAAACTAATTTGAACGAATGTTTTAAAGAATCAGTAAGTAATTTATCTAGGAGGAGATTTGTTTGAATAAAAAAAAGGGTGAAACACATTGGATCATTCCAGATGGATATATTCCACCACTAAGTTCTGGGGAACTTACAAGTCATGAATCTATTTGTATACTAAATTGCAATGAAAACGAGGCGAATATATTTATTTCAATATACTTTGAGGATCGTAACCCAATTGAAAGAATACCAGTAATCGTACAAGGTAAAAGAAGTAATCATCTTCGCACCTCAACTTTAGAGCTTGATGGAGAAACGATACCATTTGGTGTTCCATATTCAATTGAAGTTGAAAGTGATCTTCCAATTATTGTTCAATATAGCCGATTAGACTCTACTCAACCAGGACTAGCGCTTATGTCGACAATGGGATATCCACTAAAATAATTACTAAAAGTATTTAATAATGGAAAGAATAAATTGGTTAGTTAAAATGAAAACGTTTGCGAATCACTACAAATTGATTCATAATACAAGACATAATATATAAGCAATGTTTAGTAGATAGTTTGGGAGTGGTGAAGGATTTTACAATACCTGTTACTACTCCTTTTCACTATATTCATATTTTTATCTTTACTATGATTTCTCGTTTTTGGGTATTAGGTAAATTAAAGGGGTTCAAAAGGGCTATGAAGCATCTAATCTCATATCTTTCAACCAGGTATAGAAACTTAAAAATTAAGTATAAGTTAATCGTTTTTATTTCGATTATCATGGTTGTTTGTTTAGCATTTATCGTAGTCGGATTTAAATATGCTTTTTCTAGTTATGATGAACAAATTTACCGCAAATCATCACAAGTCTTAATCATGTCCTCTAATCGGATTGAAGACGAATTAAAAAATATTGAGGAAGTAACATATAAGATTCTAACTGACAATGTTATTCAAAATGCATTAATCAAAACGAAAGACGAAGTATCTAAATACGAGCAATATCAAATTGAAAGAGAGATTTGGGAAAAGTTAACAAGTTATGTTGGAGCAGAGAAGTATATTCAATCCATTCACCTATTTGATGTAAATGGAACAGAATATCGTGCAGGTGGCACACCATCGTCTCTATTATATAAGCATAAAGAAGAAATGATCACCAAAGCTAAAGCTGGCGATGGGAGTAATGTGTGGGTTTCGCTTAAAGATTCGAAGAATTCAATTTTTTCAACAAGACAGTTAAAATCATCTCGGAATTTAAGTCTTGAGGAATTAGGAACCTTAGTAATTGAAATTAAATTAGATGAAATTGTTAAAGAACTCCCTAGAGAGTGGGAAGGGCAAGAAGGTATTATTATCATCTCAAAAGGTGAAGACATCTTTTTTACGGAAAAGCCTTTTACCCATCTAGATAAACTTAATTTTACAGTGAATACTAATCAAGGCTATCAATTCCAAAAAGTGTATGGCAGAAGTTTCTTCGTGACACATTCAAAATCCCCGTATGCAAATTGGACATATTGGAATGTGATACCATTCGGAACGATGTTTGCCAAGGTAACGGCTATAAAATTTGTGGTGATTTTTTTATTCCTTTCACTCTTTTTAAGTGCGATTTATTTAGTTATTCAGTTTTCGAAACGAATCACAAATCCGATCGAAAATTTAGTATCCGCCATGAAATATGTCCAAAATGGAGATTTTAAAGTTGCTGATACCTTTAAGCCCTCACAGGTTCATGATGAGGTTGGAATTCTCCATCGGAATTTTTTCGTCATGATCGAGCGAATTAATGAGCTTATTAAAGAAAATTATGAAAAGCAGCTTTTAGTTAAAGATACTGAATTTAAAGCTTTACAGTCTCAAATAAATCCACATTTTTTATATAATACTCTCGAATCAATCAATTGGTTAGCAAAGATTAATAAACAACAGCAAATATCTAAAATGGTAGAATCTCTTGGCTATTTATTACGGAATGCTATTAGTTTAAAAGATGATGTCATCACAGTGCAAGAAGAGATCGAAATGGTCGAACATTATGTAACCATTCAACGATTCCGTTTTGAAGAACGTTTGGATTTTCATTTATCGATTCATGAAGATGTTAAGGAATGTGTGCTACCTAAGCTTATTGTTCAACCATTGGTTGAAAATGCGATTCATTATGCATTAGAAATGATGATTGAGCCGTGTATGATTAGTGTTTCAGCATATAAAAACGGTGATTTGCTTCACATCTTTGTTGAAGATAATGGCATTGGTATGGACGAGCAGCAGCTTGAAAGCGTGAGAAAAGGTGAAATCAAAACGAGAGGTAATGGAATAGGATTACGTAATATCGACTCTAGAATTAAGTTCGTCTTTGGTAATCAATATGGTTTACAGATTGACAGTAAGATCAATAAAGGAACAAAGGTACTCATTGTCATACCATATCAAACGAGGTGGGACTATGCATAAAGTATTATTAGTTGATGATGAGAGAATTATATTAGAAGGGATTTCAAGCATCATAGACTGGGAGGAAATAGGGACTGAATTAATCGGAACAGCAAGAAATGGTCTTGAAGCCTATGACATCATTATAAAAGAGCTCCCAGACATTGTCATTTGTGATATTAAGATGCCTGGATTAAACGGACTTGAATTAGTTAAGAGAGTATCAAAAGAACACCCTTTTATTAAATTTATCATCCTATCGGGCTTTAGTGAATTCGACTATGCTAAACAAGCAATGGAATATGGTGTGAAACATTATCTGTTAAAGCCGTGTAATGAGAATATCATTATTGATGCAATGAAAAATGTAATCAATGAATTAACGAGTGAAGAAAATAGAGAACGGTTTTTATTGGATATGAAAAGCCGTCTTGAACAAATACAGCCTTATGTTAAAAAACAATTGCTAAAAGAATTTATAACAAGTAAAACTGATGGTAACAGGGGTATTCAATTTTATGAAAAGCTTTTTCATATTAATTTTCAAGAAGAGGAAATTAGGTTGATTGTGTTTCGACTAGAGGGAGACTATCATTATGAACATATGTTTGTTATTGAAAACCTAGGAGAAGATCTTTTTGCCCCATCGATTTTATCAACAAATATAGGAGAATATGTTTTGTTTCTTGTAAATGATGACAACTTTTCAAGCCTGCAGGAAAAGATCGAACAACTAAGAACTCATTTCTATGAAATCTATGAAATGGATATGACTGTTGCAATTAGTGAGGTTGATTCTATCTCACAGGCAAGAAGACTCTATTTAGAAGCACTTGAATGCTTGAATCATCGCTTTTATTTAGGTGAAGGAAGTATTATAACTAAAAGTGATATTCGCCATGAAAAACAACTTTATAATTTTGATTACGATGGACAAAGTCTTTGTCTGTTAATAAAGTCAGGGAATTGGGAAAAGGTAGAGTGTGAAATTTCTGGTTTTTTTCATGATTTAACCGAAAGAATGCTTTCTACAAGTTTAACCCGTTCCTATGTCATGCAGCTATTTTTACTAGTGATACAAAGCTCAGATTCAAAAGGAATTCAAAATTATATGGAAAAAATGTCTTCATTAATGGATATGGATACAATTCAGCAAATGAAAGAATTTTTTGTTATGATTGCACATGAGATTACTCAGGTTCATTATGAAAGGCACAAATCCAACCACTCAGCAGTCATTCATAGCATGATGGACCTTGTTCATAAGCATCTTGGGGATACTGAGCTTTCACTTAAATGGGTAGCAAACAAAGTATACATGAATGCTGATTATTTAGGTAAGTTGTTTAAACAGGAAACCGGAGAGAAATTTTCAAGCTATGTTACACAGGTTCGAATTAATAAAGCAATTGAACAGATAGAGCTGATGGATGATGTGAAGGTGTTCACACTAGCTGAAATGATTGGATTTGGTGATAATCCACAATATTTTAGTCAGGTGTTTAAGAAATATACTGGATTTTCTCCATCAGAATATCGAAAAGCATATTTACAATAATTTAAACTCATTATCTAATTTCGCTTATTTAGATAATGAGTTTTTTTGTTTTGGAAACTATATAATTCTAGTAAAGTGGCTAAACACTCTAAAATCCTGCTCCAAAGTCTATGAATAGGATTAAAGAACAATGTTTCAATGGTAAGAATACTCTGTTTTTTAAACATAGATAACTGATTTTTAAATTCAAATCGTGTGAAAAAGCCTATAAAATATACCTTGTAAGCGTTAACAGGATAATGAAAAGGGGGATATAGAAATGAAGAAGTTTCTGTTTTTGTTGCTATCAGTTGTAATGGTATTTTCTTTAGCGGCATGTAGTGGAAGTAGTTCATCTGGTGGATCTAGTTCTGGTTCTGATAGTGGTAAAGGTGATGGTGAAGACGAAAAAGTTACACTCCGCATTGCTTGGTGGGGTTCTCAACCAAGACATGACTATACACTTGAGGTAATAAAAATGTATGAGGAGCAAAATCCGAATGTGAAAATCCAAGCTGAATATGCAAGCTGGGATGATTATTGGAAAAAGCTAGCTCCACAAGCATCAGCTCAACAATTACCAGATATTATTCAAATGGATCTTTCTTACTTCTCCCAATATGCTGAAAATGGACAGTTAGCAGACTTAACACCATTTTTAGATAAACAAATTGATGTAACAAATTTCAGTGATAATATCATTGATGGTGGGAAACTCGGTGATAAATTATATGGATTTAACGCTGGGGTAAATGTTGTTGGCTTCCATTATGATCCTGAGTTGTTGAAAAAAGTAGGGGTAGATTCCCTAGATGAGAATTGGACATGGGATGATTATAAGGAATTGGCTAAAAAAGCAAAAGATACAGGCGTATTTGTTGATACAGGAATGAAAGCAGATGTATTTTTTAACTATTATTTAAGAACATTAGGAAAATCACTTTATAGTAAAGACGGTACTACTTTAGGTTATGATGATGATCAGTTATTTGTAGATTTCTTTGAAATGACTTCAAATATGGTAAAAGATGGTGTTGTACCAACTCCAGATTATTTAGCTCAATTAAAAGGGATTGAAGATGATCCAGTTGTTACGAAAGATGCACTTGGAATTTGGCAATGGTCCAACCAATTTGTAGGTTTACAACAAGTTGCAAATAGACCATTAGGCATTCATCCTATGCCAGGGCCAGGAACAAAAGAAGGCTTATACTTAAAACCTAGTATGTTCTGGTCGGTTGCAAATAATTCTAAGCACCAAGAAGAAGCTGCGAAATTCATTGATTTCTTTGTAAATGATATTGAGGCTAATAAACTGATTTTGGGTGAGCGTGGTATTCCTGGTTCATCTGCAGTCAAAGAGGCGCTTAAACCTGAACTATCTCCTGAACAAGTTCAAGTATTTGATAGTGTAGAATGGGCTGAACAAAATAGTTCAGAATTCGATGGTCCAGACCCAATTGGTGCTGGAGAAGTAATCGAACTTCTTGATAGTTTGTCAGAGCAAATGAATTATGGTCAGCTTGAGGTTAAAGATGCTGCAAAACAGTTTAGACAACAGGCAGAAAGCATTTTGTCTCAAAATAAATAATTGTAGATTCATACGATAGCTGATCATCATTCGATCAGCTATCGTACTTTAAATGACAAGTGATTTTCTTAAGAAAGGAAATGATAGTATGAGTGCCCGTGCTATAAAGCAAAATTTGGGAGGATACTTGTTTATAGGTCCCTTTGTTATTGGATTCCTAGCATTTACGTTTATCCCAATTATAACCTCACTGTATTTATCGTTTACTAGTTATAATATGTTTTCAACTCCATCATGGATAGGGCTGGAAAATTATAAAAAAATGTTTACTGCTGATCCAAGATACTGGCAATCACTTAAAGTTACACTTATTTATGTACTTGCAGGAGTCCCTTTAAGACTCGGATTTGCTCTTTTAGTTGCAATGATTTTAAATACTACGTCTAGAGCAGTAGGCCTATACAGATCATTATTTTATTTACCCTCATTAATAGGAGGTAGTGTGGCAGTTGCGATCATGTGGCGTAATATCTTCGGTGACGAAGGAATTGTTAACATTCTTTTAGGTTTATTAGGAATTCCGGACGTACGCTGGTTTGGTGACCCGACAGCTGCACTGTGGATGCTTATCTTTTTATCTGTTTGGCAATTTGGATCTTCAATGTTAATTTTCTTAGCAGGCTTAAAAAGTATTCCTATGAGCTACTATGAAGCAGCAAGTGTTGATGGAGCTAACTATTGGCAAAAATTCACAAAGATTACATTACCGATGTTAAGTCCAGTTATCTTATTTAATACAATTATGCAAACAATTGCTGCATTTATGACCTTTGTTCCTGCGTTTATCATTTCAAAAGGTACTGGTGGTCCTTTAGATGGTACACTTCTTTATTCGCTTTATCTCTTTATTCAAGGTTTTGAATTCTTTAATATGGGATATGCCTCTGCAATGGCATGGATTATGTTGATTATCGTCGGGATCTTAACCGCAATTATCTTTTTTACATCCAAGTACTGGGTTCACTATGAATCTGAAGGGGGGAAATAACAGATGAAGACAAATGCAAATCTTAAAACAATAACCAATCCTCAAAGAATTAGTGTTCCGCGAATAAAATCTGCAAAGTGGTGGGTTTATCATTTACTCGTTGGGGGCTTTGCATTATTAATGCTTTATCCTGTTATATGGCTCTTAATGAGTTCATTCAAACCTAGTGAAATGATCTTTGTTACAGCTAAGTCCCTTATTCCTGATCCATGGATTTTAGATAACTTTTCCAAAGGATGGGAAGGGATTGGGGGCAACTCATTCGGTGTCTTCATTAAAAATACAGTCGTTCTTGTTATTTTCACAATGATTGGCCAAGTCATTTCCTCCGCATTTATTGCTTTCGGCTTTGCAAGAATGAATTTCTTTGGAAAAGGCTTTTGGTTTGCTATCATGATGGTTACATTGATGCTTCCTTATGAGGTTGTAATGATTCCTCAGTATATTATTTTCTCAAAACTAGGTTGGCTCGATTCAATTAAACCAATTGTTATTCCAGCGTACTTTGGACATCCGTTCTTTATTTTCTTATTGGTACAATTTATCCGTACAATTCCTAGAGAACTAGATGAGGCGGCAACAATTGATGGATGTAACACATTTAAGATTTTTTATAAAATTATCCTACCATTAATTAGACCAGCATTAGCAACTGCTGCTATCTTTTCTTTCTACTGGACATGGGATAATTTGCTCGGACCTGTGCTTTATTTAAACAGTCCTGATAAATACACTGTATCAATGGCATTAAATATGTTTTTAAGTAATGAAACCGTTTCTAACTGGGGTGCAATGTTTGCGATGTCGATCGTTACGTTAATTCCTGTATTTGTTGTCTTCTTCTTATTCCAACGACATGTTGTTGAAGGGATTAGCACAAGCGGTTTAAAAGGTTAAGGGTAAAAAAGGGTGAGAATAAAAGGGATTGATCACACATTCTTCACCCGATTATTCATGATACAGCTTAAGTCATGCCATGTGGTGAACCATGAATAAGAAGAATGAGGAGGATTAGAATGGAAACAACAGGATTTATGGGTGGGTTAAACAGTATTCTGGAATGGATTTCAAGGTTAGCTCTTTTGAATCTTTTATGGATATTCTTTTCACTGCTTGGATTCATTATTTTTGGCTTCTTTCCTGCAACGGCAGCAATGTTTGCTGTCGTTCGTAAATGGGCATTAGGTGAAATGGAAATTCCCGTTTTTAAAACATTCTGGAGTTCATATAAAAAGGAGTTTATAAAAGGCAATATTCTCGGGTCAATTATTATGTTAATGGGTGTTGTATTACTGATTGATTTTCTTTTCCTACAACTAGCTGCACAGTCAATCCAGAATCTTTTATTAGTTCCATTTTACATTATTTCAATTATATTTGTTTGTATGCTATTTTATATTTTTCCTATGTTTGTTCATTATGAGATGAAGACCTTTGATATAATAAAAAATTCATTTTTTGTTATGATTTACAATCCATTTGCTACTCTTTTGATTCTAGTAGGTAGTGTTGGATTATTATTATTACTTTCATACGCTCCCCCTCTACTTATAATCTGTAGTGGTAATGTTTTAGCATTAGCAATCACGAAGCCTGCAAACAACGCCTTCAATAAAATGAATCGAAAGCACCAAACAATATTGAAAAATAGTAAATCGAACGTAATTAGCGAAAGAGGATTTTGATCTTTCGCTTAGTGCTTTTTTGGACTTATCTTTCTAGAAAGGAGCCCATGCTTAACAATCCAAGGGTGTAGACCTATAGGAAATAAATGATTACAATAATACTAGGTTAATAGATATTTTTGCTGATAGTATAATAAAGGATTCCTCTGTTTTTTAAACAATTTTATCTAGTTATTATATTAAAAATAATTCTTTGACCTATTAAACTTTTATGTGTAAGCACTTACATATAAATGAGGGGGATGTATGTGAAAAAAGCTTTGCT
The DNA here is from genome assembly GCF_014217835.1 of Metabacillus sp. KUDC1714. Classification (NCBI taxonomy): domain Bacteria; kingdom Bacillati; phylum Bacillota; class Bacilli; order Caryophanales; family Bacillaceae; genus Metabacillus; species Metabacillus elymi. Next base: position 4,545,815 of record NZ_CP055263.1, read on the forward strand.
TTTAGCCCTAATTTTTGTGTTTTTGTTTACTTTCACTGCATGTAGTTCAGAGAGTAAAACGAAGACAGGTGATGGTGGAGGAAGTGGAGAAGAGAGCATAACATTAAGAGTTGCATGGTGGGGAAGTCAAACTCGGCATGAATATACAACAAAGGTTATCGAAATGTATGAAAAGGAAAATCCAAATGTTAATATCAAAGCAGAATTTGCATACTGGGATGATTATTGGAGAAAGCTTGCTCCAATGGCTGCTGCAAATGAGCTTCCTGATGTTTTTCAAATGGATATGGCGTATTTATCTCAATATGGTGAAATCGGATTGTTAGAAAATTTAACACCATATATAGAGGACGAAACGATTGATGTTTCATCAATTGATGAAAGTGTTTTAACCAGTGGAAAAATAGGTGACAAAATGTACGGTTTTACACTTGGTATTAATGTTTTATCTGTAATTACAAATGATGATATATTGCAGAAGTCTGAAATCAATATCGATGGAAATAGTTGGACTTGGAGTGATATGGAACAAGTTGCACTAGATATTAGGAAAAAAGCAAATGTATACGGATCAAATGGGATGAGTCCACCAGATATTTTTTTCCCTTACTATTTAAGAACAAAAGGTGAAAAATTCTATAAAGAAGATGGAACAGGTCTTGCTTATACTGATGATCAATTATTTGTCGATTATTTCGAAAGACAAGTAAGGCTTATTGATGGACATGCATTTCCAACCCCTGATGAAGGGGCAGCAGTTCGAGGTGTGGAGGATGACTTTATTGTAAAAGGGACTTCTGCGATTACTTGGAATTATTCAAACCAGTATGCAGCTTTTGATCAATTAACAGATGCACCATTAACACTGCATCTACCACCTGAGCATCTTGAAAATAAAGCGTTATTTTTAAAACCAAGTATGCTTTTCTCTGTTCCTAAGAGCTCAAAGCATAAGGATGAAGCCGCTAAATTTATTAACTTCTTCGTAAATAATGTTGCCGCAAATAAATTAATTAAAGGTGAACGCGGTGTACCTGTTTCCACAAAAGTATCTGAAGCTATTAAACCAGAGCTTACAGAGGGTGAATCAAAAATTGTTAAATATGTAGAAGATGCAAAAAAAATAACGAGTGAATATTATCCACCAGATCCAATTGGAAGTGGAGAAGTTATGAAAGCGCTAAAAGATATTTCAGACCAAATTTTATTTAAAAAAATTACGCCTGAAGAAGGTGCAAAAAAATTCAGAGCCCAGGCAGATAATATTTTACAAGGTAAGTAGAGACTTAGGATAGTAGGATTAAGTAATGGGGGGATAATAGTATGCCAAAACTTCAATTTGATGAAGCGGAAATTCGTCAACTAATCGATCTTGTAGTGGAACGTACATTTCAAATGGATTTTAACTGGGATTGGCCTGGTGGTGTTGCTTTTTATGGAGTTGCAGAAGCATATGAAGCAACAGAAAAACAAGAATATATCGATCTATTAAAATCATGGGTGGATGAATGGCTTGAAGATGGATTACCAAAGTTATCAATTAATGGTGTATCGATCGGACATGCACTTATTACACTTTTTAACGTTACAGAAGATGAGAAATATTTAATTGTAATAAAAGATATGGCAGATTACCTTCAAAATGATGCTCCAAGATTTGCTGATGGAGTATTTCAACATACTGTTAACTCAGTGAAGGATGTTTTTCCAGAACAGGCTTGGGTCGATACGATGATGATGGCAGGGCTATTTTTATTACGTGTTGGAAAACTACTAAATCGAGAGGATTATGTTGAAGACGGACTTAAGCAATATCATGGCCATGAAGACTTCCTTCAAGATCCAATGACAAATCTTTATTATCATGGATGGGACAATATTGCCAAAAATCATATGTCATCAATTTACTGGGCTCGTGGAAATGGTTGGGCTGCATTAACAATGGCAAAAGCATTGGAGTTAGTTGAGGTTCAGCATCCGTCTTATATGATCATCGATTGCTCATTAAGAGATCAATTAAGTACACTTGTTAGACTCCAGGCTGAATCAGGTTTATGGCACACCATTGTTGATGACCCAACATCATATCTTGAAGTATCAGGTTCATCAGCCATTGCAGCTGCCATTCTTACTAGAGGTACCCTATATAATAAATACACCCAAAAAGCAATCAGTGGAATATTAAATGAAATTGAAGAAGATGGAAAAGTGTCTAAAGTTTCAGCTGGTACGGCTGTAATGAAGGATGCGGTTGGATATAAAAATGTACCGTATAAACGTATTCAAGGATGGGGTCAAGGGTTAGCACTCGTTTTTTTAGCAGAATTATTAAAGACTAGTAAACTTGTTTACAGGTAATCTGTTAAATTATCAATGATCTGCAAGAAGGAGGAGATTCTAAATGGATTTGAAGAGACAAGCGATCTATTTAGCAGGTGATTCAACTGTGGCAAACTGTCCAAAGCATGAAGCTCCAATGGCTGGATGGGGTCAAGTTTTTCAAACCTTTTTTAATGAAAAAATTATTGTTTTTAACGAAGCTCTTGGTGGAAGAAGCTCAAATAGTTTCATAGAGGAAGGAAGACTCAGGACAATACTAGAACACATTCAGCCAAACGATTACTTATTCATTCAATTCGGACATAATGATCAAAAATTTTATGGGACAGAGCCGTATAGCACATATCAATACTATTTAAGTCAATATATAACTGGTGCTCGTGAAAAAGGAGCACATCCAATCCTGCTTACATCCGTACATCGTCGTAAGTTTGATAAAAATGGAAAACTCGAAAATACATTAGGAGAATATCCTTTAGCCATGATCCAATTAGCTGAAAGGAAGAATGTACCATTAATTGATTTATGGTCAAAAACAAAAAGCCTTTATGAAGCTTTGGGAGAAGAAGAATCACGGAAATTATTTACGATGTTCCTGCCAAATAAACATCCAAACTATCCTGATGGGATTGAGGATAATACCCATTTTTGCGAAGCTGGAGCCTATGAAATAGCAAAGCTCGTCATTGAAGGAATAAAAGAATTAGAATTATCGATTGGATCATATATAACTGACTAATCAAGATTCGTATTTTTCACTAAATAGATTGAGGAGGGCAGACAATATGAGCAATAAACTATACCATGGAGCTGCGTACTATCCCGAATTATGGAATGAAGAAGCAATAGAAAACGATATAAACTTAATGATTGAAGCTGGTATAAATGTTATCAGAATGGGTGAATTTGCTTGGTCAATCATTGAAAAGGAAGAAGGGAAGATTGATGTTAGTTTCTTCAATTCCATGATTAATAAATTGAGTAATCATGGAATTGAAACAATCATGTGTACACCAACACCTACCCCGCCAATTTGGTTAACCCACAATCACCCAGAAAGAATGTATGTTGATGCAGACGGACGGGTGATGGGACACGGTTCTCGTCAGCATGTTTGTACGAATAATGCTTATTTTCGTGAAAGAGCTGCGATTATTACTGAGGAAATTGCAAAGTCAGTTGGAAATCTTCCCGGAGTAATAGGTTGGCAAATCGACAATGAATTTAAATGTCATGTAAGTGAATGTATGTGTACAACATGTAAGACACTTTGGCATGAATGGTTAGAAAAACGCTATGGAACAATTGATGAATTAAATGAAGCATGGGGAACCCATATTTGGAGCCAACATTATCATCAATTTGACCAAGTTCCACAACCTCATCCGGCACCTTTTCTACATAATTCATCGTTAAAGACAATGTATCAGCTATTTTCATATGAAAAAATTGCTGAATTTTCAGATGAACAAGCAGCAATTATCCGTAAACATTCTCAAGCACCGATCACACATAATAGTACAACCTTTTTTCATGTTGATAATGAGCGACTTTACGAAAACCTGGATTTCGCGTCATTTGATACGTATGCAGAACAAAATAATTTTGCTTCCTATTTATTTAACTGTGATTTGTGGCGGAATTTTAAGAAGGGCAAAGATTTTTGGATTATGGAAACCAGCCCATCTTATAGCGCTTCACTAGAAAACTATGCTGTTCCACATCCAAATGGCTATCTTAAAGCAGAGGCTGTTGCGGCTTATGCATTAGGAGCAGAGGCCTTTTGTTATTGGCTTTGGAGACAGCAACGCACTGGATGTGAACAACCACATGGATCTGTTATTAGTGCATGGGGAAAACCTACAGTTGGCTTTGAGAATGTAATGGAAGTAGAGAAGGCAAGAAAAGAAATAGAGTCTGTTATCCTGTCTACAAAACCCATTCAAGCTGAAGTGGCAATTACCTATTCAGATATCGCGAAGGCTTTTATAAAAACAGAGCCACATAAAGGCTTAGATTATCGATCACTTATGATTGATTATTATGAGAAAATTTTATCAATTGGTTACCATCGTGACCTTATTCCTGAACAAGCGAATTTAAATGGGTATAAATTACTGTTCACTCCATTTGTTCACTATTTATCGCCAAATTATATTTCGCAAGCAGAAAAATTTGTTGAGGAAGGAGGAATATGGATTGTTGGACCGCTTTCAGGTGGTAGAACGATAAATCATACGATTCATACAGATGCTGCATTAGGGGAGTTAGATCAACTTGCCGGTGTAGAAACACTATTTACGTATCCTATGGATGGTACTGAATCAATTGGAGAGTTTATGGAAACCAGCGCAACTTTAGGAATATGGAGTTCGGTATTTCAACCAAAAGAAGGAAAGTCAGTAGGCATTATTAAGAATGGACTCTCTGCAGGAAAAGCATTCTTAACAGAAAATAGGCGTGGAAAAGGCAAAATTGTTATGTTAGGATCTTTACCAATAGGTGAGCAAGGAGACTTTTTATTGAAGAAATGTTTCAATCATTATGCTGAAGAAGCTAATGTTACTTTGAAGACAGATGTATCAAAAGGGACAATCGTAGCGCCAAGACAAGGAAATGGATATCTAGTATGGATTATTGTCAATATGGATGGTATGGGCGGAACATTTACTCTCCCATATGATGGAATTGATGAATTATCAAATGAATATATTTCGAATAGGGAATGTGAAATCGAACCATTTCAATATAAGATAATTCGGTTTACAAATGATTGAGTAGAAATAGGAAGTTTATATATGGCTAAGAATGAACCGCAATTACCTATTCGTGATAAAACCAAAATTCGTTTTCTTGAAAAAAGACAAAGCATCTATGCGTAGGGTGCATTGTCTTTTTCAATTTTATGATCCGATATTCAATTAATCGACCGTCATGTTACCAACAACTGCTCGAATTGCATTAAGAGTTTGTCCTTTGAATGAATCTGAAACTGTTTCACCGGACGGGTTTTGATAGTAATAGGCTGCCTTTTCAATATCAAAGCGAAACCCGAGATTTAGTAAGGCATTTTGAAGTTCTTGAGGTAATTCAGTTAGACCAGTTTGTTTAATGTAATATGGAGTAGGATACACTTTTACATCTATATCACCTTTTCCTGTGTAGACGACAAATAAATTTGTATCTTTTTGTAGCAACCATTGATTTTTAGAATATAGAGAAATCCGTGAATCCTCTAGTGATGAAATCCCTGGTAGGTTTATGCCATAGATTAAATTAACGATCCTTATTAATTCTTCGTATGTATGAAGATTATATGTCTTAAGGTATAGGTCCATCACTTCCGCTTTTTTTAATGACATGATGGTTTTATTAGATTCAGTTGAAGGGTTTTTGATATTTAGAGCTTCTCTCAACCCTTCCATAATTTCGTCAGAATAGACTAAGAGTTTTGCTCCTTCACCTTCGTCTGAAATTTTGTTTAAATTTAAACAAAAAACATCGTTGACAGCTTTACGGAATAACATACCAGTAATCGGTATTTCAACTTGCTTGATGTATTGCTTTAAAACATCAATTTTAGACATTCCACTGATAATATGATCAAATTCTCCTGAAGAAGAGGAAACACCAAAACTTTTTCTTATAACAGTCATAATCGGAATTGGATATTTTGAAGTCTCTAATTGAGAAGATATTTTTTTCTTGTCCTTAACAAAAAATACTGCAATTGAAAGAAAAAGGAATGAAATCAAAGCCAAAAGAGGTAGTCTAAGTAGAAAGTGTTTGTTGTTTTTCATTTATTTTCAACCTTTTCTTGTTTTTTTAGATCAAAAGTCATTATTTCATTACTTCTAGTTTATTAAAAAAATGATAAATTTACCATAAAAAAATATTGATACTATATTTCTAACTATCTTTCAAAACTATTATAATAGATGATTATAAAATGTTTTTTATATTGTTCGAAAATATTGAATATTTTTCCCTAACAGCATATAATAAAGTTAAATGTTCACGTGTGCAAAAATTGAATAGTTTAAAATAAGTTAAATAAATGTTTTGATTTTTACAATTATGTTCACGTGTGCAAGAATTTAAAACCTAAAGGGGTTGAATAAGTTGCAAACATTCATGGGAGAAAATTTTTTATTAACAAATGATGTGGCTGTTACTTTATATCACCAATATGCTAAGGACTTATCAATTATTGATTATCACTGTCATTTAAGTCCTCAAGAAATTTATGAAAATAAACAGTTTAAAAATATAACTGAGGCCTGGTTATATGGGGACCATTATAAGTGGAGAGCAATGAGAGCGAATGGAATTGAAGAAAAATTTATCACGGGTAATGCGAGTGATTATGATAAATTCCTAGCATGGGCAAAAACGATACCAATGACTATTGGGAATCCTCTTTATAATTGGACACATCTAGAGCTGCAACGATTTTTCGGTATTTACGACATTTTAAATGAAAAAAGTGCACCGATGATATGGGAAAAGGTAAATCAATTATTGAACAGTGAAGAATTTACCGTAAGAGAGCTTATTAAAAAGTCTGGTGTCGAAGTCATTTGCACTACAGATGACCCTGTTGATTCACTAGAATATCATCAGAAGTTAAATGCAACAGACGATTTCCAAGTTCGTGTTTTACCAAGCTTTAGACCTGATAAAGGCTTAGAAATAAACCGAGATCAATTTGTTGCATGGGTTGAAAGCCTTTCCATGATTTCGAATACAACAATTAACAATTATGATGATTTTTTAACCGCACTAGAATCAAGAGTAGACTTTTTCCATGAACTTGGAGGAAGAGTATCAGATCATGCGATTGACACGATGATGTTTGCTGATGCAGACAAAATTGAAGTTGATAGAATCTTTAAACAAGCTTTAGCGGGTGAAAAGGTAAGTCTTGAGGATGAAAAGAAATATAAGTCTTATACATTAGTATTCTTAGGAAAGAAATATTCTAGCCTAGGCTGGGCGATGCAATTACATATTAACGCTCTACGAAATAATAATAGTAGAATGTTAAGGGAGCTAGGGCCAGATACTGGATATGATGGTATGAATGATGATCTTGTTGCAAAGCCTTTATGCCAATTCCTTGATCGATTGGAAAGTGAGAATGCACTACCAAAAACGATTGTTTATTCACTTAACCCAAGAGATAACAATGTGCTTGCAAGCTTGATTGGTAGCTTCCAAGGTGGAGGAATTCGAGGTAAAATGCAGTTTGGAACTGCATGGTGGTACAATGATCAGAAGGACGGTATGTTAGATCAAATGAAGACGCTTGCGAATATTGGGCTATTTAGTCAATTTATTGGTATGCTTACAGATTCTAGAAGTTTTCTTTCTTATACAAGACATGAATATTTTAGAAGACTTATCTGTCAATTAATTGGGGAATGGGTGGCAAATGGTGAAGTACCGAATGATCCTGACATGCTAGGTGAAATTGTGCAAGGTATTTCATATTACAATGCGAAAGAATACTTTCAATTTAACGGTGTCTTGGAACTAGAAAAAGGATAATATGTTTGGTTAAAGGAATTGAAAGAAGGTATTTAGGTGGCAGTTACAATTAAAGATATTGCTAAGTTAGCAAATGTTTCACATACAACAGTTTCTAGAGCACTTAACAATAGTCCATTAATAAAAGATAAGACAAAACAAAAAATCGTTGAGATAGCAAACCAACTTAACTATTCACCTGATGTGCATGCTCGAAGTCTTGTTCTGCAAAAGTCGTATACAATTGGATTATTTTTAACTAGCTTAGTTAATGGTACATCTTCAAGTTTTCTAGCTGAAACCATCAAAGGTGTCCATACGGTTATTGATGAAAATTATAATTTATTTGTGAGAGGAATCCAGGATTTTCAATCTTTTTCATCTATCACTCGAAAAAGATTTGATGGAATTATCTTGATGAGCCAAAGTGATGTGGATAACGCGTTTATCTATCATGTTTTAGAGCAAAAAATCCCACTTGTGATTTTAAATCGCAAGGTTGAGGATCGATCAATCATCAATATTTTATCTAATGATTGTGAAGGAGCTTATGAAGCCGTTAGTTTGTTCATTAAGAATGGCCATCAGAATATTGCTATTATTGAAGGCACATCAGAATTTCGCTCATCACAAGAACGAAAAGAAGGTTATTTAAATGCTCTGATTGATCATAATGTACCTATTCTTCAGCAGTATATGGTGAAAGGGAATTATGATATGGAAAGCGGCTATGAGGCGATGAAAAAATTATTATCACTAAATAGTCCACCTACTGCGGTGTTTTGTTCAAATGATGATATGGCAATTGGAGCAATGAAAGCAATCAACGAAGCAGGACTTGTCGTACCAACGCAAATGTCCATTATTGGCTTCGATGATATTGGCTTTTCTGAATATACGACACCAGCTCTAACTACAGTTAAAAGACCGATTGAACAAATTAGTATAGTTGGTGCAAAAAAGCTATTAGAATTAATGGATGAAGATGTGGGAGAAGCTGCTCCAATATACTTAACAACTAACTTAGTCAATCGTCAAACTGTCGATGGACCTCGCGTAGTACAATAATTGAAAGGGTCTGAACATAGATGTTGAAATTATGGTTCAGACACTTTCATTATTATTTACAAAAATGTTCACGTGTGCAAAATTTCTTTTCTGAGGAGGCAATAAATTGCAAAATTTAACTAAAGAGTTAGTGGACAATGATCAATTATATCCAGAAAAAGTGCTGCAATTTGGTACTGGCAATTTTCTAAGAGCTTTTACAGATTGGCAAATTCACGAAATGAATAAGCAGAATTTATTTAATGGTTGTGTTGTCGTTGTGCAGTCAACATCGAACGGAACTGTTGATACGATAAACGAACAAGATGGACTATATACCTTATATTTGCAAGGTATTAAAGATCAAAAACCGGTTAGTGAACATGAAGTAATTAGTAGTGTGAGCAGAGGGATAAATTTAGTCAATAATTATGGTGAATATTTAGCAATGGCAAAAAATCCAGAACTACGTTTTATTATCTCAAATACGACTGAGGCTGGTATTACATTTCAAGTGGAGGATCAACTTCATGATCGACCACAAAAAAGCTTTCCCGGTAAGTTAACAGCATTTTTGTATGAAAGGTTTCAAGTTTTTAAAGGTGACCCTTCCAAAGGGTTTATCATTTTTCCATGTGAGTTGATTGAGGAAAATGGAAAGGAATTAAAAAGAATCGTTTTGCAATATGCTCACACTTGGAACTTAGAAACTGAATTTATTGATTGGGTCGTAGATGCGAATACCTTTTGCAATACATTAGTCGATCGAATCGTACCAGGATTTCCTAAGGATACAATTAAAGAAAAAACAGAAGAACTTGGTTATATAGATAAGCTAGTTGTTGTTGGCGAGCAGTTTCACTTGTTTGTTATTGAAGGTCCAGAGTTTGTTAAAGATGAATTTCCAGCTGAAAAAGCAGGATTAAATGTCCATGTAGTCGACGACTTAAGCTCCTACAGATTGAAGAAGGTAAAAATATTGAATGGTGCACATACTTTGATGACACCTGTTGCCTATTTATATGGTTTAAACACAGTAAGTGAAGCAGTTACGACAGACATTATGAAGGAATATGTCGAGGACACAATCTTAAACGAAATTCTTCCGACATTATCCTTTTCCAAAGAAGAGCTTACCCAATTTACGGAGGATGTCTTAAATCGATTTAAAAATCCTTTTATTCATCATTATTTATCAAGTATTGCATTAAATTCCATCTCAAAATTTAAAGCTAGGATCTTACCGACACTACTCGACTTTGTAGATCAGTTTGGAAAGCTGCCAAAAGGTATCGTTTTTTCATTAAGTGCTCTGATCTATTTCTACAAGGGAAAACGTGGAACTGAAGAAATTGACCTAGTTGATGATGAAGTGACATTAACTTTATTTAAAGAATTATGGAGCAACTGTGATGAAAGTGAAATGAAAATTGGAGATCTTGTTTCAAATATTTTGGCTGATGAAAGACTTTGGGGATTAAATTTAAATGAGATACCCAACTTAACCGAATCGGTAACACGAAATGTAGTAACAATTGCTGAATTGGGTATGACTGAGGCTCTTAAACAATTACCACACTTAAAGGGTGAATATAATGAAAGCGTTTATTAAAATAAATGAGCTTGATAATGTTGCGGTTGCTATACGCCATCTAGAAGAAAATGAAAAACTTGAAGTAGATGGCGAAACAATTCAATTAAAAGAGGCTGTTGCTAAAGGACATAAGTTCTCATTGAAGTTCATAAAAACTGGCGAAAATATTCTAAAGTATGGTTTTCCAATCGGTCATGCTACAGATGATATAGATGTTGGTACCTGGGTGCATTCGCATAATACGAAGACAAATTTGTCTGGTGTGGAAGAATATGAATATCATCCTAACATTCAACATATAATCGGACAGCGAAAAAATATGACCTTTAAAGGGTATAAGCGAGACGATGGGCAGGTAGGAATTCGTAATGAGCTTTGGATCGTACCAACGGTAGGATGTGTGAACGGGATTGCAGATCAAATCATCCGAGAATTTAAAGAAAGGGTTGGAGACATTTCTCCCTTCGAACATATACAAGTTCTTAAACACAATTATGGCTGTTCACAGCTTGGTGATGACCATGTGAATACCCGAACGATTTTAGGGAATGCAGTGAAACATCCAAATGCAGGTGGTGTCTTAGTTTTAGGTCTTGGCTGTGAAAATAATGATATTCATGAGTTTAAGGACTCACTAGGTGAATTCAATGAGAATCGAGTTAAGTTTCTCCGTTCACAAGAGGTTTCAAATGAAATTGAAGAGGGTGTAGATCTGCTAGTTGAGATTTACGAGAATGCTAGAGCTGATAAAAGAGTGGATATTCCTTTGTCTGAATTAAAAATCGGTTTAAAATGTGGTGGTTCGGATGGCTTTTCAGGCATTACAGCTAACCCTTTACTTGGAAGACTCTCCGATTATTTAGTTGCACAAGGAGCGACAACTGTATTAACTGAAGTTCCAGAAATGTTTGGTGCAGAGAAAATATTGATGGAAAGAGCGGAAAATGAAGAAGTATTTCATGAAATTGTTGAGTTAATTAATGATTTTAAACGGTATTTTCAAAAACATGATCAGCCTGTTTATGAAAATCCATCACCAGGTAATAAAGCAGGGGGAATTACAACACTTGAAGATAAATCTCTAGGCTGTACTCAAAAAGCGGGAACAGCTCCAATAGTAGATGTTTTAAAATATGGTGAAAGATTACACTCAAAAGGATTGAATCTTCTAAGTGCACCTGGAAATGATTTGGTTGCATCTACCGCATTAGCAGCATCAGGCTGTCAGCTCGTTTTGTTTACTACAGGGAGAGGGACTCCGTTTGGGACATTTGTCCCGACGATGAAAATATCAACGAACACACAAATCTTTGAAACAAAGCGTCATTGGATTGATTTTAATGCTGGGACACTTATTGAAGGTCAATCCTCAGAAGAGCTTTTAGAGGATTTTATTACTTATATTATAAAGGTTGCAAGTGGTGAGCTTTTGAATCACGAAAAGAATAACTTTAGAGAGATTGCTATTTTTAAAACAGGTGTTACGTTATAATTTTAATGAAGGGGCAGAATTATTCTGTCCTTTCAAACATTTGTTAACATAATATATTTATGGTTTATAAGGTGATGAGAGGTTATGCTTTATATAGAAAAAGACCCCCGACATTATAGAATTTCGGGGGTTCAAAAGACTTTATTATTTCCACCATGCATCAAACATAGTAGCAGGTAGTTCACGCTTATGCTGAGAAACGAGATAGCGTTTTTCAATTTTTTCAGCAATTTCTTGATCAACTTGTTTTCCTTCTAAATAGTCATCTAGTTGATCATACGTAATGCCAAGCTCAGTTTCGTCAGCTTGTAGCGGAGTGTTATCAAGTAAATCCGCAGTTGGTGTTTTGAGATATAGTCGTTCTGGTGCATCTAATTCTTGTAATAAGCTTTTACCTTGACGTTTTGTTAATCCAGTGAGGGGTAGAAGGTCTGCTCCACCGTCCCCATATTTTGTGAAAAATCCAGTTACAGCTTCAGCAGCATGGTCAGTGCCAATGACTAATAAGCCTTTTTGTCCGCCAACCGCATATTGTGTAACCATGCGTGCTCGCGCTTTTACATTTCCTTTATTAAAGTCAGTGAGAGGTTCACCTGTTGTATCTTGATAATTTTGGGCAAATGTATCAACAGTACTAGAAATATCAAAAGCGATGCTTTCATCTGGCTGAATAAATGATAATGCTAGCTGTGCATCATCTTCGTCTTTTTGAACCCCATAAGGAAGACGAACAGCTATAAATTTAGCCTCATAGCCTTCATTTCGTAGTTCTTCTACTGCAAGCTGTGCAAGGCGTCCAGATAGGGAAGAGTCTTGGCCACCACTAATTCCAAGTACAAAGCCTTTTGCCCCTGTTTTCTTAACGTAATCTTTTAAAAATGTAATACGAGCTTGAATTTCTTCCTTTGGATTGATTGTTTCTTTTACATGTAATTCACTCATAATTTGCTTTTGTATACTCATTTTTTCATTCCTCCTACCGATATAATGAATGTTCATTAATATATTTGTAACATACTTCAGGTAAAAGATAGCGCGGATCTCCACCTAGGGAAAACTCTTCCCTAATATAGGTAGAGCTAATTTCCATAGCAAGACCTTTATCGATTAAATGAAATGTTTCACCATCATCATGATTTCTTAATATAGGTGAACTGCTAATCGCTTTTAACATGTTTATACCATCTCTTGCCATTACGATAAACTTGTTTTCTTGTACAAGATTACTTGAGTTTCCCCATTTTCCTTTTCCGATATCGATTAATAGATCTGCACCCATAATAAAATATATCGTATCATTTTTATATTTGGTTTTAAAATACGTTAATGTTTCGTAAGTTGAGATGTTCCAAGCATTTTGAGTCATTTCGTAATCATCAGCTATGAATGTATCATTATTTTCGATTGCCAGCTGAAGCATATTCATACGGTGACTGTCGTCTGTTTGCATCTGTTTATCCTTCCGCTTACTAGAACAAGGTAAGAAGATGACCTTATCAAGCTTGCAGCGATGTCGAATTGTATTTGCAGTCCAAAGATGTACATTAGTAATAGGATCAAAGGATGATCCGTAAATCCCGATTTTTCCCATCGTTATCCTCCAAATATTCATAATGAAAACTGGTAGACCAAACAACTAGAACGACTAAGGGTATTATCGTGTCCACCTAATTTAACTGAGTAAGAGGGGACCTATTATGAATTTGAACTACCTGTTATCATTACTGAGACCTTTTGTTTAACCTCTTCAATATTTTTCATTTTGTTTTCCCAACAAGCTTGGCTTAAGTCAACTGGATATTCTTCAGGATGTAATGCACGTTTATATTCATCCCACAATAACTGTAGATTTTCCATTGTATACGTCTGCATTTGTATCAAAGTTGGTGTATCGTATATTAGCTTTCCATCTGTAAAAATTTTCTGGTGAAGTTCTTTTGCTTCAAAGTTCGTAACAAATTTGCTAATGAATGTGTGAATAGGATGAAACATTTTTATCTTTTCTTCCTTTTCAGGTTGTTCATTATGAAGGGTAATATAATCTCCTTCAGATTTATTGTTTAAACGATTAATGATTCTATAGACTTTCTTTAAACCAGGGGTTGAAACCTTTTCTGGGTTGCCGCTAATTTTGATTGTATCAATCATTTCTCCATCTTCATCTTCAATTGACACTAGTTTATAGACCGCACCTAATGCTGGTTGGTCAAAAGCAGTGATAAGTTTAGTTCCAATTCCCCAAATATCAATTTTTGCGCCTTGAGATTTTAGGTTCATAATTGTTTCTTCATCCAAATCATTAGATGCAACTATTTTTGTATCATGAAACCCTGCTTGATCAAGCATTTTTCTTGCTTCCTTGGATAAGTAAGCTAAATCTCCGCTATCAAGACGAATTCCTTTAAATGAAATTTTGTCGCCTAATTCCTTTGCAACTTTAATTGCATTTGGTACACCAGATTTTAAAGTATCGTAAGTATCAACAAGAAAAACGCAATCCTTATGACGACGTGCATATTTATGAAAGGCAATATATTCATCTTTATAAGCTTGTATGAAAGAATGTGCGTGGGTCCCAGATACAGGAATTCCAAACAATTTTCCTGCTCTAACATTTGAAGTGGCATCAAATCCACCTATAAATGCAGCTCTCGTTCCCCAGATCGCAGCGTCCAATTCATGGGCACGTCTCGTTCCGAATTCCATCACTGTATCATCACCAGCAACGTGTTTAATTCGAGCTGCTTTTGTCGCAATTAAAGTTTGGTAATTTACAATGTTTAGGATAGCAGTTTCAATTAATTGCGCCTCTGCTAAAGGAGCTTCGATTCGAACAATTGGTTCATTCCCAAATACCATCTCACCTTCAACAACTGAGTAAACATTACCAGTGAAGCGAAGATCCCTCAAATATGTCAAATAGTCATCCTCGTACTTTAATTCATCACGTAAATAGGCAATATCAGATTCGCTGAAGTGAAAATCTTCTAGATATTGAATAATTCTTTCAAGTCCTGCAAAAACGGCATAGCCATTACCAAAGGGAAGCTTACGAAAATATACTTCAAATACAGCCTTTCGATTGTGGATATTATCTTCCCAATAAGATTCAGTCATATTTATTTGATAAAGATCTGTGTGAAGAGCTAAACTATCATCACTAAAGTTGTTATTCATCGTCATATCCTCCAGTAAAAAGATCTATTTTCATGTAATGATCATTGTATTCCTAGATAACTGTAGCATTAATACATGCTTTAAAGTGATCTAAAGCCCAGTTATGACCTTGTGCGTTAAAGCTTGCTACTGCTTTTTTGTGGACTATAATGTTAAATCCTTTGTTAAAAGCGTCAATTGCTGTATGCAATACACAAATATCTGTGCAAACACCCACTAGATGAAGGTCTGTAATTCCGCGTTCCCTAAGTTTAAGCTCAAGATCTGTGCCTGCAAAAGCACTGTACCTTGTTTTATCCATCCAATATACATGTTCCTTCTGTTTATGTGTTTGATAGACATTTTCTAATTCACCAAAAAGGTTTCGACCGTTCGTTCCTATTATGTTGTGCGGAGGGAATAACTTTGTCTCTGGATGGTAGGCGTCTTTTTCATTATGCATATCAATCGCAAAAACGACAAAATCACCATTTTCTATAAAATCATTTGTTATTTGAACAATATCTTTTTCAATTTCTTGACCTGGCTTTCCGCATGTTAATGCACCATGATCTGCAACAAAATCAATTGTGTAGTCAATATTAATTAATGCTTTTTTCATTTAATTTTCCTCCTGAAAAATATAGTATTTCTACAAGCATTTTCAATTAATATCTTGCTGAATAAATCGGTCTTACGATGTTCATTTCATCTGCAAATCGATAAAGTTGAGTGGGGGTTTTTGATGTTCGTTGCGTTTTTTGTCCAGAAACTTCCTCAATAAAAGGAAGAGTCTTAATTTTTCTTGAAAATGCTTGATCACTTGTAATAGCTGGATCATTTGTAACAGTTTTTAAAACAGCTTGTAATTCAGAATACGTGAAATGATCTTGTAAAAAGCTTTTTGCTACTGGTGTTTGTAATAAATCATGTTTAATCACAGCTATTGCGGCTTCTATAATTTCGCGATGATCAAACGCCAAGTCAAGCTGCAGCACTTCATCAACCGAAAATAATCTTACATCTGCGGCATCATCATTTGCTTTACGTTTCGAAAGCTCATGCTCGGGAACAATAGCATAATGTGCATTTGAGATAATCCAACCACGAGGGTCTCTGCCGGGTTTGTCGTAAACACCAAAATGTTTAATGTGAATGCTATTTACACTTGTTTCTTCTTCAAGCTCTCTTTTTGCAGCTTCATAAGCAGATTCATCTGGCTGAACAAAACCACCAGGTAATGCCCATTTACTAGCTTCAATGTTAGGTTGGCCCTCAGCATTTAATTGAGCTCTTTTAATAAGCATCAACATTAAAGTCATATGAGGCGGCTTAAATTCCCCGATCTTAGTAGAGAGAATGGTGAAAACTGCAATATCAGAAGTGTACCCATCTGGTGTGCGAAATTGTTTATGATCATAGTGTTCTAATGCTTCCTTATTAGACATGGTACTGCACTCCTATTATCATTCTTATTTTAATTAACAAGGTGTTAATTGTTAATTGTATTATATGTTAAGTTCTGAACATTGTCTACAACTTTTGATGAAAATAGGGAAAAAGTTACAGGGGATGGATGAATTGGAAAGATAAGAAAGAAAAAGAGGAGTGAATGAAACAGGTAAGTGAGAGGCAGTCTTATTAGTTTGTTATAAAAAGCGATTAAATATGAGTTAATAAAAAAACCAGTAGCTCATAGCAGAGATACTGGTTACCCACAAGATTAAGGATTAGTCGACCAGAGGCCAGCTGACTTAATAAAAATGCGAGGATGTAATTTTAATTGAGCAACGATGAATTCTGCTAAATCTTCTGGTTGCATGACTTTTTCAGGATTGCCATCTGTTAAATTTTCCTTATAAGCTAATTCTGTTGCTACTGTACTTGGTGTTAAGGCAGTTACACGAATATTATGCTTACGAACTTCAAGTGCTAATGATTCTGTTAATCCAAGAACTCCAAACTTAGAAGCACTGTATGCACTTGTAACAGGTGCACCTTTTTGACCAGCTGTTGAGGAGATCATAATGATGTCACCACCATTTTTATCAATTAGCTGTGGAAGAACTGCACGAGTTACATAATAAACACCCATTAAGTTTGTATCAATGATTTGTTTCCATTCATCTGGTTCAAGTTCAAGAAATTTCCCAAATTTCCCAGTTCCAGCATTATTGATGAGAATATCAACTGTGCCAAGTGTACTATTAATAGTTGCAACAGCTTGATCTACTTGTTCTATCGAGGAGACATCTGCAGTTGCATAGGCTACTTTCACACCATAGGCTTCAATTTCTTTAGCAACATTCATTAAATCTTTTTCAGTCCGAGCAATAAGTCCAACATTCACACCTTCTTGTGCTAATGCAAGTGCTGTAGAGCGTCCAATGCCTTTTCCAGCTCCTGTTACAAGCGCAACTTTTCCTTGTAATGATTGTGCCATTTTATTCGGGCTCCCTTCAGTATGTAAGATACGGTTCTATCTTACATACTTCGTAAAATATATGTCAAAGATCTTGATTTATCAGTAAGGGTTTATAGTCACCATTTCTCGCTTTTAAATGGCTAGAAGGATCAAATTTTTGGACGGATCGAAAGTCGAAATTTGGTTTTCCTTTTGTCTAATTTCAGCACCAGATGTTTTTAAATTGTTAATAGCCAAATTTCGAGCTTCTTCATTTGGGAACTTTACAGTAAATGTTTTTAAGCCAACCTCATTTTCTGATGGGGCACTAGCCCCCGCGCTATTCCATGTATTTAAGCCAATATGATGATGATAACCTCCTGTAGAAATAAATAACGCTTGAAGACCATATCGATTTACTGCATAAAAGCCAAGTGCCTGATAAAACTCTTCAGATTCTTTAATAGAAGAAACTTGTAAATGAATATGCCCCATAATTGTTTCAGGTGGTAAGCTGACAAATGATTCGGTGTCTCTTTGTGCTAATAAATCTTCTGCATTTAGAGGATTAGTAGCCATCTCGATTGTACCATCATATTTTTTCCAAGTTTCTTCTGGACGATCGGCATAGATCTCGATCCCATTTCCATCTGGATCAGCTAAATAGATGGCTTCACTGACAAGATGATCTGAGGCACCTTGAAGTGGATAACGAGTCTCAAGTAAATGATAAAGTGTATTAGCTAACTGTGGGCGATTTGGTAGAAGGAGAGCAATATGATATAACCCGGTGTTTCTTCCTGTATTAGCAATGGCGTTGTCGATCTCTTCAAGAACAACTAAAGTATTCACACCATCAGCAGTAAGACTTGCCAATTTCTCTGATCTACTTAGAATTTGTAAGCCAATAATATCAGTGTAAAATTGGACTGACTTTGTTAAGTTGCTAATTTTAAGATGTACTTCACTAACAAATGTATTAGGTTGACCATGAAAGCTCATAAAAGTTACCTCCAAATAGAATATTTTACTTACTTTTTGATAGTAAGTATATAATTGTAAAATGGTTACGTCAAGTATTTATATAATAATGAAAAAGAAAGAATGAAGACATGTGTTACTGTACAATCATATATAGATGTCAAAAAACAGAATTGAAAATCAAAATGTAAGGAATGTTTAATTTGTTACACATTTTTTTCTTATTGAAACGGGGTGCGTTACTATAAGAAATAGTGGAGAAGTATTAATTTTTTATCAGCAATCGGTTTCCCTTCTTTAGAAATTAGAAATAGTACTTATGGGGTAATTTGGATGAATGCGTTAAGATTATAAAGAGGCAAAAGAGATTTATGTAAAGCTTAGATTCTTCGCAATTATTGATTCTATTCAAAAGATGTTTTTTGTTTTTCTAAGTTACATGTAATTAACCCCATTTATTACTAACATATAGGCAATAAAGGAATAAAAATAACTAAAATTCCTCCAAACCAATTAATCAGCGTTCCAATCAGTATTCCAAATTGGCTCCCATTAATCCAGTAAATAATGTAAAGGACTTTCTTTATGTTCTACTCAAAACATATTGAATTTCTTGCCAATTCCATTTTTATAACTTAATCATTTAAAACACTTTAAAGAAATTAGTCCATATCAAAACATTGCCAGCATCATCAAATCCCTGAAAGCAAATATTAGATGAAGAAAGGGAATAGTTTTGCTTTACAAATTTTAAAAGAGGAAGTGCTTGAAAATGAATAACTGGATAACTGCTCTTTTGAATACAGGGAGAAGACAAAATATTTTAAAGATGTTTGGCAGGAAAAGAAACAATAGAGGCATGATGTTGGCCTCTTTAATAGGACTAGGAGTTAGTGCAGCTGCTTATGGAATAAGGAGTAATCGAAACAGAAATATGCTGCGACCTGTTCAAAATGTAATGAATAATTTTCAAACACGAACAGCTGGCCAAATGCCAAACGCTGCTGGTATAACAGAGTTTTCAAAAGAATTAGTACCTGACAAAAATCCTTTAACAAACAAATAAATTTGAGTACACATAAAAATGCCTACTTCAATGTAGCCATTTTTATGTGTAGAAATTGGAATCAGTAAAATCCGAATCAAAATTTTCTTTTGGTAATAGACAAATTACTGCTACAAGTTGTTTACTTAAATTAAAATATTTTTAAAAATAATATGGTTCGTTTCTAATATGAACAATAATGCTAGAAAAGATGTTTTTATTATTCAGTTGTGTAAATATTAAATTCTAGAGTAAATCTAGTAAGGGTGATTGTCGTGAGTAAAAAGATTCTGATACACTGAAGCCATTGGCATGGTCATACTCAAAGAGCTTCCTACTTTATATTTATAAACCAATTGCGGGACATGAAGAAAGAAATTGTGATTATTTAGTAAAAAATAGTTTGGCTATAAAAAATAGTGAATTAAATAATATCAGCGATTTAATAGGGAAATCACTTTTTACTCTCTACAAAGATAGAATTTACTCATGATAGAATGAGGGAATTCCCACAAAATTTAGATCCACTAGCGAGTACCAGATTTATTGTTAATCTTCTTAGTCAACCGAGTATTCAACACTCGAGCAAATATATGGAGAACAATATATAAGGTCAATAGATCTAAAAAGGTTTTGGAATGGACAATTTTTAAACAATGAAAAATAGCAACCTTTTTGGAAAAACGGGTTGCTAATTTTTATTTTTCGAGGAAAAAATTTTCTCTGTATAAAACGGATTTTAAATCTCATTTTAAGATATCCAATATCCATTCTTTCAAATCAACAATACGCAAATGATCTATGCTTTTATCGGTTCCTGTAACAATAATAGGTGTAAGAGAATCATTTTTATGCATAGACCCATGGGCACCCCCACCTGTATGTTCGGGAGAACTTTCTCCGATAAATTCGTAACCAGGTTTAGCATCCAATATAAGAAAATCTCCTTTTTGTGAATGTAATGCACCATACAATCTTGCTAATCCATCTGGATAATCCCCATATTTAATTTGATTGTTATTATCTATAGCCAGATCAAGTACTGAGCTATTTCCTTTTATGGACCAAATTTGATTATAAACATCTCTAAAAACTCCACCAGGTTTGAATCGAAATTCTTGATTTTCTGATTTCACTTGAATCATGTCGTTTTCCTTCCATGCAATCCATGCTATACGCTCATCAGTTTGTAATCTACTTATAATATCTTGCAGGGGAATATCCTCATTGATCTTATAAACATATGCCATTCGTTCATTTGCCGTAATGACAAGTTCATCTTTATTCTGAACAGGCTCATCAAGCTTTAGAATATTGTAGTTGGAAAGAGCGTCTCGTAAATCAATTAATGCTTCCTTTTTGTTCTTTTTAACTGATGATTGATTGCTGTCTCCAATAATAATCCAAATCATATTATCAAGGGCATTTTTCCAATTTGGAAATACATTTAATACTTCCTGTAGTTGTTTATCAAGTTTCTCTATGCCTTCAGTCGTCATAGGTCCCTTTCTATGTACAACATGGTCATTTACCGGAAAGTACATAATCGAAAATTCAGGAAGTATATTCTTCTCTATAAGATATTTTAATTCTTGAGCTGCAAATGCATCATTGAGCCCTATCCGATTTACTAAATGTTTATTTTTTTCGTTTTGACGAATAAATGCACCCACTGACAGTATCTTTGGCCCGGAGGTATTGTAATGATCTGGCAAAGCAGTAGTTTTCGCTAAGACCTTTGGAATTTTAAGAGTGTGTTCATAATTTCCACGGTAAATGATAGAGTTAATAGAAGCAGTTGGTTTCCCTCTTTTATCTAATACTTCATGAATGGTTTCCACCTTATGGCTGAGATCTACATTATTAAATTGGTATAGGGAATCTTCAGCGAACTGAGAAACCCCAATTTTAACCATTTCGAAAAAACCATTTCCGTAATTGATAATTCGCTGTTCATCTTCGTCATACCATACGAGACCGGGAATTTTATGTTTATCGGGGTAAGTGCCCGTTATTAAAGAGCTGTCAATTGTAACAGACATTGTTGGATAGGAGCTGACTAAGTTTTTATTATAACGGCCATGATTTAAAAAAAATGCTAGGGCAGGAGCTTTATTCTCTTGAATCGCTTGCTTTAATGGTTTATCCATCAATGAATCAATGATAAGAAGGACAACTTTAGGGGGATTTTTATTATTATTTGTTTGAATGGCAATAGGTAAATCTTGCTCTTCGTTATTTTTATGAACAGAGCAGCCAATTAATAGGATGGAAAGGAATAAAATAAAAATCGAACGAAATCCCATCTTCATTCCACCTTCGTGTTTAATAATTTTCATTCGTGCTTTATTCTTAACAATTTCTTCAATTTCTATGAATTATTATTTATGGGGAATAACGTTTATGGATAACAAATATTAGGAAATCGCGATTCAGCGGGTTTATATTGAATATAGTCAAAAAATCCCTGAATTTTTTAAAATAGGGTTTTTTAGTCCTGAAAATTTAATCTTTATGGTATTCCAAGTTTACCCTTTTAGATTGTCCTAAGAGCAAATATTGGAGGGGGGGTGTAGTTGTTATGTTGTATAAAAATACATCAGATTTAATTTTTATGTTATCATACATTTTTTTATGAGATAATCTACCATATATAGTAGTTACTAACATAAAGACTTGTAATGAAACCGTTTTCTACGAAAATATTATAAAAATACAGATAATTTAATAGAAAACCCCTTGTCAAATTTACAAACTTTAAATATAATAAACCCATGTTATAAAAATAGACATTGAATGAGAGGTTATCTTACATGGCTGAAGCGGTTATTTCAAAAGCGAAAAATGATACGGAAATTCTTGCACAAATTAAAGAGATTGTTAAATCAAAAAGCGTAGAGCTTATTCATCTACAATTCGTAGATATAGAGGGTATTTTAAAAAGTATTACAGTTACTGTTGATCAATTTGATGATGTAGTAGCAGGGAAGCAAATGTTTGACGGTTCATCTGTTAAAGGTTTTTCCCCAATCAATAAATCTGATTTATACTTAATTCCCGATTATTCGACGTTTGCAGTATTACCTTGGACTGTTGAAGAAGGATATTCAGAGGCTCGTTTCCTTTGTTCAGCAGCTAACCCGGACGGAACTCTTTTTGAAGGTGATACACGTAACGTATTAAAAAAGACTGTTGAACGTGCAGCTGATAAAGGATATTCCATTTCAGTTGGACCAGAATTAGAATTCTTCTTGTTTAAAGCAGATGAAAACGGCAACCCAACAATGGAATTAGGTGACAATGGCGGTTACTTTGAACCTTCTCCAAAGGATCTTGGTGAAAGAGTTCGTTTAGAAATCTATCGTGCATTAAAAGCAATGGGCTTTACAATCGAAGCTTCTCACCATGAGGTAGCAGAAGGTCAGCATGAAATTAACTTCAAATATGCAGATGCTCTTGGTGCTGCAGATATGTCTACAACTTACAAATGGGTCGTTAAAACAATTGCACAAAAATTTGGTTTACACGCTACATTCATGCCGAAACCTGTTTTCGGAATTAACGGTTCAGGAATGCACGTAAATATGTCATTCTTTAAAGATGGCGAAAATGCATTCTACGATCCTGCAGATGAATTACAATTATCACAAGAAGCATATCAATTTATTGCTGGTTTAGTTGAAAATGTAAAAAGCTTTGCTGCGATTACAAATCCATTAGTAAACTCTTATAAACGATTAGTACCTGGATATGAAGCACCTTGCTATATTGCTTGGTCTGCATCAAACCGTTCAGCATTAATTCGTATTCCAGCTAAAAAGGGAATGGCTACTCGCGTTGAGCTTCGTTGTCCAGACCCATCATCAAATCCATACTTAACATTTGCTGTTATTGCTTCAGCAGGTCTTGATGGAATTGAACAAGGATTACAAGCTCCAGCATCTATTAATGAAGATATTTTCCATATGACTGAAGAGCGTCGTGAGGAATTAGGAATTGATAATCTTCCTGGTAGTCTTGAAACAGCTGTATCCGAATTAGAAAACGGTGAAATTGGTCTTAAAACTTTAGGTGAGCACGTATTTGGTGAATATGTTGCAGCTAAAAAAGCAGAGTGGGATAGCTATCGTACAGCTGTTCATACTTGGGAATTAACAAACTATCAAGCAAAATTTTAATCTATGGAAAACAAGCAGGTGATGTCATTCACCTGCTTGTTTTTTGTGTCTAGATTTAGTTGTTGGGAGTAGGTTTAGAAACTAACATTTAACCAAAAAACTTAGTTTAAACGATATACAAAGATTATTTTAGGTGATATAATAAGTTTTGAGAATTCTGTAAGCGCTTTAAGGTTTTATATAAGGAGGCGTAACATAAAGTCATAGTGTCTATTTATTAGTTGACAATCTATATTTTGACTATATGTCGGGTATCATTTCAACTTAATATGTTGAGATTTACATAGAAACATAAATTGAGAAAGGTTGGATAAGATGTTACCAAAATATGAGAGTTTGTATGGGAAAGTAGCCGTAGTTACAGGTGGAGGTGGCGTTTTATGTAGCTGTATGGCAATAGAGCTCGCTAGACAGGGAGCGAAGGTAGCTATATTAAATCGTACATATGAAAAAGCTGTTACTGTTGCTGAAGATATTAAACGTCAAGGTGGGGAAGCATTAGCAATTGAATGTAATGTATTAGATCGTGAGAGTGTGAAAAAGGCAGAAGAAATCGTGAATGAGACGTATGGAGCTTGCGATATTTTAATTAATGGTGCAGGAGGTAATCACCCTAAAGGTGTAACTACTAACGAAATCTTTGATTTATCTGATTTACAAAACAAGGAAATTACAACCTTTTTTGATCTAACAACTGAAGGATTTCAGTTTGTCTTTAACTTAAATATCGTCGGGACATTAATACCAACACAGGTTTTTTCCGAGAGAATGGTAGGTAAGAAGGGCTCGATCATAAATATATCATCCATGAGTGCACCAAGTCCAATGACTAAAGTACCGGCATATAGTGCAGCAAAAGCTGGGATTGAGAATTTCACCAAATGGCTGTCAGTCCATTTGGCTGAGACAGGTATTCGGGTAAACGCAATTGCACCTGGATTTTTCTTAACAAAACAAAACGAAAAACTACTTAAACATGAAGATGGTACTAATACCGAAAGAACGGAAAAAATACTTTCCCATACACCAATGAGAAGACTCGGGGATCCAACTGATTTACTAGGGACATTACTTTGGTTAGTAGATAATGAATCTAGTGGGTTTGTTACTGGTATCAGTGTTCCAGTAGATGGTGGGTTTATGGCTTATTCAGGGGTTTGAGGATGTGAAATTGTTTATATATTGTCAGTATGCTCGCATTATGTGAAGACTATAATATCTGGATGCCTATAAAAACAATTTATTTAATGTAAAAAAAAATACAAAAAACTTAGTTTATCGGATAGACAAACTAAGTATCTAATGGTAATATAACAATAAGAAATAAAAATAATAAACTACTTGGTTATCATTAGCTTTACAAGTTTTCTTTTTAATAGGAAATGTAAGCGATAACAGTAGTGTGTTTCATACTTATTTTAGATCAGGAGGAATAAAAAATGGCTTATTTCGAAAATGTTAATAAAATCCAATATGAGGGTGCAGGTTCTAAAAATCCACTATCATTTAAGTACTACAATCCTGAGGAAGTAGTTAATGGAAAAACAATGGAAGAAATTCTACGCTTTTCTGTAGCATATTGGCATACATTTACTGCAGATGGGTCAGATCCATTCGGAGTAGGAACAGCTATCCGTCCTTGGAATCATTTACAAGGCTTGGACTTAGCGAAAGCTCGTGTAGAGGCTGCATTTGAATTATTTGAAAAATTAAATGTTCCATTCTTCTGTTTCCATGATGTTGACATCGCACCAGAAGGAGCAACATTAAAAGAAACATATCAAAACTTAGATACTATCGTTGCGATGATTAAAGAATATATGAGTACTAGCAAAACTAAGCTTTTATGGAATACAGCAAATATGTTCACACATCCTAGATATGTACACGGTGCAGCTACGTCAAATAATGCTGATGTATTTGCTTATTCCGCTGCAAAAGTTAAAAAAGGTTTAGAGGTTGGTAAAGAGCTAGGTGCAGAAAACTATGTATTCTGGGGCGGCCGTGAAGGATATGAAACGCTTTTAAATACAAATATGAAACTTGAGCAAGATAATTTAGCACGCTTCTTCCATATGGCAGTTGATTATGCGAAGGAAATTGGCTTTGATGCACCATTCTTAATCGAACCAAAACCAAAAGAGCCAACGAAGCATCAATATGATTTCGATGTGGCAACAGGACTAGCATTCCTACAAAAATATGATTTAACAGATTACTTTAAGTTTAATATCGAAGCAAACCATGCAACACTTGCAGGTCATACGTTTGAGCATGAATTACGCACTGCGCGTATTAACAATATGTTAGGTTCAGTTGATGCGAACCAAGGAGATACGTTACTTGGCTGGGATACGGATGAATTCCCAACAGACTTGTATTCTACAACTCTTGCAATGTATGAAATTTTGAAAAATGGTGGTTTAGGCAAAGGTGGACTTAACTTTGATGCGAAAGTAAGAAGAGGTTCATTTGATGCTGAGGATCTTTTCCACGCACACATTGCAGGTATGGACAGTTTTGCAATTGGCTTAAAGGTTGCGAATAAGTTGATCGAAGACAAAGTTTTAGACGATTTTGTAGACCAACGTTATAGCAGCTATTCAGAGGGCATTGGTCTTGATATTGTTGAAGGTAAAACAAACTTCCATCAATTAGAAGCATATGCACTGCAATTAAATGAAATTAAAAACGAATCTGGTAGACAAGAACGTCTAAAAGGACTAGTTAACCAATACTTATTAGAAACATTAGCAAATGTAACTGTTTAATGACAATTGTCTAAAACTCTTATATGCTGGAAATCATCATTTCCAGCATATTTTTATTAGTAACATTGTTTAACGAAAAACAGTCAAGAAAGGGGTAAGTGCTTGTGGCAGCTTTGACAAATGTTAAGTTAGAAGAATCAGTATGGAAAAGTGCTTATAATTGCTGGTTACAATACAGCGACATTAAAGATCATTCTCGCGTTCAAGAATATAAAAAAGTTTGTAGCAATTTAGTTATTTTAGATCAATCAGCAATCATTGATTCAGCTAAAGAGGAACTCGAAAAAGGTTTGTTTTCAATGCTGGGTGAAACACCAACGATCTCTTATGAACCACAAAAGAAAGCTTCGATTGTTTTGGCAACTTATGATCAACGGACGATTAAGGAATATGGAGTCGATTATGAAGATTGCAATATACTAAATGATGACGGCTATATGATTCAATCCTTTGATTACCAGGGAGATAAAGCGGTTTTACTACTTGGTAAAACGGATAAAGGTATATTATACGCTGCATTTCATTTACTAAGATTGATTCAAATGAGCAAAGACATTAATAACCTGACTATTTTTGAAAATCCCAAAAATCAAATTCGAATGATTAACCATTGGGACAATATGTTAGGAGATATTGAACGTGGTTATTCAGGAAATTCAATCTTTTACGATCAAAACGAGTTTACTCATGATGTAGATCGAATAAAAGACTATGCTAGATATCTTTCATCTGTTGGTATTAACAGTTTATCAATTAATAATGTCAATGTTCATCAAGTTGAATCAAAACTAATTACGAAAGAGCTATTGCCTCATGTTGCAGAAATTGCAGATATTTTTAGATCCTATGGTATTAATACCTATTTAAGTGTTAATTATGCTAGCCCTATTGAAATAGGAGATTTAAATACTGCAGATCCACTTGATTCTGAAGTTCAAGCATGGTGGAGTGAAAAAGTTGCGGAAATTTACGAATATATCCCTGACTTTGGTGGGTTTATTGTGAAGGCTGATTCTGAACATCGTCCAGGTCCTTTTACATATGGTAGAAACCATGCAGATGGTGCAAATCTTCTTGGTCGTGCATTGGAACCATTCGGTGGCATAGTTTTTTGGAGATGTTTTGTTTACGATTGTCTACAAGACTGGCGGGATCGAAAGACTGATCGTGCAAAAGCGGCGTATGATCATTTTAAACAATTAGATGGAGAATTTCTTGATAATGTCATCCTTCAAATAAAAAATGGTCCAATGGACTTTCAGGTTCGTGAGCCTGTATCCCCATTATTTGGTAGTTTGAAGCAAACAAATCAAGTATTGGAATTTCAAGTTGCGCAAGAATATACAGGTCAGCAAAAGGATTTATGCTTCTTAGTTCCACAATGGAAGGAAGTATTAGATTTTGATACGTATTCAGAGGGAAAAGGTTCCACAGTGAAATCTATCGTAAATGGTTCAAAGTATCCATTTCAATATAGTGGAATAACAGCAGTATCCAATATAGGGAATGATTTAAACTGGACAGGCAATACACTAGCTCAAGCTAACTTTTATGGGTATGGTCGTCTGATTTGGGATACTGAGCTCTCCGCTGAAGAAATTTCAGATGAATGGGTGCGTTTAACCTTCGGACATGATGAGCATGTTGTTGAAGAAGTTAATCAAATGCTTTTAAATTCCTGGCAAATCTATGAAAATTATACATCACCACTTGGTGTAGGCTGGATGATTAATCCAGGACATCACTATGGGCCTAATATTGAAGGCTATGAATATTCTAAATGGGGCACATATCATTTTTCTGACTGCCTTGGAACAGGTGTAAACAGAACTGTTAAAAATGGTACGGGTTATAGTGGTCAATATTACCCTGAAAATGCAGAAATTTACGAATCTCTTGAAACATGCCCTGATGAATTGTTACTGTTTTTCCACCATGTGCCGTATACACATAGATTAAAGTCGGGTGAAACGGTGATTCAGCATATTTACAATACACACTTTTTAGGTGTAGAGCAGGTAGAAAATATGAAGGCACGCTGGGAACAATTAAAGGATAAAATCGACACTTACAGATATGAAAATGTGTTAGATCGTTTTACGATGCAGCTTGAAAATGCAATCGAATGGAGAGATCGAATTAATACATATTTTTATCGTCATTCTGGAATACCTGATGAAAAGAAAAGAACGATTTATTAAGCGCTAAGTATAAAAAGAATACAATTATAAACACCATCTAATGAGTAGTGATTGACTTGAAAAGTATCACTTTCAAAGGGGTGTTTCTTTTTAAAGTTGTTATAATAAAAGTTAATTTGATTGGTGAGGATTCTTCAAATTAAGGTGAAATAATCATATCCACACTACCATACTAGTATGATTACTATAGGTTGAATAAATTTAGATTGAGAGGGAAGATGGCATGATTAATATTGCAATAATAGGTACTGGTTCAATTTCAATTGCGCATATAAAAGCTTATTGTCAATTCCGTGATAGATGTAAAATTGTAGCATTTGCAGATATTTATCCAGAAAAAGCAGAATCATATGTGAACAAGTATCAATTGGAAGCAAAAGTTGTGAGCGACTATAAAGAACTACTTGATGATCCTACAATCGATGCAGTTTCAATTTGTACACCACCCTTTACCCATGCACAGCTTTCAATCGATTTTCTTCGTGCGGGTAAACATGTTTTAGTTGAAAAGCCAATGGCTTCATCATTAAAAGAATGTGATGAAATGATACAGGCTGCACAAGAAAGTAATAAGTTGTTATCAGTTGTTGCTCAAAATCGATTTATTAATCCAATCATGAAATTAAAACATGTACTAGAACAAAACTTAATAGGGAAAATTTCACATGTTCAAGTCGATTCCTATTGGTGGCGTGGTTATAGCTATTATGATTTATGGTGGCGTGGGACATGGGAAAAAGAGGGGGGTGGATGTACACTTAATCATGCTGTTCACCATATTGATATGCTCCAATGGACGATGGGAATGCCAAAAGAGATTGTGGCTGTTGCATCAAATACATTGCATGACAATGCCGAGGTAGAAGATCTATCCGTTGCGATTTTAAAATATGAAAATAATGCTCTAGCACAAGTGACAAGCTCAGTTGTACATCATGGGGAAGAACAGCAATTAATATTCCAGGGTGAAAAGGCAAGAGTTTCTGTACCATGGAAGGTTAAGGCCCAAAAAGCGCGTGAAAATGGATTTCCATACCCCGAAAGTGATGCAGATGTAGAATCTAAAATAACGGAATGCTGGGAACAATATCCTGAATTGAAATATGAAGGACATACAGGACAGATCGATCATTTCTTATCAGCAATTGCTGAAGATAAGACATTGTTAATTGACGGCATCCAAGGTAGAAATACAATAGAGCTAATTTCAGCAATCTACAAATCTGCTAATTTAGGAATCAAGGTACAGCTTCCACTTGATAGTGATGACCCGTTTTATACGAGAGATGGAATACTTTCTAATGTAAAGCATTTTAATGAGAAGAAAACGAGTGTAGAAGGGTTTTCAGATGCAACAATTACAACAGGTGGAAAGTACGAATAGTAAATAAGTTTTTGCAATTCCAGAAGATTTTATTAATCTTTCTGAAGGATTGGATCGTTAAGTTCGGTTTGTAGGTGTTGGTACTAGATGTCAAAATACGAATCTACGATACAAATATTGTTAAGATTTACTCATTCACATGGCAACTCATTGAGTTGCCTTTTTATATTGAATCGTTCGAATACTTAATCTATAATAATTGTTAAATTACCATACTAGTATGATACATTTAGTATTATTAGATTTAAATCGAATGGGGGGTGAATTGGTGTTTATTGCTAATGATAACCGAAATAATGGTTCAACAAGAAATTATATCTATCATACATTAAAAGAACAAATAATTACATTAACATTAGAACCAGGAACGAAAATATCTGAAAAAGAAGTGGCAGAGCAATTAAAGGTTAGTAGAACGCCTGTAAGAGAATCCTTCTTACAATTATCTCAAGAAGAGCTATTAGAAATTTACCCACAAAGAGGTACTTTTGTTTCACGAATAGATCTAGAACATGTTGAAGAATCGCGGTTTGTAAGAGAAAACATCGAAAAAGTGATTGTGAAATTAGCATGTGAAAAATTAACTGATGATGATTTATTTCAATTACAAACCAATATTGCCATGCAAGAAACGTGTGAAAAAAAGGACAATCATGAAAAGTTATTTGAATTAGATGATGACTTTCATAAAATTTTGTTTTCTGCATGTGGAAAAAATCGAACATGGAATATGCTTCAACTAATGAGTAGTCATTTTAAACGACTTCGTTTGCTACGCTTATCTTCCTATTTAGATTGGAGTATTATCATTTCCCAGCACAAACAAATATTTGAATTAATTAATAAGAATGAACCAGATAAAGCTGAAGAAGTTATGTCCGAACATTTGCGTTTAGTCGTTTTTGAAAAGGAACTTTTAAAAGACCGTTATCCAACTTATTTTAAGTAATATTAGAGATGTGTTAAGGAAAAAAATATCAATTTATGATTGGAATTGTCTAGTTGAAGGACTTCCTGTTTATGGGAGTCTTTTTTACGCTACCAAAAAATAACTAAGCCTATAGTCATAATTTTTAGTGGAAATTATTAGTCTTTATGAACTATATACTGTTTGAATAGTTGCTTAAATTATCCAATTTATTAAATATTTTCCCCCTTAAAAAATGGTTATTTCAACAGAAAATTGTTATAGTAAGGTTACTACTATTTGTTACATAATTTGTAAAACGAAGGTCGGGGGCAATATGATTATTGATTCATCAATTTATGAACAAGTGTTTATGCAATCGAGAATTCCACAAATTATTTTTGAGGATGGTTTTCATCATATCATTATTAATAAAGCGTTTTATGAGTTTCTCGGATATACAAAAGAAGAGTGGCAAGAGCTATCAATAAAAGATATTTCTCATCCTGATGATTATGAGTTAGATTTGGATCTTTTTCATGAAATGGTTACAGGACAACGACAATACTATCAAATGGAAAAAAGGTATTTTCATAAATCAGGGGAAGTTGTTTGGGGCTCGTTAAATGTTTCATTTATAAATGATCCAACACAAAAACAACAATGTTTTTTGGCTCAAGTATTAGATATAACGGAACAAAAAAATCTTGAAAAGTTTCTGTCTAAAAAAGAACAAAAATATAGACTGCTTGCTGAAAATTCATCAGATGTCATTAATCTTCATTCGATGAATGGAAACTTTGTTTATATATCGCCATCGATTAAGCAAATACTTGGTTATGATCCTGAGGAGTTAATTGATAAAACCCCATATACTATCATCCATCCAGAAGATATATCTGAAGTTAAAAAGAAGCATTCCGAGGTATTAACAAATACAGATCCAGTACTTACTACTTATCGTGCACGTAAAAAAGATGGAATGTACATATGGATCGAATCAAATATGCGTTCTGTCTTAAATGAACAAACAGGTGAATCAGAAGGAATAATATCGGTTTCACGTGATATTGGTAAAAGGCTAGAAACGGATAATTTATTACGAAAATCTGATAAGCTAGCTGTTGTTGGTCAACTTGCTGCAGCAGTTGCTCATGAGATACGAAATCCGTTAACATCTGTAAAGGGATTTATGCAGCTTTTCTCTAATACAAAAGAATGTAACGAGGATTTTATAAAGATTGTGCTTGATGAATTAGATCGAGTCGAAGCGATTATCTCAGAGTTTTTAACAATGTCTCGTCCACATCAAGATAAATTTGAGCTAATAAAAGTGGATGAATTACTGAGGCAAGTGATTCAGTTAAGTCAAACTCAGGCATTATTAATCAACAAAGAAATCAACTATACAG
Organism: Metabacillus sp. KUDC1714; assembly: GCF_014217835.1. Lineage (NCBI taxonomy): Bacteria > Bacillati > Bacillota > Bacilli > Caryophanales > Bacillaceae > Metabacillus > Metabacillus elymi. The sequence goes on from NZ_CP055263.1 coordinate 4,578,256, forward strand.
TAATTACAGAAATTCCTGTTATAAACGGTGATGCAAACTCATTAAAGCAAGTATTTATTAATATAATTCAGAATGCTTTAGATGCGCTTGATGAAAAAGGGAGTGTAACTGTTGAATTATCAGCTAGTGAATCTACTCTTTTCATTCACATCATTGATAACGGTTGTGGTATTCCTGAAGAACGGTTAACTAATATTGGTGAACCATTTTATTCAACAAAAGAAAAAGGGACTGGACTTGGCTTGATGACAAGCTTTAAAATTATTGAAAATCATAAGGGGAAGCTTAAAATTGAGTCAACAGTAGGTGAGGGAACGAGAGTCTCTATATCTTTACCTTTATAAATGCTAGTGATTCATTCTGTTAGTATAAGCCTTTTTAAACGTGATATAGTATTGTCTAAAAGAGGTGTTAAGATTGTATTATGTTGTTTTAGATCTTGGGTGTGCAGAGTGTGGAGAAAGCTCAAATATACTGGGCATCTTTACCTCGATTGAGCAAGCTAAAAAAGCTGTCAATGAATACAAGGAAAAAAATCGATTAGATGAATATTCAGACCACGAATTCTTCATATACAAAATAGATCAATTGGATAAAATTTATCATAACAGTTTTGAACATCTTGTAGAATAAATGAAACAATCAACCTTTTTGATCATATATTGATTGAAAAAGGGGTTTCGCTTAATGGAAAAATACTATTGCTCAAAATGTATGATTCTTAATGATGAAAATAATTCTTGTGTACAATGCGGAAATCAAGAATTAAAACGTATTTCAATAAGTGTGCAGCAGCAACATTCGAAATATATAGTGGAAGAATAAAATGACAGCATAAATCGCTGTCATTTTTTATTTGGAGAAGTGATTCACGAGGAATTGTGTAGTTGAGATACTAGCTTAAGAAGGGTTAATGGCTGACTGGAGAAGCAAGCGGTTACTTTTTTTGTCAGCCAACTATATGAATTGTAGTTCTTTTTTGAGCACAACTACAATTTTTAGCTATTTTTATTTCTAAAATTCCATGGCTGAATGATGCAAAAATCTCTTTATCTTCTATTGAATAAGGTAGTGTAATTGTCCTTGCGATTTCCTCATTGTTTTTCTCTTCCTCATTTTGATTACATACATTAGATTGAATGGAAATCTTTATTTTTTCTATACATGTAGTAATTTGAATATCTTCTTTTTTCTTTGTTTCTCCAAGCTCAGCTTCAATTATAAACTCCTCGCTTGTTTCAAATAAGTCGACTCGAAATGTGTGCTCATCCAGTAAGCTAGTAAACGGGTCTGTAAAAAACTGTGTCATCCATTCTTCAATCCCATTAATATTCATTGGATTTGAACACTTTCTAATATTCATGAAAATTGACCTCCATAGAACTGAAACTTCCTTCACTTATGAATGTTTTTAACCCCTTTAACCAATAAGGTATTCAAGATTATTTTTTTTGTGAAAGTTTTTGTCCTATGGAAAGGTAATTAAATGGAAAATTGTATAATTAATAAACCATAAAAAAAGAAATGGGGCTAGCCCATTCCTTACATATCGTGCCCTTGGTTATGCTTTTGACGAGTATGGTTCGCATTTTTAACTTTCTTAGAACCATCTAAAGGTTCTGGTTGTCCTGGATTATTCCCTTTAGGTGCGTTTTTTCGCATATCTTTACCTGTGTTTTTATTAGTCATTGTCATCCCTCCTATCATTAGAATGAGTTAAATTCTTAAAAACATTCTTATATTACAATGAATATTTTTAGAAATAAAAGGCATACTAACAGATGGTTTTATACATGAATTGAAGGAGTGTGTTGATTTATGCCATATAATAAGGACGAGCAACAAGCTTTTCAAGCAGCACAGCAAGGGGCGACTGAAGCTTTTGATTCGTATGAGAGTATCGTAAAAGATAGTGCTGACTACGGGGCACAGCTTAAACATTTAACAGAAGAAGTAAATGAAGCTTATCAACAAATTAATAATGCACTTGAAAATGCATCTGAAACACAAAGACAACGTCTTGAACAATATCAACAGGATCTTCAAAAAATCGTTAATGATGTGAATCAAACAGACATATAAGCACAACAACAATTTAAAAACGACGGAGGATCCGTCGTTTTTTGTCGTAAAGAAATAAACATTATATCTTATTGATTTTTTTTGCGTTTTTTATTATTCTGTCTTTGCTTAGCTGTTAATGGTTCATTTTGAAGCTCTTCATTGTAGCCTGCACCAACACCTTGAGCACTTGCATCATTCATACCCATTCTCACGTGATTTGCTTTACGTTTAGCCATAAGATCACTTCACCCCCTATAACAGATATCTTGTCTCAAATAACAATGAACCATTAAACCAAATTAAGTAAAAAATAATAAAAAATTTTAAAGTTTTTATGTTATTTCGTTCAAAATTTGATATAGTAAAAAAGTAAAACTAGTACGCTTTCATAAGAAAAACTTATACATATCAATAACATCATTGTTATTTACTTATGTTACTAGTTGTATTAAGATTGAATTGTGAGAAAGTTTAAAAATGGGGTACCATCCTTCGACAAGAGTCGATCTTGATCTTAATTAGGGGGAAATTGTTAATGACTAATCAAGTAACAACAAGCAAAGATGCTTTCCAAGCGCGTAAAAGCTTTACGGTCAATGGAAAGACGTACAACTACTATTCTTTACAAGCATTAGAAGATGCAGGAATTGGTAACGTTTCACGCTTGCCATATTCAGTTAAAGTTCTTTTAGAATCTGTTTTACGTCAAGTAGACGGCAGAGTTATCACAAAAGAACATGTTGAAAACTTAGCGAAATGGGGAACTTCTGAGCAAAAAGATATCGACGTTCCGTTCAAACCATCTCGTGTAATTTTACAAGACTTTACAGGTGTACCAGCTGTTGTTGATTTAGCTTCTTTACGAAAAGCAATGGCAGATTTAGGTGGAGACCCTGATAAAATTAATCCTGAAATTCCAGTTGACTTAGTAATTGACCACTCTGTACAGGTTGACAAAGCTGGAACAATGGATTCATTACAGTTCAATATGGAGCTTGAATTTGAACGTAATGCAGAACGTTATAAATTCCTAAGCTGGGCTAAAAAATCATTTGATAACTACCGTGCTGTACCACCTGCAACTGGTATTGTTCACCAAGTTAACTTAGAGTATTTAGCAAATGTAGTTCATGCAGTAGAAAATGAAAATGGAGAATTTGAAGCATTCCCAGATTCTTTAGTTGGTACTGACTCACATACAACGATGATCAATGGTATTGGTGTTCTTGGTTGGGGTGTTGGTGGTATCGAAGCTGAAGCAGGTATGCTAGGGCAACCTTCATATTTCCCAGTTCCTGAAGTTATCGGTGTGAAATTAACAGGAGAACTTCCAAATGGTACAACTGCAACTGACTTAGCATTAAAAGTTACTCAAGTTTTACGTCAACAAGGTGTTGTTGGTAAATTTGTTGAGTTCTTTGGTCCTGGTGTAGCGCAACTTCCACTTGCAGATAGAGCTACTATTGCAAACATGGCTCCTGAATACGGAGCAACTTGTGGATTCTTCCCTGTGGATGAAGAAGCTTTAAATTACATGCGTCTTACAGGTCGTACTGAAGAGCAAATTAAAATCGTTGGAGATTATTGCAAAGCTAACGGCTTATTCTTCACGCCAGAAAATGAAGATCCAGATTTCACGAAAGTAGTAGAAATTGACCTTTCTGAAATTGAAGCAAATCTTTCTGGACCAAAACGTCCACAAGATTTAATTCCTTTATCAATGATGAAAGATACATTCCATAAACATTTAGTTGCTCCAGCTGGAAACCAAGGTTTTGGTTTAGAAGCAACTGAAATTAACAAAGAAATCACTGTGAAATTTAATAACGGTGAAGAAACAAACATGAAAACTGGTGCGATTGCGATTGCTGCGATTACTAGCTGTACGAATACATCAAACCCATACGTTTTAGTAGCTGCTGGTTTAGTTGCGAAAAAAGCAACTGAATTAGGAATGGAAGTGCCTAAATACGTAAAAACATCATTAGCTCCTGGTTCTAAAGTTGTTACAGGATACTTAGAAAATTCAGGTCTTCTGCCACATTTAGAAAAACTAGGATTTAATCTTGTTGGTTATGGTTGTACAACATGTATCGGTAACTCTGGTCCACTTGCTGATGAGATCGAAGAAGCTGTTGCAGCAAACGATTTATTAGTAACATCTGTTTTATCAGGTAACCGTAACTTTGAAGGACGTATTCATCCACTAGTAAAAGGAAACTACCTTGCATCACCACCACTTGTTGTGGCATATGCTCTAGCTGGTACAGTTGATATAGACTTACAAAGTGATTCTTTAGGTAAAGACAAAAATGGAAATGACGTATTCTTTAAAGATATCTGGCCAGAAACAGATGAAATTAACGAAGTTGTTAATAAAACTGTTACACCTGAGTTATTCAGAAAAGAATATGAGCAAGTATTTGATGATAACGCTCGTTGGAACGAAATTGAAACAACTGATGAAGCGTTATATGTATGGGATGATTCATCAACATACATTCAAAACCCGCCATTCTTTGAAGGCTTAGAAGCTGAGCCTGGTAAAGTGGAAACTCTAAAGGATTTACGAATTGTTGCAAAATTCGGTGACTCTGTAACAACTGACCACATTTCACCTGCTGGTTCAATTGGTAAAGATACACCTGCTGGCCGTTACCTTCAAGATAATGGGGTAACACCTAGAGAATTTAACTCTTATGGTTCTCGTCGTGGTAACCATGAAGTTATGATGAGAGGTACGTTTGCAAATATTCGTATCAAAAACCAAATTGCCCCTGGTACAGAAGGTGGTTACACAACTTACTGGCCAACAGGTGAAGTGAAATCAATTTATGATGCATGTATGGATTACAAGCAAGATGGTACAGGACTTGTTGTATTGGCTGGTAAGGATTACGGAATGGGAAGTTCTCGTGACTGGGCAGCGAAAGGTACAAACCTTCTTGGAATTAAAACAGTTATTGCTGAAAGCTTTGAGCGTATTCACCGTAGTAACCTAGTGTTAATGGGTGTGCTTCCTCTTCAATTTAAAGATGGAGAAAATGCAGAAGTACTAGGACTTACTGGTAAAGAAGCGATTGAAGTAACAATTGATGAAACTGTAAGACCACGTGATTTCGTTAAAGTTACCGCAACTGATGAAGCTGGTAACAAAAAAGAATTTGAAGTATTAGTTCGTTTTGACAGTGAAGTTGAAATTGATTACTACCGCCATGGTGGAATCCTTCAAATGGTATTACGTGACAAGTTAAAAGGCTAAGCTTTATTTAAGGAACGGGTTTCCCGTTCCTTTTTTGTGTCTAAAAAAAGAAACGAAGGCTAAATACGTTGTTCTTTCTAAGTTTCCATGATTAAATAGATGTAGAGAAAAATGGCATTATGGGAGGTCCGTATATGTATGATGCTTTTCAAATAGGACCTTTTACATTACAGTACTATCTTATAGTTGTCCTATTTTCATTTTTAGTTACATATTATCTAATTGAAAGTTTGATAAAAGCATCTTTTGTAAAACAATTTATTCTCAAGCACTTTTGGACAGCTGCTTTACTAATTGTTATGACTTACAAATTTAGTATTGTGTTGTTTCGACCTGATCTTTTATTAACGTTTAGTTGGTTATATCTTTCAGGAGGCCAAGATGGTTTTTATTTAGGTCTTGTTCTTAGTATCATTTATTTATATTGGGTTGGGAAAAAAGAGAAAATCTCAGTTAAAGTCTTTATCTACTCAATTATGATCATGATTTTTAGTTATTTAGTTGTTTATCAACTGATAAAAATCATTGTTTTGTCTTTTGTTTAGGAGGTTTATTTAATCAAATGAAGAAAATATTAGCTATTTCAATTTTAGTTTTTTTAATTGGTTATGCGGTTTATAATGCTATAAATCCGAATGATGCTAAAGTGGGTGTTTCAGAGGGGAATGCAGCACCAGACTTTGAATTAACGACCCTAGATGGGGAAAAAGTGAGTTTATCAAGTCTACAAGGTAAGAAGGTTATTCTTAATTTTTGGGCAACATGGTGCCCTCCTTGTCGCTCTGAAATGCCAGATATGCAGAAAATACAAGAAGATTATAATGACGAAGTTGTTATTGCAGCTGTAAACCTGACTAGTTCAGAAAAAAACGTGGAAACTGTAAAGAATTTTGTTGAAGAACTGGAATTATCGTTCCCAGTATTATTAGATGAAAAAGGGAAAATAAATAACCAATATGAAGTAATGTCTTACCCAACATCCTATATTATTGATGAAAATGGAATCATTGGTACAAAATTTGTAGGTGCGATGACATATGAACAAATGGAGGATTTTCTTAAATCTAACTAAGATCGAGATATTTATCTCGGTCTTTTTTTACATTTACACTCTTATCACAATTATCTATATCGTGCCACTTTCGTTTATTTTCTAAAAATTGTACTAAATGGTTTAATAATTGGACATCCTTTTATAAACATAAAGAGAGGTGATCATGATGAGAAAGAGTAGAAAGAGATCATTTGAAGAATTAGTCTTAGAAAATAAAGAGCAACTTTTAAAGGACCAAGAAGCCCTTGAGAGAATTGAGGAGCGCTGGGAGCAAAGAATGCTAAAGAAATTAGATTAACAAGCTTTTCTAGTCATTTATTGTCTTATATAGGGACAACCTATTCTTTGAGGAGGCGATAACTATGACAAATTCAGATATGAAGCAATCCCATTATGCTCCAAGTCACATCGGAACAAAATCAAAAGGATTTGGAAATAATAAAGGTAAAAAAATGCAAGATACATCCGGCAAGCATGCTCAGGTTATGCAAACTAAAGGAGAGTAATCTCTACTCTACATTTAACATAAAAATTCGTGTTTAAAAACTCCTTTTATATAGCAGACTAAAGTTGTTATTTTGTAAGCTAACCATGAAAGGATATGATAACGATGACAAAACAAAATCGACCAAACCCGGACGATCGTACAGACAATGTAGAAAAGTTACAAAGCATGGTTCAAAACACAATTGAAAACATTGAGGAAGCACAAGACACACTTCAATTTGCTTCTGCTGAAGAACGTGAAAGAATAGAAGCGAAAAACCTTCGTCGTGAGGAAAGTATTAATGCTTTGCGTGAAGAAATTAAAGATGAAGCTCAAGCACGTGAAAACGGATATCGTCACGATCAATAAATCAGGCATTTTGCCTGGTTTTTTTTATAGTAAAAATAACAAAAAACTTTGCAAGATTTTTTAACAGACCTAATAAGTCTTTTTCATTCAATATCAAAATTGTGTATGATATGATGGTTAGAAGAATTACTAAGAGCTACAATTGTGCAACAAGGAGAGAATAACATGCTTGTATCAAAGAAAGAAATTGAAATACGTTATGCTGAAACAGATCAAATGGGTGTAGTTTATCATGCGAATTATTTAATTTGGATGGAATTAGGTAGAACAAAATTGATTCAAGACCTTGGGTTTTCCTATGCTGGAATGGAAGAGGAAGGGATCATATCACCGGTAATCGATCTTGAAATATCCTACAAAAAGCCACTTCGGTATGGTGATACTGCGATTATCCATACTTGGATAGAACAATATAATGGGATGAAAAGTGTTTATGGGTATGAAATTTTCACTCCTTCAGGAGATTTAGCAGTACAAGCTAAGTCAAGTCATGTGTGTGTTCAAAAGGATACGTTCAGACCTGTGAAATTTCGTAAGCTCTTCCCTGAATGGCATGAAGCATACGAGAAGGCGAAGAAATAAAATGGCCTTTGGAATTTCACGAAAGGAATTAGAACAGTGGAAGGAAGAAGTAACCCGTGGAGAAATTTCATTTTTAACACATTTCTGGCTAGATAACCGATTTCCAGATTCGCATTGTGTAACAAAAGCAGGTTGTAAGGACTTAGAAAAATTAGCTGACTGGGGAGAGCAATTCGGTTTGAAAAAAGAATGGATACATCATAATGAGCAATACCCACATTTTGATTTATTAGGAAAGACACAAGTAAAAGTCTTAAAACATTATGGGTTAGATGCTCATATAAAACGATTTAAATTACATATTTGACAGATTACAAAGAATAGAAGCATTACTAACAAAACCTTACAAATCATTCATCACTATTGATTAGAGGAGTTACCCTTTTGAGTAACCCTCTTTTTTTTGTGTGAAATAGTATTTATTGTCATAAGGCAAAGCAAAAGCTCAGATGTATAGGTCTGAGCAAGGCGCCATAAGCATTAGTTGTATTACTGTTTTATTGTTCAATGTAGTTAAATGTCGGCTCATCTACTTCTTCATCAAGTTCTACACGAAGGTTATGATTATCAAAATACCATAAGTCGCGATTCTCAACAAAAAAAGTGATACCTTTGCTTTCTGCACTAGAACCAATATCTTCAGGCTCTTGCTTTACTACACCTAATGAAAAGCCTTTTTGTACGTTGCTACATCCTCCATAGCGTACAAAAAATTGTACCATATCACCTTTTTGAAGTTGTAATTCATCTATATACCAGCCTGCAGCCTTTTCATCAACGATTATTTCCATAATTAACACTCCTTCTATAAACGACTAATTAAACTTAAACTCAAATAAATTATCTAATCATACGTTTTTTTCCCTATAACAGAAAAATAAAACAAATTAGTAGTTCTTCTCTTTATTATAATATAGAATTTCAGATAGAACCATTTTTGTATTCGGTTGCATATGTTAAATATTTGTAAAAAAATAAAAACCACAGTAAAAGTGGTTTTTATTTTAGGATGACTCCCAAACTTAGTTGTTATTTCCAAGTAATGCGGTTTGGTTATTGCAGTAAGAGGAGTCCTGTATCCCGCTGGGCGAGCGGTTGAGTCACCCCGGCTTAAATACCTATGAAGTGGGGTCTCGCCTAACTCCACTGCTCCCATAGGAGTCTCGTAATCCGCTTCCATCAACCTGAAATAGTTTTTGTTTAAAAACAACAATCTCTTAGAAAAGAGACTTATTTACTAAAGCCATTTTACTTTTGGCTCTGTTTTATTTATGATTCTTTTAATATTTGCTCGATGTCGATAGATGACAAAAATTGTTAATAGTGAAATCACTATAATTAAAGGGATTTCTTTTGTAAACAAGCTGTAAATGATTCCATAAACACCAGCAAGCATTGAGGATAAAGACACATATTTTGTAATGTAAAGAACGATGAAAAAGAACGCTAAAATGGTTATAAACATAACTGGTGCACTATAGAGCAGTAACCCTGCTGAAGTTGCAACGGCTTTTCCACCTTTAAATTTAGCGAAAATCGGATATGTATGGCCAATAACAGCAAATACGCCTACTAAAAGCGGATTTAATTCACTGTTTAAAAATAGTGTTGGTAATGCAGAAGCTAGTGTACCTTTTAGTATATCTGCACTCGTAACAATAAGTCCAGCTTTTACTCCAAGTGTACGGAATGTATTCGTACCACCTAAGTTTCCACTTCCATGCTCACGAATATCAATTCCATAGCCTAGTTTCCCAACAATTAATCCTGAAGGAATAGATCCTAATAAATACGCTAAAATAAAGATAATTGCTTCAATCATATAAGTACTCCTTTGTATAATCTTCTTATATTCTACCATGAGAAGATAGAAAAACTCTAATATAGAATTAAAAAAACATTAAACTCAGTAAATTGCAATAAAAAATTCAGCGTTGCTCTCTACGTTTTGGCGAACTGATATCAGGATAAAATCAACACACCAAGAATAAACTTTAACAGGACTTAAAAATTGTTTATATCGGTCATAGTTGCTACACTTGAGAAAAGGAGCTGGATGTTAATGGCGATTGAATATCCGACAAGACAAGAAATTGGCGAGATTTTAAAAAATAGTAAAACGATTGCAGTTGTCGGTTTATCCGATAATTCATCACGTACATCTTACATGGTGAGTAAAGCAATGCAGGATGCCGGTTATGAAATTATACCAGTCAATCCAACTGTGAATGAAGTGCTAGGTCAGAAAGCTGTAGCATCCTTAAAAGATATTAAAGGACACGTAGACATCGTCAATGTATTCCGACGCTCTGAGCATTTACTTGATGTCGCCAAGGAATTTTTAGAAATTGATGCAGATGTTTATTGGGCACAATTAGGCCTTGAGAACGAAGAAGCATATGATCTGTTAAAAAGGAATAATAAAACTGTTGTGATGAACCGATGTATTAAGGTTGAACATGCAATGACAAAGTAAATTGAGACTTCACTTATGCTGGTGTTTATTACTACCCGTGATAAGAATGGAGTAAAAATATTGTGATCAACTATTGGAAAAATCCTTGTGAAAAACAAGGATTTTTTTATCTTTTACACGAATTAGGTTTGCTAAAAGCAATTTACCATATACAATAAAGCATGGATATTACGTAATTTGCACTATACTAAATAACAAATTATTAAAGAAAAATAAGCATTTCTTTAAAAGTGTGGGTTGTCGATAAACGAAATATTGTATAAAATACTAAAACATGCGTTCTTAATTAGAGAGATGATTTGATTGTGTGTCAATTGAAAGGGGTTTAGTCTTTTGGTTAAAAAGCAACAATTTGAATATAATGATGATGCTATACAAGTACTTGAAGGACTAGAAGCCGTTAGAAAACGTCCAGGTATGTATATTGGAAGTACTGATAGTAGAGGCTTACATCATCTTGTATATGAGATCGTCGATAATTCAGTTGACGAGGCCTTAGCGGGTCATGGTGACCATATAATTGTAAAAATACATAAAGATAATAGTATTTCTGTTCAAGATAAAGGACGTGGGATGCCAACAGGGATGCATAAGCTAGGGTTACCGACACCTGAAGTTATTTTGACTATCCTTCATGCTGGAGGTAAATTTGGTCAAGGTGGCTATAAAACAAGTGGTGGTCTCCATGGTGTTGGTGCATCTGTTGTAAATGCTCTTTCTGAATGGTTAGTGGTTACGATTCAACGAGATGGTTCAATTTATGAGCAACGGTTTGAAAATGGTGGAAAACCTGTAACGACCCTTGAAAAGAAAGGGAAGACAACGAAAACTGGTACTAAAATTCATTTTAAACCAGATCCAGTTATTTTTAGTACAACAACATACAATTTCGAAACGCTAAGTGAACGCTTACGTGAATCAGCATTCCTGTTAAAAGGATTTAAAATTGAACTTATTGATGAACGTAATGATCAAAATGAGGTCTATCATTATGAGACTGGTATTGAAGCATTTGTCACCTATTTAAACGAAGAAAAAGACTCGCTTCATCCTGTCGTTTCTTTTGAAGGTGAACAAAATGGAATAGAAGTAGATTTTGCTTTTCAATTTAATGACGGCTATTCAGAAAACATCTTATCTTTCGTAAACAATGTTCGAACGAAAGATGGTGGAACACATGAAGCAGGTTCAAAAACAGCTATGACAAGAGCTTTTAATGAATATGCCAGAAAAACCGGTTTGTTGAAGGAAAAGGATAAAAACCTAGAAGGCTCTGATATTCGAGAAGGACTTTCAGCAATTATATCTGTGCGAATACCTGAAGAACTTCTACAGTTTGAAGGTCAAACGAAGGGTAAGCTGGGTACAAGTGAAGCAAGATCTGCTGTCGATGCAGTTCTTTCGGAAAACCTATCTTATTTCTTAGAGGAAAATCCTGATTCTGGAACACTACTCGTTAAAAAGTCGATAAAAGCATTCCAAGCTAGAGAAGCGGCACGTAAAGCTCGTGAAGAGGCGAGAAGTGGGAAAAAACGCAAACGTTCTGAGACAACGTTAAGCGGAAAACTAACACCTGCACAATCGCGTAACCCTTTAAAAAATGAATTATACCTAGTTGAGGGTGACTCAGCAGGTGGTTCAGCTAAACAAGGGAGAGACCGTCGATTTCAAGCTGTACTACCACTACGAGGTAAAGTTATTAACACTGAAAAGGCGAAGCTTGCTGACATTTTTAAAAACGAAGAGATCAACACGATCATTCATGCAATCGGAGCAGGTGTCGGAGCAGAGTTTTTAATTGAAGATATAAATTATGATAAGGTTATTATTATGACCGATGCTGATACTGATGGTGCTCATATCCAAGTACTACTACTAACCTTTTTTTACCGCTATATGAAACCACTCATTGAAAATGGCAAAGTATTTATTGCTTTACCTCCTTTGTATAAAGTAAGTAAAGGTTCGGGGAAAAAAGAAGTTGTGGAATACGCTTGGTCTGATGATGAATTACAAGGTGCTATTTCCAAGGTTGGAAAAGGTTATATGATTCAGCGATATAAAGGTTTAGGTGAGATGAACGCTGATCAGCTATGGGAAACAACAATGAATCCAGAAACTAGAACGCTAATTCGCGTTAAAATAGATGATGCTGCTCGTGCTGAGCGTCGTGTAACAACATTAATGGGTGATAAGGTTGAACCACGTCGTAAGTGGATTGAAAATAACGTAGCATTTGGTCTTGATGAAGAAACAAATATATTAGAAAACGAACACTTATCGGTCGCAGAGGAGGTATAGGTCTTGGCAGATTCAGTAGAAATATTTCGTGATTTACCTCTTGAGGATGTACTAGGTGACCGTTTTGGACGTTATAGTAAGTACATTATTCAAGATCGTGCACTTCCAGATGCACGTGACGGCTTAAAGCCTGTACAACGACGAATCTTATATGCCATGCACGTAGATGGTAATACAAATGATAAAAATTATCGAAAGTCCGCAAAAACAGTAGGAAATGTTATTGGTAACTACCACCCTCACGGTGATTCATCTGTATACGAAGCAATGGTTCGTATGAGTCAGGATTGGAAGGTACGCAATCTTCTTATTCAGATGCATGGAAATAACGGTAGTATTGACGGGGATCCTCCAGCTGCAATGCGTTATACGGAAGCAAGATTATCCGCTATTGCCACGGAACTCCTTCGTGATATTGAAAAAGAAACGGTGGAATTTGTACCAAACTTTGATGACACTAGTAAGGAACCATTGGTTTTACCGGCAATGTTCCCTAATCTATTAGTGAACGGTTCAACAGGAATTTCTGCAGGTTATGCAACAGATATCCCTCCACATCATTTAGGTGAGGTCATCGATGCGGTTATTAAGCGTATGGACAAACCGAACTGTACTGTTGATGAATTAATGACGGTAATAAAAGGCCCAGATTTCCCTACAGGCGGAATTATTCAAGGTCTTGAGGGAATAAAAAAGGCGTATGAAACTGGTAAAGGTAAAATAATTATACGTGGGAAAGCAAGTATAGAAGAAATTCGTGGTGGAAAACAACAAATTGTCATTACGGAAATTCCTTTTGAAGTAAACAAAGCAAATCTTGTGAAACGTATGGATGAATTCCGCATTGAACGTAAGGTTGAGGGAATCGCTGAAGTACGTGATGACACTGATCGAACTGGTTTACGAATCGTTATTGAACTGAAAAAGGAAGCAAATGCTGAAGGTGTATTAAATTATTTATACAAAAATAGCGACCTGCAAATTACTTACAATTTTAATATGGTAGCAATTCATAACCGTAGACCAATGTTAATGAGCTTGCCTTCCATTCTTGATGCGTACATTGGTCATCAAAAGGAAGTTGTATCAAATCGTTCAAAATATGAACTTCGTAAAGCACGTGAGCGGGAGCATATTGTTGAAGGATTAATAAAGGCATTATCTATTTTAGATGAAGTGATCGCAACCATCCGTGCTTCAAAAGACAAGCGTGATGCAAAGGATAACTTAATTCAAAAATTTGTATTTACTGAGCCACAAGCTGAAGCAATCGTATCCTTACAGCTTTATCGTTTAACAAATACAGATATTACCGCATTAACAAATGAAGCAGAAGAACTTGCAAAGAAAATCGAAGAACTTACAAGTATTCTTAATGATGAAAATGTCTTACTGAAAGTGATAAAAAATGATCTTAAAAAGGTGAAAAAGACCTATGCAGATGATCGTCGTTCCGTCATTGAAGCTGAGATTGAAGAAATAAAAATCAATCTTGAAGTTATGATCGCATCTGAGGATGTTATTGTAACAGTCACAAAGGACGGATATGTGAAACGTACGAGTCTCAGGTCATATGCTGCATCTAACGGACAGGACTTCGGGATGAAGGATAGTGACAGATTGCTTTCTCAAATCGAAATAAATACAACAGAAGTCGTCTTGTTATTTACTAATAAAGGGAATTACTTATATTGCCCAGTACATGAATTACCTGATATACGATGGAAAGACCTTGGTCAGCATATCGCAAACATCATACCGATTGACAGAGATGAAGTGATTCTAAAGGCAATACCTGTCAAAGATTTTGCTGAAAATCATTTCTTAACTTTTATTACGAGATCAGGTATGGTGAAAAAGACTGAGTTAAGTCAATACAAAGCTCAGAGGTATTCAAAACCACTTGTTGCTTTAAATTTAAAAGGTGATGATACATTAATTGATGTCCATTTAACTTCAGGACAAAATGATTTATTCTTAGTGACACAGTTAGGGTATGGTTTGTGGTTTGAAGAAGAAGAAGTAAGTGTTGTTGGTCCTAGAGCTGCTGGTGTAAAAGGAATTAACCTAAAACCAGATGATTTTGTGGTTAGCGGAAAAGTAATCGAACGTAATAAAAAAGCATTTTTAGTTATTGCCACCCAAAGAGGTGCAGTAAAGAAGATGAATGTTTCTGATTTTGAAAAATCATCACGTGCTAAACGTGGTTTAGTTATGCTTAGAGAATTAAAAAATAATCCACATAGAGTTGTTGGAGCAGAAATAGCACAAGACAAGGGCGAATTTTATCTCGAAACAGAAAAAGGAGTAATCGAAAGTATCAATCTTGCAACATTAAGACCGAATGACCGATATAGTAACGGTTCCTTCGTTATTGATGAACAAGATGCTGGCTCCGTCATAAAAGTGTGGTTAACACTTACTGATGAACAAAAAGATAATCAATCATAAAA
The DNA here is from genome assembly GCF_014217835.1 of Metabacillus sp. KUDC1714. Lineage (NCBI taxonomy): Bacteria > Bacillati > Bacillota > Bacilli > Caryophanales > Bacillaceae > Metabacillus > Metabacillus elymi. The sequence continues at coordinate 4,593,304 of NZ_CP055263.1, forward strand.
ATAGGGCTGATCCGTCAAAGGATCAGCCCTATTTTTTATTCCACATGATCAATTTTCAATACTAATAAATGAATCTTTACTTTTTTTGAAAATAATCTGAGAATGCGTGTATGATTTCTATCCCCTGATACGTGAATAGACTAAGTGCAGTAATTGAAAAAGCTACAACTGGAATCATTCTTAACCAAAACATCATTTATAAAACCTCCTATTTATAATTATTATTAGGCAGTAAATAAATGATTTCTAGAAAAGTAGGATGATTGATAATAAACTGAGTAAAGGAAATATCTTATTTTCTGATTAAATCTTATTGATGAAAAGATAAATAGTGTTATGATCACTACTTGTAAGATTAAAGGATCCTTTACTTGAATGCTGTCTAGGTGATTAAAATGCTTTTGATCATCCTCTTGGAGATTAATTGTTGTGAAAGATGATTCCGTTTCAACGGCTAACACTTTTGCTTGATTAGTAGGGTGATTTAAGTGAGACATTGAAACAATATGAAACCCTACAAACACTAACAGAAGCATCAAAATCGATTTAACCAGCAACCGAAGTTTCAATGATGTCACCCCTTTGCCGTGTAATAGATCTATCATAATCCTTTTTTCCAAATTTGAATAGTATTTTAATTGTCTAAGATAATCTTTTTTTGTCGTATTAAAAGTGTAAGGGTTTCCTTTTTTCTGAGGTTCAGTTAAGAAAGAAGTCCTATCTTTTATTCAATAAATGGGTTGCTTCGGTAGCTCTTTATTCTTATTCGACTTATAATGCAAGTTAGATTGAATAGGTTATGCTACAATCTAAATAAAACATGTAAAATTTATTCTGGACTATAGAAAAAGCTATTAGCTGGTAAGGAGTAAGCTTTGGATAAAAAAGTTAAGCAACTATTGAGGGATTTACAGCAATCAACATGCTATCATATATTTTACAGTTTTAACGATTTAGAACGCTATCTAGAAAATGCAATTTCCTACATTCTTTCTGGAATTGAGCAAGGGGATTATGTTTTTGTTATCGAAAACGAAAGGATATTTCCATTACTATATAAAAAAATAGAACCTTTATTAACTAAGGTACAACTGGACAAAATAAAGCATGTAAATAACTTTGATTTTTATTGTTCAAATGGAGATTTTCATCCACCTACTATTGTAGCTTACTTTTCAAATATGTTAGAGATTTACATAGAAAAAAACGCTTCCATCAGGACGTGGGCTCATGTAGAATGGGGAGATTTACAAGAAATAACATGTAAAATAGAAGAATTTGAACAAGCAGCTAATAAAGCAGTACAATCGATGAAGATCATTTCGGTCTGTGCTTATGATGAAGACAGACTAACTGAATCACTTAAAGCTTCATTAATTAGTTCTCATGAATATACATTAACAGACAGTGAATCGTTCGTATTAATAATTGACCAATAAAATATCATTATATTATCTAATATAAATTGAATTATGGTGTCTTAAGGGATTAATAACATAAAGGAGTAGTTTTATGAATTTTAATATGAAAGAAGCTATTGAAGTTCTTGAACGTACACCACATACACTTGAGTGTTTTTTATCTGGTTTAGCTGATAGTTGGTTGCAATGCAATGAAGGAAAAGGAACCTGGAATGTCTTTGAAGTGATTGAACACCTTATTGAAGCAGAGAAAATTAATTGGATACCAAGACTAGAAATAATTCTTCAGGAAGGTGAAAGTAAACCGTTTCCACCATTTGATCGTCATTCTCACTTAAATCAACGGTCTGAAAGTTCGATTGAACAAAAGTTGCTTGAATTTAAAACGATTAGATTACTAAATATAACTAAACTAAAGGGTCTTATTGAAGTTGAATCACAACTTGAACTAGCAGGTACACATCCTGCATTTGGTTTAGTTAAGGTAAGAGAGTTGCTTTCCACGTGGGTACTTCATGATTTAACCCACATTGCTCAAATCGTAAGGGTCATGGCAGAGAGATACAGGGAGGACGTAGGGCCTTGGAAGGAATATTTAGGTATATTGAAAAGGTAATCTTATTAAAGTTAATCGGTCCCCCTTTGGTAAAAGAGAGGGGGGCCAATTGGTATTTAAAGAGTTTACACTTGTAATTCAAACTGCTTAGAATACAGATGTGCATACGCTCCATCGTGTGCAAGTAATGCGCTGTGTGTACCTTGTTCCACAATACCGCCCTCCGTTAAAACGATAATCCGCTCAGCATTGCGAATAGTGGAAAGGCGATGGGCAATGACGATCGTTGTCCGTCCTTTTGCTAACGATTCTAGTGATTCCTTGACGATGCTTTCACTCTCATTATCAAGTGCGCTGGTTGCCTCATCAAATATGAGAACTGATGGATTCTTCAAGAATACGCGAGCGATACTTAATCGTTGTTTTTGACCACCAGACAGTTTAACCCCTCGTTGCCCAATCTCGGAGTTGTAGCCGTTTGGCAAGTTCATAATAAAGTCATGGGCATTGGCGTGCTTAGCTGCCGCGATAATTTCTTCATCATTTGCAGCTGGATTTCCGTAGCGGATATTTTCTTTCACCGTTCCTGTGAAGAGGTAAACATCTTGCTGGACAACTCCTATTGTTTTTCTTAAGGACTGTAAGTCGATATCACAGACATTGATCCCGTCTAGTAACACATCCCCCTCTGTCACATCATAAAAGCGAGGAATGAGCGAGCATAATGTCGTTTTTCCCGCACCAGACGGACCAACTAATGCTACATATTCTCCTGGCTGTATACGAAGTGACAGGTTTACTAAGACATTATCTAAATGTTCTTCGTAACGGAAGGAAGCTTGATTGAATTCAATTTCACCATGTACATCATTAAGGGTAATGGCATTCGGTTTGTTCTCGATTGCGGGCTTTAGATTGATGATTTCCATAAAGCGCTGGAAGCCAGTGATTCCTTCTTGGAACTGCATGCTCATATGAGTCAGTCGTTGAATTGGCTCAATCATAAAGTTGATATACAGTAAAAAAGTAATCAAATCTGCTAAATCTAACGTGTTCCCTGCAATTAGAGCGCTACCAAAGATGATCACTGTAATCGTAATCAGTTGGATAAACGTTTCAACACCATTGAAAAAGTACGCTTCAGCCTTGTACGTTTTTTTTCGACTTTCAAGAAAACGATTATTTTCTCTATTAAACTTCTCGATCTCGACAAACTCGTTGGCAAACGATTTTACTACACGGATTCCAGATAGACTATCCTCAACCTGTGCGTTTATGTCACCGATTCGCTCTTTGTTTCTTTTTAATGCTTTGTTCAAAAGCTTATTAAAATACAAGACAAAGACACTTAAAAATGGTAAAAAACAGAAAACGGCGATTGTTAATGGTGCATTAATAAAGAATAAAATAACAAATGCTCCAATAAAGCGAACGAGATATTTAACATAGTCTTCAGGACCGTGATGGTAAAGCTCGGAAAGTAGCAGCAGGTCATTTGTTATACGAGACATGAGCTGACCAGTCTTTTCCTTATCATAAAAGCTAAAGGAAAGCTTTTGCATGTGCTCAAACAGCTCGCTACGCATATCACTTTCCATACGAGCACCAACTTCATGACCTTTGTAGTCCACAAAGAAATTCCCGATATTCTGGATTGCGACTAAAACAAGCATTAGCCCACCAATCCAATACACTTTACTTAACGCGGTGGACATGTCACCTGCCAGAACATCTTTTGTAATATACCGGACGAGCAGTGGAAAAACCAAAGTCACAGCCGAAACGATAAAGGCGCACACCAATATCGAAAGAAACAACGTTAAATAAGGTTTGTAATATGAGAAAAATTTTTTAAATGGAAAATGCATGATTTACCCCTTTTTGTGTTATTTAAATAAAACACATATAAGGGAGTACACCGTTAACAATTTAAGAAAGTGTTCCACCCTTATATGTTTGTACGGTTTGTTTTGTCATGTTTTTCATGTTAAATTCCTCCTTTTCGTTGATGTTATTATTGTAAGCGATTTCTTATGCTGGTGAACAGTGTTTTTCTTTTTTTAATTTCTTTTTTTAATTCCTTTAACGGAGAAATTCGAAAAAACAAAAAAACCGAACGATCAACCACGATTATTTCGTGTGATCGTTCGGTTTTTTTGGAATGAAATCAAAAATTTCGTGTGTTTCAAAGCTATCAACTAAGCGATTTAGCCAGCCATAGTATTCCAATGATTGATGAAGTTTTTCAATATCACTTTTTATTTCATTTATAAAGTCTTCGGTGAGTTCTGGTTTTTCAAGGAGTAAATTAAGTTCTCGTAATGATTTCTCTATTGCAGAAACATTAATTTGTACACCATTTCTCCACTTTATCGTAAAAAAATCTATAAAGGTTTGATACCAATCTTCCTCAGCTACGTATAAATCCTTGCGATTACCTTTTTTCCAAACCTTGTCCACCATATGTAAATCCATTAGGTTCCTAACAGAAGTACTCATACTTGTTTTACTCATACCTAATTCATTTTTCATTTCATCTAAGGTCATAGGCTGATTTTGAAAGTAAAGTAGCCCCCACAATCTTCCTACTGAAGGTGTTACACCATATAAGTTCATATTTTGAGAGATTGCTTCAATTACACGTTCCCGAGCTTTCTCAAGTTCTTCTTTACTTTGCAAACCCTGTCACATCCTATTAGCTAGTATATATATACAGACTACATTTATATGATTTGATTGTAAAGGCAATGAAGCAAAAGGAAAATGGAGGAATTGTAAGTATATAGACCGTAAAGTACGTACAGTATTTTCTGTACGTACTTTACGGAGTTAAATGAGCTTATTTGCGCTTTGTAATCATTTTGTACTATTTCTATAATTAATAAGGCATAGTGTTCGTGACAATAAATCATTGAAGGGAAGGATTAATTAATAATAGATGGTTAGTCGCGCTTTATATGAGTCAATAGGTAGAGGTGGAAAAATGAATAGTAATGAACGTACGGTAAAAATCACTGTTCGAGAAGTATCGAAAATTTTTGGGAAAAACACCAAAAAAGCTGCTCAGCTTCTCAAACAAGGAAAAACAAAACAAGAAATCTTAAAAGAAACAGGTTCTACTGTAGGTGTTAATCGTGCAAACTTTGAAGTCTATCCAGGCGAAATATTCGTTATTATGGGACTTTCCGGTAGTGGTAAATCAACTTTAGTTCGGATGTTTAACCGATTAATAGAACCGACAAGTGGTCAAGTACTAATTGATGGGGAAGATATTGTTTCAATGAGTAAGGAAGAATTACGAAATGTGCGTCGTAAAAAGCTTAGTATGGTCTTTCAACGTTTTGCCCTTTTTCCACACCGAACAGTTTTGGCTAATGCAGAATACGGACTAGAGATTCAAGGTGTTAGCAAGGAAAATCGTAAGGAACGTGCATTAGAGGCACTTAAGCTTGTTGGTCTGGAAGGATATGAACATCAAATCCCTAGTCAATTAAGTGGCGGTATGCAGCAAAGGGTTGGACTTGCTCGCGCATTAGCAAATGATCCTGACATTTTATTAATGGATGAGGCATTTAGTGCCCTTGATCCACTAATTAGAAAAGATATGCAGGACGAATTATTAGAGCTTCAGTCAACTATGGAAAAAACAATCATCTTTATCACACATGATCTTGATGAGGCACTACGAATTGGTGACCGAATCGCTTTAATGAAGGATGGAAATATTGTTCAAATTGGTACACCAGAAGAAATCCTGATGAATCCATCAAATGACTACGTAGAGCGATTTGTTGAGGATGTGGATTTATCCAAAGTATTGACTGCTGGTCATGTTATGAAGCGACCAGAAACGATCCAACTTGAAAAAGGAGCTAGGGTTGCTCTTAAGGTGATGAAAGATAACGGAATCTCTACTGTTTATATTGTTGATAAACAAAAGAGATTAATAGGAGCTGTAACTGCTGCTGATGCAAGAGATGCGGTTGAAAAAAATCTGCCTTTAGCAGAAGTGATAAATAAAGATGTAACGACCGTTCAGCAAGATACACTTCTTATAGAACTATTTGATGATGTATCTACTGCAACGATACCTGTCGCTGTTATTGATCAGGACAAACGACTTAAAGGTATTGTCATTAGAGGAGCTGTTATTGGAGCACTGGCAGGTAATGAGACGTACATAAATGACATTGAAGATAAAGAGCTCCCTGCGCAAGTAGAAAGGGAGGTACTCTAAGATGGATGAATTATTACCAAAATTACCTATAGCCAATTGGATTGACATAATTATCGAATGGCTTGTTGATCATTTTGAACCTTTTTTTGAAAGTATTGCTTCTGGGTTAGAGTTCTTCGTAGATGGGATCGTTCTAGGTTTAGGTATTATTCCAACGATTATTTTGGCTGTTATTGTCAGTTTACTAGCATGGAAGGTTTGTAATTGGCGGATCGCACTATTTTCATTAGTAGGATTACTATTAATTGATAATCTAGGATATTGGGAAAACATGCTAGACACAATCGCTTTAGTCATTACATCGGTAGGTATATCTATAATTCTTGGTATTCCGATTGGAATATGGGCATCACAAAGTGAGACGGTCGGCAAAATAGTGACACCAATCCTTGACTTTATGCAAACAATGCCTGCATTTGTTTATTTACTTCCAGCAATCTTTTTCTTTAATATTGGCGTTGTACCAGGAGTGGTCGCATCCGTTATTTTCGCAATGCCTCCAACTATTCGCTTAACAATTTTAGGGATTAAGCAAGTACCTGAAGATTTAATAGAAGCAACTCAAGCATTTGGATCAACAACAGGTCAAAAATTACTGAAGGTACAATTACCATTGGCATTACCAACAATTATGGCTGGTATAAACCAAAGCATCATGCTTGCTTTATCGATGGTAGTGATTGCCTCAATGGTTGGTGCACCAGGCTTAGGAGCGGACGTATATCGTGCCGTTACACAATTACAAACTGGAACTGGTTTTGAAGCTGGTTTAGCAATCGTAATTATTGCGATTATATTAGACCGGATTACTCAAAATATAGGAAAAACAAAAAAAGGGGGAACAGCTTAATGTTTACAAAATTTTCAAAAGTAACATTAGCATTCGGATTATCATTGGGTTTAGCTGCTTGTAGTGGCGGAGAGGAAAGTAGTGGGACTACTGACTCAGGTAGCAACAAAGCATCTCTTGGAGAGAGTGTAGAATACAAAATTACGGGAATTGATCCAGGCGCTGGAATTATGAAAGCAACTGCAGCAGCGCTTGAAGAGTATGAGTTAACAGATTGGGAGCTAATTGAAGGTTCAGGAGCAGCGATGACTGCATCTCTAAAAAAAGCTTATGACGATGAAGAACCGATTATCATAACAGGTTGGACTCCACATTGGATGTTTTCAAAATTTGATTTGAAATACCTAGAAGATCCTAAGGGTGTATATGGTGAAGCAGAAAATATTAATTCTATTGCACGTAACGGATTAGCTGAAGATCTACCGGGCGTTCACAAGGTATTAGATCAATTCCACTGGACACCAGACGAAATGGGCGTAGTTATGAGCAGTATTCAAGATGGAACCTCACCCGAAGATGCAGCAGCTGCATGGGTAGAAGAAAATACTGACAAAGTAGCAGAATGGACGAAAGATGCACAAGAAGGTAATGGAGAAGAAGTGAAATTAGCTTATGTTGCATGGGATAGTGAAATCGCTAGTACAAATGTTGTTGCAAAAGTACTTCAGGATCTAGGATATGAAGTAACACTTAGTCAAGTTGAAGCAGGTCCTATGTGGGCTGGTGTAGCTGATGGAAGTATTGATGCACATATCGCAGGTTGGTTACCACTAACTCATGCTGATCAATACGAAAAATACGAAGGTGACTTTGAGGATCTTGGTGCAAACCTTGAAGGTGCAAAAACTGGATTAGTTGTTCCTGAATACATGGACATCGATTCAATTGAAGATTTAAAAGAATAATCTAAAAGTAACACCCACGTACATCATAATACGTGGGTGTTTTTCATATTGTTTAAGCATTTATATTTACAAACTTATATACATGGAGCAATATAAAAATAGACTAATATAAAGAGGTAAACAAATGTTTATAATTGAGGATTTAATTTATAAAGACATCTTATTTATAGACCGGATGGAAATCCCATCCAATAAGATTACTTGCCTTGTTGGTGAAAGTGGAGCGGGTAAATCAACATTATTAAAAATGTTAAATATCATGTTATCACCAGATGAAGGGGAAATTTATTTTAAGGATAAAAATTTAAAAGTTGTTGATCCAATCCTACATAGAAGAAAAGTTGTCATGCTAGCACAGCAACCTACCATTTTTGAAGGAACAATTCGCGATAATTTAAACATAGGGTTGAACTTTTCCGAGAAAAAGCTAAAAGAGGATGATGAATTGAACAAAGCCTTAGAAATTGTTCATTTAAATAAAGGATTAAATGAAGATGCTTACACTTTATCAGGTGGAGAAAAACAACGACTTGCTTTAGCAAGAGTGTATCTGATGGAACCAGAAGTATATCTGTTAGATGAACCAACAGCAGCTCTTGATGAAGACACTGAATCTGTAGTAATGGACAGCTTTATTACGCAGGTTAAGCTGAAAGGCCAATCGGTTATTATGATCACACATTCACAAAAAATCGCAACAAAATATGGAGAAAAGATAATAACACTAGAGAAAAGAGCAGGGGAAAGAGGATGAATAATGTTATAAGAGATATTGAATTTTGGCGATTAGTTGCCGGATACATCTTCATTTTATTACTAATCGTATTTGTAAAATGGCGTGGCCTAAAACGTGAAAAACGAATTATCATCTCCACAGCAAGAATGACGATTCAATTGATTTTAGTAGGATATATTCTTACATATATATTTAAACAACCAAATCCTTTTCTTATTACATTAATCGTTTTATTAATGCTTTTTTTTGCTGTCTATAATACATATAAACAAGTAGCATTACCAATTAACAAAAAACTAAAGAAAATTATTGCTATTTCCATGATATCTGGTTCATTGGTTACACTCATTTACTTTAATTTTGTTGTTATCCATTTTCAACCTTGGTATGAGCCACAGTATCTAATACCAATTGCAGGGATGATTATTGGCAATTCTATGACAGGAATTACTCTAGGTGTTAAGAACTTAGTTGAAGGGATCCAAAGAGAAAAACAGCTAATAGAAGGTGCTTTAATGCTAGGTGCAAAACCAGAGGCAGCAACAAAGACAGTTGTGAATTCTGCATTCGATTCAGCCATATTACCAACTATAAATAATTTAGTGGGTATGGGAATTGTTTTTTTACCTGGTATGATGACTGGGCAAATATTAGCAGGGATTAGTCCTTTAATTGCAATTGAATATCAAATTGCGGTTCTTTTAGGAATTACCGGTAGCGTTGCGTTAACAGTGATGATCTTTACGCATTTCGGGTATAGGACGTTTTTTAATGAAAAGGCACAGTTTATGGATTAATAATAAAATCCTCTCAGGAAATTTTTATTAATTACATCCTTACTCTGTTATAGTAAAAGTAAGGATGTTCAATAAGGTTTTGTTAAAGAGAAGACGAGCAAGTAAACTAATAATAGATATAACAGAAAAATAGGATAAAATGCTAAATTAGATTTTACCTGACAACAAAAGGACGTGTTTAACTATGATTACTGAGAAAAAAGTCACCCTTTATTTTGTGAGACATGGGGAAACTCAATATAATGTTGAAAAGCGAATGCAAGGTTTTTGTGATTCTCCGCTTACTGAAAAAGGTATTTCACAAGCAAAATCAGTTGGAAAAGGTTTATCAGATATCAACTTTAAAGCTGCTTACTCTAGTGACAGTCAGAGAGTTATTGATACAGCCAAATATGCTATTGGAGAACGGGATATTCCGTTAACTATTGATAAACGACTCAAAGAAATGAATTTTGGTGTTTTGGAAGCGTTAGTAGAAGAGGAAATTCCAGCTTTATACGGCAATGTACTTGAAACTTTATTCAGCTTAGATTTAGATGCTTGTGCTCCAGAAGGCGAGACTTATGCACAACTTTTTGCAAGAACTGAAAATGCAATTGATGAAATAGTTAAAATGCATGCTTCCGAGGGAGGAAATATACTCATCTTTTCTCATGGAGTAACAATTGGCAATTATATCGTACAAATAACAAAAAGCAGCGAATTTGCGGTACATGAAAATTGCAGTGTTTCTGTTGTCAGATACATGAATGGTCAGCCTCAAATTGAAATTATTGCTGATACTTCTTTTAGAGAAAAAGGTGGTCAGTGCTTAACTAATGGTTAAGTCAGTTTCTTAGTAGTTTACATGATATAAAAGGAGAGAGGGTTACAGCATGAGGAGTGCGATTGTTCATTAAGAGCAGTCGTTTTTTTATTAAAATAATGTTTAGTAGAAGAATAGGGATATAAATATAAATTATTTTATTTGATTTAAATTTTGAAGGATTAAGGAGTGGTTGCCATTGGCTAATAAATTTTGTCCTATATGTGATGAAGAAAACGGGTGTATGGTAGGTGCTAGAGAAGACGGTAACTGCTGGTGTAACCTAGAAAAATTTCCAAATGAAATCTTTGAATTGGTTCCTATGGAAAGTAAAAGAAAACATTGTATATGTAAAAAATGTTTAAATAAATTTAAAGAAGAGCAGAAAATGAACAAAAATTAGGAGAGAACTCTACAAGGATCATAGTAATATACCTCCTGACTGCCTGGATGTAGGACATATCCTCAACAATTAATTCATCGAGATAGGCTAACTTAAACAAAAAGGAGCAATTTTAGAAAATATAGTAACAATGATCAATCTTTTGGTGCAGTAAACCAATTTGATACTGAGTTCCAGCTTAACAAAATATATTGCTATAAATGGCATTGTCGCAACCTTTTTAAGAAATTATATTTTATTTCAAAATCAAAATTAAGGGATAAAGGAGAATGATTCTAATTTGGAATCAATCATTTTACCATTTTGTTAAGGGTTATCAATTAGACGTGTAAAGAAATAAAAAATGATATTGATTGAAGGGATACCAATTAGTTTATTGTCGATGGTATCCTTTTTTACTTTTGTATTTTGTGTTTTTAATGTTGCTATAACTAAATGAACAAAAAATTATTTTATGTTGATTAGAGGGTAAATGGGAACTCCTTTATTGAGGGAGTTTAGTTGAAGAAAGAGCAACAGACAATTCTGTGAATATAAAGAATGAATATTATTTATTTAGAGTAGAAAGTGAACATTCAATAAAGGGAGAAACCTGTAATTGTCTATATATCTCTTTTGTATTTGCAGTACAAAGATAATACTTAAAATGACGTCTAAATAGAGCTGGATCCCAAACGGACGAATTTCGGGTTTTCCACTTTCTACAGTTGCTAAAAATCCGTTTCTTGTCATAAAGGCACCTAGTCTAGGGTGTGTTAAAACATGACCCTCCTTATAGTTGCATATCCTTATGACTTTAATTTTCCTTTATCTACAATATCCTTTACAACATCTTCAATCGTAACATTTTCAAGAGCCTTCTCTAGTGCAGTTTGAGCAATCGAAAAATGTATACTAATTGAATCTTGAATATTTCGCCCAACCGGACAATCTGGGTTTGGGTTTTCATGTATGCTAAATAGTTCTTTTTCCTTTACAACATCAACTGCCTTATAAACGTCCAGTAATGTAATATCAGATAAATCTTTAGCTAGTTCCGCCCCTGCAATACCAGGACGTACATTTACCAATCCTGCTTTTTTAAGCATTCCCATAATCTTTCTAATTACGGCTGGATTCGTGTTTACACTCCCCGCTAAAAATTCAGATGTGCTTACTCCAGTTTTATTTATTTCAATAAGAGATAATATATGAATTCCAACAGCAAAACGACTACTTACAGACATTTATTCAACCTCCTTATTAAAAGACTATCGTGTAATTAATTTGATTACAAGTTTATTATATATTAAAAGAGGCTTTTTTAAAAGTTGTTGACAAATCGTTTACATGTAACTACAATAGATACATGTAATAATATTAGTTACATTTAAAAGATTGGAGGAATATACAATGAAATTATTAGTTACAGGAGCAACGGGGAAATTAGGTTCGAAAGTTGTAGAAGCTTTATTAAAAACTCTAGCAGCAGAACAACTGGCTGTAAGTGTTCGCAACCCTGAGAAAGCGGAAGGATTAAGGGCTCGTGGTGTGGATGTTCGTCTGGGAGATTTTGACCGTCCAGAAACATTGGATACTGCTTTTGCAGGTATCGACCGCTTATTAATAATTTCTGCCGATGGGGACAATAAAACAAGAATTCGTCAACATGCCAATGCTGTTGGAGCAGCTGAACGTGCGGGAGTTAAATTTATTGCTTATACAAGTTTAGCAAATGCAACAGAAAGCACAAATATAATGGCCCCTCCTCATGTTGCAACAGAAGCAGCAATAGTTAAAACAGGAATTCCATATTCGTTTTTGCGTAACAATTGGTACTTGGAAAACGAAATTGGTAGCATTCAAGGTGCAATAGCAGGTGCACCATGGGTAACATCTGCCGGAGTAGGTAAAGTAGGATGGGCACTACAACAAGATTACGCGGAAGCTGCAGCAGCAGTTCTTACAGGTAAAGGGCATGAAAATACGGTGTATGAACTTTCTGGTCCTCTTTTAACTCAAGAAGAATTAGTATTTGTTCTTGGTGTTGTATTGGGTAAAGAAATACCTGTACAACAAGTCGATGATGAGAAATATGCCGAAATCATGAAAGGTTTAGGTTTACCTGATTTTGTGATTCCGATTGTAGTTGGTATTCAAGAGAGCATTCGAAACCGATCATTAGAAGTTGAAAGAAATGATTTCGAGAAAATTCTCGGTCGTCCTGTTACGCCGATTAGCGAAGCATTAACCCAAATTCTTAACGGAATTTCTTAAATAAAATTAGCTCAATTAAAAACCGTCCTTTTCGGGAATTTAACAAGGAACAGAATTTCCACAATGAAGAAACTAACTCGCCAATATACTGGCGAGTTTTGTTTTTATGACAAAACATTTGTAATTCCGTCTTAAAATATTAGAGATAGCATCTCAGAAAGGACTCTTTACCAAAAAGATAATTATTCCGGGGTTTTCATTCATATGCCCTGAGCCAATTGTACGTTTTATATAAAAACTTTTACCTGTGATAAAGTCAGTCACTTTGGCTGTTTTGCCAATCAATATGGAAAAAGAAAAATGTTGGATTGTCCGTAATTACGGTATTCATAACTATTCTTACGCCTATACTATTTTTACCTTTTAGCATAGGGAGAACAAAGGGAAATGAGTTTGAACATTTAATATCAAAAACTTTACAAGCTGATATGTTTGCTATTTTATGTTTATTAAGATTCTCCTTAATAATTTTTTGGTTGGTATTTTTTATAATAACATTCAAAAATCCATTAAAAATAAACAATTATTAATTACGAATAAATACTTACATTGAGTTTTCCCTATATTTGGACTTACATCAAACTCTAATATCCTTTTTTTAGAAGAGGAAAGCAAGGGAACTAGAGTACATTTAATAATAGTATTTTACTAGTGTCTAGCGTTTCTGTTTTAAGCAGATACGCTTTTTTACTAACGATACAAAATAGGAATAAGACAATCTTTTTTTATCATATCTTTAGGAAAAACACTAAGGGTGTGACATTTTTGAGTGTAAAAAAACAAAATCAAGTTGTTTTCTACATAATTAAAGGTTCAACAATAAAAAAATTTTTAATTCTCGATTGTATTACTGGTACAAGTCTTTATTATGCAATAAAAATAATTTCATCAAGTATATTAATTGGAATTGTTGGAAGTATTGTTGGAACCGAAGGCATTAAAAGGGCCTCATGGTTTTGTGATAAAAGATTAAAAATACATAATGTAGTATAACTCTTTTCAGTTAACTGGAAGTATTTTTTTTCAGTAATATAAATATTAGAATCTTAAACTATGTATTTAAGTTAACAGGTGCATTACTTACTTCAAGAAGGGGTAATATTAGATTGAAATAAGTTAGCGTCTACAAAAAGTACTCAGCAATTCAATTATGAGGGATCAAACTAGATTGAGTGTTGTTTCTAAAAACACTTTTAATTAAGTAATTGGTTGATGTAAAGTGATAATTTAATTACGGTATAAATTTGTATCGCACTTTTTTATTGAATTAATGAGGGCGTATCTACTATAAGTAGATACGCTATTTCATAAATAAAGCAGCATTATTTAACAATTTCGTTCAATAAATAAGAAATAAAACATTTATTTCATTTGAATAATTTTTATCCATCTTAATTTAAGATAATACTTTCTTTCTTATTATTAATTCTGCAAAAAGTAGGTTAATAATCCAACATAACCAGACTGCTACCATGTAGGAATTTTCATAGGGGAAATTCAGAAGATTATGTGTAATGGCGACAATTATATAAATCGTCATATTTGCAAGTGAAAGAAAGAAACTTCTAATCATCCATTGGCTATGTAAAATCATCTTTCGTCTCTTGATATACAGATAACTAAGGATGGTAGTTACAAGCCATAATGTATTTAAAATAAGAAAACCTATTGTACTAAACCATCCCCCTGTTGCAAAGAGAGAGACGTAAACCCCAGGAATGAAATTTAATACGATTGATAGGACATATATACGGCCATTCCAACGGTGAAAGTTAATAGATTTTACTCGAATTGCTTTAATAAAACCTAGGGAACCAGTTATAAGAGAAACAATGGCCAGTGAGATATGAATACGAATCATAAACACCCATAGGGATTCATTCGTTAGAATTTGATCCTTTCTAGAAATAAACGTTTCAAAAGCTGGATCTACCAAAAAATTCTTTGAAAATGTATGAAATACCCACATGATAGATATGAACACTATGGATATTTTAATAATCTTTTTCATGACATCTTTCCTTCGTTAATTTTTATAAAAATAAATACCGACTATTCATAATAAAGGCAGTAACTACCATTAAAATAAATATTATCCACCAATACCATTTTAACTTTGACATGTTGTCTAATAAAGTTTTTTCTGGGCTTCTGCACAATAATGGATTAATATTTTTAAAAAGGAGCGGCTTGTAGTGAACTTTTTCACATTTACAAAAACTGAATACATGGAAATAGAATGAAGCCAAAACAAAGTTGACCTTGCACATATACTAAAAATTCTATAGAAAACTCAACCCGCAAGCTCAACAGAAGCATATCTCTATAAAAGAAGACTGTTTTGCAGTTCCCATTGCCCCCAAATAAAGTGCATTTCTTCAATTAGAGGCAAGGAACAATGAAGAAGCATCCGATAATAGCTTCCTTACCTTAATCAAAAGCGACTCTTCAATAAGGAAGGATCGCTTTTTTCTACAACTATCGGAGTATTTAGAAGGAAAATTGGTAACATGAAAGATATTATAAGGATATCAAAAGGAGATTAATTATGGATATTAGGAAACTTAACGTAGGTGAAAAACCTCCAATTGAATTGTTATTATTAGCTGACCCGTCTCAAGATATTGTCGAGGAATATGTCAATAGGGGAGAGTGTTTTGTTGCTGAAAGTGAAATGCAAATTGTTGGAGTATATGTATTACTTCCAACAAGACCTGAGACCGTGGAGTTAGTGAATGTCGCAGTAACAAAAGAGAAACAAGGTAGAGGTATAGGTAAACAATTAGTGTTAGATGCAATACAGGTATCTAGGTCAAAAGGCTATAAAACAATTGAAATTGGTACTGGAAATTCAGGTGTAGGTCAACTAGCTCTTTATCAAAAATGTGGCTTTAGAATTATTGGAGTAGATATGGACTTTTTTATTAAGCATTACCCAGAACCAATTTTTGAGAACGGTATTCAGTGCAGAGATATGATACGCTTATCTCAGGATTTATAGCAAAACAAGAATAATCAATTGTTGTGGTAGAATATGTGGTCTATAAAGGAAATCAATTATCGTTAATAGGTTTGTCTTTCACTGATATCCGACTCTAATGAGTAGTTTTTTTATTTGTATTTTCCCTTAAAGGCTCTACGACAATGAATTGATATAAATAATTAAGAAGTGCAACAAATAAACTTAGATAAAAGAGATGTTTTCTTTTCATTCTAACCATTTTATAAATTTTAAATTTTTCTGCAAGAGTTGTTATAGGATAAGCAAATAAAAAATCAGCAAAAACATTAGTAATTATATAAAGCCATACTCTTTTATAAGTTAATTTAAATACCCATAAATTTATTGTGAAAAAAAGTCCAAACACAAATGTTATATCTGTAGATAAGCCTGGGAATATTGGTTTTTTTACTTTCCACCATTTACGGCTTTTGGACAATTCGCTTATTAAAGATATTACCAATGAACTAAAAGTAGCCGTAGGTAAAAATCTTCGGAATGCCTCACCTCCAAATAATGAAAAGGTAAACCATGGAGCTAAAAGTAAGACAAGCATATTCCAATTTTTCATATAATAGTGCCTCCGAGAATGATGATTATAAAATACTACTTTTTATTATGGTATAAAATGCATTAATTATACTCAAATAGATAGTTACTTAATATAAGTTACCTTCACATTTAATTAAGAAAAAGTGAAATTAACTTAGCCCAGCTGTAGCATTTTGTGATAAGTCTTCAAAAATACAAAAATTGGTAGATGAAACGAGTTGAGTTGACTCGTGCTAAAAGCAGTGTGATTTCTTATTCAGAAACACACTGCTTTTATATTTGCTTTTTGCTATGCAAGTACCTCAAAAGAGAGCGGAATACTAGTAGCGGGTTCTTTAGTTGAATTAGGAAACGAGTTCTATAAGAAAGGAACTCGCCAGTACTACGGGGACTTCTGCCTATTTATATACCAATAACGATGTCAAATCGTCTTATGTAGCGGAATTAAAAAATCTTGACTTAGAGTAAACTCTAAGTATTATTCTTTTTTTATGTCACAAATTAAAAAAGAAAGAAGAAATAGTCAAACCAGATTTAATGGAGGCGGTTATATTGACATATTCTATTGGGGAATTTTCTAAAATTGTTGGGTTAAGCGAACATACATTGAGGTTTTATGAAAAAGAAGGGTTAATCAAAGTAAACAGAGACGATAACAATGTCAGAATTTACTCGGATGAAAATAAATTATGGATTGAATCATTGCTCCACCTAAAAAATACCGGGATGTCACTAAAAGACATGAAGCAATTTGCTATGTGGGGGCATATTGGGGATGAAACAATGGAAGAAAGGTTAGCTCTACTTAAAAATCATCGCAAAAAAGTAGTGGAAGAATTGGAGAAGATTCGTCAAAGTTTAAAGCATCTAGATACTAAAATAAATGTTTATGAAAATAATAAATTAGGAAACTGTTTCTTTGGAAATTAAGCAGCCGGTTGTATTTCATTTACATCTTTTTTTAAAACCTTATATAGACAGTTTTGTAAATCGTGTTTTATAAACAAGATAAAAAAACACTTGCTTTAGAGTACACTCTAGGGTTTAACCTATTCTTGCACCATTTAAATATATGAAGGTTGATGAGCCTTTACTAGAATACTATTCAGAAAGAGGTTATAAAATGAGCGGAAAATATAGCAACTTATTTAAATCTTTTACATTTAAAAACGGAATAACCCTTAATAATAGAGTAGTTATGGCGCCAATGACAACTTGGTCCAGTAATGATGATCACGGTTTCAGATGATGAATTATCCTATTACAAAAAAAGAGTAAACGGAGTAGGACTTGTTATTACAGGTTGTACACATGTTACTCCAAACGGGATCGGTTTTACAAATGAATTTGCAGCTTATGGTGATGAATTTCTGCCAGGATTACGCAAATTAGCTGATGCCGCGAAAAGTGGCGGAGCTCCTGCTATCCTTCAAATTTTCCATGCAGGTAACAAAGCACTCCCGGACTTGACACCAAATAGTGAGGTTGTTAGTTCCAGCGCTTTAGAGACTGAAGCAACTGGATTTGCCCCATCAGTTTTACCTAGAGAACTTTTACACGAGGAAATTTTAGATATCATCCATGCATTTGGAGAAACAACAAGAAGAGCAATTGAAGCAGGTTTTGACGGCGTTGAACTTCATGGTGCTCATGGGTTTTTAATGCAAAACTTCTTTTCTCCTTTCTTCAATAGACGAGAAGACCAATGGGGAGGAACTTTAGAAAATCGCATGCGTTTCCCACTGGCAATTGTTCAAGAAGTGAAAAAGGTGATTGAAAAGCATGCAACAAAACCGTTTATGTTAGGATACAGAATCTCTCCTGAAGAATCAGAAGAAGGAGGTTTGAGAATCACTGATACCTACGAATTAATTGAACGCCTGATTGAAGAAGATGTTACATATGTGCATGCTTCCTTGGTAAATGTACTTTCTTCAACACCAGTCGACAGTCAAAATGAAAAAACGTATCTTGAATTAATTGTTGACCATATACACGGCCGAGTTCCTGTACTGGCTGCTGGTTCTATGGTAACTCCGAATGATGTTGCAAAATCATTAGACAAGGGTCTTACCCTAGCTGCTATAGGCCACGCGTTAATCATGAATCCAGACTGGGTTAAAAAGGTTCAAAATGGACAAGAGTCTGAAATACAAACATCAATAAAGGCTACAAAGGTTAGTGAGCTTGAGCTTCCGGAAAAACTTTGGGGCATAATTCAAGCTTCAGGTCCATGGTTTAAGATCGAAGAATAAAATTAGAGAAAATTCGTATTTAAAGCAAGATATTTCTGAGGTAATGACGTAATAGGTATAGCCAAAAAATAGTGGTAATAGAAAGATTCGTTATCCATATCCTAGACAATCTGGATGGACAACCCACTATTGTGAGCAGGCATCTCAACGTACCCTCCTTTGAAACACCTGAACGCAATGTTAGGCTACAACTCTTTTTCTTTTTATAATGTCGCAGGATTTTTGAATTTGATTGTTGTGTTCACTTTACAATTTCATCCAATTAAAATGCGATTTTGATAGAGAAGGGGCGGGGGGTGAATCCTCTCGGATCATCAGGGTGAGAAGCTTCAGTTCCTTGGAAGGTAAGGGATTGGGGCTTTTTTGCTTTTTCACTAAAAACTGTCGAAAATTTCACAAATGAAAAATTGCACATTGACTCAGCAGTTGTATATTCAACAGTTCTTCGACAGCGGTAGGGATTGAATTCAAAACAACTCTCTCAAATAAGATCACAAATTGATCCCATTTAAAAATAATCCAATTCTATATTTTCGTTAGGGGATGATTCCTTTGATCAAAATTGGCATTTGGCATGATGATAGAGGGTACTCCAAAAATACTAGGCCATACATAATCTGGTAGGGATCCGCCAAGACTTGGTTGAATGAGCGGCTTCTTTTATTAAGATTGATGAATAGCTCCGTGACCACTTCTACGATTTTCAAATCAGCAGACGTTCCAGAAGGTTTCATCGAACCGATAAATACTACTTCGACACTAGAATCATATTGTTTAATTTTCTCAAAGATGTCAATAGGATCCTGGTAAACGACAAGGCGAATATCAATTCTAACAGAAGCATCGGGTAAATATAATGAATTTAATAATTCAGAATTTTTTATGAGGTGAAGAAATGACTGGGGATAAGAATATAAATAAGATTGAATTTGCTAAAAATAAAGATGCTGTGGATCCTTTAGCTCAATACAGAAATGAATTTTATATCGGTGATAAAATTTACTTAGATGGGAATTCACTTGGCCTATTATCAAAGCGAGCAGAACAATCTTTAATGAAAGTTTTTCATTCATGGAAGGAATATGGAATTGATGGATGGATGAAAGGAGATTATCCTTGGTTTGATCTATCACAACAGTTAGGAAAGCAGTTAGCACCATTGGTTGGAGCATATGAAAGCGAGGTAATCGTAACAGGTTCAACAACAGTTAACATCCATCAGCTCATTTCTACATTCTATAAACCTACTACCTCCCGCAACAAAATATTAGCGGATGATGCAACATTTCCATCCGATATTTACGCATTAAAAAGCCAAATTCAACTCAAGAGCTATCATCCAAAAGATGCACTCATTCAGGTGAAAAGCAAAGATGGAATTCTATATGAAGATGAAATTATCGAACATATGACAGATGATATTTCGTTGATCTTTTTACCAAGTGTGCTTTATCGCAGTGGTCAAATTTTAGATATAGAACGCTTGACACAGGAAGCACATAAACGTGGTATTCAAATTGGCTTTGATTTATGCCATTCAATAGGTGCAGTGCCTCATGACTTACATAAATGGGATGTAGACTTTGCAGTATGGTGCAATTATAAGCATATTAATGGAGGACCTGGCGCTGTTGCTGGTTTGTATGTAAACCAAAAATACTTTGGGAAAACACCTGGTATTGCAGGTTGGTTTAGTTCAAGGAAAGAAATACAGTTTGATATGAATCACAACCTTGAAGCAGCTGTTGATGCTGGTGCATATGAGATTGGAACGCCACATGTTTTAAGTATGGCTCCATTAATAGGGGCTTTAGAAATCTTCAATGAAGTTGGAATCAACAACATTCGTAAGAAATCACTTGAATTGACGAATTACTTTATTGAATTAATCGAACTTGAATTAAGTCAATACAAATTTAAGATTGTAAGTCCAATTGAAGAAGAAAAACGAGGTGCCCATATTTTACTAGAACACGAGCAATCAGCTAGTATTTGTAAAGCATTGAAAAGTCATGGAATTATACCAGATTTTAGAGCTCCTAATTTTATTAGACTAGGACCTGTTGCTCTATATAATTCTTTTTACGATATATGGAAAACGGTTAATGTGTTAAAGAAGATTATGGAAGAGGAGCAGTACAAAAATTTTGATAATACAAGAGAAATTATTGCGTAATGAGGTGAAAGGATGACTTCTGAAAAATGGATTGATATTTCTCAGCCACTTAGGGAAGATATAGCTCATTGGCCAGGCGACACGCCTTTTTCATACGAGGTTGTTTTTCGTAAAAGTGAAACGGGATCAGTTAATATTGGGAAAATGGTAACGAGTTTACATACTGGTACACATATTGATGCACCTTTTCACTTTTTGGAAAATGGAACACGTGTAACAGATTTAGACATTAATATTTTTATTGGTCCATGTCTAGTTATTGATGTTTCTCAACATGAACTGATCGATGTTGAGGTATTAAAAAAGTTTGAAATAAAAGGATCAAAACGAATATTGTTAAGAACGTCAGCAAGAAGGGATTTAACTGTGTTTCCCAAAAAAATTCCACTTCTTACTCTAGAAGCAATTGATTATTTAAAAAATCAGGACATTACATTAATTGGAATTGATTTACCTTCCGTCGATCAAATTGACAGTAAGGAACTACCAATCCATCATCGCATCTATAAACATGGGATATATATCCTTGAAAATGTTTTGCTTGATCATATTAAACCAGGTAAGTACGAGTTATCTGCCCTACCTCTTCCAATTGAATATGCGGACGGAAGCCTAGTTAGAGCAGCTGTTAGACCATTATCGAACAAGAATGGAGTGGGAGTATGAAAAAACCAACTGACGACGAAAAAAATATTGAAACGAATTTTAGGGATAAAATGACATATGGTGAATATCTGCAACTTGATTCCATTCTTTCCAGTCAAAAAAGATTATCAGATCATCATGATGAAATGTTATTTATCGTGATTCATCAAGTGAGCGAACTATGGATGAAGTTAATTCTTCATGAAATAACCGCAGCAAAACAAGCCATTTCTGATGGAGACTTACAAGTAAGTTTTAAAAAACTTGCACGTGTGTCACAAATTCAATCACAGATTATCAGAGCATGGGATGTTTTATCAACATTAACTCCATCAGAATATCTTGAGTTCAGAGGTGAACTGGGTAACTCCTCAGGATTTCAATCTTTTCAATATCGTTTAATCGAATTTGCTCTAGGTAACAAAACAGACTATATTTTAAAAATTTATGAGAAAGATTCAAAGCTATCAAAAGAACTTAATGAGGCTTACCAAGAACCAAGTTTGTATGATATTTCGATAAAAGCATTACAACGAGGTGGATTTGAAATCTCAGAGAATGTACTAAATCGTGATGTTACTCAACCATATCAACATGATCAAAGTGTGCAAGATGCTTGGACAACTGTTTATAAAAATATTGACAAGTACTGGGATTTATATCAACTTGCTGAAAAGCTTGTCGATATTGAAGACAGTTTACAACAATGGCGCTTCCGCCATATGAAGACCGTTGAAAGAATTATTGGATTCAAGATTGGAACAGGTGGCTCTTCTGGTGTCAATTACTTAAAACAAGTTCTTGATCAAAGATTTTTCCCAGAGCTATGGAATTTACGAACAGAATTGTAGGCTAATACAGAAAAGCCTTTAAAAGAGAAGGTGAATAAGGTGGCAAAGAAGGGAGGGGGTTAGATCATCCCAATCTGTTGACCGCTTATGATTCAGCAAGGTACAGTAAAAAATCTTCTAACGCTTTTTGAAATACCATTAGTCATGACGTCCAAATAGTTGATTATTTGGACGTAACGTACCAATATATTATATATATATCCAGTACCCAAAACGTATCGGACTGTACCAGAGAGTTAACAGGATGGTGCAGAACATTATCGTCAAGTTGACAATAGCAACTTGACAATAATGATTATTAAAGGAACTAGCCAAAATTCAGTAAATTTTAATTCTGTCTCAATTCCTTGAGTAAACTTAAGGTTTGAGATGAAATTTGATTATAATTTTTAACTTCCTAGAATATATATTATGTAAACTAGAATTTAAAAAATGGCCTTTAATGACCATTTTTACTCACCATGATCTTTCGGTATATCCATTCTGTCTACAGCACTCCTTAAATCATCATTTCTAATATGTGTATAGATCATCGTTGTTTGTATCGATGAATGTCCTAATTGTCTTCTTAGTTTAGGTACATCATTAATCTCTGAATGATATCTTGTTGCAAAAGAATGTCTTAATTTATGTACTGATAAGGCCGGTTTCCCGAAACCAATCGCATATTTTTCGATAAGCTTTTCAATTGAGCGTCCGGTTAGTCGTCTTGATTTTCCTTTAGGTCCCATGGGTGCTGCAACAAATAAAGATTTGTTATTTTTCTCAACACCATACCGATTTTCTCTAATTTTAAGGTATTGTTGTAGGTCATCCATAGCAATTTTACTAAAGAATACATATTGTTCTTTATTTCCTTTTCTTATTACTCGTGCTGAATATTTGCTGAAATCAATATCATCGATATCAAGGTTTACGACCTCTGAAAGTCGAAGACCTGACCCTAAAATTAAAGATACGATCGCTGTATCACGTTCTTGATTTAATTTATAAAAGTTAAGTAATTTCTTATTATCTTTAATGATTTCTCCGTAATCATGTGCAACAAACCGGCGAAATTTTTCATATTCATCACCAAGTAAAATTTTACCTTCCATTTTGTTGGCAGTTGTCTCCATACTTTCATTAAGTTCATTAAATTCAATTTTCGCCATGACATTTCGCTGGATATAAGGCTTTAAATCTCTAGTTTCTGCGATGTTTTGTAGATAATTAAACAGTGATTTTAAGGCTGATAGCTTACGATTAACGGTGATTTCTTTGTTGTTTAATTTGTACTGAAGAGCATACAAAAATCCTTCCACTTGTTGCACAGTCAATTTTTCTAATCTTTCCAATGGAATATCCTTAACTGCACCTGAAAAAAGTTGCTCTGAAATCATCCAGTTAAAAAAGATTTTATAATCATGACAATAATTTAGTAATGAAGCTGCAGAAAGTTTTCTTCGTTTATGATCGATATACTCTTCAACATACCATGGCAATTCCTTGAGCATAGATTGTAGTTTTTTATAATGTTGTTGCTGAGACTCACTAGCGATAAAATTTCACCTCGAATTCATTTATTCTATGTTTCTATTTTAAATTCTTTAGATTATTACGTCAAATTTATATTTTACGTAATAATCTTTAACATTAATAATCATTACCCTTTTACTAACCTGCTTCGTTTGTTCAAGGACGAAAAAGTCTACAGATTAGACAAGAAATTATGTACATTAAATTACGATTTATCAAAGGTATTTTGTACAAACTTTCCTGTCCTTTTACATCCCAACTGACGAGTTGACACAAAACTCCCTACAAATTAGTTTAGTTAGAAATAATGTGAAATTAGATCTTCAACACCTCGCGTTTCAATTGTTGAATAATCTATTCCTATTGAATAGTATATTTGTACTGTGCAGCAAATGGCTCTGTTAATTTTCATCTTTCTTCTTCAACAAAGCCCCCGTTACTTCAATAGATAGAACCCTCCATTATTCATTTAAAAAAAGAAAAGCTAAGGCGTCTAATCTACACCTTGCTTTTTTAAAAAATATTTCGTGCTTTGGCACTTATAAGGAAACGTTTCGCGCAGAAGAATTTTTCACCAATTTTAACACACTACTCCTTTTAATCTCTTCTACTCTAAAATGGAACTAAAGGGAAAAAAACGTTAATCATTCCACTCTCTTTTAATCTTAACTTTTTCATTTAATAAATTGTTCTGCGATTAATCGATATGATTGATGCTTATCCTTTGATGAATAAGTGATAGTTACAATCATGATTTCATCTGCTAATACATGAGATTGAATTTCTAATATTTTACTTTTCACCTCATTAGGATTACCTATAATCATTTTCTTTTTTATTCTTTCAATAGACTTTTGATTACGTAGATTTAATAGAATTTTTTTTGCCTCATCAACAGAAGGAACTCCTTTGTTTCCTTTCATACTCTCATTTTGTAGTTCCCAAACAATTGAACTTAAAGCAATTTCTTCTGCTTTTTGAGTAGTTTCTGCACATATTACTGATAAAGCCATAATGACGTATGGTTTTTGCCCTTTTTTTCTTGGTTGAAATGACTGACGATATTGTTGGACGATTTCTGTTCCGTTTTCATCACTCATAAATTGTCCGAAACTATAGGCTAAACCATTTTCCGCCGCAAAATTTCCACTTTTTCTACTTGTACCTAACATCCATAGATCAGGACTAATTTGCGGTATCGGAGAAGCCTCTAATACGGTCCCTTCATTATCTATGTATTTAATTAATTCGTTTACTAAATCAGGCATTTTATATACATGTTCCAAATAGTTATCCGATAATGCATTTGTTGCTTCAGCAGGACCACCCGGTGCCCTTCCAATCCCTACATCAATTCGATTAGGAAATAGAGTGGATAACATGTGATAGGTTTCTGCTACTTTATACGGCTTATAGTATGGCAATAAAACTGCTCCAGAGCCAATTCGTATATTTTTTGTATTTGCCCCAATATACCCTAACATTACCTCGGGCGCGGAGCATGCAAGCCCTGGCATTGCATGATGTTCAGCAATCCAATAACGTGAATATCCTAATGTCTCCCCTATACGTGCGAGATTCATTGATTCCTGTAATGCTTCATTTGCCGTTTGATTAGTTGAAATGGGAGACTGATCTAAAATGCTTAATTTCATAAGATGAAAATCCCCTTTTCTATTATTCCGCTTCTTTCAAAGTCAGTTTATATTCACCAATTTGCCCTTTTTCGTATAGATTCGTAATTGATGTTGAATATTCTTGAATCGTTCCGCGGAACTCAAGTTGTCTCTTGAGTACGATTACATCAAATGTTCCTTTGTATAATAACGTTGCTATGTCATGGTAGTTGTCATTTGTAACATAAAAAGTTACCGATATCTGAGTTTTACCTTCTATCTTTTTTTCATCATATTGTGTGATATTAATTTTAGTATCATTTAGTTGGATTTCTGTAACCATTTCATCATCGTCCCTTTCTAATAGATAACACATTCCTTATACATTTAACGTACTCTAACTTATAAATGACGCCGTATGATATAATTTTTCTAGATTATCGTGACGAATGTAAACTTTCTACGTTCGTCACAACCATGTAAAAAGTTAATCAACCGTTAGCTGTATTTTCAAGAATGTAACCAACTTACTTGTGACCCGCGCTTTTATTGAATTTGGTTTAGCGTAATCGATCAGTCATCATACTACTCAGGAAATCTACAATCCCATTCCCTATCATGAGTTCTTCTCTATCTTGATCAACTAGTACTTTTCTGATCGTATCTTCTTTTCCCTCCAGCACTTTACTTGTCCAATGAGGGTCAAGCAACGTGTTATTAGCTGCTTTTCCTTTAAGTTAGTCCCTAGTACTTGAATATTGGGCATTCCGCTTACTGATTATGCTAAATCCTCTGTTGCTAAGAAAGAACGTTTTTGGAGATTATCGGAACGCAGTCGATATGCGACTACTTTCTTCTTGAATGTCTTGACTACATCAACACGATCATTGTAAATGTACACAAATAACCTAATATTGTTTTTGCCTCTCGGAGTGTCAATGATCAATGGAGTTACACTGTTTTCTAGAGATGTGTAATATCGCTCTAAATATAATGCTTCGTTAAAATAATTAATAACTTGAATTTTGTCTGTACCTACCAAGTGTTTTCCATCGATGGTTACGGTGACAGTCTCGTTACTAAGTTTTTGATGCAATTCATACTTGCTGATAAGCCATTCCACAACACCGGTTGGAAGACAGGTCACTACTATTTTAAGTAAACCAGCAAGAATCAACAAAATTACAAAAGGCCAGGTCATTATTCTATCATCTCCGTTATATTTTAAATCAATTTTATAAGATAATTCATATTAAGGATTCATTATCATAATAAAGAGTTTTATAAAGTAAGATCTTTCAGTTACCTCTCTCCACTCTAAGTGCCCCTCTATTTTTAATCATTAATTAACGGTCTTGTTTTAAATGATTAAAGGATTCAGCAAACCTTACGATCCCTTTACGAATCAAATCTAATTGTCCCCGTCCATATGTAAATCGTATAAAGCCTTTATTAGAACCTAAGATGCTTCCAGGGACAAATGCAACTCCATTTTTGATCGATTCTTCAAGTAATTTATGCTCATTTATCGTTGGATTTACCTTACACCATAAGTGGATGCCTCCTTCTGGTGTTAGGAAATCCACCTGTTCCCCCATAATCTCCTTGAGACTTAAAACAAGCTCGTCTCTACGAAGTTTAAGTTGCTTTCGGATCATATTTATATGGGAATTGAAATATTCTGAACCCAAAAATTCATTTGCAATCCACTGCGGAAATACACTATGTCCAAAGTCTACTTGCTGTTTTGCATCCGCAAGACGTTGGATCACTTGTGGAGGGCCAATAATCCAGCCAATTCTTAATCCGGAAGCAACAATTTTTGATAATGAACTTATATATAGAACATTTCCATTTTCATCAAGCGATTTAAGAGTCGGATTGACTTCGTTATTGTAGGAAGTCAAACTGTAAGGATCATCTTCAATGATAGGAATACCGTATTCAGTAGATATCTCCAAAAATTTCTTGCGTCTTGAAAGGCTGAGAATAGTTCCTGTTGGATTTTGATAATCTGGATTCAAAAAGACCATCCGAATGCGATGCTTTTTATGCAATAAGAGCAAATCTTCAGGATTAGCACCGTTTTTATCAACTGGTAAAAGAAAAGTTCTTAATCCAGCAGATTGAAATAAAGGTAAAGAATACGTATATGATGGATCTTCGATTGCAACGGCATCCCCTGGTTTAAGCAAGCACTCTACAATTAAGTGAAGCGCTTGTTGTGCACCAGAAGTAATAAGAATGGAAGAAGTATCCGTTTTTATGTGTTTATTTTCTTTAACATGAGATACTAATGTTTTTCTAAGCTCATCATTTCCTTGTGGATGATCATAACCGAGGCTCCCTATGAAAGATTGAGTTGCCAAGATATTTTTAAAATGATTATCGGGCATTAACTCAGGTGATAATTCTCCACTTGCTAAATTCACTAAATCATTTTTTTGAATTTCTGATCGGATTCTCTGTACTAGTGGAAGGTTTGGTAAAAACGAGCCATCTTCCACATAGCGACCCCAGTTTGGGATACGTTTATGGGAAATCCCCCAAATATCAGTACTTACCCTCGTCCCGCTGCCTTTTTTTCTCTCTACTATGCCAAGAGACTGTAATTCCTCATATGCAGACACAATAGTGCTACGATTTACATTCAACTCTTTTGCTAATGTTCGTTCAGAAGGTAGAACACTATCAGCAGGAAATTGACCAGAGGAAATCCCATGTTCGATATATTCAGCTATTTGTTTGTAAATAGGTTTTTTATCTGTTCTGTCAGGTTTCCAATCCATTTTTTCCACCCTTGTCATTTTTATCTATAGTAGTTTAATTGCAAACCTTTAAAAGATAACAAAATAGAAATAAATATATAAAACCTTACACCTTGTTTTTTCATAAAGTGTAAGGTTTTATTTTATCTCATAATTTATCTAAGAGTAATATAAACACCAACAGCTATTATAGATAAAAAGATTACAATAGCATAGATAGAAGTCAATCTTGTTACATTTCCTTTTGCTTTTTTATTATAATCTTTATCATTGTCTTTTGCTGCAAGTATGGTACCTATTAATGCCGCTATAGCCAGAATAACAATTAATATAATAGCAATTGTCATAATTATATCCCCTTTATATAAAGATAATACTTCGTAAATTAAACATGACTATAGGTTAGTATATAGCTTAACTTAAGTTGATTAACCATCCAATTGAAGATTATTTAAACCATCCACTTCGGTAGTTTTTATATACTCGCTTTAGCAAAAAAATGTCAGGCTAAACAAAAAACCTTCGAAGATCAAGAAACACCTAATCTTCGAAGGCTTTTACTTCATATTAAAAAAATAATGATTAGCAAAGCAATTATTTTTATTTGATGGTGACAGGTATATAAAACCTATCAGAAATAAAAATTACTGAACTAGTTCATCCACAGATTGTTTTTCATGGATACGTTTAATCGCTTCACTAATTAAGGGAGCAACTGAAAGCTCAACTAACTTATCAATACGCTTCTCTTCAGGAAGTGTTATTGAGTCTGTTACAACTAGTTCTTTAATTTTAGAGTTCTGAATCCGCTCAATTGCTGGTCCTGATAAAACTGGATGTGTACAGCACGCATAAACTTCTTTTGCACCATTTTCTACAAGAGCGTTTGCTGCTAATGTAATTGTTCCTGCTGTGTCAATGATATCATCAATTAGAATCGCTGTTTTTCCTTCTATATTCCCTACGATATTCATGACTTCAACAACATTTGGTCTTGGACGTCTTTTGTCAATAATTGCAATAGGTGCTTTTAGCCTATCTGCTAATTTACGAGCACGAGTTACGCCGCCGTGATCTGGTGAAACGATGACAATATCATCTAATTGCTTATTTAGGAAATACTCTCCCAAAATAGGAACACCCATAAGATGGTCAATTGGTATATCAAAGAATCCTTGAATTTGTGGTGCATGCAGGTCAAGTGCAATAACACGAGTTGACCCAGCAGTTTCAAGTAGATTTGCGATAAGTTTTGCTGTGATTGGCTCTCTTGCTCTTGCTTTACGATCTTGTCTAGCATAGCCATAGTATGGAATAACCAGGTTGATTGTTTTTGCTGAAGCACGCTTTAAAGCATCTACCATTATTAAAAGCTCCATTAAATGTTCATTTACTGGGGAGCTAATTGATTGAATAATATAAACCTCACAACCACGAATACTTTCTTCAATATTAATTTGAATTTCTCCATCACTGAAGCGAGTAACAGAACACTTCCCTAAATCAACTCCAAGAATTTCGCCGATTTTTTTTGATAAAGCTGGGTCTGAGTTTAAGGAGAATATTTTTAAATTCGAATCTTCATAGTGCTTAGACATAATAAGGTGAAAACCTCCATAAGGTATTTTATATTTTAGCGATTTGCCTAATACTATTTTACACTATTAGCAAAACGTTCAATAGCTAGATCTAAAAAAATATTACTATAAATATTATAAAAAGGAATTTTTTTATCTATATCAGATCTCCATATCCAAAATCTGAGGGTTATATATAAATGTTTTATGACTGCGGTCTAAATCTATGTATTACCCAATATTTTATAAAGAGATGAAAAATGTCTTACCAACCTCATCCTCTTTTTTAAATATAAATATTAATGGAATGGAGTGATCTAAAGGTGTATGTAATTCATTTTATTGAAAATAATTCAGTACAATTAGTTCAGTTAGTCAACAATATTCCTTCTGTGGATGAAAATATAAAAATTAAAGGTCGCAAAGGGAAAGTTTTAAGTGTTAAGACAATTGAAGAAAACAAAGTTCTTGTTAACGTCTTGTTTGAAAAGGTGAATAAAAACCAACCAAATATAAAAGATACGAAGAAAAAGCGATAACTAATCCTATTATGTTACGATCCTTAAAAATACTCCCTTTCCATCATTAAATTATAAACCACTCCCAATCTGGGAAATTCTTTAGATAATTGATAGCGAAAATTTTCAAGCTTTTAAGGAAATAAGAGATGACCGAAGTAGCGGGTGAAAGTCATCTCTTATTTTGTCATTTGAGAAAATGAGTTGCATTGATAAAACTTTAATTGTTACACTTTTTTACCAGGATTCAAACTTGGTTAATGCTTGCTTTCCGAGTAAATAGCCGCCTATTGCGTATGCCTCTCCTCGCTCCTGAATGGCTTCAAGAGTCTTTTGGTGTTCATATATTTGTAAGTCATATGTGGTGTATGCAATCTCTTCACTAAACGCTTTATTCAAATAAATGGCTGCCTCTTGTAACGCATGATTTCCCCGATCCATGACCTCATAAAAAGACACAAATCCATGCATAACACCATTATAGCGGATAGATTTAACTGGTACACCGTATTCTGATAACCTTTTACCGTAGGCTTCTCCTTCATCACGTAATGGATCAAACTCTGCTGTAATAATAAGTGAGGGAGGAAGGTTAGAAAGATTGTCTGCTTGTAAAGGGGATGTATATGGGTTAGACCACATTTCCTTGTTTGGCGTATAATACTTTCTTGCTTTTAACATAACGTTTCTTGAGATTAAATAATAACCACTGTCGTACATTTCTCTAGAATTAAACGCAACATCTTTGAATGTCGTAAGTGGATAAAACAGTGCTTGAGCAGTTATGGCAGGCCCTTTACGATCACGTGCCATCATGGCAACTACAGTGGCTATATTACCTCCTGCACTGTCCCCTACAATAGCAACCTTGTTTGGATTGCCATTATACGTCTTGGCATTTTCTACAGCCCAAAGTAAGGCTTCATAACTATCCTCTGTGGCTGTCGGAAATGGATGTTCTGGTGCCAGACGATAACCAACAGAAATGACAACACTACCTGTTTTATTGGCAAGAGCTCGAACAATATTATCATGGGTATTGATATCCCCATACCCTTCTAAAAATGCACCACCGTGGTAATAGATGATAATTGGATGTGGTCCAGAAATCTTTGGTTCATATATACGAATTGGTATTTCTGCTCCATCTGACATGGGGATGTACTTTGTCTCTCGGTTATAACTTGAGGTTCCTGATGCCGTTAAAAATTTTGGTGGCTTCATACCAGATGTAACAAGATTTTTATCCACTGCATGTAACAACACAGCTGTTTTTGCTGGTACTTTTCCAGCTTCTGTATGACTCCATTGTTCAACAACAACAATTATCATCATACAACATAATATCACCACTGCAATAAACGTGAGGATGAAGCTTTTTATTCGTTTTTTCATGTCTTTAGCTGTTAAAAGCCTTACCCTCCTTTATATAATTAAGTTTTTAATAGTTTGGATGGATAATGAATAGAATGAATGACTAGCACTTTCATGTCTAATTTAGACTCTATTCCTTTAACCAGTTTGAAAAAGGGAGATTCGTATCGTGTTCTCTTCCTTAAAAACCTTACACATGCGTCTGTTCATATTATACTAGAATCCTCAATTTCGGTGGCCTCTTTTAGACTATCACCATATATTACCTTGATTGGTTATCTCCTTTATCTCTTATTAGTTAAGACGATGATGAAACTATATATTTATATTTTCAAAATGATAAAAGCCTGACTTGATGTTTAATCACATGCAAGTCAGGCTTCACTCCCTTTAGGACTATTAATATAAAATTTAATCTTTCTTTATTGATTTCAAAAGTAATGAAACCTCCTCAAGTTCGTGCAAACTTAAGTCCTGTTTCCCATATCTTGCTTTACCATAGGATTTTAGTAAGATTTTTAGCTCATTTTGATTTTTATTTTTATTTACTTCACTTATAATCTCGTATGGTGTATGGGACACTTTTAAGATAAATCCTTGCTTAACTTTATTTTCAACCAATAGCCGATAAACATAGCGGACTTTTTCGCGGTCGGATAAATCTTCCCACTTTGGTTTACGATTGAATAAGTGAAAAATCAATTCCTTTGTTTGATTTTTCTTATCATGACCCCATTTTTTTATATTAATAAGACTTTCCTTTTCGTCAAAATATTGGATTCCTTCCTCTTGTTCGCGGTGACCTAAATGAAAGATTTGGTTTAAGAAATTTAAAACCCATTTCAAACCCTTTTTAAGAAAATAACCTAATTTCTTCCCAGCAAAAATGATGAGAGCGACACTAACAATGAGTGCTAATGAATAAAATGTAAACTGCATAATTTTATCCAAAATGACAGCAATTGTGGAAGGCTCTCCTCCCTCTAAAACCGGAGTGGCTGATTCAGCAGGTGGAGGTGCACTTTCAATAGGCCCATTTTTTTCAAAGATGGATAGGATTGAGAGAATCGTAGATATAATTGCTACAGTAGCTTTATAAAGGAATAATTGGATAAGCTTAAAGTTGGTTATGACAGCAATTATACTAATGAAAATTAAAATATAGGCTTGGTTTTTACGTTTAATTGAGCCATTCACAAACGGTTTTTTTTGTTTTGATAAGGTTGAAGATGTTAATGAATTACTATTAGAAGTGAATAAAGTGATTACGACCAGTAGAAGGCCAGTCCATGTGATGATTTTAAGATATGGAGATAAGTGATCTATAAATCGATACACAAAGTAAGCTAAAAAGTATATAGGAAACCCAAACATCCATAGTTTAGGAAAAGAAAATAATTTATCTATTTCCCGTTCTGCATATAGGATACTACGGTAAAAAATGATGCAATTACAAATAAAAACAACTAAATAAGATAACAGATTTTCATAAAAGAGAATAGCAGAACATGCACTTATGAGAATAGTAAATACAAGATAGATCATTCGTTTTTTATCTTGGACAAATACCCTAAATAAGTAACCGAAAATAAATAGAATCGGCAAATGTGCAATCCAAAGTAGAGGTCTGGGAACAAAATATATGCCAAGTAATAGAACTAGTGGGAAGATAAGAATGAGTTCACTCATTCCTAATATCCATTTCTCTAAAATTGCTCGGGCTTTATTAGGCATAATATTCACCCTCCCCCTGCCTGTCTTTATTATCATTAGGCTGGTCAGTCAGCATTAATATTTCAATTTTGTTACCTTGAGTTTCAAGCATTCGGATATTATCTTGTATATTTGCTGTTAATAGTGAAGTAATTATTAGAATATCTGCATTTTTACGGTTTATCATATCTTCCATTAAAAATCGATTAAAGCTCATACTTCTATCCATGCTTAGTTTGGCCATTGTATCGTATAACTGTGTTAGCTGATATTTCCCATTCTTCGGCTCAATGCGTACAGATTCCTTTACATTATTTTCTAATGCTTGCCCAAATGGTTCAACAAAATAGGAGTTACATCCAAATCCTGTGTTTATTCCTTTCGATATTGAATGTTGTGCGATGGAAGCAGCATAAGATATACCCTTTTCAATTAATGTTGTGTTTTGAATAGGCATCCAAATATCCTCTGTTTCATCAAAATTTAGATAAATCATTAGGTGGTGGTCAGCCGTGTAATCCCTTTTACTAACCTGTAAGCTTCCTGTCCGAGCTGTTGCTTTCCAATTTACCGAATTCATTGAGTCACCATATGAATATTCTCGTACGCCAGCAATAACAAAGGGATCGTCAATAATCCACCTTCTCACCATAATATCGCCAAGCCAACTATGAGAAGGTAAAGGTATGTCTTCGATTGGAATGATTTCAGGATACACCGTTACGGTTGCTTTAGCGTTAAAGTTATCAAAGCTCTCACTGAAACCAAGTACATCTCCAAGTGTCAAAGATATTGTCTTAAGTTCATAATATCCCCGTTTCATACAGCATACTTTATGTCTTCTTGTTATTTTTTGATAGGGCAACAGGCTAAATAATGTTCTATGAAATTCTTCCCTTAGTTCCTCAGTTGATTGATCTTGTTTTCCTAAAAATTTTAAATTTTGATCAATTTTTGATTCTAATCGTAACCATGGTATTGGAAGAAGTTTATTATTTGAGATTTCATCGATCATTTCTATCTCTTCCCCAGCGAATACTGTATCCTTATTAAAAAAACGTTTGTATTGCAAACGAACTAAGCCCCATTTATTAAAAATAAAGCTTTGAATCACACTTATAAGGCATGTAATAAAAATAAACCAGGCAATACTCATCTATGAATGATCCCTTTCATAAGTTCTTCCTCTGCAGGAACTGGTACCGCTTCCAATATTTCATCTAATATTATATCAACTTGATCAATCTTTGATCTCAGCATAGAATTTAATAGAATTCTGTGACCTAAAACCGGTTTAACCATTGCCTTTACATCATCAGGACTCACATAATCACGGTCTTTAAGAATTGCATAAACTTGGACAGCTTTTAACAATGCTTGGCTCCCACGAGGACTAATTCCTAATTCAATCGCTTGATGGTTTCTAGTTTTTTCTACTATATTCATGATGTATTGGAGAATATCTTCATTTACATAAATTTTAGAATATAGGTCTTGAGCAGCAACAATATCCTCCCTATTTATGACAGGATTCATCTTTTCAAGCGGATTATTTTCTTTAAAACGCTTTAAAATATTTATTCCTTCTTGCTTGGATGGATAGCCTAACTTTACCTTTATTAAAAAGCGATCGAGTTGTGCTTCGGGTAATGGGAAGGTTCCTTGGTTTTCGACAGGATTTTGCGTAGCAATCACCATAAATGGACGATCTAATACATGTGTTTCACCGTCAATTGTTGCCTGTCTTTCCTCCATACACTCCAATAAACTAGATTGTGTTCTTGGGGTTGCCCGATTTATTTCGTCTGCTAGGACAATATTCGAAAAAATCGGTCCTGATCGAAATTCAAATTCCCCCTTTTTTTGATTGTAAAAATTAATACCTGTCACATCGGTAGGTAATAAATCCGGTGTGAATTGTATCCGTTTAAATGAGCAATCCAAGGATTTAGCCATCGTTTTTGCTAATAAAGTCTTTCCTGTTCCTGGGACATCCTCCAATAGTACATGTCCAGATGAGATTAAGGCAACAAGCAGCTGGTCGATCTGCTCCTCTTTCCCGATTACAACTTTTTGGATGTTCTCTTTTACTTTGGATGCTATTCCTTGTATATAATTTAGGTTCATTTCACTTCTCCTCTTTTCTTTTTATAATGTGATCCTCACTGATGTGATCATAATAAGCACATCTGTATTGAATTTGACGTAATCTTCTGATTTCCTTTCAGTAATGGGATATTCTTTCGAAAAATTGTAAATAAGATCTGTTTTGAAGAGGAAACGAGTGGGAATAAATACTGAAGAACAGATAATATGAAAGCTGATCTGTTACTCTGTTGATTTATTAATGCAAACCTTACATTCAATTTATAAAAAAACGATAAATATTTTCATGAAAATAACCAATCCTATTTATGATCAATAAGAAAAGGAGAATGATGAAATGGGCAACCAAAGTGATGGCCGACAAATTCGTTCA
The DNA here is from genome assembly GCF_014217835.1 of Metabacillus sp. KUDC1714. Classification (NCBI taxonomy): domain Bacteria; kingdom Bacillati; phylum Bacillota; class Bacilli; order Caryophanales; family Bacillaceae; genus Metabacillus; species Metabacillus elymi. The sequence goes on from NZ_CP055263.1 coordinate 4,629,313, forward strand.
AGAGCTGAAAAAAGAGCAATTGAAAACGGACAAGATGTTGAAGTGAAGGAATTTTCCAGAGGAAACGGAAGTCAAAACAACAGAATTCCGAATAAAAATAAAAATTCTTAAAGCTATTGTATCCTATGGCAAAAGACTGAACCCTGTATTTATTCAGAGTTCAGTCTTTTTATGCATATTTCAGTCTTTCTTCTAGTTACCCAGTTAAAATATTTGGCACCAACTCAACCTATTTATCTATTTTACTTATATCTCCTATAAGCGAAATGTTAGAAAAAGTGGCTGTATTATAATTTGCAATTTGACTCGTATTTTTAGCACCATCTACCGCAAATCCTATATACACATCTTCACCCATTTTGATTTCTTTTCGACCAACTTCTGTCCAATTTTCTCCATCTTCTGAAGCATACCCTATTAATAGATCACCATTTCTTATAATTTTTAACCAGTAAGGCAGTGTTGTCCCATTAAGGGATGGTAAGCCAATTTCCTCAGGTCGATCGTTTTCACCTGGTGCAAGAATTGGCTCGCCGTTATTAGTTCGCGTAGAAAAATGGACTGAATAAGGTGTATCCTGTTTATCAGCTTTCACTACCGACGTACTGATGATCGCTGTAGCTGCATCTTTTTCAAGACTATCACGTATCATTAGGCCCGAAATAGCATTGTTGTCAACCTTTGTTAGTGAATCTATTCTTGCTACCAGTTCTGCGTCTCCTGTTACTTCCTTAAAGGCAAAATGAAAGGCGTCAACTCTTTGATCAATGCGACCTGAGCCTTTGACTGTAAGTCCTTCATTCGTCTTAGTTGTAATACCTTTTATTTGTACTTTTCCAATATCTTTTGCGGTCCAATCTCTTGATTGATTTACTGTATTAACATGAATTGGCATAGAGGTTGTCTGTGTAGCATTTCCGTTTTTGTCAATTGCTTTTGCTGTTATATACCATGTACCATCAGGGGCATTTTTCCAGTAAAAATCAAATGTACCATTTGAAGATTCTCCAATCTTTTCATCATTACGATAATATTCGACTTTGGAAATAGTTCGTTTATCTTTTAGCTTAACTTTCATTCTCACGGTAGAACCTGCTTTATAAATACCGTTCATTTTAGGTGATAGAAGGTCTATCTCTGGATTATCAGCTTGCTTATCTATTAAAACAAGTGAGTTTAAATATAATTCTAAATTCGAATAACCTGATGCTGTAATGTCCTTCCCATCAGCAATATTGTTAGGATTTAATCCTTTGGCTTCTTCCCATAAATTCGGTATCCCATCATGGTCTGTATCAATTGGTGCTTTGGCCGATTTCAATTCAGGATAACCGCCTACTTCCCATTCATTATTAATTAATCTACCGGTGCCGTTTTTAACATCATTAACAATACGCGCATCCACGGCATCTCTACGCGGATATGTTGCACCTGATTTTTTAAGTACCTCTTCATAGGCTTTCTCAGCAGGCTTTATGTTTAATGTATCGTGCCCAAGCACTTCATAAGGAGAGTCGGAAAAAACGGTACCATCTTTGATTTCTTCCATTCCTAACGTATTATCTTCTGTTACAGCCTTATTTCCATACATATAGTTACCTTTCACATAAAACCAGCTAGATCTGCCGTTTTGACCAGGGCTAACCACACGCTTAATTACTTTTTCGTGAGTAGCTGGTCCTGGCTTATAATAATTATTGATCATATTATTCTCCTGATCATTCCCACCATAGGTAGAGTTAAATCCCCAATTATAAATGACATTGTTGACCATATCTGTACTAGAAATCGGATGTAGTTTATTTCCTGAATTCCCTAGTGCAGGAAGGCGACTTGTATGGCTAGCAATTAAGTTATTGGCAAAAGTGGCATTCTCACCGCCCCATATTCCACCATAACCATGTCTTCCTTTCACATGACCTGAGATATACAAACTCTCACTAATTATGCTCCATTGTAGTGTTGTATTTTCATTTCGATAAAAAGACAGTGTTTCATCAACAGACCAGCTAGTTGAAATATGATCCACCATCGCATTCTTGACATCACGTCCACCAAACGCATCAGGCTCTGACTCAATATTTGTGCTACCAGGTCTAAATCTCATATAGCGGACTATTATATTTTCAGAACCAGAGATATCGGTTCCAAAACCTGCAACAGCAATTCCATCACCTGGAGCTGTTTGACCAGCGATTGTTAAGTTTTTTTGTTTAATCTTCAAGCTTTGCTTAAGATGAATTGTACCAGATACTCGAAAGACGATAGTTCGATTTCCTTGACTAACTGCATCTCTTAATGTTCCTTTAATAGGAAGATCACCCTCACCATAATCATCTAAGGTCGTCACTTCATAAACGTCGTAGCCACGTCCACCACTTGTATACATTCCCCCGCCTTCAGCTCCTGGGAATGCTAGAACCTTGTTAGCTTCCGCTTGGCCTTCTTGAGGAATAAATGAAATTTCTAATAACCCAAATAATAATACTACCGTTGTTACCATTAGAGTAAACCTTTTCACTATTTATCCTCCTTAAGCAGACTGCCAGGTGGCAGCTCTGCTTTTTTTACAACAATCTATTTGTAAAATTGCATATGAAGGTCATAATGCCAACCTGAGAAAAAACTTTGTCATTCCTGTGCTGAAAAGCCATCTTCTACTTTAAATAAACTTCCTATTTTCAAAGATTCACCCGTCGCATTTTGCGAACGATCATCAACGACTTTCACATATACACGGTTTTCGTAATAACCTGTTGTATTTGTAACATCTAGTAATTTTTGTGGCCATTCTCCTGCCCAGCGGTAACCGTCTCTTCTTTCTTGTTCAATTTCTAGTATATTGTGTTTGATTAAACCATCTCTACCTGAAAAGATTGGACGATTGGTGCCGATCTCATAAAATCGATACCAAGTGTTGCTTGCTGAATCAGGATAAAAGTATTGTCCTGCAGGATCCCCTGAAACATACTTCATCTCTTCAATTTTCGCTTCTTCAAACCAGTTTATTGCACCATCGATTGCAGACTGAATTTCTATTGAAGGGTTTGGAAGTGACATCAAATACTGGACTACCCCAACTGATTCGGAACCTGAAAGAGATGGATGTTCATAGGAACGTGCTTCTTTTGGTTCGTACGTAACTGGATCATGTTGTGCACACCATGCTGTTAATTCACCATTCACCTTGATTTGGGATTTTAAAATATAATCCACTCCATGGTTTAATGAAAGCTTGGTCTGTTCTGAAAGCTCCTTATTAACAATGTCTGAATTAAATGGAAACTTCTTTTGCGAGACCATTGTTAGTACATTCATAACACGAACCATCGCATTATCGTTATACGTAACATAGTCCGAGTAGTTGCCTCTTGCAGGATATACTTGCGGCCATCCACCGCTATCATATTGAGCCTCAAGTAAATAATGGATACCTTTTAAAACAGAGTCTTTATATCGAATATCACCTGTTTCCTTATACATTAAAGCTAAGAAGAGTATCTCATTTGTTGTTGCATTATTATCAATGACACCCAATTCACCATGTTCAGGAGTATACATTTCGGATTTAGGTTCTTGACCATCCCAAGGTCGATTGTATTTATCCTCCATGTTTTTATACCATCCGCCATGATCCATTTGCCAGGATAATAGAGCATCAGCCTGTTTACGATCATTTTCTTTATTTCCGGTATAATAGGCAGCATTGAGGTACGGTATATCGTATGGATCTTCATTGAGTTGCTTCGTGATTGTACCATCCGTGTTAAATACTTCCTTGGTTTTAATAACAGCTACTGTTTGCTTGTCTTTATTAACTCTAGTGGAAATACTTTCCACTGTCATATTTGGTTTAAGATTGGGATCAAGATCAGCCCAATCGTTGGTTGCAGTCTGCAGTTCGATATCACTAGAATTGAAGTTTTTCAGTTTACTATTAAATGTTACTTCAACGGTATTCGGGCTTGTTGCTTCACTTTTAATGATGTTTATTGGTCCGTCTGGTACAGCATTCCCTTTCGGAACAATTTTGAAAACGACAGGTTCGGACTCATTTCCCGCAAGATCAACAGCAGTCAGCGTTATGGTATTTAATCCAGGTTCAAGATCTACATTTGAGTTAAAAGTATAATCCGCAGAGGCTTGTATTGCCTTCTTATTAACAAGTATAGTGCCAGCTTCACTTAACTTACCTGTTAGTGGAAACGGATTGTAAATCGTATTATAGTGATTTCCATTTTTCTCAAGCTTATGTTCATCTACTGTAATAACAGGTTTGACATGATCATAAACAACTTTTACGACAGATGGGATACTGCGATTTCCATCTGTATCACGCGCTTGAACGGTGATTATGTTCAATCCCTCATTTAATTGAACAGTTGTGTTAAATTTGAAGTCTTCTTGTAGTGAAATTTCCTTCTCATTAACTGAAACGATTGCTTCTTTGTTTACTATTCCTGTAATTGTAAATTCAGCTTTATTGACAAAAGCATCTTTCTGATCGATCGTAATAGTCGGTGGTGCTATATCTGATAATGGAATAATACCTATTCGAGTAGGGTCCCATCCATCCGTTCCTTTCAATATATTTTGAACAGTATATTGATTAGCTTCCTCTGGTGTTAATTGCTTTGTCCAAGGATCACGTTCTTTTGGGTTAGCCCCCACGCCTTTGCTATTATATTCTGAATACCTCGCTGTTTTTTCATTTCCTTCATTTCCCCAATTATCCCAACCATCAGATGCAATTGATGCATCGATCTCTGAATTGATAAAAGTAACAGATGAATATGGGCGCCAAGGTCTTCCGAAACGAACTCCTTCTACACCTCCGTCAGCAGTAATAGTAGAATTCAAAAAGACATATCCAAATTTACTGTCCTGAGGGGTGCTAGCCGCTGTTAGCATTCCACCATCACGTTTACTATGGATTTGGCAATCCTCAAATACTGCTGTTGCTGGACCGAAGATGAAATCGACATCACCTTCAATATAGCAGCCTTGATAATATTGTCTTGAGAGATGTGTATACAATGTATCTTGAAAACCTAAAAATTTTACGTTTTCAAAGTAGGCGCGATCACCCTGAACATACGCTGCAACCGCCTGACCTGTACCTTGTCCAGAATCATTCTGGATGGTTAAATTTTTAGCAATAAAATCATTTGAATAAATAAAAATACTTGAACTTTTCGAGGTGCCTAATGGATTGCCATCAGGACCTAGTGTGTTTGCATTATCACTATAAACAAGAACAGTACCTTCTTTACTTTCACCTACTAAACTAAGGTTTGTTTTACTCTTTGGTATCGTTATTTTTTCACGATATTCACCATCCTTTAGGTAAATCACATGCCGTTTAGAACTGTTATCAGGTGCAGCATCAATGGCTTCTTGAACGGTTTTAAAATCTCCACCCTCTTTTGCTACAATTGTTACCTTCGCAGGAGTAACGGCTATAGGAGAGGATTCGAAGCTTTCTCCCTTCTCATTTACAGCTGATATGACATAGTCATAGGTTTCACCATTTGTAACGTTGACATCTTGAAAACTAGTAAGATGAACATTAGTTGCAACTACTTCATATTCCCTGCTATCAAACGAACCACGTTTAATGTTATATGTGTCAGCCCCACTTATAGTAGACCATGTTAATATAACCTGGTTATCACCTGCAGTTGCTTCAATTCCACTTGGAATGGCTGGTACTCCATTCCCTGGCATACCAACTGCGCTTATAGGATTGGAATTTGTACTAGTAGTTGTTTCGTTTTTTGCAGCTACAACATAGTAATACCTCTCCCCATTTGATATTTCAGTATCAGTATAGTTCGTTTCCGTTACCCCACTTTTAATCATTTCATAGGACATTCCCTTTTCCTTACTGCGTAAGATTTGGTAGGATGTTGCCCCTTTAACTGATGCCCAATTGATTGTTACCTCTCCATGGCCATCACTTGCTGACAATCCGGTTGGAGCTTGAAGTGGAGTCACAGGTGACGCACTTACTTCTTTAGAATTCGTGCTCTCTCCTCCAATATTTTCTGCCGTTACAACATAATAATAATTCGTCCCATTTTCTAAACCAGTATCACGAAAGTTAGTTCCCTCAATATTGTCAGCAATTGTCTGATATGGTCCTTCTTTTTCTGTACTTCGTTTAATAGTATACGTTTCTTTTGGACCGGCATTATTTTCATCGATGCCAAGTGCCCATTTGACTGACTCATCAATCAACTTCCAACCGTTTTCTGTCACGAAACCTTCCTGGCCCGCAAATAAAAATGTAGCTACTTGACGTGCTGGTACAGGATCACCCTTCATATTTTTAGAACCCTTTTCATACGCAAAAATCGTTGCTTTGCTGTCATCATCTTCTGCAGTTGCAATCACGATCGCTTCATCAGAAGGTGCACCAAAATTGACTTTACCAGGTTGAGTGTAAACATCGATCATGCCACTTAGACCAGCAGCAAGTGGATGGTTACTCAATTTAATATTAAATGAGGTTTGGTTATCAAAGCTTCCAAATGCTCCAGAAGTAGATGCACTCAAACTGACATCATCTAAGACATAAGGTTCTGCATATATAACTGGTACAGGGGAATTCATGAATTTTTTCCCAATATAGCTTGAGCCTGAGGATTCTCCAATAAATACTAAATCATAAATAGGTGCATCTTCAGTTTTTACTTCGTTATCCTTTTTAAAAGAGACAGTGTATCCAAGTGATTCTAAATGATCAATCGTTTTTTCATCAGCAGTAGTCCCTGTACCCACAAATAAAATCGACTTTGTTTGACCAGATGTTTTCCAGCTCAAATCAATCTGACTATCTCTAGGGAGAACCGTTAGATCGATTGGAGGTAAAGGTGGATTTGGTATTTCAGTTGGTGTAACACTAACCTGGTTTGAAAGTTTACTTTCTCCGACTGAATTTACAGCAGAGACAACATAATAATAGGTTTTATTATTTACTAGCTTACTATCGACAAAGCGTGTCTCTGTTATGTTTGTAGCAATAACTTCATAGGGTCCGCCATTATTCGTACTTCTCTTGATATTATACGAAGAAGCACCTTTGGCAGGGATCCAATTTAGTTCAGCTACTTGATCACCGAATATTGCTGATAAGCCCTTTGGTGAATCAGTAGGTTCAACAAATACTTGTAGATTGTCCCAATACAAATCCCCAACAGATGATCCAGCCGTTTGCGCTTCAATTGCATCTAAACGATCAACCGCTTGGTAAAAGGGAATGTTACCTGTATATTTGCCATTAATATAGATGTCTGCTGAATCATTCACTACATCGACTAATAGTTTTAAGTGATACCATACATTTGATTCTAATGGAATATTATTCTCACCATCATAAGAGAGTTGTTTAAAAGCTCCATCACTCCCCTTATAACCAAGGTTTCCGCCTGAAACCTCAAGAATTATGCCTGATTTTCCATGTTCTTTATCTTCTAGTCGTAAGGGATATGAATTCCCTACTGCTTTTGGTTCCATCATAGTTAATTCAATTACAAAACTCCCAGCTTGTTGATCAAATGTTTTTGTAACAATTGTTCTAGCTCGTTTAGACGAACCACTATCATTATCAAATACTCGTAACCCTCTAGCAGAAGTGTTGCCTATAGAATCAACGGGTACATCGTCAACAAATACAGCGCTTGTTTCTTCAGTAACTCCCTCTTGTGAGGCACTATGAATATACCCAGCTGGTAAACTTCCAACTGTTTCATTCTCGAAATCATCACTAATAATAGAATTTACAGCTGGTTGATCAACTGTTGCTGCGAGGCTGACTCCACTCTGAAAAATTGGAAATAGTAGTATTAAGCATAAAAATACACACATAAATTTTTTCATTCATTTCCTCCCTTATTCATACCGTTCGACTTTTTACTTCTGATTTAATTCGTTAGCACGTCATCTATTCGTATTTATAAGTGACGAGTTTGGAATTTACCCCCTTCCTTCATCATAAAGCCTTCTGTTATATTTCCTGGCTTCTTCCTACAATACCAAGTTAAGTTATTCTCTAGCATTACGTATACAATCATGCTGTAAGAAACATACTATTTATCTCGTCAGAAAACGCTTACAAACTCTTGTCTGATATAAAGATTACTTTTTCATATAAATGATTATTGCTCATTTAATTATGTCTCGATTGTTCCTTACACTCGGATCCTTTCTAAAATGTTTGGAATTCACGAATAAGGAGCTGGGCAGATGGGCAAAGGTTGGGCACAAAACTTTTTTATGTCATTTAGAATACCTCCTGGTTACTGACTTAGCTATCACAGTAGAGTAGTAGGTTCGACAAAGGTGAGATTTCTTAGTTTTACCTTTTTGCAACATTATGTTTATATTGGGTAAAACATAAGAAGCTTCCTGTTAAAAAGGAAGCTTCTTATTTGTTGTTTGAAAAATTGTCTTTTTTGTCTTACTAAAGATTTTCCTCGCAATTATTCACTGCTAGGGTTTTTAGGCGTTCTGTTATCTGTTAAGGAGGATATAAATTTTGTACAGCAGTACTGCTGTATCTTTCTTCGTCATAACAGCCTTTGGATTTAGAAGGTTGTTCTCAGTAGGGATAAGTAAGTTTAGCTCAGCTGCAGAAGCCACTTTATTAGCAAGATTAGATGAGACTTCGTCTTTGTCTGCATAAGAATCCAGACTTCCCTCAGGTGGCGTAATGTTTTTCTTTAATGCATAAGAGTCAAGGGCTAGGCTGACAGCCATTTCACGTGTTAAAAGCTCAGGTTTTTTAACAATGCTTTCGATTCCAAGTTCTGCTGCTTGGATGCCAGTTAATTTTTCAATCATGTCAAGATAATCAACAAAGCGAACATCTTGTTCCGGTTTGAAGTTTTTACCCCCTACAGGCATAACTCCTAAAAGAACCATTTTCTCAATTTGTTCCCTTTCCCAAAGCGTTTCTGTATCTTTAAATACTTCCTTCATGACTTTATGGTAAGGAAGTGTATAATGTGATAAGTCTGGAATCTTATCATTTATTTCTTCTATAATCATCCTTGCCATCTGTTTAGCACCAGCTTCTTTAAAATGGGTGTTATCATTCAATCCTGAAGGATAATTCGGGTATTCTCCTGGTTTAAGTTGCATAAAGATTGAAGCTGTACCATCATAGCCAAGATAATTGTAATACTCCAGGCTTTTTGCGTTCAGGTCAAGCAACTGTAGGTTATTTTCAGCTGCAACTTCCTTCATAGCCTGTGTATATGTAGGAAAGCTATCAACAAAGATTCCCATTTCCTTATTAAAGGTCCGTCTATTCATCGAAGTTAGGCCAACTGGGGTTGCTCCTCGTTGGAGAGCACCTTTTATATAATAATTAGTAAGATATTCCTTATATTCATCAACGGTAACATATCGGTCGGGATAATTAACAGCTTCATCATTATGTGCAAATTGAATGAATACGTAATCTCCAGGCTTAATATCGACAAGCAAATCGTTCAAACGCCCCTCATTATATGCGACCTTTGTACTTCGCCCTCCCATTGCACGGTTTTCAACTTTGATTTCTGACTTAAAGAGACGATCAATAACTTGTCCCCAACCTGTCATTGGAGCTCGTGCAATTTCATAATTTCGTACTGTTGAGTCACTAATCAAAAAAACAGATGGATTTTCCCCAGCTGTCCGTTTCGGCAGAGGGTTGATTGAAAGCTGTGAGACACTAGCTATTTCACCCGTAATCTTAAAGTTCATCGCTTCATCAATTAAAGCGTAACGGAATAGCAGGACATTCTCACCCTCCTGTTTTACCCATGGTTTTTTAATTTCAACTCCATTGATAAAGACTTTCGTTTTCGCAGCATCAAGAGTGCTAGGTGCAACTAGAGAAATACTATAATCGTTTACTGGTAAATCTGTACGAAACAGAATCTCAGAACCGCTTATTGAACCATTATTGATTTGAATATCAGATGAGTTTTCTAATCCATAACCAATTTTCTCAGAGTAAACTGAAGCTTGATCGATTGTAATATAGTCTTCTTTTTCGCTTCCCCCAAATAAAAATTTAAAGCCAACTTCTGATGTATTCTCACCCGCAGAGATTGCGCTTACATTAAAAAGTGCAACACATAAGATAATCATTAATGTTAATAATAATTTGTATAGCCTTCCCATTTGTCATCTCCCCTATTAATATAGTTAAATATCTAACATATCATCTTGTGTCATCATTATTAATAGAATTTATCGTTGGTTGATCAACTGTTGCTGTGAATCCGACTACACTCTGAAAAATTGGAAATAGTAGTATTAAGCATAAAATACACACAAAAATTTTTTCATTCATTTCCTCCCTTATTCATCCCGTTCGACTTATTACCTCTGATTTAATTCGTTAGCACGTCATCTATTTGTATTTAAAAGTGACGAGCTTGGAATTTACCTCCTTCCTTCATCATAAAGCCCTCCTGCTATTTTCTCGGGCTTCTTTGTACAACACCAAGATAGTTTATCTCTAGCATTACGTCTACAATCATGCTGTAAGAAACATACTATTAACCTAGTTAGAAAACGCTCACAAACTCTTGTCTGATATAAAGATTACTTTTTCAGATAAATGATTATTGCTCATTCAATTAGTTGTCTCGATTGTTCCTTACACCCAGATCCTTTCTAAAATGTTTGGATTTCACGAATTAAGAGCCTAGGCAGATGGGAAAAGGATGGGCACAAAAAGTTTTTGTCCTTAGCTTTCAGCATGTTGCGGGAGGTAACCTAGGAGGCTAGACAATAATCCCTGGTAGGTATTTATAAAATACTACAAGAAAGAAACCCCTTGTCACATCTAAAGATAAGGGGTTTCTTGTGATCTATTTATTTATTGATTTTAAATCACCAGAAAGACTCGTTAGATTTTGCATCATTTCTTAAGCGTCTTATTTGCCCGAGGTTGTTCAAGGGGCTTGCGCTTTTGTTCTTTTAGACCTATGAAAAGATTTTAAATTCATAACAAAGCAGACATTCATTTGAATGTCTGTATAATGAATGTCGAATTATTTTTTTATGTAATTAGTTTGGTCATTAAAAGATAAAGTAGAAAAATCCCTTATATTGCAATATTTTTTGCGATACTCTAACGGCGTAAATCCTACTTTTTCAAGAAAATATCTGCTAAAATGGGAGCCATGCTTAAAGCCGGATTCTAATGCTACATCTAATACAGATAAATTAGGCTCTGTTTCTAGTAATCTTTTCGAGTGATTAAGACGGCAGCTCATTAAAAATTTCATGATCGTTCCACCCGTTACTTCCTTAAATATATGTGACATATAATACTTACTAACATTAAGACTTTTAGAAATATGATCTAATGATATGTCTTCTTGGTAATGCTTATCAATCCATGCCGTAATTCTTCTAACATGCAATTCTTTTTCAGTTTCCACATGTATGTGCTTATTTTGATGTGTTTGACTTAGCTCATAAATTTGAAACAAAAGCTGAATCACTAAGGTCTGCATTTTGGCTATATAAAAACGACAATTAAGTGTGGAGTCCTCACATTTATCAGCTTTAATCCCTTCACCTTGCGAAAGTTCAGATATTGCTTGAATTGATTGCTCTATTTGATTCAATAATTTCTGGTCAATATCACGGAATAAGCAATTATTGAACGTTGAGAATGGCTTTAATAACTCTCGAAATTTCAAGGTCGTGATAATTGGCTCCAATACCTCTGATGAAAAATGAACAACACTTCTTTCATACATTTCTGTCGGAAGAGGGTTTGCTCTGTGAAGGGTTAAACCGTTTAATAAAATTAAATCGTTTGGTTGTAAATGATAAACCTTGTTTTTAATTAAATAATGACAATTACCACTATGAAAAAGATAAATTTCAAACTCATTATGTGTATGGAAATCGTGCATGTCCCAATCCAATTCAGGATCACAATTCTTCCGATAAATCGAATATTTACAGATGTTCACGAGTCCACCCCTATCGATATGATATGTTTGGTGTTGAGCCTTCTTGAGTAAAGCCCTGATATGTAACATACTCAGGGCTAATAAGAACCAGCAATTCTATTTTGCTCTATTTAATCCCTGTTGTGGCAACACCTTCAACAAGATGCTTTTGAAAGAAGAGAAAAATAAGAAATGTTGGTATCAATGAAGCAATCGACATGGCAAACAAAGGCCCCCATGCTGTTACAGCTGACGGATCAGAAAACAATCTTAACCCAAGTGAAACTGTGAATAGCTTAGTATCATTTAAATAAATTAATGGTGTCATAAAATCATCCCATGTCCAGTAGAATGAGAAAATCGCAACAGTCGCTAGTGCAGGCTTTGTTAAAGGAAGAATAATATTCCAGAAAATCCCGAATGTGCTACAACCATCAATAATAGCTGCTTCATCTAATTCTCGAGGAATCCCCCTTATAAATTGAACCATTAAAAAGATAAAAAATGGCACTCCTCCTATGAATGCAGGAACAACTAACGGATAAAATGTATTTACCCAGCCTATTTTATGAAACATGATATATTGTGGAATTAGGGTAACTTGATGTGGCAGCATGATAGTTGCAAGTAGGCAAACAAATAATACACGTTTAAATTTAAAGTGGAGTCGAGCAAATCCAAAAGCGACTAATGTTGATGAAATCAGGGTCCCGATAACAACTAATACTGTGACAATACTTGAATTTAAAAAGAAGGTTCCAAATGTAATATCACCAAATCCTGCCCAGCCTAGTGCATAGTTGTCCCATTTAAATTCCGAGGGAAACAAGGATGCAGCATTTTTAAAGATATCAGATTCAGGCTTAAGCGAACTTGCTAATGTCCAAAATATCGGATAAATCATCAGTAACCCAAATCCTATTACAAAAACGTGAAAAAAAATGTCACTTTTTGTTTGCTTCATTTTATTTCCCTCCCTCTGATTCGTAATAGACCCATGCAGATGAAGATTTAAAAATTAGTGCTGTAAAAACAGCTACGATAATCAATAAAATCCATGCCATTGCGGATGCATATCCCATTTGAAAATGAGTAAATCCCTTTTCGTATAAATAAACGGCATAAAATAATGTACGATCTAGTGGTCCACCTGCTGTAATGAGAAAACTTTGTGTAAACGTCATAAAGCCACTTATCATCTGCATGACTAAATTAAAAAAGATAACTGGTGTTAACATAGGAATCGTAATCTTAAAAAACTGACTAAACTTTGAAGCACCATCAACTGCTGCTGCTTCGTATAATTCAGTTGGTATTTGTTTTAAGCCTGCTAAGAATATTAACATTGGGGAACCGAACTGCCATACAACTAAAATGATGAGCGTTGATAATGCATAATCGGGACTTGCAATCCAGTTTTGTCCTTCAATCCCAAAATAGCTTAGGATTCCATTAATAGCACCTTCTCTTCCAAAAAGCTGCTTCCACATGACAGCTACCGCAACGCTTCCACCAACAATAGATGGTATGTAGTACACCGATCGATATAAACCAACACCACGTCGAGCTTTTACAAAAAGCATAGCAACAAATAATGCAAAAGCTAGTTTAAAAGGGACAGATATAAATACAAATGTAAATGTTACCTTTAAAGACGTCCAGAAACGTGAATCATCTGTAAACATGGTGATATAATTTTGTAACCCAACCCATGATGGGCTTGATAACATGTCATAATCTGTAAAAGATAGATATAAAGATGCAATCATTGGGCCAATAATAAATCCAAGAAACCCCAATAACCAAGGAGAAATAAAAGCATATGCGATTAATTCCTTTTTCCAGCCCTTATGAAGTGCTTTACTTCGTTTTGTGACCTTTTTGTCCGTTAACACACTTGTTTCTGATTGCATTTGGCACCTCCACTGTAAAGATTATTAATTTAATAGGGTTACCCCTCTAATAATTTCTATATAAAGTCTATCTATAAGACTAAGCATATATAAAAATAATTTGAAGGGGTTTACCCTTTGGTAATGTGTAAATCTTTATTAGGAAATTTACTTATTTTTCGCTAATATTTTGTTTGCTTCAGATCGGAATGTTTTTGCCATTTCTTCTGTAGTAAATTCTCCGAAATTCAATTGTTCTGCAAGCCTTGTAAATAATGCGTCTAATTCACCTGCTCCTGATGGCTCTGGGGGATAAATTGGACTTGAATGTTGTTCTGCAAGTTCAACATAGTCAAACATTTCCCTTGCCGCATCATCTACTTGAGGTTTCAAGTTGTCACGTACTTTCGCAGCTATTGGAACTCCTCGCTCGGCCGCTAGAATCTCATTTGCTTCAAGATCGTTTGTAATAAAATCAATGAACTTTGCAGCTGCCTCTTTATGTTTTGATTCCTTTGAGACTGAGAAGAACTGTGATGGTTTTAAATACAGTCCTTCTTTCCCTTCAGGAAGTGATGGTAAAAGGGCTAGCTTTAATTCACGTCCTGCTGCACCTTGCAGAGCAACAATTTGGTTACTGTTAAACCATAATGTAGGTGCTTTTTCATGGACAATTAGCTCTTCTTCCAATCTACCTTGAACGGCAGCTGTTACATCTGGCGGTGCTGCTACACCATCCTTTAGTAATTCATCCCAATAGTTAAGGAACTCAACTAATAGCTTATCATCTTCATATCCAAGCGCTGTTCCTTCCTCGTTATACAATTCAATATCATGTTGCCTTAAATAATATTGAAAATTCCCTAAAGAGTTTTTAGCTCCTTCGACTCCATACACACCGTCACCGAATTGGTCCTTTAGTTTCTTTGCTGCCTCAGCATACTCTTCCCATGTATAACCAGGTTTAAAAGGTTCAACACCTGCTTTTTTAAACATGGCAGGGTCATATGCCATCGCTAAAGCATTCGTTCCTAAATTAACAGCGTAAAGCTTGTCGTCTACATATCCCCCTTCAATATACGCCTCACCAACATCATCAAGATTTAGAGCACCAGAGTCCACAAAAGAATTTAAATCCTCAATAAGTCCACGATCTACATATTCCATTAAATATCGGTAATCCATTTGAATCACATCAGCTAAATTCTTTCCAGCTGCAGCTGTTGCTAGTTTCTCCCAGTATCCATCCCAGCCTGTAAATTCAGGAGTTATTTTTATATTTGGATTTTTTTCCTCAAATAACTTGATTACTTTTTTTGTTTTATCATGACGATCCTGAGAACCCCACCAAGCAACACGTAAAGTGATTTCTCCATCTTCACCTTCAGCTGTTTTTTCAGAACTACATCCAGCTGCTAGTCCTAACAGTAAAACGAGAATTATCATAAATGAAATAAATTTAGAAAATGATTTCATCTTTAGAAAACCTCCCTTTTTTATTAAAACTTGTCCTTCTTCAAACTAGAGCACACCTTCATTTTGTAATTAGTTAATAAATAAGCAGTTAATTAAAGCGCTTTCAAATTTGTTGAAGTTTTTTTACAATATGTAAAAACTAGCATAATGGTTATCCTTTCTCCCCCAATCTTGTATATTTATCCTAATTATATTTAACTTCAAGATCCTCTTCTTTTCTGTTCTTGCGGAATTTATAGTGGAAAATTAACTTTAATTGCTGTCTTTTTTTCATCAACTTGCTTGCAATCCTATAATCTATCATATTAGAAGGATGTGATTCAAACAATTAACCTTTAGTACCAGTACTTTTACAGTAGGTCAAATCTAGCCTTTAATCGACATTTGATTATATTGTTATTTTTAGACAGCAATAAGTAGTAATTATTTAACTATTCGGAAAGGTTACTAGTATACAATTATTAGGAGATGTTCACTATTTAAGTCTTCTAACATACCACATTAGGAATTACTGTTTGTTCAAAAATCTGGTCTCATTAAAAAAAGGACGCCTTTTATTTAGAAAAGGCGCCAGATTATGGAACGAGTAATTTTTCGGTTGCATATTAAATTTTTCTTTAATAATTCGAGCTATTTCTTCAGCAATCAAAAGTTACATGAATCTATAATTTATAAATTTATTTAGGTATTCTAAGTGTTATGTGTTATGATTTATTTAACCATTTTAACACTTGTAGCATGTTGTCTTGAGAGGTTGACTAAAAGTTAAATGTTCATCCATAAATCTGGAAATATGTCTTTTACAGTCATATTTATTCTGATATTTAAGGGTCAAGCATTAATTAGTCAGCCTCTTTTAACGTTATTTTTAAGCAAATTAAAAAGGACTCTAATTTAGAGTCCTTTAATACTTACGCTTTGTTTACGTTAGTAGCTTGAAGTCCACGTTGACCTTGTTCTGTGTCAAAAGTCACTTTTTGGCCTTCGTCTAAAGATTTAAATCCTTCGCCTTGGATAGCTGAGAAATGTACGAATACATCTTCTCCACCTTCGATTTCGATGAAACCGAAACCTTTTTCTGCGTTAAACCATTTTACTGTACCTTGTTGCATGTTTGTTTCCTCCTGGGTGGATTTAATCCACAATTATTACTATAGTTGCTCAATTAGATATCAAAGGCGAAAGTTTTAAAAACTTATTCTTTCCTTACATACCGAACAAAAATAATTCTTCTTTATCTTAACAGATAAATTTTGGAATTGCAAATGGTATTTAACAAGTTCTACAGTAAAGTAGAACTTGTCACTGTTTTTCCTTTCTAGTTAAGACTTCTACTGACAATTATCTGTTTTAGATCATTGATAAACTCATCTAGTTTCACTTCACTCGAATCCTCTTTCCCATATTGCCTAACATTAACAGTCTGGAAATCTCGTTCCCGGTCTCCTACAACTAGAATATATGGAACCTTTTTCATTTGAGCCTCTCTCATTTTAAGCCCAAGCTTCTCATCACGTAAATCAAGTTCAACACGTATTTCTGCTTGTTTTAATTGTTGTGTAACTTTTTCTACATACTCTTTATGCGCTTCATTTGATACAGGTATTACCTTAACTTGGACTGGTGCAAGCCAAACGGGGAATGCTCCAGCAAAGTGTTCAATTAAAATACCGAGAAAACGATCGATAGAGCCAAAGACAGCCCGATGAATAACAACTGGGCGCACTTTTTTATTTTCTTCATTGATATAAGTTAAATCAAATTTTTCTGGCATTTGAAAATCGAGTTGAACTGTCGCACATTGATGACTTCGTTTGAGCGCATCTTTAATATGGATATCAATTTTTGGGCCATAAAAGGCTCCGTCACCTTCGTTAATATGAAATTCATAGTTTAATTTGTTTAAAACATTTATTAAAGAAGCTTCCGCTTTATCCCATAAAGCTTCATCACCCATATAATCATCTGGTCTTGTTGAGAGTTCGATTTCATATTTAAAACCAAATGTACTGTAAACATAATCAATTAACTTTAATACGGATGTAATTTCATCCTCAATTTGAGCAGGTGTTACAAAGATATGAGCATCGTCCTGGCAAAATGTGCGAACTCTAAGCATGCCATTTAAGGCACCACTAAATTCATGACGGTGCACCTGCCCGAACTCTGCCATCCGAATTGGAAGATCACGATAGGAATTAAGTTTATCTTTAAAAATAAGCATATGCCCAGGGCAATTCATTGGTTTTAATGCAAAACTCTGATCATCCACCTCAGAAAAGTACATATTTTCTTTATAATGATCCCAATGACCAGAGCGTTCCCATAGCCGTTGGTTCATCATAATCGGTGTACGGACTTCCTTATAATCATATGAATATTGCAGCTTCCTTAAAAACACTTCTAATTCATTTCGGATTAGCTGCCCATTTGCTAAATAAAAGGGCATACCAGGTGCTTCCTCAGAAAACATAAATAACTCTAATTCATTTCCTAATTTCCGGTGATTTCGTTTTTGTGCTTCATCAATAAAATGAAAATAATCAGCTAAAGCTTCTTTTGAAGCAAAAGCCACACCATATATACGCTGAAGCACTTTATTACTGCTGTCTCCACGCCAATATGCTCCAGATACATGTGTTAATTTAAATGCTTTAATATACCGAGTTGCTGGTAAATGTGGACCACGGCATAAATCAACAAACTCACCTTGTCGATAGACTGTTATAACGGCTCCTAGTGGAATATCCTCTAACAGTTCTAACTTTAAAGGATCATTTGCAAAAATCGCCTTAGCCTTGTCACGTGATATTTCTTCACGTTTAATTTCCAGATTTTCAGAGATGATTTTATTCATCTCTTTCTCAATCTTATCTAGGTCATTAACAGTTAGGTTATTTTCTAAATCAAGATCATAATAAAAACCATTTTCAATAACTGGACCAATTCCTAATTGTACAACATCTCCATAAAGACGTTTGATGGCTTGTGCTAATACATGTGCAGTTGTGTGTCTCATAATTTCAATACCAGTTAACGAATTAAGATCATATAACTCAATATTTGCATTCTCATTGATGCTACGCTTTAAGTCATACAATGATCCATTTACCAATCCAGCCACAGATTTCTTTTTTAAACTAGAACTAATTGACTGTGCGATTTCCTCTAAGGATATACCTTTAACATACTTTTTTTCATCTCCATTTGGAAACTTAATAATAACCTCATTTTGACTCATGATTAACCACTCCTAATATTAAATTTCAAATAAAAAAAACACACCCATCCCTCAAAAAAGGGACGAGTGTGTCTATACCCGTGGTTCCACCCAACTTTCCATCTAATTACTTACATCATGATGGCTTCGTTTAAGCTGTATCGTAGCTTTCACGGTATTGATTACTAGTATTTCACCAATACTGCTCCAAGGTGGTAAGCAATTCTATCGTATTAGGAAGTTCCCAGCCTAGCCTTCCCTCTCTGTAAACCGTTTAGAAATACTCATGTCCTTATCATTGCTTTTAGTATTTAATTAAACATAAAAAAACACACTCAAATCCCTATATAAAAGGGACGAGTGTGTTTGATCTCGTGGTTCCACCCAACTTCCCACCACTTTTGTAATAAGTGATGGCTCGTTTTGCTGTATCGTAGCAGCTACGGTATTAATTACTATTGGTTCATCAATACTGCTCAAAGGTGGTAAGTAATTCTCTTGTATTAGGAAGTTCCCAGCCTAGCCTTCCCTCTCTGTAAACCGTTAAGAAATACTCATGTCCTTATCATTGCATCGGCTAATTTTAAATTATTAATTAATATATAGAAATATTTACTAATAGTCAATACCTAAATAGAAAATTTTATGCAAGGTTGTGTCGTAGTAAAACAATATTAACATATTAGCCGCACCTAAATTAATTTTATTTATAATATACTTTATCTACATTGTATTTCGCTTGAAGTTTATTAATAATGTATGTTTCGTAAATGTCTCTCTCCATTGGATCTTCGACCACACATACATCAATTTTGAATACTTCATTTCTATGATTTTTGATAGGTGACACTGTGTCTTCTAGATGCTTTTTGACCCTCTGCCTTAGTTTTCTTGCCTTACCTACAAAAAGCAGTTCATCTTTTTTGTTATAAAATAAGATAATTCCGCCCTTATCTCTTGGAATCTCATGAAGATCAATGAAGCCCTCGATCGATTTTATGACCGGCTCATTATCATTCCGTGATTGTATTCGCTCTGTGATTGAGATGTCTGCTTTAGGAATTTCGATATTTATCATAAATTAGCACGTCCTTTTTCTTCTAATATGTAAATGGTGTTATATGTAAAAAATAAATCATTAACTTCTACTTATTATAATTTACAATAATTAGTGATTTATTTGAAAAATATTAAGATTCGATACTTCATTATATTAGAAAATCTTTTTGGTTGTCATAACCCGGTATTTTTATCATTATTGTCGAATCTTACTATAATAGAATAATTAATACTATGTGATTAAGTACTCCTAGGAAAAATCATATCATTAAAATGCATTTTTTGCTGAGTTTCATATTGTACCATATAATTTAAAACATGTCTTTTTGTTTGAGTTTTACATGTCATATATTCGAGAAGAAACTTACATTTGTTTAACTTGAAAAGATATTAGTTGGAACGAATAAAAAAAGACCTACCAATTAGGTAAGTCAAAACTTTGTTAGTATTATGAAATTACGAACCATTGTGTCAGTAGCTGTTAACAATTCATATGTGGTGAAGTTGGTTCTAATTGCATAAATTCAATTCGGTTTCCGTCTGGGTCTTTAATCCAACATTGATAATTATTGTCTTTCCCTTTCGTTGGTTCGACATCTAAGGTAAGCCCTTTCATCTTTAGGTGATTGGCTATTTCGTTAATATCGTTCACCTCTAAGCAAATATGATTAAAGCCATTTTGGTTTCTTTCCTCTTGCTGTTTAGATAATCCACCATAAAATAATTCGATAAATTGTCCAGGAGCCACTTTAATATATTCAATCCAAGGCTGATTCTCATTGTCACGGATTTCGAATGCCCTTTCAAAACCTAAAATGTCACAGTAGAATTCAAGTGATTTATCCATGTTTTCTACAGTTAATGCTAAATGTCCAATCCCTTTAATCAAGTAGTATCACCCCTTACTTCATTTAGTTTTATCGTTTTGAGCTTTAAGATAAAATCGTTTCAATTCTATTTTGTATCTCAGAAGGAAGAATGACTTCAATTGCTTTGACATTTTGTTCTACTTGACTTGGTTTACTCGCTCCGATTAAAGCGCTTGATACGTTTGGTTGTCTTAAAATCCAAGCTAATGCTAGTTCTGGTAATGTAACATCGATCTCTTTTGCAACTGCTTCTAATTGCTCAACTTTATTAAAGACATCCTCATTTAGCATCCCTTTTATAAAATTATTAATCGATTGATTTGATGCACGACTATTATCTGGGACCTGACCATTTTTGTATTTTCCAGTTAGAACGCCCTGGGCTAATGGAGAAAATACTACCTGTCCGATTCCATATTTTTCACTTACAGGAATCACTTCATTTTCAATATAGCGGTTAAACATGTTATAGATCGGCTGATTAACCACAATTCGATCTAACAGGAATTTATCAGCAGTTGCAACTGCTTCTTCAATTTGTGCTGCACTCCACTCACTTACGCCAGCATACAAAATTTTCCCTTGACGAATTAAATCATCAATTGTTTTCAGTGTTTCTTCAACAGGTGTTTCGGGGTCATAACGATGGCAATAAAAAATGTCTACATAATCTAGGTTCATTCTTTTTAAACTCGCGTGCACTTGCTCCATCACATGTTTACGAGATAAACCACGATCATTCGGCCCGTCGCCCATAGGCCAAAAAGCTTTTGTCGTAATAACATAAGATTCTCGAGGGTATTCCTTTAATGCTCCAGCGAGTACACGCTCACCTTCACCTTGCTCGTAAAC
This sequence comes from Metabacillus sp. KUDC1714, assembly GCF_014217835.1. NCBI lineage: Bacteria > Bacillati > Bacillota > Bacilli > Caryophanales > Bacillaceae > Metabacillus > Metabacillus elymi. Next base: position 4,650,650 of record NZ_CP055263.1, read on the forward strand.
GTTTGCAGAATCAAAGAAATTAATCCCTAGCTCATATGCCTTATGTATTGTCTTTTCTGCCACATTATCTTCTACTGATTTTCCATAGGTTAACCAGCTTCCTAAACTAATCTCACTTACTTTTAATCCTGTTCTACCTAGATTTCTATATTTCATATTAAAATAGCCTCCCAAATAGTTTTTTAGATTCTAGCTGTATTGTACTGGAAGTGATCAAGCATTTAAAGTACTGAAATTATTTAAAGATACTTACATTAAGGTTACTTACTAACCTATTTTAAGTAGATGATAATAATAAATAAGTTATAGTTCCTCTCAGATTTAATTCCCGGTTTCATATAAATATTCAGGGGTATTGAACTAAAGAATACAACAAAAAACTGAAGGAGGAATGATCGTGAATATAACTGAAGTTATGACTATTAATGCCGAAAGTTGCACTCCTGAAAGTACTTGTAAAGAAGTAGCTGTAAAAATGAAAGATCTTGATGTAGGAGTCATACCAATATGTGACAATCAAAAATTAGCAGGAATAATAACTGATCGTGATTTAGTTTTACAGGGATTGGCTAATAATCTATCAAGTGAATCTACCATTGCTGGATTGATGTCAAAAGATGTAGTGACTGGAACCAAAGATATGTCAATTAAGGAAGCAGCAAATGTTATGTCTCAGAAGAAAATTCGTCGATTACCTATTGTAGAAAAAGGTAATTTGGTTGGAATTGTCTCTCTTGGTGATTTAGCTATAAATAATCAATCTAACCAAAAAGCTGGAAATGTGCTTGAAGAAATTTCTATGCCAGCAGAACCTAAAAGATAACTATCTAATCATTTAGTCTACTAATCATATGACATGAGATCTCATTAAGACAACAATTAGAGACTTAAACACTTTAATTCAATTAGTTTTTAAATTTCTCTAAACCAATCATATATGTTTTTGTAGTTACAATAACAAAGGAGTGAAAAAGAATGCCCTTATTAGAAATTAGCATTATTCCGATTGGAAAAGATTCTACTAGTTTTAGTTCAGATGTCACCAAAGTTGTTCGTAAAATAAAGGAAAAAGAATTAAAATATGAGTTGACCCCTACTTCAACAGTCGTGGAAGGAGATATTGATCAATTGTGGGAAATTGCCAAAGAAATGCATGATGAAGCAATTTCTTCTACAGGGTCGGAAAGGATTGTTACCAATATTAGTATTGATCATCGAACAGATAAACAAATGGATATGGATCATCAAATAAACACCGTCCAAAACTCGTTAAAATAGTATTGTGGCCCAGAATTAATATTGCCTCGTGGTAATTTGATTGATCCTTTAGTTATTAAATTAAGGATGATCATTTCACCATGAGGCTTTTATGCTCAAACCACATATTTACCTTACAAACATCTCAAAACCAATATGTATTTTACCCCATTTAATACTCGCACATATTAAAATTCAAATCACCTAAAATTGCACTTATTATGCGTTAATAGCCTATTTTCAAATAAATAATCACCTACCTATTACAAAAGTGAATATACTGTATGTGCCATTAGGAGGTGATTAACATAAACGGATTATTTAAAGATGATCCCTCATATCGGTACCAAATTCAACAATGGAAAAGAACAGCTTTAGAAAAATTCGAAGAGAAAATGAAAGATAAGGAACGACCATTTCCATGTATTCCAGCTACAATAGGATTCACTACAAACCAACTGCGCTATGGATTTGTAGGTGATCCAAGGGCTTCTTCAACAATCGATGAAGTTGTAGTGCTGTTAAGTGAATACACTCAACGATCAAAACAATTTGGCAAATTCACTTCACTTATTGTTTTCTATGAAACACCACAAGATTTGATAGAAACATATTGTGTTGAAAAATATGAACAGCTATTCTGGGAACATTTAAGTGGCATAAGTCGAAAAGACAGTCAGGAATGGCCGAAACATATTCCAGATGATCCGCATAATGCCATTTGGGAGTTTTGCTTTAATGGAGAGCAATATTTTATATATTGTGCCACCCCATCACATCGAAATAGACAAAGCAGATATTTTGACTATCTTCTGCTAGCGATTACTCCAAGATGGGTTCTGCAAGAATTTAATACGTCTAAAATCTATGCGGAAAATATAAAATCGCAAGTGCGAAAAAGGTTGAAAAATTATGATTCCATTGATATTCATCGTGATCTAAACAGCTATGGAGAGAATGATAATTACGAGTGGAGGCAATACTTTTTACGAGATGATGAAACAACTTTATCAAAGTGTCCTTTTCAGCAGTTTTTAAGAAAGATCGTTGAATAGTAATCATAATTCTTATACAAAAGCGCAAGGACCAATGCTACTTGCGCTTTATAAATAGTTCAATAACTAATAAGCTACTTAAATTAATGGAAATATATTATTTACCTCTCTTAATCCAATGTTCAGGAATGGTTAACGCAGGTGGTAACTTCGTATTAATATCGCCCTTAGCCGAGTTCACTTGTGCTTGAGTGAAAAAAATACTTCCTGTTAGATTAGCCCCACTTAAATTAGCGTCTCTAAGGTCTGCTCCGATAAGGTCAGACACTCTCAAGTCAGCTTCCCTGAGGTCAGATGCTATAAGCAGAGCTCCTCTTAGGTCCTCGCCTCTAAGGTCAGCCCCTCTTAAATTTGCACCGATAAAGTCACTACCCCTTCTACTTTTGATCTGTTGCTTTTGATTTTTATTTTTCTTATGTGAAACTTTTGCACGAACTAGTTCACTAGTTTGCAGAAGTAAGTCATTAACTTTTTTTCTATGAGCTGGTACATTAAGGTCTATGATCAACTTTGGACTTAGACTAGTAAGGTTTTCCGTATCCTCTAAGGCAATCTTCAATTCGTTATAAATGGGTTGAGCAGCTTCTAAACTCAGAGCTTCATTTAAATAACAAAGCATTTCATGAAGTTGTTGCATAATAGGAAATACATCAAACATTTCCTTCGCTAACTCAGGGTTATCTCTCCAGTCATTTCCATCATAGGTGACTTGAGATACCTTTTGACCTGCTCCAAAGCATTCGTATACAGCACAGCCACGAAACCCTTTTGTTCTGAGTTTTTTATGAATACCACAGCGATAATTTGACTGCAAGTTTTGACAAGGCGTACCTCCATCTTTATCAAATGCAAAATCAGCCGATTTTGCATAAGGTAAAGCGACACAGCACAATCCAAAGCAATTTTCACAATCAGCACTTAATGGATTATTTATGTATTCGTTATTCATTAATTGACTAGACAATCCTTACACTTCCTTAATTGAGAAATACCTTTTATCGTTTTTCATAGGATTAAAGTATGATAACATTTCAAAATTAATCAACTGGTTGAGTTAGAATTCCACGTTTCGTTAGTTCTTACTAAGATGCTTTGATTGATTCTCATGTTTAAGAAGTTATATGAAAGGCAATGCTCTCAATTTTTTTAGAACAACTCTAATTGTTCTTGAACAGTTTTTGTCGAAAATTTTGACTTTTTCTTCGTATTTTCAATGGTTTCCACTGGTGCTTCAACAGAACTCACGTTATTCTTTACGTGTGCAAGATAAACCTGTTCATCCTTACATATGGGACAACGGTAAACCGTATTGGGCAATCGAGACATAGCAAGTTCAATACGCTCCTCTTTGGGCATACCTTGTTCCTTTGAGCATTTACCACATACTTTTTCCATGATTTTTTCACCTACTTGATATCATTATACCAAAATAAATCATACTAAAACTCGCAAATAATTTAGTAACCCTTATTCACATCTACCTTATTATGAAGCGGTTTATTCTCTTCAATATTCTTTAACGTTTCAATAAAACATTCTACTCCCTCGTTTGGTGTTGTTACAGCTGATATATGAGGTGTAATCGTGACATGTTTATGATTCCAAAGTGGGTTATCTTCTGGTAACGGCTCATGGGCAAATACATCAAGTACTGCAAATCTAACTTGGTGTTGATTTAATGCATTTAGTAATGCTTTTTCGTTAAGTGATGAACCTCTTCCAACATTAATAAAACCTGCATTAGATAATTGCATAAAGATGGTTTCATCAAATAGTCCTTCAGTTTCTTCTGTTAACGGTAAAGTATTAATGATATAATTCATTTCGTTTAATCTAGAAATAAGAGCATTGATAGACATAACCTCTTTAAAGTATGCCTTTTTCTTCCCGCTTAAAGAGACTCCATATACGTCTACACCTAATGAGGAGAAAATCATCGCCATTTTTTGCCCAATTTCCCCCGCTCCAAAAACCATAATTTTTTGTTCATTTAATAATTTTGGAGTAATAGGATGCCAGTTTCCTTGAAGCTTATACGCTTGGAATTGGTCATGAAACTGCAAATCTTTTAGGATGTAACTCAAGCAATATTCAGCAATTCTTTGTCCAAAGGAACAAATCGTTCTTGTTAATAGTACATTTTCATTCCAGTTGTTTTTAAATAAAAAACGATCGACGCCAGCACCAAGAGAGTGTACCCATTTTACATGATGATAATCAAACGTAGATTTCGTATTAAAAGAAACAAAGGCATCAGCCCATATGAAATCATCATGATTTACTTCCTCTTCAAGTAAATACCTAAAATTCTTTTGTACTTTTTTGCTTTCAATTATTCTTTTGATCTCTTTGTGCATTGGGCTGACAATTAGTATATTTTTAATAATCATTATTTGCACCTCTTATTTTTAAAAAGCTAATTTTATTTATCTCCTATTAAAATACCTTATTATGAAACAAAAGTCGCTTATCAATTTGGCGGGCCAATTACAAAGGGTAGCCCAATTAGTCAATTCGTTTGACATGTATGGACTACCCTTTAAAAAAGTTACACTTTGAATTGACCTACTAATTCTTGCAGTTCTTCTGCCATATTAGATAATGAAGCGGAAGAAGATGCGATTTCTTCCATAGATGCAAGCTGTTCTTCTGTTGCGGCAGACATATTTTGTGTACCTGCAGCTGTCATTTCAGAAGCATCACCAATTATTTTAATGGAATATACCATATGTTTTGTGCCCACAAACATCTCTTGAACAGCTGAAGTTACTTCTTGGATTTGTGAAGAAACCTCAAGGACTGCTTGTTGGATTTGATCAAATGATTTTCCTGCGTTATGGACAAGGTTTATTCCGTCTGCAACCTTGTTGGTTGTATTATTCATTGATTGAACGGTTTGATTCGTGTCTGTCAAGATAGTCGAAATCAGTGCAGCGATTTGTTCTGCAGAGGCTGCTGATTGTTCAGCTAGTTTACGCACTTCATCAGCCACAACAGCAAAGCCACGTCCTTGATCCCCTGCTCTTGCAGCCTCAATTGCAGCATTTAGTGCTAAAAGATTTGTCTGTTTTGCAATGGTTGTTATTGTTTCAACAATTTCGTTTATTTGGGTTGAGCGTTCACCTAGTGTTGTTACTTCCTTTGATAGGGTATTAACTGATTGATTAATATCATTCATTTGATTTACAACCGTATCAATTGCTTTATTCCCATCGATCGCCTTCTCAGAGGCATGCATTGCTGTCGTTGTCACAATTTGAGAATTGGATGCAATTTTTTCAACAGATGTTGAGAAATCATTTACTGTTTTAGCTGTTTCCTTTACACTTTGGGCTTGTTTGTCTATTCCAACTGCAACCTTTTGTGCAGTTGAAGCAATTTGATCTGTAGCCCCTGTCGTTTCCTCTGTGCTTGCAGTTAATTGTTCTGCGGAAGCTGCAACCTGCTCAGCGTGGAAACCTACTTGTTTAATTAATTCTCGTAGCTTGCCTACCATTTTATTAAAGGATGTAGCAATTTCTGAAAGTTCATCTTTAGAATTTAAATTAATTTCCTGAGTGAGATCTCCTTCACCTTCAGCTATTTCTTTAAGTCGGTTATTCATTATTTGTAAAGGTTTTATAATTGAACGAATGATGAGAACGGATGTACTTATTCCAACTAGTATGGATAAACTAATAACTGAAAATAATATAATTGTTTCAACTTTTTGCCTCTGATCTAAAAGCTTTTTATCTTCTTCAACTGTATTAGTTATTTCGCTAATAAAATTGTTAATGCTGGGGTCGACTAATTCTTTTCGAATGCTTCTTTGTTCTTCCATATGAACTGTAAGTGCCTTTTCTGTATCTCCACTTTCATATGCAGCTACCATTTCTTTATTTGCGTCAGTATAGATTAATAGGTTTTCTTTAATATTGTGAATTTCCTCGCTATTAGAATGCATATTAGCCATTTTCTCTAGCGTAATAAAGTATTTTTCGATATCTTTTGTTTTCTCTTCTATACCAGAAACTAATTCTCCATCACCAGTTAGTAGAAATGCTCTTTCATCATTTGAAATTCCAGTGAACCTATATTGCAGTGACTTCATAATGAGTTGAACCTCTTCATCTTCTTGCATTTTTAAATACGCTTTCTCCGTTTTTTGGAGTTGAGAGTATGATAGAATACCTGAAATAATTAACGCTGATGTTAAAATCGTCACTATAAAAATTAGCTTTCCTTTAATAGTCATTAAACTACCTCCAAACAATCATTTGCTTTATTTATATCGACAAAACCCTTTGTATTTAACAACAAAGTTTGCGAAAACAGCCTATTTAATAATGTTTCTCAACCAATAAAAAATGAGCAGATCAATTCTAAATGATCTGCTCATTAAAGTAATGCATCTGCTTGAACGATCTCGACGGTTAGATGATTTTTTGATGATAAATCAATTTCATATGGTTGTATTTTTTCGCCTTCTTCATCACTGATAACTCGTATCTCAGGACGACCGACTGAATGAAAATTATATTTCGAAACAATTCCAGTTCTGCCATCATTTAATTTTACAGTTAGACCTTGTGGATAAATGGCAATACAATTTTTAAATAATTGAATCTGGTTCGTTTCAAATTGTGTTCCGCTACCGGAATAAAGTATTTCAATACTTATGTGGTAACATCCCTGGTCGATATATTCTGTGGGAAGTTACCGCATCAAATACATCTGCAACACTTAATATTTTTGCGTATTCATGAATTTCGGCACCCTTTAACCCTCTAGGATAACCTGCACCATCAATTCTTTCATGGTGTTGAAGGGCACAGTGAGCTACAGTTAATGGGAATATTAGTCTTTCTATTAAACTATCTGTGAGTTCAGTTCCCTTTGCTAACAGGACTATTCCTCTTTCATTGTAAATAGATTTACCTAATTTAATTCCCGACTGACATCTATGTAACGTAACTAAACGCATTTTCTTTCTTTTCTCCTATCCTCACGCATATTCACTAAAAGAGACTGCCTAAACTCAATATGATACTTATTAATGTGTATTCTTATTAAAGATGCATTTTCTTTCTATATTACATCTTCTTAAATTCTTTTTAGTGAATACATAAATTCTTCTAATTAATCCTTTTGTTGAAAAGTTCTTTTTTTATAGATAGGTAGAAAAACCTAAATAAATGTTGCTTTATGTCGATTATAGTAAAATATTACTCCAAATTCAAATAAACTTCAAAATAAAAATCATACTTCTGTTCATAATAAATACAAAACAAGTATTAATATTTTTGACATTCAGTTAAAAATGATGTATATTACCAAATGGTCGAACGTTTTAAATTGAAAAATACTTTAATATTCGTGTTTAGGGGTGTAATTTATGGAAAATGTGTTTGATTATGAAGATATTCAATTGATTCCAGCAAAATGTATTGTAAATAGCCGATCTGAGTGTGACACATCTGTTACTTTAGGTGCACATACATTTAAGTTGCCTGTTGTACCTGCAAATATGCAGACTATTATAGACGAAAAGGTTGCTATTTACTTAGCAGAAAATGATTATTTCTATGTTATGCATCGTTTTGAACCAGAGAAACGACTTGCTTTTATTAAAGATATGAAATCACGTGGATTATTCGCATCTATTAGTGTCGGAGTCAAAGGTGATGAATATCAGTTCATACAACAATTAGCAGATGAACAAATATCACCAGATTACATAACAATTGATATCGCTCATGGTCATTCCAATGCGGTGATCGAGATGATTAAGCATATTAAGAAGCATTTACCTGATAGTTTTGTTATTGCAGGAAATGTAGGAACTCCAGAAGCTGTAAGGGAATTAGAACACGCTGGTGCGGATGCGACTAAAGTAGGAATTGGACCTGGTAAGGTATGTATTACTAAAATTAAAACTGGGTTTGGAACTGGTGGCTGGCAATTGGCAGCGCTTCGATGGTGTGCAAAGGCAGCTAGCAAACCGGTTATTGCAGACGGGGGTATTCGTACTCATGGTGATATAGCTAAATCAATTAGATTTGGAGCATCAATGGTCATGATCGGTTCATTATTTGCGGGACACGAAGAATCTCCAGGAGAAACTTTTGAGAAAGACGGCAAGCTCTATAAAGAATACTTTGGATCAGCTTCTGAATTTCAAAAAGGTGAAAAGAAAAATGTGGAAGGTAAAAAAATGTTTGTCGAGCATAAAGGTTCTTTAAAAGATACATTGATAGAAATGGAGCAAGATCTTCAATCCTCTATTTCTTATGCTGGAGGAACAAAGCTAGAAGCAATTCGAAATGTAGATTATGTTGTTGTAAAGAATTCTATCTTTAATGGTGATAAGGTATATTAAAGGTATTGAGCTATTCAATAATTTTATTTTTTACAGCTAGGTGAGCGAGATTCTTTTGTACTTGCTCACCTTTTTTATTTGTAGTAGTACTAGGCTAATTAATTCCTGAAAAAATTAAAAAAGCCTCAACTCCAAATTGGAATTGAGACTAATTGAACAAGAAGGTCTTCTTGTTCAATTAATAGATTACTTAAATAATACGAGTTGTAACGATTCCTTCGATTTGCTTGATTTTTTCCTCAAATTCAGGAATAATATCTTCGTTTATTTTATTGTCGATATCAATCAATGTGTACGCATAATCTCCACGACTTCTGTTTACCATGTCAGCGATGTTTAACTGATAAGTTGATAAAGCCTGTGTAAGCTGCCCAACCATATTTGGAACATTTTTGTGGAAAGCTGCTACACGGCGCTTGCCAGTATAAGGAAGAGAAGCGTTAGGGAAATTCACTGAGTTTTTAATATTACCTGTTTCTAAAAACTCCTTCACCTGACGAGATGCCATAATTGCACAGTTTTCCTCTGATTCTTGTGTAGATGCACCTAGATGTGGGATTGAAACAACATTTTTCATTTTTAACACATTTTCATTCGGGAAGTCTGTAATATATTTTCCAACTATTCCACTTTCAATTGCTGCTTCCATATCTGTCTCATTCACAAGCTCTCCACGTGAGAAATTCAAAATATGAACGCCAGGCTTCATGATGCTGAATATTTCTTTGTTGAACATACCTTTTGTGCTGTCCATATACGGAACGTGTACAGTAATATAATCTGAGTTTGCAAACAATTGTTCTATTGTCATAGCGCGTTGCACTTTACGAGACAAATTCCATGCAGTATCAACAGAGATGAATGGGTCAAAGCCAATGACATCCATGTCTAAATCAAGCGCATCATTTGCAACAAGCGCACCGATCGCGCCTAAGCCGATAACTCCAAGTGTTTTACCTTTAATTTCTTTTCCAACAAATTGTTTTTTACCTGCTTCTACAAGCTTAGGAATTTGATCGCCTTCCCCTTCCAACGTTTTTGTCCAAGCAACACCGGCAAAAAGGTTACGTGAAGAAGCCATTAATGTAGTAAGAACCATTTCTTTTACAGCGTTAGCGTTGGCTCCAGGAGTATTAAAAACAACAATACCTTGCTCTGTGCATTTTTCTACCGGGATATTATTGACACCAGCTCCAGCACGTGCAATTGCTTTTAAATTATTGGCAAATTCCATTGAATGCATGTTATAGCTACGTAAAACAATAGCATCAGGGTTATCACTATTATTGTCGATTGTAAAGTTGTCCTTAGTGAAAACATTTAGCCCGACTTGTGCGATATTATTTAAGGTTTTAATTGTTTTTACTTTTTCTAAAGTTGTTGTACTCATAATTAATTTCTCCTCTTTTCATTTATGTTAGTTTTCAAATATTATGAATATTTATTTTACTAGAATAATGGAATTCAAACGAAGTTTCAAGCTTAAATATTATCTCCTAGAAAGCAGAAAGAGGTAAGGGATACTTCCCTTACCTCTGCCCAGGCGAACGGCTACGACACTATGTGCTCCCTCACGGTTATCCGCGTTTCGCCAGTTACACATAGCCTTTTCATTTCCTTTACTTTATCAAAAACTTCTGCAAAGTTCAAGTAGAATTTATCTTTATTTTTTTATATTACTAATCAAACTAACTCCATAAGTTTAATCTAAAGGTCTCCCATCAATAAACCCTCTTAGCTCCCACATAATATTTCCCCCAATAAGAATTATCCATCGTATATGCAGCAATTCCTTTTGAACTGGTTGCGGAGATAAACTGATTATCTTCCATGTAAAATCCAACGTGAGTAATCGTGCCAGTCGTATTGACTGCAAAGAAAACCAAGTCACCAGGCTGTAGTTGATTTTTTGCGATTGCTGTTCCTGTTTTATAGAGTCCTGCTGATGTATTACGGGAACTGTCTATTCCATGTTGATTGAACATGTAGTAAACGAATCCTGAACAATCAAAGCCAGAAGGAGAAGTTCCTCCCCATTGATAAGGAACACCAAGATAATTCTTTGTATCTTTGATCAACGTTTTTTTGACAATTGCATGTTCTATAGCTGTATTTGTTGCTTGATCGACCTTGCCTGTTACAGAAAGTCCATAATCACCTTGAAAGGTTTTTATTGCTTGTGTTGTGGCAGTGTCGTAGCTTCCGGTCATTGTTGGTACGGCATAATAGCCAAGGGTTTGTAGGTTTTTTTGCACGGTCTGTAAGCTAGTATTTACCGCGGTTGGTGGTAGTGCGGTTTCACCATTGGAAGCTCCTTGTGCATTTGGAATGGATAATACTTGTCCTACTCGTATCGTATCACTTGTTAATTGATTTACTTGCTTTATTTGCTCAACTGTCGTATCGAATCTCTTTGCAATTACAGATAATGAATCTCCTGACACGATTGTGTAACTAGTACTTTTCGGATTCGTAGTTGGTGCTGGTGACACAGATGGAGCTGTAGCTCCTTCCCCATCCTTTGGAATGATAAGAGTTTGTCCAATTTTTAACTGATCTGTTTCCAGATTATTTGAGCTTCGAATTTCATCTAAGCTAATATGATATCTAGATGCAATTCCCCATAAACTATCACCGGCAACTACAGTATACTTGATGCCTGAAGTAGTTGTGTCTTGAGTTGGTGCAGGATTGGGGATTGTGTCTGTCACATTATTTCCGCTTGAGGGAATGACTATTGTTTGACCGATTCTTAAAAGGTCGGTTGTTAAATGATTGGCACTTCGAAGTGCTTCAACAGTTGTCCCAAAACGTTTTGCGATAACAGATAAACTATCTCCAGATACCACAGAATATGTTGTTGCATGTGATTGGGTAGGTTGTTGAGTTATGGGTTGGTTTGTTTCGTTCGTGTTTGCTCCAATTAAAATAGGTATAATCAACTTTTGACCAAGACGTGTTGTATCATTTGCCAGATTATTAGCTTCTTTAATGGCCGCGACGGTTGTACCATATTTTTTAGCTAACACGGTTAAATAATCACCTGTCGCAACGGTATGAATTGTCTTTGGGATAATTAACCGTTGATTTAATTGCAAAACATCAGAGGAAAGATGATTAGCTTGCCTAATATAATCGACTGAAGTTCCGTATCTGACAGACAAATTCCAAAGCGTATCTCCAGATGAAACCTGGTAAAAAATCGTGTTTCCTTGTTCTATTTGAGTAGTCCCATCCAATTCCTCTGCCTGAACGGACGATGTTTTTGAAGAAAGAGGGATAGATGCTACAACTAATCCACCAAGGACTACTTTAACCATGGTTACTTTTAAATTCGGATACCTTTCTTTTACAATTTGTCTTGCTGTTAACGTGATACTTTTTGTTTCCTTTGGCACTCTTCCTAATTCTACAGCAAACTCAGTTAATTGATCATCGAGGAAGAGGACTAAGGTAAATTCATCTTTTAGAGGATCAAGTTTTCTAAGTTCAAATTTTTGTTCAATATCCATGTTTGTGATTCTCCTTATATTACCTTGTTGTAAACTTTAGTATTCCTAACGAATAGGAAATCATTACATTCTTGGTAAAGTAACAGGGAATCATTTGAAGTTGTCATTCATTTAATCTATTTACATTGTAGAACAGAGGTCATTTAAAAGAGGGAAAAAGTCACAACAAAAAATGAAATTATCATATATGTTGTGACTTGTTCATCATTATAATAATATTAATCCAGAAGTAGATTTTTATAAAACAGTCTGGCAAAGTGAATGATTATTATGATTTTAATACCACTCCTTTGAGGTGATTATTTTGAGAAGCTACGATGAAATGATGGACTTAGGGATGAATTTTGCTCTAAATTGCGAAAAAATTAGAATTTTTACGCTTGAAGGTTCGCTAACAAACGAAAACATTCCGAAGGATGAATTTCAAGATTACGATTTTAGTTATTTTGTAACAGACATGGATTATTTCAAAAAAAGTGACGAATGGTTAACCTACTTTGGTCAAAGGATAATCATGCAAAAACCAGAAGCAATGGAATTGTTCCCACCTGAAATAGGTAATTGGTTCTCTTATTTAATGATCTTTGAAGATGGTACGAAAATTGACTTAACACTAATACCGCTTAACGAATATGAAGACTATTTTAAGAATAGTGACGGTCTAGTTGAAGTGTTGTTGGACAAAGATAACCTAATTAAAGAATCTGTTATGGCAACAGATAGCATGTATCATATTCAAAAGCCAAGCTTTCAAGCTTTTGATGATTGTTGTAATGAGTTTTGGATGACTTCTACATATGTAGCTAAAGGTCTTGCAAGAAAAGAAATTTTATTTGCTATTGATCTAATGAACACTGTTTTTCGTCCCAATTTGCTCACCATGTTACGCTTTAAAATTGGAATTGAAACTAATTTTTCTTTAAGTACAGGTAAATCTGACAAGTTCTTAAAAAAATACGTTTCTGAAGTTACATGGAATACATTATTATCTACTTACACTATGGGTTCTTATCAAAAAATGTGGGAAGCACTTTATACTAGTTTTGAATTATTCAGAGAAACGTCTCACTTTGTCGCAGAAACTCTTGATTATCATTATCCTAATTATGATGAAAAAGTTAGTATCTATATAGATGGTATTCGAAAAAGGTACTCCTTTGAAAATTGAAAGGATGAAACCGTTATGATTTCATCCTCAAAATGTCCTGTTATTTAAATTGTTAATTAATTGAACGATCTTTCTTTAGTCGATCTTATCGCTCAAAATGACATTCATTACACACTTGAAATTTAAAGCCAGGAGAAAGGCTTTTCCCACAGCGTTTACATCGTTTTTTCTCAATTTGCACACCAGTTTTTAATTGTTCATGAATTTTATCACTGATTTCTTCGCGCACTCTTTCCCAGTAATGAGCTTCAGTCCGTTTCCCTAATTTATATAAAAATAAAAGATGAAGTCCGACTGATTTATAAGACAATTCAAGTTCTTCAAGCCCGGATTCCAAAATCTTGGGATCTGGTAATTCATGACCGTCAATGATTGCTTCTAACTTTTGCTTCCACTGAGCTCGCAAAGTAGGTTCATTTGAAGAAAATGGTAAATGTAAAAACCCATATAAGTCAGCAATTGACAGTTTTGCTTCAATGATTGAATCCTCAATCATTTCGTACAATAGCTTTTCTTCTGATAAAGCAGCTTTTTTCGTACCCTCAGGACTTTCAAATTGTTCCCACAAGTAAAAAAACAGTCCAAGCTTCCGTGAGTATTTTTGGAATCTTTCAAACACAGCTGTTGTTGGGGCTATCGCAAACCCTTGGAGCGGTTCATCCTTTTGTTCGAGGAGGCGAGCCATACTTTTAGGGTTGCTCGTAAACGCCACTTTACCGATATTATAAATTCCTTTACGACCGGCACGTCCCGCAATTTGCTTTACCTCTTGAGAAGTAAGCCATCTTCTTCTTGTTCCATCGAATTTATCATTTTCCAAGAAAACAATTCGCCTGATTGGTAAATTTAATCCCATTCCAATCGCATCTGTAGCAACAATGACCGTTGTTTCCCCTTTGATAAAACGCTGCATTTGCTTTTTTCTTGTTTCTGGTGGCATACTTCCGTAAATCATACTTACTTGGCGACCACTTCTTTGCAGCTCTGAGGCTGTTTCAAGGACACGTTTTCTAGAAAAGCATACGATGGCATCACCTTTCCTAGTGTGGTTTAAGCGAAATAACTGAAACTCTACTTCTAGTGGAATGTCTCTTACATATTCATGAACCTCGACATGTGAAGAACTGAGAAGCTGAAGAATCATTGCTTTTGCGTTAAAACTGCAGATAATGTGTACCTCTTTTGCATTGGCCTTTGTTATTGCTTTATACCATGAGAAGCCCCGATCTTTATCTGCGATCATTTGTGCCTCATCAATGACAACCACTTCATAGAATTCTTTTTCATGAAACATTTCGACAGTACAAGCTTGGTGGGCAGATCCGCTCACTAATTTTTCCTCTTCACCTGTTTTTAACGAACAAGGAACACCTTCTTCATTTAATCTTTCATATATTTCGAGAGCCAATAAGCGAAGAGGCGCTAAATATATCCCACTGCTTGCTTGCTTCATTCGTTCGATGGCCTGAAAGGTTTTACCTGTATTTGTTTCACCAACATGTAAGACATAGTGAATATTGCGTCCCGCTGGTGGATTATATTCTCTTCCAAAAATGTCCTCAATCATTCGTTCTTCTTCTTCTTTACGACGCTTGATGTCCTCAAGCTCTTGCACTATTTTGCGTTCCCTTTCAGAAAGATCCTTATCAAAGATCTCGCGATGGGTCACTAGGTCGAAAGGAATATCAATTAATTTAGTAAGATCAGTAACATATTCCTCTAACAAATCATCAAAGAATTCCTGTCCGAGGTCTACGAAAGGTTCGTACGCTGATTCTTTTAATAATGAGTCAGGTAAAGCTTCATGATACGTTTTTAAATACTCATCAAAAAGATTTGGAGGAAGGTGCTCCTTTAGCCAATTTGGCCCAAAATCAAACAAATAATTCGTAATGAGTCGTTCATACTTCTCCATTACATTTTCATCATATCGATTGCTGTTGTAAGCTAACTCTAACTCATTGTTTAAATAGTTTGTAAAGATTATTTCCTTTGATGATAGTAGAATCCCTTTTTGTTCGATTTCAATCGCAAGCTGACAACCAAGTAGATAGCGAACATAGAGGTATAGATCTTCGTAATTCTCACCTAATAACTGGTCGATATAATATTCAAGCTTAAGAAGTAATTTTTTTCGTTCTTCACGCTCCTGCTGGAGGTTCAATCGGTTAGTATATGCTTCTCGTGCCTCGACATATTTTTGATTCCATTCTGCTGATTGATTTGCATACAGACTATCCAGCCAGCCAATCAAATCGAATGTTGCTACATCTCTTATTTCGTTGCGGAACATTTGATTAATCAGCTTTTTACTAACCTCTTCTACTACATAACCCTTTTCAAGGAGAAACTGTTTCTTTTCAGAATAAGAAGCATGACTCGTTGTAGAATTTAGCCATGCATTTAACCAAAGTTGATCGAGGTATTGTCCTCTTTCCCTTATATATTGTTCATAAGAAGGCGCGCTTTCTTTTTCTTCTAAGTATTTATATAGATCTTTGAAGGCCATTTCTTTCGTTCGTTCGACAGCCTTTTGGTAGTGATTTGATAAGATTTCGTCCATAATAAACTCCTCATAGTAGCTTAATTTCTATCGTTGCTTTATTAGTTAGTATGTATTAGTTTTTACGATTTCTGTTATTTTATTTGTGAGATTAACATGGAAAAGCCTCAATCCCTATAATTTTAATGCATGCCAATACTCTTTAGAAATAGCTTGTGCAGCATTGGACTTGCTGTACCTAAACATATATATGAATATATTAATTTAACTATATTTTATTTCAAGACAAATTGCATGAAAATTTCTATTCATCTGCAAAAAATAATAATGTATGTACATACTACATTAAATAGTTTCCAACTTAACTAAGCTAGTTGAAACGCTTATTTATCCATTGACAATATGATCTGAAATTTTTTCATACTAAAAAATAAAAAAATTTATTTTTAACGCTACTTTAGCTCCTCTAAAACCCTATATAGAAAGTGAAAGAATGTTTATTTCACTTACTGATTATTTAGGAGGAGAAAACTCATGGAAAAACTAAACTATGAAATTATTCAAAGCTACCAATCTTTTAAGACGATTGAAGAAATGGATCAAGCAGTGCGCGGATTTTTATATAAACATAAAGCTTCTTTATCAGAGGGTATGATCAAAGTATTAACTTTTATCTGGAGACATTCAGTAAAGGTGATTGGTGTCTCCTTTGCCAAGTACGATACTATTGCAAAAGGTGTGGAGCTAAGCCGAAGAACCGTGATTCGCGCTGTTAATAAGCTTGAAAGCCTTGGCATGATTATGAAAATCCCAACTGCTAGAATGAACGGCAAGCAAGGAGTTAATCTACTTGTCATCCAACCTTTTCAGACGATTGACAATTTAAAAAATAATATGTCATCCCAACCTGTCACTGCAACTGTCACTCCTAATAAAACAGAGAATAAGCAAAGCACACTCTGTGAGAATAAACAAAAACCTAATAACGTAAGAGGTCAGGAAAAAAGTGACTTACATCATGAAAATGTTGCTCTACAAGAAAGTTCAGAATCAATGCCAACTCAACAAATTGATACAAGCTTTTTACCTGAATCTATTCACAAGGAATTTATTCAAGCTACAAAGCCCTTTTTATGTGCGGTTGATATTTACAAGCTTTGGAACCGTGTTTTAATTGTTTATAAAAAACTCAAACTCGAACGACATTTGGATGATGTAATTGACACAGTGATTGGGGCATTTAAACAAACTGTTTTTAAGAAGAAGATGAATAGTATCCGTTCTACATTTGAGGGGTATTTCTACAGTGTTCTGTACGGTATGTTGATAGTGGAGAAACGACGGGAGAATAAGCATTTGTTGTTTGATTTTATTGGGGATTGATGACATTGTATGATATTAGAAATAATGTTTAGGTGTCTAGGGGGCAGTAGTAACTACAAATTAATCTCAAGCACCCGTACAAGAAGTTTTTATTAATTCGATTTTTATTTATCAACTTCTTCAAAAGGAATTACCGATTTAGTAGCCTCTATTTGTTTCCGACCATTCGTTCTCTAAAATGCTCATTTCCCATAAGCTCCAGTATTCGTTACCAATTTTCCTTGAGTCTCTAAGTAGCCCCTCTTTAATAAATCCTACTTTTTCATAACATGCTATTGCAGAAAAGTTAAAATCAAATACACCGAGACTAACTCTATGTAATTTAAGTTCATTAAATCCCACTTTAAGGATTTCTGTCATCATTAGTTGACCTATTCCTTTTCCCCTTACCTTTTTATCCCCGACTAATACTTTTCCTACTCTTGCTGATTTATTTTTTCTGTCAATATCTCCTAAAGATATATGTCCTATTATCTTCCCAGTTTCCTTATCTATAACGCTATAAGCTAAAGCAGTAGAGTGATCCTTATTCGCATCTTTAAGGTAATTCTCTAGTTGTTTCTCATCTAAGGGATAGCTAAAATTAGGACCTCCCCATTGAAGCAGGAATTCAGGTGAATCTATCCAATTAATAAGCAGTTTGAAATCAGAACTCTCAAAAAACTTTAATTCAACCATACAAGTCTCCTCTTTAACCTCTTAGTTTACTATCACATATGATATGGTTCCCCGTAGTCAAACTAACTGAAAATTGTAAAAAGAGAACCCTCAATCCAAAGTAGATCAAAGGTTCTGAATTTTATTTTCTATGATACTCGATTATTTACTCAATTCCTTAAGTGAAGTTTTTTATCCCATTCTTACGGGTAGTAAAACCTCATTTTATTTAATACCTGGTTTCACATCCAAAGAAGAATTAACTAAAAACAGGCTCTTTTTTTTTAGATAGACCAAGCGTCTGCGCTGTTGAAGTATGAATTTCCTGTAGAAGCTCTGGGTTTTCCATTAGTGTCTCCCCATAAGAAAGAATCATTTCTTTGATTTTAGGTTCCCACTCTTTCATATGTTGTGGGAAACATTTATTGATTACCTCAAGCATTACGTGAACAGCAGTCGAAGCACCTGGAGAAGCACCTAGTAATGCTGCGATTGATCCATCAGCGGCAGTAATTACTTCCGTACCAAATTGAAGAGTTCCTTTACCGCCAGCTTCAGTATCTTTAATAACTTGTACACGTTGTCCAGCTACTACTAAATCCCAATCTTCGATATTGGCGTTCGGGATAAACTCACGTAACTCTTCCATGCGTTGTTCTTTTGATAACATAACCTGCTGGATCAGGTATTTTGTCAATGACATGTTTTTGGCACCTGCCGACAACATTGTTAAGAGATTATCCGGTTTTACGGAAGTTATCAAATCAAACATTGAACCGTATTTTAAAAACTTAGGTGTGAAGCCTGCAAATGGTCCAAATAACAACGATTTTTTATTGTCAATAAATCGTGTATCCAGATGCGGAACAGACATTGGTGGAGCACCAACCTTAGCTTTTCCGTACACTTTTGCATGATGCTGTGCTACAACTTCAGGATTATTACACACCATAAATATTCCACTTACCGGGAACCCGCCAATATGTTTTCCTTCAGGAATACCGGATTTTTGCAGTAAATGAATGCTTCCACCTCCGCCTCCGATAAAGACGAATTTTGCAGTATGGCGTTCGACAGTACCGCTTTCTGAATTCCGCACTTTCAATTCCCACAAGCCGTCGCTAGTACGTTTAATATCATTAACACTATGGTTATAGTTTATTTCGACATTTTTACTCTCTAAGTGTTCAAACAACATGCGTGTTAATGCGCCAAAATTCACATCAGTTCCAGAGTCAATTTTTGTTGCCGCTATCGGTTCATTCGATGCGCGTTCTTGCATAATAAGCGGAATCCATTCCATCAGTTTTTTTGGATCATCGGAAAATTCCATCCCTTGGAATAGCGGATTATTTGACAGCGCTTCAAAACGTTTCTTTAAAAAGGTTACATTTTGTTCCCCTTGTACCAAACTCATATGAGGCAATGGCATGATAAAGTCCTGTGGATTATGTATCAGCTTTTTCTTTACAAGATAAGACCAAAACTGCATTGAAACCTGAAACTGTTCATTAATGTTTATAGCTTTACTAATATCTACTGTCCCATCTGGTTTTTCAACCGTGTAGTTAAGCTCACACAATGCAGCATGCCCCGTACCTGCATTATTCCACTCGTTAGAGCTTTCCTCTCCTGCATTCGCAAGTTTCTCAAACATTGTAATATTCCATTCCGGTACTAATTCTTTCAAGAGTGTCCCTAATGTTGCACTCATGACTCCGGCGCCAATTAAAATGACGTCTGTTTTAGTTTCTCTGATGCTCATTTTTAACCAACCTTTTCCCCTGAAATTTACAGAAAAAGCGCCACACCAAGCTAAGGCGCGACCTAGTCACATACCTTTTCTGTCTCAAATTAAGACCATATTTTGTGTATAACAATTGTTTATAGATTATATAACTTCTATTATATGATAATTTTAAATTATTTAAAAGCTTGTAAAACGAGAGACGTCCTTCCACCAGGCCTAGGAACACGCAAAAACCTAAGGCATAACCTAGCTAAAACAACAATAAGCGACCTTAGTATTCTAATTAGAATAACAAGGTCGCTTATAATATTTCTTTACTCATTAAATTTTTCTCCTTCAGTTCAGTTCATACATTGTTTTCTTGGCTTATCTTCCGAATGATCCTTTACATCAGCATTACATTTATCAAATAAATAAGTTAAGTAAGAATTTAATTCAAATCGATCTCCATTAACAAAATCGGATATAATAAGTTTTTTCTCCATTAATACTTATCTCCCTTCTGTATTCTTATCTACATGATTTCAAACTATTAAACTCTTATACAAATAAAAATTTTTTGTGAATTTTTTCTACGGAAAACAATCCTAATCGATTTCTTGTGTAATACATACTAACTTTTAATTACTAAAACTTTGGTTGCGTATAATCTTTAACTCATTAGTTAACCGAAGGAATTCATCTTTATTTCTATTCTCCAATGACTGATCGATACCCTTAAGAATTCGATCTATCTGAAAATCATGAAGTGCTTTATCTAACACCATTTGAGCATAATCAGAATTATCTTTTACAAGTTGTTGAGATGTATCAATCGAAGACTCTTTCATCAAAAATCAACTCCTCGGTATTTTCTATCTCACTAATGTTGGATCTCAAGGCTTTAAGAAAAAATAAAACTTAGAAATCAAAAACCCTCCCATATTAAAGCAATATATATCGGCCTCACCTTCGCCATATACATTGATGACCACTCGTGCCACCCTTCCTATTTTTATTATAACTGAAAACGCTTACACAAGTAAAGGGTATTAAAAACTAAGTTTAAAATTGTACAGGAGTTAGGAATAACTGTGATTTATTTTAATCAAATAAAAAACAAATTCCTTTCATTAGTGGATAGTAAATAAAGTGTAATATATCATTCATTTTGATTCAATAATTATAGGAGATAATATTACAGCATTTTTTGAATTTCAAATCGGTTTCATTACGTGGCAATAAAGTATCTCGACATTTGTTTGAGTTGGTTCCAATTCTAAGACCAAACCAGGCACCGAAATGACGACACAACGATTAGCAAGATGATTGTTATAAGCTGTCTGTTTCTCGACGATGTACAAACCTGCCACTTTAACGGAATATTGCATTGTTGCCAATTTGAAAAATTCTGAAAACTGACTTTGTCATATCTTAATTTTAAAAACACCGAAATTTTTAGAGACTACAGAAAGTAAGCCTTCTAAAATTAATATCGAATTTCTTATAATCACAAAAATACAAAAGAATCTAACAACATATATGCAGTAGTTTGTTAGATTCTTTTTCTCTTTAAATTCCTTGCATAATTTTATACAACAAAAAAACTTCACCATTTTTGCAGGGACGTATAAATAATAATGAATGTTTACTTTACTGCTGAGATAATTAAAAACATAGGTCTTCGGAGTTCGTCTTTCATTCCAGGAACACTGTTTACCATTTCTTCTGAAGGAATTGGTTCCTTAACTGCACTGATGCTAAAACCAGCTTCAATTAAGTCATTTATATAAGTTGAGAACGTTCGATGATATTTAATAACGTTCTCAGTTAGGAATGTTGTTTCACGAATTCCTTCTGATTGATAATTATCAACAGCCCAGTGCAGACGGTTCCCTTTGTTATCATAATACCAATCTTGTTCATTTCGTGAAGTGAAAATTGGATGTTCAACTGAAAAAATAAAAGAACCTCCAGGCATTAAACAATCATATACCTTTTGGGAGATTGTTTTAAAAGACTTAATATAGTGAAAAGCCAATGAACTGATAACTACATCAAATTGAGAATCAGAAAAATTAATATCCTCAATTGGCATTTTAATATAAGAAATTAAAGGGTCATCAGTTTTTTCGCGTGCCTTTTGAAGCATTTTTTCAGAGATATCTATCCCGATTACAGATCTTGCATGTTGCTCACGTGCATATCGGCAGTGCCAACCGAAGCCACATCCCAAATCAAGTACACTTTTATTTCGCAGTTCAGGAATAAGTGCTTTTAATATGTGCCATTCTCCTGCACCTTCAAGTCCGTTAACTGAACGTGGCATTTTTTCATACTCTGAAAAGAAATTCAAATCATCATATTTATTTTGTTTCATAATATATCCATCTCCTATAAATTAAGATAGCCTCCTAAAATCTTTACACCCTCATTGAGTATGCTTTTGACATTATGAAGTTAAATTGTTACATATAAACTTAACCACTTTAATATGTATCTCTTTACTATTCAAACAAGAGACAATCGTTTCCTGCTTGAAAAATTATCAATTTCTGAACCCAATTTGATTTTTTTCGACTCATTTCCCACCCTGCTTCTTTCCGATTAAAGAGAAATAGCCCCTCATTCAAAGAAATTATTTGAATGAGGGGCTTTTACCATTAAGCATTTACCCAGTAATATCACGTTTTCTATATCCAATAAACCCAATAATCATTAAGACGATGGCAATACAGGTTAATAGGGTCACCTTTAATACGTTCATCTCTTCTACTGGAAGTTGAGGGATTTGGCCAAATGGTGATAGATTTCCCATCCAGTCAGGAAATTGTAGCAATCTGCCTAAGTAAACCACAAGGAATGAATATCCTAAATACAGCCAGATAAATCCTGTGAATTGTGGGAATAATCCAATAAGCAGTACGGCCATACCAATCATCAACCACATAGCTGGTAAATAAACCATGGCTGCTTCAAACATGATATTAAAGGAAATAGGTTCTTCCATCACAGAGGCTGCAGCTGACCACAAGCCAACTAACGCAAGAAATAACATGACTAACCCAAAGACCATCGAAAGGAAAAGATAGCTCCCAATTACTTTTGAACGTGATACCGCACGAGAAAGTAAATGTTCGATCCGGCTCTTTTTCTCCTCCGCTTTTAGCTTTAATATAAACATTAACGCAGGTATCGTACAGATCATCGAAATGACGGACATTAGCATCGATAAAAATTGTTCAGTTAAAGTTAACCCATTTTCAGGTGTTAATAAATTCGTCAGCATTTCATTATTAGAAAAAAATGATTCTAAATCACCAAAAACTGATCCATAGGATGCTCCTAATACATACATCCCGATGGCCCAAGAAATGATCCCAGTTCTTTGAAGTCTAAAAGCAAGACCAAACGGACTTTGCAAAAAACGTGATGCATGTTTTCGGCCTGGCTTTGCTGGCAAAAAGCCTGAATCTAAATCTCGGATCGTATTTAAATAGAGGGCAACACATACTAGAACAAACGAAGCTCCAACTGTTAAAATAATTGGCCACCACAGGTTATTCACATATACTTCGGTCCCTAAAATCCACCCAAGTGGCGAAAACCAAGACAGGATTTCGTTACTTACATCCCCTATTGCTCTTAGGAGATAAGCTGCCATTAGTACAGTAAATGACAGGCCTATTGTACCACGAGCATTTTCTGATAGTTGGGCAAATAAAAGAGTGACGGCAGTGAAGAAAATCCCTGTTGCTCCTAAAGCGGACCCATAAAGCAGTGAGCCTTCTAAATCCATGCTTTCAATTTGCAGGCTATATAAGCCAAAACCAATGAATAACGCTAAAAGAACATTTATGCAAAACAAAACAAGTACTGTAGCACTTGCATTAGATAGTTTTCCTACTGGAAGTGATCGAATTAGTTCAATTCTCCCCTCCTCTTCATCTGCCCTTGTGTGACGAGCAACAAGCAGAATGCTCATAATCGCTACAACTATTGCTGTAAAAAGCAGCATTTGATGGGCCATCATTGGTCCAGCCGTATAGTCATCAAGGCCATAACCTGGCCCAACCATTGCTGTCATCGCAGGATTTCTCATCGTCTCAGCAATCGCCTGTCTTTCTTGTGCAGATTTATATAAATCTGTAAATGCTGAGGCAGTAATGATCGTAAGGAATGATAAAGCAAGCAACCAAATCGGGATCCGTAATCGATCGCGTCGAAGAATGAACCAGACCATTCTTCCGGTTTGACTGTATAGTTGTTTCCACATTAAGATTCACCTCCACCTATATTGGAAATTGAATCTGTACCTTGGTAATGGCGCATAAATAAATCTTCCAAAGTAGGTGGTGAGCTCTCAAGTTTCACTAGGCCAAACTGACTAATATACTGCATAACCGCGTCAAGCTCATTTGAATCTACTTGAAAGGAAAGTCCATGATCGACCTTTTCAATATCGTGAACCCCTTTTAGATCAGCTAAAGAGGTAATCGGTCTCTTCGTATCAACAAGAAGATTTGTTCTTGTTAAGTGTCGAAGCTCATGTAAGGTACCTGTTTCAATGATTTTCCCCTGGCGAATGATTCCAACCGTATCACATAATCTCTCAACTTCTGATAAAATATGGCTGGAAAGCAGTACACTTTTTCCTGCTGATTTTGCATCCATGACACAATCTTGAAATACTTTTTCCATTAAGGGATCAAGACCTGATGTTGGCTCATCTAAAATATACAGGTCGGCATCAGAAGAAAAGGCAGCAATTAAGGCAACCTTTTGGCGATTACCCTTTGAATAGCTTCGACACTTTTTTGATGGATCTAGATTGAATTTTTCAATCAATTCCTCACGGCGGCTTTTGTTGGTCGTCCCACGCAATGTCATAAAAAGATCAATCACTTCCCCGCCTGTTAAGTTCGGCCATAGATTCACATCGCCAGGTACATAAGCAATCCGCTTATGAATGTCAACCGCATCCTTCCAAGCGTCCTTGCCAAAAATCGTTGCTTCTCCTTCTGATGCTTGCAAAATTCCTAATAAAATTCGAATCGTTGTTGACTTTCCCGCCCCATTCGGACCAATAAAACCATAGACTTCACCACGATTCACTTCCATATTTACTCCGTTTAATGCAGTGAACTTTCCAAATTTCTTCGTCAAATTCGTTGTTTTCAGTATCGACATGTCAGATCCTCCCCAAAGTATCCTCATTGCTATTCCGTTACCATTTCATTTACAATTCAATAAGTTATGAAATATTTAAACTTATATAGTTCATAATATATAAAAAATATCTTGTTGACAATATTTTATGAACTATTTCATTTGTTTTATTACATAAATTTCATTAAACTAAAAATGAGGTGAACGAAATGGACGGCTTCCAAAGGCGTAGAGAACAAAAGAAACGGAATATCCTAGAGGCGGCATTAACTTTATTTATGGAGTATGGAATTCAAAAGGTTTCGATTTCAGAAATAGCGAAAAAAGCAAATGTCTCGCAAGTAACAATCTATAATTATTTTGAAAGTAAGCATCAGTTAATTCATGATGTGTTCATTTATTATATTGAAAAATCATACACTCATTTTGAAAAAATTGTTATTGCTGACATACCTTTTCCAGAAAAGATAAAACAGTTTATTTTTTCGAAAAAAGAAACAGCCAAACAAATTCATGAAGAGCTTTATCAGCATTTGATGAAGGAATATGCACAGGAAGGTAATTATATCGAAAGTTTATATGCCCAAAAGGTCATACCTCTCTTTACTCACCTATTAAATGAAGGAAAGGAACAGGGGTTTGTTGATCCAAATTTATCAAATGAAGCAATATTATTTTATGTAAAGATGATGAGTGATTATATCCAAAGAGAAGAGGTCTATCAGAGCATATTACCGATGACGGAGGATATTACGAATATTTTATTTTATGGGATTGTTGGTAAAAAGGACTAATTAGATTGCCGAAAATACATTTCCTCAACGCTTGCTTTCGTTGAGGAAACCTTTTCAGCAATCCTTTGAATACTGCCCAATTTAAAAAAGGTTTTTAAATTTATTTTCCTTCCATCGTTTCTTCTGTTTTCTCCTTAGATAAAAACCAACCACCTATAGCGATCAGAAGCATAACTGACCAAAAGATTGACTTCCAAATGACTCCTTCTACAAAATCATGAGAAATAATGTGTACTGATGGATGTGCAAGAGTATGCATTAATAACTTAACCCCAACCCAACCAACTAATAACATAGCTGCTTTCTCGAGACTAGGGCGTTTTGTTAATAGCTTAACAAAGACTCCTGCTGCAAAGCGAATAACAATTAATCCAGCGATTGCACCGATTATAATAACAATAAATTTAGCGCCATCCATACCGCCAATTTCACGCATAGGTGTATCAGGTAAGTCAACCACAAGAGCTACTGCTGCTAAAATAGAATCAACAGCAAATGCGATATCTGCTAATGCAATTTGCGCCACAGTCATACCATAGCTTTTCACTTTTTTCTCTTTTTCATCGTTGTGCTTCTTTAGTAGATGTTTTAAAGAGATGAAAATTAAATAAGCTGCCCCAATTGCTTGAACTTGCCAAACGTGGAAAAGGTACGAAATGATAAAAATAGCACCAATTCTAAAGATAAAGGCTAATAACAAACCTATATTAATTGCTTTTTTCTGCTGTTCTTCAGGTAAATGCTTTGCCATTATAGCTAAAACTAAAGCATTATCAGCAGATAATAAGCCTTCTAAAAGAATCAGGATAATTAAAACCCAGCCATACTCTAATAATAAAGTTAGTTCCATGATACCCTCCTAAAAATATTGAAAAACACTTACCTTTAAAGATAAAAGTAAATCATTTGTTGTACTTTAAGTGGAATTTCTTTCTCCGATATTGTCCCATTATAGTCAATTCATTATTCAATCCAAGCACCGTATGGTTAGTTAGTTTGCATTGTTGTCTATTACGAATTGATTCTTTAATAATATGTACAGTAATGATAAATACTACTTTATATAAGTTTAACAGCGAGCTATAATTGGTAAGTTTTATATACTCCTCCTTTTCTAACTAGTAATAAAACGAAAAGCTCAACATTACAACCAATTTCTTTAGTATGTAATAATGATTTTATCCATTTACTTACTTTTGTCGATCAGGGTTACGATGCTCTATTTAAAGAATCTCACACGATTTCCAATTGCACAATTATTATTTTCCATCTTTTTATATCAATTGAATAATTTTACAAAAACAAAGCATTCTAATATGTGTTTAGGAGGTGAAATAATTGTCAAATCAAACCAATGATAATAAGCAGAGTAAGAATAAGGCACAAAGTAATAATCAAGGGTCTGAATATCACAGAGAGCATGCTGGTAAAGTTGAGGGGTATGGAGAACCGTATCCTGATGCTAACAGTTTAAATAATATGACTGATACAAAAGATCAATAAATAGTAAATAACCCTTCCCCTCCTTATCAAGCTTGCTGTTTGATTGAAGAAGGGGTTTCCTTCTTATTACCCCAATTTGAATTTTTAATAACATTCCTCAAGTATTCAAATCCTTTTTGCACAATCGGTTTCTTTTGATTTCGAATGATATATTCACCCTAAACTCTAGTAAATAAAATAATAAGTTATAAAAATTTGTACAAAAAACTCAATCACTTAGCAAATCTATGAATATATTACTAGTTTAAAAGAAATTATCGTTGAAGAAGCATTTCAGTATGATGAAAATATTTCAGTTCATTATGTCGTTAACAAGCAGGGAGAAGTCAATATTCTAGGTAAATCAGCAGCACAAATTGTTTATAATGATTGCTGCTTCCGAGGTAGCTGGATCACCGTTGATATAGATGACAAGATCGCTGAGATTGTGGAAACTGAATGAGGTAATGAAGAAAGTTGCGAAAAAAGGATACGTTGGAGTTGTTGGGTTTGATGTACTTATTCGCCGTGAAGACTATAAAATACCAGTCTCGATCCTTTTATATTTACCGAGACTGGTCCAAAGTAATGCTAATGAGGATAAAATGAATCCTATTATTCAATTTAAATTTATAAGGTGTCCCGAAGGTTAAAATACGAGATAAAGATGAATAGGACTCTTCTAGAAATAATCGTTATTTAGCTAATCCTGATCTCAAATTATTAACACCAAATTCTAGATATGCCTTTAAACAAGTCAGCATAAACACCCAACCTTCTTTATTGTCTATCATTTTATTGATTAATTCAGGGTCATTTTCTTGAAAGCCTTCTTCGATAATTTCAATAATTGTACCTGAATTCGTCTCTTTTAGCGAAATTGTAACAACGTGCTCTTCCTCTGCTTCGCCCCACTTGAATACGATTTTTTTATTTTGCTCAACTTCCATCACATTAATTTGCGCTACTGCTTGATAAATATCATATTTCAATATAATCGTCTTGCCTGATTCCCATCTTTCTGAACTTGATGAGAACCAAAAATTCCCGATTTTAGTAGGGTCTACAAAGGCTTCAAATACTTCATTAGCTGGCTTAAAGATATTAAATTTCGTAAGGTTGTTCATAACATTAGATCCACTCTCTTTCTAGTAGTTAATAGATGATTGATTGTCCTCACTAGTTTAGTCATAAGTAATTATGCGACGCACATGACTTTACACCAGATGTGCTTCCTGATCAACCTTTTGCAAAAACTCTTTCACTACAATATTATTGCTTTTCTCACTGCCCAGCTTTAACATAGCTCTTCCTACAAAGTTGACCCCTTTGTTTTGCCCCTCATAAATAAGTTTTGTGTGAGTCTCATCAATTTTAAGTAGTGTAAAGCTAAATGTAATCTCGAAGGCCTTTCCTAAAATAAAGCTAATTTTCTTCAGCTTTTTATCTTCAAGATCCTCGTACGCTAAGGTATCCACAATGTAAGTCTCTACCCTTTTTCCTTCACGGTATTTCTGCTGATGCTTTGCCCCCACTTCGTTTTCCTTTTTATCAATTAAGATGTGCTCCTCCACTTTAGGCATGATTTTCTTGATGTTTTTATCGAGAAATAAACTCCATACCTTTTCAATATTCTTTTCTATCACGATTTCTTCCTTCCAATGAATCACTCGTCTTCCTCCATCCCAGATGCAAGAAAACAATCAATCTCTTCAACTTTAAGAGTAAGGTTTTCGATTTGCATTTTTATTTTCTCTCTCTTTTGTAGCAACAAAGCCTCTAAATTTGCAAATGACTCATCATTCATGACAGAAATCATTTCCTGTATCGTAAAGCCAAACCTTCTCAGCTTTACTAAAAGAATCGCCAAAAAATAGCTTCCATCATCGTAATATCGATAGTTATTATCTGGATCTATGTAAGCAGGTTCGAGCAATTTCACCTCAGCATAATAACGCAATGTTTCTTTACTTAATCCAGTCATCTCAGCAAATTCACTAATCTTGTACATCCTTTCCCTCCCACCTATATGATAAACTGTGGGGTGCACTACAGGGTCAACCTTTTTATTTTTGGCTATTTAAAAGCTCACTTTTAATAAGGAATATCAATCTACATTCGTCTTATGTATTGGGGACATAGATTAAAAAGACACCAACAATAACATCCAAATCTTTAAAAGAAATCTGCTTTTTTAGTTAACATTCTCTTCATAGCAGTATTTATTATGTTTATACTTTATTTGTATTTTGAAAAGGTTAGTTTAGAGCTAATTATAAGATGTATAATAACGTAAGCCCTATTTCAAAATAAAGTATAGTCTTTATTTAAGGATTGATAAAAAAATGATAAGTAAAAAACCAATGATGTCAATCATCGCAATAGTTTTATCACCATTTTCTATGTTGATTTTAGGATTAATTATTCCATGGGAGCCTTTAATGGATATTCATACTTACTTTGGTGATATTTCAATGTTTTCTGCCTTATTTGGTACTATATTAGGGATACTAGCACTGATTAAAAAGGAACGGAAAGGTTTTGCTCTGTTGGGATTAATTTTGAATGGTTTTCCCTTAGTGCTTTTTATTCTACTAATGATAATGATGTTTCTTTCTTTTGTTGTAGGAATTTAAAAAAATTGAAATTTAATATCTTGACTAAGGTCTGCATTAAAGGAAAATGGCTCCATCGTATACAAAAAATTCCTCCTTGATTCAGGAGGATAAATTCTTAAAGTACTGTTGCACGGACACCTATGGTTACCTAACTATACATCTTTTTGGTTGCTTTGCTTTTGAACTGCTCCTTTATTTGAAGCATTCTGTTTCGTTTTAGATGTTTCATCAAGAGCTTGACTTACTTTACCAGTAAAATTCATTTTATGATCTGGAATACCTTGGTTCTTCATTCATAAATCCCTCCCTTACTCAAGTTATTATCCTCGTCCTTTTTATGATACATACATTATTTGAGATAAAATTGGAGTAGGGTTGGTGTGTTGTTTACTTGTCTTGATTAGAATTACATGTCGCGTAAATCATTAAAAATTAAAGTTATCAGGGTCAGGTCCAATGCGTCGATCTTGATTTAGCGATTTGATTTTCTCTAAATCGTCTTGAGATAATTCAAAATCAAATATGTTTGCGTTTTCAATTATCCGGTGTTCTTTCACTGATTTCGGGATGGTCACAACTTCATTTTGTAAATCCCACCGTAAAATGACTTGGGCAGTAGTTTTGTTGTACTTATTACCAATTTCTTCAAGAATTGGATGTTGTAATAGTTCACCCTGCATAAGAGGTGACCATGCTTCTAATTGGATATCATTTTTTCTACAAAATTCACGAAGCTCAAGCTGTGATAAACGTGGATGGTATTCAACTTGATTGACCATTGGCTTGATTTCTGCATCAACCATAAGGTCCTCTAAATGATGAATTTGAAAGTTGCTGACACCAATCGCACGAATACGGCCATCCTGATACAATTTTTCTATGGCTTTCCACGTTTCTTTATATTTCCCTTTTACTGGCCAATGAACCAAATATAAATCCAAATACTCTAAATCTAGTTTTTTCATACTTGTTTCAAAGGCTTCTAGTGTTGTTTCATATCCTTGATCGCCATTCTTTACTTTTGTCGTAATAAAAAGCTCTTCACGTGGAATACCTGATTCCTTTATGGCTTTACCTACCCCTTCTTCATTCCCGTAGCCAGCTGCAGTATCAATACTTCTATAACCAGCTTTAATCGCTGCTTTAACAGCCTCTTTCACTTCATGTCCTTCTTCTACTTTCCAAACACCTAATCCGAACCAAGGCATTTTTACCCCATTATGTAAGATCGTACTATCTTGTAAGCTTTTGATCATTTTTCTTCAATCCTCCTTTGGTTTTTACTTATTCATTTTCTCATGTTATTTGTAAAAATCAAATAATTAAGACTAGTTTGAAAAACGTATAATATCGTTAATTGAGTAGAAAGAAAAAGGATTTAGCTTGTTTTAAATAGAAAATAAGATATTGACGAATAAATATGTAACTATAGCTAATCGTTTTGGAGGAGCTCATGAACAGTTTATTAGAAAAATCACTTCAGCTATTAAAGCTAAATAAAAAGGATGTACAATTCATTGGGGATGGATTTGGGAGCCTGGTCTTAGAAGATCAGAATGGCATGATTATTAGAATCGCTAAGAATTTAGATACTGCAAAACAATACAAAAAAGAATACAAGATACTCCCTCAAATCCAAGCAACACTTTCTCCTATAAAAATACCTAAACCTACGTGGTGTCATTTTGATCAAAAAAATGTTCCATTTGGCATAATTATGTATGAAAAGTTGGCTGGACTGACACTTAATCCAAAGTTACTTTTGGACGAAAATAAAATAACGATTGCCAAACAACTTGGCGCATTTATAGCACTTATCCATCAGATTCCTGTGAATCATTTTAAGGAGTCTTGTTCTCAAGAGATAAACAATAGAAATCATATTGCTAAGTTGCGTTCATACACAAATGAAGCACTAAAAAATCATTTAACTACAAAAGAAATGTCATTAATGGATGTTTGGTGGGAGGAAACATTGAAGGACAAAGCTTTTTATTCCTATAAACCAGTGCTTTGTCATGGAGATTTATGGTATGAAAATATCCTTATGAATAAAAAGCAAACGTCGATTACTGGTATTATCGACTTTAGCGACATGAAAATTGGTGATCCTGCAATTGACTTAGTTCCACACCACTATTTAGGGGAGGATTTTTATTCTCTTGTCTTAAGTGAATACTCGAGCGCCTTTCCTGAGGATCATACAATCGATGATCGAGTAAAAAGACATCGGGGTCTGCGGGAGCTGACTGGACTAGAATATGCGATCAAACATAAAGATGATATTGAGTTAAAGGATTCTATTGCTAAAATTGGTGATGTTATTTTAGGAACAAGAAAAATGGATTTTAGTTAAGGAAGCAATCATTGTAAAAAGGGAATATGTTTAGAATAGTATGTGAGTGAAACATATTCCCTTTTACTAATTGATGGTAAGCATCGAATACGTCCCTTAGCTTTACAACTTTCGCTTTTTCTCCATATACATCAACAGTTCTTTGTCAATTTGGTCATATTCCACTGTTCCCGCGGTCAAATAACTGATTTTTCCTAGGAGCTCTGTGATTTTCGTTTCTATAATTGCGATTTCTTCCAGTACATTTTGATCCTCTTGTTTTTCCTTATTCATTCTTCTTTCCTCGTATTCCTTCAAGCCCATCTCAATCTGCTGAATTTTGCTTTTTTCAATTATGAGTAATTTGGTACACAGCTTTTCAATCAAGTATCTGTCATGTGAGACGATTATAAGTGTGCCAGTATAGCTGCTGAGTGTTCTTTCTAGCTCTTCTCTACTTGGCAAATCCAAATGGTTAGTAGGCTCATCTAAAATTAACACGTCATATTCTTTAAGAATCATATGAATCAGCTTGATTCGTGTCCGTTCACCAAGACTTAATTGAGAGATTGGTTTTTGAAGGATTTCATTTTGAATACCCATATTGGCAAAAATGGTCCTAGCATTCGTTTCTTGCTGACGATCCTCTAGATCAAGGTATTCTAATGGTGTTTTTTCTCCAGGAAGGTCACCTACATCCTGTGATAGATAGGCAATTTTTGTTGACTCACTAATCCAAAGCGAACCTTTCGTAAGTGTTTCTTCATTAAGCAGCATTTTGATAAACGTCGTTTTACCTGCTCCATTTGATCCAAGCAATCCAATCCTTTCTCCATGCTTTACATAAAAGTGGCTTTTTTCAAAAAGCACGCGATCACCAAATTGTTTCATGATTCCTTTTGCGTCAAGAATTCTATTTCCCCGTTTATGAATAGATTCAAAGTGAAAGGAAACAGATTTCTCTTTCTTTGGCTTTGTCACTTCATGTTTTGATAATTCAAGATTTAAGCGTTTAAGCTTGGATTTTATCTGATTATCCTTTTTCTTTGCCTTCGCTCGTTCAAATTCTCGTAATCCCATCTGACGATTTTCAGCATTTGAACCGCCCTTTCCTGCTTGACGATGGGCTTTTTCAGACCAGTTTTTAAAGGTGCTGATCTGCTTTTCGATCATTCCAACTTTACGTTGTTGTTTTTCATAGTCACGTTTTTCCTGTTCATACTGACGATGTTTTTCGTCTCGGTAGGCGGTATAATTTCCCTCATAAACCTTTAGCCTGCCTTCTTCAATTTCAAATACCTTTGTCACCGTTTCGTCTAAAAAATAGCGGTCATGTGAAATGATGATCGAAGCACCTGCATAGTCATTTACTTCTTCAATCAGCCAGTTTACCCCTTGCATATCCAGGTGGTTTGTCGGTTCATCTAAGATTAAGAACTCAGGGGCATTTGCCCATATTTTCGCTAAATATAATTTAAGCCGTTCTCCTCCACTTAAATGGGCTAGGTCTTCTTCGTCCCATCTCTCTATTTGCAAACCAAGCAACTTGCTTGTTTCCATCAGTTTTTCTCCATATTCGCTCAGTTCAAAATCAATCGACAACGAATAGTCTGTTGATTGTGGCAAATAGCCAAGGCTTAGATCGGGTGGCCACATTGTGACAGAACCTTTATCAGGTTCAATCTTGTTCAAAAGGATCTTAACGAGTGTCGTTTTTCCAGCGCCATTCCAGCCGACGAGGCCGATTTTTTCCCCTTTTCGTATGTCAAAGCTTACATCTTTTAGTATTTCACGTTCACCAAAACTTTTTTGTAGTCCCTTACCTTGTATAACTGTGGTCATGTCGCGCACCTCTTTTTTGTGTATTTTCACAGAGAGGTTTAAAAATAAAAAAACCTCTCCAAAAATCCTGGAGAGGATAGCTTCAAATCCCGCTTCAAATAAAATGCAAACGCTTAACACTTATATGCAAACAGACACAAAAACAGAATTTGTGCTTGCTCATATCGTAAACGGCACTTGATGAAAGCTTATATGGACAGACTAATCCTATTCTCCAGGTTCTCATTTTTAGATTCATATGAGTGTTATCCCTTTTAAATAAGATTAAAGCCACATGTTTATAGTACCGTTCCTTTCCTAGTATTGACTTACATTTTCAGTATATTTTTACTGGGTAGAATTGTCAAAGGTTTTTCATTATATATCGTTTTTAACTCCTTCAATGTTTACCTGGTCGGTAAGTATTTTACATAAATGGCTTTCGAAGAATTTACTGTCTTGCAACCTTCAAGATCCTCTTCATGTAGTAATCCTAATTGGATGGCCGATTTTATTTTTCCCTCATCTGGTTTTTTTTGAATAAGTTCGAGCAGATTTAATTCTTCCAATCTTTGTACGGTTTGTTCTTGTTTAAATTTTACTGTATCTCTTATTTGTCTCTGTATTTTGTAATCCCTCAGGACCATTTCACCTTTAGCATTTTTGCCCACCGACATATCAAAATAATTATTAAAAACTTTCTTCAATTCCTCAAGTTCTGTTTCCACTTCTTTTTTCTTATGATTGAGTTCAAGGTAATGAGCAAGCATTTCTCTTGTGATTACAGTTTCATTCGTCACCCTTATCCCCTCATTTCACAGATGATAGTTCATCATATTGTTAGATGAAGTGAGATATTCGTAAAAAAAACAAATGTTCTCGTTACGTTCATTCATAAAAAAGCGCAGTATGAAAAAGACCAATAGAATTGTCAAAAAGTATTAATCAGTTTTAAATAGAATGAACGAACGCAAGTAGTTATTTTGAATATGACATATTTCAGATTCCCTTTTAATACCTTGAATTATCATAAACATAAATTGTTGCAAATATAGGGAGAGGAAATTATGGCTATAAGCCCCCCAATGTTACAAAGAGGAGATACGATTGGATTGGTAACACTCGGTAGTCCTCTTGATGCAAGTATTATCAATGCCCGAGTCCAATATTTGAGAGATTTAGGGTTCAATATCGTTTATGGCAGGCATGTTTATTCTTATGAGGGCATCACAGCTGCACCAGCTCAACAAAGAGCCGAAGATGTCATGAATATGTTCAGAAATCCGAGCGTCAAAGTGATTTTATCCACAAGAGGAGGGACGGGGGTTCAGACCATTCTTCCTTACCTCGATTTTGAAGTTATAAGAGCGAACCCTAAAATAATATCTGGTTATAGTGATATAACCGTACTGTTAAATAGCTTGTATCAATCTAGTAATATCATTACCTTCCACAGCCTTATGCTAATTGATTTTAGAGTAGAAACACCTGCTTATAATTTCAATCAATTCTTTGCAGCAACTTCTACTTTGACATCACCTAGAACGATTCAAAATCCACCGAATATGCCTCCAGTGAGTTTAGTACCAGGAAATGTAACTGGTCCAATCGTAGGTGGGAATTTGACTTCGTTAGTCAATACTCTCGGTACACCATATGAACTGAATACACAAGGAAAAATCCTTTTTTTAGAGGAGACCCATTCACCTAGTAATATGATTTTCAGGTATCTTACTCAATTAATGATGTCAGGTAAATTTAAAGATTGTCTTGGAATTATTATGGGGGAATGTACAAATTGCCTTGTATCTTATGGTAAAACATATAACGATTTGATTAATGATTTGCTAGTTCCCTTAGGAAAACCACTGATGATCAACCTTGCTACCGGGCATGGCTTTTATAAAGCTGCTATTCCTATAGGTGCTACTGTTAATCTCAATACGACAGATAATAGATTAACAGTACTTGAACCAACCGTTTCAAGGAAGTAATTGAATTTAAAGGAGAACAGCGATGAAAAAAACATGGCTATTAGGATTTGGGTTTTTTAGCATTAGTCTTGGATGGGCATTGTACAATGGATTTGTTCCATTCTTTCTTAACGATTATCTTACAAGCACGGCATTAATTGGATTCCTGATGACGATTGATAATTATTTCGCCTTGTTTTTGCAGCCATATATCGGAAATCGAAGTGATCGAACAAATACCCGCTTTGGTCGACGTATGCCTTATTTGCTTTTTGGTATTCCAATTGCTGCTTTATTTTTTGCGCTTATTCCATTTCACTTTAACTTGATAACATTAGTCATGTTTATGATATGTATGAATTTATCTATGGCTCTTTTCCGATCTCCAACAATTGCTCTAATGCCTGATATTACCCCAGAAACTAATCGTACAAAAGCGAACGGAATTATTAATTTTATGGGTGGTTGTGGTGCGATATTAGCTTTAAGTGTCGGTTCTGTTTTATTTAGCATTGAAGAATTTTTACCATTTTTGGCGGTTTCATTTCTTTTTTTAGTGTCTTTATGGGTTATTTTTATAAACATTAAAGAAAACCGTGACACCATTCCTCATGCTAATACTTCAGCACCTAAAATAAGCTATAAAAATGAATTAACTTCACAGACTGTTTTCCTGTTAGCTGCTATCTTTTTTTGGTTTATTGCAATTCAAGGCATGGAGGCATTATTTACTTTGTATGGAGTAAATGAGCTTGGCTTATCAAAAAGCTCTTCGGCATTTTCATTGGCCTTCTTTTCGTTAAGCTTTGTAGTATTCGCAATCCCAAGTGGACTATTAGGTGCAAAATACGGTAAAAAAAATATGATTGTGACCGGGATTTTAGGCCTGGTTTTCATTTTTTTACTATTAAATTGGGTAGAATCAGTTTTTTTCCTACGATCAATTCTATTTGTTGGGGGAATATTTTGGGCATTTATAAATATCAATGCGTACCCTTTTATTGTTTCAACTGGGAGTGAGCTTAGTTATGGTACTCGAACTGGTTTATATTATTTGGTTTCTTCAATAGCAGCGATCATTTCACCACCAATTTTAGGGCTTTTAGTTGATTTTTTTGGCTTTGGACTATTATTTTTTGCTGCTGCAGGAAGTATGCTCCTTGCATTAATCTGTATGCTTAAGGTTAACAAAACAGAGTCTTATTCTCCTTCGGTTTATAAACTGAATGGATAATTAAATGAAAATTATTTATTATAGAACGGTTAGAGTTTAAATTACATTCCACTTCAAATATTTATCGTTTGATAAATCATAAAATTAACACATTATAAAAAGTACCCAATTAAGAAGGTACTTTTCAAAAATATCTTATTTTGTTACTGGAGCAAGTGAAGCTTCTGGTGATGTAACCTTGTCGTAGAAATCTACATATTTGTCACGATCTTCACTATCGCGGTATGCCATCGCAACACGAGGGTGTTCATTTAATGCACCAGAAATCATGTATGGAATGATATAGCCCCACTCCCACTTTTGACGCATCTCAAGCATATGCTTCTCAATAACGCCAAGAACTGGCTTCATTTCATAGCTTGCTTTTTGGATATAGGTAACGAGGAGCTCTGTGTGACAGTTTCCAGCCGCACGACCCATGCCATAAACTGATGAATCAAGGAATGTAACTCCATTTCGCATCGCTGTTAAAGTATTTGCGAATGCCAGCTGCATGTTGTTATGCGTATGAATACCAAGTTGTTTATTAGGTAGCATTGTTTTAAACTTTTTCACTTGATGCTCAATATCCGTTGGAGATAGGCTTCCAAATGAGTCAACGATATAGACAACATCTACAGGGCTTTCTTTCACCATTTCAAACGCTTCAATAAGCTGTTGTTCAGGTACACTTGATAAAGCCATAATGTTAAGTGAAGTCTCATACCCTAAATCATGGAACATTTGGACAAGCTCTAAGCCTTTGTCTACTTCACGAATGTAACAAGCGATTCGAATCATATCTAGCACACTTTGCTCACGAGGTAAAATATCATTTGGGTCTACACGCCCAATATCTACTAGAGCGGACAGTTTTGTAAACTTTTTCTCAGTGATTACTTTTTCCTTAAGGAACTGATCGTCAAGAAATCTCCAGTGATTAGGCTCTTTCGCGTTAAGCAACTTTGCCGAATTTTTGTAGCCTATCTCCATATATTCAACACCAGCCTCACTTAGGCCATTATATAAATCTTGAACAAATTCAATACTGAAATCCCAATTGTTTACTAATCCTCCATCACGAATGGTGCAGTCTATAATATTTGTGCGATTATCCATAGTCATTATTTCCTCCCGATTTATGTAAAATTTCATTTAAATTTCTCACAAAGGAAGGTGAGTGTCAACCTATTTTGTAAAACTATTATGAATTGTTGTGAAATAGAGGTTATTGAAATTAGGATTATAATGTTAATAGGTGATTATTAGGACAAAAAGAGGTATCAAACTTATATTGATATTGATTACCTCCCTATTAAATACTCGCATCCAAATATAAGGGTGCAGCTTTATTATATGCACCCTTAAATAAATGATACAATTCAATCTTTAACTTCAACTTTTGTTAAGATTCGGGGGTAAACGCCGGTTCTTTTTGCCCATTCTTCCCATGTTCTCTTCAGTTCTTCTACAAGAACTGGATATGTATCTTTCAAGTTATGCGTTTCTGTGCGATCATTATTAATATTGTAAAGTTCCCAATCTTTTTCTCTTACTTTTGATAGTTTCCATTTTCCTTGACGAATTCCACAATGCTGTTCATGTTCAAAGCAAAATGTTCTTTGTGGAGTATTTTTCCCGAGAAAGGCGGGTTTCAAGCTTTCACCTTCCATCGGCAGAATGTTATGGCCATTATAATTTTCAGGATACATAGCACCAGTAACATCAACAATAGTTGCCATAAAGTCGATAAAGTGTCCTGGTCGATGATCAATTTCTCCGTTACGTTTCACCTGCTCTGGCCAATGGGCAATTAAAGGCGTACTTATTCCTCCTTCATGACCATAATGTTTATAAAACGTAAGTGGAGTACTACACGCATTCGCCCATCCTGAACCGTAACTATGATAGGTATCTGGGCCACCCATTTTATCTAAATCCTCTTTTCGATGTAAAAAATTAGAGGTTGTCATCCAGTTATCAAATCCCCATGGATCCCATTCGGCACAAGCACCATTATCAGAGCAAAATAAAATCAATGTATTATCAAGTTCCCCATTTTCACGAATATTATCAAGGACTCGACCAATGTTTTGGTCCATACGATCGACCATTGCAGCATAGATGGCCATTCTTTTCACTAAATCCTTTTGACGATCCGGATCAATGGAATCCCATGGTGGATTAAGCCCATGAATATCTCTATCCCTATTCCAATATTCAGATCTTGGTGTTAATGGTGTATCTTCGTCAATGATTTGTAAGTTCTTCATCCGCTCTAGACGCTCTTCGCGTATCTTATCCCAGCCTTTTTCATATACCTTTTCATATTTAGCAATTTCCTCTTTTGGTGCTTGTAACGGAAAATGTGGAGCATTATAAGCAAGGTAAAGAAAGTATGGATGATCATCCTCACGAGAATCTTCAATAAAATCCAATGCGTGGTCTGTAATAGCATCTGTTGCGTAAAATTCTCCTTCTGCGTAATTGTGTTCTGGTCGACCTTCAGGCAAACGTATATATTCTTTTTTATCCCAAAAGCTTGTAAAGCCTCCTAAAAGACCGTAAAAATCATCAAAGCCTCGCTCAATTGGTCCATGTTTTCCAACATGCCATTTACCAGATAAATACGTATGGTAACCATCTTCTTTTAAGACTTCAGCAAGAGTAACACACTGATCTTTCAAAAACCCTCGATAACCTGGGGTTTCACGATCTTCTGTCATTTCTCCTACGCCAGCTTGATGTGGATATAATCCACTTAAAAGTGAAGCACGGCTAGGGCAACAACGAGCAGAATTGTAAAATTGAGTAAAACGCAGTCCATCCATTGCAAGATGATCTAGATTTGGTGTCAGAATCTCTCCGCCAAAACTTCCTAAATCTGAAAATCCTAAATCATCTGCTAATATTAATAAAATATTTGGCCGCTTTTTTGTCATCTCTATCCCTCCATACCTTCAATTGTGTCTCTCATTCTTATGATCTTAATAACTAGTAATGTGCTCTTTCCTATGCATTCTCTAGTCCATGTACTCTAATCCAGCTTTTTAAGGCTTATAAAATCTAAATCAGCCATTCCTTCACCCTTTGAAAAGGTGATTCGATTAATTCCTGCTTTTAAATTCACTTTTACAGAAGTGAATTCCCAGTAATCCCAACCATTATTTTTATATGCAATTGAACCGATCAGCTTGTCATTCGCAGATACTGCATGAGTACTCGTTGAATTTGTACCATTTGCATATTTCACCTGTAATTCATATACCCCTGATGTAGGTACCTGTATTGGAAACGTAACTTGGCTATCTTTATCGTCAAATTTACTTACTTTCTGATTGTTGGATAACATGGAATCATTAACAATATCCGCTTGTTCCAATCTGGCATGCTCTGCTTCATACTTATAGACAGTTTGTTCTTTCGGAATTAATTCAATCGAATCAATTTCTGTATAAAGTTTCCCTTTTGCAATTCGAATCGTGTTTTCTTCTTGATTTAACGATAAATCCATTTCTGTTTCTTTCCAAGAATCCCAACCAAAGCTGTCATAGATTAATTCTTCCTGGGCTTGTCCGTTAATCGAGACATTATGACTTGTTTGTTCTCCCATTCCATTCGAATATCTTACCTTCATCGTATAATCGCCTGCCGTCACTTGAACTTGAAACTCTATAAAACTATCTTCATAATCAATGTATCCTACTTTTGCTCCACCTGAGGCAGCTGGGTTATGTACTACCTTTGCTTTATTAATAGTAGCTTGTTCTGCCTCGTACTTATAAATAACCCCTGGTAGCTGAGGAATCAGTCTTCCTTTTGACTCTCCTGAAGGTACACGTTGTAATGTATCGGCAGCTACTGGAACTCTAAAGTTAGGTGTTCCATCTTCATTCCAAGAGAATTTTTGCATACGAACATTCCGGTTCCATCCTGCTCCTTTAAACTTAGCTGCATGGTAAACAATCCAGTCTTCTTTACCATCAGGAGATTTGACAAAGCTATTATGGCCAGGTCCATAAACACCGAGTGCTGGGTTCTTTTCAAATACTGGGGTTGGGTTCTTCTTCCAAGAATCAGGATTAATCGGATCCAATCCAGTTAATGTCAACATCCCTAGGCAGTAATCATCCGTCCAACTTCCACTGGCTGAGTATACGATAAATACTTTCCCTTGTTTATTTTTTAAAATTTGAGGGCCTTCATTGATGTAAGGGGTTCCATTCAATTCCCAATTTAGCTCTGGTCTTGAAATTTCTACTCGATCCCCGCTAATTGTCCAAGGATTTTCTAAAGGGGCGATATATAATTGTTGGCTGACATTTACGTCTCCCTCCCAGCCTGACCAGACAAAATATAATTTATTTTTATATTCCAGAATTGTTCCATCGATTGCCCATTTATCTGAAGGGTCGGTTATTTTTCCAAATTTAGTTCCCTCTGGATGGTGATATGGTCCAAATGGATCGGAGCCTTCTGATTCAAGGACATACATTCTTTGTTTGCCCATATCCCCATCAGATCCAGCATAATAGATGTACCATTTTCCATTGATAAAATGCATCTCTGGTGCCCACATATGGTGTCCATTTGGAGCATCTGGACTAGGTGTCCATACAACCTTCTTCTCGGCATTACCTAAATCTGATAGATTTTTAGATTTCCAAATCGTAATATTGCTACCAGTTGTCTGTGTGTAATAATAGTAACCATCCGTGTGTTTGACAACCCAAGGGTCAGCCCCTTCTCCAACCACTGGATTTTTAAACAATTCAAATGATTGTTTTTTATAAAATGTGGAGTTCATATTTTTTGTTGTGCTAGAATTTTCAATAGCAAATAACTCAATAGGGGAATTCCCTAAAATGAGAGGTAAAATGAATACTGCAGTAGTCAGCTTATAAAATTTCTGTTTTTTCATAAATTCTTTCCTCCCTTATTTTTATCCAAATTAATTAAAAAAATATGCTTCCTTCATATCATTGAAACAACTTTTACCGTTTTATCGGTGTTTAAAAAATTCTAAATAATGAAGGTTTTGAATAAAATTTCATTTAACATATAAACATTTTGACACTAAATTTCTATTTTTCATTTCTACTTCTAATAAAGTAATAAAATATGAATTAACATTTAATGCTTTTGCTTTCTTATAAATAGTAATAAGGAAATCATTACTTATCTTTTGAATCAAATTTATACACCCTCCTCATTACAAGTTTCTCCATTTTAT
This sequence comes from Metabacillus sp. KUDC1714, assembly GCF_014217835.1. NCBI lineage: Bacteria > Bacillati > Bacillota > Bacilli > Caryophanales > Bacillaceae > Metabacillus > Metabacillus elymi. Next base: position 4,692,913 of record NZ_CP055263.1, read on the forward strand.
TGCCGTTCAAGTTAATAGGAAGGTAGATGTGTGGTTCCTACCTTCCTATTCGTTTTTTTGTGTTGCTTTTTATTTTTTCTCTATTGTTCTTAATAGTCTTAAAGCATCTGACTCAAATACTTGCTTTATGTTTTCAGATAAACCATTTTCTTTTTCTACTATTTTTCGAAAATCATTAAGATGTTTCATAGACTGATCGAATTTCCCTTTATCTAAATGATGTTTTGACTGATTTAACTTGTTTGTTAATTTTTTATTTACACTATGAGCAACATCACCAGCTTCTGTCAACGAATCAAGATCATTTTTTATCGATGAATGAGATGTCTCTATAGGTTTTAGAACAAAATTATCAAATTTCGTGTAATTATAGTTTGATCTCAAGCCTACTTTTCCTTGGGTAAATGCTGTGCTGCTGTTGTCTGTATAATCTATTTTTGGGGTATCATCATCGCCAACAAATACCTTTATATTCGTCCCTTTTGCAACAACTTTAATATGTTGCCACGTATTTAATGGCTCACTGATGTCAGCACCTTTTAGGTATGTCCAGTTATAATTAAATTTCCCTAAATGAACGCCATCCTTATTGATATACGCGACATAACCTTGCATAAAATCAGGATTGTTTTGACTTAGCTCAATCCCATTGGCTGGATTATTTACTCTAAAAATTAACCCACCATCACCTGTTCCAGCTCCAATATTGATATCTGCTTCAACTGTATAATCCTTCCATTTACTATCTCCGATGACCGATTTCGCAAACGTACCTGGAGATGTACTGTACTCCCCTTCAACTGCAGGTGGCTCTTCATCGTTATTTAATGAAAAATCAATACTTCTAAAATCAAACTCACCTTTAACCATTTCGACCTTAATTGTATGCTGTCCAGCTGGTAAGGAAACATTTTCCTTTATGACACTCTCCCAGTTATCCCAGCCTCCTGTTTTTGGGACATCAATAATTCCTGTTAAATCAACGGTATCATCAAGCCAAAGTCTAATTTGACTTCCTTCTAATTCGGTAGCAACTTTTATATCTAATTGATAATTCTCTTCCTTTTCAATATCGACATTGTATTTTAACCATTCTCCCGCTTGATTCCAGCCAACATTATATCCACCCTCTGGATTAACACGGATATCAACAGAATCTCTCCTGTATTTTCCGCCAATATTTTCAGGTGAAAGATCATGATATCCAATACCTTCTCCACCTGTTAGATAATCGGCCGCCAGTATTTTTCCTGGAAGCTTTTTATGATGATCAAACCTATGAAGTGTTAGACTAGAAAAATCAAATCCTCCCTCTACGGTGACGAGCTTTATTGTGTGTTTGCCAGCGGGTAATGATATGTTCTGTAAAGAAATGGTTTGCCAGCTATTCCAATCACCTGTTTTTGGAATGCTTATTTCTCCTGTTAAATCAATTTCGTCATTTAGTAGTAGTTTTACTTTTCCGCCATCTTCGATTGCAGAAGTAAGGAGATCAAGACCATATGTGCCTGCTTCTTCAATGTTTACGTCATATGCTAGCCATTCACCTGTTTGGTTGGACGTAACAGCGTACCCTCCTTCTGGATTCACTCGAATATCAACAGAATCTTCACGGTATTTATCCCCACTGTTTCCCATCGTGTTGTCATGATAGCCTACTCCTTCACCACCAAGATTGTATTCCTCAGCTTCTATGATTCCAGGCACTGGTTTATGAATATCAAACGATGTAAACTCAAGACCAGTAAAATCAAATTCTCCCTCGACGATCTCCACTTTAATCGTGTGCTCACCCTCAGGCAATGTGATCCCTTTTTTCATAACAGGCTGCCAATTATTCCAATCACCCGTGTTAGGAACCTCTAACACATCAGTTAAATCTGTTTTATCATCTAGCCATAATCGAACCTTTGCATTGTTAAAGGTTGTTGCAGTATTTAATTGAACATTATAGAGGCCTGCTTCTTTAATGGATACATTGTATTTAAACCATTCTCCTGTTTGGTTCCAGCCAACTGCAGTACCCCCTTTTGGATTATTTCGGATATCAACAGCATCTCCTCTTAATACACCACCAATATTTTCCGCAGTTGTTTCATGGTAAGCTACCCCTTCACCACCGGTGATATAATAGGCAGCTCCAATTGAACCTGGAATTGGTTTATAGGCATCAAAAGAGCTAGGTTTATTTGTTTTAACCGTCCAAAATCCCTCTATTTCTTCCCATCCATTACTCGTTCCATCATTAAAGTTTGAAGCTAATTCTTTTACTTGCTTATGTTCTTGGAAATTCATATTGGATAAATCAAATGTTCCATTTTCGACAGCAACTTTTAACGTATGCTGACCCTTCGGTAATTCTACTCCCTCAATCGAGAGTGTTTTCCATTCATCTGTCTTTGGAATGTTTATTTCACCTGTCAGATCAGTCGCTTCATCTAACACTAATTTCACCTGTGCATCCTCGCTTGAAGCTGATACTCTTAGATCTACATTGTAAGTACCTGCTTCTGAAATATTGACATTGTAATTTAGCCATTCCCCGGTTTCATCTAAGCTTACGTTATAACCACCTTCGGAATTCACTTTAAAATCAACAGCATCACTTCTATATTTTCCACTAGTATTCTCTTTGGTTGTATCATGATAGGCTACATCTTCACCGCCCGTATTATAATGCACGGCTTCAATGGTTCCTGGTAATGGCTTGTATGCATCAAATACATTGCTTCCGTTCACTTTATTGCTGAAAGCCGTATAGCCAAATGCAGCATGAATATCAGATGTTGCATATCCGATTTTCCCTTCATCTAGCTCTGGAATTTCATGTGTTTGCTTTTGCATGCCATCTACAAAGATCTTAAAGGTTGAAGAAGACTTTTCTACTCGTATTTGGTGAAGCTTAGAATAGTCATAGCCTTCAGGTAAAGCTGTAGCTTCCCTTTCTTGTTCAATTCCGTTTACGATAAAGACGGTTTCTAATTGATTTTTTGTAGGACTTAATACAGCTAGGCCGTAGTTACTTTCATCTTTATAGGAGAAAACAGCACCAAAGTATGGATTGCTACTTGAGCCTTGTTCAATTGTTTTCATATTGAATTCTGCCGTGTAATCTGAAGCTGTAGATTCCTTCGTCAGTTGCTTAAATTGTTTCGCGTCATTTATTGCCGTTTGTTTAAGCCAGCCAGTCATATCTGAAGCAATACTCCAGTTTCCGCCGTTGATCGTTTCCCAATTCTCATCATAGGATGAATCGGTAAAGCGCTCACTGAAATCAGGTAGGTCCGGGTTAGGCTGTTCAGTTGTTGTTGGGCCAAGAACGAGCATTTTATCTCCATTCCAAGCTATTCGATCTAGATTCATATATCTGCCTGGATTTGCATGACTATGATAAACCATATATTCGGAATCAAGATCTGGTCCGCGGACGACTGAATTATGACCTACTCCTACATTTGCCCCCTCTGTGTTTAGTAAGATTGGATTTTGTTCGAATTCATGTAAAAAATCAGCAATTGGTGAATCACTGCTTGCATAATCAACACGGTATGCCTTATTCCACACGTGGTTTCCTGTATATGTCATATAATATTTACCATTTCTTTTAAGAATTGTTGGCCCTTCTGTCCAGCCATCCATTTCTGCGCCAGTGTTTGAAGCTTGGCCAAAAGTATAGGGATCTGACATTAAACGTGCATCAATTCTTTGATTACCAGTACTATAGAAATACCATTTCCCGTCATCATCAATAAACACATGTCCATCGATTCCCATGCCAAGGTTATTTGTCTGCTTCACAAAAGGTCCTAGTGGGTTTGAGCTTTTGTATACATAATGCCCATTTCCACCAGGTGATGTGTACATATAAAAATGACCATTCCAATACACAACCTCAGGAGCATAGGCTGCCTTTGTTGTAGGCTCCTTCGTAACTAAACCACCGTACTCCCAATTCACCAAATCTTCTGACTTCCAAGCTTTTACTCCACTCTTATCATCCACTGTACTAACATACAGATAATAAGTGCCATTGTGTTTTAAAATATAAGGATCTCCTTCTCCATAAAATACTCCTGTATCCCACTTCCAAGTATCTGTTAATTTAAAGGGGTTACTGTAAGCAAATGCTGAGAATGGGAGGGATAAAACAAAGCTAAATACAATGACAATTGATAGTATCTTTTTCAGAAAAATCGCCTCTTTTCTTAAAGCAATTAATTAGACGTTCTATTAAGTACTAAGCTTATAAAGTTTTACAATTTTATTTCTTTCGTAACTGAATCGTTGAAAAACTCGAAAAAAAAAATCAAGCTATAACCAAAGGCAATGATGGAATCTTAACTTTCCTTTGGTTATATACTATTGATTTTAATGGGTCCATAGTGACAAAAAAATAGTAGGTCGACTGATGATCTTATTAATTTTGTAAATGATAGTTTACCAGCTTTGATATGGATTTATTTTTAGCTAACGCTAGAAGACCTGCTGATAGAAACATTAAGGATCCTAATATATCCATAACGAAATAGGAGGCTAATCCTAATAGGATAAACCAAATAGGTTTTTTTACTTCAGCTTGATCATCCTT